>CAMDNQ010000014.1 GCA_945903265.1 Candidatus Sulfopaludibacter sp. SbA3
AACGCAGCCATCAACGCCTCCGCCCTCGCCACCTCCGCCGCTGCCCCCACCGCCGTCTCCACCTCCGCCGCCGGGCCCCCCGCCGCCGCCCACGCTGGCGCGGACGCCCTGCGCACCGAGCGGCGACACGATGTCGTCGCGCACCTCGCCCATCACGGCGAACTGGTCCCGATCCCGCGCCTCGATGGGGACCAGCTTGACGAAGAGCGATGCGTTGTTCTGCGTGCCCGCGCCGTCGCCGGCGACCGTCACCAGCGTGTAGGCGACCTCTGGGACCTGCCGGATGGCGGTGGCGATGCGGTTGGCCATCAGCTCCGTCGCCTCGAGGCTCATGCCCTCGGGGGCGCGGACGCTGACGTCGAATCCCGACTGGTCGTCCTGCGTGATGAACGTGACACTCACCAGCCTGAACAGCGGAATACTCGAGAGCAGCACGAGCACGGCGAGGGACGCGACGACCGCGCGATGCGCCATCGACCAGTCCAGCATGCGTGCGTACGTCCGATCGATCGGTCCAAAGAACTTCGAGTGCTTCGAATCATGCGCGCCGGCCTCGTCTCCCGCCCGTCTCCGCGCCGGCTTCAGCCATCGGGCACACATCATCGGTGTGAGCGTAAAGCTGACGAGCAGCGAGACCATGATGGCGAACGCCATCGTCAGGCCGAAGCTCTGCATGAAGCGTCCGACCATGCCGCTCATGAAGGCGACGGGGACGAAGATGGCGACGAGCGACAGCGTTGTCGCGAGCACCGCAAGACCGATCTCCTGCGTTGCCGCCACCGCCGCTTCGGCGGGCGCCATCCCTTTTTCTTCGATGAACCGGTAAATGTTCTCCAGCACCACGATCGCGTCGTCGATGACGATACCCACCGAGAGCGTGAGCGCCAGCATGGTCAGCATGTTGAGCGTGAAGTCCATGTACCAGATGAGGCCGAAGGTCGTGACGATCGATGTCGGAATGGAGATCGCGGCGATGAACGTCGATCGCAGGTTGCCCAGGAAGAGCAGCACGACCAGCGCCGCCAGGATGGAGCCGACGATCAGGTGCTCCTGGACGCTTTCGATCGACGCTTCGATGAACTCGCCCTGGTCACGCACGATCCGCACGGCGTATCCGGGCGGAAGCGTCCGCTCGAGTTCCGCAAGGCGGTCTTTGACGCCGTTCACGATCGCGACCGTGTTCATGCCTGACTGCTTCCGGATCTGCAGCAGCACGGTCGGATCGCCGTTGACGCTGGCGAGCGTGCCGGCGTCGGCCATGCCGTCTTCGATGCGCGCGACATCGCCAAGCAGCACCGGGTGGCCCGCCACCTCGCGGACGACGACGTCGGCGAATTCGGCTGGAGACTCGATGCGGCCCCGCGTGCGCATCGTGATCGACTGCGCCCCCTGTTCGATCCGGCCGCCGGGCACGTCGCTGTTCTGCGCCTGAAGAGCGCGCGACACGTCGTTGACGGTCAGCGTGTGCGCGAACATCTGATCGGCGTCGAGCCACACATTCAGCTGGCGCTGCCGTCCGCCGACAACCAGCACCTGGCCGACCCCCTCGGAGCTTTCCAGCTGCCGCCGCAGGATCTTGTCCGCGTACTCGGTGATGTCGCGGAGCGGCTTGTCGGCGGTCAGCGCGATGGTGAGCACCGGCTGGGCGTCGGGATCCCGCTTCTCGACCGTCGGCTGAGTGATGGTGCGCGGGAGCAGTGGCAGGATGCGGTTGACCTTGTCGCGCACTTCCTGCGTGGCAATGTCCGCATCCTTGTCCAGATTGAAACTGACGACGACCAGCGAGACGCCTTCAGACGATGTCGACGTGAGGGTGTCGATGCCGCTGATGGTGTTGACGGCCTCCTCGATCTTGTCGGTGACTTCGCTTTCGACCTGTTCCGGCGCGGCACCCGGCAGGCGCGTCGTGACGACGATCGCGGGGAAGTCGACCTTGGGGAACTGATCGATGCCGAGCTGCATGAACGAGAAACCGCCGATGACCGTCAGCGAGAGGATCAGGACCGATGCGAACACCGGCCGGCGGACGCAGAGCGCGGCAAGCCACTGCATGCGTTATCTCGTTCCCGTCACGCGCACGCCATCGGCGAGCTGCGCGACGTTGCTGGTGGCGACCGCCTCGCCAGCCTTCACGCCGGACGTGATCTCGATCAGGTCTCCAACCGTTTCACCGGTGGTGACGATGCGTTCTTCGGCCGACCCGTCGGGAGACACGACATAGGCGCGTGCGGTGTCTGAGTCGCTGCGAAGCGCGCTGCGTGGCACGAGCACCGCGGGTGTCTGCGACGCCTGTTCGATGCGCGCCGTGGCGAACTGCCCGGGCTTCAGTTCACCCGATTCGTTGGGCACGACGGCCTCGATGATGAGCGCGCGCGAATCGGTCTGCACCGCAGGCGAGACGTAGCGGATTCTGCCCGTGAAGGGCCGGCCCGGATACCCATCCACGTCGAGCGTCACCGAGCGGCCGACAGCGATGGTGGAGATGTACTGCCCGGGCACGGTGAGCTCCACGCGCAGGGGACTGATGCGCATCACGGAGGCGACCTTCGTGCCCCGGACGGCATAGTCACCCACTGACACGAGCCGCTGGTCGACGACACCGTCGAACGGTGCGCGCACGATCGTATCGGCGAGCGCTTTACGTGCCAGCGCCATCCGCGCGCGAGAGGCGAGCAGGGACTGGTACTGCTGTTCCGCACTGTTGCGTGCGATGTCGAACTGGCGTCGCGTGACCTCCGCCTGCGCCCGGTTCCTGTCGAAGTCGGCCTGCGGAAGGAGCTGTTTGTCCACGAGCATCCGGGCGCGATCGAGCTCGAGCTGTGCGAGGTCGGACGAGGCGCGTGCGTTGACGACTTCCGGGACGCGGTCAATTTCAAACGTGGCGCCGCGCGCCAGTCCGAGCCGTGCCTCGATCTGCGCGACATTCGCCGCCGCCTCGTCAGCCTGCGCGCGAACCTCGGCATCGTCAATCTGGACGAGTGCGGTGCCGGCGCTGACGCGCGTGCCGCGCTCCACAGGAGTCGAGACGATGCGGCCCGCGATTTCCGCGGAGACATCTGCCTGTTCCTGCGCGGAGAGCGTTCCGCTGACGGCCACAAATCTCGAGATCGGACGCTCGACCGCATCGGCGACGGACGCCTGCACCGTGCGCACGGCGGTGGCCGCGGCGGTCTCGACCTCGGGGTCCGCGGCGCTATCGCAGCCAGCTGCAAGAAGCGCCGGAGTGAGAAGAAGGCAGAGGAGGCGTGGAAAACGAGTCAAAGGGATGTGTCCAGTATGGTGGCTACAGTCTTTACGTGAGAACTCAGCCCAACGATTCATGAGCCGTCTTCTCGACCGGCTTGTAAACGCCAGCCATGTATGTATAATGCATATATGCACGATGTGCAACCGAATCCGCGAGGGCAGCTCACGGCCCTGCTTCATACGGCAGGCGCCATTCAGGCGCATGCCGAAATGAAGCTCGCGGGGATTGGCCTGTCCCTGGCCAAACTGGGTGCACTGACCGCGCTCAGCGCGGCGGGGGAGTCGATGCCGCTCAGTCAACTGGCCGAGCGGTTGTCGTGCGTCAAGTCGAACATCACGCAGCTCGTCGATCGCCTGGAAGCCGACGGTCTGGTCGCGCGCGCGCCAGACCCGAATGACAGGCGCGGACGGCTCGCGGTGCTCACACCGGCCGGCCGCGACGCGTTCGAGAAGGGAACCCGCATCTATGTCGAAACCGAACGGGATCTTCTGTCGGGACTCGATCCGGCGGAAGCCCGCCAGCTCGCGGCGTTGATGGAGAAGCTCGAACGCCGGAGTTCGTAGCTTTTTTTAAACGTATTTAGTTCATGTATGCATAGTCCATCGGTAAATCAGAGGAGAAGACAGATGACCAAATCAACTTCAGTTATTCGAACCGTCGCGGTGTGGATCGCTCAGATCGGAGTGGCGGGGATGTTCCTGCTCGCGGGCGGATCGAAGATCGCCGGCGCCGCCATGCACGTGCAGTTGTTCGACGCCATTGGCATCGGGCAGTGGTTCCGCTACCTCACCGGCTCAATCGAGGTGACCGCCGCGGTGCTGCTGCTCATTCCGCAGCTCGCGATCGTGGGCGCGCTGCTGGCCATCCCCACGATGGTCGGCGCGATCGCCACACACCTGTTCATTGTCGGTGGATCCGCGCTGCTCCCCAGCGTCCTGCTCGCCGCCTCGCTGGGCATCGTGTGGGCTCGCCGGCGACAGCTCACAACGTTCATCCCTGGAATCACCGCCGGCGGTTCCGGTCTAGAATTCCGCACACATGCCTAAGACGTGCAAGGTGGTGAGGCTGGGCGGGCTCTGTGTCCTGGCAGTCATGTTGAGTCAGGTGTCCGCGGGTGCCCAGACGCCGGGCATTCCGCGCACGCCTGACGGCAAGCCCGATCTCTCAGGCATCTGGCAGGCGTTCGGCACGACAGCGAACGACAACCTCCTGTCGCATTCCGCCAGCAAGGATGGTCCCGCCGGGCTGGGCGTGGTCGACGGCGACGAGATCCCGTACCTGCCCGAGGCGCTCAAGAGGAAGCAGGAGAACGCCGCCAGCCGTGCGACTCGCGACACGGAGGGGAAGTGCTATCTGCCCGGGATCCCTCGCATCACCTACATGCCGTTCCCGTTTCAGATCGTCCAGATGCCGGGCGTCACGACGATCCTGTACGAGTACCTCCACGCGGTTCGCCACATCCACACCAACGGGACATCGCATCCGAAAGGGCCGATCGAATGGTGGATGGGGGATTCGCGCGGGCGCTGGGAGGGGGACACGTTCGTCGTGGACGTTGTCCATTTCACCGCCGACACCTGGTTCGATCGCGCCGGCAACCATCACAGCGAGGCGCTGCACGTCGTGGAGCGGTACACGCTCACCGATCGGGATCACATCCGCTACGAGGTGACCGTCGAGGATCCGAAGGTGTTCACGCGTCCGTGGACGATGCGGATGACGCTGTACCGCCGGACCGAGCCGAATTTCCAGCTCCTCGATTACGACTGCTACACGTTCGAGTGGGAGCAGTACTATCCGTATCCGGGGTTATAGGGAAAAGGGCAAAGGGAAAAGGGAAAACTATGACGTTGCACAACGCCCTGATGGCTTCGGGGATTGGCGCGGCACTGTTCGCCGTGTCGCTTTCCGCGCAGGCCCCGCCACCGCAGATGCCCGCCAAGCCGTGGCCGCCCGCGCGGCTGGCGGATGGACAGCCGGACGTGCAGGGCTCCTGGCGCTCCATCAACGGCGGCACGCATTCGATCGATCCGGCCAAGAGCAGCAATACCGACTTCGAAGAACGCCTGAGCGGAAAAGTCACGCCGACCGTCAGCCGGGTTGTGGATCCCGTCGACGGGCACATTCCGTATCAGCCGTGGGCGGCGGCGCTGCAGAAGGGTCTGCAGGCCGCGTACGAGAATCCCACGAAGCCCGAACACATCGATACGCAGACGCGCTGCTTCGTGCCCGGCGTGCCTCGGCTCTACTACTTCCCGACGTTCCGGATTCTTCAACCGCCAGGCAGCGTGATCATGGTGTGGGATGAGTACCACGCGTTCCGTGTGATTCCGCTCGACGGCCGTCCGCACGTCGGCTCCGGCGTCAAGCTGTGGGTGGGCGACGGGCGCGGCCGGTGGGAAGGGACTACGCTGATCGTCGAGACGACGAACGTCAAGGCGAAGTCGCGGCTCGACGTCGTCGGCGACTTTTTCAGCGACAAGGCGCGCATCACCGAGCGCTTCGTCTTGGTCGACGGCAATACCCTGAACTACGAGGCGACGATTACCGACCCGACGGTGTTCACCCGTCCCTGGACGATGCGCGTGACGCAGCGGCGGATGCCGGACGAAGAGTTCTGGGAGTGGGCGTGCCACGAAGGCGAGCGCGATGCCGCGGTCACAGCGGGCACCGACAAGTAACCGGCCCAGATGAAATTTCTTTTCCGCGTCCTCGTGAACATGGCGGCCCTCTGGGTCGCCACCCGCGTCGTCCCTGGCGTGACGCACGACGGCAGCTGGCTGACGTTGATCGTGGTGGCCATCGTGTTTGGCGTCGTGAACACGATCGTCGGCGCCATCACCAAGGTGCTGACGTTTCCGATTATCGTCGTCACACTCGGCCTCTTCCTGCTCGTCATCAACGGCGCGATGCTGTGGCTGACGAGCCGCATCGCCGACGCGCTGGATCTCGGCTTCTCCGTGAGCGGATTCTGGCCGGCGTTCTGGGGCGCGCTTGTCGTGAGCGTGGTGAGCGGCGTGCTGGGCTGGATGGTCGCGAGCTCCGACCGCGAGCGGACGTACCGGACGGGCCGGTAGGCGGGCCGTTAGTTTGTGGTCACGCCGCTCAACGTAGCGGCCAGGCGGCTCAGCTCCAGCGCGTACTCGGCCCACCAGCTCCCGGACTGAGGGCCACCGCCGCACGTCCCGTCGGATTCTCCGGGACGCTTCACCCACAGGAACGCGTCGACAAGCGGATGTCCCGTATTCGTCGTCGGCGTCACACCGAGCGCACGGCCGCGCGGGTTGCACCACTGCGCGGTGTCGGTGGGGGGTATCCCGTTCCGGCTCGTATCGATGATGAAGTGCTTGCCGCCCACCAGGCGCGACAGCTGCTCGCCATAGGCGATGTTCCCCGAGGTCGCCTGCACGTTCGAGACGTTGAGGGCGAAGCCATCCGCCATCGCGATGCCCGCCTGATTCAGCCGGGTCGCCATCGTGGCCGCCGACTGCCATTTCGCGTGGCCCGCATCGATATAGACGTTCGCGCCGGCCTCTTTCAGCTCCTCGACGGCCCCCCGAATCAGCATGACGCGCTCCCGCTGCCGAGCGGCGTCAAGACACCCCATCCCCGCCAGCGCGTCTGGCTCGAGAATGACGATCGCGCGGCGGCTCCTGATGCCGAGCGCCATGTCCTCGATCCACCGGCTGTACGCCGCCGAGGTGGTCAGGCCTCCGGCCGAATAGGATCCGCAGTCACGATGCGGAATGTTGTACGCCACGAACACGGGAAGCGCGCCGGCGCCTGTGATCGTGGTGACGGCCTGGTTGACCTCGCGCTGCACGTTCGTCACCCAGCTGCCGAGCCAGACCGCCATCGGCTGATTGGCGATGCGCGCCACCAGCTCCGCGTCAGCCGGCCGTGAACGTCTCCACGTTTCGGCCTGTCGCTTCGCCAGTGAATTGGGATCGACGTACAGCGGCTGTCCCGCAAACGGATTCGTCGTCTGGGCGACGAGAAAGGTCTGGAGGAGCAGCGCGGTGGTGTACGAGCCGCGGTTAGTGCGTCTCATCTCCCTGCCCGCGTTGCTCTACGAGATTCGTGAGCCGGCCGAGCAGGATTCGTGACGCGCGAAGATCGCGGTGGGACTTCACGAAGAGCTCGGAGAGGTCTCCGGCGCCCCAGAGGAGTCCCGCGAAGATGACGAGGCGGATCGCCTCGGCCGTCAGCACCCCGACCGAGATCTCGACGGTGCTCGTGATTCCGAGGAACACCTGCATCGCCATGAGGAAGACGAGCAGTGCCGACAGCACCCGGAACAGCTTGGCGATCCAGTGAAGCCCCGTCACCTGCTCGATGTCCGACTCGCGGGCGGGTACGCCGGCAACGGCCGGCCCTTTTTTCAACCTGAAGATCCGGCGGTCGGGGTTCAACGGCGCCTCATAGCTCTGCGGGTCGGGCATGGTCCAGGTACTCCTCGACCTCCACGACGACGCAAGCGGACTGCCAGTGTCTGCAGGCGCGGGCACTGGCGGGAGGCCGATGCGGATGCGACACTGAGTCATCCCGCCAATGCAGTTCATCCGTTTCCTGAGAGTCGTGTGCGTGGCCGCGCTGGTCACGATGCCGATCGTCGCACTTCAATTCGGCACGACTCCTCTCACCGATCTCGTCCGTTTTGTGATGGGCAGCCCTCACGACCGGTATGCGGTCCGCCTGACGTGGGGACCCGAGGGAGGCTCCCACGCCGCGCGGGGGTGGCTGGAGGCCGCGCAGGCATCGGTCATGACGCCAGTGCGCTTGAAGCAGCCGCAGTACACCTTTCGATTCGCGAGGGAGGCGGCGTCGGCGGGAGCAATTGCCGTGACGCTGCGCCGCGGCCAACGCTACGTGGTTGAAACCGAGATTGACGGCGCGGGTGCGGAACCGCTCTTTATCGATGTCCTTCGAAACGAAGGAACGACCGCCACGTCAGTTGCCCATGCGCCAGAAGCGGGTGGTCCGATCAACGTCGAGATTGACGCGGACGGCGAGTACATCGTGCGCGTGCAACCGGGACTTCACGGCGACATGACCGTCGCCCTGACGATGCGGATCGAGCCGACGCTGCGGCTGCCCGTGGACCAGGCAAGCCGGCGCAGCATCGGCAGCGTGTATGGCGACCCGCGTGATGGCGGCCGCCGCGATCATCATGGCGTCGATATCTTCGCGAAGCACGGCACGCCCGTGGTGGCCGCGGCGAGCGGCATCGTCACGAGGGTCGGCACCAACGGACTGGGCGGCAATGTCGTCTGGATTGCGCGGCCGATGCGCGGCGAGACGCACTACTACGCGCATCTCGATCGCCAGCTGGTGACAGTGGGAACCCGGGTTGAGGCAGGCGACGTGATCGGGCTTGTGGGCAACACCGGGAACGCGCGATCCACCCCGCCGCACCTGCACTTCGGGATTTACACCCCTGGCGGCGCGGTGGATCCGCTTCCGTATATCGCGTCCTAGAGCGTCTACTGACCCTGCGCTGCGCCGGCGCCCGCGGCTGGCGCGGCGGCGCCGCCCGTGCGGGTCGGCTGGGCGGGGAAGTCCTTCGGCCACTCGGCGTACAGGTTGTTGTAGACCGAGGCGTAACGCACGCCGCGCCCCATCGCGTCGACGTAGCCCATCGACTGCTGGAAGAGGCCGGGCGCCGGGTAATTGCCGGGCACCGTTCCCTCGGAGATGTAGAGGCGGTTCTGGTGCATCGAGATGTACGCGAACGTCCGCGACTTGTCGGCGTTGTTCGTGAGCTGCACTTCGATGCCTTCGATCAGGTCCTGCCACGCCCACGCCATGTGCGTGATCTTCGCGTCGCGCATGATGAAGGTGTTGAGGCCGTGGAGGAGTGCGCCGCCGAGCTCTTCCTTCCAGTAGCCGCGGCCGGCGTTCACCAGTCCGCAGGACCGCTCGTCGCCCTTCCCGCTCGGGCACATCTTCGCGGCCCGCTCGTCCGCCAGCTTCTTCACGTCCCGGTAATCGGCAATCAGGATCGAATAGCGATCGACCCCGCGGTTCACGGTATAGACCTTGGCCGGCAGGTCGATGCCGTACTCGGACTTGAACGTCGTGGTCTCAATCTTGGGCGGGACCGGGAAATTGACCCGGAAACCATCCTCTTTACTGATGTATTCAGTCCACTCCTGCGCAAACGCGGGCGCAGCTGAGAGCATGACGGCGATAACGAACGTAATGACACGCATCTAATTCCTCCGGCCGCGTAATAGTGCCAGAAAGCAGGACACGGCGCTAGCGCGCGGTGGCGGCGACCGCCGACCAGAACTGGCACGGATCGGAAAGATGCGCGGCGTCCGGAGTGACATCGCGAGGCATTCGGACGACGGAGGTCGGCGAGAGATTGAACGCGGCGGTGGGAATCGCCCTGGCACAGTCGGAAAACAGGCCGCCGGGCGCACCCTGAACGGTGTTGCCGGAGACCGACAGGGGCGCGAGCCGCACGCCGGCGCCGTCGATGTTGATCCCGACGCGGGCACCGCGCACGTCGTTGTCGAAGAGCTCACCGCCGACGATGTTCCGCGTCGGATACCAGGGGCTCGGTCCCACCTGGATGCCGAACAGACAGAGCTGCGGCCCGCAATCCACGAGGTTGTGCGCGATCGTGGCGCCGCGAAAGTCGCCGCGCCAGTGAAGGTCGTTCGAGTTGAAGTTGTCGAGCATCAGTCCCGCGAACGCGCCCTGCCGGCGCTGGATCACGGTGTTGCCTTCGATGCGGGAGCGCGCGGCATGCCCGACAATCAGCCCGATGTCGGAGTTGTCAACGAAGCGGTTCCCCGCGATCGTGGAGTCAGGCGCATAGACGACCGTCAGGCCATCCGCCCACATATGCGGCGTCCGCGCATCACCGTTGTCGCGAAACTCGCTCCGGCCGATGGTCGCCCGCGCGCCGCTCCAGACCAGTCCGGTCCCGCACAGCGCGTTCTTCGACACCACGTCGTCCACCGAGCAGCCCTCGCAGTCGAGAACAGCCGCATTGAAGCCGGACGCGGTCCGTCCGCGTTCGCACCACCGTGCCGCCGTGGACGCCAGCCGTGCGCTGCGGTTTCCGTCGATCACCAGGTCCTGGAGCATCACCGAGCCCGTGTTCCGCACCAGCAGCACGCCATAGGGGTCGATGAAGTCGTGCGAGGCGAGGAGCGTGGCGCACGACGCAGACGACGCGACACACGAGATGTCCGTGCCTGCTGTGCCCGCGGTCCTGAGCGTCACGGGGCGTGAAATCACCACGCGGCGATTGAGTGTGTAGGTGCCCGGCGGAATCTCGACGCTCGAGAAGGCCGGCGCCCGGTCGATGCACTCCTGAAGCAGTGTCGCGGCATGCCCGCCGGTATCGAGGTGGCAGTACATGACACGCGTGACGGAGTCTGAGGCGTCCGGAGCGGCCAGAGGGGGAGCGGCTGGGCGGGGAACCCCCCCTGCTATCGCAGAGGTCGCAAGGCCAGCGGCTGAGTGCCCGCCGGCCTCGAGCTCATGTCCGAATGCGTTGACGACACGGCCTCTGCTGCCAGTCTCTCGCACCGCGATGGCTGGTCGGCGCATAGCGGATACGGTGCGGGGAACATCGGCCGCACCCCGGATGAGAGGATCGGCCTGCGGCGAAGGGGCGCGCTCGTACACCGGGTCGCCAATCGGGCTGCGCAGCATGACGATGGCGAGCGAGCTTCCAGCCGTCAGGATGGCGGCCGCGGTGGTGGCAGACGCGAGCAGGCGCACTGATACCTAGCGTTGCTGGCGGATTGCGCGGTGTCAAGCGGAGGACTAGACTCCGCGCATGATTTCCAGACGCAAGCTCCTTCTGACCCCGCTGCTGACCCCGCTGGCGCTCGTGCCGCTTCGAAAGTCGGCACAGGCGGCGGCGCAGGCTGTCCGCCTGCCGCTCGCCATTCATGGCAACACGACGCTCGCGGCCGGATACCGCCGGTCGATGGAGGGCTGGGCGAAGGCCGGCATCACGCACGTCGAACTGGTCGCGGAGCATGTGGACGAGTTCCTCAAGACCGATTCGATCGCCGCGGCGCGTCGCGTGCTCACCGACAACGGGCTCACGCCGGTGTCGGTGGCGAGCCGCGTCAATACGCTGTGGGAGCCGCATCCCGACAACGCGAAGTCTCTCGAGGAGTTTCGGAAGCGCTGCGAGCAGTTCAAGGCGCTGGGCCTGACCAACATCTATTCGCCGACGGGAACCATGTCGAAGTTCACCGAGGAGGACCTCACGCGCGGCGCCGAGAACATGCGGGCGGTGGGCGAGGCGGCGCGGCAGTTCGAGATGGTGGCGATGGTCGAAGGCGTCCGCGCGTCGACGTTCATCAACACGTTCCCGACGCTGCTGCGCGTCACGCGCGCGGCGAATCACCCGAACCTCAAGCCGCTGCTCGACTTCTATCACTTCTGGTCCACGAACAATAAGCTCGAGGATCTGGATTTAATTCGTCCCGGCGAAATCGGGCACGTGCACTTCCAGGACGTGCCCGATATGCCGCGCGAGTTCCTCGACAACAACACCCGGTTCATTCCGGGCGACGGCATCTCACCGTTGAACGCGATGCTCAGGAAGATCGTCGAGAAGGGCTACCGCGGTGCGCTGTCGGTGGAGCTGTTCCTCGCGCGGCTGCGGCAGGGCGATCCGTACGAGGCGGCACGCGAGATCCGCCAGAAGGCGGAACCCGTCATGCGTGCCGCCGGCGTCCTGTAACTACGGAAGGCAGGGGCCGAGGACGTCCACGTCGTCCACGTCCACCTTGCGCTCGACGAAGTCGATGTCGACGTCGTCCCGGATGCCGCGGCCGAGGAACGCCATCGGAATGCGGAGCTCTTCTTCCTTCCCGTCGAACTCGAGCTTCACGTCGGCGTAGTCGCCGTCGCGGTCGATTTCGATTTCGCCCTTTTCAAAGTCGTCTACCTCGCCCCTGATTCGGACGTTCTTGCCGATGTGCCTGGCAAGGTCCTCCTCTTCGTCGAGCCAGTAGAACACCCGGCCGTCGACGCCCGTCGTGCCGACCGGGACAGCGACGTTGGCGCCAGCCGCAGCGGCGCCAGCGAGCATCAGGTCGCCTCGGCTCCAGACGAGCGACGTGGGCGCGATCGACGGACTGCCGGTGACGCGCGCGAGGCATCCGGTAATGGTGATGTTGTCGCCGTCAACCACCACCATCTGCTGCTGCGCGGAGATCGGATATGCCACAGCTGTCGAGAGCAGTGCGGCTGCTGCGAACGTCCTGAAGCCCATGAGTTCCTCCACCATGGAATACGCAAACCCGGATCCGTTGACACGTGATCTCCGGAATGGGAGACTCAGCCGCATGAGAACAGCCTCGTGAGAACAACGTGGTGCGCAGGCGCGATCGTGGTCGGGATGGTCCTGTCGATGCCGCTGCAGGCCCATCACGGCGGTGCGGCGTATGACCAGACAAAGTCGGTGACATTCGAGGGCACCGTCACCGAGATGCAGTTTGCCAATCCCCACGTGCTCGTCTACTGGGATGTGAAGAGTGGGGAGGCGGCGGGCCAGAAATGGTCAGGCTGGCTCACCGCGCCGAACAAGCTGGCGCGCGCCGGCTGGAGCCGCAAGACGCTCAACCCGGGCGACACGATTACCGTCTCGGGCACGCCGCACAAGGACGGGACGCACGTGGTGCAGATTCGGAAACTGGTCGGCCCCGACGGGGCGGACCTGCCGCTCACGGAGAACTGAGCCGTGCGGATTCTCGCCGTCCTCCTCCTGGCGTCCACCACGGTGGTGGCGCAGCAGCCGGCAGCTGCGCCGGCCCCGGCGCCGGCACCGACACGCGATCTCGGCGGCGTCTGGATGATGCGTAATCCGCCCGGCTCCAACCGGGCGTGGACCAATTTCACCTTTACCGATCCGAAGCTCGAGCCGCCCGCCCTGACCGCCTGGGGCGAAGCCAGGTTCAAGGAAGCCCGCGACTCGAACGGCGGCAATTACCGGCTGGACGAGACCAACGATCCTGTGCTGACGCGCTGTTATCCGCCCGGGGTGCCGCGTGTGTACTTCCATCCGTACCCGTTCGAAGTCGTGCACACGCCGAACGTGACATTCCTGATGTACGAGTACGACCACATGCTCCGGCGCGTGTATACCGACGGCCGGACGCTTGGCGCCGATCTCGATCCGCTCTGGATGGGACACTCGGTCGGCCGCTGGGACGGGAACGATTTCGTTGTGGAGTCGACAGGGTTCAACGATCGCACGTGGCTGGACCGGCTCGGCCACGCGCACAGCGATCAGCTGAAGGTGACCGAGCGCTTCCGGCGCCTCGATCGCGATCATCTGCATCTCGACATCACGATGGAAGATCCCATCGCGCTCGCGAAGCCCTGGAAGACGACGTTCTTCTACGAGAGGCGGCCAGGGTGGGAGCTCGGAGAGATTTCATGCTCGGGCGACTACCTCGAATGGTCGAAGGTCGAAGCCAGGAAATAGATCGGATCCCGGATCCCGGATCCCCAAGGAGACACACACTATGCGAGGACCAATGTTGTTCGCGGCGGGGCTGATGGTCGGCGCCGCTATCCAGGTGCCGCTGGCACAGACCCAGGGCGTGCGCATGATGAACCACGTCGCCATCGCCGTGCCGAATGTCAACGAGGCCGTGGCGTACTACACGCAGAAGATGGGCTACCGCGAGGCGTTCCGGGGGCCCGTCGATCCGCAGGGCCAGCCGGCGCTGGTGTACATGCACATCAGCCGAGACACGTTCCTCGAGATTCAGCCCGTCAACGCGCAGCGGCCGGCCGGCTTCAATCATTACGGCCTGCATGTCGATAATGCCAACGCCGCCGTCGCGACGTTCAGGCAGCGCGGCGTGACGGTGACCGACGCCAACAAGAGCGCCAACACCAACGCGATGCTGGCGAACATTACCGACCCCTACATGGGACGCATCGAGCTCGCCGAGCTCACGCCTGATTCCTCCCACCGCAAGGCGATAGACAGCTTCAAGTGAAGCCGGATCAACCACGAAGCACACGAAGGTCACGAAGCGCACTATTCGTCCTGTTCGTGTTCTTCGTGTCCTTCGTGGTTCACGCGGCGGTATCCGTCCGCGCGCAGTCGCCGGCCGAGCAGGTCTTCAAAAACATTCAGGTCCTCAAAGGCATTCCCGTTGACCAGTTCATGGCGACGATGAATGTGTTTTCCGCCGCGACGGGATTGAACTGCACAGATTGCCATACGGAGGAGAGCGGCGGCGACTGGGCGAAGTACGCGGACGATAACGCACTCAAGCAGCGTGCCCGCGCCATGGTCGTGATGATGAACACGATCAACCGGACGAACTTCGGCGGACGCCAGGTCGTGACCTGTGTGACCTGCCACCGCGGAGTCTCGCGTCCGACGGTGATGCCCAGCCTGGATCTGCTCTACAGCGAGCTGCCTCCCGAAGAACCCGGCGACATCATCGCGCAGGCGCCGCGGCAGCCCTCGGCCGATCAG
Source organism: Candidatus Sulfopaludibacter sp. SbA3 (assembly GCA_945903265.1). Taxonomy (GTDB): domain Bacteria; phylum Acidobacteriota; class Vicinamibacteria; order Vicinamibacterales; family UBA2999; genus CAXNKG01. The sequence continues at coordinate 14,727 of CAMDNQ010000014.1, forward strand.
ATCTTCGATCGCTACACCGAGGCCGCGGGCGGCGTCTCGCGCCTCTCCGCAGTGACCAGCCTGACAGGCAACGGCACGTTCGTGGGTTTTGACGAGGCCGAGAAGACGCCGTTCGAGCTGGCGGCCCGCGCCCCTGGCCAGCGCAGGACGAGCGTGCGCGGACGATCGGGTGACACCGTCACCACGGTCGACGGCAGGTCCGCATGGATGGTGGCGCCGCTCAGCGATCGTCCCGTGCGGCTCACCGAGATCACCGGACAGGAGCTCGAGGGCGTGCTCGTCGAGTCGCGGGTGCTCTTCCCGTTACAGATGAAACAGGCGCTCACGTGGCGTGTCGGCTTTCCGACCGTCATTGGCGATCGCGACGTGCACGTCGTGCAGGGGACGACCGCCGGCGGGGCCGTCGTGACGCTCTGCTTCGATCAGGAGACGGGCCTGCTCGCGCGTCTCGTCAGGTTCTGGGATTCGCCGGTAGGCCGCGTCGTGACACGCGTGGACTATGACGACTACCGCGACGTTGATGGCATGAACGTCCCGTTCGCGTGGACCGTCACGTGGCTCGGCGGTCGATCGATCTATCAGCTGTCGAGTCTCGAGCCGAACAGTCCTGTTCCGGCTGCCACCTTTACGCGCTAGGCGCTATCGGAGCCGGCCCGGGGCCGGCTGACCCACGACATAGATCTGCGTGTAACGGATCGGCTTGCCGTCCCTGTCGAGGAACTGCAGCGACTGTTGAAAGAGGCCCGGCTCCGGCGCACCCGCCGGCACCGTGGCTTCGAGCGTGTACAGCCGTCCCTCGTGCATGTGGATGGCGACGAAGGTGCGGGACTTGTCGGCGTTCGTGAGATGGATCTGACGGCCAGGCACACGATCGACAACGGCCCATGAAAAATGCGTCACCTTCGCGTCGAGCAGGAGGAAACCGCGGGCTGCCTGGTCCTGCGCCGACTGCACGTCGTAGCGCCAGGACCCGATGCCGAAGATCGCCTGGTCGTCGCCCGCGCATTCACTCTGGGCGTCCGGCGGGCAGCTCTTGACCCGCTCGGTGTGAATGCGTTCGGCGTCGGTATAGTCGACCACCGTGACGGAAAAGCGGCCGCGCGGGCCCGCGAGACTGTAGACGCGGGTCGGGAACACGCCGTGGTACTCCGACATCTGCGTGGTCGTCTGGATCGCCGGGTCGCCCGGAAACGCGACGCTGAAGAAGTCCTGAGCGCTGTTGTAGGCGCGATATTCCTGCGCGGCCGCCGGCGGCATCCACAGCAGTGACGCAATGGCCACAAGCGGAATCAGGTGCATCATGGGGGGGATGATACAGGAAACCCCAAGAGATTCTGCCTTCGAGATGGCGGCATCAAGCATCCGGTTTGGCGTGGGCGTCACGCGCGAAGTCGGGATGGATCTGGCCGACATGGGCATGAAGCTCGTGCTCGTCGTGACGGACCCGCTGCTCGCACAGCTCCCGCCCGTGCAGGCCGTGATCGAGTCGCTCGAGGCGAGCACGGTGCCGTACATCCTGTACGACCGCGTGCGGGTGGAGCCGACGGACGAATCGTTCCAGGACGCCATCGCCTTCGCACGCCAGCGTCCGTTCGATGCCATCGTCGCAGTGGGCGGAGGGTCCGTCATCGACACCGCGAAGGCCGTCAACCTCTACACCACGTATCCGCCGGCGGACTTTCTGGATTACGTGAACCCTCCGATTGGTAAAGGCATGCCGGTGCCCGGCGCGCTCAAGCCGCTGATGGCGATTCCGACGACCGCCGGCACCGGCAGCGAGACGACGGGGGTCTCGATTTTCGATCTCACGCGGATGCACGCGAAGACAGGCATCGCGAGCCGGCGCCTCAAGCCGACGCTCGGCTATCTCGATCCGGACAATACGCGCACGCTGCCGCCGGCGGTCGCCGCCTCGGCCGGCCTCGATATTCTGAGTCACGCCGTCGAGTCGTTCACGGCGGCGCCGTTCACGTCGCGCCCTCATCCCAGCCGGCCGGCACTGCGGCCCGCGTACCAGGGCTCAAACCCGATCAGCGACATCTGGGCGCTCGAAGCGATGCGGATTGTGGCGCGATATCTGGTGCGTGCCGTTGACGATCCCTCAGACGAGGAGGCGCGTGCGCAGATGCTGCTGGCCGCCTCGTATGCGGGGCTGGGATTCGGAAGCGCCGGCGTTCACCTGCCGCACGGCATGTCGTACGCCGTCTCCGGCAACGTCCGGAGCTTCACGCCGGCGGGCTATCCGACCGCGCATCCAATGGTCCCGCACGGGATGTCGGTCGTCCTGAACGCGCCGGCGGTGTTCCGGTTTACCGCTCCGTCGAATCCGGAGCGTCACCTCACGGCTGCCGCCGCCCTCGGGGCACCGGCGACCTCGGCCCGCGACGGCGCGGGCCCGGTGCTCGCGGATCGCATCACGTGGTTCATGGAGCGGCTGAAGATGCCGAACGGACTCCGCGCGATTGGCTACTCGGTGTCCGACATCCCGGCGCTGGTAGAAGGGACGCTGCCACAGCATCGCGTCACGAAGCTGTCGCCGCGTCCCGCAGGGCCAGACGAACTCGCGTCCCTCTTCGAGGACGCGATGGTCGCCTACTGAACGCGCTGCAACTGGCCGCGCGCGAAGCCGCCGGTGTTCGCCGGCGAGTGGATATTGAAATAGAACGCCGACGGATTCGCGACAACCGCCGCCGCATTGGCCGCGCTCATCACGATGCCCGACTCGCGGTATTCCACCATCCCGTTGCTCAACGGCGTCCGGTTGGTCCCGGTGATGGCCGCGCCGATGATCACCGGGCCGTTCACGCCCGCGGCGCCAGGATGGATATGCGCGCCCTGGACAGCCGTGTCGCCAGGGAAGCCGCTCGCCTGGAAATAGAAGTCGGCGGTGCCTCCCGTGATGGCGCCCGCGGCGTCCCGCGTCAGGTTGAATGTGATCTGCGCCGCGCCGACACCGGTCGATTCGGCGTTGGACACGGGGGGTACTTCATTTGCCGGGCGCAGCACGGCGCTGAAGATCACCGGCAGATTCGAAGGTGACGTCGCGGTGTCGTTGTCGCTGCATGCCGAAGCCGTTGCCGCGGCGCAGACGATGAGAGCGAGAAGAGCCAGTCGGTGCATCGTGTTCCTCCAGGGACGATCGGTCCCGCCCCATTCTAGGTCACGATGCACCGCGGCTAGCTCGGCCGTGGCTACTTTAACTCGCGGACCTGCACGTTGCGGAAACGCACGACCCCGAGTCCCGCCTGCAGGGCGAACGGTCCACGCGCGAACTTCTTGTCCTCCACGTTGACCGTCTCGACGCCGTTCATCCGCACGATCAGCCGCGGACCGCGGGCGGTGATCTGCAGCGTGTTCCACTTGTTGCCGCTGTCGATCATCGCCGTCGGCTTCGCCAGATCGACGATGCCGCCGGTGCGATAGGTCTGATCCGGCCGCGTGTCGTACACGTTTACTTCGTAGCAGGTGGCGGCGCCAACCTTGTTCGCATCCATGCAGCGGATGAAGATGCCGCTGTTGGCGTCGGGCGACACCCAGATGTCCGCGCGAATCTCGTGATCGCCGTACGACTGCTTCGTCACCAGGAAGCCGGCGCCATCGGTCGACCAGAGCTCGTTGCCCCGCACCTGCCAATTGGCCCGCCCGGCAGGCGTCCAGATCTTCTCGTTCACGCTGCCGCCGTTGAACAGCGTGACCCAGCCACCCTGCGCCGTCATCGTCGCGCCCACGAGCAGTAGCAGCGCACACGTCGTTGTAAGTGTTCGTTTCATCGTCGCTCCTCGCCCGTGGTTATACCTCAGCTTGGCGGTTTCTGAGGTACGCTAACCGGCGTGTTTCCAGTGAAATGGCGCGCATTCGGCGTGCTGTGCGCGATAACGGCAGCCAGTGTCACCGTCTCCTGTGGCCAGACCGGCTCCGCGGGCGACGCGGGTAGCGTGTCGGAGTTCTATCGCGGAAAGACGCTGAGCATCATCGTCGGATCGGGCGCGGGTGGCGGATTCGACACGACGGCGAGGCTCGTCTCGCGCCATATCGGGCGGCATATCCTCGGCAATCCCACCGTCATCGTCGTCAACATGCCCGGCGGCGGCGGCCTCGTGGCGGCCAATCACGTGTTCAGCGCCGCGCCCAGGGACGGGACGGCCATCGGCCTCTTTCACGAGGCGCAGATGATGAACCAGCTCACGGGCGGCGAAGGGGTGAACTTCGATCTCCGCCAGTTCAACTGGCTGGGGAGTTCCTACGACGACCCGAACGTCTGCATCGTACGCACCGATGCGGGTATCGGAACGTTCACGGATCTGATCGGCGGTGCGAAGGCGATCGCGGTGGGCGGCACCGGGCCAGGATCCAACACGTACGACGCGCCCCGTGTGATGGCTGCGGCGACCGGCGCCAGCATGAAGGCCGTCGCGGGGTATCCGACGACGAACGATGTGCGGATCGGCGTCGAGCGCGGCGAGATTCAGGGCATGTGCCTCGGGTGGGAATCGGTCAAGTCGGCGTCCGGGCAGTGGCTGCAGGACGGCTACGCCAAGGTCATCGTGCAGAACGGCGTCGAACGGAATGCCGATTTGAAGGATGTGCCGCTGGCCATGGACTTCGCGAAAGACGATCAGAGCAGAATGCTGCTGCGGCTTGTCGATGCGCCCGGCGCGATGGCGAAACCGTTTACGATGCCTCCGGGAGTCGAGAGCAGCCGCGTCGAGCTGATGCGGAAGGCGCTGGCCGACACGTATCGTGATTCGGCATTCCTCGAAGAAGCGCGCGCGATGAAGCTGGAATTCCAGCCGAAGGACGCCGCGCAGATTCAGCAGATTCTCAACGACGTGCTCGCCACGCCGCCGGATGTGGCGGCGAAGTACCGCGAGATTATTCAACCCTAAATGGATCCTGCCGACCTGCGCGAGTGGATCGCGCAAATCGAACGGCTCGGCGAGCTGCAGCACGTCTCCGGGGCCCACTGGGATCTCGAGATCGGCACGATTTCGGAGATCAACTACCGCCGGAAGCCGCCCGCGGCGCTCCTCTTCGACGACATCGTCGGCTACCCGAAAGGCTACCGCGTGCTCACGGGCGCTCTGAGTAACGCGCGCCGCATGGGGGTCACGCTGGGGCTCGGAGCCGATCTGGATAACGCCCATCTCGTCCAGGCGCTGCGCGGCAAGCCGCTCCAGTGGGAAGCGGCAGCGCCGCAGTTCAGGCCGGAGGTCGTCACGAAGGGCCCGGTCCTCGAGAACGTCGTCAAGGCCGGGGACGTCGACCTGTCGCGATTCCCGGCGCCGCGCTGGCACGAGCATGACGGCGGCCGCTACATCGGTACCGGCGTCGCGGTCGTGACGAGCGACGCCGACACGGGGCGCATCAACGTCGGCGCGTATCGCATGATGCTGACCGAGGATGGCCGGTCTGCCAGCATCAATGCGGAGGCAGGGAAGCAGGGACGCGCGCAGTACGACCGCTGGTTCGAGAAGCACGGCAAGGCGCCTGTCCTTGCATCATTCGGTCACCATCCTCTGCTCCTGATGGTCGCGGGGACCGAAGTCCCGAACACGATCGATGAGTACGCCTACGCCGGCGCGATGATCGGGCAGAAGCTCCAGGTCATCAAAGGTGAAGTGACGGGACTCCCGATGCCCGCCGCCGCCGAGATCGTCGTCGAGGGGTGGATTCGTCCCGATCGCGTCGTGCGCGAAGGGCCGTTCGGCGAGTGGACCGGGTACTACTCGGCGTCGCTGCGGCCGGTTCCGACGATGGACATCGAGCGCGTGTATTTCAGGAACAATCCGATCATCCTCGGCACGCCGCCAGGCAAGCCGCCGAACGACTATTCCTACATGCGCGCGCTGCTCAAGTCCGCGATGATTCAGGACGAGCTCGTGAAGATCGGCGTACGCGACGTCAAGGGCGTCTGGGCGCATGAAGTCGCCGGCGGCCGCCTGCTGGTCGTCGTCGCCATCAGGCAGCGCTTCTGCGGACACTCGCGCCAGGCGGGCTACATTGCGGCGCAGTGTCCCGCCGCCGCCTACATGAACCGCTTCGTCATCGTCGTGGACGACGACATCGACCCGATGAATCTCGAGGAAGTGATCTGGGCGATGAGCACCAGGTGCGATCCGGCGGAGGACATCGAGATCCTGCGCAAGTCGTGGGGCAGCAAGGTCGATCCGATGCTCGACGATCCCACGGCGCCCTATATGACGCGGGCGGTGATCGACGCCTGCCGTCCGTTCGAAAAGCTCGCGACGTTCCCGCAGGTCGCCGAGTCCACCCCCGCGCAGATGCGCGAGACCGTCGCCAAGTGGAAAGATCTCTTCGCCGATCCGCGTTTCCCGCTGCCCGACACCGTCATCCGGAAGGATTAGGCGCTGGACGTCTTCTTTTCGGCACTCCTGCAGGTGCTGGCGCCCCATACATTCGGGATCATGCTCCTCGGGATCGGCGTCGGCCTGATCGTGGGGATTCTGCCTGGGCTCGGCGGGGCGGCGACGCTGGCGATGATGCTGCCGTTCGTCTATCCGATGGATGCGATCTCGGCGTTCGCGTTCCTGCTCGGCATGCACGCGGTGACGGCGACGACCGGCGACATCACGTCGGTGCTCTTCGGCATTCCCGGGGAAGCAACATCGGCGGCCACGGTGCTCGATGGCTATCCGATGACGCGGCGTGGAGAAGGGGGGCGCGCGCTCGGAGCGGTGCTGTTCAGTTCGCTGATCGGCGCGCTGGTTGGCGCGGTGGTGCTGGCGATATCGGTGCCGATCATCCGGCCTGTCGTCCTGCAGCTGGGCCCGCCGGAGTTCCTGATGCTGACGGTCCTCGGATTGAGCTTCATCGTGTCGCTCGCCGGCAGGAATCTGATCAAGGGCTTCATCATGGCAGCGCTCGGCTTTCTCCTCGCCATGGTGGGACTGGATCCGCAAAGCAGCATCCAGCGGTTCACGTTCGGGCAGCTCTATCTGTGGGAGGGGCTGAACGTCGTGCCGGTGGTGGTCGGGCTCTTCGGCGGGGCGGAGGTGCTGCAGCTGATGATGACGAAGCACAGCATCGCGCAGCGGCGGGGCGATGAGCGGCTATCGGGCGTGATGCAGGGCGTCCGCGACACGTGCACGCACTGGGGGTTGACGCTGCGGGCGAGTGCGATCGGACTCGGGATTGGCGTGATTCCCGGCATGGGTGGCGCGGTCTCGCAGTTCATCGCGTACGCGCACGCGCAGCACACGTCGAAGCACCCGGAAACATTCGGGAAGGGGAACGTCGAGGGCGTGATTGCGACAGGGGCTGTCAATAACTCGCGCGAGGGCGGCAACCTGATTCCAACCGTGGCGTTCGGCATTCCTGGCAGCATTTCCATGGCGATTCTGCTGAGCGTGTTCCTGCTCAAGGGGCTCGTACCTGGGCCGGCCATGCTGACCCGGAATCTCGATGTCACCTACGCGATGGTCTGGGTAATCGTGCTCTCGAACATCATTGCCGTGGCGATCTCGTTTATGTTCCTGAATCAGCTCGTCCGTCTGACCTATGTCAAAGCGGTGCTGCTCGTGCCGTTCCTGATGGTGCTGACCGCATTCGGCGCGTACACGGCGCACAACTCCTTCAACGACATCCTGGTGATGCTCGTCGCGACGGTCGTCGGCGTGGCGGCGATCCGGTGGGACTGGCCCCGTGCGCCATTGCTGCTCGCGCTCGTGCTCGGCGACATCGCGGAACGCTACCTGTTCCTGTCGTATTCGCTCTTCGAGTGGCAGTGGGTGTGGCGGCCGCTCGTCATCGCGTTTGCCCTCGTCACCGTCGCCGGTCTCCTCTGGCCGCTGATTCGAGGCCGGCGTCATGGCGCCAGGCCCGTGAGGCACCGCGCCGACCTGCCGATCACGATCGGTCTGCTGCTGGTGGCCGCCTGGGTCCTGATGCAGGCGGCTGACTGGCCGTTCCGCACGTCCGTGTTTCCGCTGGCGACCGGCGGCCTCTTGCTGGTGTTGACCATTGCGAAACTCCTTGGGTACGTGAGGCGAGCTCTTGGGTCCTTGGGAGGGAGCTCTCGAGCGGACACACATTCGTACGTGGGGCGGAGTCCGCGAGCGGGCAGCGAAGACATCGCGAGCGGCTCCGCCGACGATCTCCCCGACGTCTTCGCCACCGCCTCAGGCGCCGACTGGCGGTCGGCTATCGCCTGGATGGCGGCGTTCTTCCTGCTCCTCTGGCTGGTTGGCGCTCTGATCGCGGTGCCGCTGTTCGCGGTGGCGTATCTCCTGAGGGTGGCGCGGCAATCTGTCCCGATGGCGGGCACGTATGCGGCGGTGTCGTGGCTGTTCATCTACGGTCTGTTCGATCGCGCCCTGCGCATTCCGCTTCCCGCCGGAGTCCTGTTCTCATGACGCGCGCGATTGCCCTGACGGTCAACGGCGAGCAGTGCGGCGGCGACGTCGAGCCGCGCACGCTCCTCGTCCACTTCCTGCGCGATCAGCTCGGTCTCACCGGCACCCACGTCGGCTGCGTGGTGGGAGAGTGCGGCGCCTGCTCCATCCTGGTCGACGGAGCGCTGGTGAAGTCCTGCCTGATGCTGGCAGTGCAGGCCGACGGATGCGCAGTCACCACAATTGAGGGCCTGAGCACACCTGGTGCTCTCCACCCCGTCCAGGAAGCCTTCGTCAACCGGTTCGGGCTGCAGTGCGGTTTCTGCACGCCGGGATTCGTCATGGCCAGTCACGCGCTGCTCATGCGGAATCCGAACCCGACGGAAGAAGAGATTCGGCGCGACCTGTCCAGCAACCTGTGCATGTGCACCGGGTACGTGCAGATTGTGGAAGCGGTCAAGGAAGCGGCAGTGACACTCGAGCAATGGCGGACATCACGCACATAGGCAGCCGCGCGCGAAGCAAGGAGGCGCCGCGCCACGTCAGTGGCCGCGGCCAGTACGTCGACGATCTGTCGCGTCCGCGGATGCTGCACGCCTGCATCCTGCGCAGTCCGTATGCGCACGCCCGGATCATTTCCGTGAGGGCAGACGCGGCGATGAAGCTGCCAGGCGTTCGCGCGGTGCTGACGCCCGCCGACATCAAGGCACTGTCACAACCGTTCAAGCCAGGCCGCTATGCCGCGGGCCTGCGCGTGCCAATCGCGGAGTATGCCAGCGCGATCGAGAAGGTGCGGTATGCCGGGGAGCCGATCGCGATTGTCGCGGCTGACACCCGGGCGATTGCCGAGGATGCGATCGAGCTGATCGACGTCGACTACGAACCGCTGCCCGCGGCCGCATCCATCGAGGATGCCGTTGCGGATGGTGCGACACCGCTGTACGAGGAACTGGGGAGCAACGTCGGCTGGCAGGGCAAGGTGTCCTACGGCGACGTGGACGCCGCGTTCGCGCGGGCCGATCGCATCGTTCGTGAGAGCCTGAAGATTCATCGCTACAGTTCCACGCCGCTCGAGCCGTTTGCCTGTCTCGCCGAACACTCGCCCGAGCGCATGACGATCACGTGCAATTCGCAGTCACCAGACGTGATTTACGAGGCGCTCTCGGAGGCGCTGGGGCTCGACGCCGTCCGCGTCCGCGTGCCGGACGTAGGCGGCGGGTTTGGCCAGAAGATTCACCTGATTCGCAAGTACGCGGTCCTCACGGCGCTCCTGGCGGTGAAGACGCGGCGGCCGGTGAAATGGATCGAGGACCGCAGCGAGCACATGATGGCCGGCGGCCACTCGTGCGAGCAGGAGTTCGACGTCGAGGCGGCGGTCAAGGCGGACGGGGAAGTCATCGGCATGAAGATCCGCGACACCGACGACGTGGGCGGGTCGGTGAGCACGCTGACGATTCATTTCACGAACAAGCTGAACAACCTCTTCAACACCTATACGGTGCAGCACCTGACGCTCGAAGGACGATCGGTGCTGACGAACAAATGTCCGGTGGTGCCGAATCGGGGCATCGGGAAGCCCGGCATGTGTTTCGTGTGGGAACGGATGATGGACCGCATTGCGCAGGAGCTGGGACTCGACGCGATTGCCGTCAGACGCCGGAATCTGATTCCGCCCAGCGCCTTTCCGTACACGACCCCGAACGGCAATATCTACGGCAGCGGCGAGTACGACACGCTCCTGGACAAGGCGCTGAAGAACGTCGATTACGACGGCGTGCGGCAGCGGCAGGCGACGCAGCGTGGTCTTGTGGCGCGAACCCTGTCGGGTTCGCGTGGCGAGCCTGACAAGGCTCGCCCCACATTGTTGGGTATCGGCGTCGTCATCGGCGTCGAGCCTGGCGGTCGAAACGCGGCGCGCGACATGGCGATCTTCCCCAAGTCGAAGCAGATGCCTGGCGCGGGTGGCGTCGAAGGTGCGACCGTCAAGATTGAGAAGAACGGGTCGGTCGTCTTCACCCTCGGCTCGCCCAGCTGCGGCCAGTCGCACGAGACGACCGCCGCGCAGATCATCGCCGACGTTCTTGGCGTCTCTCCCGATCGCATCTCGCTGGCGACGACCTATGACAGCGCCCTGTCCCCGTGGGGCGTGTCCTCGTCGAACAGCGGCAATAACTTCCATCTCTACGATGTCGGCGCCGTGCATGGCGCGGCGACGCGGCTTCGCGAGAAGCTCCTCACCCTTGCGGCGCACGTCTTGAAAGAAGACATGGGTCGGCTGACGATTGAGGACGGAATGGTGTACGTAGGGCGGCTCCGCGAAGCGGGCGCGAAGTCAGCCGCGAGCGGACCCGCCGTCTCATTCGCCGAGCTCGGGAAGATCGCCTATTCGAACCAGGCGCAGATGCCGCCAGGCTTCGAGGGCGGCCTGCAGGTCACCTACTTCCACAGTCACCCGCACGCCGACCCGCTGATGCTGCCCGACAGCGAAGGGCGCGTGCGCGCGCAATACACCTTTTCCTCCGCTGCCCACGCCGCCGTCGTCGAAGTGGATGTCGAAACCGGCCGCGTTCGCGTCGTCCGCTACGTCATCGTCAGCGACAACGGCACGTTGATTAATCCCGCGGTCGTCGATGGCCAGATCTATGGCTCCGCGGCGCACGGCATCTCCGTGGCGCTGGGCGAGGGCTTCGTGTACGGGTCGGACGGCCAGCTGCTGACGCTGACGCTGCTGGACTACGGGAAGTCGACGACCCTCGAGACGCCGCACATCGAGATCGAGCACCACCCGGTGCCGGACCCGTTCACGACGCTCGGGCAGAAGGCTGCGGGTGAGGGTGCGGCGATTCCGTCACCTGCCGCGATTGCCAGCGCCGTCGAAGATGCCCTGTCGCCGTTCGGTGTAAAAGTGCGCGACCTGCCGCTGTCGCCTGAGCGCGTCTGGCGCCTGATTAATGGGTAAGCCGGAATACGCGGCGGGCGTTGGCGTCGAAGATCTTCTGCTTGTCGGCGGCCGGGAGGTCGATCTGCTCCATCGCGGCAAGCGCGACTTCGATGTACTTCCGGCCGCCCTGCGTGTCGAACGGCATGTCGGTGGCGAACATGACGCGGTCGGTGCCGAAGAAGTCGAGGCCGCAGCGGAGCGCGGGCACCGAACCGATGGTGATCGTGTCGGCGTAGAACATGGGGAAGTATTCGTGGGGATGCCGCTTCAGCGGGACCGGCTCGGTGCGCGCCTGCGCGGCCTTGAGGAGCTTGTCGTACCCCTCGCGGATCCGCTCGGATGCGAACGGCACGAATCCGCCGAGATGATGGGTGACGATTCTGATGTCCGGGTGCCGGTCGAACACGCCCGAGAAGACCAGCCGCATCATCGCGCCGACGCTGTCGTACAGCCAGCCGACAATGCGCCACGTATCGAACCGGCTGGCGTCCTCGGTCGGGTAGTCGGGGCGGTCCGGACCTCGGACCGGATGGAGCAGTACCGGTACGTCGAGGGCGGCGACGGCGTCGAAGAATGGCGCGAACTGAGGGGCGTCGAGCGGCTGGCCTTTGACGTCCGTGTAAATCTGGACCGCGCAGAGTCCGAGATCGCGAACGGCCCGCTGCAGTTCGCCGATGGCGGCGTCCACGTCGTGCATCGGCACGCAGGCGGCGGCGCCGGCGAAACGCGCGGGGTGACGCGAGACCAGATCCGCCATCTCGTCGTTGGCGATGCGCGACAGCTCGAGGGCGTCGGCGGGGCTGGCGATCGCCTCCACCGGCGGGTTGGCCGTGTTGATGATCTGCACGTAGCCGTCGCCGGCGATATCCATCACGCGGAACCGCGCCTCGAGATCGAACAGGGTGGGCATGAAACGCTCCTGTTCCTGGAGTCGGGGCGCGAGCTTCAGGCGCGCGTCGCGATACTTCGGCGTCACGATGTGGTTGAACACGTCGATTTTCATGTGAGGCTTCCGAGTGTATCCCAGCGAATTTGAGTACTTCGCGCCGCAGACGGTCGCTGAGGCGATCGCGCTGCTGGCACGCTACGGCGACGACGCCAAGGTGCTGGCCGGCGGGCAGAGTCTCGTGCCGATGATGAAGCTGCGCATTGCGAGTCCGCGGTACCTCATCGACATCAACCGCATCGAGGGATTGAGCGATCTGCGGCGCGACGGCGACCGCCTCGTGATTGGCGCGTTGTGCCGGCATGCGGACGTCGGAGCGTCGGCCCTCGTGCGCGAGGTGCTGCCGATCATGACCGACGCGGCGGGCCTCACCGCCGATATCCAGGTTCGGAATCGGGGGACGGTGGCGGGGAGCATTGCCCACGCCGATCCGGCCGGCGACTGGCCCGCGGTACTGGCGGCGCTGGATACCGACGTCACCATCGCCGCTACGTCCGGCGTGCGCACCGTACCGCTCTCGGCCTTCATCGTTGACGGCTATACGACACAGCTCGAGCCGGGTGAAATCGTGACTGGTCTTTCCGTGGGCATTCCTCCCGCCCATGCGGGCGGTGCCTATGTGAAGTTCGAGAAGCGCGCCGGCGACTTCGCGGTCGCCAGCGTGGCCGTACAAATCGCCCTGGACGGGACGACGCTGCGCAGCGTCGCAATCAGTCTCGGCGCGGTTGGACCGGCAGCGATACGGGCTACAGCGGCTGAACAGGTGTTGCAGGGGCGCGAGGCCTCTGAGTCGCTGTTGATGGACGGAGAGCGCCTCGTCCGCGAGGCCGCGCAGCCGTTTGCCGACACGCGCGGCTCGGTCGAGTACAAGCGCCATCTCGCCGGCGTCCTGTTCCGCCGCGCCTTCGCAGGTGCCCTCGACCGCGCCAACGGCCGCGAGATTTCCACGATTCACATGTAGGCCGGGTCCTTCGGACCCGGCGGAGCATTCATGCACCTCGAAGGACAGTTCACCGCCGCGGCACCCCAGGCCGACGTCTACGCCTTTCTCACCGACCCCGCGAAAGTCAGCCGCTACATGCCTGACGTCAAGGACGTGGTGATCGAGGACGCGGATCATTTCACCGTCACCGCCCGCGTCGGCATCTCGCATATCAAGGGGCCGATGGTGATGAAGCTGGAGATTCGCGACCGCCAGCCGCCGACGAGCACGACGGTCATCGGGAAGGGCACCGGCCTCGGCAGCGTTGTCGATATGGTGACGGGGTTTACCCTGGAACCCGATGGAAGTCAGACGCTCGTGACGTGGAAGGGCGACGTGACGATCTCGGGAAAGCTCGCGGCGTTCGGGCCGCAGGGGCTGCTGGACCGCATCGCGCGGAAGAACATCGACACGTTTATCGATGGAATAGTGCGCGGGTTAGCGAGCGCAGGCTGAAGCCTGCGCCCTACTTCAGAAGCGCGGGAACCGTTTGCGGTGGCGCCGGGCGCGACTGCAGATACGCGAAGATGTGCGCGAGGTCGGCGTTCGGGACGACCTTCTCCGTATACGGCGGCATCTGGTTCGTCGGTCTCCGCACGTAGGCTGAGAAGCCCGCAAACGGCAGGTTGCGCGCCGAGAGCCGCGGTCCCGCTGCGCCGCCCTGGCCTTCGTAGCCGTGGCACTGCCAGCAGCCGACGCTGACCCAGAGTTTCTTGCCCGTCTCGATGTTGCCGGCGGGTGCCGCGGCTGCGGCGGGTGCCGGCTTCTGTGCCGGTTCCTGCGCCCCCAGAGCGGCAGTCATCAACGCCGCGGTCGCGATTCCAAGAAATATTTTCGTCATGCGGTTACCGGGGCTGCGTGACTACGTCCACCAGCGCCGGCTCGCCCTTCTTGACGATGGCGAGGGCGCGCTGGATGGCGGGACCGAGATCGTTCGGGTTCGTGATCGGCCCTTCGGCATAGACGCCCATCCCCTGGGCGATCTTGGCGAAGTCGACGTTCGGGTTGTCGATCATCGTGCCGATGTGCCAGTTCGTAATGCCGCGCTGATGGCGGTTCGCCATCCGCTGGATGTGCATCACTTCCTGGTGATACCCGCGGTTGTTGTGCATCACGGTGAGGAGCGGAATCTTGTGGTGCGCGGCGGTCCAGAGAACGCCCGGCGCGTAGAGCATGTCGCCGTCACCCTGGATGTTGACCGAGATGCGCCCGTACTTCTTGTTGGCGAGCGCTGCGCCGACCGCTGCCGGCGCGCCGTAGCCGACACCCGCGCCGCCCGAGTCGCCGAGGTGCTGGTAGTGCTTGTCGAAGTCCCACAGGCGGAACACCCAGCCGCTGCTGTTGCCGCTCTCGGAGACGAGTGACCAGTCTTCAGTCTTGATCTGCGCCCAGATCTCGGCGGCCATCCGCGCCGTGCTGATCGGCGACGCGTCCCACGCATGCATCGCCTCGTTGCGCGCCGCCTCGCGGCCGCGGGCGTGCGCCTGCTCGAGACGCGTGCGGCGCGCCTGGAAGGCCGTCGTGCGGTCCGCCGTCACGAGCTTGCGCACCGCTTCGGTCAGCTGCGGCAGCGTCGCCTCTGCGTCCGCCGCCATGGCGACGTCGACTTCCGGATAGCGCTGGAAGTCCTGGAAGTTGCTCTTGGTGGCGAGGTCGACCGACGTGATGCTGATCAACTTGGTGCCCGTCCGGATGCGCGACCGTGACGAGCGGTGCAGCGAATCACGGAACGCGTTGACCGTGCCCCAGAAGTCGGTGAGCTCGAGGCCGAGAATCACGTCGGCGCCGGCAATCAGCGGCCCGCCATTCTCGGTCTGGTTGAGCGGGTGCTTCGACGGGAAGTTCATGCGCCCGTGCTGGTCGATGACCGGCGCCTGCAGCGCTTCGGCAAGCTCCACGAGCTTGGCGATGCCGGCGGGCGTCCGCGCCAGGCGGTCGGCCACGATGACCGGGTTCTGCGCGTTGACGAGCAGCTGCGCGGCGGCGGCGACGGCGCCTGCGTCACCCTGCGGCGGCGTCGCGGTCGTGAGCCTCGGCACGCGAAGCTTGGAGGCGACTTCCGGCTGAATCGGATCTTCCTGGAGACCGCCGTCGAGGACGATGACCACGGGACTCATGGGCGGCGTCATCGCAATCTTGTACGCGCGGACCGCGGATTCGGCGAAGTGAGGGAGCGAGTACGGGTTGTCGTCCCACTTCGTATAGTCGCGCACCATGGCCGCCGCGTCCTGCACGCTGTGCGCCCATTCCACGCCCGGCCGCCGCATCGTCGCATCGAGCGAGTTGCCGGCGAGGATGTAGACCGGGACGCGGTCGCAGTAGGCGTTGTAGATCGCCATCGACGCGTGCTGCAGGCCGACCGTGCCGTGCGCGAGGACCGCCATCGGCTTGCCCTCGACCTTGAAGTAGCCGTGCGCCATCGCCACAGACGACTCTTCGTGCAGGCAGGTGATGAACTCCGGCATCTTGTTGCCGCCGTAGTTGATGATCGATTCGTGGATGCCGCGGAAACTCGAGCCGGGATTCGAGGCCACGTACTCGATGTTGAGCGACTTGAGGACGTCGACCATGAAGTCGCCGCCGGACCGGTCGAGGACGAGCGACTCCGGGTCGAGTCCCGGGTCGAGCTCGCGTGCCGGCGTCGGGGCCGCGCCCGCGCGGGGCCCCTGAGCCGCCGGAGCCGGCGTAGCCGGCGAAGGCGCCTGGGCCGCCATGGCGTCCGGTACGAGCGCGGCGGCGCCCGTGACGGCGGCACCCTTCAGAAAGTCGCGACGATCGACGGATTTTTTCATGGGATCTCCTCGCGCACGCTGAAGCATGCGCTCTACGTACCATGCCGCCCGTGCGCTCTACGTACGTAGCGCGCACGCTTCAGCGTGCGCGGTACAGGCGCGCAGTTTACTACCGTTTCAGCAGATCGCGCAGCACGTCTACGATGGCGTCCGGACGCTCGATCGGGGTCAGGTGGCGGGCCTTCGGGAGGACCGTCAACGTGGACTTGGGGATCGCGTCGTGGAGCCGGCGCGCCATCTCGACCGGGGTGGCGTAGTCTTCCTCGCCCACGACGATGGCGACCGGCATCCGCAGGGTCGGCAGGAATCTCCGGAGGTCCGCGTCTCCCAGCAGCGCGCAGCTGGCCGCGTAGCAGTCGAAGTCGTTGTCCATGAACACCTCGCCGGTGTGCTTCAGCACGTCCGGGTGTGAGGCGCGGAACTCGTCGGAGAACCAGCGCGTCACCTGGAAGTCGATCATCCCCTGCATCCCCTTCGCGCGCGCGGCTTCCGCGCGTTCCCGGAACTTGGCCGGGGCATCGTCTCCGTACCACGCCGTCGTGTCGATGAGCCCGAGCGCGGAGGTGCTGGCCGGATAGAGTCCACCGAACGCGAGCGCGACGCATCCCCCCATCGAACACCCGGCAATCGCGGCGCGTCCCCACCTGACGTGATCGAGCAGCTCTGCCAGATCGCGCGCAAAGAGTTCCGCCGTGAAGTCAGCGGCCTTGCGCTCCGACCGTCCATGGCCGCGGCAGTCGACCGTCAGCATCTCCGCATCGGTCCGAAGGGCGAGCACCACTTCGTCCCAGACGCTGCGGTCGAGGGCGAGGGAGTGAATGAGCACGAGGCGGGGCGCGCCCGGTCGAGGCGCCGGGTACTGCGTGTAGCCGAGCCTGGCGCCATCGGACAGGGTGAGCGTGCCGTCGTGGTGAGCATCGTGGTGAGCGCCGTGTTGAGACGAGGTGGCCATCGGCGTAGAGTATCGCGTGGAGGCAATATGACTCGATACATCGCGGCCGCGGCGGTCTGGATCCTGATGGGAACGCCACTGCCGGCTGCGGCGCAGGCGTCGTGCGAATCGCTGGCGAGCCTGGCGCTGCCCAACGCGAAAATTCTGTCGGCGCAGGTTGTCGCGGCTGGTGCATTCACCCCGGCGCAGGGCGGCGGCGGACGCGGCGGGCGTGGCGGCGCTCCAGCCGTCAACCCATACGCGAAGCTGCCGGAGTTCTGCCGCGTCGCGGCGGCGCTGACGCCCAGCAGCGATTCCGACATCCGCATCGAAGTCTGGCTCCCCGCGGCCGGATGGAACGGCAAGTTTCAGGCGGTCGGCAACGGCGGCCTGGCCGGCACGATCGCGTATCCCGCCATGGCGGGGGCGCTCGCGCAGGGCTACGCGACCGCGAGCACCGACACGGGCCACGTCGGCAACAACGCCGACTTCGCGATCGGCCATCCCGAGAAGATGGTCGATTTCAGTCACCGCGCGATCCATGAAATGGCGGTGAAGGCAAAAGCGGTCATTCAGGCGACGTACGGAACCGCGCCGCGGCGCTCGTACTTCAACGGCTGCTCGCAGGGCGGACGTCAGGGCATCACGTCCGCGCAGCGGTATCCGGCAGACTTCGACGGCATCGTCGCGGGCGCGCCGGCGTGGGGCGGCATGCGTCTGTACGCCGGCCGCATGACGCTCAATCACACCGTGAACAAATCGCCGGACGCGGTGATTCCAGCCGCCAAGTACCCGGTCATTCACAAGGCGGTGATGAACGCCTGCGACGCGCGCGACGGCGTCACGGATGGCGTCATCGAGAATCCGACCGCGTGCCGCTTCGATCCGCAGGTGCTGGCGTGCAAGGGCGAGGATACGTCCGCGTGCCTGACCGCCGGGCAGATCGCCTCCGCCCGCGCGATGCTGTCGCCGATCAAGCACCCGGTCACCGGCCAGACGGTGTACGACGGACACCTGTGGCCGGGAGCCGAGCTCGAATGGGATGTGCTGGGCGGGCCGCAGCCGAACGGAAATGTCGTCACGGTCTTCCGGAACCTGGTGATCAGGGACGCGAAGTGGGACCCCAAGGCGTTCAACCCGGCAACGGATATCGACACGGCCATGAAGTCCGAAGGGCATGAGTGGCTGCTCTCGGATAACCCGAACTTGAAGCCGTTCTTCGATCGCGGCGGAAAGCTGCTCATGTATCACGGCTGGGCGGATCCGCAGGTGCCGTCCCACACCGCGATGACCTACTACAACAACGTGCTCAAGACCGTCGGCCAGCCGGCAGCCAACTCGATGGCGCTCTTCATGGTGCCGGGCATGCTGCACTGCAACGGCGGATTGGGGACCGATACGTTCGACAAGGTGGGAACGCTCGAAGCCTGGGTCGAACGCGGCCAGAAGCCGGCGCGCATCGTCGCGTCGCACCTGACGGACGGGAAGGTCGACAAGACGCGCCCGCTTTGCCCGTTCGGTCAGGTTGCGAAATGGAACGGCAAGGGCGATACGAATGACGCCGCGAACTTTGCCTGCGTTGCCGAGACGATGACCCTGTCTAGGTAGCGATTTCCTCGAGACGCTTGTTGCGCGTTTCGACCATCCACGCGGCGGCCAGCGCTCCGATGACGCCGGCCGCCGCGAACATCAGGAACACCGCGCCGGTCCCGCCCGCGGCCACGAGATAGCCGACGAGCAGCGGCGCGGCCGCCGACGCCAGCCGCAGCCAGCAGGTGGCGGCGCCCGTCGCAATCGCGCGCATCCGGGTTGGGTAGATTTCTGGCGTGTAGAGATACAGCACCGCGTTGGCCGACCCCACGATCCCGTAACTGATCGTCACCAGCGCGATCACCGCGCCGACCGACCCCGACGCGAACGTCCCCAGCACCGCCAGCAGCAGCGCGCCCGCGACGAAACAGACGGTCATCCAGCGGCGGCGGCCCACGCGATCGATGACGAACGCGCAGACGAGCAGCAGGGCCACCTGCGCGATGTTGTTCAGTGTGCCCGCACGCAGCGACTCCTGGAGACTGAGGCCGTACACCCGGTTGTAGAGCGTCGGCATCCAGTTGTTCAGGCCGTTGGTGATGAAGTACGCACAGGCCCAGAGCACCCAGACAGCCAGCGTACGCGCCCGGTATGCGGGTGACAGCAGCTCGAACCAGCGTGTCTGTGAACCACGAAGGTCACGAGGAGTCTCCTTCGTGTCCTTCGTGGTTTCGGTGTTCATCCCCGCTGCGGCTTCCATTTCTTCGATGATGGCCTCTGCTTGTGCCAGTCGTCCACGTTGAATCAGCCACCGCGGCGACTCGCGCAGGCGGAGCAGCAGCACGGCGATCACCAGGCCGGGGATTCCGCCGATGAGGAACATCGACTGCCAGCCGAGCGTCGGCACGACGATCGCGCCAATCTGGCCGGTCATCATCAGGCCGATCGGAAAAATCATCTCGTAGAGCAGGAAGAACTTTCCGCGGCCATGTGCTTTCGAGAGCTCGTTGATATAGACGGCGGCTACCGGCATCTCGCCGCCGACGCCAATGCCCTGAATCAGCCGCAGGACGAGGAGCGCAGGGAAGTTCCCGGCGAGCGCACAGGCCACGCTCATCACCGACATCACGGCTGTGGCCCCGGCCGCGCTGCGGATGCGTCCGTACCGCTCGGCAAGCGCGCCGAAGATCAGCGCGCCGGCGAACTGTCCGAGATACCCGGCCGCGATCAGCCAGCCGATCTGGACCGGCGTGATCCCCCAGAGCCGCACCAGCACCGGCAGCACGAATGCCAGCGACAGGGCGTCGAACGCGTCGAAGAACGTGGCGCTGCCCATGATGAGGCGCGCGCGCAGGTGCCAGCGCGTGAATGGAATGCGCTCGAGCCGTGCGATCAGCGCCGCGCTGGAGACGGTCTCAGGCAGAGGGGACCTGCTCGTGGTCGAGGGGGACGTTCCACGCGTCGTAGCCATACAGCCACGACGTATCGTCGCTGCCGCCCTTCATCCAGGTGTTCGCGCTCGAAATGGCCTGGATGCGCGCGGTCCGGGGTTTGCGGTGCGCCTCGTAGCGTGCGAACGCCGCGCGATAGTCATCGCCCTCCACGTCGACGAGACACCGTGTGAGCACGGCGGCATCTTCCATCGCCGTGGCCGCGCCCTGCGCCATGTACGGCGTCATCGGATGACACGAGTCGCCGAGCAGAACGACGCGCCCCTGGCTCCATGACGGCAGCGGCTCGCGCTCGAGGATCGCCCATTTATGGCAGCTGGGGCAGCCTTCCACGACCGCGCGCACGTCCGGATGAAAGCCCTCGTACGCCGCGCGCAGCTCCTCCACGTCGCCGGTCGTCGACCACGACTCGCGCGTCAGCCACTCGGCCGGCTCGGGCACGCTTGTGATCAGGTAAATCTCGCTGCGATCCGGTTTCGTGTAGTAGATGACGATGTGCCGATCGACGCCCCACCACTTGGTGCGGGACGGACCGACGTCAACGCCGCCCATGCGCGCGGACGGAAAGATCCCGCGATAGGCGATGCGCCCCTTGTGAATGGGTTCGTCGGGCCCGACGATGAGGTCGCGGACGATGGAATGGACGCCGTCCGCGCCGATCACCAGATCCGCCTCCGCCTTCGTCCCGTCGTCAAAGGAGAGCGTGACGTGGGACCGGCTCTCGTCAAGGCCGACCAGCTTCTTGTGCAGAGCGATCGCGTCGGAGGGGACGGCCGCCAGCAGTGCCTCATGCAGATCCCCGCGGTGCATGCAGAGATACGGCGCGCCGAAGAGATCTTCCGGCATCGGCAGCTCACGAAGCACCTCGCCGGTATCCCACACGCGGTTCAGATGGGAGTACGGCTGAAAGGCGCTGTGCCGGACGCGCTCTTCGATGCCGATCTTCCGCAGGACCTTCATCGAGTTCGGCATCATCTGGATGCCGGCGCCCACACGCGCGAAACGGCTGGCCTGTTCGTAAATGCGAACGTCAAAGCCGGCCTGACGCAGCGTGGCGGCAACCGTGAGTCCGCCCAGTCCGGCGCCCACGATCGCGATCAGGGGTTTCCGTCGAGACATCGCTGGCATGATACTTTTTACAAACGTGGGTGTGCAGGTGGAACCGGAGATCGGCGCGCTGATCGCGAGGCTTGACGCGGCCGTGGACCCTTCGACGATGCTCGGGGCAGGCGGAAGCGATCCCGAGGCCGTCGTTCACCGCGTGAAGGCCGCGTTGCAGGCGGCGCTGCGCGCGAACGACCTCGAGCTTCCGGCGCGGTTCCGGCGAACCCGGCCGGACACGTATGCGCGGCGGCTGCTGCACCGCGATCCCGAGGGCCGGTATACGGCGGTGGTGATGACGTGGGGAGCTGGCCAGGGCACGTCGCTCCACGATCATTCCGGTCTCTGGTGCGTCGACTGCGTCGTCGATGGCGAGATCGCGGTCACGCAGTACGACCTGATATCGGGCGACGGTGAAGGCGAGGGCGGTGCGTATGCCTTGCGCCGCAGACCTACGTGACCGCCTCGCGCGGCGAAGCCGGCTGTCTCATCCCGCCGTTCGAGTACCACACGCTCGCGAACGCCAGTCCCGGCCGCACATCCCTCACCCTGCACGTCTACGGCGGCGAGATGTCGCAGTGCCACGTCTTCGAGCCGGCGGGTGACGGTATGTTTCGGCGCGTCACCCACGACCTCTCCTACGACGAGTAATCCGCGAGGTTCCCGCCGCGGCCAGCGCGATGCCGTTCTGGCTGGGTATAATTGCCCCTGCCCGCGCCCTTATCCCTATGTTCCATAAAGGTTTCCCAGTTTTCCTGCTCGTGTCCCTGTGTGTGGTGTCAGCCGCGGCCGGGCAATCGCCTGGCCTCTCGGAATTGCCGTTCGAGATCGACGGTCCGCCGGCGCCGACGCCTCCAGCGGTCTTCACGCGCGACGCCGAAGGGCGGACGACCATCCGCGCCACGCGGCTTGCGCAGCCGTTGCGGCTCGACGGTGCCCTCGATGAGTCGCTGTACACGGACGTGCAGGCGGTCGGTGGTTTCGTGCAGGTGGAGCCACGGCACGGAGACGCGGCCACCGAACAGACCGAGGTGTGGGTGTCGTTTGACGACGAGAACTTCTACATCACCCTGCGCTGCTGGGACAGCGCGCCCGAACGGCGGGTCTCCACGGAACTTCGCCGCGATGTGACGAACTACATCAACGGCAACGACATCGTGAACCTGTTCCTCGACCCGTTCTACGACCGGCGCAACGGGCTGTCGTTCACGTTGAACGCGATTGGCGCGCGCAACGACGGGCAGCAGATCGGCAACCAGTACAACGCCGACTGGAACCCGATCTGGGACCACGCGGTCGGCCAGTTCGAGGGTGGCTGGACCATCGAGATGGCGCTGCCGTTCCGATCGCTGCGCTACCGTCCAGGCCGTGCGCAGATCTGGGGCCTCAACGTCCTGCGCGTCATCCGATGGAAGAACGAATTGTCGGTGATGTCGCAGGTGCCGCCCGGGCGCGCCATGAACAGCGCGCAGTACTCCCCCATGACTGCGACGATCGTCGGCATCGAGGCGCCCGTAGCGTCGTTCAATCTTGACGTGAAGCCCTTTGCGGTCTCGTCAGCCACCACGGACCGCGCTAACGCGATCTCGAACGACCTCGACGGCGACGCGGGCCTCGACGTGAAGTATGCGACGCAGAACATGGTTGCCGATTTCACGTATAACACCGACTTCGCGCAGGTCGAAGCCGACGAGCAGCAGGTCAACCTGACGCGTTTCAGTCTGTTCTTTCCGGAGAAGCGCGAGTTCTTCCTCGAGAACCGGGACACGTTTTCATTTGGCGGCGTGGGGAACCAGGGCGAGGTCCCGGTGATGTTCTACAGCCGCCGGATTGGCCTCGACGGCGGACGGCCCATACCGGTCCAGGGCGGCGGCCGATTGACGGGCCGGATCGGCAATTTCAACGTCGGCGTGCTGAGCATGCAGACCGACGACGTCCCGGCCACGGCGACGCAGGGAACGAACTTCTCCGTGGTCCGCCTGAAGCGCGACATCTTCCGGCAGAGCAGCGTCGGCGCAATCGCCACGCGGCGGTCGGTTGGCGCGATCGGCGCGGGCGAAAATCTCTCGTACGGCGTCGACGGCACGTTCAATTTCTTCAACGATCTGGCGGTCAACACCTACTGGGCGCGGACGCAGAGTGATCGCCGTGCCCGTGGTGACGACGTCAGCTACCGCGCGCAACTCGATCTCCGCGGCGATCGCTATGGCGCGCAGCTCGAACGGATGTTGATCGGCCCGAACTTCAATCCCGAGATGGGGTTCGTGCGCCGCGTCGACGCGAAGCGCACGCTTGCCGAGTTCCGGTTCAGCCCGAGGCCGCTGTCGATGGAGTCGGTGCGCCGCTTCTGGTGGCTGGGGAACGTCGATTATTACGAGAGCGCCGGGGGGCAGCTCGAATCCCGCGAGCAGAGCGGGGAGTTCGCGATCGAGTTTTCGAACGCCGACCGCTTCAGCCTCACGCTGACCGACGTGTACGAGTTCGTGCCGCGCCCGTTCCGGATCGGCGGCGGTGTCACGCTGCCGGTGGGCGGGTACGACTGGCAGAACCTCCGCGTTGGGTACAACATCAGCCCGCAGCGCCGCGCGGCCTCGAACCTGGCGGTCGAGTACGGCACGTTTTACAACGGGCATCGCACAGCGTTCTCGGGAAGCCGCGGCCGGATCGCGCTGGGACCGCACTTCGCGATTGAGCCGAATTATTCGTGGAACCGCATCGAGCTCGCGCAGGGCGATTTCACCGCGCATCTCCTCGGGTCCCGGTTCGTGACGACCATCACGCCGCGCATGTTCGTCAGCGCGCTCATGCAGTACAACTCGAGCAATCACGCCGCCTCGGCGAACGTCAGACTGCGGTGGGAGTATCGGCCCGGGAGCGAGTTGTTCGTCGTCTATAACGACGATCGGAACACGCTGGTCCGCGGATTCCCGCAGCTCTCCACGCGCGCGTTCGTCGTCAAGGTGAACCGCCTGCTTCGGTTCTAGTCGACCGTCTCGCCGGCTTTATCGCCCCACGAGAAACCGTCGGACGCTCGCTTCAGCGTGAGCATGCGGACGCGGCGGTCGGCCGGGTTCCGTCCGGGGTTGCCCAGAATCCACACCACGTCGCCGACTTTCAGCGTGTCGCGGCTGACGCCCTGACCTCCGAGCTGGCCGGCGGCGCCCCATTCAACCGACCATCGCTGTTCCTGGCCCTTCGCGTCGGGCACCATCACATGCACGAAGGAATGCGGGTTCCGGAACTGGAACTGGATCAGCTTGCCCTCGACCGTCACCATCTTGCTTTCGTCGTAGGTCGCGGCAAATGAGTGATGGGCGTGAATGCCAGCGGCCGAGGCCGCAATGGCAAGTGCGAGCGCGACGAAAACCCTCGAGTTCATTCCTGCCTCCGGACGATTTGCAGGATAATCCCACCTCTGATGCGTATGCAACGAGTCATTCTCCTCGTCGTCCTCCTCCTGGCTGGCATCGCGGCGGATACCGCGGCGCAGGACCTCGTCATCACCAACGCGCGAATTATCGTCGGCACCGGCCAGGTGATCGATCGCGGATCGGTCGTCGTCCGGGGCGGCCGGATCGCGTCGGTCGGAGCGGCTGCGGCCCCCGCCGGCGCCACCACAATCGATGCGCGCGGCATGACGGTGATGCCCGGCTTCATCGATGCGCATCGCCACATCATTCAGGGAAACGCCGATGAGTGGTTCGCGACTCAGGCGGCCGCGCGCATGCAGGAGTTTCTCGAGGCGGGGTACACCACGCTCATGTCCGGCGGCGGCCCCGTGCCGGGTATCGTGCAGCTGAAGGAGCGTGTCGACAGAGGCGAGCTGAAGGGGCCGCGCATCATCACCTCGGGCCGGGCCGATCCCGCGAATTTCAAAACGCCCGCGGCCGCCCGTGCGCAGGTGCAGGCGCTCGCGAAGGCGCGCGTCGAGATCATCAAGGCGGCCATCAGCCCGGCGGCGGAGGCGTGGGAAACCGAGGTGCTCGCGGCGATCGTGGACGAAGGCAGCAAGCACAAGCTGGACGTGATGGTCCACGCGGTCAGCCCGAAGGCCACGGTCGCTGCGGTGAAGGCCGGGGCACAGAAGCTGGTGCACACCCCGCATTTCGGATGGCTGACGGACGCTGAGGCGCGCATGATCCGCGACGCAGGCGTCGAGGTGCTGTCCTGTGCCGGGTTCGGCGTGCCGGTGTTCGGGGTGTTCAATCAGAACAACGTGCCGACGTTCCGTGACGGCAAGCCATGGCCCGACGCAATCCTCGACGGCCAGGGCCGAGGGCGCGAAGCGGGAGAGAAGATCGTCAACGCGCGCACGCTCTGGGATGCCGGCGTGACCTACGGGTTCGGCACCGATACCGGCTATCACCCGCGCGAGGGGCTCGCCCACGAGCTCCGCACGCTCAACGTGATGTTCTCCCCGCAGGATCTCATCAGGCTCATGGGGCCGAGCACGGCCGCGTTCATCGAGAAGAGCGCGGAGCTCGGGACACTCGAAGCCGGCAAGTTCGCCGACATCGTGATGCTCGAGGGCAACCCGCTCGAGGGGTACTGGCATCTGCTGAATCCGAAGGTCGTCATCAAGGGCGGCGTGGTCATGGTGGACAAACGGTGACGGTGCGCCGGGCCGCGGCCTTCTTCGTTGTCCTGTTCGTCGCGCTCGCGATCCCGGCGCAGGCAGCCGAGCTCAAGGTGCTGAGTGGCAACGGTGCCCGGTCCGCCATTGCGGAGCTGTGCGCGGAATTTGAACGCGTCACGGGGCATAAGGTCACGGTCGACTTCGCGGTCAATCCGGAGGTCCAGCGGAGAATCGAGGGCGGCGAACAGTTCGACGTCGCGATCCTGAACCCGCCAGTGCTGGACGCCCTGATCGCGCAGGGCAGGATCGTCCGCGGCACGCGGTCTGTGATCGGCCGGGCGGGGATTGGCGTGGCTGCGCGAGCCGGCGTTCCACCGCCGGATATTTCCACGGTCGCCGCGTTTACCCGCACCCTTCTGAATGCACGCTCCGTGGCGTATCCGGGCGAGGGCGCGAGCGGTAAATACTTCGTGACGGTCGTCGACCGGCTGGGCATCACGTCGCAGATGGCGCCGAAGATGCGGCCCATGCCGGCGGAGTACAACGTCGAGGTCGTCGGCACCGGTGAAGTGGAACTGGTCGTGGTCGTGGCGTCGCGCATCGCGGGCGTGCCCGGCGTGCAGCTGGTCGGCCTGATTCCGCAGGAGCTCCAGACATGGATCGGGTTCACCGGAGGGATGAGCGCCGCCGTGCGCGAGCCGGATGCGGCACGGGCGCTACTCCGGTTCCTGACGTCGCC
Organism: Candidatus Sulfopaludibacter sp. SbA3; assembly: GCA_945903265.1. Taxonomy (GTDB): domain Bacteria; phylum Acidobacteriota; class Vicinamibacteria; order Vicinamibacterales; family UBA2999; genus CAXNKG01. The sequence goes on from CAMDNQ010000014.1 coordinate 41,067, forward strand.
GGTGGCTGTATCCGCGCTGGAGAAGGCCGGTATCCAGCCGTTCAAGGAGTGATATAACGTCGCCCATGCCACAGCGCTGGATTGCGGCGGCGCTCGCCGCGGGACTGCTTGCAGCGCCGGCCCTCCTCGCGCAGGGGACCGCCCCGGACCTCATTCTGACCAACGGCAAAGTCGTCACGGTCGACGAACGCTTCACGATCGCGCAGGCGATCGCCGTACGTGGCGATCGCGTCATGGCGGTCGGTTCGAACCAGGAGATCGGCCGCCTTGCCGGGCCGGCGACGCGCCGCATCGATCTTCGCGGGCGGACGGTCCTCCCGGGGCTCATCGACAACCACATGCACCTGCTCCGGTACGGCACCACGTGGAAATACGAGGTGCGGCTGGACGGGGTCGGGACGCGCCGCGAGGCGTTGGCGCTGTTACGCGCACGGGCACAGACGCTGAAGCCGGGCGAGTGGATCTACACACTCGGCGGCTGGGCGCTCGAGCAGTTTGCGGACGATCCGAAGCCGTTTACGCGGCAGGAGCTCGACGCCGCCGTGCCGGACAATCCCGTGTTCCTGCAGGCGTCTTACTACGAAGCGTTTCTCAATACGCCAGCGATTGCGCAAATGGGTGTGCAGTCGTCGACCGGGCATGTGGACGAGAACGGCTTCAGGCCGCTCGTCGAGAAGCTTCCAGTGGCGACCGGACCCGAGCTGGAGGCGAGCACGCTCGGCATGATCCGCGAGCTGAATCAGTCAGGCCTGACGGCATTCGGCAGCGCCGGCTGCGAGACCGACCTGCTCGATCGCTATCGCGGGTGGGCTGATCGTCAGCAGCTGAACATCCGCGTGTTCTGCATCACGACGCCCGCGGGCGGCGGCAATGTCGACCAGTTCCTGCCGCGCATCGCGCAGATGAAAGTCTTTCAGGGCGATGCGTGGGTGGATCACATTGCCTTCGGCGAAAATTTCGGCGCGCTGTCGGATCCGATGTTCCGTCACCGCCCCCCGGCGACAGCGCAGGATCTGGCGGCGTGGCGCCGCATCGTGACCGAGGTGGCGAAAGCCGGCCTGCCGCTCCACGTTCACACGAACTTCACTGAGACGATCGACGCATACCTCGACCAGATTGAGGCGGTGAACAAGGAGTACCCGATCCGCAACCTGCGCTGGGTGCTCGCGCACTTCAATCAGCCGAACGCCGCGCAGCTCGAGCGCATGAAGCGCCTCGGCATGTACGCAGCGGTACACCCGTGGGCGGTCATTAACGGCGGCATCAACATCCGGCAGTTCGGCGAGGCGGCGTACGAAATGGCGCCGCTCGCCACCATCCAGAAGAGCGGGGTGACCTGGGGCTTCGGCAGCGATGGCAGCCGCGCCAATCAGATCCTGCCGTTCGAGACATTGAGCTGGGCCGTCACGGGGAAGATGGTCGGGGGGCGAACTGTCCTGCGGCAGCCGATCAGCCGCGAAGACGCGCTGATCGCACACACGCGGAAGAATGCGTACTTCGTCTTCCGCGAAAACGATCTCGGCTCCATCGAGCCAGGCAAGCTGGCGGATCTCATCGTGATCGACCGCGATTACCTGACGATCCCGGCCGATCACATCAAGGACATCAAGGTACTGATGACAGTCGTCGGCGGGCGTGTCGTGCATGACGCGGCGGCGCCTGCGGGAACACGCTAGGAGAGACATATGCGCGTCCGGTTCTTCTTTCTCACATTGTTCGCCCTCGTCGCCGCCGGCAGCGTTGCCGCTCAGATCACCATCAATCCGCTGTCGACCCCGATTCCGAAACGGGGGTTGAGCGTTCAGATTCAGGACTACACGCGGCTGCCAGATTCCCGTGAGATTCGGCCGAAGAGCGAAGACGTGCAGCAGTCCGGGTACGCGCGCGTCAGCTTCGTGAAGGACCTGCCGGACGGCCGCCGGTTCGTCAACGATTCGCGCGGGGTGATGTACCTGATCGGCGGCGACCGCAAGCCGCAGGTCTACTGGGAGTTCCACAAAGAAGTGCCGTTCGGGGTGTACAACCGGCTGGAAAGCGGCTTCATCAGCTTCGAGTTCCATCCCGAGTTTGCGAAAAACGGGCTGATCTACACGGTACACAGCGAGCGGGCGTCAGGAAACCCGGCGAAGCCGACGTTCATCCCCCCCGGGTTCGGCCCGGAAGAAGTCACGTATCACAACGTGATCACGGAGTGGCGCACGGCCAACCCGGCGGCGAACACGTTTGCTGGCACCCGGCGCGAGCTGCTGCGCGTCGGCCACATCGTGGATAGCCTGACGCATCCGATGGGATTCGCCGCGTTCAATCCGACGGCGAAGCCGGGGAGCGAAGACTACGGTCTGATCTATACGAGCGGCAGCGATCTCGGATTCAGCAACGGCGTCGGTCCGAAAGCCAACAACCCGACCACCACGCAGCGGCTCGACTCGGTGATCGGCGCGATCCTACGCTTCGATCCGCGTTCTCCCTCAGTCTCCGGCGGGATGAAAGGGCTCGGCGACTACACGATTCCGCCGGCCAACAAGTTTGCGGCCGACGGCGACCCGAAGACGCTGGGCGAGATTTACGCCTATGGTTTCCGCAACGCGCACCGGCTGTCGTGGGATCCGACGGACGGGACGATGTTCGCCACCGATATCGGCTCGAGCCAGATCGAAGAGGTCAACATCGTTCGCAATGGGGGCAACTACGGCTGGATGAAACGTGAGGGATTCTACGAGAACGGCATCCAGCGTCAGGGCGGGGCACTCAACCAGCTGTATCCGCTGCCGGCCGAAGTGCTCGACGGGCGTCAGAAGGACGAGTTCCTCTATCCCGTCGCGATCTACGACCACGACGAAGGGCTTGCCATCACCGCCGGCTTCCCGTACTACGGCCGCATCGAGGCGCTGAAAGGGAAGTTCGTGTTCGGCGACATCGCCCGGGGGCGGCTCTTCGCCTCTGACCTCGCGGCCATGAAGAAGGCCGACGACGGCATTCCGCAGACGGTGGCGCCGGTCGAGGAGGTGCAGTTGTACCTGCGCGACGATGCGAATAATCGGGAATTCGTGACGCTGATGCAGCTGGTGGGAACCACGATCGGCGCGCCGGTCGTGCGCGCCGACCTGCACTTGAGCATGAGCCGCGAAGGCGAACTGTTCGTCACGTCGCGGCAGGACGGGACCATCCGGGTGCTCGTGCCAGATGGCGAAGGACTGTTTCGCGCCAATTAAATGGGGTCGGGGGTCATGTAAAGAGGACGCCCCTTTCAGGAGGATTCATGGTCAGGTTCGTTCGGGTTCTGCTGGCACTCGTGATCCTGGCGCTGCCTGCTGCGTCGTACGCGCAGGAGGCGGTACTTACCGGCACCATCACGGATTCGACGGGCGGCGTGTTGCCCGGCGTCACCGTGACCGCCACGCATGAAGCCACCGGAAACACCTTTCTGGCGGTCAGCGACGAGCGGGGAATCTACCGAATCCCGGCACGCGTTGGCGCGCTGCAAATGGTCGCCGAGCTCCCGGGCTTCTCGACGGTCACGCGCGGCGGCGTTCAGCTGCTCGTGGGTCAGACGGTGACGGTGGACCTTCGGATGTCGCCGTCGACGGTACAGGAGACGGTGACGGTCACCGGAGAGGCGCCGCTGCTCAACGTCGCGACGTCCAGCCTTGGCGGCAACGTCGACCCGCGCCAGGTGCAGGAGCTGCCGGTACAGGGACGCAACTGGATGTCGCTGGCGATGCTGGCGCCCGGCAGCCGCATGACCACGCCGACAGGCACGACGCCGCTGCCGGACCGTAACCAGGGCGAGCAGCGCGAGTTTCAGCTGAGTCTCGACGGCCAGAGCGTCGCCGGCGAGCTTGGCTACGGCGGACAGCCGCGCTACTCGCAGGATTCGATCGCCGAGTTCCAGTTCATCTCCAACCGGTTCGACGCGACGCAGGGACGGTCTTCCGGCGTGCAGGTGCGCGCGATTACCAGGTCGGGGACCAATGCGTTGTCCGGTTCTGTGCGCGGCAACTTCCGCGACAGCCGGTTCAACGCCGAGAATCCGGTGCTGAACCGCGTCGTCCCGATCGACAACCAGCAGCTGGCATTCACCGCGGGCGGGCCGATACGACGCGACCGGCTCCATTTCTTCGGGCACTTCGAATACGAGCGGGAGCCGCGATCGAGCGTCTGGAACACGCCGTTTGCCGCGTTTAACGTGGAACTGACCGGCAAGCAGACCGTCAAGATGGGCGGTGTGCGGCTCGACTACCAGCTCACCCCGCAGGCCCGCATGATGGGCAAGTTCTCCGAGGCGCGCGTCTTTCAGCCGTTCGGACAGGGCAACCAGAATCACCCGGCCGAAACGGGCGCGCACAGCGACCTGAATCGCGAATACCTCGGCCAGTTCACGCAGGTCATTGGCAACCGCGCGGCCAACGAGATCAAGGGCGGGAAGACGCGCTACATCTTCACCGACGCGAATCTCACGACGTGGAGCAACCACTGGCAGAAGGGGATTGGCGTCACGACGGGCTCGCCGCGCATCACGTTCACCGGCTTCACCATTGGCGGCAACCGGTTCTTCCCGCGCCACGGCGCGCAGGACATCTGGATGATCCGCGACGACTTCACCTTCTCGTACGAGATGCGGGGGCGTCACGATTTGCGCGCCGGCGGCGAATTCCAGCAGTACATCGACGACGGCAACAACTGTCAGTCGTGCATGGGAATCATCGACGCACGCAACGGTCCGCTGCCGTCGGCCGCGCAGCTGCAGGCCTGGTTTCCGGATCCCTTCAATGCCGACACATGGAACATGGCCGCAATCTCGCCGCTGGTCCGGACGTATGACATCGGGATCGGCGACTACACCACGCATGACGAGCGGCCGCAGATTGCCGCGTGGCTGCAGGACGACTGGCGCGTGTCAAACGCGCTGACACTGAACGTCGGCGTGCGGTATGACCTCAGCAAAAACGCGAGCGGGAACGAATACGACATTCCGAACCTGCATCCCGGCGGCCAGCCTGACGACACCAACAACATGCAGCCGCGCGTGGGGTTCGCGTATCAGGTGAATGAGCGGACGGTGGTCCGCGCCGGGTCCGGGCTCTATTACGGCGTGCCGCTGTCGGTGGAGACGTTCTGGATGGCGCAGATCAACAGACTGCGCGTCCTGCAGTTCACCAACGATGGGCGGGCGAACTTCGCGGCCGATCCACTCAACGGCCAGCCCCTGCCGACGCTGGCGCAGGCCGAGGAGCGCTTCTGCCATGCGCGCAACGTGCCCGGATGCCTGCGGCTGGCCATTGGCGAGCTGATCGCCCCGGACGAATACAGCCGCAACCTCGCACGCAGCTGGCAGAACTCCATTGGCGTCCAGCGTCAGTTCGGCAGCACGGTGGCTGTCGAAGCTGATTACGTCTACACGCAGGGACGCAATGAAAAGGACATCCTCGAGAACGTCAATCTCACGTTCGACCCCGCGACAGGCGCGAACTTCCCGTTCTCCAACATCGCCCGCCGCGCGCTACCCGAGTACGGGCTGATCTCGATGTCGGCGCGCACGGGACGATCGAGCTATCACGCGCTGCAGACCGCGTTCACGAAGCGGATGGCGAACCGGTGGCAGGCGGCGGCGACGTACACGCTGTCGGGGTTGTGGGACGCCGAGTCACGGCCGTTCACGGGACTGCAGATGGTGCCGTTCGAGACGGCACGGGATATGGGCGGCGAGTTCACGCTCGGGCAGACCGACCAGCGTCATCGCGCCGTCTTCAACGGTATCTGGCAGGTCGGGCGCGGCTTCCAGGTGAGCGGGCTGTATTACCTGGGCGTCGGCGAACGCGCCAATCACGTCTACAGCGGCGACCTGCGCGGGGTGGGCGGCGGCGGTGGCGGTCAGGCGCTTCGTCGTCAGCGGCTGCGTCCGGATGGCACCATCATCGACCGCAACAGTTTCACGCAGCCCCGGAGGCAGCGCGTCGACCTGCGCGCGCAGCAGCGGATTCCGCTGCGTGGGCGCATCGCGATCGACGGCATCGTCGAGGTGTTTAACGTGTTCAGCTCGCCGAACTGGACGCTGAACAGCGACCAGGCGAACCGGCTGTACAACACGCGGATTTCCGGCGAGAACCGGACCGCGCAATTCGGGTTCAGAGTGGGGTTCTAGCGCGCCAGAAACCGCTGGACCCGATTGTTCGGGTCCACCTCGCCCGTGTAGAGATTGCCGTCCGAGTCGGTCGCCACCATGTGCAGCGCGTTGAAGCCGCCGCCGTTGCGACCGAGGTAGCCGATTCGGGCGGTGACCTTGTCGGTGCTTCGATCCACCAGCCACACCACGTTGTTCATGTGGTCGCCTACGAAGAGTGAGCGGCTGTCCTTCGTGAGCGCGAGGCCCACCGCCGAGCCGTCGCCGAGCGTCTGAGGCGCCACCGAGTACTCGCGCACGAACTTGCCCGGCTTCGTGAACACCTGGATCCGGTTCGCCTGCCGGTCCGCGACGTACACGTCATTGCCGGCGACGAAGATCGTCACGTGGCCGAGGAAATCCTTGTAGGTCGAGAGCGGCACCTTCGCGTCGTAGTCAGGACGCGGCATCGGGCCGATCTCGCTCAACGGCTTGCCGTACGCGCCCCAGCCCCGCTTGAACTTGTAGGTGTCCATGTCGAACACCAGCACGCGTCCGGCCAGGTAGTTGTCGATCAGATAGACCTCGCGCGCCTTCTCGTCGAACGACGCGCCCTCGACGCCGACGACCAGCGCTTCGGTGCCGGCCGGAACGACGACGGCCGGGGGCCCGCCCGGCTTCGCCGGCACGGGCCTCTGCGGATGGCGCGGGAACTCGGCGACCAGCTTGCCCGGCTTCGTGTAAATCCGGAACGTGTCCGATCCCACCCACACCTGATCCTTCGAGTCGATCATCAGCATGTGGCCCTGCGGCGTGTCCCACGAGTGCACCAGGTTGCCCTGGCGATCGAACGCCAGCACCGCCGGCGCCTTCACGCAGCATTCGGCCTGCGGGGGAGTCACCGCGGCAAAGTTCTCGGTGTCGTTCAGGTCATTGGGCCGATGCAGGACCCAGATGATGTCGTCGTTGTCGACGCCAAGGCCGGTCACGCCGCCGAACGTCCATTTGTTCGGGAGTGGGAGCTTCGGCCATGAGCCATCGAACGTGAACTTGGCGACGGTCTGTGTTTCCTGCGCGGCGGGCTGTGCGCCCGCGCCGGCGAGCAGCGCCACGGTTACCGCCGCGAATACGAGCCTGGTGAAGCGAACTGTTCTCATATGTGTGTTCCTCGACCTGTATGTACCTCGGCCTGTGGTCCCTTGGCACGGGGAACATACACCACTTCGGCTACGATCGTCGCGTGCCCGACGCGCTCATCGTCTCCGCGGTTCGCACACCAGTTGGCCGGGCCGGCGGCAGCCTTGCCGGTGTTCGTGCCGACGATCTCGCCGCGCTGGTCGTCCGGGCCGCTGTCGAGCGCGCGGGTCTCGACCCTGCCCGAATCGACGATGTGATTCTCGGCTGCGCGAATCAGGCGGGAGAGGACAACAGAAACGTGGCCCGCATGGCCGCGCTGCTTGCCGGATTGCCAGTGGACGTTCCAGGCCAGACGGTCAACCGGCTGTGCGGCTCTGGCCTGCAGGCGGTGGCGAGCGCGGCGCAAGCCATCAAGGCGGGCGAAGGCGAGGTGTTCATTGCGGGCGGCGTGGAGAGCATGACCCGGGCGCCGTACGTGACGCTGAAGTCGGGTGTTCCCTGGAGCCGCGAGACTCCGGCGACGGCGGATTCGACGGTCGGCTGGCGCTTCGTCAATCCACGCATGTCCGAGGCGTGGACGATCTCGCTCGGGATGACCGCCGAAATGGTCGCCGAGCGTTACGGGATTTCCCGCCACGATCAGGACGCCTTTGCCGCCGCGAGCCAGCAGCGGGCAGCCGCGGCCATGCGGGACGGGGCGTTTGCGGACGAAATCGTGCCGGTAGACGCGCCAGGCGCCGGCGGACAGATCGTGCGGGTGGACAGTGACGAACATCCGCGCCCGGGTACTTCTGCCGACAAGCTTTCCAGTCTTGCTCCCGCGTTCAAGACGGGCGGCAGCGTGACGGCCGGCAATTCGAGCGGCATCAACGACGGCGCGTCGGCGCTGGCGGTCGTCAGCTCGGCCCACGGAACGATGAGGCCGCTGGCGCGCATCATCACCACCGCGGTGGCGGGTGTCGACCCCGCCTGCATGGGCATCGGTCCGGTCCCCGCGGTGCGCAAGGCGCTGGCGCGCGCGGGACTGACCATCGATCAGATCGATCTCGTCGAGCTGAACGAAGCGTTTGCCGCCCAGACGCTCGCGTGTATGCGCGAGCTCGAGATCGATCCGGCCCGCGTCAATGTCTACGGCGGCGCCATTGCGCTTGGCCACGCGCTCGGGTCGTCCGGCGCGCGCATCCTCACGACGCTCACGCACGCCCTCCATCGCCGCAAGGCGCGCTACGGCCTGGCCGCGATGTGTATCGGCGTTGGGCAGGGGATTGCGATGATCGTGGAGCGCGTCGAACGCGCAGGCTGAAGCCTGCGCTCTACCTGCGAGTCCTGCGTAATGTAGAGCGCACGCTTTAGCGTGCGCGATCGTCAGGCGCGATCGAGAGTTCCTGCGTTCTCGCGCAGCCAGGGCAGCGTCGCCAGCGTCACGATCGTTGTCGCGAGCGCAAACAGGGCAATCGCCGTGGAGCTCTGGTACACGAGGAAGAGATACGCCGCGATCGCGGGAGCGGGACCGCCGGCAGTGATCGCGGCGAGGTGATAGCCGAGCCCGGAGCCGGTATAGCGGCGCGACGCCGGAAAGTTCTCGGCAATCACGGCCGCCTGCGGCCCGTACTGCAGGTCCTGCAGCATGCCGTCAATGAGCAGGCCGAGGATCACGAAGGGCATCGCGCGGGTATTCAGCAGCGCGAACAGCGCGAACACCCATAACCCGGTGCCGACTGCGCCGATGCCGATAATCCGGCGGCGGCCGTAGCGGTCCGCCAGATAGCCCGCCACGGGCAGCACCGCGAGCGAGCCTATCGCCCGTATGGACACGGCGTTGAGCAGGTCGGCGCGGTCCAGGCCGAGGACCTGTGTTCCGTAGGTCAGCACGTAGGTCGTCGTGATGTAAAACGGCGCGAGCTGGCCCGTCCGAAGGAGCATCGTCAGCACGACCTGGCGCCAGTTGAATCGGAGGACCTCCGCGATCGGGACGCGCACGATCTTCCGCTCCGCCTTGAGTGCCGTGAAGACGGGCGACTCCAGCGTCCCGATGCGGATCCAGAGCCCGATCACAATGAGGACGACGCTCGCCAGGAAGGGCACCCGCCATCCCCACTCGAGGAACGCCTGGTCGTCGAGCGTCGTGCTCATGATGGCGAGCGCCGAGTTCGCCATGATGGCGCCGAGCGGGGATCCCATCTGCGGAAAGCTCATGGCGAGCCCTCGGCGGCCGGGCGCGGCCCATTCGCCCGCCATCAGGACCGAGCCGCTCCATTCGCCGCCGACCGCAATGCCCTGGCATGCCCGCAGAATCGTCAGGAGGACCGCGCCCCAGATTCCGATCCGCTCGTATGAAGGAACCAGCCCGACGCATACGGTCGCGACGCCCATGATGAGCATCGTCGTGACGAGGAGTGTCTTCCGGCCGATGCGGTCGCCAAAATGGCCGAAGATCGCGGCGCCGAAGGGCCGCGCGGCAAAGCCGGCGAAGAACGTCACGTAGGAAAGGAGGCTGCCGAGCGCGGGATCGAGATTCGAGAAGAACAGCTTCGGAAAGACGAGGGCTGCCGCCGCGCCGTACAGGTAGAAGTCGTACCACTCGACGGTCGTGCCGATTGTGGACGCGGCGACGGCGCGACGCAGGTGCCGCCGGCGGGTCTGTTCGTCGAAGTCCGGCACGTGGAGGCGGCGATTATCACACGCTCGGACGTATGATGGTCGCCCAGTCGCGATGAACAAGGTGGTGACGAGCGCGGCGGCCGCGGTGGCCGACATTCCCGACGGCGCGCGCATCATGGTTGGCGGCTTCGGCGTCTGCGGCGTGCCCGAGGATCTGATTCGTGCCCTGCATGCCCTGGGGAGCCGCCAACTCACCATCATCAGCAACAATGCCGGGGTGGGCGGCGCCGGAGTGGGACGGCTTCTGGCCGCGAAGCAGATCGCGCGCCTGATCGGTACCTACGTTGGCGACAACGATGAATTCGAGCGGCAGGTGCGCAGTGGCGATCTCGAAGCGGAGCTGATTCCGCAGGGGACGTTCGCGGAGCGGATGCGCGCCGCCGGAGCGGGCCTCGGCGGATTCTTCACGCCGACAGGCGCGGGCACGATCGTCGCCGAAGGGAAGGAACAGCGCACCATCGACGGGCGCGAGTTCCTCCTCGAGCTGCCGCTGCACGCCGACTTCGCGCTGGTGAAGGCGTTTCGCGGCGATCGGCTCGGGAATCTCGTCTATCGGAAAACCGCGCGCAACTTTAACCCGGTGATGGCGATGGCCGCCGCGGTCACGATCGCGGAAGTCGAGGAGCTCGTCGAGCCCGGCGGGATCGATCCCGAGGCCGTTGTCACCCCCGGCATTTTCGTCAATCGCGTCGTCCAGGGAACCGGCTACGAAAAGCCGATTGAGCGGCGGACGACCCGATGAACGCCCGTGAGCGCATCGTGCTGCGCGTTGCCCGCGAGCTGCGCGACGGCGACTACGTCAATCTCGGCATCGGCCTGCCGACGCTGGTCGCCAACTACGTTCCTCCTGGTATTCACGTCATCATTCATTCGGAAAACGGCATGCTTGGCGTGGGCCCGTACCCGGCGGACGATCAGGTTGACGCCGATCTGATCAACGCGGGGAAAGAGACCGTCACCGAGGAGCCGGGTGCGTCATATTTCGACGGCGCGACGTCGTTTGCGATGGTGCGCGGCGGTCACATCGACCTCACGGTGCTCGGGGCGATGCAGGTTGATGCCGAGGGGAGCCTTGCCAACTGGATGATTCCAGGGACGATCATGCGCGGGATGGGCGGAGCCATGGACCTGGTGGCCGGCGCTCGACGCGTCATCGTGGCCATGGAGCATACGACCCGGGCCGGGGCGCACAAGATCGTGGAACGCTGCACCCTGCCACTGACCGGCGCGCGGGTCGTTCATCGAATCATCACCGAGCTGGGGGTCATCGACGTGACGCCCCGGGGGCTGGTCCTGACCGAACGGGCCGAGGGGATCACGGTCGAGGCCGTGCAGGCGGCCACCGGGGCCCAGCTGATCGCGGTTTGATTTACAATCGCGCCTTGCCAACAAGGGGGCAGTGACATGAAAAAGATTGGTCTTACCGTAGCAGCCGTCTCGGCTGTGATCGTCGCCGGCGCCTATGCACAGTCGCAGCAGCAGAAGGGCGGCAGCGACCTGACCGGACCGTACGAGGTGGTCGCCAACTGGCCCCAGAACTGGTGCGGTCCCGGGCATGTGATCGGATCGACGTCTGGCATCTGGGCGGAATCGCCCGACCGCGTGTTCATTTTCAGCCGCGGCTGCCTGCCCGAAGTCGACCAGCCGCAGGGCACGGCGGACAGCTTCATTCCAGTGCGGAATGCATCGAGTTACGACCTGTCGGGCAAGGATCCGAAGTTCCACCCGCGCTGGGATCACATCGTGAATATCGTCGACCGTAACGGACGGCTCGTCCAGTCGTGGGAGCAGCACAACAAGCTCTTCGTGCGGCCGCACCGGGTGCTGGTCAATCCGTATGACGCGGAACGGCACGTCTGGCTCGTCGACGACGGCGCGCAGTCGATCTACAAGTTCACGCGGGACGGCAAACTGGTGATGACCCTCGGCGAGTTCAGGGTCCCCGGCAACGACGGCACGCACTTCGATCGGCCCACCGACATCGCGTGGCTGCCCGACGGCACGTTCTTCATCAGCGACGGTTACAACAACACGCGGGTCGCGAAGTTCGATGCCAACGGGAAGTTCCTTCTGGCCTGGGGCATGAAGGGCACTCCGCCCAACGAGACGCGTCCCGGGTACATGAACACCGTCCACGCCATCGTGATCGACAAACAGCGCCGGCTCTATGTCAGCGACCGCGCCAATTCGCGGGTGCAGATCTTTGACGAGAACGGCAAAGTCCTCGACATCTGGCCGAACATGCCACGTCCCTACTCCCTGCTGATGACCGACGACGGATATCTCTGGTCCGCGGACGGATGGACGCAGAAGTTCACGAAGCACGACCGGAATGGCCGCCTGCTGTCATCGTGGGGCACGTTCGGGAACTTCCCGGGCGCCAACTGGGGCGTCCATCAGTTCCACGTCGATACCGAGAACAACCTCTACACCGCCGATGTCCACGTCGGGCGCGCCCAGAAGTACCGCCCGCGTCCGGGCGTCGATCGTGACCTGCTGATTGGACCGCCGCACCGGGCCGTTCGCGCGGTCAATACGTCGAGCAACTGACGGCGCAACGAGCCCCCCTGTTGTTCCGTCGAGTCGCCGCCATCGTCTGCGCCTGCGCCACCGTGGCGGCGACTGTTTACGCCCAGTCGCCGTCCCGCCCGTCGTGGCTCGATCCATACCGTGAAACGGCCGCGAAGCTGATTCACGAGTCGAGCCGCGACGACTTCGCGTGGAGGCGTCTGGCGGAGCTGACCGACACATTCGGCCATCGCCTCAGCGGGTCCGAGAATCTCGAACGCGCCATCACATGGGCCGAAGCCACGATGAAGCGTGACGGCCTGCAGAACGTCCGCACCGAGCCGGTCATGGTTCCCAAGTGGGTGCGCGGACGCGAGAGCGCGGAGATCCTCAACCCTCCACACCATCCGATGGCGATGCTGGGCCTTGGCGGGTCCGTCGGCACGCCGGCCGGCGGCATCGAGGCGGACGTGCTCACCGTCTCGTCGTTCGACGAGGTACGGTCCAGGGCGGCCGACGCCCGCGGCCGGATCGTCCTCTTCAACGCACCCTTCACGACCTACAGCGATACGGTGACCTACCGGACCAATGGCGCGCGCGTCGCGTCGCAGCTGGGCGCCCTCGCCGTGCTCGTGCGAGGTGTGGGTCCCGCGGGTCTTCGCACGCCTCACACCGGCAGCGTCCAGTACGGGCAGGGGATTCCGCCCATTCCGGCCGCGTCGATTTCCACTGAAGATGCGGACCGCATCGCGCGGCTCTCAGCCGCCGGGACCAGGGTGCGGGTCCGGCTGGCGATGGAGGCGCGAACCGAACCGGACGTCGAGTCCGCGAACGTCGTCGGAGAAATCCGGGGCCGCGAGCGCCCCGACGAAATCGTGCTGCTCGGCGGTCACATCGATTCCTGGGATGTCGGCACCGGCGCCTCTGATGATGGGGTCGGCTGCATCGTGACGTGGGAGGCCGCACGACTGATGGCGAAGCTGGGCATCGCGCCTCGCCGCACCATCCGCATCGTGCTCTGGACCAACGAGGAAAACGGGCTGCGCGGCGCGACGGCGTACGCGGCTCGCCATGCCGCGCACGCGTCCAATCATGTCTTCGCGCTTGAATCGGATTCCGGTGTCTTCGACCCGGCCAGCCTCGGGTTTTCAGGGAGCGCCGCGGCCCGAAGCATCGTCCGCGACATCGGGTCGCTGCTCACGCAGCTCGGGCTCTCCGACATCGTGGCAGGCGGCGGGGGAGCGGACATCGGGCCGATCGCCCAGGCCGGCAACGCGCCGATGATGGCGTATCTCGGGAATCCGACGCGCTACTTCGCGATTCACCATACGCCGGCCGACACCGTGGAGCGGATCACGTCGCAGGAAGTGTCCAAAGCCGCCGCGGCCATCGCCGTGATGGCCTACGTCATCGCGGACATACCGGAGCGGCTGCCGCGCTAGCGCAATTCTGAGAGTGTGACGTCGAGCAGGCGGGTCTGGCGCTGGGCGCGCGCCCACTGCACCAGGATCGGGCTCTGGTAAGTCCCCTCAATCAGCCCGTTCGTTCCATCGGGCCGTTCCGAGACAAGCAGACTCACTGACCGGCGCATGCGGAAGAAGCGCGCCGCCGGGACAGCGAGCGTGCGCGCGAGCAGGCGCTCGACGATGGAGCCGCGCAGGCCGAGCGTGTCGAGGCTCTTGTTGAGGACGCGGACGAAGTCGTACTTCGCGTAGCCGAGCGTCTTCGCCGGCACCGCGCGCGGATTGGCCCACGCGTGGCCTGCCTTCTCGGCGAAGAAGCGCATCGGGTTGCGCAGCACTTCCGCCAGATCGTGCCTCATCAGCAGCGTTTCAAACTCGTTGATCGTCAGCGCGGAATGGCGCTCCGCCGGATCGAGCATGATGCGCAGCCGGCCCTTGCCAATGCCCGCCTTCGTGACGAATTCGGACAGCTGCTCGTAGACGCCAAGGCGCTTGTCCTTCAAGTTGATTGAATCGATGGGATGGGTGGAAACCGGTACTTCGATGCGCGTCGTCCCGACCACGCGTTCATTGTGAAACCCGATCAGGCGCGTCAGGCGGCGGCGGGGCCGGCCTTCGACCACGCCATCCAGGTCGACAAAGAACACCGATTCGTCTGGCCGGTTCGGGTGCGTGACGCACGGCCGCAACCCGCCGGCGATGAACGCCAGATGCGAATCGGCGTTACGTGGTTCAACGGCGCGCTGTTCCGGGCAGAGGTCGTCGCGGCGCTCCAGCCGATCGTGCTCGTAGCCGGCGCCTTCGGGAAATATCGTGCGGAACGCCTCGAGGTAACTGGGGATGCCATTCGGGCTGAGGCGCGCGGCCAGGCTCCGGTCCAGGAATCCGGCGGTCGTATGCGACGACCAATAGAGGCAGTTCGGGTACTGCGCGAACGCTTCGTGCTCCGCTGCGAAATGGGATCGCAATTCGACGACGTCGAATCGCGCCTTGGGAACGAGCTCGAGTGTTAAGTCGAGCGGTTGTGATGTTCTCTGCTGGGGCACGCTGGGACGAAAATTAGGTTAACACAGCATTTACACGGGGGCGACCCTTGCATATATGGTCCAGCAGATGGAATGGGACTCCCCGGTCGCCGTCTTCCTGTGGTCGCTCCTCGGAGCCTACGTCGTCTATCGGTTCGTCTATCTGGTCTGGCGACTTGACGGCATCCGCCGCATCCGGCGCGCGGGGCCCCGCCGCATCCTGGCGACGACGCACCGTGTCTGGCGCGAGCCGACCGGCCCCGAACTGTCGGACCTCCGGTTCGGCCCTGGCGGCGAGGGCAGCCGCCCGGTGCCGCCGTTCCGTTTTGTGGAAGAACACACCGCAGGTTCCTGGCCGTGTGTGGCGGTTCGCGACGCCGCCGGCCGGCTCTGGCGCGTGAAGTGGGGCGATGAGGCGAAGCCGGAGTCGTTCGCCGCCCGGTTCGCGTGGGCGCTTGGATACTTCGCCGAAGTCACGCACTACGTTGCGGAGGGGCAGATTGAAGGCATCACCGCGCTGAATCGCGCGAAAGGCTGCGTGACGGAAGACGGCAGTTTCGAGAACAGCCGCTTCGAGCTCGAGGACCGATCGGTGCGGATGCTGTTCGACGAGCACAGCTGGGCGTGGGACGACAACCCGTTCCTCGGCACCCCCCAGTTGAACGGTCTGAAGATCGTGAACATGCTGCTGTCCAACTGGGACACCAAGGATCGCCGCGATGTCTCGAGGGGCTCCAACACCGCGATCTTCGAGCACCGCGTGTCGCGCTGGCGCTACGAGGCGCGGTATCTGATCACCGATTGGGGGGGCGCGATGGGACGGTGGGGCGCGACGGTCGTCTCGCGCGGGCGCTGGGACATCGACGGCTTCGAGGCGCAGACCCCGGGGTTTGTGACAGGCGTTGTCGACGGCTTCGTGGGATTCGCGTACCAGGGCCAGAGGACGCCCGAAATCGTGCGGGGCATCACAGTAGAGGATGCCGCCTGGTTCTACCGATACGCCGGCCGCCTGACGGAACAGGCGATGCGCGACGGCCTTACGGCCTGCGGCGCGACCGATGACGAGGCGGGACGCTTTGCGCGGGCATTACGGGATCGGATCCAGCAGATCGGCCACGCGGCGGGGTGCGTGCCGGAGGAGGCTCGACGTACGATGAAGGCGGATGAACGAGCAGCCGCCGCCGGCGGCACCACGGGCGCGTTATAGACGCCTTCTCATCGCCCTCGCGGGTCTCGCGGGCGCCGCGATGCTGTTTGCCCTGCTTCTCCACGCGGCGTTCGCGCGGCGCGCCGTGCTCGGATACATCCTTCCAAGAATCGAACGCGAATATCAGCTTCAACTGACGGCTTCGCGGCTGGATTACAACCTCGCGGCCATGCGTGTCGGGCTCGCCGGCGTCGCGCTCGCGTCGCCCCGAACGCCGACCGCGCCGTTTTTCACGGCGGATTACGTCCAGGTCGACGTGCCCTGGAGCATTCTGCGCGGCGCCGTGGTATTCGACGACATCAGCGTGACGAACGGGGTGGTCGCCATCAGGCGGTACGGCGACGGCACTACCAACCTGCCGGCGGGTTCCGCCGAACCTGGTGGTGAGCCCGCGGCGCTGCGAATCGGCAGGCTGGATATCAACCGGCTCACCATCGATCTGGTCGACGAGCAGGCGATTACGAGCCTGCTGTTGCCGGCCGTGGCAATACAGCTAACGCCGTCCAGTGGTTTTATCCGCCTGGCGGAAGAAGGCTTTCTTCGGACGGAAACTCAGGAAACCCGGATTCAGCAGCTCAGTGGCGGCGCGAGCTTCGATGGACGTGCCCTCCACCTGTCGGGCCTCGAGGTGCGCACCGGTGAGGGCACCGCGCGCGTGGACGGCGCGCTGACCCTGATTGCGCGCGACCAGCGCGCCGACGTGCGCATCATCGGATCGATCGACGCGACGCGCGCGTCGCGATGGTTCGTGGCGAACGGCACCCTGCCCGAAGGAACAGTCGCGTTCGACGCGGAGGTTGAAGGGCCGTTCACGGACATCACGACAGTGGCCAGCGTCACGTCAGACCGCCTTGCGATGGGGGAGGTTGCGTTGACCGCGTTGAACGGGCGTGTACGCGTCACGTCTGTCGCGGCCGACATCGAGACTCTTGGGTTCGACTTCGCGGGCGGGAGCGCATCTGCGATGGGTGTGCTGCCGCTCGATGACGCGGGCAGCGGCCGCCTCACGGCGTCGTGGAAGGGCGTCGACGTGGCGGAAGCCACGCGAGCGTTCGCGCCTGACGCTGAACTGACGCCGTCCGGTCAGTTCTCCGGCGAGATCAACGTCGAGGGCCGCGGGCTGGCGATCGAGCGCTGGAGAGGACTGATGCGCCTGGCGCTGGCCGGCGGCACGACGCGGAATGGGCAGATCGCTGCGCCGGGAAACTCGATGGTGCGGCTCAACGAGGGAACGTGGCGCCTCGAAGGCCGTCATGCGATCGGCGGCGTCGCGCCCGCGGCGGTCGTCCTGAGCGGGACAACCGGCGAGAGCATCGTGACCGGCGACATCAGTGTGTCCCCGGCGAACCTCGTCGCGCTCGCGGACATGTTGCGTGCATCCGGCCTTGCCGACATCAGCCGCCTCGTCATCACGGGCGGATTTATCGAGGGGCAGTTTCACCTCGCTGGGCAGTTGGCCGATCCGGTGCTCAAGGGCGAGATCGTCGTGCGGGATCTGCTTGCCCCGGAAGTCACGATCCCCCTCATCAACGCCAGTCTCAGCGGTCGGCCCGCGCTGCCGGAACTGACGTTCCGCGCTGATGCGCCGGCTGGCGAGATTGCCGGCGAGGCGGTCGCGAATCTGCGCGCGGCCGGGCGCCTCGTCGAGTCGATGGTGCTTCTGCACGACCTGACGGCATCACAGCCGTCCACTGCCGGCATGCTCAGCGCGCGCGGCACGTACGACCTCGAGACAGGTCGCTATGACGCGGCGATCGAGGGGGCAAGCTGGCGCGTCTCCCCGACAGCGGACCGGCCCGCGGCTGCTGACATTGACCTGACCTTCAAGGGGACGGGCACGATGGACGACCCCGCGGGCGTCGGCAATGTGACGCTCCGCGGCGTTGAATGGGACACGAGGCGGCTTGGCGATGTCACGGCTTCGATCGAGCTTGCCCGGCGCGGCGCGGTCATCGAGGCCGAGGCTCCGGAGTTTGCGGCGACTGCCAGCCTCGAGGTCGCGCTCGACGCGCCGTACGCGGCTACCGTCGACGCGCGTGCGACGGGACTCGACCTGGCCCGGGTGCTTCAGGGCATCGAGACCCCCGTGCCCATTTCAGGGACGACGAGCCTGGCGATTCGTGCCGAAGGGCCGCTGGAATCATGGCGCGCGGGTACGGCATCCATCGAAGTGACGTCACTCGATGCCCGTGCCGGCGATCTCGACGTGAGCCTGGCCGAGACCGCGCGTGCGCGCTATGCGTCGGAGCGCGTGTTTATCGACCGACTGGAAGTCGATGCGGAAGACCTCCGGCTGTCGGCCTCCGGTGACATCGACGCGTTTGCGGGGAACAGCGGGGCCTCCGGCGTCCTCGTGACGATGACGGGCGACGTGGACCAGGTCGTGCGCGCCGCGGCGGCTGCGGGACTGACCGATCTGCCCGTTACCGGCGGCAGCGGCCCGGTCGCATTGCTCGCACGCATCACCGGCGTCATCGAAGAGCCGGTCATCGCCGCCGACCTCGAGGCCGGACCGGGGTCGGTGACCCTGCGAGACCTGCCGCCGGCGACGAATGTTCGTCTGCGCGCGCACGCCGAAGAAGGGTGGGTCGAACTCCGCGAGGCCCAGGTGAGTTACGAAGGGGCCGAAATCACGGCCACTGGCAAGGCGCCTCTATCGCTCGTGGGTGCCGCCGGGCCATTCGGCGCAGGCGCCTCCGGAGCAGCGGAGCTCCATGCGCGCGCCACGAACCTGGGTGCCGGCGTGCTCCGTCCATTCGTTGAGTCTGGCGCTGTGGACGAGATCGAGGGCTCCATCGACGCCTCGCTCGACCTCTCAACGCCAACGCTCGAACTCTCTAGCCTGACGGGCGAGCTCCGCATCGATCGCCTCGATGTGCGGGTGGCCGACCTCCCGGTCACGCAGCGCGTTCCGACTCGCATCGTTGCGCGCGACGGGTTTGCCCGCGTCGAGGCGTGGGAGTGGGTGGGGCAGGGGGCGACGCTCGACGTCCGCGGCCAGGTGCGTCTCGAGGATCGTCAGGCCGCCATACTCGCGAACGGCGTCATCGACCTGCGCATGCTCACGCCGTTCGTGCGTGACGCCGGCATGACCACCGCCGGACGCATGGAACCTCGTCTCTCCATCACCGGCCCGATCGACAGCCCCCGCATCGACGGGGATGTGCTCGTGACCGACGGTGAGGTGCGGCTCGTGGACCCGCGAGTCATCGTCTCGGGCCTGACGGTTCGAACGGTGCTGTCGCGCATGTCCGGCCGCATCACCGAGCTCACTGGCACGATCAACGGCGGCACGCTCACCGGCGAAGGGACGATCGACTACAACGACGACGGGCAGCTCGACCTGCAGCTGACGAGCGACATCCGCGGCATGGCGCTCGAGTTTCCAGAAGGCCTTCGCAGCGAGATCGACGCTGCGCTCGGACTCTCCTTTGTCGCGCCCGATCCGATGTCCGGACTGCTGTCCGGGACGGTCACGGTCGTCCGTGGCTCGTATCGCGAACCGCTGGCCGTGGTCACCGGTCTGCTCGCCGCGTCGCGCGCGCGGCAGCTTGCGGCAGCGGCCGAGCCGTCGCCGCTTCTCGATGCCCTCGCGCTGGACGTGCGTGTGACGACCGACGAAGACATCTTCGTGGACAACAACTACGGCCGCTTCCAGCTGGGAGGCGACTTCCGTCTGATCGGGACGGGCTCGGCGCCGGGGATGTCGGGACGTGCCGAGCTGCGCGAGGGCGGCCAGCTGTTCGTCGGGCGCAACGTGTACACGGTGAACTTCGGAACGATCGATTTTGCGAGTGCCGCTGCCATCGAGCCCAACCTGAATGTCGAGGCGGCCACGCGCGCCGGTGGGGAAGACATCGAGGTCACGATCGCCGGTCCTGCGGAAGCGCCGACTGTGACACTCACGTCGCCGAGCAACCCGGACCTTGGCCAGGCGGAGCTCGCGTCGTTGCTGCTGACCGGGCGGCGGCTGGAGGATCTGGCGCCGGGCGATGCGGCGTTCGTCGGCACACAAGTGCTGGGGAATTTCTCCGCCGAAGTGCTTGGCTTCGCCAGCCGCGCCGTGGGTCTCGACACGCTGCGTCTCGGCGGCGTCGACAACCCGGCGCTGCGACGCGACCCGAACGCCGTGGCGACGGAGCTCGATCCGACGACCCGTGTCACGTTCGGCAAAAGCCTCGGATCCGACGTCGATGTGACGTTCTCGCAGAGTCTGCGCGAGGGCGATGCTCAAACGTGGATCGTGGACTATCTCCCAGCCCGCGGGCTGGAACTCCGTCTCGTGTCTGATGACGAGGATCTGCGGTCCTATGCCTTCCGCCACGACGTGGCGTTCGGGGGCGCGGCCCGCGCGGGTCAACCCGCCGCATCCGCGCGCGCCGAGGTCCGCGTGGCTCGAATCGACATCGCGGGAAACGTCGCGCTCGCGGACGCACGCGTGCGGGACACGCTGGGCCTGGAGCCTGGAGAGCGGTTCGACTTCGCGAGCTGGCAGGAGGATCGCGATCGGCTCGAAGCGCTGTATCGCGACGAGGGGTATCTGACGGCGCGGATCACGGCGCGAAGGATGGACGAGACGGATGGGGTCGTCCTGATCTACGGGATCGAGGCAGGCCCCATTACCTCGATCGACATCGCCGGCATGCCGGTGCCGTCCGCGTTGCGCGAACGCCTCGAGACGGCATGGGCCGCGTCGGTGTTCGATGACTTCCTGATTGACGAAGCCGCCGGCATCATCCGGGCGGAACTCGGCGCGGACGGCTATCTGCAGCCGACGGTCGACGTCAGCGTCCGCGAGATGCCCGGGCGCAAGGTGCTGGCGATTGCCGTCGAGCCCGGTTCGAGTACGACCCGCACCGTGATTCGAGTCGAGGGGGTGGACGAGGCGCTCGGCGAGGAGATCCAGGCCAACCTCCGCGCGCAGGGCGTCGACGACGTGGTGTCCGAGGCGGGTCGGGTCGAGGCGGAGACGACGGCGTTCCTGCGCCGCCGTGGCTATCTCCGCGCGAATGTCACCGTCGGGGCGCCCCGCTTCCAGGACGACACCGCGACCCTTCCGCTCACCGTGGACGCCGGCGATATCTTCGTCATTTCCGACGTCTCATTTTCTGGTTCTGGCGGTCTCGACATCGACATGCGTGGCGTCGCGGGAGTCGACCCAGGCGAACCGTACGCGCCGGCCGCCATCGAAGAAGCCCGCCAGCGCCTTGTGGCGGTCTATCGCCGGGAAGGGTTTGCCGCAGCGGCGGTCGCGGCGCGTCCTGTCGTCAACGAGACGCGGCCGGAAGTTGCGGTGGCCTTCGACGTGACGGAAGGCCCTCGTCAGGTGGTCAATGAGATTGCCATCACAGGCAATCGCCGGGTTGACACCGATGTCATCCGACGGACGCTCGAGATGTCCGAAGGGGATCCGCTCCGGGCAGACGAGGTGCTGCAGGCGCGCACGCGGGTGTTCAATACCGGTCTCTTCCGCCGTATCGACGTGTCGTCGGAACAGGTCTCGACATCAGACGCCGCCGCCATGCGGCTGCGCGTGACGGTCGAGGAGTGGCCGGCTGTGCGCCTGCGGTACGGCCTCGTGGTGGCCGAAGAGCGGCCTGAAGACAAGATCGACGGCCGCGAGCTGGTGCCTGGCGTGTCGGCGGACGTCACGCGCCGCATGCTGTTCGGCGGGCCGATCGGGATCGGCACCGCCGTGTCGCTGCAGCGCCGGGACCAGCGCGCGCGTGTCTTTGTGAATACCCCGACGCTCTTCAGCCTGCCCGTCGAATCGTCACTGATCGGCGAAAAATCGCGTGAGCAGTTCCAGGCGGTCAGCCTCGTGACACATCGGGACAGCATGACGTGGGAGCAGCGCGCGCGGATCGCGCGCAACCTGACGCTGTCGTACGCCTACACGTTCGAGCGTAACCACACCTTCGACACCAATCCGAACGAAGGGGACGAGTTCGCGTTCGACATCACCGTCAACATCGCGCGGCTCAACACCGCCCTCGCCTGGGACACCCGAGACGACCCCACGGACACCACGCGTGGTCTCTTTGCCTCCATGACCTCCGAGTTCGCGCCCGAGGCGGTGGGATCGGACATCAGGTTCATCCGGCAGCTGCAGCAGGGCTACTACTTCCGGCCGTGGCGCGGGATGGTCTTTGCCTCCGCGGCCAGAGCCGGTGTCGTCGTGCCGCTTGGCGGACAGGACCTGATCGTGTCGGAGCGATTCTTTGCCGGTGGGTCGCGAACGGTCCGCGGCGTCGCGGAGGAGGGGCTGGGTGGCCGCGATTTCTTCGGCCCTACGGGCGGTCAGCTGATGGTGGTGCTGAACCAGGAAGTGCGCGTGCCGATTTACGGCTGGGTGGGGGGCGTCGGATTCGTCGACGCCGGCAATGTCTTCACGAAGCCGCGCGACGCGAGCCTGCGCGATCTGGTGGGGTCGGTTGGCGTGGGGGTGCGGCTGGTGACGCCGTTTGCGCTGCTGCGGGTCGATTTCGCAAAAACGGCCTGGGGCGCGCCGGCGACCTCAGGCCGTTGGACGTTTGGAATTGGTCAGGCTTTTTAGTGCTTGGTGCCTTGTGCCGAGTGCCTGGTGCGTGCCTGGTATTTGGTGCTTGGTGACTATCTTCCTCGGACAGTTCGCATGATCTGGATCACTTCGGGGCGCTCCGGGGCTTCCGGGGCCAGCCGCAGGAAGGCTTCGAAGTGGTTGGCCATCCGGTCGGGGCGTCCGGCCCGGTACTCCATCAGCCCGCCATAGTAATGCGCATACGCGAGCGCCGGATTCAGGTCCGACGCGCGGTCGAACGCAGCGGCGGCTCCGCGCCAGTCTTCGCGCTTCGCGAGGACCAGGCCGAGCTGATAGTGCGCTTCAGGCAGTCCGCCCGCGCGCGACACCGCTTCCCGAGCCGAGTCGAGCGCCGCCTCGGTGTTGTCGTCGATCAGGAGCTGGGCGGAGAGCCCGATGAAATGCCACGGGTCGTCCTCGGACAGCACCACGAGCTCGCCATAGTTCTCACGCGCCTGCTCGACAGCTCCAAGCTTCTGGTAGCTCTGGGCCGTCGTGTAGATCACGTCGGGAGCCTGGGCATCGCCTGCCGTTTCCACGACCTGCTGATACTGCCCGGCTTCGTACAGCTTTCGGACCTCGGCGGCATCCTGAGCGGAGGCGAGCGCCGGGACGACGAGAACAGCGACAAGCAGGGTCTTCATAGGTCCAGTCATTGTACGGCACGGATTGCGCTTCCCATGCCAACGTGAGCGGGTTTGTAACCTACTGCGAAGACAGGGAAAAGCAGACGGTCGCCGCGCGCATGTCCGGTTTTTACACCGTTCAGGACGCCCCGGCTGACAGTCCTGTCCTCGCGATAGGAAACACGTGGAGCCGGCGATGGTTCGACGGCGATTTCTATCGGAGCGACACGGCGCACCCTGAGATTCTGGTCACCAGCCTCGTCTTCGTGCAGTCGAAAGAGGGGAACACCGTCGCTCCGGATCCGTCGACGCTCGGCGGCGGAGAGACCGACAAGCACCTCGTGTACGAGGGCCTCTCGCGGATTGACGCGGACGGCGTGATGGCTGGCGCCGCCACGGCGCGAAGCGAGCGTATGGTCTTTTCCATCTGGCATCCTGAGCTCGTTGCGCTGCGGCTGGAGCGCGGCCA
The DNA here is from genome assembly GCA_945903265.1 of Candidatus Sulfopaludibacter sp. SbA3. Classification (GTDB taxonomy): domain Bacteria; phylum Acidobacteriota; class Vicinamibacteria; order Vicinamibacterales; family UBA2999; genus CAXNKG01. The sequence continues at coordinate 64,822 of CAMDNQ010000014.1, forward strand.
CAGCCGCCACCCTGCCCAGATCGTCGTCACCGGTCGCGGCGACGTTCCGATCGAAAGCGGTCTGATGTTCAACGAGCCATCGCTGCGGGTCTTTGTCATCACCAGGTCGGGAATGGCGGGCGCGTTGCGGCAGCGTGTTGGCGACCGCGCGTGGGTGGAGGTGATCGACGCTGGGGAGCCCGTCTCGCTGAAGACCGCTATGAGGGAGCTACGGCAACGCGGAATGCGGGTGATTTCGTGCGTCGGCGGCCGAACATTGGCCACCGCGATGCTCCGCGAGCATCTGATTACCGATCTGTATCTGACGACGTCACCGATCGAGGCGGGGGAGCCGAACACGCCGTTCTACGAAGGACCGCCGTTGACGCTCACGCAGATGGTGGAGAAGGCCGGGAAGGGAGACGAGGCGGGGGTTAGATTCGAGCACCTGGTCGTGCGGTAGCGGAGGGGCGGAGGGAACGGGACAAGACCACAGGAGGAACGGAGCAACGGAGCATAACGGAGTAGAAACAAGACGGACGAGATAGAAACAAAGATGTTTCCGTTCCTCTCCGTTCCTTCGTTGCTCCTGTGATCTTGTCCCGTTCCCTCCGTAACCTCCGCGGCCTAGGCCGCAACCTCTCCATCCCCGGGGAACCCGTGCTGTTTGCGCCCCTCGGTCCCTTCGTGCGCGGCGGTTGTCTTGTACAGCTCGTACCGCCCGTCGGTGGCGTGCTCCCGCATGCGTCTGCGGAGGGCGTCCATCTGCTTCTGTGACATCTGCTTGAACCCGCGCGCGACCTCCAGGTTCTGGCGCAGCACCTTCATCGAGTCGATGCCGCTGATGGTGGTCGCGACCGGCAGGCTCATCGCGTAGCGAAGGGCGTCCTGCGCCGGGACTACCTTCTTTTTCAGCTGCCTCGCATCACCCCCGAGACTCTTCATGCCGAGCGGGGCGATGCCGCGCCCGACGAGCGTCGGGAGCACCTCGCGCTCGAAGGATCGGAACGACGCGTCAAAGCAGTTCAGGGGCAGCTGGCACGTATCGAACCGGAAATCATGCTTCAGCATCGCCAGATGAATAGAAGGATGCTTGTGGCCTGTGAAGCCGACGAACCGCACCTTGCCCTGCTTCTGCGCCAGCTGCAGCGCCTCGACGACACCGCCCGGCGCGAAATGGCGCTCCGGGTCGTTGTCGTAGACACATTCGTGGATCTGCCAGAGGTCGAGCGTGTCGGTCTTCAGTCTCCGCAGGGACTGTTCGAGCTGCTTCATCGCCTCACGCTTGCCGCGGCCGTGGGTGCAGACCTTCGTCATCAGGAACACCTGTTCACGCCGGTCCTTGATCGCCTTGCCCATGACCGTCTCGGCGCGGCCGTCCTGGTACTCCCACGCGTTGTCCATGAACGTGATGCCGGCGTCGATGGCGGCATGCACGAGTGCGATGGCCTCGCGCTCGCTCTTCATCTTGCCGATGTGATACCCGCCCAGGCCCAGCGCCGACACCATCACGCCGGTCGCGCCGAGGGGACGAAGAGGAATGTCAGAGGTCATGGCTGCTCCTGCGAGTGAGACTGAGTCTCGTACCCAAGACGCGGTATTGCTTGCTGATTATGTCGCGGGCACATACGATCGCACCTCTTACGAAGGAGGCGGCATGCGCGGCAACGAGAAAGTCATAGCAGAGCTTAACGAGGCGCTCCGTGAGGAGCTGACGGCAATCAACCAGTACTTCATCCACGCCGAGATGTGTCACAACTGGGGCTACCACAAGCTCGGGTCGTACATCCGGAAGCAGTCGATCGACGAGATGAAGCACGCCGAATCGCTCATCGAGCGGATCCTGTTTCTGGACGGGACACCGAAGATGGAGTACCTCGACTTGAACATCGGGCCCACGGTGAAGGATCAGATTGCGGCGGACCTGAAGCTCGAGGTCAACGCGGTCAAGATGTACAACAAGGCGATTCAGGTCTCACGCGACGCACTGGACGATGCGTCACGTGAGCTCTTTGCGAAGCTCCTCAAGGACGAGGAGGAACACGTCAGCTGGCTCGAAGCGCAGACTCACTTGATCAAGGAGCTTGGCTACGAGACGTATCTGTCCAACCAGGCGGAAGGACAGAACGAGTAGCTAGACGGCCTGAGCCTCGACGGTAATCGCGACGGTCCCGCGGAGCGCGTTGGAGATCGGGCAGCCCTTTTCGGCGCCGGTCGCCAGCTCGCTCAGCTTGGCCTTGTCGATTCCTTCAAGCCCTTCCACCACGGCCTTCAGGTTCGACGACACGATCTTGATCCCGGCGTCGCCCTTGTCGGCGGTGATCGTCGCGGTGACGCGCACCTTGCTCGCCTTGCCGCCCTGTTTGACGATGGTGTTCGTGAGCACCATCGCATAACAGACCGCGTGCGAGGCGGCCATCAGTTCTTCGGGGGTTGTCTTGCCGTCGCCCTCAGGGGCGATGCGGCTCGGAAATGTCACCGGAACTGAAAACGCGCCGGTGCCGGCCTTTGCCTGGCCGCTGCCTTCCATGAGAGTGCCTGTCCATTCCACATCGACGTGCCGCGCGAAAGTTGCCATAGGTGGATGAGTATTGCATATCTCTTTGCCGATGCGAGACGTGAACCTCGAGCTTGGCGGGCTCCTGCTCGACATGGCCGCCCTTGCGGGCACGAGCCAGCGCGGGTGGGGCTACAAGCGCGCCGCCAAAGCGGTGCTGCGCCTCGATCGGCACATCACGCCGCTCGTGGAAGCCAACACATTCCGCGGCATCTCCGGCATCGGTCCGACGACGGATCGGATTGCGCGCGAGCTTGTCCTCGACGGGACATCGGCATTCGTTGAAGGCGCGATAGACGAGGCGGGGAAGCGCGATGTCATCGAGAAGAACCGCGGCTTCCGGGCGCATTTCCTGAGCCGGGCGGCCGTGGCCGACGTGCTCTCGCACGCAGGCGCGCCATCGCGCGCGAAATACCGCGGCGATTTCCAGATGCACTCGGTCTGGAGCGATGGCGCCGAGACGCTCGACTCCATCGTCGAAGCCTGTCTCGTGCGCGGACACGCCTGCGCCGGCATTACTGACCATTCCTACGGGCTCGCGATCGCCGGCGGCATGTCGATGGCGCAGGTCGTCGAGCAGCATGCGGCCATCGATCAGATCAATGCGAAGTACAAAGGGAAGTTCCGGATGTTCAAAGGGATCGAGACGAACATCCGCACCGACGGCACGGTCGACATGGAGGAGCACGAGCTGCGTCTCTTCGAGTTCGTGGTGGCGTCGCCGCACTCGCTGCTCCGCAAGACGATCGATCAGACCGATCGGATGGTGGGCGCGGTGTCGCAGCGCGGCGTCTGCATCCTGGGGCATCCGCAGGGCCGCAGATTCAACGTGCGGCCGGGTGTCTCAGCCGACTGGAACGCGGTGTTCGAGGCGGCGGCGCGGCGCCAGGTGGCGATCGAGATTGACGGCTCCTGGGACCGGCAGGACGTCCATTACGAACTGGCCGCGGCGGCGCTGGAGCGCGGGTGCCTCTTCGCGCTCGACAGCGATGCCCACTCGCATCCGGAGCTCGATTTCATCGACATAGCCATCGCCCACGCCAGGCTAGCGGGCATCCCGCAGGCGCGAATCGTCAACTACTGGAGCGAGAAGAAGTTCCTGGAGTGGGCTCGCGGCAGCTGGGACCGCTAGAAGGGAGAGCAGCGCCTAGACGAGGCTCTCGCGCTCGAAGGTCAGATAGAGCGGGCCCGCCCCTAGAAAACCGAAGAAGAGCGCCCACATCGAGTACGTGCCGCGGCCGGCCTTGTTGGCGGCGATGAAGCTCGCGTGGTCGCCGACGCCGACCGCGAAATCCACCGTCTTGGAAAAAAGCGTGTTGTGGGCCTTGAGCGTGTGCTTCCCCGGAAGAATCTCGCGCGTGAGCTCGTCGCCGTGCGACAGATAGCCGAGCGACTGGCCGTCGAGCAGAATGAAAATCTCGCGATACCCGACGTCGTCCCTGGACTTGCGGCGAACGGTCATCGTCGACGTCCAGGATTTCTGCAGTTGCCCCATCACGTCGTCGAGATCCTGGCGAGTGGGTTCGATGTCGACAGTCGTAAGCACTCTGTCGTTCACGCTTCTAGGTTCTCGACTTCTCGGTTCGTGTTCAAGTTCAAAGTTCGGTTCAGGTTCCACGTTCAACGTTCAACGTTCAACGTTCAGGTTGGTCTAACTCGACTAAGGGAACGCCCGCCTGGACGAGGTCGCCTTTCTGGCAGTTGACCGCTCTTACACGACCGTCCCGCGGGGAGCGGATCGGCATCTCCATCTTCATCGCTTCGAGCGTCAGCAGCAGGTCGCCGGCGGCGACCTGATCGCCGGGCTTGACCTCGATGGCCGAGACAGTGGCGGGCATGGGGGAGGAGAGGGCGTCGATGTCGGCGGGTCCGCGGGTCGATGGACGCTCACTCGCCGCGGAAGCCGCCCCACGTACGCGCGCCGTCGGACCCGGCCTACGTACGATTGGCGGGCGGCCGTCCTCGGGATGCTGCAGCAACCGCCACCCGCGAAGCGCGTCCCAGGGGTCGACCTCTGGAGCCGATGCTGTCGGATCGGTTGCGAGGCTGGCCATCAGCGCCGCCCGCTCGCGGTCGATGAAATTGGTGTCGATGTCGCCGCTGACGAAGCGCGGATGCTCGAGCAACGCGACCAGCAGCGGAATGTTCGTGCGGATGCCTTCGATCTCGTACTGCCCGAGCGCTGCAATCGCGCGCAGGCGCGCCGTCTCTCGCGAATCGCCCGTGGCAATCAGTTTCGCGATCATCGGGTCGTAATGCACCGAGATGGCGCCACCCTCGGCGACGCCGCTGTCGATCCTGATGCCCGGCATGTCCGGTTCGCGATATCGAACCAGCGGCCCGGCCTGCGGCAGGTCATTCCGCTCGGGGTCCTCGGCGTAGACCCGCGCCTCGATCGCGTGCCCGCGCTGTGCCAGTTCGGCCTGGGTCCACGGGAGCGGCTCTCCAGCCGCAATCGCGATCTGTGTTCGCACGATGTCGACGCCGGTTGTTTCTTCCGTGACCGGATGCTCGACCTGCAGGCGGGTGTTCATCTCGAGAAAGTAGAACCGCGCCTCGTCTCCGATGCCGTCCAGGAGAAATTCAACGGTGCCGGCGCTTTCATACCCCGCCTCGCGCGCGAGTGCGACCGCTGCGTCGCCCATGCGCGCGCGCAGCCGCGGTGTCAGCGCCGTGGACGGCGATTCTTCGATGACCTTCTGATGACGCCGCTGCAGCGAGCATTCCCGCTCGAAGAGATGGACGACGTGCCCGTGACCGTCGGCCAGAATCTGGATCTCGATGTGGCGCGGGCGCTCGATGAGCCGCTCGAGATAGAGCGTGCCGTCGCCGAATGCCGCCACGGCTTCCCGCCGCGCCTGCGCGATGGCGTCCATCAGCGAGGCCTCGTCGCGCACCGCTTTCATCCCGATGCCGCCGCCCCCTTCGGACGGCTTGATGAGGGTTGGAAACCCTATGCGGCGGGCCGCCTCGGCGATCGTCGCGTCGGTCTGATCGGCAGGAGTCGCGCCCGGAACGACAGGAATGCCGGCATCTGCGGCAAGCTGTCGGGCCGAGATCTTCGATCCGAGGCGTGCGATGACGTCCGCAGGCGGGCCCACGAAGGCGATGCGCTCGCGCGCGCACGCCTCCGCAAACAGGTGGTTCTCGGCAAGAAACCCGTACCCCGGGTGGATTGCCTGGCAGTCGCTCTCGCGCGCCGCCGCGAGGATCGCACTGATGGAGAGGTAGCTGTCGGCGGCGGATGCCGGACCGATGCGGACCGCATGGTCGGCGCGCCGCGTGTGCACGGCCTCCGCGTCGGCATCGGAATAGACCGCTACCGATTCAATACCGAGGTCGCGGCACGCCCGCATGATGCGGACGGCGATCTCACCACGGTTGGCGATCAGGAGCCTTCGGAACATAACAAAACCACGAAGCCGCGAAGTCACGAAACCTGTTTCGTGTTCTTCGTGCCCTTCGTGGTTACATCCGAAACACTCCGAATTTCGCCGGCGGAATCGGCGCGTTGAAGGCCATCGACAATCCGAGCGCCAGCGCCTGGCGTGTTTCCGCCGGATCCAGAATCCCATCGTCCCAGAGCCGGGCCGTCGAATAGTACGGCGATCCTTCCGCCTCGTACTTCTCGAGAATCGGCTTCCGGATCGCCTGCTCGTCGACGTCGCTGAGCGTTCCGCCCTCCCGCGCAAGCTGGTCCCGCTTCACCGTTGCAAGAACCGACGCCGCCTGTTCGCCACCCATGACGGAGATGCGGGAGTTCGGCCACATCCAGAGCAGGCGCGGCTCATACGCTCGCCCGCACATCCCGTAGTTCCCCGCACCGAACGATCCGCCGATTACCACGGTGAACTTGGGGACGACCGAGTTGGCCACCGCGTGCACCATCTTGGCCCCGTCCTTCGCGATGCCGCCACGCTCGTACTCGCGCCCGACCATGAAGCCGGTGATGTTCTGCAGGAAGACCAGCGGGATGCCGCGCATGTTACAGAGCTCGATGAAATGCGTGGCCTTCAGCGCCGACTCGGAAAACAGCACGCCGTTGTTGGCCACGATGCCGATCAGGAAGCCGTGCAGGCGGGCAAAGCCGGTGACGAGGGTGGGCGCGTAGCGCTCCTTGAACTCGTCGAAGCGGGAGCCGTCCACCACTCGCGCGATCACTTCGCGGACGTCATACGCCTTGCGCACGTCCGACGGAACGATTCCGTAGAGCTCCGACGGATCGTATGCGGGGTCTTCGGACGCGGTCACATCCACCGGAAGCGTTTTGCGGGCATTCAGCGTCGATACAATCGTCCGCGCCAGCTGGATCGCATGCGCGTCGTCGTTCGCCAGGTAGTCCGCGACGCCGGAGAGCCGTGTGTGGACGTCGGCGCCGCCCAGCTCCTCAGCGGTGACGTCTTCGCCGGTGGCCGCCTTCACCAGCGGCGGTCCGCCCAGGAAGATCGTGCCGGTGTCCTTCACGATGATCGTTTCGTCGGACATCGCGGGCACGTACGCGCCGCCGGCTGTGCACGAACCCATCACAACCGCGATCTGCGGAATCCCCTCGGCCGACATGCGCGCCTGGTTGTAAAAGATGCGGCCGAAGTGTTCCCGATCGGGGAATACCTCCGCCTGCAGCGGGAGGAACGCGCCGCCCGAATCGACCAGGTAGAGACAGGGGAGGCGGTTGTCGATCGCGACCTGCTGCGCGCGGAGGTGTTTCTTGACCGTGATGGGGTAGTAGGTCCCGCCTTTCACGGTCGCGTCGTTCGCGACGATAAGGACTTCGCGTCCGGACACGCGTCCGACGCCTGTGACGAGGCCGGCGCCAGGGGCTTCGTTCTCGTACATGCCCCACGCGGCGAGCGCCGACAGTTCCAGGAAGGGCGCTCCCTCATCAACGAGCCGCTTGATGCGCTCGCGAGCCGGCAGCTTCCCCTGCTGGCGATGCCGTTCCACATACTTGGGCCCGCCACCCTGCTGACATACGCCAACCCGGTCCCTCAGCTGTTTCACGAGACCGGTCATCCGGACGTGGTTGTCGCGGAAGTCAGCCGAGTCGGTGCGGATACGGCTAGTGAGGCGGTCCAGGATTTCTCCTAACGAGCACCATGCGCGGGCATTATAGGCCTCGCAGAGGAACCTGACAGTGTGTCGACCACGTATACACCCTGTAAGGTTTTGCGACTGCTGAGCTTGGACTGTATGATTCGGAAACGGGCTGTGCTAGCATCTCGCCCGAGACAACCACGACTATGGCGACACCTCCGAGCACAACCAAACGGCGGCGACGCGTCCTCGCGATCGACGATGAGCCGGCCATGACCGAGTGGCTGAAGATGGTCATCGAAGCCGACGGCTATGAGGTCCGGACCGCGCTGATCGCCACCCGTGGCGAGGAGATTTTCAAGCAGTGGCGGCCGGACGTGGTGGTCACCGACTTCATGCTCCCCGACCTCGACGGTATCGCCCTGCTGCGCCGGCTCAAGGAGATCGACCCGAACCCGGAAATCATCATCATCAGCGGCCAGGGGACGCTCGCCCGCGCGGTCGAGGCGGGCCAGGCCGGCGCGTTTTTCTTCCTCGAGAAGCCGGTGACGCAGGACGGATTGCTCGACATGATCCGCCGCGCGATCGGGCAGACCCAGGAGAAGGCGGAGCACAAGCAGCTCAAGGAGCAGATTCGCGGGCAATACAGCTTCAACAACATCATCGGGCAGAGCAAGAAGATGAAGGATCTGTTCGAGCTGGTGGAAAGCGTGGCCGCCAGCGACGCGAACATCCTGATTCAGGGAGAGAACGGCACCGGCAAGGAGCTGATCGCCAATGCGATTCACTTCAACTCCACGCGGGTCAAAGGGCCGTTCATCAAGATCAACTGCGCGGCGATCCCGAAGGACCTGATCGAGAGCGAGCTGTTCGGCTACAAGAAGGGCGCGTTCACCGGCGCGAACAACGACAAGATCGGTCTGTTCGAGATGGCCGAAGGCGGCTCGCTCCTGCTCGACGAGATCGGGGAGATGCCGCCGTACCTGCAGACCAAGCTGCTGCGGGTGCTCCAGGAACGCGAGTATCGCCCGATCGGCAGCGATCGCCTCGTCCATGTGGACTTCCGGCTCATCTGCGCAACCAACATCGAGCTCGAGCTGGCCTTGCGCGAAGGCAAGCTGCGCGAGGACCTCTACTTCCGCATCAATACGATCACGCTGCGGGTGTCGCCGCTGCGGGAACGCACGGAAGATATTCCTCTCCTCTGCACGCACTTCCTGGCGAAGTTCAACGACCGCTATCAGAAGAATGTGCGGTCTATTTCGCCGGCGACGTACCACCTGCTCATCCGTAATCGCTGGGCGGGGAACGTCCGCGAGCTGGAAAACGCAATCGAGCGTGCCGTCCTGGTAAGCAAAACGGGGGAGATTCAGCCCGTGGACCTCCCCGAGACGATTCGCGAAGAATCGGCGCCCGCACAGGAGTTCACCATCCCGCCGCATCGGACGCTGGCGGAAATCGAGAAGATGTCGATCCTGCAGACGCTCCAGCGGACCAACTGGAACAAGCAGGAGGCGGCACAGATCCTCGGTCTCTATCGCCCGACGCTCTACAGCAAGATGAAGAAGCACGACATTCAGGACGAGCGCGCCATCCAGCGCGCTGCTGCCGCCGCCGCGGCTCAGGTTAGTCAGAGCTAACGACATCTGGCCCGGCCGTTGCAGAACGGATGGGCCAGTGGTTGAGCGGACCGGACTCGCGATCCTCGCGTTTCTCGGGTGGGTCGGAGAGGTGTCCCTCTTCGGTCTCCGGGCTATGCGCGAAGCGTTTCGTCCGCCCTTCGAGTTCGCCGAAATCACCCGTCAGCTGTACGAGGTCGGCTGGCGATCGGCCCCCCTGATCGCGACCTCCGGCTTCTCCATCGGGGTCGTCCTCTCCATGCACACGCGCGCCTCGCTCGAGCGATTCGGCGCCGAAGCGATGATTCCCGCGGGACTGACCATCGCGCTCATCCGCGAAACGGGCCCGCTCGTGACGGCGCTGCTCGTGTCCGGCCGCGTCGGTGCGGGGATTGGCGCCGAACTGGGCGCGATGAAGGTGACCGAACAGATCGACGCGCTCGAAGCGGTGGCGGTCGACTCGTTCAAGTACCTCGCGGTGACGCGAATCATTGCGTGCATCCTGGCGCTGCCGATCCTGACGACGATCACCAACGTCTGCGGGATCCTCGGGGGCTACCTCGCGGAAACCAGTATCAGCGGAATGTCCCTGGAGCTGTATTTCAGCCGCGCGTTTGCGGTTGTCGAGTTCAGCGACCTCATTCCGTCGACACTCAAGACGATGGTCTTCGGCATGATCATCGGAACCGTCGCCTGCTATCTCGGCTTCACCACGACGCAGGGCACCGAGGGGGTCGGCCGCACCTCCACGCGCAGCGTCGTCATGTCGTCGATTCTCATCATTCTCGCGAACGTCGTCCTCGTCAGGCTGATTTTTTTCCTGTTCCCTCCTGTATGAACCACCTTCGCCAAGGCTCCGATGCTCACGTGGACGCTGCCGCGCACTCCGATGGCGATGGCCCCGCGATCCGGCTCGAGGGCGTGAGCAAGTCGTTCGCCGATCTGAAAGTCCTCGATGACGTCACGCTGGATGTCGCGCAGGGCACCGGGTTCTGCCTGCTCGGGCGGAGCGGCACCGGCAAGAGCGTGACGTTGAAACACATCATGGGATTGATGATGCCGGACGCGGGCCGGGTGTTCGTCCATGGGAAGAACGTCACGGAGCTGAAACGCCAGGAACTGGGTGAGGTGCGGCGCACGATGGGCTTCCTATTTCAGAACGCCGCGCTGTTCGATTCGATTACGGTCGGCGAGAACGTGGCGTTCCCCATGCGCCGCCACACCGACTGGGCGGAAGAGAAGATTCTCGACACCGCCAAAGCCAGGCTCGCGGACGTCGGTCTGACCGAGGCGTTCGACAAGATGCCCGGGGACCTCTCCGGCGGGATGAAGAAGCGGGCCGGCCTCGCCAGGGCCATGGCGCTCGACCCCGACATTCTCCTGGTGGACGAGCCGAGCGCGGGACTCGATCCGATCACCGGAGACGAGATCGACGAGCTGCTGCTGGGGCTGAAGAAGAAGGGCACGACGCTCGTCATGGTGACGCACAACATACCGAGCGCACGCCACGTGGCGGACGAACTGGCGATGCTGCACGAAGGGCGCATTATCGCGCACGGCACCGCCGGGGAGCTCGATCGCAGCGACGACGCGCTTGTTCGCGCGTTCATGCGATCCGAGTCCGGTGGGTAGAGTGCACGGGTTCGTCGTGGGTGGTTGTGGTTGGTGGTTTAGGGGGAAGCAGTGTCGGCAAAAGTCATAGGCGCAGGGGCGTTCGTCGTCATCGGCGCGCTGCTGTTCACGGCGGCGCTCTTCTTGATTGGCGAGCGGCGCATGCTGTTCGACGATCGCTTCGAGCTCTACACAGAGTTCGCGAAGCTGGGTCAGCTCGAGGTCGGTGCGGTTGTCCGGGTGGCCGGCATGGACGCGGGTGAGGTGACGGAGGTGATCGTGCCGGCGTCGCCCGCCGACAAGTTCCGCGTGCGGATGGAGGTGCGGGACAACCTCCACCAGCTCGTGCGCACGGACTCCATCGCCTCGGTGCAGACCGAGGGGCTGGTGGGGGGCATTTTCCTGAGCATCGCGACGGGCAGCGAGGGGGCGCCGGTCGTACCCGAGAAGGGAACTATCCCAGGCCGCGAGCCGTTCGTCCTGGCCGACGTGCTGGAACAGGCGAGCGAGACGTTCGAGCAGGTGGCGATGACGGTCGACAAGATCAGCGGCGATCTCGAAACGACGATCGCGCGCGTTGAAGTGGCGACGAAAGATGCGCACCAGCTGTTCATCGATATCACGCCGCAGATCAAGTCGATCGCCGAGAACGGCAGCCGCATGTCGGCCGACACGCGGCAGGTGATTGCCGGTATTCAGGCCGGCGAGGGGACGCTCGGCAAATTGATCAAGGACGACACGCTGTACGTGCGTGCGCGTGAGGTCGCCGACGAAGCCCAGGTCGCGATGGCGAACGTGCGCCAGGTCTCGGACGAGGCGCGGCGTGCGATCGCTGACTTCCGGTCGGAGGATGGGCCGGCGAAGGGGATGTTCGCCCACGTGCGCGTCACGCTCGGGCAGACCCGGGACGTCGTCGCCAACATGGCGGACGTCACCGAAGCCATGAAGCACAACTTCCTGCTGCGAGGGTTCTTCAACCGGCGCGGGTATTTCGACCTCGACGCCATCTCACCTGCCCAATATCGGGCCGGCGTGCTGGAAAACGGCAAGCGGAAGGCTATGCGGATCTGGCTCGGCTCGCCAGTGCTGTTTCAGACGGCGGCCAGCGGTGCCGAAGAGCTGACCGACGATGGCCGCGCGCGAATAGACGCGGCCATCACGACGTTCCTGGAGCATCTGCCGACGAGTCCTCTGGTGATTGAGGGGTACGCGTCGGACGGATCGGAAGGGGACCGCTACCGCGTTTCGCGTCAGAGAGCGGGAATCGTGCGTGAATACGTACTCGGCCGTTTCGGATTGACGGCGAACAACACGGGCTATATCGCTTTGGCTGGCAATGCCGTCGCCAGCCCAAGCGGAGACCACTGGGACGGCGTGGCGCTGACGCTATTCATCGACTTGGAAGACCTAAAGTTTGTGCCGCAGCCCCGATCCGCAGGGGTTCCTGCGGTCGTGAGTACCAAGGTGATCTCGAAATAGGGCTGTATGTCTGCGGCGGCACATCTTTCGCAAGGACACAGCCGGGCCACAAAAAGGGGGAAGTGTGAGCGAACAATCTCGAGTGATGTCAGCCGCGGTGCTGGGCGCGATTTGCGGCGCCGCCGTGGGCTACCTCTTCTTTACCGATCAGGGGAAAGTGATTCGCGAGCGCTTTGAGCCCGCGATCGACGATCTCCGCCGCGAGTTCACCAAATTCCAGGGCACCATCGAAAAGGTGGGGCTGCTGGCCAACGACGGCATGCGCGTGATGGAAGAATTCAAATCGGCGCGCAGCCAGTATTCCTCCGGCACGTCGCACTGACGGCCATGTTTGAAGGCAATCTCGACACGACGAATATCTTCCTGGGGATCATGGCGTTCGTCAGCCTGCTCCAGGCCCTCGTAATTATCGGCATTGCGATTGTCGGATACCGGCTGTACAGCCGCGCGATGCAGACGATCACGAGCATCGAAGAGCGCCAGATCGCCCCGCTCGCGCAGCGGGCGCAGGCGCTGATGTCGACCGTCGACGGCATCCTTGGCGACGTCAAGGGGCTGACGAGCCGTGTTCGAGGCCGCACCGAGCAGGTCGACGCGGCCATCGACGACACCATCCATCGGGTGGACGAAACGGCCGGCCGCGTGCGCGCGTCCGTCTCCTCGAGGGTTCACGGTCTCATGGGCATGGCCCAGGGCGTCGCCGCGGTCATGCAGGCGCTGCTGCACGCGCGGCGCGCGGCCTGACGGCCGGCACGGGTTCAGAGGTGCGCAGGCGCGAGCTTGCGTGGGGCTTTTACACGGGAGGAGGAGGCAGGAACAATGGCGGATTACAACCAGTACGACAATGACGGCGGTGGCGGCGGCTTCATCATGGGGCTCCTGGCGGGCGTGGCGCTCGGCGCGGGGCTCGGCATGCTGCTGGCGCCGAAGACGGGCACCGAGCTGCGCGGCCAGGTGGCCGAGCAGGCGCGGACGTTCGGCACCAAGGCGTCGGAGCAGTACCGCCGTGCCGGCGAGACCGCGAGCGCCTGGGCGGAGCGTGGGCGCGAAGCGGTGAATCAGGCGCGTGAGGCGGCGCAGCGCGGCGCCGAAGAGGCGCGCAATTACACCGGCGCTACCACCGGCGGCAGCTACAGCACCGGCGCGAACTACAACACCGGCACGACCGGAGGCGATTTCAACAGGAGCTAGGCTGAAGGCTCAGGGCCCCAAGCCCTGAGCCTTTCAGTGATAATCGCTGTGTGACGCCGGCTCGGATTCTGCTCCGCCTTCGCGCGGAGCTCGCCTTTTCCGGTCTCGCGGCATGGCGGGCCATCGTCAGGCTCGTCAACGGCAACGACCTTACGCACGCCGCCTCGATCGCCTACTACGCGCTGCTGTCGCTCTTTCCCTTCCTGCTGCTCCTGATCTCGCTGCTCGGCTCGGTCACGGCCGACGAAGAAGACCGGCTGGCCGTGCTGACGTTCGTCTTCTTCTACTTCCCGACGCAGTTCGAATTCGTCGACACGCAGCTCGAGGCGTTCCGGCAGTCGAGCGTACAGGTCGGCATCGGCGGCGCGGTGGCGCTGATCTGGGCGTCGCTCGGCGTCTTCGGCGCCCTCACGAACGCGATCAACGAGGCATGGGGCGTGGAGAAGCAGCGCAGCTTCTGGAAACACCGCATGGTGTCGTTCCTCATGCTCGTGGCGAGCGGCGGCGTGGTCATCGTGGCGCTCCTGCTCGTCAGCGCCGTCGAAGTCGCGGGGGCGTCGTGGTTTGGCGGCATGCTCGCGCAGTTCGAGTGGCTGCAGGCGGCCCAGACGCTGACGTTCACCTACGCGGCGACGGTTCTCCTGACCATCGGCATCGGCCTGCTGTTCTACTTCATCCCGAACGCGAAGACCCGCTTCCGCGACGTCTGGGTGGGCGCGGTGCTGACCGGCATCCTGTGGCGGCTCGCCTTCAGCGGCTTCTCGTGGTACATCGCACAGAGCCGGATGACGGTCATTCACGGCTCCATCGCCACAGTCGTCGTATTCTTGCTGTGGATTTATGTGTCGTCGGTCATCCTGATGTACGGAGTTGAATTCACGGCCGCGTATGCCCGCCTCCGTCGGCGCAGGCCCGAAGAGATGCCAGCGGCCCCCACTCCACGCGTATGACACGAGCCCTTGTCACCGTCCTCGCAGTCGGTCTGAGCGCCACAACACTTGCCGGGCAGTTCTCGCTGGTGTCGGTCGAGCAGGAGATCGAGATCGGCAGGGAAGCGAACGCCCAGGTCCGCAAAGAGGTGCCGGAGGTCCGCGACGCGGCGGCCAACCAGTACCTCCGCGCGCTCGGGCAGCGCCTCGTCCAGCAGGCCACCGGCCCGAAGTATCCCTACAGCTTTTCGATGGCCGACTACCGGGAGATTAATGCCTTCGCGCTCCCTGGCGGCCCGATCTGGATTCATCGCGGTGTGCTGCATGCGGCCACCAACGAGTCGCAGGTCGCCGGCGTCCTGGCGCACGAAGTCGCGCACATCGCTCAGCGGCATGCCGCCAGCCAGCTGACCAAGGGCATGATGGCGAACCTCGGGCTCGGGCTCCTGGGCGCCGTGCTGGGCAATGGCGGAGGAGCGGGCGCCGCGCAGGCCGCCGCCGGCTTCCTCGCGAACGGGGTCTTCCTGAAATTCAGCCGCGACGACGAGCGTGAGGCCGACCAGGTGGGATTGCAGCTGCTGCGCCGCGCCGGGTGGGATGGCCGCGGCATGGTGGAGCTGTTCGAGATCCTGCAGCGCGAGGCCAAACGCAATCCAGGCAGTGTGGAGCTGTTCTTCTCCAGCCACCCCTCGCCACAGGACCGCATCAGCCGCCTGCAGGCCGGCCTTCGGCCCGGGGGCACCCGCGATACGAAGCAGTTTCAGTCGGTGAAGGCGCGGATGCTGAAGATGACGCCGCCCCGCACTATGCCGCGGGAATAGGCCGCTGGAATAGGCCGCAGGAGTAGATGCCGAACCGACTCGCCGACGAGCAAAGCCCGTATCTCCTTCAGCACAAGGACAATCCGGTCGACTGGTACCCGTGGGGCGACGCCGCCTTCGAGAAGGCGCGCCGCGAGGACAAGCTCATCTTTCTGTCGGTCGGCTATTCCACCTGCCACTGGTGCCACGTCATGGAGCACGAAAGCTTCGAAGACGCCGGCGTCGCCGCGGCGCTCAACCAGGATTTCGTGTCGATCAAGGTGGATCGTGAAGAGCGGCCCGACGTCGATCGCGTCTACATGACGTTCGTGCAGGTGACGACGGGGCAGGGCGGATGGCCGATGAGCGTGTGGCTGACGCCATCGCTCGAGCCGTTCTACGGCGGTACGTACTATCCGCCGACGGCGCAGTGGGGCCGGCCCGGCTTCATCGACGTCCTTGCCGAGATCGCGCGCGTCTGGCGTGAGGAACGGCAGAAGGTCATACAGTCCGCCGGATCTCGAACGGTTGCAGTCGCTCGGAGGCACAGCACTGGCACGGGGCCCGTGCCCGGAACGGGCGTGCTGGATGTGGCCGTCCGTGAGTTTGCGGCCAGCTTCGATGCGCGGCGGGGAGGATTCGGGAGCGCGCCGAAGTTTCCGCGCCCGAGCGAGCTGCTGTTCCTGCTGCGCGAGCATGCGCGCGTGGGGGCCGCCGGCGCGCGCGACATGGTGCTCGACACGCTGCGCGCCATGGCGATCGGCGGCATGCGCGATCACCTGGGGGGTGGATTCCATCGCTACTCGGTTGACGGCGAATGGCGCGTCCCCCATTTCGAGAAGATGCTGTACGACCAGGCGCAGCTCGTGCTCGCCTATGTCGAGGCGGCGCAGTTGACGGGCGAGGGCTTCTGGGCTGACGTGGCCGCCGACACCCTCGATTACGTCAAGCGCGACCTCGGGCATCCGGATGGCGGCTTCTATTCAGCGGAGGATGCCGACAGCGTTCCGTCCGAACTCGCCACTGCGAACTCCGACCTGCCGACTACCGACCACCAACCACCAATCAAACTGCATAAGACCGAGGGCGCGTTCTACATCTGGAGCGATACGGAGATCGGTGAAGCACTCGGCGCCGATGCCGACGTCTTCCGCCTGCGCTTCGGGATCCTGCCCGACGGCAACGCGCCGTTCGATCCGCAGAACGAGTTCACCGGCAAGAACCTGCTGTATTCGGCGCGCACATTCGACGACATTGCCGCCACCACAGGGCAATCACCCGTGCAGGTCGCGTCTGCGCTGGAGCGCGCGCGAGTCACATTGCTGGCGCTGCGCGGCCGCCGGCCGCGGCCGCATCTCGACGACAAGGTGCTGACGGCGTGGAACGGGCTGATGATCGCGGCGTTCGCGCGCGCGGGGCGGCTCCTCGGGCGCGACGACTATGTGGCGGATGCGCAGCGCGCCGCCGCGTTCATCCAGGCGGAGCTCTGGCGCGCAGCGGACGCCACGCTGCTGCGCCGTTTTCGCCAGGGGCAGGCGGGCGTCGAAGGGTATGCAGAGGATTACGCGTACCTGATCTCAGGACTTCTCGAGCTCTTCCAGGCCGACGGCGATCCGAAATGGCTCGACTGGGCGTTGACGCTCCAGCGCAGGCAGGACGAGTTGTTCTGGGACGACAACGAAGGCGGATGGTTCAGCACGACTGGCGCCGATCCATCGGTGCTGCTGCGACTGAAAGAGGAGTATGACGGCGCGGAGCCGGCGGCCAGCTCTGTCGCGGTCCTGAACCTGCTCGTCATTGCGCATCTGACGGGTGCCGCGGATCCCAAAATCGATCGCACTTTCGGCATGTTCGCCAACAACGCGTCGATGCGTGGACGGGCGGTCCCGATGATGCTGGCAGCGCTCTCGACCTACCACAGCGGCCTGCCGCAGATCGTCGTGGCCGGTGAGCCGGGCGACGCCGGAACGCTGGCGCTGACGGCGGAGCTGCGGCGCCGGTACATGCCTACGGCGATCGTCGTGCTGCTGCTCGACCGGCATCGCGCCGCGGTGTCGCGGCTGCTGCCGTGGACGACGGCGCTCGACAGGAAGAACGGGCAGGCCACGGCCTACGTCTGCAGAGACTTTGCGTGCGACATGCCCGCCACGACCCCCGAGGAGCTCATTCGTGTCCTTTCCCGTTGAAATCTGGCTGCGCGGCGATAACCACGCGACGACCGACACCATTGCGCCCGTCACCCGCGAGCCGCGCGCGTGGACTGACGCCGACGTCGTTCACGTCCTCGAGGAAATGCTGCGCGCGCTCGAGCGCGCCAGGCATCCTGATGCGCCACGCGACCGGCCGGTGGCCCTGCGTGGATTCAGCTGGATCGTGAGTCCGTTCGAGAGTGGCGGGGTGGTGATTGCGATGGAGCTGACGCTCGGCGCGGTTGTCGCGGGCCCGTTCGACGTGCCGGAGTCCCAGCTCAGCGCGGCGATTGAACGCGTCGTCGCGGCGCAGCGCACCACGACGACCGTGCACTAGAACCGGTAGGTGTAAAGGATCTTCGACGCCATCCGCCGATCGAGCGATTCGAAGCGCTCGCGCACCGGATCGTCCAGCCAGTTGTGCGTGTACACCAGATACAGATCGTTGCCGGGAGTCAGGATCCAGCGGAAGCGCGACTGCCAGCCGAGGACGGCGCTCTGCGTGTCGTACTGAATGTTGTTGACCAGCGCCATGAACGGACTGAACTGCGTCTCGCCCGTGAAGCGATACAGCTTTGTCGCGAAGCTGCCTTCCGGGAGCTCGATCCTGTTCCACTGACCGGTCACATTCATGAACAGCCCCGGCCGCAGGCGGACGTTCATGGTGACCTGCCGTTCATTGCGCGAGCCGGAATAGAAGTCGCCCGTCTCGTATCGCCCGTTGAAGGACAGTTTCCGCCGTCCGGCCGTGTTGGCGAACAGGCGCATCCGCGTAAAGCTGTACTCGGCGCCCATGGGCAGGACGATGTCGTCAGTGAGCTCGAATGGCCCGTCCAGGCGCTCGCGCCGGTTCGAGGCGAGCAGGCCAATGCTGTCCTGAGAGTGCAGGTTGACCTGGAACACGGTGGCTTCGATCCCGCGCTGCAGAAGCTGGTTCCTCAGGTCGGTCTGCACGGTTGCCGCGCCGCCGAACACAATCTGACGGATGTAGCGATGGTTCTGCGGCCGCGGCTGGAAGTCGAGCGACTGCGTGTAGCGGCGATAGGCCTGCCGCGTCACGAAGCCGACCTGCGGATCGAAATTCTGCTGGATCTCGACGGCGTCCACGCGGCCGTTCCAGCGATCGTTCGGATAGTTCAGCGTCGTGCCGAACGCGGAGGTGCCTGATGACACGCCTGGTCGCGTCGCATTGAGGAACCATCCACTCAGTTCGAGGTTGTTCCTGCCCATGAACGTCGATGTGGCGAGCTTCCCATCGATGCCTGCCGTGTGCGACGGGTCGCCGGACCGGGGATCGCGACGTGTGGCCATGGCGCCGATATACGACTGGCTCAGCATCCGGCGCTTCACGCGCACCGCCGTGAATTCCTCGCCGATCGTGCCGATGTCGTCGTTGTCACCCGTGCGGACGTGCAGGACGCCGACGTCCTGGCCGCCCACCTGGCCCGTCAGCTTCGTGCCGAAGTCGATCTTTTCAGGGGCGCCGTTCCGCAGGCCGATGCGGCGGCTGAAGAAGGGCAGGATGCGCTCGGTGTCGAACGTCGTCTGATTATTGAATCCACCCTGCGTCTCCACCGAGCTGGCGAAGTCGAGGAACGTGGCGCCATCGAGGAAGAAGTCGCGCTGCTCCGGAAAGAACAGCGAAAAGCGGGTCAGGTTCACCTGCCGCTGATCGACTTCAGTCTGCGCAAAGTCGGTGTTCACCGTGAAGTTGGTGCGAAGCAGGGGAGTCGGGTTGTAGAAGAGGTCGAGGCCGGCGCTCGCGTTGCCGATGGTGGCTGGCTTCCCGCGACCCGGAAACGATTCCCCCATGAAGAGCCCGTACGGCTTGATGTCGAGGCCGCTGCCCTGGGTCACGCCGCCGATGCCGGTCACGAGCCCGGTGTTGCTCATGCGGCGGATGTTCCCGTTGCGCTGCCATCCCATCCAGAGGCTTTCTTCGTTCTTCCGGCGGACGGTACGCTGGAAATTGATGCCCCACGTATCGGTGTTCGGATCGAAGTTGAGCGTGCGGAATGGAATCGCGATCTCGAGGTTCCAGCCGATGCTGCTGCGGTAGTGCCGCGCGTTCCAGATGCCGTCCCATTCGCGGCTGCGGCTGGTGGCGCCAATGAGTTCATCGCTCATGAGGCCTGACGGATTCATCTCGAAGAAGTAGCCGGTGCGGCCATCCAGGAACGTGTCGATGACCCACATGAAACGATCGTCAGACCCGAGCCCTTCATCGCGCCGCCGCTGATAGCCGAGCCACTTCTCCGGCTCCGAATCAAACGCCGTGACGCCGATGTAGAGCACGTCCTTGTCGTACACGAGGCGCACTTCGGTCGGTTCGGTCGCGGGGCGGCCGTTCTGCGGATCCTGCTGGATGAAGTCGGCCGCCGGGATCGCGCGTGCCCAGAACGGCTCGTCGAGCCGTCCGTCGAGCGTGACCGCCTCGCCGTCGGCCATCCGGAGCGCGGTCATGGAACGCCGGCCGCTGTTTTCGGGTGCGGGGCCGTTGGCCTGCGCGGCCGGTGTGGCGGCGGGAGGCGCCTGTGGTTCAGCCGCCGCAGAGTCCGCCACGACGGCGGCAAGCAGCAGACTGCCAGTGAGAAGGAGTCGCACGACTCCTGGAAACGCGATCCTCATCGGGGCTGAAATCCTACCGGTCGGGGAAATTGGGGCAGACGCTGCCCGTATCGTGTTGAATACAACGCCCCCGAACCGTTTTTTTACAGAGAGTTACAGGCCAGGGAAGCCCTAATGGTAACTCAGGAAATCACGGTTTGCTGCGTATTGGCCAGCTGCCACCGCCCGTCGCGTTGCGCCCACACTCGGAGGCTGTAATACGGCTTCCCGCCCCGGAACGGCGTGTGGCGCGCAATCATGACCGCGGAGTCGCTGAAATCGTGGATGCGCATCGATACGACGGGGTCCCCAGGCACCGTCGGCGCCCCTGACGCCTTCAGCTTCGCCAGATGCTCCACGCGATCGTTTTTGCTGAGCTGAGCGGTCGCCGTCACGTAATACACGTCGTCCAGCACGTACGGCGCCCAGTTGTCGGGGTTCGGATGCCATTCATCCATCTTCAACTGCTGGAAGATCCTGGCGATCTCTGTCGTCGTATCCGTGACCGGCTCGAACGGCATTTTGCGGCAGGGATTCTCGCAGTCGGCGGCGGCGGGCGCGCCTGCCGCGGCGAACGGCGTCGTCCCGGCGGCGAGCGCGGTGCTGATGGCGGCGAAGAGCCGCCACCCGTCCGGGCGGAGTGCCCAGACGCGCATCATGCGGCCGTCCGCACGTTCGCTCGTGATCACGTGCAGGTGGCCGTAATGAAATGTGTTCCGTTCGGTCTCGTCCCGGAACTCGCGGGCGAGCGCGGGGAGCGATCCAAGCGTGTCCGCACGCTCCCGTGTTCGACCGCTCGCGTCGGTCCACTCGAAGTCGGCGTCCAGCCCCGTTCCGGCACCGGCGGCGTTGCCAGCTTGAAGCGCGTTCATCCAGGTGGCGTCGGCCTGCTGCGCGATGACGGCGTCATCGGGAGCCGGGGCGAGAGCCGTTTGCGACTCGGGCGCCGCTTCGTTTCCACAGGCGGCGGTCAGAGTCACGGTGGCGGCAAGCAGCGCGATCAGACATCGGGTCACCGGCGTATTTTAGTCCCACTCGGATTGACCCGTCCCGCGGGGCGGTGGCACACTCGGCGCGTGGTGAATCGAATCATTCCCGGGGCCCTTCTGGCGCTCGCTCTTTCCATGCCGGCACTGTCCGTACCCGTGTCCGCACATCACGGCAACGCCGTGTACGACACGACGAAGACCGTCAGCGTGACGGGCGCGGTGACGAAGTGGCAGCTGATCAACCCGCACGCCGGTCTCTGGATTGAGCTCAAGACCGCGTCCGGCGCCATGGAAGTGTGGTCCGGCGAGTTCGGCGGTGTGCTCGATTTGTATCGCTCTCTCAAGTGGAACAAGGAGACATTCAAGCCGGGCGATCGGGTCACGCTGATCGGCAACCCGGCGCGCAACGGCAGCACCGCAATGCTCGCGCGGAAAGTCGTTCTGGCCGGCGGGAAGGAAGTCGATCTTGAAGGCACGTAGGGTGGCGGCTTCCTGGTGCCTGGTGCCTCGTGCCTGGTGCCTCGTCCTGTGGCTGGGTCTTGGTGTCTGGGGAGTGCCTGGGGCGGAGGCGCAGACGGCGCGGCCCGATTTGTCGGGGATCTGGCAGCGTGCCGGCGGAGGGCCGGGTCTGACTGCCGACGAACCGCCGATGACCGCGTGGGGGCTCGAGAAGTACAAGGCGGCGAAACCGATTCATGGACCGCGCACCGTGTCGCCGGCGGAATCGAACGCCGCGGAGCTGCGCTGCCTGCCGATGGGCATTCCCGGGATCTATTTCCGGCCGCGCACGTTCGAGATCATGCAGATGGCGTCGCGCACGGTGATGCTGTTCGAGGTGGACCACATGTGGCGGGAAATCTTCATGGACGGCCGTCCGTTTCCCGACGTGCCGCTGGGGACCTGGATGGGGTATTCGATCGGCCGGTACGAGGGCGATGCGCTGGTCGTCGAGACGCGTCAGTTCCGCGGGTGGGACGAGACCATGCACCGATGGCTCGATCGTCTTGGCCATCCCTTCAGCGACGATCTCAAGGTCACCGAGCGATTCCGCCGCACCGCGCCAGACACGATGGTGAACGAGATCACCATCGACGATCCGATCGCCTACACGCGTCCGTGGACGGCGACGATGACCTACCGGCTGCGTCCGAAAGGTTTCGAAATGGGGGAGTTCATCTGCAACGAGCTGATGCTGTCCGAACTCCCGGACATGCGTCCCAGGTAACTAGCGCGCGTACCGCTTCGTAAAGTTATTCCTCGAGTTCGTCACCGAGTACGTCCCGTCTTCCTGCGCTGTCAGCTTGACCCAGAACGCCGGCCCGTTGTGCACGGGCGCGGGTGGCGCCTGCGTGCCCTGCGGTGGCGCCATCCATGGCTCCACCGGCATCGCCGCCGGCGCCTCGTCCGGCACGTTCGCGATGAACATGCCGGGCACGGTGTATTCCTGACCGCTGAGCAGCGAGAAGTGCATCTGCCAGACGTCCTCGAGGCCGGGCGACGAATGGAGGACCGACATCGTGTCGGGCTCGCCGCCCTTGCGCGTGCCGTTGGTCATGATGACGACGCGGGGGCGCGCGGCGTGAATCATCACCTCGGAGTTGGAAGTGGCCTGGCCGTGGTGCACGCCGAGGATGGCGTCCACGGTGCCCAGGCGATTGTTCGGGCACATCAGCTCGAACTCCTTGTTCTTCGTGAGGTCGCCGAGATGAATCGTGCGGAAGCGCCCGAACGTCACGTGCACACCGACCGACATCGGGTCCTCGATGTTGTTCGTGCCGGGTTTGAAGGTGGCGCAGTACGGATTGGGGGCACCGGCGCCGGCGAGCGGCGTGCGGATGACCTCTCCGTTCGAGGTCACCACGCGCACGTCGAGACCGCCGATGGGAATCCTGTCGCCCGGCTTCACGGCGGTGTGCTTCGCCTTCGCGTACAGCTCCTTCCAGGCCCCCTCGAATTTCGCGCCGGATCCCATCGGGTCGGTGTTCGGCCCGTGGTCGATGAAGTGGCGGATCGGGATCATCGGCGCCAGTTCCGGCAGGCCGCCGAGGTGGTCGGCGTGGTAGTGGGTGAGGATGAAGTGGTCGATCTGCGAGACGCCGGCGTCCTTGGCGGCCGCGACGATCCGCGCGGCGTCCCGTCCGTTGCTGGGGTTGCCGGAGTCGATCAGCAGTGACTCGCCGGTCGGGGACACGATGAGCGTCGCATTGCCGCCCTCGACGTCGACGACATAGATCTGTAGCGACTTGGCGGCCGGGCGCTGCGCGGCAGCTGTCCCGGGCGCGGCGACGGCAAGCGTCAGAGCCAGAAGGAGCGTGGCGGATGTGCGCATGCGCGGACTATACACCGCTGTGCGCGCCGCACGGGAACGCTGGGCGGTCTAGAAGAAATACGCGAGCGCGACGATCACGAGGATCACGACGAGAATCATCGGGATATACATGTGCTGCCTCCGTCTCGTAATGAGCAAGGTGTACGCCGTCTTCAGGGCGCGGGGCGGGTCCGACGACGAGCCACCTCCAGCGAGGTCGGCGACCCGTACGTAGGCCGGCTCCGCGGCGAGGCTCGGGCCAGCGAGCCGCGGACCCGGCATAATGAACGCACGCCGGGGTGGCGAAACTGGCAGACGCACGGGACTTAAAATCCTGGGTTCCTCACGGAGCGTGCGGGTTCGATTCCCGCCCCCGGCACCAAAAAATAAGCCATGTTTCGAGCATGGCTCGAGTCTGGCGTGGTGCCCATGTTGCCTTCGGGCTAACGGTGGGCTAACATGGCAGCCATGCCGACGAAATCGCTGACGGATCGTTTCGTCGCGAGCGTTCGTTCAACGAGCCGCGAGAACTAC
>CAMDNQ010000015.1 GCA_945903265.1 Candidatus Sulfopaludibacter sp. SbA3
GCCGCCCCCGTGATCATGTTCTTGATGTAGTCCGCGTGGCCCGGGCAGTCCACGTGCGCGTAGTGCCGGTTCGCCGTCGCATACTCCACGTGGCTCGACGCAATCGTCAGAATCTTGGTGTCGTCGCGCCGTCCCTGCGACTCGGAGGCCTTCGCCACCTGGTCATATGACACGAACTTCGCCCACCCCTTGTCCGACGCGACCTTCGTCAGCGCCGCCGTCAGGGTCGTCTTGCCGTGGTCGATATGCCCAATCGTCCCGACGTTGACGTGGGGTTTCGAACGATCGAATTTCTCTTTCGCCATGAATGTCGCACTCGCTCGTTAAGACGTTCGTACGCCGTGTTCTGGAGCCGATGACCAGGATCGAACTGGTGACCTCGTCCTTACCAAGGACGTGCTCTGCCAACTGAGCTACATCGGCTCAACTGAAAATCTGGAGCGGGAGACGGGGATCGAACCCGCGACCAACAGCTTGGAAGGCTGTGACTCTACCACTGAGTTACTCCCGCCCATGCCCGTTGCAAACCGTTCAATCACTCCGTCCGTGACACCGTTCAAACCGCAACCGAAAGTGGTGGGGAGGGGAGGGTTCGAACCTCCGTAGCCACTAGGACGGCAGATTTACAGTCTGCTGCGATTGACCGCTCCGCCACCTCCCCGTGAATTCATTGTCGAACTGACGGACTTACGAATTGACGAATTGGCAATACGTAATTTCGTCAATGCGTAGATGCGTCAATGTCTCTTTTGGAATCCGTGTATTCGATGCTTCAGTGACAAGATGGCGCGCCCACCGAATGGAGCTGGCGGAGGGATTTGAACCCCCGACCGGCTGATTACAAATCAGCTGCTCTACCGGACTGAGCTACGCCAGCCAGACAAAGAGCGAATCATAGCACTTCCCGTGCCAGCATCGCAAACGACCGAGGCGCGTCAAGGGGAGCCCCTAACCGCCTAGCCCTGCCGTATTTGCGGCTCTTTTCAGCGGTTGGACCGTCTTCCGGGAGGGTCACCCTCGGCCCTGGGCGGCGGCGCGCCGCTGCCGAACCGCTTCATACAGTGTAACTCCCGCGGCCACCGACACGTTCAGGCTGGAGACGTGGCCGAGCATCGGGATAGAGGCCAGAAAATCGCACCGTTCGCGGACAAGGCGACGCAGCCCCGTCCCCTCAGCGCCCACCACAACGGCCGTCGGAACGGTGAAATCGATCGCGTCATAGGCGGTCGTCCCTTCCTCCGCCAGGCCGACCGTCCAGACCCCCGCTTCCTTCAGTTCCTCCAGCGCCCGGGCGATATTCACCACTTCGGCAATGCGTATGTGGCTGACCGCGCCGGCCGAGGCCTTGGACGCCGCCCCGCCCAGCGCTGCGGAACGCCGGCTCTGAATGACGACACCGTGGACCCCGGCAGCGTCGGCAGTCCGCAGGATAGCCCCGAGGTTGTGGGGGTCTTCGATGCCATCGAGCACGACGAGCAGGGACGGGCCCGCCGCTGCCCGCACCAGATCGTCGATGGAGTACTCGGCAACGTCCTCGACGACCGCGATCACCCCCTGGTGCACGCCACGCTGGGCATCGCGATCGAGGGCATCCGCTCCGACACGCCTGACGCGGACCCCGCGCTCCCCGGCCATCGACAACACCTCGCCAACACGCCCACCGGCACCGTCGCGAACCCGTAGCTCTTTCACCCGTCCGGCGCGCAGCGCCTCGAGTACCGGATTGATCCCGTAAATGATCATGCGGATAACGCGGCGCGGAAGGCCGTCGCACGGGCCGCCGCGCCGGGAATCGGGCGCAGTCCGGACGAGGGGCCGACGAGGGCGCCCCGTTCGATGGCCGGCACGGCCAGATCGAGCTCCAGCCCCTCTGCTTCGCCAGTCAGTACCAGCCGGATCGGATGGAGCAGCGCCTTCCCTTTCAGGCCCGTCCGCTCGCGCAGCCGGCCCACCATGGCGCGGAACGTCTCGCGATCCACCATCGGCCCGTTCGTCGACACGTCGTCCGCCAGCGCATCGATGACGGGACGCGCGCCAAGCGCTTCAGCACGCAATCCTTCGTCTTCGAGCGTCCGTGCGGCGGAGTAGTCGAACAGGAATCGCAGCCGTGCGCTGATCTGCTCGAGTCGATCGACCGATGCGGCCCCGAGCGGCACAACGGCCGCCAGATACGCCAGCGCTTCCGGGGACGCGCCCGTCAGCCAGCCTTCCCGCTCGAGATAGGACAGGGATAACTGCGCGAGTCTCTCCGGCGCCGCCAGCTTCAGGTAGTGGCGATTCACCCACGCCAGCTTGTCCACGTCAAACACGCCGGCGCTGTGACCCACATTTTCGAGGCGGAAACGACGCGCCAGTTCGTCGAGCGGCAGCAGTTCCTGGTCCTCTCCCGGCGACCATCCGAGCAACGCAAGGTAATTGGCCAGCGCTTCCGGCAGATAGCCGCGTTCGCGAAACTCCTTCACGGACGTGGCGCCGTGCCGCTTCGACAACACACCGTGATCGGGCCCCAGCACCAGCGATACGTGCGCAAAGACCGGCGGCCGCCACCCGAACGCCTCGTACAGCAGGATCTGCCGCGGTGTATTCGAGATGTGGTCCTCGCCGCGAATCACGTGCGAAATCTCCATCAGCGCGTCGTCGATGACGACTGCGTAGTTGTACGCCGGTGATCCGTCGGATCGCAGCAACACGAAATCGCCGATGACCTCGGTGTTGAAACGCACATCGCCACGCACGAGATCCGCGAACACCACGTCCCTGTTCTCGGGGACCCGTAGCCGGATGACAGCCGTCTCCCCACCTTCGATACGCTTCCGCGCATCCTCGCGGGAGATCTCGCGGCATCGCCCGGAGTACTTCGGCGGCAGGCCCTCCCGCAGGGCGTGGTATCGCTCCCGCTCGAGATCCTCAGGCAGGCAGAAACAGTGATACGCGTGTTTGAGCGACAGGAGCTCGACGGCGTGCGCCCGATAGATATGGGTGCGCTCCGACTGACGGTACGGGCCGTGATCCCCTGACTTTTCGACGCCTTCGTCCCAGGTCAGGCCGAGCCACTGCAGGTCCTCGACAATCGCCTGCTCGGATTCCGGCGTCGATCGCTCGGCATCGGTGTCCTCGATGCGCAGCACGAACGTGCCGTCCCCGCCGCGCGCGAGCAGCCAGTTAAAGAGCGCGGTGCGGGCATTGCCGACGTGCAGCTGGCCGGTGGGACTCGGCGCGAACCGGACTCTCATATCCCCCGCACCAGGGCCACCGCGTGGACCGCGATCGCCTCGCCCGTGCCCGTGGCACCGACGCCTTCGTTCGTCTTGCCCTTCACGCTCACGTGGTCGACTGAAATCTGGAGTGCGCGCGCCAGGTTGGCTCGCATCGCATCGGCGTGGGGAGACATTTTGGGGCGCTCGGCAATCACGACCACGTCCACATTGCCGACCGCGAACCCCTTCGAGCGCACGATATCGGAGGCGTGGGCGAGGAGCGTGAGGCTGTCCGCGTCCTTCCAGGCGGCGTCAGTATCCGGAAAATGACGGCCGATATCGCCGGCTCCAACGGCGCCCAGAATCGCGTCCGTCACGGCATGACAGACCGCATCCGCGTCCGAATGCCCCGCAAGACCCTTGGCGAACGGAATGGTCACGCCCCCGAGCACGAGGCGGCGGCCGGGAACGAGCCGGTGCAGATCGTAGCCATTGCCGATTCTGATGACCGCCCCCGCGCCTGACGGGCGCAGCAGGCCTTCCGCAAACGCCAGGTCGTCCGGTGCCGTGATCTTCACGTTCCTCGCGTCTCCGTCGACGAGCATCACAGGACGACCGAGACGTTCGACGATCGCCGCTTCATCGGTCGCGTCGCTGCCGGTGGCGGCTGACAGCGCTTCTCGCAGCACCGAGAGGTGAAAGGCCTGCGGCGTCTGGGCGAGAAACACTTCCGCTCGCGGAATGGTGCCGACGATCATCCGTCGCCCGTCGGCGCGCTTGACGGTATCGGTGGCCTGGAGCGCCGCAATCGCCGCACCATGCTGAACGGCGGCGTCAATGGTGCGGCTAATCAGGTCCGACGACACGAGCGGCCGCGCGGCGTCGTGCACGACCACGATGTCGGCGGACGGAGGCACACGCGCGAACGCGCGCGCGACTGAATCCTGACGACGCTCGCCGCCGTCCACAACCGTAAGGAGTTTCGCCGTCCCGCGAACGTAGGAGGGCGGCGCCGCCGCCAGATCGGCTGGCAGCGCGAGAACGATGTCGGTGATGCGCTCGTGACGCAGGAACGCGTCCACGCTCCGCTGGAGAACCGGAATGCCGCCCAGCGCCAGGAGCTGCTTGGGCAGCGCGCCGCCGAAGCGGACTCCCCGCCCGCCGGCGGCGATGATGGCCGTTACATGCACGCCAACCGATTGTAGTCCGCGGCGTGCATCAGCCCGCGAGCTTGAGTCCCTCGGCGATCTTGCTCTTGATCTTCGCGATATACCGTGCGCCCCGATCCTGGGCGTAGCCGGCCGCCCGGAACACGTCGCGCCATTGGTCATCACTCAGCCGCGACATCAGGCGCGCCGTCCAGGCGACGTCCTGCGGGGTGACGTGTTCGAGGAGCGAGGGATGAATCCCCCGGTAGTCGAACTCGACCTGGTCGCCCTCGACGCCCTCGATGAATCCCTGTGCTTCGAAGTCCTCGAGGTTATTACGCGACCCCTGCTTGATGTACTGCGTGGGAAGCCACCCGAGCAGCCGCGGATAGGCGGTCTTGCCGAGCGAGGCGCCGAGATCCTGCACCACAAAGATCCGGCGCGCGGGGGCGCCGTCCGCCCCTCCAGTCGCGTAAATCTTGTTGTTCGACGCTTTCCAGTCCCAGTTGTTCAGCAGCACGTTCGCGACAATGAGCCCCTTGAACGGCTGCGTGTTGACGAAGTCATTCTCGTACCAGTCCCAGTCGCCTTCGAGCATCCAGTCTGGCAGCCGCGGGCGAAACCTGGCCGGCTGCTGCGCACCCGCGGGTCCGCCCGTCATTGTCCACGTCGACAGGTAATACGTCGGGGGCTGGTGGTAACCGAGCGCCCACAGGATGCGCGACGTCGCGACCTCCGTCTGCGCTTCCGGACCGAGCTTGACGCTCCACTCCATTCCGTCCGGACCCCGCACGTCGTACCCGGGGCTATAGCCCCCGGTGTCTTCCCTGACGAAGGCGAACGTGGCTCCCTCGCGGGGAGCGCGAGCCTGGCCGCCGGCGCCGTAAAACAGGTCGCGGGTGGCGATGTCGTCAGGCGCCTGCCACAGCGCCGAGGTGTCGGCCTGAGAGGGCGTTGCCGTCGGGCGAACGGTGCCGCCCACCATGCAGCCCGTGGACAAACTGGCGATGAAGATGAGGACGAAGTGAAGGCGTAGCGCGTTCATGACGGTCCGGAGTGCAAGAAGGTTTCCGGACGGGCTTCAGCTGAGCCGTTATGACAGCGATGGCCGCCCGCCGGTGAATTCCGTCATCCTTTGCGACGTAATCGCCAGCACATGGGCGAGATGCCGCGGATCCGTCTCGTGAGGTGCGAACACAATCACCAGGGCCCGGACGGTCGCTGCGGTCACCATTGTCCGCGCGGAATCTGACGTCGGATTCCCAAAAGGGCCAATCCTGTCGGCAAGCGCGATCCGTCCGCCCACATGCACCTCGTCCTTCCGGATACCCGGGTACGACTCCCCGGGCAGCCCCAGCCGGAGCACGACGTCTCCGTCGATCTGCGCCGCGTCATAGAGCCCATACGGCAACTGAAACTCCAGCGAGCACCAGTTGCACACATCCACCATCGAGTTGATTCGCGGCAACGGATCGCCCTTTCGAACGCGCCGCAGCAGCGCCTCTGACGAGGGCCGCCGCTTCGTAGGGTCGATCCCGACCTTCTTGTACATGGACCGTACTGCGGCGATCTCCTCGGGAGGATGCGCGCGGACAGCCGCCTCGGCCGCGGCGAGCGGTCCATCGAGGCGCGGCTCATGGTCTGTGACGACGGCGCCGTCGAGCCAGAGCACGCCGGGCCTGACGATCGACTCGAGCTCGGGTGCGAGCGTGAATGTCATTCCGCGGAGATGTCCGCTTCAGCGATTGGTGCCAGCATCTCCCGCACTCGCTCACCGAACGCCCTGGGATCGGTACCGGCGAGGCCCGACGTGTCGATCGGCGGATGCACCGTCAGCGTCACATGGCCGGGATATGTCGCCAGCCGGCCCTTGAGCATGACGTGACGGCTGCCGGTGACCGACAGCGGCACGACCGGGAGTCCCGCTTCCAGCGCCAGATAAAAACTGCCGCCCTTGAACCGTCTGACACGCCCATCGCGGCTGCGGGTTCCTTCCGGGAACACGATCAGCGAGAGACCTCTGGAGGTCAGCGACGACGCCCAGCGGAAGATGGCACTGCGATCCGGCCTCGAGCGGTCCACGAGCATGTGCCCGGTCCTGCGCAGGTGCCATCCGAGAAACGGAAACCTGCCGAGCGATTCCTTTGCGATGATACGGAGCTGAAACGGTATCGACCAGAACAGGATCGGAATGTCGTAAATGCTCTGGTGATTCGAGACAAACACGTATGTCCGGCCCGGCACCACGTGCTCGAGGCCCCGCACGTCAACACGCACGCCTGTCGTCTTCAAAATCAGCCACGACCACGTGCGCGCGCACCAGTGCGCGAAGTGGCCACGGCTATCGAACAGGCTCGACGTGAGCGAGAGCGTGCCGAGAACGATCGTGTACAGCGAGATGGCGGGGATGAGAAAGAAGACCGTCCGCCACCAGTGGAAAGGAGGGATTATTTCCCTCCGGCGGCGGCGGTTGGCGGGGCGGCGGGACGCGCGCGCCCTTCGGCGACTGCGGCGGCGGGCGGCGTGACGACCTGACCGACCGCGCCATGATCGAGGAAGCGGCCGAAAATCATCTTGCCGGCAGTCGTCTGCAGGACGCTGGTGACGACGACGTCGATCGTCTTGCCGATCGATTTCCGCGCATTGTCGACCACGACCATCGTGCCGTCGTCGAGGTACGCCACCCCCTGGTTGTATTCCTTGCCTTCCTTGAGGATGAAGACCTTCATCAGCTCGCCCGGCAGCACGACCGGTTTCAGCGCGTTGGCGAGCTCATTGATGTTCAGGACATCGACGCCGCGCAGCTGCGCCACTTTGTTCAGGTTGAAATCGTTTGTGACGATCTTTCCCTGGAGCGTCCGCGCGAGCTCGATGAGCTTGAGATCGACTTCCCTGACATCGGGAAAGTCCATGTCCGAGATCAACACGTCCAGACCGGACATCTTCTGGATCTTCTGCAGGATGTCGAGGCCGCGGCGGCCGCGATTGCGCTTCATCGAATCCGACGAATCGGCGACGAGCTGCAGCTCCTTCAGCACGAACTGCGGGATGACGAGCGTCCCGTCCATGAAGCCTGTTTCGCAGATGTCCGCGATGCGTCCATCGATGATGACGCTGGTGTCGAGGATCTTGTAGCGCCTGCGGGGGCCTGCCGCGCGAAAGATCGCGACGAGATTCTCCGGCTCGAGCCACTCGCCCTTGCGCGCGCCGATCACGAGGCCCAGATACGGCAGCGCCAGCAGGATGAGGCCATGAAGAAAGACCACTCGGCCATCGCCGAGGTTGGCCCAGTACATCGCATCGCCGAGTACCTTGGCGGCACCGAGACCGATCGCCCCGCCAATCAGGGCTCCGATCATGTGGGTGACGGGGGCCGTCTTCAGCCGGACTTCGAGGAGCACGATCAGCGCGGCGAGGACGATGCCGAACGCCACGTTCTGCGCCACGTTGCCGGCCGCCACCGGCTCCAGCTGGTAGGCCGTGTAGCCGACGGCAGCGACGAATAACGCACGCGCGAGAATGAACCAGGCCATCACGTTCCCCAGAGGTTATGAATGGTTGGAACCTTAGAGCTGCCCGCCGAAAAAATCAAGTCAGGAGCTGGTCGAGCGCCTCACCGACAGTCCTCACCCCAACCAGCTCGCAGCCCCCCGACACCGATTCGCCCGGATCGATATTTGATGCCGGCATCACGACGCGGGTGAATCCCATCTGCGCGGCCTCGCGAATGCGGAGCCCCGCCTGCGGTATCCCGCGGATTTCTCCACTGAGCCCGACTTCGCCGAACATCGCCGTCGACGCCGCAAGGCTGCGATTCCGGACGCTCGAAGCGACCGCCGCGACGATGCTCAGATCCGCCGCCGGCTCCTCGATGCTCATGCCGCCTGCAATATTGACGTAAACGTCGTCGCCCGCGAGCGAGAGACCGGCGCGCTTCTCGAGCACCGCAAGGAGCAGGGACACGCGGTTCTGATCGAACCCGATCGCCATCCTCCGGGCATTGCCGTACGTGCTGACGCTGACGAGCGCCTGCACTTCGACCAGAAGCGGGCGCGACCCCTCGACACAGCACAGGACTGCCGATCCGGGTGTTCCCGTGGCACGTTCGGACAGAAAGAGCTTGGACGGGTTCGCCACCGGCCGCAGCCCGGTCCCGGTCATCTCGAAGACGCCCAGCTCGCTGGCCGCGCCAAAGCGGTTCTTCACGGCACGGACGACACGATGCGAGTGATGACGCTCGCCTTCGAAATAGAGGACGGTGTCGACGACGTGTTCGAGCACCTTGGGACCGGCCAGGCTGCCGTCCTTCGTGATGTGGCCCACGAGCACGGTCGGGATGTTCTGTCCCTTGGCGGCAAAGAGAAACTGTGTCGCCGCCTCGCGGACCTGGCCGATGCTGCCGGGAGCGGACTGAAACTTGATTGAGAAGACGGTCTGGACGGAGTCGACGATCACGAGCGATGGCTTGAGGCGCGCAATCTCCTCGAGGATGCGCTCGATGCAGGTCTCCGACAGCAGGTACAGCGGAGTGTCACCGATGCCCAGACGGTCGCCCCGGCTCTTAATCTGGTGTTCCGACTCTTCGCCGGAGGCATACAGCACCGGACCGACCTCGC
This sequence comes from Candidatus Sulfopaludibacter sp. SbA3, assembly GCA_945903265.1. Taxonomy (GTDB): domain Bacteria; phylum Acidobacteriota; class Vicinamibacteria; order Vicinamibacterales; family UBA2999; genus CAXNKG01. The sequence continues at coordinate 8,962 of CAMDNQ010000015.1, forward strand.
GCGCAAAGTGCGCGGCCGCCTGCAGCAGCAGGGTTGACTTGCCGATGCCCGGCTCGCCCCCGAGCAGTACGAGGGATCCGGGAACGACGCCGCCGCCCAGCACCCGGTCGAATTCGTCGATACCCGTGGAGAGCCGCACCGCGTCGGCAAGATTGACTTCGGCGTACAGCTTCGCGGACCCGCTCGCCCCGAGCTGCGAATAGCGGTTCGTCGTTCCTCCGGCCGCGGCGGGCGCCGGTTCTCCCACGCGCTCTTCGACGAGTGAATTCCACGCGCCGCACTCCGTGCACCGCCCCATCCACTTTGGCGCCTGGCACCCGCACTCCTGGCAGACGAAGACGACTTTGGGCTTCATGTGTATTGCCGCTCGATCCTGGAACCAATGCGGCAGACGATCTCGTACGGGATGGTCCCGATCGCCGCCGCCATCTCGCGCACGTCAATCTGCTGCCACGGTTCGCGTCCCTGCGAGCCGATGATCACGACCTCATCGCCCGGCTGCACGTCATCGAGTCCGGTGACGTCGATCGTCATCATGTCCATCGACACGGCGCCGACAATCGGCACGCGCCGGCCGCGAACGAGCACGTGCCCTCTGCCCTCGAGCCGCAGGTCGAGGCCGTCCGCATACCCGGCCGGCACGACGGCAACCGACGCGGGCGCCTCGGACGAAAACCGGCCGCCGTACCCGACCGTCTCTCCCGGGCGCAGTCCCTTCACCCCGACCACCCGGCTCGTCAGCGACATCACCGGCTTGAGCGGAATCGTCGACGCGAGCGGCGGCGGCACGATGCCGTACATCATCAGCCCCGGACGCACCACGTCGTACCAGACGCGTGAGTCCCGCAACGTGGCAGCGCTGTTGGCGGCATGGCGCAGCACGGGGCGATCGAGTGTGGCAAGCGCCGCCTCGAAACGCGTTCGCTGCGTATCGAACAGGTCGCTCTCAGGGCTGTCTGCCGTCGCGAAATGGGTGTACACGGCGTCGAGCTGCAGGTTCGGGCTGGCGAGCAATTCGGGAAGTGTCCGCCGAAGATTGTCGTGACGGAACCCCAGCCGGTTCATGCCTGTATCGATCTTCAGGTGGTAATGACACACCGTCTTGCGCGTGGCCGCCGCGGCCTGCACCGCACGCGCTGCTGACGGGGTCGAGATCGTCGGCGTCAGTGAAAACTCGAACAGGCCGTCGAGATCGCTCACGCTCAATGCGCCAAAGACCAGGATCGGCCGCGTCACCCCGGCGCGCCGGAGCACGATCCCCTCTTCGATATCGGCGCACGCCAGCATCGTCGCGCCAGCCTGTTCGAGCGCAAGGGCCACGCGCTCCGCGCCATGCCCGTACGCGTTGGCCTTGACGACCGCGATGATGGCGGGGCCGTTCGGGCCGCCGAGAAAGTCCTGAATCGCGCGGAAGTTGGACTGCAGCGCCGCGAGGTCGACGCGGGCGACGGTGCTGCGGATCATTTACGCGCGGGCGGCAAGGTTCGCGAATCGCGTCTGCTCGCGCAGGAATGCCAGTCTGACCACGCCGGTCGGGCCGTTGCGCTGCTTGGCCAGGATCAATTCCGCGGTGCCCGCATCGGGATGGTTGGGGTCGCGGTTATACGCATCCTCGCGGTAGATCAGGATGACGACGTCGGCGTCCTGTTCGAGCGCTCCCGATTCGCGGAGGTCCGACAGCTGCGGCCGGTGATCCGCGCGGGCTTCCGGCGCACGACTGAGCTGCGAGAGGACGACAATCGGCACGTTCAGTTCCTTGGCAAGCCCCTTGAGCGACCGTGAAATCGACGCCAGTTCGAGCGTGCGGTTCTCGAAGCGGCCCCTGCCCGTCATCAACTGGATGTAATCGATCACGATCAGGTTCAGGCCGTGCTCGGATTTCAGCCGGCGGGACTTCGCCCGCATCTCGAGCACACCGACACCCGCCGTGTCGTCGATATGCATCCGCATGGCGTTGAGCGCCTCGAGGGCGTGCGAGATGCGGCCGTAGTCCTTCTGTCCGATCGCACCTGTCATCAGGCGGTGGCTGTCGATCTGCGCCTCGGATGTCAGGAGGCGCAGGAACAGCGACTCCTTCGACATTTCCAGGCTGAAGACGCCCACCGTATGGTCGGGTTGCAGCGCGACATACTGCGCGATGTTGAGCGCAAGACTCGTCTTTCCCATCGAGGGACGCGCGGCAACGATGATCAGGTCGCCGCCCTGAAATCCCCTCGTCATTTCGTCAAGATCGGCGAACCCGGTCGGCACACCGGTAATCAGCCGTTTCTGTTCGAACAACAGCTCGATCTTCGGGTAGCTCTCCCGGACGAGATCGGCCATCGATATGAAACCGGCCTTCAAGCGGTCCTCCGCGACCGCGAAGATGGCGGATTCCGCCGCGTCGAGAATGAGATCCGACTCCTCTTCCGCCCCGTACGCGTTGCTGAGAATCTTGTTCGCCGCGAAGATCAGGTTCCGCAGCGTCGCCTTTTCCTTGACGATGCGCGCGTAGAATTCGACGTTGGTCGCGCGCGGCACGCCGTCGGAGAGCGACGCGACGTACGCCGGCCCGCCCACGTCGTCCAGCTCGCCGTTCCGCGCGAGCTCCTCTTTCAGCGTGACGAAGTCGATCGCCTGATTGCGCTCGTTGAGCACCACCATCTTGTCGAAGATGCGTCGATGCGCGTCGCGATAGAAATCGGCGGCGTCAATGACCTCCGCCGCAAGGTTGAAGGCGTCGTTGTGGATGAGGATCGCGCCGAGTACCGATCGCTCGGCTTCGAGATTGTGCGGAAGCGAGCGCTCCGCAGCAGCAACAGCAGTTTCAGCCATGTGTGGAAGGGGATGCGGTGAAAGGATTGGATTTTACACCCCGCGCGGCCCGCGCGATATAGTCACGGCGCCCGATGTTCCCCTGGTATCGCACGATTACGCCCGATCAATGGCGCGTCCTCGCCGCCGCGAAGTTAGGGTGGATGCTCGATGCGATGGATTTCATGCTCTACGCCATGGCCATCGGGCAGCTGCGTACGTATTTCGGCTTCAACGACGCCACGGCGGGGCTTCTCGGGACGGTCACGCTGGTCATGTCCGGCGTGGGCGGCGTGCTGTTCGGCTATCTGGCCGATCGTTTCGGGCGCACGCGCGCGCTCATGGGCACGATCCTCGTCTTCTCCTTCGCATCGCTCGGCGCCTCCACGTCGCAGAGCATCCTGCAGCTGCTGCTCTGGCGCGCTCTCCTCGGCATCGGGATGGGCGGCGAGTGGGCATCCGGTGCGGTGCTGATCAGCGAAACCTGGCCGGCGGCGCACCGCAACAAGGCTGTGAGCATCATGCAGTCCGGCTGGGCGATTGGCTACATCACCGCCGCCCTGATGGCGGCGCTCATCCTGGGCGCGCCGGGCGCGGGGCCCGAGGCGTGGCGGTGGCTCTTTGTGGTGGGGGTGCTGCCGGCGTTCTTCACCCTGTGGATCCGGCGCCGGGTACCCGAGCCGGCCGCATGGAAACAGGGCGGCGCGAAAGCCACCGGGGTCAACCCATTCCGGGTCATCTTCGGGCGCCGGCTTCTCTCGCGAACGCTGCTCATCACGCTGCTCGGTGCGTCGGCGCAGTTCGCGTACTGGGGCGTCTTCTTCTGGCTGCCCGCGTTTCTCGCGCGGCCGATCGACCAGGGCGGCGCGGGCATGGGCGTCGTGGGGTCGCTCGGCTGGATTATCCCTGTCCAGATCGGCGCGTACTTCGGCTATCTCACCTTCGGCTTCATCGCCGATCGGTTCGGCAGGCGGCCGACATTCGTGTTCTTCATGGTCGCGGCCGCGGCGCTCGTCCTGATCTACGGCCAGATGGCGCGTAGCCCGATGGTGCTGCTGGTTCTGGGGCCCGTACTCGGGTACTTCGGGCACGGCTACTTCAGCCTGTTTGGCAGCTTCGTCGCGGAGCTGTTTCCCACATCGGTCCGCGCGACAGGCCAGGGCACGAGCTACAACATCGGACGGATGGCGGGCGCGATCGCGCCGTATACGATTGGCGCCGTGGCGACGCTGCCAGGAATCGGGATCGGCCTGGCGCTCGGCCTGACGTCAGCGTTCTTTCTGCTGGCGGCGTGCCTGATTTTCACGCTGCCTGACCGGAGCGGCCAGGAGCTCGAAGCGTGAATCACGCGATGCCGCGCTGCTCCTGAAGCTGCCGCTCGATTCCTGCGCTCCAGCAGGCAATCCCGCCGGTGAAGTCGTCGGTGGTCGCAATCGCATCGAGAGGCAGCTCCTGCTCCAGGAACACCCGAACGTCCAGGTACTTCTCTTTGGGGTTGGCATCGTGCCAGCAGATGGCTCCCGATTCGCTGAGAATCTTTCCCGCGAGCACCGTGTCCTGCGCGACGCCGCTCCGCGAGTGATCTCCGTCAACGAACACCAGATCGAAGCAGCCGAATTGCTCGACCAGATCACTGGCCACGAGCTCATGCGAATTCCCGTAGAGCTGCGTATACCGGTTGCGCCGGCCGGCGTGCACGCGATACCCGATCTTCTCCCTGGCGAGGTCGGAGTTGTTGGAGCACGGACCCGTCAGCTGCGACTCGGGATTGATATACGCGATCGACACCACGGTGCAGGCGGGCAGGAGCTCAAGGAAGAAGTCCGACGTCACTCCGAGATAGGTGCCGATCTCGAAGATTCGTCGCGGCTGCACATGTAGTGCGATGGCGGCCAGCGCCTCGTAGTCCCGCTCGTGCGTCATCCCCTTGGCTCGCTCACCGGCGGCGCCTGCTCTTCGGCGAACCAGATCGCGCGCTGGACCCTCGAGCCCGAAGAAGTCGGCAAATGACTCGATCCTCGTGAGCACGTGCGATCCTCCAGATCAGGCGATCAGGCTCTGGATCTTCCGGCGGAATTCCAGCGGCGCGGCGATGTTGTGGAACACTTCGCGCACCCCGCCGGTGCCGCTCAACGTAATCGATCCGTAGTCGAAGATCCGGCCGAGGATCGACTGTTCCACCTGAATCGATTCCACCTGCCGCAGCAGCAGCTCGAGCGTTCGCCGCCGAATCAGTCCCACCTTGATGATGACGCGCTTGCTCGTCACACCGAATTCCGACGTCGACTTCGCGATGAAGGGGGGAATCGCCAGGACCACGGCGAGGCCGAACGCGATCGCTCCCGCCAGCGGCTCGATCCACAAGAGTGCGACGCCGGCGATGCCGGCCAGGATCGCCTGCCAGTACACCAGCCAGTGCAGCGAGGCGCGGTGCACGACCGTCTCGTCGGCCAGCAGGTTCGATTCGATATAGGCCATTTGGACGTTCTGATGTAGCGCGCAGGCTTAAGCCTGCGCCCTACGTCGGGTCGTAAACCTGTCCGGTCTCGGTGCCTTCCACGCTGCGCACGTAGTACTCCGCCACCTTCGCCACAGGAATACCGCCTGGCGGCCGCCCCATTTTCTGCAGCGTCTCGGTGATCCAGGGCGGGCTGACGACATTGATACGGATGCCGCGGGGCGCTTCGATCGCGGCCGCGCGGCCGAACCCTTCGAGCGCCGAGTTGACGAGACTGACGGCCGACGAGCCGGGCGCAGGATTCCGCGAGAGGTACCCGGCCGTGATGGTGATCGATCCGCCGTCGGCGACTGACGGCAATCCGAGCCGGATCGCGTTCACTTGTCCCATCAGTTTGTTGCGGAGGCTCAACTCGAAATCCGGATCGGCGAGTTGGTCGAGCGGCTTCCAGGCCGCCTTGCCCGCGGCGCTGACGACGGCGTCCACCTGTCCGATGCGGGCGAAAAGCTCGCGCAGCGAGGCCGGATCGGAGATATCGACCGGCTCTGCCGCCTTCGAGTGGCTCGCAAGCACAAGGTCGTGCTTGTCTTTCAGTGCCGCAGCCACCGCGGACCCGATCGTGCCGGTGGCCCCAATAATCAGAATTCGCATCGTTCCCCTATATACGTGTCGTGACGATCAGAGACTTACGATGATCTTGAAGCCGCCGTACGCCATGCGCTTCATGTCGAACGGCATCGGGCCCTTTATCGAGTTCATCCGGGGATCTTTCATAACGTTCGCGTTCACGCGATCGCGATGCGCGCGCGACTTGTACACAATCCACGAAAAGACCACGGTTTCGCCCGCCTTGGCTTTCGTCAACCGGGGGAACGGCATCCCCATCTTCGTCTTCAAGTCGTCGCCGGCACATTCCCGGTACTCGAGCGCTCCGTGCTTCATCCAGACTTTTCCGGCCGTGCGCGACATGCGCGTGTACGCCGCGAGATTCTTCTTTGGAACCGCCAGCACGAATCCATCTACATACGCCATTGCCTGTCTCCGTGATTCCGTTACTTGACGCGCCCGCCAAACCCCCTGGCGAGCATCGGCATCCGCAGCAGTGTGCCGCCGCCGGCCACGTACAACGTCTTCTTGTCCGCGCCACCGAACGTCAGGTTCTGGCAGCGGCGCGTGATGCACCAGACCGGAATGACGCCCAGATGCTGGCCGGCCGGATCGATCACTTCGATGCCGGCTTCGGTCAGCGCGTACACGCGTCCCTGGTCATCGATGACGAGGCCGTCAGGGTTCGCGACAGGCGGCGCGGTCGCGGGAATCGTGCGGTCGCGACCCACGAAGGTGGCAAAGACCCGCTTGTTTGCCAGGCGGCCGTCGGGGCTCACGTCGAATGCGTAAGCATGAATGCCGCCTGTGTCGTTGACGTACAGCGTCTTCTCGTCGCGGCTCAACATGACGCCGTTCGGGCGCGCGATATCATCCGCCACCCGAATCGGGGCTCCGCCGGGCGGCACGTAGTACACGGCCGGGTCCATGCCTCCGGCCGGAGTTGGCCTCGGCCCGAGGTCGGAGAAGTACACCCCGCCTCTCGCATCGGAGACGACATCGTTCGGCCTGCCGAACCGGCGGCCCTCGAAATCGTCGGCGACGACCTTTTCCTGGCCGGCCGGCCAGACAATCCGCGGCCCCCTGAATCCTTCCTGCGTCTGCAGGGAGACCAGCCGCCCCTGGCGATCGAGCGTCATGCCAAGCGGTCCATGAAGCTCACCAATGAACGTCGTGACCTGGCCATCGGCGCCCAGTCGAACAATCCGGTTGTTCGCCGACTCGGTGAAGATCAAACCAATCTCGGGAACCCAGAGCGGGTCATCGGCTGCGCGGAGGCCGCGGACCACGATCTCCGGGATTGTCCCGCCCGCGATGACTCCAGCGATCGCCGCCGCGGGCGTCAGGACGACGGTATTGGCGACATTGGCCGGCGTCTGCGCGGCGGCAAGGGACGCACCCAGCGCGGTGGCGAGAATGCACGCGGCGACTCTACGCATGACCCACGTGGTCATACATCGCTGATTCTGCACGATGGTTGTCTTCAACGGGTCCACCAGTTCCCCTCCGAGGTCACGAGTCAGATCGGTCAGCAGCTTCGCATCCACGAGGTACCGCTCGGATCCGTCCGGCAGCAGGTGGCGGCGTCCGGAGACGGGCGTGACCTGATGCTCCATGCCAATCGAGGAGGCGAGGCGGCAGAAGAACAGGCCGCCCCGCTTCAAGACCTTCCAGCTGCCCTGCAGCATCCCCATGAACTGCTCGTCGTCACGCGCGAAATGCAGCACCGCGCTGCTGAGCACGACATCCGCAAACCCTTCCGGGAATGAGATCTGCTCAATCGCCTCCGCTCGGAAGTTGTCGGTCGGCAGGTGCGGTGCCAGCTGCGCCGCCAGCTGCTGGACATACTGAATCGCGAGCGGATCCGCGTCTATCCCGAACACCTCGCAGCCCGACTGAAGGAGGTACACCAGGTTGCGACCCCCTCCGCACCCAGCGTCGAGAACACGCATCCCCGGAGCGATGCGGCCTCGTAGCAGCTGATCGAACACATAGATGTCGATCTCGCCAAAGCGATCGCGAAGATCAGACACGCCCGCCCGCGGACGGCTCAGCGCGTTGCGGCGGCTACTGCCGACAGCCGCTTCTTGTAGCCCGCCTCGGAGTCGTCAATCATCTTGACCCACTGTCCGGGCGCGAGCGCCAGCGGACTCGGACGCGTGTTCGCGACAAGCGCATCAAGCTTTCCCTTGAATGCATTCAGCGGGTGACCGCCGATGACGATGTCCGGGTTCAGCGTCCGCAGCATCTTGTAGGACGTGAAGGCGTCTTCGGGACGCGTGTCGTATCGCGGGTTCCCCGTGATCGGTCCCGGAGGGCCGCCAAAGACGATCTGATACGTCCGTCCGCCTTCCTGAGCCGGAATGACATAGCTGGCCGTGCCTGGCGTGTGGCCGCCCGTCCAGATCACCTTGATGGTGGTGCCGCCGAGCGTGACGTCGTCGCCGCTGCGCAGGATTCGCCCAACCTGCACCGGTTCGTGCCCCCACGTTTCGTTCTGCGACAGGTCCTTTCCGCTGACCAGCGATGGGACCTCGGCCTCGAGGGCCGCCACCGTCGCACCGGTGATGCGGCGGATCGTCTCGAGCGTCTCCATGTGGTCGTAATGCGCGTGGGAGATCATGATGATCTTGATGTCCGCCGGCTTGAATCCCAGCTTCACGATGTTGGGAAAGATCACCGAGGTCATCTTCTTGGTGCCCGTGTCGAGCAGGATGTGGCCCTGCGGCGTCGTGACCAGGATCGACGAAATGTTGTTCGCGCCGACGTAGTACACGTTCCCCATGATCTTGAAGGGGGCCTGCGGCTCGCTGTCGGTATCAACCCTTCCGCCCTGGCCGGCGAACCATTCGGCATCCTTCCCGCCGATCGAGAGCGGATCGGACGCCGCTGGCACCTGCGCGGAGCCGATGGCGGCTATGGAAGCGAACACGATGACGAACGTGAGCAGCAGCGGCTTATGCATGACAATTCCTGTCGAATTCAATCGTTGACGACGCTTGCGTGAACTGCGTTCGATGCGAGCATACCTTCACTTCATGACCGCCTGCATGACGAGGGTCTCGAAGTCGGGCCTGAATCCCACCGCCGGCGCCGGCGCCATGAGGACCGCGACCAGGTGCCTTTCCGGATCGATCCAGAAATGGGTGCCCGACGCCCCACTCCAGCCGAAGCTCCCGTTCGACAGCCAGCTGGTTCGGACAGCCGCGTTGCTGATCACGCGGACGCCGAGGCCCCAGCCTTCACCCGGCTGCCTGCCCGGCAGGGTGTCCGGAATATGCACGGCCGCCATCAATTCCACAGCTCGCGGACTCAACAGGCGCTTGCCCTCGAACTCGCCATTGTTCAGCAGCATCTGCGCAAAGCGGAAGTAATCCTGCGCGGTGCTGTGGAGTCCCCAGCCGCCTCCGAAGTACGACGGCGGGTCGGCGCGCTCGAACGGTTTGAGGCCGCCGGGCACAATGTCGTAGCGCCGGGCGAAACGCTGCTTCTGCGCCGCATCCAGCACGTGCGCGGTGTCCTTCATGCCGAGCGGCTCGAACATCCGCTCCCGGAGAAAGCGATCGTAGGTCTTGCCCGACACGATCTCCACGATGCGGGCGAGCGTGTCGAACGCCACGGTATTGCTGTACATCCAGCGGGTGCCGGGCTGGAACTCGAGCGGCTCCGCGCCGAAGCGAGGGATGACAGCGGCGAGCGTGGCCCTCGGCTCTGTGGGGATTCGCGGCGGCGCCACGAGCCCCGACGTGTGCGTCAGCAGGTCACGAATGGTGATTGGACGGCTGGCGGGCACGGCCTGGGACGGCGACACACCGACGTTCAGGTCCTTGAACTCGGGAATGAACTGCGACACCGGATCCGTGAGCCGGATCCGTCCTTCTTCCACGAGCATAAGCACGGCGGCGGCCGTGATCGGTTTTGTCAGCGAGGCAAGGGAGAAGATCGCGTCCCTGGGCATGGGCTTCTTTGAGTCGAGATCCAGCTGGCCGCGCGCATCGAAGTGCACGATCCGTCCGTCGATCGCGACAAGACTGACGGCTCCGGGAATCTCCCTCGCGTCGGTGCGGCGGTCGATCATCTGACCGATTCGCAGGAGCCGCTCGCGCGACACGCCCGCATCAGTCGATTCGCCTTGCCGCGCGGCAACAGACGCGGTGAGGATGACGAGAACCAGAGAAGACACGATCGCCGCCGCCGACCGCACGTTCATGTGTCGCATGCCGCCCTCCATGAAAGCCATCATAAGTAGCTCAGCCACCGGTCCTGACGACGACCCTTGAGCGCGGCGACCCACTTACAGAACGGATACAGCGTAGCAATAACCAGCAGCCATACCAGGTAGACACCTGGCAACCCGACACCGTATCCCTCGGGAAAAAAGAAACTGAATGTCAGGAACTGGCGTGCATCGAACCCTCGTAGGACACCGAAGCCCACAGCGAGCGCGTGTATGACGTACAAGTGGGCCACATAAAACGCGAAGGGCGCGCGGCCGAACACGATGAGCGGCTGCCTGACGATATCGGGCAGGCGGCCGGCATACGCGCAGAGGACCGCCGCCGGACCGAGCGTCATCAGCAGAAAAATCAGACTAGGCGGATATTTCGTTACGTTGAGGGAATCGATGAGCGTGGGGATCGCACCATCCTGAACCCGCCAGGGGTTCGGATCGCCGTAGACGCCAGCCGCCCTGAGCACGACACACGCGGCCATCGCTCCCAGTCCCCACGCGAGGAGCCGCGGGTCGCGCCTCTCGGCCGGTTCCTGGAACAGGCGTGCGGTTCCAAACCCCGCCAGCATCACTCCAATCCACGGCAGCAGCGGATAGACAAACGCAAGATGGAACGGGCCAAGGAGGACACCCGTCTGGGCGTGCAACGCCGTCCACGCAGGGCTTGCGGTCGCGAACAGCCCGCCCGTGGCCGGCCAGAAGGCATCAAGCAGGTTGTGGCTGACGAGGATCGCACCACCGATGACCAGGCACGCGCGCTGTCCGAGGAACTGCGCGCCCGCGAGGACGATCATGCTCGCGCCGATGGCCCAGATCACCTGCATCGGGACCACGATCAGCCCGCCGGCCTGGGGGATGCCCCACGGCGCGAAGCTCCACGCCGTGGCCACAACGAACCACTCGACGACAATCAGCCACATGCCGCGCGTGAACAGGAACGCGCCCAACGCGGACGGACTCTTGCGCGTCGTCATCAGACCGGCGCTCGTGCCTGCGAGGAATACGAACACCGGCGCGCAGAAATGCGTGATCCACCGCGTCAAGAAGAGCGCGGCGCCGATGTCTGGATTGGCCATCGGGTCGACCTCACCACCGGCCATGAAGTAGTCCCGAACGTGATCGAGCGCCATGATCACGATCGCAAGGCCGCGAAGCATGTCGATGCTGGGAAGCCTGTATCCCCGGCCGTTCGCCGTCACAGAGTTGTCAGGCCGCACTCACGTCACCGGCTCGGAGGGGCGGCTAGATTCCGCCGAGGCAGACGTATTTGATCTCGAGGAACTCCTCGAGGCCGTACTTCGAGCCCTCGCGCCCCAGGCCGGACTCCTTCACGCCGCCGAACGGCGCGACTTCGGTCGAAATGATGCCCGTGTTGACGCCCACCATACCCGTTTCCAGCGCCTCGGCCACGCGCCAGACGCGGCCGATATCGCGGCCGTAAAAGTACGCCGCTAGACCGAACGGCGTGTCGTTGGCCTGCGTGATCACCTCGTCCTCGGTGTTGAACCGGAACAGCGGTGCCACGGGGCCGAAGGTCTCCTCCTGCGCGACAAGCATCGACGAATTGACTCCCGTCATGACCGTCGGCTGAAAGAACCTCCCGCCGAGCGCATGACGCTTGCCCCCTGTCACCACCTTCGCGCCTTTGGCGAGCGCGTCGGCGATGTGCTCTTCAACCTTCGCGACGGCGCGGTCGTCGATGAGGGGTCCCTGCGTCGCGCCATCCTCAAACCCGGGGGCCGGCTTGAGCTTCCCGACCGCAGCCGACAATTTCTGCGCGAACGCGTCATAGACCGTGTCCTGCACGTAGATGCGGTTGGCACAGACGCACGTTTGACCTGTATTCCGGTACTTCGAGGCGATCGCGCCCTCCACCGCCGCGTCGAGATCTGCGTCATCAAAGACGATGAACGGCGCGTTGCCACCCAGTTCGAGCGAGATCTTTTTCACGGTGGTGGCGCACTGGGCCATCAGCAGCTTGCCGATCGCGGTGGAGCCGGTGAACGACAGCTTGCGGACATCCGGATTCGACGTGAGCTCACCGCCAATCGCCTCCGCTGGACCGGTGACGATATTCAGCACGCCCTTCGGCAGCCCCGCGCGCTCGGCCAGCTCGGCGAGCGCCAGCGCCGAAAACGGCGTCTGTGACGCCGGCTTCAACACGACAGTGCAGCCCGCCGCAATTGCAGGGCCCGCCTTGCGCGTGATCATCGCCAGCGGAAAATTCCAGGGCGTGATGCAGGCGACAACGCCGACCGGCTGCTTGATGACGACGATCCGCTTGTCGCGCGTTGGCGAAGGAATCGTGTCGCCGTAGACGCGCTTCGCTTCCTCGCCGAACCACTCGAGGAACGAGGCGGCATAGGCGACTTCCCCGCGCGATTCGCCGAGCGGCTTCCCCTGCTCTATGGTCATCAGTCGCGCCAGGTCCTCCTGGTTCGCCATCATCAGATCGAACCAGCGCCGCATAAACGCGGCCCGTTCCTTCGCGGTTGTGCTGCGCCACGCGGGGAAGGCGCGAGCGGCGGCAGTGACCGCCGTCCGCGTTTCGGCCGCGCCAAGCTTCGGCACGATGCCAATCACATCGCCGGTCGCGGGATTGTCCACGTCGATGGCGGACCCGGCCCGCGCCTCCACCCACCCGCCGTCGATGTAGGCCGCCTGGCGGAACAGCTTCATATCCGACAGCGAGACGTGTGAGTGTGCTGCAGTGGTGGCCATGTCCGTTCCCTGTTATGAAAGGCTTCGCGCGACGCGTATGGCTGCGGCGAGAAGCCTGCCATCCTGACCATGGTCAGCCGTGAGCTGCAGCCCCAGCGGGAGCCCGGCTGTCGGCATCGGAACGGAGATCGCCGGTGTGCCGAGCGCCGTCCACGGCGCATTCATGCGGGGATCGCCCGTCGTCGAGAGCCCGCGAGGCGCCGCCCCCGTAGCTGCCGGCACGACGATGATCGGGGTCGTCCGGTACAGCTCGCTCAGTCGCGTTCTGGCTTCACGAATATGCTGCTGTGCCCGCGTGTACCGCTCGACGGGCATCGCGAGTCCCTGCTCAACGAGCTCTGCGAGATCGAGCAGCTTCGCGCCGTGCTCCTTCCATCGCTCCTCGTGGATGTGGGCGCCTTCGTAGAACATGACGTCGATCGTTGCCGCATCGAGTGTCTTCAGGAGCGCCGCAATGTCGACGGGGCGCGTCCGGATGCCTCCGCGGCGGAGCGCGGCAACCGCATTCCGCACCGCGGTGGCCATCGGTTCGTCAACGTCCGGCATTGGATCCGGCACACCCACGACCACGTCATCGTCGGCGCCTGCACTGAATCCCATCCCGCGCCAGAGCGACAGCATGTCGGACGGGGTGTGCGTGAAGAATCCCACCGTGTCGAGGCTCGTCGAGAACGGCATCACGCCTTCGGTCGACACCAGGCCATAGGTCGGCTTGAACCCCGTGATGCCACAGTACGAGGCAGGTCTGAGTATCGATCCGCGTGTTTGCGTGCCGAGCGCGAAGGGCACCATTCCGGCGGCAACGGCCGCGGCAGAGCCGCTGGAGCTTCCGCCCGGCGTATGTTCAAGATTCCTCGGGTTGCGGGTCGGGGCGGGTGTGCGGTACGCGAACCAGGTCGTCTGAGACTTGCCGAGAAGAATCGCGCCCCGCTGCCGCAGCGACGTGACGACGGCCGCATCAGTACTGCCAAGACGGCCCTTGTAGACCGCCGAACCGTACTCGGTCGACAGCCCGCGCGTCTCCATGATGTCCTTCGCCGCGAATGGAATACCGGCAAGCGGACCGTCGGCGAGCGGCGGCTGCGGCGCCACCTGCACCCATGCCTGAATAGATGCGTCCATCGTGCGGATGCGGTCGAGGCACGCCTGCACGGCGACCTCGCGTTCGACACGCGACGCGTTCATCCATTGGGTGAATGTCTCGAGCTGAGGGCGCTGGGCGAACGCCGAAGGCGCGCTGGCGAGGCCGGCCGAGAGCGTCGCGAGAAAACGGCGGCGATTGATACCCGGCATTGACCCTCCAGAGGCATGGCTCGGCTCGGTGGCCAAGTTTATTCCGCGAGTAAGGCGGTTAAATCGCGCATGAACTCAGCGGCACGGGCCCCGTCGACGACGCGATGATCGCACGAGAGCGTGAGCGTCAGCATCGGACGGACTATCGGGCGGCCATCCACCGCAACAACGCGATCCGCGATGGCGCCGACAGCCAGGATCGCAACCTGGGGCGGCACGATGATCGCCGTGAACGTGTCCACGCCATACATGCCGAGATTGCTGATGGTAAACGTGCCGTCCTTGATGTCGCCGGGGTGCAGCCGTCCTGACTGTGCCCGATCCGCAAGGCCGGCGCGTATGTCCGCGATCGCCCAGATGTCGAGCGTGTCAGCATCCGGAATGACCGCCGTGACGACCGCATTCTCCACCGCCATGGCGATCGCGATGTTCACGCGATCGTGAACGACGACCGCGCTCTCCTTCCAGCTCGCGTTCAGGCGCGGATGTTTTTTCAGCGCGCGGGCGACGGCCGACACTAGGAGATCGGTATGCGTCGCCTTCGTGCCGCCAGCGACGATGCGTGCGCGGGCCTCGTTGAGCGCACCGGCGTCCACGTGCCGCGTGACGAAGAAATGCGGGACAGTCGTCCAGCTTGCGGTCGTGCGCTCGGCCATGAGGCGGCCGATTGATGAGGGCTCTGCCGTCTGCGGGCCGACCTGAAGGTCGGTCCCTGCAGATCGAAGGATGTCCTCGGCGAGGATTTCACCTCCGGGACCCGTCCCCGTGATGCGCGAAATGTCGATGCCCTTCTCCTGCGCGAGCTTGCGCGCTTTCGGAGAGATCCGGGTCGTGCGGCCGGTCGGAGCGCTCGTGGACGCGTCGGAAGGAACCGATTCACCAGCCTTCAGCAGCCACGCGATCGTCCTGCCGACCTGGATGACATCCCCGGGCTTTGCGGTAATGCCCGCCAGCACGCCGTCGGCCGCGGCCTCGACCTCGACAACTGCTTTGTCTGTTTCCACTTCCAGCAGCATGTCGCCCTTGCGGACCTGCTCGCCCTCTTTCTTCAGCCACGAAATGAGCTTGCCGGTTTCCTGCGCCATTTCCAGCGCAGGCATGACGACGCTGACGGCCATCAGCGGGTGACGCCGGCGCGGGCGCCAGCCTTGATCATCTCGACGACCTCGGGATTCGGCGTTGGCGCCTCGGTTTCCCGAATCGTCGGCAGCTGACCCGACACGGTCACGAACGGCGCGCCTGCGACGAGGAGCTCCTCGGCCGGGAACCGCGTGATGACTTCGTGGCCGGTCGGCGTGACCACGATTTCTTCCTCGATGCGGGCGGCGCTCCAGCCGTCGGTGGAGGGCCAGAACGTTTCGAGGGCGAAGACCATCCCGGCCTTGATCTCGTGGGGATGGTCGAGCGACACAAGCCGGCTGATCATCGGCTTCTCCCAGATCGCCAGCCCGATGCCATGTCCCATCTGCAGCGCGAACGCCGCTTCCTCGTCGGGGAATCCGAAGTCCTTCGCCTTGGGCCAGACCGCCGCCACTTCGGCCGTCGTGCGGCCGGGACGAATCAATTCGATCGACGCGTCGAGGTAGTCGCGGCACCGCTTATACGCATCCACCAGCGCGCGCGGAGCCGATCCCACCGCGAACGTCCGGTAGTAGCAGGTGCGATAGCCCATGTACGAGTGGAGGATGTCGTAGTACACCGGGTCGCCCGGACGGAGCACGCGATCCGAGAAGACATGCGGGTGCGGGCTGCAGCGCTCCCCCGAAATCGCATTCACGCCCTCGACGTACTCGGAGCCGAGGTCGTACAGCCGCTCGGCCACAAGCGCGACGGCTTCGTTCTCGCGCATCCCGGGCCGCATCGCCTTGTACAAATCGTAGTACGCCGCGTCGACCATCATCGCGGACATGTTGAGCAGCGTAATCTCGTCCACGGTCTTGATTTCGCGCGCGTTCGACATCAGCTCCTGGCCGTCGACGACGGTGATGCCTTCCCGCTGGAGCGCGAACATCACCGGCGGTTCGACGACGTCCACGCCCACGGGCTCACCGAGGAGCCCGCGCATCTCGAGCTCGACGCGAATTTTCTTCGCGACATCCTCGGCGCGTCCCATTTCCGGGCTCATGGCGCCGCGCATCAGTGGAATGCCGGCGCGCGAGCGATCGCCCAGCCACGGACAGTTCTGCTGGTGATGGCGTGCGGCCGATCCGAAATCCCAGAGAATCGGCTCGTCGTTCTGCGGCAGGAGCGTGAACCGGCTGATCTTGTCCTGCGCCCAGGTCCCGATGTGCGTGGAGGTGATGTAGCGGACGTTGTTCATGTCGAAGCAGAGCAACGCGCCGATCTCCGACTTCGCCAGCAGACCCTTGATACGGTCCAGCCGCTCGCGGCGCAGCCGGTCGAAATCGACCCGCTGCTCCCAGTCCACGGCCATGGTCCCGAACGTTTTCAACGCCATTGATTCTCCGGGTCCGGCTAAAGCCGGACACTACGTACTAAGCAAGCCGGACACTACGTACGAAGTAGTCCTACGTAGTGTCCGCCTTCAGGCGGACCTTACTTATTGCACATCGTGCGCGCGAGGTCGAAGACGTCCCGTTCGGTCGGGACGGTGACGTCCTCGAGCACAGGGGAAAACGGAATCGGCACGTGGCGGGCGCCCAGCCGGCGCACCGGACCGTCCAGGTCGTAAAACGCGCCTTCCGCAATGACCGACGCGATCTCGCCGGTCACGCCGTAGCGGAAGTAGCCCTCGTCGATGACCATCGCGCGAGACGTCTTGCGGGCCGATTCGATGAGGGTCTTTTCGTCGAGCGGCCAGGTGGTGCGCGGATCGACGATTTCGGCATCGATGCCGATTTCCTCGAGCATGGCCGCCGCGCCGAGCGCGACCTGCACCATGCTGCTCGTCGCAACGAGCGTGATATCCCGCCCCTGTCGTTTGATGTCGGCAACGCCGAGCGGAACGACGTAGTCGTCTTCCGGCACGGGTCCCTTCACTTTCGTATAGCTGATCTTGTCTTCGAAGATGATCACCGGATTGTCGTCGCGGATGGCCGCCTTGAGCAGTCCCTTCGCATCGTACGGGGTCGAAGGCATGGCCACCTTGAGTCCGGGAATATGGCTCGGCCACGCATGCAGCGACTGCGAGTGCTGCGCCGCCGATCGACGCGACGCGCCCATCGTCGCCCGCACGACCATCGGCACTTTCCACTTGCCGCCAGACATGTAGTGGATCTTGGCCGCCTGGTTGACGACCTGGTCCATGATGAGCGCCAGAAAGTCGCCGAACATGATGTCGACGACGGGACGCATGCCGGCCATGGCGGCGCCGACGGCGAGTCCGGTGAATCCGGGTTCCGAGATTGGCGTGTCGATGACGCGGGTGCAGCCGAACTCGTCCACCAGCCCCTTGAGAACCTTGAACGTCGTTCCTGCCTCCGCGACGTCTTCGCCCAGGAGCACGACGCGTGGATCGCGGCGCATCTCCTCGGCCAGCGCCATGCGGATGGCGTCCCCGAAGGACATGTCAGGCATACACGTCCTCGTCGACACGCGAGGGATCCGGATACGGCGCTTTCATGGCGAACTCCACGGCCGCGTCCATTTCGGCAGCGACCTCGACATCGATCCGCTCGAACGCATCGCGCCCCATCAGGCCTTTGGATTCCAGCCACGCACGATGCAGCGCAATCGGATCGCGACCCGTCACCCACTCCTGCTCTTCCTGTTTGGACCGGTAGTACTCGCGCGCGATGTCGCCGACATGGTGCCCGCGATACCGGTAGGTATCGAGCAGCAGGAAGCCGGGGCCCTCGCCGCGGCGTGCGCGCTCGACCAACCTGACGGCCGCGGTGTTGACCGCGCGCACATCCTGGCCGTCGACGGCTTCACTGTCGATTCCGAATGCACGCGGCCGAGCGAGCATGTCGCCGGCGGTCGTTTCGGAACAGTGCGTGTACTCGTTGTACAGATTGTTCTCGCAGGCGTAAATCACCGGCAGCGTCCAGAGCTGCGCCAGGTTCATCGACTCGTACAGCACGCCCTGCCCGAGCGCGCCCTCGCCGAAGAAACAGACGGCGACGCGCCCCTGCTCCAGAAACTTCGCGGCAAAGGCGGCACCCGTCGCAATGCCGGCGCCGCCGCCGACAATCGCGTTCGCGCCGAGGTTGCCGGTGGCGGGGTCTGCGATGTGCATCGACCCGCCCTTGCCCTTGCAGTAGCCGGCTTCCTTGCCGAGCAGCTCGGCGAACATCAGGTGCGGCGACGCGCCTTTGGCGAGGCAGTGGCCGTGGCCGCGATGCGTGCTGGTGATGTAGTCGTCGGTCCGCAACGCCTCGCAGATCCCCACGGCGATCGCCTCTTCGCCAATATAGAGGTGGGCCAGCCCCGGCATGAGCGCCCGCGTATACAGGTCGTTGACCCGCTCCTCGAAGAACCGGATCGCCACCATCTGCCGATACATCCGCACAAATCTCTCGGCGTCGGCACTCATGCCTGCACCCCTGACATCTGCGCCAGCAGCCGGAACACTGCGGCAAAATCCTCGTCGCTGAGGCCGGCATCGCGGGCGGCCATCAGGAAATCACTGGTGACGGTGGTCGTGGGCAGGGGGACCTTCAACTGGCGGCCCATGTCGAGCGCCAGCGTCAGGTCCTTCTGCATCATGCGCACGTTGAACCACGCCTCGCCGGGCCGCTCGAGCACGAACGGCCCCCGGTATTGAATCATCGGCGACGCAATGACGCTATGCGTCATGACGTCGACCGCGGTCGCGCGGGGAATGCCGCTCTTTTCCGCCAGCAGCACACCCTCCGAGAACGCCAGCATCTGTACCGCGAGGCTCAGATTGATCGCGATCTTCATCGAGAGCGCGAGACCGTTGGGGCCCACATGTGTCACTTTCGGCCCGATGTCTTCGAGAATCGGCTTCAGGCGATCGAATGTCGCGGGATCGCCGCCTACCATCATCGACAGTTTGCCCTGCTCGAGTGTCAGCGGACTGCCCGAGACCGGCGCGTCCACCATGTCGGCGCCCGCCGCGCGAACGCGCGCCGCGACGGCACGGCTGACGTCCGGGCTGATCGTGCTCATATCGATGACAAGCTTCCCGGCGGACAGGCCCGACACGACCCCGTCGGCTCCCAGCGTCACCGATTCGAGGGCGGCGGAATCGCTCACCATGATGAAGGTGGCGTCAGAACCCTGCGCGACCTCGCGAGGGGAATCGGCCCAGGCCATCCCGCGCTCGATCAGCCACTCCGCTTTTGCGCGGGTGCGGTTGTAGCCGGTGACGCGGTGACCCTTCTCGAGCAGGCGCGCGGCCATGCGCCCGCCCATGACGCCAAGTCCGATATATCCGAGATTTGCCAAGAATGGAGAGTATAGGGTCTTACCAGGCGGCGCGAATGGGCGTGCCGACGAGGAGCGCCGGATTGACGCCGGCTCGAGGGCGGAATTTCTGCGCGCGTCCGGCGTTCACTTCGGCGAGGTAGAGGTTCCCCTCCTGATCGACGCTGATGCCGTGGACGTTCCAGAGCGCGCCCGGCCATTCGCCGCGGCTGCCCCAGGAATACTGGTACCGGCCGTTGAGGTCGAACTTCACGACCTTTGAGGTGTCGTTGTCGACGGTCCAGAGGTGCTTGTCAGCGGAGAGATACAACACCTGCGGCGTTGATGGCCCGCCCGTGCTGAACTGGTCGAGATACGTGCCGTTCTCGTCGAAGACCTGGATTCGCGCGTTTTCACGGTCGGTCACGTACACCCGGCGTGTCTCGGGATCGACGACCACGCCGTGGACGGCGTTGAAGGTTCCAGGAGTCGTGTCGTTTTCGGTGGTGCTCTTCTCGCCCCAGGCCGTCAGATACTTCCCGGTCGCATCGAACTTCACGACGCGCGTATTGGCGTAGCCGTCGGCCACGAACAGCGTGCTGTCGGGCAGCCAGTTCAGGAACGTCGGACGGTTGAAATGCGCCCCATCGGTCCCCGGCTCGCCCTTGACGCCGAGCGTCTGGACCAGCTGCTTGCCGTCATTCGTGAACTTGTAGACGGCATGCTGACGGTCGTCGACGACCCACACGTGCTTTTCCGCGTCGTACGGATTGATGAACACCGAGTGCGGGCGCCGGAACAGGTCGTCCCACTGCGTCCAGACGTCCTGTTCGATGATGTTGCCCTGTGCGTCGACGACGATCAGGCAGTGTTCCCACCGCGCATCGACGCCCATCGTCCCCTTCCACCCATTCCAGCCGTCGCTCCCCGAGTTGCCGGGACTGCTGACCGGTCCGACCGACGCATTGCGGAAGGGCGTCTGGGAGACGGGGAAGGAAATGCTCGGCCCGATGCCCGGATACGGCGCTTCGACCGGCCGCGCGAGCGCCGGCAGCTCGCCGCGCATCAGGATGAAGACGCGGTTCG
Source organism: Candidatus Sulfopaludibacter sp. SbA3 (assembly GCA_945903265.1). Taxonomy (GTDB): domain Bacteria; phylum Acidobacteriota; class Vicinamibacteria; order Vicinamibacterales; family UBA2999; genus CAXNKG01. Next base: position 29,481 of record CAMDNQ010000015.1, read on the forward strand.
GGCTCTCCGCGAAGATGCCCTGCACCGCGCCCCACGTCCACTGCTCATGGCCGCTCAACTGCGAGAGCGGCTTCGGCCAGTTTTCGACCACCTCGTACGGTCCGGTCTGATCCTGGCCGCCCTTCTGACCCGGCACAGCCGGTCCGAGCACCCCGGCCGCCTGGCTCTCGACCGGCACTTCGCTCTGACTGAGGAAGTAGCCGGCGGCGAGACCCGCGGCGGCCGCGATGCCCGCGACGGCAGCGGTGCGGGCGTTCACTGGGCGGCGCCTTCTCTGACGACCCGCACCTTCAGCGGCACCGTGACTTCGCGATGCAGCTTGAGCGGCACATCATGGCTGCCGATCGCCTTGATCGGCTCCGGCAGGATGATCTTCCGCTTGTCGATCTCGAACCCCTTCGTCTTGAGGAAATCGGCGATGTCGCCGCCGGTCACCGAGCCGTACAGCTGCTCGGTGTCGCCGACGCGGCGCGTGATCGCGATGTCCAGCGCGGACAGGCGCGCAGCCAGCGCTTCGGCCTGCCCTTTTTCCTCGGCTTCGCGCGACTCGGTGATCTTCCGCTCGCGCTCCACGTGCTTCTTGTTCGCCTCGGTCACCGGCAGCGCCAGCTTCCGCGGCAGCAGGTAGTTGCGGGCGTAGCCGTCCGAGACTTTCACAATCTCGCCGCGCTTGCCGACGTGCTCGACGTGTTCTCTGAGAATGATTTCCATGTCTGCCTCGGCCTATTCCGCGGTGTACGGAATCAACGCCAGCTGCCGCGCGCGCATGATGGCCGTCCGAAGTTTCCGCTGGTGCAGCGCGCAGGTCCCCGAGATCCGGCGCGGGACGATCTTCGCCCGTTCCGGCACGAACGACATCAGGAGCTTGCTGTCCTTGTAGTTGATGTCGTCGATCTTCTCGGCGCAGAACCGGCACACCTTGCGGCGCCGGAACATGGGACGACGCTGGCCGTCCTTGCCCTTTTCGCCCGCGGCGCCCGCGCCGGCACGTCCGCCACGTCCGCCGCCGCTGCTGCTGCTGCTTGGTCCGCTGCGTCGTCCGTTCATCGCACATCCTCCACTGCGTCAAACCGATCGTCCTGGTCGTCGTCGTCGAGTTCCTTCTGACCTTCACCGGGCTGGCGGTCGGGCGGGAGCCCGCGGGCCACGCGCCGCCGGCGCGACTCCTCGGTGCGGATCGACTTGCGCCGCTCGACGATGCGCTCGTCTTCGTCGACGCGCACGACCAGATGGCGGATGACGAGATCGAATACCTTGAGACGGCGGTCGATTTCCTTCATCAGCTCACCGGAGCCGTTGATCACATGAAGGACATACGTGCCTTCCTTGTGATGGCCGATCTCATACGCCAGCTTACGCCGGCCCCAGTTGTCGGTTTTCTCGATCTGGCCCTCGAGGCGCTGCACGATCCCTTCAACCTGGGTCTGCAGCTCCGTGACCTGATCGTCGGTCGCGTCGGGTGACACGACGTAGACGAGCTCGTACTTCCTGTTCATAAGTCTCCTTCTGGACTTGTGGCCGCTCTCTGGTTCCCGGTTCCATTCCGGGTTCCAAGCGACAAGGAGTTAATCGACTTCCGGGTCCGCGGGATCCGGGTTGTACCGATTCATCACCTTCTCGATGTCCTCCGCGGCGAACATCTCAGCGGCATCGGCCGCCCGAGTGACGATATCGCTCAGCGCGGCCTGTTCGGCCGCATCGAACTTCGACAGCACGAAATCGGCGAGATCTCTCCGGCGATCTCCCCGACCGACCCCCACCCGCAGCCGGGCGAAATCGGTCGTCCCGAGCTGCGCGACAACGGATTTCAGCCCGTTGTGGGTGCCCGCCGAGCCGCGGGCCCGAGCCCGCATGCGTCCCAGCGGCAGATCGACGTCGTCGACCACGATGAGCAGGTCGCCATGATCGACGTTGCGGTAGTTGGCGAACTCCGCAACGGCAAACCCGCTCAGATTCATGAACGTCTTCGGCTTCGCAATCAGAAACTCCGGCGAACCGAATCGTTTTGCACACGCCACCTGGCCCTCGTTGCGCCAGGCCAGGCTGTGGCGCGCGGCCAGTGCATCGGCCACCATGAAACCGACGTTGTGCCGGGTCTGGCGATACTCCTCGCCTGGATTTCCCAGACCGACAATCAGCTTCATGACGACGCGAATCTACTTCTTGGCCGGCTCTTTCTTGGCTGGCTCGTCGCCTTCCTTGTCGGTCTTGCCCTTCTTCACGACCTCAGGCTCGGCCGCGGCACCTGGCGCCGCCACCGCGGCGTCGGCCGCCGGGGCTTCCTCGACCTTCGGCAGCACGACGTGGACGATCATCGTTTCCGGATCGCTCAGCGGCTTCCACTTCGGGTTTTCCGGCAGGTCGCGCAGCCTGATGGACTGGTTCAGCATCAACTCCGACGCATCGATGTCGATGTGCTCGGGGATGTCCGCCGGGAGGCACTGCACCTGGATTTCACGCGTCACGAAGTCGAGGACGCCGCCCTGCAGCTTCACGCCCTTCGGTTCACCCTTCACGAGGAACGGGACCGTCACCGTAATCGCGCGGTCCATGGCGAGCTGGTAGAAGTCCGCGTGGAGCAGCTTGTGGGTGACCGGATCCAGCTGGTACTCCTTGACCATCACGCGCGATTCCGCCCCATCGAGCTTGAGGTTGATCAGCGTGTTGGCACCCGATTCCAGGTGCAGGATCCGCATCAACTCCTTTGGATCGACGGCGACCGGAATGCCCTCAGGCAGCTTCGCGTCCTTCCGCGTCCCGTAGACCACGGCGGGGATGCGCCCCTGGACGCGCAGCCGGCGCGCCTCGTTCTTGCCGCGCCCATCTCTCTTTACAACGTCAAGTGTCGCTTCCATATCTCTTTCCTACACAAACAGCGATGAGACAGATGTTTCTTCGTGAATGCTGCGAATCGCCTGACCCAGCAGACGGGCCACCGACAGCACGACGATCTTCTTGCACTGCTGCGCTTCGCCGCGCAGCGGGATGGTATTGGTCACAATCAGCTGATCGATCGGCGCGTTCTGGATGCGCTCGATCGCCGGCCCTGACAGAACGGGGTGCACCGCGCACGCGAGCACCTTGCCGGCACCGGCGGCCTTCAGTGCCGTTGCGGCCTTCTGAATCGTGCCCGCCGTGTCGATGATGTCGTCCTGCAGGATACAGGTGCGGCCCGCGACGTCGCCGATGACATTCATCACTTCCGCGGTCCCGTCGTCGGTCCGGCGCTTGTCGATCACCGCGAGCTCGGCGTCCAGACGCTTCGCATAGGCGCGGGCGCGTTCCGCACCGCCGGCGTCCGGAGACACGATCGTGAGCTTCGGGCTGTCGGTGCGCCCCAGGTAGTCGATGATCACCGGCGCCGCGAACAGGTGGTCCACCGGAATGTCAAAGAACCCCTGAATCTGCGCCTTGTGGAGGTCCATCGTCAGGACCCGGTTCGTGCCGGCGGCGCTCAGCAGGTTCGCGACGAGCTTGGCTGAAATCGGGACGCGCGGCTTGTCCTTGCGGTCCTGGCGCGCGTAGCCGTAATACGGGATGACGGCGGTGATGCGCGCCGCCGACGACCGCTTGAACGCGTCGATCATGATCAGCAGCTCCATGAGGTGCTGATCGACGTTCGAGCAGGTCGGCTGGACGATGAAGACGTCGGCGCCGCGGATGTTTTCGTCGATCTGGAAGGAGACTTCAGTGTCGGGGAAGCGGCGCAGGCGCGACTGGCCGACGGGGATGCCGAGAAATTCGGCAATCTCCTTCGTCAGCGTCACGTGGGCGCTGCCCGAAAATACCTTCAGATCGCCGAAACCTGTCGGCGTCAAGCCTTCACCACTGAGCGCTCGTCTCATTCCCCTTTTTGGGTCGCTTGGGTCGCTGGAAACCGGGTCACTGCGCCGTCCGTCACACCGTCTGTTACGAGGCTGGTTGGGGCGGAAGGATTCGAACCTCCGAATACGGGAGCCAAAGTCCCGCGCCTTACCGCTTGGCCACGCCCCACCACGGTCACCGTAAGACAGTATCTGTAGGACGCTGTCAGCCAGGGTGGCGCAAACGCTTAGTGTAGTCGAGACAGTGGGTTGCGGGCAAGGAGACGAGGCCGGCTCAGATGCCCGTGTTCGCCTCGTCCGAGTGACTCCGTCAGCAGCACCTGCCACCCCGACGCGGCGAGGCCGTCCACCGCGGCCAGTGCCTCGGACCGCTTTTGAAACAGGCCGAATACGGTCGATCCGCTGCCGGACATCGCCGCGGCGACCGCCCCGACGCGGCGGAGCGCCGCCTTCATCTGGTCGATTTCGGGGTGATGCAGCGCAATCGGCGCCTCCAGGTCGTTGATCATCTGGGCGGCGCGCGACGGCCAGGGCCCGGGTACGAACTGCGGTTCGCGGACCGCCGGCCCCCGGGCGTTTTCGCGCTCGGCGTCGTACCACGCGTAGGCCTCTGGCGTGGACACGCCAAACCCCGGTACCAGCAGGACCACCCAGTGGCGCGGCAGGTCGGCCAGCGGATAAATCTCGTCGCCGCGGCCAAGGCCGAGCGCCGTCCCGCCGGCCAGGAAAAACGGCACATCGGCTCCCAGCGTGGCTGCGACGTCGGTCAGCTGCGAAGGCCGGAGCTGAACGCCCCACGCCCGCGCGAGGCCGACCAGTGTGGCCGCCGCGTCGGCGCTTCCTCCGCCAAGTCCCGCCTGGAGCGGAATCCGCTTCTCCAGTCTGACGACGACGTCGCGGGCCGGGCCCGGACGCCGAAGCGCGCGCCACAACGCTTCCCCGGCACGCCAGATCAAATTGGACTGCTCGAGCGGCACGCCCGCGGTGGCGCACTCGATCGCGAATGGGCCCGGGCGCGTGACACAGGTGATGGTGTCGTGGAGGGAGATCGACTGAAAGACCGTGCGCAGCTCGTGAAATCCGTCCGGCCTCGGGCCCAGGACGCGCAGATCCAGGTTGATCTTCCCGTACGCGCGGACGGCGACCGCGCGCGGCGGGCTACTCGCCACCGAGCGGTCCCGCGTCTCGCAGCTCGCCGAGCGTGATGGGGCGTGCATCCGGCGGCACGTCTACGGCGAATGCCGCGGGTGGGATGGCCACGTTGGTTTCGAGCTGCCCGACGGACGCCGTGAGGTCGACATCCACGGCGGGATTGACCGATCGGATGCGCACGTTCTCAGGAAAGTTGCCCTGCCCTGGCGCGTACTCGATCTGCCAGCCGGGACGCCGGCCGGCCCGCGGCTGCCAGGTCGTACCGCGGCGCTCCAGATATAAGGTCGCGTCGCCTGGCAGGTCGACGGCCAGCCAGCCGTTCTGGTGCAGGCGCCCCGCCGTGGGTTCGCCGCCCGACATCAGACAACCTGTCAGTACCGCCTGCAAGTCCGCTGGATTGAGGGAGATACCGGTGAGTGCGCCGAGGATGTCCTGCGGAGGCGTGTCGCGCAGCACGCGCTCGTCGCGCGGGAGCAGCAGCGTCCCGCTGCCGGCGCGCGCCGCCAGGATGAAAGCCGGCGGTCCGAAGGGCGCGACCCCTTCGAGGCGCAGCGACGCGGGCGGCTCGACGCCGACGATGGCGCGGCCGCGAATTCCGCGGCCGCCGGCGCGCCCCGACAGGCCGAGTTCCGCAGTCAGCGTCTTGACGCCGCTGCACGCGGCGGTCGCCGCCCGGTAGGTCTGAAGGAAATCCGGCGCGGGCGCGCCGGGATCGGTCGGGAGACGAAGAAGTCGGGGCGCGCAGCCGGCGACGCCCATGCACAGCAAGCACGCAAGAACAGACCGCACGTCAGCGCTGGCGCGACTTCCCGTCGGCGATCTTTTTCTCGAGGACGGCCCGATCGATGCCGCCGTCGCCGTCCCGCGCGCGGGTCCACGCCGCCACCGCGTCCGCCCAGCGGCCGCGGCGCGCGAGGAGGTCGCCCAGGTGATCCTGCACTTCAGAATTGCGCGGCATCTGCGCGACCGCCTGCGAGAGAAACTTCTCGGCGGCATCGAGATCCCCGCGCTTGAAGTGCGCCCACCCGAGGCTGTCCAGGTACGCGCCGTTGCCGGGATCGAGCTCGAGCGCCCGCTCCAGCATCCGCACCGCCTCATCGAGCTGCCGTCCGCCCTGCGCCAGCATGTACGCCAGATGGTTCAGCACCTGCGCATTCGCCGGCTCGACCTCGAGCAGCTGCCGAAGGGTGCGCTCGGCGTCGGCCTCGCGGCCGGCATCCTTGTACAGGTCCGACAGCGCGATCTGGGTGGCGGAGTCGCGCGGAAAGGCCTTCGCCGTCGGCTCGAGCACCGCCAGCGCGCGCGCCGCGTCGCCGCCGTCGAAGAGCGCCCGGGCACGCAGCCGCGGAAATCGCAGATCGTCGCCGTGCTGGGCCTGCGCTTCAGCGGCGAGCGCCGCCGCGCGCTGGAAGTCGCGTGCGTTGAACAACGCGGCGATCCGGCGGAATTTAAGGGCGCGGTTCGTGGGTTCCACCGCGAGCGCCTTGGTGTAGCTCTCGACGGCTTCCTTCAGTTGCCCCGCCTGCTCCTGGTACTGCGCCAGCGTCGACGCCACGCGCGGTTCGTCATCGACGATGACCTCGAGCGTCTCGATCGCCTCCGCGAGATCCCCGTTGGCCGCGTACGCCTGCGACAGCGAGAGCCGCCCCTGCACCGATCCCGGGTTCTGGCTGAGGACCTTGTTGAGCGCGTCGACAGCTTTGCCCGCTTCGCCGGTGCGCAGATAGAGACGGCCGAGGGAGAAATAGATCTCGATGCCCGCGGCCGGATCGCGCGTCACGCGCTCGAGATGCTCGATGGCCTGCCGGGCGGTGGCCTCGAACTGTGCGACGGGCGTGCGCGGCGTCATCGCGTCGACATTGGCCGCGTAGAGCAGGCCGAGCACGCGATGCGCCTCGAGGTTGTCCCGATCGAGCTTGAGGGCTCCAAGCGCGGCGTTTTCGGCTTCGGTCCGCCGGTTGCGGCGCAACTGGAACGATGCGATCTCCGCGCGAACTTCAGCTGACGCGGGGTCAGCGACGGCTGCCCGCTCGAGCGCTGCCAGCGCGCCAGGATGGTCTCCCAGGCCTTCCAGCCGGCGGGCCATCAGGAACTCGAAATAGGCGCCAGGATTCTGCGCCTCCGCGGCGAGCGGGGACATCGACGCAATCACCACGGCGAGCATCACGAGGCGTCTGCGCACACTCATGGACGTAAAGGATATTATGAGGGACTCATGCCCGTCGACTCCGAACTGCTCGAAATCCTGGCGTGCCCGAACTGCAAAACGCCCGTCCGGCTGGTGAAGAACGGGGCCGCTTTGAAGTGCGACCAGTGCCACCGTGTCTATCCGATCAAGGACGACATCCCGGTGATGCTGATCGACGAGGCGACCATCGAACCCGAGTGAAGATCCTGCTGGTCCGGCTGCGCCTGCTGGGCGATGTCGTCTTCACGACACCGCTCCTGCGCGCGTTACGCCGGCAGTACCCCGACGCCCACCTGACCTACGTCGTCGAACCTGCCGCCGAGCCCGTCGTCCGGGACAATCCGCATCTGAATCGCGTCATCGTCGCGCCGCGCGGCCGCGGGATCGCGCGGCTCCGCAACGACGTGGTGCTCGCGCGGATGCTGCGCCACGAGCGTTTTGACGTGGCCATCGACCTGCACGGCGGGCCGCGTGGCGCGTGGCTGACGTGGGCGAGCGGGGCGCCGAGGCGAATCGGCTACACGACGGCCGGCAGGACCTGGATGTATACGCATCCGGTGCCGCGCCCGGCGGATCTGTCCGGCCGGCATTCAGTGCTCAAGCAGTGGGAACTGCTCGGACCGCTCGGCGCGGCGGCCTGCGATCCGGCGCGCGATGCGGTAGAGATGCCGGAGGATGCCGGCGGCGCCGCGCGCGTCGCTGACAGACTGCGAGCGGCAGGCGTCCGCGACGACGATCCCCTCGTGCTCCTCCATGTCAGCGCGGGCAATCCGTTCCGGCGCTGGCCGCTCGAATCATTTGCCGCGCTCGTCTCACAGCTGGCCGCGCGCGATCCGAAGCGCCGCTTCGTGCTGACAGCCGGTCCGTCGGACGCCGATGCGGCACAGCGGCTGGCCGATCGTATCCACGCCATCTCCGCCGCCCATGTGATACCGGGCACCTTTGATATCGCCGAACTCCGCGCGCTGGCAGCGCGCGCGACGGTGTACATTGGCGGCGACAGCGGACCCATGCACATCGCGGCCACCACCGGAACACCCGTCGTCGGACTGTTCGGCCCTACCCTCGCCGAGCGGTCGCTGCCCTGGCGCAGTCCCCGCCTGTTCGCGGAGGCCGTCGACGCCGGGCCGCTGCCGTGCCGTCCATGCCGGCAGCGGACGTGCGAGCCCGGCGACTTCAGGTGTCTCACCGGCATCACGCCTGAGCGCGTGGCCGCGGCGGCGGAACGCGCGTTTGCGGCCGCAGGCCGATTGACGCGGCCGGAGGCGATGCACGCATGAGCACCGCTACGATGAGCGTCTCGCAGCAGAAAGCGATGCCCGCGGCCGATCGCATCGTCCTGGTTCTGCTGCTTGGCTTCGTGGCCGCGCTGCAGGTCTCGATTGCGCTGGCCAACATCCTGCTCGTCGCCACGCTGCTTGGATGGGCCGGCCTGTGCATCCGGGATCGCACGCTCCCGTCGGCTCCAGCCTGTTTCGCCGCGCTGGGCGCCTATGTGGTGTTGACGCTGGTGGCCTCGGCATTTTCTGTCGACCCCGCCGAGAGCTTCATCGACAGCCGCCAGCTTCTGCTGTTCCTTGTCGTGCCCGCGGTGTACGACCTGGCACGTGGCAGCCGCGCATCCACGGTCGCGGACGTGATTATTTCCGTCGGCGCCGTGAGCGCAGCCTTCGGCATCATCCAGTACGGGGTACTCCACTACGACAATCTCGGACAGCGTCCGCAGGGCGCGCTGACCCACTACATGACCTACTCGGGGGTGCTGATGCTCGTCATCTGCACCGCCGCGGCCCGACTGATCTTCGGATCGCGCGATCGCATCTGGCCCGCGCTCGTGATGCCGGCGCTCGTGATCGCCCTGGCGCTCACCTTCACCCGTAATGCGTGGATCGGGGCCTGCGCGGCCGTCGGCATCTTGTTCGTCCTCAAGGATTTCCGGTTGAGCGCGCTCCTGCCGGTCATTCTGGCCGCGCTGTTCGTGGCGGCGCCGCAGGGACTTCTCGACCGGCTCACCTCCACCTTTAACGCGCAGGATCCGGCAAACCAGGACCGGTTCGCGATGATCGAGATCGGCGCGCGGATCGTCCGCGATCATCCGCTGACCGGCGTCGGCCCGAACATGGTCCCCCGCGTATACGCCGACTACCGGCCCGACTACGCGGTCAACGACGTCAACCCGCACCTGCACAACGTGCCGCTGCAGATCGCAGCGGAGCGTGGGCTGCCGGCGGTGGTCGTCTGGCTCTGGTTCCTGGGCGCGCTGGCGGTGGCGCTCTTCCGGATGTTCCGGCAGAGACGGGAACGGGTGCTCGCCGCCGCGGCGCTCGCCTCCGTCGTCGCCATGTTTGGCGCGGGGCTGTTCGAGTACAACTTCGGCGATTCCGAGTTCCTGATGCTCTTTCTGGTGCTGGTCACGCTCCCCTTCGCCGCCGGACGCGGTGACGATGCTGCCTCCGATCGCCCGTGATCGCGCGCTCGCGCTCGCGCGGGCGATGGCCGGCTCCCGCCTGCTCGTCATCGGCGACGCGATGCTGGACAAATTCATCGCCGGCCGGGTAACCCGGATTTCTCCAGAGGCGCCCGTTCCCGTCGTGACGTTCGGGCATGAGAGCTATCGAATCGGCGGAGCCGCCAACGTGGCCAACAACGTCGCCGCACTCGGCGGAGGCGCCACGCTGATCGCGGTCACGGGCCAGGACGATGCGGCCGCGACGCTGGCCCAGGCGTGCCGCGAAGCAGGCGTATCCCCCGCGTTTATCGGCGATCCGGCGCGCCCGACGACCACAAAGGTGCGCATCGTCACCGAGCGCAACCAGCAGGTCGCGCGTGTCGACTATGAGAGCGAGGTTGACGTTGCCGGCGACGTCGAGCGGCGCATCATCGCGGCGGTCCAGCAGCATGCCGCCGACGCGTCGGCCATCGTGGTGTCCGACTATCTAAAGGGAACGATTACCGAGCGCGTGATGCAAGCCGCCGTGGAAGCAGGACACGCGAAGAAGATCCCGATCCTGGTCGACCCGAAAATCCCCCATATCGACTACTACCGCGGCGCGACGATCGTGACGCCCAACCATCACGAAGCTGAAATCGCGACCAACATGCGGGTGCGTACCGACGACGATGCGCGCCTGGCAGCACGGGCCTTCCGCGAGCGCGCCGCGTGTCACGCCGTGCTGATGACGCGCGGAGACCAGGGCATGTGGCTGCTGGGCGAAGGCGTCGAGGATTCGCTGCCTGCGGCGGCGCGGGAAGTGGCCGATGTCACGGGCGCCGGCGACACCGTGATCGCGACGATGGCGCTGGCGCTGGCGGCCGGGGCGACGCTCGTGGAAGCCGCCCGCCTGGCCAACGAAGCCGCCGGCCTGGCAGTGGCCAAGTTCGGTCCCGCCGTCGTGTCTCCCGCCGAACTGCTTCGCGCGCTCGAAGCGTCAGCGCACGCCTGACTCGTAGACCACCTCGCCGCCGACAATCGTGTAGGCGACTGACTGCTGGATCTGCTCGGCGGTCCTTCCGGCCATTTCTGCGCTCAGCACCGTAATATCGGCCAGCTTCCCCACCGACAAGGTCCCGACGAGATCGCGATCCAGCACGTCGTCGCCTCCATCCAGCAGCACGCTGAGGCGGTGGTCGCCGTAGCCTTTCATCGCGATCCGTTCCACGTCCTCCGGAGGCATCGCGAGCGTGGCGCGCTGCAGCGTGATCCAGAGCCGCGTCTTGAGCGTGCCGGCGTCAATCAGCCGTTTCATGTCCTCGACGGCATCCGGAGTCGCGTCGAGTACACGAAAGCTGGTCACGCCCCGCGCACTCGCCGCCCGATCGGCCGCCTGGATCCTCTGACGGACGTCCACCGCGTTTCCGGATGCGGCGCCGCCAAGCGCGAGGAAGTCGCCCGGCCCCACGATGAATCCGCGCGTCGCCACGAGGCCGTCCTCGAGATCGATGACGCGAGTCCACCAGCCCTGGTGATCGTCAACGTCATCATCGAACCCGACCGCGATGATGCGCCCGCCACGGGCAGCGAGCGCCTGCGCTTCGGGCATCGACGTATCAAACGTCAGGATGCGGCCGCGGATGATGAGATCCGCGCGCGATCGCTGCGCGCGGACCCAGAAGAAGGCCAGTGCCCCGAGCGCGGCCATGATGGCGAGCGTCGCGGCAACGAGGGCGAGAGCACGGAGCAATCGCGTGCGTGTCATAACGTCAGCCCGGCAGGTCCGCCTTCGCGCAGCATCTGGTGCTCGGCGGAGCCGCCCTACTTGATTGTGGCTCCCGCGAGCTGCGCCACTCCGCCCAGCGTGGTCTGGGCGGCGTTGAGCCCCAGCAGGAAGTCCTTCTCGGTAAAGGTCGCATACATGTCGGTCGGCTGGTGCCAGTGGGGGTCCCATCCGGCCCCGATATGCATCCCGCGCTCGTTCTCCCGCAGGCTGATGGCGGGCACCAGATCCATGAACGGCGTTGAATCGGTGTTCGTCATGTGATGACCGACCGCAGCCGGATAGTCGGTGGCGTACTTTTCATTCGCCTCGCGAAAGAAGAACGCCAGCTTCATGGCGTCGTCCGCGCGCTTCGCCGTCGACTGGAACTCGATGTTGACGTCGGCTTCAGGACGCTGCACGGCGCTCACGGTGCCGTCGGGGCCCGGCATCCCGTGGTCGAACATCATCATGTCGTGCTGGATCATGCCGAGCCATCGCGGCTCCGGGAAGCGTCCGGATCCCGCGGGGTCTTCCCGGCCCTGCAGCGGCGCACGGTCGCGGACATATGACGTCGCGCCTACCAAGCCGCCCTCTTCGCTGTTCCAGAGCGCGAAACGGATCGACCGCTCGGTCTGCACGTCAGGCGCGCTGAAGATGCGAGCCAGTTCCATCACGAGCGCGGTGCCGGAACCGTTGTCGTTCGCGGCCTGCCCAAAGCCACGGCCATCCATGTGGGCACCGACGATATACATCTCGTCGGGTCGCGTCGTCCCGATCTTGGTGCAGTACACCTGCTCGCGCGGGCCGGGCACCGATACCTGGCTATTGAGGGCCCGCAGCGCCTCGTCAGGCTGGCGGCCCGCGTCGTTGTTTGCGTCCGCCCGCCGCGTCATGCCGCGAAGGCGCGATCCGCCGACAGCCCGGCGCACTTCGCCGCTCGCGATCAGGGGATTTGGCGGAGCGGCGGCTGGCGTGGCGGCCAGCGCCGGAGGCGGCTTCACATACTGGTGCCGTTGCGGCGTGCATCCATAGCTCTCGAGCTGCGCTTCAATCCAGTCGATGGCCGCACGGTTGCGGTCCGTGCCCTCGAGGCGGTCGCCGAACTGGGTCAGCCCCTTGATGGTGGCTTTGTACCGTTCGAGATCCAGACGGCTCACCAGCACACTCGCCGGGTCGACGACGGGGGCGGTCTGAGCCGACGTCCCTACGCCGATCGCCAGATGGGCAACGCAGGCGGCCAGGACAATGCGTGGACGGGTCATGTCAGTGGCGGAAGTGTCGCTGTCCCGTGAACACCATTGCAAGTCCATGCTCGTCGGCGGCGGTGATGACTTCCGGGTCGCGCACCGAGCCGCCAGGCTGAATCACGGCGGTGGATCCCGCCTCCGCGACCGCGTCAAGGCCGTCGCGGAACGGAAAGAACGCATCCGACGCTGCCGCGGACCCGATGAGGAGCCCGGCGCGGACGGTGTCGGCCTTCATCCGTGCCACACGGACGGCATCAACGCGGCTCATCTGACCGGCGCCAATCGCCAGCGTGCGGTCGGCGGCGGTGAAGATGACGGTATTGGATTTGACGTGGGCGCAGATACGCCACGCGAATCGAAGCGCCTGCCACTCGTCAGCCGTCGGCTGCCGCTTCGTGACGACTTTCAGCGTGTCGACGGGCCACGACGTGTGCGCTTCGCGGACCACGTCGCGGTCCTGCACCAGGACGCCTCCCACAATGGAGCGAAGCTCCACATCGCTGGCCGCGTCACCGGGTGGCCCGGCAGGAACGACCACCCGCATGTTGGCCTTCGTCGCGAGGATCGCCCTCGCGTCGTCGTCGACCGACGGCGCCGTGACTGCTTCGATGAATGTCGACACGATGGCCTTCGCCGTCGCCGCGTCGATCGGGCGATTGAGACCCACGATCCCCCCGAACGCGGCCAGGGAATCGGCGTCGCGGGCGCGCATGTACGCATCGGCCGCGTCGCGACCTGTTGCGGCTCCGCAGGGATTGGTGTGCTTGATCACAACCGCGGCTGGCTCCGAAAACTCCATCGCAATTCTCGCGGCGGCGTCGAGATCCAGCAGATTCGTGTACGAGAGCTCCTTGCCCTGCAGGACAGCGAAACCGGGATGCGTGCCGAAGCCCTCGTACAACGCGGCCCGCTGATGGGGATTCTCACCGTATCGCAGATCGCGCACCTTCCGGAGCTCGACCGGCAACGTGGACGGCAATCCGCTGCTCGCCTGCCGCGTGAACCCGCCGCTGCCCGACACGCCGCTGGAGACGACGGTCCGCAGCGTCGAGGCAATGGCGGTGTCGTACTGGCCGGTGTGCGCGAACGCTTTTCGTGCGAGCTCGAACCGGAACTCGCGCGACGGGCCGTCATGGCGATCGAGCTGCGCGAGGACATCGGGATAATCTCCCGGCGAGACGACCACCAGGACGCCGTCGAAATTCTTCGCCGCCGCGCGCACCATGCTGGGACCGCCGATGTCGATTTCCTCGATCAGCGCATCGAAGGGTGTGTCGGGATTCGAGGCGGCGTGCACAAATGGATACAGATTCACGATGACGAGATCGATCAGCGTGATGCCGTGCGCCTTCGCAGACGCGAGATCGTCGGGCCGATCGCGGCGCGCGAGGATGCCGCCGTGCACCAGCGGGTGCAGCGTCTTCACGCGGCCGTCCATCATCTCTGGAAAACCGGTGACATCCGCAATCGCCGTGACGGGAAGACCCGCCTGCTGCAGCGTACGCGCGGTTCCGCCGGTCGATACGAGATCGAATCCGCGTTCGACGAGCCCCCGCGCAAATTCGACGAGGCCGGATTTGTCGGACACACTCAATAAGGCTCTCGGCATTCAGCTCCAGTCGCTTGACACGATCTTTTGAAGCGCTTAGGATACGCGCTGCGTGAAGGGGTGTCCCCCGAACGTTGAAGTCGAGGCCGCGTAAGCACTCGCGGTCTTTTTTTGTGTCTCGACGCTCAGTTTTCGAGCAAGGGAAGAAGAACGATGCGTATAACAGGCAAGGTCAAGTGGTTCAATAACGCCAAGGGCTACGGGTTCATTGAGCGCGAGGGTGGCAGCGACGTGTTCGTCCACTACTCCGCGATCACCGGCAACGGCTTCCGGTCTCTGGATGAGGGTCAGGCGGTCGAATTCGAGATCGTCGACGGCCCCAAGGGTCCGCAGGCCGGAAACGTCACCAAGCCAGCGTAGAGCCACTTCACGACCTGCCCGGCGCCGTGCGACGGCGCCGGGCCTACCGCATCCGACTCCCCCATTCACACCCGCTTTCAAAGCCGTTTTCAAAGCCGCCTTCACTCGTCCGACTTCACGGCACCGCGCATCGCCCGCGCCGTAAACGCCACTTTTCCGTCCTTCACCGCCACCCGGAACGCCACCTCCTCGCTCCCCGCCGCCTTGAGGCTGCCCATCTGGGTGCGAATGAGGTCGACGAACTTGTGGAACGGCACCTGTGGACTGTCCTGGCCGCTTTCCTTCCGTGCTTCGGCCAGCGTTTCGTACAGGTCCTGGACCTTGGCCAGATCGCGTACCGGATCCGACAGTGTGGTCACGTAGAGGATGCGGTCCTTCGCTTTCGGCGGCGCGGGCGCGGCGGTGCGCGTCTGGACAAAGGGACCGGGACGACCCTCCTCGCGGGCCCGCAGCCCTCGGTCCCAGAGATCGATGAACGTGGAGTACCGCGTCTGGATGGTGGTGAAGCGGAATCGATCGGCGTAGTTGCCGAGATTCTGCTTGCGATCGAGCCGCTTGACGAGCGCCGCCACGCGTGTCCGTGTCTCCCACGGCGGACGCGGCAGCCGGCCCGCGAAGAACATGTTGTACTCCGCCTCCAGCCGCTTCAATTCGGCCTCGAGCACGGCGAGCTCGCGTGCGGAGTCGTCGGAGGGATCGTCCACGCGGGTTCATTCTCCCACGCGCGCTAGAAGATTGTGGCGATCGATTCGGCAGCTAAGTTGAGGACCGGCGTCGGCAGGATGCCGAGAGCAAGGATCACGACGATAGATGCCACAAGCGCCGCCATGCCGACGGTGGAGACCGGGGGGAAGACCACCGTGGCCGGCTGATCGGACATGTACATCATGACCACGACACGCAGGTAGAAGAAGACCGAGATGACACTGGTCAACACGCCGATGATCGCCAGCCCGTAGTAGCCGGCACCCACGGCCGCGCTGAAGATGTACCACTTGCCGATGAAGCCGACCGTCGGTGGCAGCCCGCCGAGCGAGAGCAGGCAGACGGTCATCAGGCCGGCCAGCGCCGGCCGTGAATGCCACAGGCCGGCATAATCGCGCAGCTCGTCGTTCGCGGCATTCTTCGTTCCGAGCAGCGCAATCACGCCGAACGCGGCGAGATTGGTGACCGCGTAGGCCAGCAGATAGAAGAGGATGGCCGCCTTCCCCACCTGATTCGCGGCCACGAGGCCGACGAGCAGGTATCCCCCGTGCGCGATGCTGGAATACGCGAGCATCCGCTTCAGGTTGCTCTGCGCCACGCCGACAACGGTGCCCAGGATCATCGTCGCGACGGCGATCCACCAGACGATCGGCGCCCACTCACCACTGAACGGCTCGAAGGCCGAGAGGAACACGCGCGCGAATGCGGCAAAGGCAGCCGCCTTGACGCCGGTCGACATGAAGCCGGTGACAATCGCCGGCGCCCCCTCGTACGCGTCGGGCGTCCACATGTGGAAGGGCACCGCCGAGATCTTGAAGGCGAACCCGACGAGGAGCAGGCCGAGCGCCACCAGGATCAGGCGGTTGTCGCTCATCGACTGGGCGGCGAGAAAGGCGCCGATGCGATCGAGGCGCGTGGTGCCGGCCAGGCCGTATGTGAACGCGATTCCGTACAGGAAGAACGCGCTCGAGAACGCGCCGAGCAGAAAGTACTTGAACGCCGCTTCGGTCGCGCGCGGATCGTCGCGCCGGATGCCCGTCAGCACGTACACCGCAATCGACATGATCTCGAGGCCGATGAAGATCACCAGCAGATCGTTGGCGGATGCCATCATCATCATGCCGACGATCGAGAAGAGGATCAGCGCGTAGAAGTCCCCCTTCGGCAGACCGTCGCGCTTCACCACCGGCGACGAGAACATGATCGTCAGAATGCCGACGATGACGAGGGTGATGGTCACGAAGAGCGCAAAGTTGTCGGCGACAATCACGCCAAAGCTGATCGCGTTCCGGTTCCACAGCAGCGCCGACGACACAGCCGCACCGATCAGGCCCACAATCCCGAGTCCGCCGACCGGCATCGTTTCACCGCGCGAGCGGAACGCCTCCGCGCCCATCACGGCCAGTGCGGCCAGGGCGACGCAGAGCATCGGCACGACGGCGTCGAATGAGGAATGGAACATTACGGTTCGGTTCTCTGAACTCGCAGGGTCTGTGCGGTTTGCACCCGCTGAACCAGCGCCTCAACCGACGCTTCCATCGGCCGCAGGAACAGCGACGGGAGGATGCCCATCACGAGCGCGATGCCACAGAGCGCGACGACACTGACCCATTCGCGCGGCACCAGGTCCCGCATCGTGGCGTTCTCGGCATGCGTGACCGGGCCGTAGAACACCCGCTGGAACATCCACAGCATGTAGACCGCCGACAGAATCACTCCCAGGCCGGCGACGACGGCGAAACGCGGATCCCACCGGAAGGCGCCCAGCAGGATGAGGAACTCGCCGATGAAGCCGTTCAGGCCGGGGAGGCCGATGGACGCGAGCGTGATGATCAGGAACGCGGCGGTCAGCTTCGGCGCCACCGCCTTCAGGCCGCCAAATTCACTGATCAGACGCGTGTGGCGGCGGTCCGAGAGCATCCCGACAATCAGGAAGAGCCCGCCGGTGCTGACGCCGTGCGCCAGCATCTGGTACACCGCACCCTGCACCCCCTGCACGTTCATCGCGCAGATCCCGAGCACGACGAAGCCAAGGTGGCTGACCGAGGAATAGGCCACCAGCTTCTTCATGTCGGGCTGCACCATGGCGACGAGGGCGCCGTACACGATGCCGACGACCGCCAGCACCGCCAGCCACGGCGCGAAATACGTCGCCGCCTCCGGAAACAGCGGGAACGAGAACCGGAGCAGGCCGTAGGTGCCCATCTTCAGCAGCACGCCAGCCAGGATGACCGAGCCGGCCGTCGGCGCCTGCACGTGCGCGTCGGGCAGCCACGTATGGAACGGGAACAGCGGCACCTTGATGGCAAACGCCAGCGTGAACGCCAGGAAGAACCACATCTGCGTCTGCGGGGCGATGTCGAGCGCGTACAGCTTCAGGAGGTCGAACGAATAGGCGCCCGTCGCGCTGCTGTGGAGATACGCGAGACCCAGGATGGCGATGAGCATCAGGACGCTGCCCGCCATCGTGTAGAGCATGAACTTGATGGCCGCGTACACCCGCTGGTCGTAGCCCCAGATGCCGATCAGGAAGTACATCGGGATCAGCATCGCGTCCCAGAAGACGTAGAAGAGAAACAGATCGAGCGAGAGGAAGACGCCGATCATCGCCGCCTCGAGGGCCAGCATGAAGATCGAGAATTCCTTGACCTTGCGGTTGATCGATCCCCAGGACGACAGGAGCGCGATCGGCGTCAGAAACCCCGTCAGCACGACGAGCAGCAGGCTGATGCCGTCCACCCCGATGAAATAGTCGATGCCGAACGCCGGGATCCAGGGCACACGCTCGACGAACTGAAAGGACGCCGACTCGCTGTCGAACCCGAACCAGATCGCCATCGTGACGCCGAACGTGGCGACGGCAGCGGCAAGCGACAGCCACCGGATGACGCCGTCGCGGCGCCCATCCGCGTTGGGGACGAGCATCACGAGCAGGGCGCCCGCCAGCGGCAGCAGCCAGGAGAGCGTCAGCACGCGGTTACCGCCATAAGTAGTAGCCCAGGATCACGACGACGCCCACGAACATGGAGCTCGCGTAGGCCCGCACCGATCCGGTCTGCAGCCGCCGCAGCAGGTTCGACCCCGCCGCGACGATCGCCGCCGTCCCGTTGACCGCGCCGTCGACGACCCGCACGTCGAAGCCGCGCCACAGCGCGTCCCGTGAGACCACATGGATCGGGTTGACGACCGTCGCGTCGTACATCTCGTCCACGTAGTACTTGTTGAGCAGGAGCCGATGCAGGCCGCCGAAACGGTGCGCCATCCCGTCGGCAATCGAGCGGCGCTTCAGCCAGATGAAGGCGGCCAGCAGAATGCCGCCAATCGCAATCGCGCTCGACACGCCCATGAGCGTCAATTCGAGCGCGGCTTCCTCTTCGCTGATGACTTCCGCTTCTTCCGCAGCCTCGGCTTGTGGAAACAGCTCCGCGCCGCCGCCGACCCCCGGCGCCGCGGCGCTCGCCTGGAACGACGGCGCGAGCCACGCCGCCAGCTGGTTGTGGCCCCCGAGCGCGTGCGGCACACCGATGTACCCCGCGAGCACCGAACCGATGGCGAGCACGATCAGCGCCAGAGCCATCGCGGGAGGGGCGTCGTGAAGGTGAGAGCCGTGGGCATGGCCGGGATCAGGGATCAGGGATCCGGGATCCGCGTGCCCATGATCGTGTCCGGATCCCTGATCCCCGATCCCCGATCCCTTCCGCTCGCCGTGGAACGTCAGGAACACGAGACGGAACATGTACGTCGCCGTCAGGAACGACGTGATCGCGCCGACGAGCCACAGCATCGTGTGGCCCTCATGGAACGTCTCGTAGAGGATCTCGTCCTTGCTGAAAAAGCCGGAGAGGAACGGCACGCCGGCAATCGCGAGGGAGCCGATCAGGAACGTCCAGTACGTGACGGGCAGGAACTTCTTCAGCCCGCCCATATTCCGGATGTCCTGCTCGCCGTGCAGCGCGTGAATGACAGCGCCCGATCCCAGGAAGAGCAGCGCCTTGAAGAAGGCGTGCGTATAGAGATGAAAGATGCCGGCGCCGAATGCGCCGACGCCCATCGCCAGGAACATCAGCCCCAGCTGAGAGACGGTCGAATACGCCAGCACGCGCTTGATGTCGTTCTGGACGAGGCCGATCGTCCCGGCCATCAACGCCGTCGCCGCGCCGATGACCGCCACGATGAAGAGCGTCTCCGGCGCATGGCTGAACAGGACGGCGTTGCGGCCGATCATGTAGACGCCCGCCGTCACCATCGTCGCCGCATGGATCAGCGCGGAGACCGGCGTGGGGCCCTCCATCGCGTCGGGGAGCCATGTATACAGGGGAATCTGCGCCGACTTCCCCGTCGCGCCGATGAAGAGCAGGAGCGTCGCGATCGAGATCGCGCCGAACACGCCCTCCTCGACCGGCATCGCGCTCGCGATTGTGGCGAGCCGCGCGAAGTCGAGCGTCCCGAACTGCGTGAACAGGAACAGCATCCCGAGCACGAAGGCGTAGTCGCCGATCCGGTTGACGACGAACGCCTTCTTGCCGGCATCCGACGCCGACTGCTTCTTGAACCAGAAGCCGATCAGCAAATACGAGCAGAGACCGACACCCTCCCAGCCGACGAACATCACGACGAAGTTCGCACCCAGGACCAGCACGAGCATGAACGCCGCAAAGAGATTCAGGTACGAGAAGTACCGCGCAAACTCGCTGTCGATCTCGTCGTGCATGTACGCGGTCGAGTAGATGTGAATCAGCGAACCGATGCCGGTGATGACGAGAATCATCACCGCCCCGAGCGGATCGAGCCGGAACGTCATGTCGAGCGACAGGTCGCCCGACGCAATCCACGTATAGACGACCTGCTCGAGCACGCGGGCATCGGCCGGCATCCCGGCGATCTGCAGGACGCTCATCACGGCGACCGCGAACGAAGCGATGATCGCCGCGCAGGCGACCGCGCCCGACAGCCCCTTGGACAGGCGGCGCCCCATCGTGGCGTTGATGAGGAACCCGATGAACGGGAAGAGGGGAATTAACGCGAGCACGCCATCACCATTTCAGTAACGTGAACGCATCCGGGTTGAGCGACTCGCGGTGACGGAACAGCCCGATCACAATGGCGAGCCCGACTGCCGCTTCCGCAGCCGCGACGGTCATGACGAAGAACACGATGATCTGCCCGTCGACGCTGCCGTGCTGCCTGGCAAACGCGATGAACGTCAGATTCACGGCGTTCAGCATGATCTCGATCGAGAGCAGGATCGTGATCAGATTGCGGCGCAGGAAGACGCCGCAGGTGCCGATGGCGAACAGGATCGCCGAGACGATCAGGTAGTGACCAAGAGGAATCACCCCCGGTCTCCTTCACGGTGCGCCAGCACGACCGCGCCCACCATCGCGACGAGAATCAGAATGGAGGTCGCCTCGAACGCGAAGACGTAGTCGGTAAACAGTGTGCGGCCGACGAGGCGCACGGAGCTGATCGTCTCGGCATCCACCGCGCCCGTCACGGGCACGTCGACGCTGCCGGTCCGCAGGAGCGCCCACGCGAGCTGCACGACAAGAAGCAGCGCGAGCAGGGCGCCGAATCGCCCGACGCCGGGCTGCCGCAACGGATGGGCGCGGTCCCATTCGGCCCCATCCTCGTGCGGGGCGTTCAGCAGCATGACGACGAACAGGAAGAGCACCATGATGGCGCCCGCGTAAATGATGATCTGCGCGACCGCGACGAACGGCGCGTCGAGGGTCACGTACAGCCCGGCCAGGGCGCCGAACGACGCGATGAGCAGCATCACGCTGTACATCGGGTTGCGCTGGCCGATGACCAGCGCCGACGTGAGAATCGCCAGGCCCGAGAGCAGATAGAAGATCAGCGTCTCAGGCATTGAAGTACAGCACTCCCGCCGCGGTGAGCACGAGATTGATGACGGCCGCAGGGAACAGCCACTTCCAGCCGAACTGCATCAGCTGGTCGTACCGGTAGCGCGGGATCGTCCACCGCACCCAGATATAGGCGAACAGGATGATGCCGACCTTGACGAGGAACCAGATCCACTCGAGTTCCGGCGGCAGAAACGGGCCATGCCACCCGCCGAGATACAGGTCCGTGGCCACCGCCGCGGTAGTGGCCATGTTGATGTATTCCGCCTGCGGAAACATGGCGAACCGCACCGAGCTGTACTCCGTGTTGTAGCCGGCCACGAGCTCCTGCTCCGCCTCCGGAAAATCAAACGGCGCGCGGTTGGTCTCGGCGATGCCGGCAATCATGTAAATGATGAAGCCGAGCGGCTGCAGGAATACGTACCACTGCGGGATGAAGCCGTACCAGAATCCGGCCTGCGCATCGACCGTCTCGCGCAGCGACATGGACCCGGAGAGCAGGATGACCGCGGCCAGCGCCGTCGCGTACGACAGCTCATAGCTGATCATCTGCGCCGAAGCGCGCAGCCCGCCGAACAGCGAGTACTTGCTGTTCGAGGACCAGCCCGCGAGGACGATCCCGTAGACGCCCATCGACGTGATGGCAAACACGACGAGCACGCCAACGTTCACGTCGGCGACGCCAAGCTTGATCGGGTCGTCGAGCAGGCCGAAGAGCGTCGTCTCGCCCCCCCAGGGGACGGTGGCGAATGCGGCGAATGCCGCGGTCACCGAGAGAATCGGCGCCAGCGTGAACAGCCACTTATCGGCGCCCTTGGGGCGCAGCTCCTCCTTGAAGAGGAGCTTGAGGATGTCGGCAAACGGCTGGAGCAGCCCGTGCGGACCCACTCGATAGGGGCCGTACCGCTGCTGCATGAAGCCCATGACCTTCCGCTCGGCATACACCAGCAGCGCCGAGGCGTTGATCAGCATGAAGAACGTCAGGCCGATGACCGCGAGCTGAACCGCGAACCTTAAGTCCATCTACCGACTACCAACCACCAACTACCAACCATCCTCAGTGAGCCGCGAAGATCGGGTGCTCGGCGCGCCAGGAGGCGGGCAGCGTGCACCGCCCCTCGCGCACGTGCGCCTCATACTCATGCCGGAACAGCTTCATCGTCGTCAGCACCGGCGTCGCCGCCGCGTCGCCGAACGCGCAGAGCGTCTTGCCGACGATGTTGTTGGAGACGCCGAAGAGCAGATCGAGATCCTTCGGCTGCCCCTCGCCCGCCTCGACGCGCCGAAGCAGCTTGAACAGCCAGTCCGAGCCTTCACGGCAGGGCGTGCACTTGCCGCACGACTCGTGGCGGTAGAAGTGCAGCAGGTTCATCGCCAGCCAGACCATGCAGACGCTGTCGTTCATCACGATCAGCCCGGCGGATCCGAGCAGGGACCCGGCCTTCTGAATGTGATCGAAGCTGGCGGGCGTATCGAGCTGCTCGGGCAGCAGGATGGGCACCGACGATCCGCCCGGAATCACGGCCTTCAGCGGGCGCTCGTCGATCATGCCGCCGGCCTGCTCGTAGATCAGCTCACGGAGCGTCGTGTGCATCGATGCTTCGTAGACACCTGGCCGCTTGACGTGCCCGCTGATGCAGAACAGTTTCGGTCCGCCGTTCTTTTCCGGACCGATCGAGGAAAACCACTCGGCCCCGTTCATGACGATCAGCGGCACGTTGCAGAGCGTCTCCACGTTGTTCACGGCCGTCGGGCACTGATAGAGGCCCGCGACAGCGGGAAACGGCGGCTTGATGCGGGGCTGGGCGCGCTTCCCTTCAAGCGACTCGATGAGCGCTGTCTCCTCACCCGCCTCGTACGCGCCGGCGCCGCGATGGACGTAGACGTCGCAGTCGAACCCGCTGCCCAGAATGTTCTTGCCGAGGTATCCCGCCTTGTAGGCCTTGTCGATCTCGGCCTCCAGGATCTCCTGCACGTGGAAGAACTCGCCGCGGATGTAGATGTAGGCGACCTTGGCGCCGATCGCGTAGCAGGAAATGGCGCACCCTTCGATCAGCAGGTGCGGATTGCGCTCCATCAGCACGTGATCCTTGAACGTGCCCGGCTCGCTTTCGTCGGCGTTGCAGCAGATGTACTTCGGCTTGGGCGTGTCCTTGAGGACGAACTGCCACTTCATGCCGGTCGGGAAGCCGGCGCCGCCGCGGCCGCGGAGACCTGATGCCTTCACCTGCTCGATCAGATCGTTCGGCTGGAGCGTGAGCGCCTTGCGCAACCCCTCGTAGCCGCGCTGATGCTTCAGGTAGAAGTCGAGCGTGTACGAATTGGGTTCGTTGACGAACTTGGTGAGCACAGGCTCGTACGCCACTACGTCTTGCCCCCTTCCTTGTGAAGGTGGCATCCGGTCAGCGCGCCCACGCCGCGCGTGCGCAGATCGTCGACGAACGTCCGGACGTTCTCCGGCGCGAGCCGCTCGTGCCAGTCGGTGTCGTTAATCATCAGCACCGGACCGCGATCGCAGGCGCCGAGGCACTCGACCTCGAGCAGCGTGAACGTCCCGGTCGGATCGGTTTCTCCCGGTGCAATCCCGAGCACCTCGCTCAACTGCTCCGTCACCCGCTCGGCCCCGAGGAGCGCGCATGAGAGCGTCCGGCAGACGTTGATCACGTACTTGCCCACCGGCTTCGTGAAGAACATCGTGTAGTACGAGACGACGTCCTCGACTTCCGCGGCGGTGCAGCGAATATGGTGGGCGACGTGGGACATGGCCGCGGGGCTCAGATAACCCTGCTGGCCCTGCGCGAGATAGAGGGCGTAGAGAATCGCCGACTTCCGCTGGTCCGCCGGATACCGCTGGACGACCGCGTCGAACTTCGCCTGGTTCTCCGGCGTATAGGCGAAGTCGCCCCCCTGCTCCGCCAGCTTGCGCGCCGACGCGTGGAAGCGCGCAGGCGCGTAGTCCATTCGAGGATGGAAACTCACCGGTCGCAGTCTCCCATCACGACGTCGGTCGACCCGATGACCGCCACGACGTCCGCAATCAGCCCGCCCTTCACGATCGACGGCAGCGCCTGAATCGCCATGAACGAGGGCGCGCGCATCTTGACGCGCCAGGGACGGTTGGTGCCGTCGCTGACGATGTAGGTGCCGTGCTCACCGCGAGGCCCCTCGATGGGTACGTACACCTCGCCGGCCGGCACGGTAAATCCCTGTGAATAAATCAGGAAGTGCTGAATGAGCGCTTCCATCTCCGTATAGACCTTGTCCTTGGGCGGCGGCACGACGCGGGTGTCGTCGCAGGCCCACGCGCCGTTCGGCGCGATGCGCTGGATCGCCTGCTTGGTGATCTTCACGCTCTCGCGCATCTCCTGCACCCGCACGCGGTACCGCGCGTACACATCGCCCTCGGTCGCGGTCGGAACATCGAAGTCGTACGTCTCGTAGCCGCAGTACGGGAAGTACTTCCGGACGTCGTAGTCGGACCCGGCCGCACGCGCAATCGGACCGAGCAGGCCCCACGCGAGCGCGTCCTCCTGCGTGACGACGCCAACGCCCTGGCTGCGCCGCATGAAGACGTCGTTCTTGCTGAGGAGCCCTTCGAATTCGTCGATCTTGGCGGGGAACCGCTCGAGGAACGCGTTGACCGCTTCGTGAAAACCGCGCGGGATGTCCTCGCGTAGGCCGCCGACGCGGAAGTAGCTCGGGAAGAAGCGGAAGCCGGCGACGAGCTCATTGATATTCATGATGAGCTCGCGCTCGCGCACCGCGTAGAAGAGCATCGACACGGCGCCGATTTCCATGGCGTGCGTGCCGATCCAGAGCAGGTGGCTCGCCAGCCGCTGCAGTTCCACGAGGCAGACGCGGATGTCCTTGACGCGCTGCGGCATGTCGAGGCCGAGCAGCTTCTCGACGGCCAGGACATACGCGAGGCTGTTCGATTGCGCGCCGAGGTAATCCATCCGCTCGACGAGCGGGACGACCTGCTGCCACTTCTTCTGCTCGGCGGTCTTCTCGATTCCGGTGTGCAGGTAGCCGATGGTCGGGGTCACCGACTGAATGACTTCTCCGTCGAGCTCGAGGATGAGACGCAGGACGCCGTGCGTACTGGGGTGCTGCGGCCCCATGTTCACGGTCATCGTCTCGGAGCGCAGTTCAGCCATTGTCAGTGCGCCGTCCGCTTCACGCGGTCGCGTTCCATGTTGGCTTTGAATTCGGCTTCGCTGATCTCGAGCGGCTCGTACGTCTGCGCCGCCTTGCGGATCTGCACCGGATAGTCCTTACGCTGCGGATGCCCTTCCCAGTCCTCGGGCATCAACAGACGCCGGAGGTCGGGGTGCCCGTCGAAAATCACGCCGAACATGTCCCAGACCTCGCGCTCGAGCCAGCCGGCCGCCGGCCAGAGCTGCTGGATCGTGGGCACCGGCGTCTGCTCCGTGGCGCGGACCTTCAATCGGACGCGATGTTTATGGGGGATCGACAGGAAGTGATAGACGAGCTCGAAACGGGGATCGCGGGGGAAATAATCGGCGCACGTGACTTCGACGAGCACGTTGAAGCGCAGCGCCGGCGTATCGCGGAGCGCCGCGCACGTCTGCAGCAGCTGGTCGGCGCGTACGTAAATCGTCGCAAAGTCGACGCTGGCGGCCGCCTCATAGGCGGCGCCCGGAACGACCGGCGTCAAGGCGTCGATGATCGTCTGCGAATCCATCCGAGGGTGTCAGGCCCGTGTACGCGAGATCTTCTGCTGCAGCTGCACGATGCCGTAGATGAGCGACTCGGGGCGAGGCGGACATCCGGGCACGTAGACGTCAACCGGAACGACCTGATCCACACCCTGGACGATCGCGTAGTTGTCGAAGACGCCGCCAACCGACGCGCAGGCGCCCATCGAGATGACCCACTTGGGCTCCGGCATCTGGTCGTACACGCGCCGCATCGCGGGCGCCATTTTTCGCGACAGCCGTCCGGCCACGATCATCAAATCCGACTGGCGGGGCGATCCGCGGAAGACTTCGGCGCCAAACCGCGCGATGTCATAACGGCTGGCGGCCATCGCCATCATCTCGATGGCGCAGCAGGCCAGTCCGAACTGCGCCGGCCAGATCGCGGACCGGCGCGCCCACTGCACGACCTTCTCGACGGTCGTCGTGAGAAGGGGCAGGTCGGGATCGAGTCCGTGCGTGTGGTCGGCCGGCGTCGTCATGGTCAGGCAGCCTTCGGCGCAGTCGTTCCCTCGGTGGGACGCCTGGCGCGGATCGCCGGGCCCCAGTCCAGCACGCCCTTCCGCCAGACGTAGACGTAGCCGACGGTCAGGATCAGGAAGAACGTCACGAG
Organism: Candidatus Sulfopaludibacter sp. SbA3; assembly: GCA_945903265.1. Taxonomy (GTDB): domain Bacteria; phylum Acidobacteriota; class Vicinamibacteria; order Vicinamibacterales; family UBA2999; genus CAXNKG01. Next base: position 55,957 of record CAMDNQ010000015.1, read on the forward strand.
CTGCACGAAGCCGGGCCAGCCCAGATCGCGCAGCGCGACGGCCCACGGATACAGGAAGGCGATTTCGATGTCGAACAGCAGAAAGATCATCGCCACCAGGTAGAACTTCACCGAGTGGCGCTCCCGCGCGTTGCCCACGGCGGGCATGCCGCACTCATACGGCGCGAGCTTTTCGGGCGTGGGGTTTTTGGGACCCAGCAGGAGGGAAAGGCCAATCATGACCCCGGCGAAACCCACGCCGAGCGCGATCATGATGACGATGCCTAGCCAGCCGTCCATTGGGGAATTCCTTGTTAGGAACGACCCAACGGAAGTTGGGGGTCCCTATGCGCTTGTGAAGACTTTCTCAAACCGATTGATGCTATCGAACCGACGTGCAAACGTCAATTGATCGAGAGAGTTACGGGCGCGACAACTGCGTGATGCGCCGGTCCAGCTCCGCGATCGCCTGCCCCAGCTGCTTCTTCCGCACCTCGTGCGTCGTCAATTCGAGCTGACGCTGCATCTCGGTGCGCGCAAGGCGGCACGATTCGACCTGGCGGGCACGCTCGGGATCGCCGGTCTTGGCGGTCTGGCGGGCCTTCTTCTTTTCTTCCTCGCGTTCATCCATCCGCTCGGCGAGACGGGATTCCGCGTCGACGAGTCCTTCTCCGGCATCACCCATGTGTTGATTATACGAAGGAAGGTTGGTGGTTGGTAGTTGGTGGTCACGCCTCGCACATAACCACCAACCACCATCCACCAACTAAGATCGCAGAGTGGCTGCCAGGCCGCTCGACCTCTTCCACCCGGCCGTGCGCACGTGGTTCACGGGCGTATTTCCAGCGCCCACCAGGCCGCAGCAGCTCGGGTGGCCGGCGATCGCCCGCGGCGAGTCGACGCTGATCCTGGCGCCGACCGGAAGCGGCAAGACGCTGACGGCGTTCCTGTGGTGCCTCAATCGCCTGCTGTTCGAGCCGGTTCCTCCCCGACCCGAGCGGTGCCGCGTGCTCTACGTCTCGCCGCTCAAGGCGCTGGCGGTCGACATCGAACGCAACCTGCGCATGCCGCTCGCAGGCATTGCCGACGTAGCCGTCAGGGCGGGCCTTAACGTGGCCGTGCCACAGGTCGCCATCCGCACCGGCGACACGCCCGCGGGCGAACGGGCGCGCTTTCTTCGCAGTCCGGCCGACATTCTCATCACGACGCCCGAATCGCTCTTCCTGCTCCTCACGTCGAACGCGAGGGAACGTCTCGCGTCGGTCGACACCGTCATCGTGGACGAGATTCATGCCCTCGTCCCGAGCAAGCGCGGCGCCCACCTGGCGCTGTCGCTGGAGCGGCTGGAAGCGTTGCGCTCCCCGATCGCAGGGGCCCGGCCCCTACAGCGAATCGGCCTCTCCGCCACCCAGCGCCCTCTCGACGAAGTCGCCCGCTTCCTTGGCGGCGCCCAGGCGCGGCGCGCGACCGGCCGGCGTCGCGAGCCCGCGAAGGATGCGGCGGCCCGCGACGTCCACAACGAGTTCGCTGTCGATGATTCCCCCGCGTTCCGCCCCGTCACCATCGTCAATGCGTCAGGCAAGAAGGGCCTCGAGCTCACGATCGAAGTCCCGGTCGAAGAACGGCGCCTGGAGGATTCAGCGGTTTCAGCGGGTTCAAAGGGTTCAGAAGGCGGCGCGGCGCGGTCCATCTGGTCTTCGATCTATCCACGGCTCCTCGAACTGATTCAGAGCCACAGGTCCACGCTCATCTTCGTCAACAGCCGCCGCCTGGCGGAGCGGCTCGCGGGCGCGCTGAACGAGCTGGCGGCAGAGCCGCTGGTGCGCGCACACCACGGCTCATTGGCGCGCGAATCGCGCGCCGAGGTCGAGGATCTGCTCAAAGCCGGCGCCATCCGTGCGCTGGTGGCGACCTCGTCCCTGGAGCTTGGTATCGACATGGGCGCGATCGATCTCGTGGTCCAGATCGAGGCGCCGCCCTCGGTTGCCGCCGGCCTCCAGCGGATCGGCCGCGCGGGTCATCAGGCGGGCGCCGTCAGCGAGGGGATCGTGTTCCCGAAGTTCCGGGGCGACCTCGTGGCGTGCGCGGCCGTTGCGCAGGCGATGCACGAAGGCACGGTCGAGGCCACACGCTACCCGCGCAATCCGCTCGATGTGCTCGCACAGCAGCTCGTGGCGATGACGGCTACCGACACCTGGAACGTCGACGACCTGTTCGCGACCGTGCGGCGGGCCGCCCCGTTCGCCTCGCTGAACCGCCGGATGTTCGACGGCGTGCTCGACATGCTCTCAGGCCGCTACCCCTCTGATGAATTCGCCGAGTTGCGGCCGAGGATCACGTGGGACCGCGCGAGAGGGATGGTGGTCGCCCGGGAAGGCGCCAAACGCGTCGCTATCGCGAACGCCGGGACCATTCCGGATCGCGGTTTGTACGGCGTGTTCCTCGCGGGCGCCAGCAAACCTACCCGCGTCGGCGAACTCGACGAGGAGATGGTGTTCGAAACCCATCTCGGCGAAACCTTCACGCTGGGCGCGTCGACATGGCGAGTGGAAGAAATCACGCACGACCGGGTCCTCGTCTCCCCTGCTCCCGGGGAGCCGGGCAAGATGCCGTTCTGGCACGGCGACCAGGCGGGCCGGCCCATCGAGCTCGGCTACGCGATCGGCCGGCTCGTGCGCGACCTGCGCACGATGCCCCGGCCGGCCGCGGTCGACCGCCTGATCCGCGAACACGACCTCGACGTGCATGCGGCCGAAGTGCTGCTGCGCTACCTCGATGATCAGGCGGCAGCCGGCGCCGTGCCCGACGACCGCCACATTGTCATCGAGCGAGGTGTCGATGACGTCGGCGACTGGCGAATCTGCCTGCTCTCCCCGCTCGGCAGCCGGGTGCACGCGCCATGGGCCATGGCGGTGACCGCCGACATCCGGCGGCGGACTGGCCTCGACGTGCAGGTGATGTGGGGCGACGAAGGTTTCGTCGTCCGTTTTCCGGAGATCTCCTCGCCGCCGGATCCGACGTTGCTGCTGCCCGCAAGCGATCAGGTCGAAGCGCTGGTGGTGGGGCAGCTGGGATCGACCTCGTTGTTTGCGGCCCGCTTCCGGGAAACCGCCGCGCGCGCGCTGCTGCTGCCGCGACGCCGCCCGGGACAGCGGACGCCCCTCTGGCAGCAGCGCAAACGCGCGTCGGATCTGCTGGCCGTGGCGGCACGCTACGGATCCTTCCCCATCCTGCTCGAAACCTATCGCGAAGTGCTCCGCGATCACTTCGACATGCCGGCGCTCGTCGATACGCTGGGCCGCATCTCCACGCGTGCCCTCCGCGTCACGACCATCGACACGCAGAAGCCCTCTCCATTCGCGGCGTCGCTGCTCTTCAGTTACGTCGCCAACTACATCTATGACGGCGACGCCCCTCTGGCGGAGCGGCGTGCGCAGGCGCTGTCGGTCGATCAGAGCCAGCTGCGCGACCTGCTCGGCGATGCGGAGCTGCGGGATCTGATCGATCCGGGTGCGATTGTGGCCGTGGAGCGCCTGCTGCAGCAGCTCGAGGAATCGCGGCGGATCCGCACGGCCGACCAGCTGCACGATCTGCTGATCCGCATCGGCGACCTGACCGCCGATGAAATCTCCGCGCGGAGCGCGTCTGTCGCCGCACCGCTCATCCAGGACCTGCTCGCCGTCCAGCGGATCGTCCCCCTACCGATTGCCGGAGACACCCGGTACGTCGCGATCGAGGATGTCGCGCGATACCGCGACGCCCTGACAGTCGCGCTGCCGGACCACCTGCCTCCCACCCTGCTCGAACCGGTCGCTGATGCCAGCGCCGATCTGCTTGCGCGGTATGCCCGATCGCACGGCCCATTCACCTCCCGCGAGGTGGCGGCACGCTACGGATTGCCGTCTCCTGACGTCGAGCCGCATCTTCGCCGGCTTGCGGCCGCGGGGAGGATTGTCGAAGGCGAGTTCCGGCCAGGCGGCACGGGACGCGAGTGGGTCGACGCCAATGTCCTGCGCATGCTGCGCCAGCGATCCCTGGCGAAGCTGCGCCAGGAAATCGAGCCCGTTGACGCCGACGCGCTCGGCCGATTTCTCGTTTCCTGGCATGGCATCGGGAGCCGGCGGCTCGGGCCGGAAGCGCTACTTGACGCGATCGAGCAGCTGCAGGGCGCGGCGGTGCCTGCCTCCGTGCTCGAAACCGACGTCCTGGCCGCCCGTGTCGACCAATATCATCCGGGACTGCTCGACATGGTGGTCGCGGCCGGCGAAGTGGTCTGGGTCGGCGTCGAACCGCTGGGCGAGCGTGACGGACGCGTCGCGCTGTATCTCACCGATCAGCTCGAGCGGCTGCGCTCACCTGCCGGCGCCGCACGTCCTGAGGGCGCAGGCGACCGTCCGTTGAAGGGACGCGCCAACGACATCCTCGAGTACCTGCGCGCTCACGGCGCCTCGTTTTTTCACGCGGTGCACGAAGGCACGGGCGGCGGATTTCCTCAGGAAACCGTTGACGCGCTCTGGGAACTGGTCTGGCGGGGCGCCGTCACGAACGACACCCTCCATCCTCTCCGGGCATTCCTGCGGCCGCCCGAGGCGCGCGCGCGGCGTCCACTCGCACGCGCCGGCCAGGCCTTTCGATCACGTCGGCTCGTGCCCCCAACCGCCGAAGGGCGCTGGTCGGCGGTGCCCGCGGCGGCTCCCACGGCATCGGTCACGTCATGGAGTACGGCGATGGCGCAGCAACTCCTCTCCCGCCACGGCGTCGTCACGCGCGAAACGGCGGCGGCTGAGATGGTGCCCGGCGGCTTTACGCCGATCTATCAGGTGTTAAAGGCGATGGAGGAGGCGGGGCGCATTCGCCGAGGATATTTCGTCGCGGGTCTGGGCGCCGCGCAGTTTGCGCTGCCGCCGGCCGTGGATCTCCTCAGGACGATGCGCGAGGTCCCCGATGTGGCGCGGACGGTGGTGCTCGCCGCCACCGACCCCGCCAATCCCTACGGAGCGTCGGTGAAATGGCCGGCCGCCGACGCTCCTGACGCCGAACGCGCAGAGGGACGCGGACCGACGCGCTCCGCCGGTGCGCGCGTCATTCTCGTGGACGGTTTTCTCGCCGGGTACCTGCGGCGCGGCGAGCGTGACGTGCTGGTATTTCCGCCGGAGGCTGAACCGCGGCGCTCACAGGTCGTTCGCAGCGTCGCCCGGGCGCTGCGCCACGCGGCCCTGGCGCGCGATGAAGGACGCCGCGGCATGCTGCTCGAAACCATGAACGGTCTGCCGGCCGGCGATCATCCCATGGCGCACCTGTTTACATCGGCCGGTTTCGTTCGTGCGGCGAATGGCCTTCAGCTCCGACCGCTCCGCGCGGAAAGCGCCGCTGGCATCAGCATTGCGGGGTTGGCGCCTGGAGGATCACCAATGGCAGACGAACCGCGCGACCAGGACGAGCTCATCGAGGACGCTGACACCGAATTTGATCGCAACCGTGACGACGCCATTCGCGGGCGCGAAGGCGTAGAAGACGTCGACCCCGACAGCGCGGAGTCGGATGTCGAACGGGACGACAGCGCCTAGCGTTACATCAACTTTCCCACCGGCCCGAGGTCCAGATTCAGGTCCTCGGCCGGTACCCCGAACTTTGCCGCAATATCCTGCACCGTTTCCTCTAACTGCATCAGCGCCCGGCCGACATTTTCCACCTGCTCGTCGTTGAGCGTGCCCTTTTCCATGCGCCGGATCGCCTGGCGCTCCAGCAGCCTGCGGATGAACTCGACGAGTGTGAGCACGAGCTTGGCCACCGACCGCTGGACCTCATCAGGATCCGCATTCCAGCGCATCGGCGACTGCGATGACGCGGTGCGTTCGAGCTGCCGCCGAAGGTCGTCCAGCTCGGCCACTTCGCTCACGGTGAGACTCCCCGCCTTCGCGACCAGGCGTCCCTTCCGCGGTTTCGCCGGAACCTTTTTCTGCTTCGGGGGATTCGTTTTCTTTCGTGCAACCGCTTTTTTTGCCATCACCAGTCCCCAAATGCGTACGCCGGCCACGGTCCTGATACGAGCACGCGTACGTCTTCGGCCGCGGCAGCCGCTTCGATCGCCGCTGCATATCGGCCCGCGGCGGCTCTGGGAACCAGGTGATACACCGTGGCAACGGTCCCGCGCCGCTCCACACGCGAGTCCCTGACCCACCTCGCGACCGCACGATCGACAGGCGCGAAGCCCGGGATGCTCGACGCGCTGTGCTCGCGCGCGCGGCTCGAAAGATACTGCGTGCCTGAACCCGTCCCCGTGGGGCGGACCTTGTCAGGTCCGCCACGCGATCCTGACCCGCCTTCGCCGAGGCTACGGCGGGCTTGCGCCACGAGAACTCTCACGGTCATCTGCACGCGGCCGCGAACACGAGCCAGCTGCGATTTCAGGGGCTTCTGCCGCAGACGAAGAATCGTTTCGAGCTCTTCGTCGTCCTGCATCGTGGTACCGAACCGGACCGGCAGCACCGACTGATGTGTCGTCGCGAGCGCGGCGAGAAGTGTGGTGTAGGCGCGCAGTTTCGCTTCGGTCGGCGCAGGGAGGCGGGCGACATCGCCAACGACAGCGGACACCGCACCGACACGCACGACCCGAAGCCGCTCGCCCGACAGGCCGCGGCCGGCAGCGCGCGGACCCGCGTGGCTGGTCAGGGCGTAGACGGCCACTTTCATCGCCCGCGTTTCATCGACGACGGGCGCGGCGATCCGAGTGGCGGGCGATGATGTCGTCGTCCTCATTGGGCATCACGCGATCGGCGGCGCACAGGAGGAGCGACAACCGCGCGTAGACCAGATCGACCTGCGCCAGCGCGAGTGTCAGGTCGCCGTTGAGGACGATGCCCTTGTTGAGGGCGTTGTCGATCACGTCGAGGAGCGACGTCTCGCCTTCGTCATCGAGAACCTGCGAGGCTGGCGTTCGGGAGGGCGTGCGCGCCATCAGATGAAGTTGTACGGCGGCCAGGGGCCGGTCAGCGCCGCGGCGACTCCCGCTCGCGTCAGCGGCCCGGTCTGGCGGCGGACGACGGCGCGGAATGCGGCGGCGCGGCCGGCGGGCACCAGAAACGCGGCATCCAGCACAACGCGGGAGCCCGGTACGGTCCGGTCGATATCGGTGCGGCGCTCGGCCGCGGTCGCCTCCGCGGCGATCGTGCGGTAAATTCGGGTCGCGTCGAGGCGTGCCTTCTTCATGCGGTCCCGCACGGCATCGCGCACGTCGCGTTTCCGGGCGAGGTAATCGGCGCCCGACGCCACCCGCGCGCGTCTGGCGGGCGCCGCCTGCGCCTCGGCGCCCAGCGTCAGGCGAAGCCCCCACTCCACCTGCCCCGCGATCTTCGACAGGATGCGATCGATCCGGCGGCGATCACGGGTGACATGGGCTGCGGCACGCTCGTCGGTCATGAACAGGGTGAAGAGCTGCATCGGCAGGACGGCGTCGGCGCGCAGAAAGTGCTCGACGACGGCTTCGTGCGCCAGCGCGCGCTCGCCGATCCATTCCAGGCGCTGCATCTCCTGCTCGAGCACCTCTTCCGCGTACGCAGCCTGGGGAACCGTACTCACGACGAGCCACGTCCTGGCGGCGGGCGTTTTCGCCTTCGGCGCCGTTCGCCTCGCCGGCGCTGCATCGGGTACCTCGACGAGCCGGACCGGCTCGCTCAGCGGCAGGCCGGGCGGAACGCCAGCGATCGACGGACGCCTGGCCGACCGGACCAGGCAATAGACATAGGTCAGCGTGGCGCTCACGACTTCCGGAGTTTACGACGAGTCCCTTTGCGAGGGGCAGGCGTGCCGACTTCGATGGTCTCCTCGTAGTCCGGCTCGCGCTCGATGATGGTGGTGTGCGGCGCGTCGGCCGGCTCGTAAAAGTCGCCGGTCACGCTGGCTTCAATCTGGAAGGTGCTGCCGGGGGTCGTCTCGATCGGCTGCGCGCCCATCGTCAGCGCGCCAGTTCCTTCGCGGCGCTGCCTGATGTCGCGGATCCGGGCGAGCAGGTCGGCTTCGATGTCGCTGAACTCCTCGTCGGAGATCTCCCCCATTTCGCGCTGCATTTCCGCCTCGAGCAGCTGCTCGCGCAGCGCCGTGTCGTCGTTCAGCTCGGCCTCGGCGGCCGTGGCGACCGTCCTGAACACCCAGCCAAGGAACGACGTCAGCATGCGCCCTAGTGCTGTCCGGCGCGCTCGAGCTTCAGCCGGATGTTGACGAAGTTGTACGGCGGCCAGGGGCCGGTGTATTTGAACGTCAGCTTGTCGAACTGCGACGCGATCTGCTTGATCCGGCGATCGAACGCCTGCTCCTGCTCGCGCTGCACGAGGAAGGCGGCGTTCAGGATCATCTTGTCGCCGATGGCGCGGTTGATGCGCGACGCGACCGACACGTCGCGCAGTTTCTCGAGGAACTCCGCGACATAGCGCTCCGATCGGGCCTGGAGCGCGCCCTCGATCAGGCGGCCGTACTGCATTCGCGCGAAGTACGTGGACCCTTTCTGCGACGAGATCTCGGTCTTGAGGCGGTGGATGTCTTCGTCCTCGCCTTCGATGACCCGGATCATGTCGTCGCGATCCCACAGCACCTTGAGACCGAACTCCAGCTTGTTCTGCATCTTGTTGAGCACGTCGTTGAACGCGTCGTACGCCGACTTGAGCAGCTCGAGAATGTCGTCGCGCGTCTTGAAGATGGTGCCGAACGACATCGGGATGACCGTGTGGTCGCGCATCACGATTTCGTTCACGCGCTCGTGGGCGAGGACGTTCTCACGCGTGGAATCGAGCGGCACCATCGGCACGTCGGACACGACGGCCGCCATGTCCTTGTAATTCACGACATACACGTCGGCCCACTGGTCATCCATCCCGATGGCGCCGAACTTCAGCGGCGCGCTGCTGCGGATGATGCAGTAGACGTAGCGTCCGCGGGAGCCCGTGCGGTCGACGCCGGTCATGGTCGGCTTCGGGGCGCGCTCGATGACACGCTCGACGCGTGTCTCGGTGCCGCGCACCTCCGTTTCGCGGGTCACCCGCGTGAGCTCGTCCACGTCCTCGTCCTCGCGGGGCGCGCGCACCTGCTGAACCGCCTGGCGCCTCTCCCCTTCTCCTCGATGCTGCATGCTGCGCGGCATCGCGGCATTCTGGGACCGCGCGGTGCGGGTGCCCTTCCCCGCGCGGCTGGCCGGCGCGGCCTCGCGCGCCGCCGGCTTCTTTTTGGTGACCTTTGCCATACGTAATCCTACGACGGACCTCTTCAGCGGTCAGTGGGTGTGGTCTGCGGGAGGCCCAGCATCCGCCGGACCTCGACGACGAGATCGTCGGGCAGGCACGGTTTCGTCACGAAGGAATCACAGCCTGCCCGTTTGGCCCCTTCCGACGCGCCGGCCAGTGCGTGGCCGGTCAACGCGACGACTGGAATCCGCGCGGTGCGCGGATCCGCCTTGAGCTGCCGCGTGGCCTCCCACCCGTCCATCCCGGGCAGGGACAGATCCATCAGGATCAGGTTCGGCATGAGGCTGAACGCCTGTTCGAGCGCCTCATTGCCGTTGCGCGCCTCGGCGACGCGGAACCCGCAGAACCGCAGGTACTCCGCGTACATCTCCCGCGCGTCCTCGTAATCGTCGACAACCAGAATCAGCGGTCCCTGCTCAGTCATGGCGTTGCGTCCACAGGAATGGTGAGGGTAAACGTCGACCCCTGGCCGAGATTGCTCCGGAGCGCGATGCGGCCGCCGAGCGCGCCCGCAAGCCGCCGGCAGATGGCGAGGCCCAGACCCGTGCCGCCATACTGGCGCGACGGCGACGAATCCACCTGACGGAAATCCTCGAAGATGCGCTCGTGGTGCTCCGGCGCGATCCCGATCCCGGTATCGCTGACGGCGATCGACACGCTGCCGGTGTCGGCGTCGTGCATCACGGCGATTTCGATGCCCCCCTGGTGCGTGAACTTCAGCGCGTTGCTCAGGAGGTTGACGACGATCTGCTTCACCTTCTGGCGATCGCTGTGCACCGGCGGCGCTTCCGGATCCAGCTTCGGCGTCACGATCAGCTTCGACCGCGCGATCACGGGATCGAGCTCGGCCATGACCTCGGGGACAATCTCGCTCGGGTTGAATTCGCTGATCTGTATCGGCATCTTCCCGGCTTCGATACGGGTAATGTCCAGGATCTCGTTGATGATCGTCAGCAGGTGGCGGCCGTTGGAATCGATGCGGGTGAGCTGACGCCGCGCCGCCACCGTCAAATCGCCCGCGACGCCGTGCAGCAGCATGTGCGTATAGCCCAGGATCGCATTCAGCGGCGTCCGGAACTCGTGCGACATGTTGGCGAGGAACTGCGATTTGAGCCGCGAGGCCTGTTCGAGCTCGATCGCCTGCCGGCGCAGCAGCTCGTTCTGCGTCGCCAGCTCGGCGGTGGCCGCCTGCACGCGCGCCTGCAGTTCGTCCGAGGCCAGCTTCAGCTGCTCGTACAGCCGCACGCGCTCGAGCGCCTCGCGCCGGTCGTGGAGGATCGTCACGACCGCCGTCAGCTCACCGGACTCGCTCTGCACCTTGCCCGCGATCGCTTCGACGGGGATCAGCTCCGAGCTCGACGGATTCACGAGTCCGATCTCCCCGCGCCGAATCTCCCGCGGTCCGCCTTCGCCGAGGAGCAGACCCGAGATGAACGACGAGAAGTGCGCGTCGTTGGCCTGCACGTTCCGTTCGGCGATGTCGGCTGCGGTCACGGGCACGGTGAACAGCTCCTCGGCGGGCGCGTTCATCAGCACCGTCTCCCCTGTCGGGTCGGTCACGATAATCGGGTCGGCGACCGAGTCGATAATCAGGTTCAGGCGATCGCGCTCCGTCCGCGCCTCCGCTTCGAGCACCCGCAGCCGCTGGTAGTTCTCCTCGATCTGCTCCGTCGCGCGGCGCAGGTCGGTGATGTTGCGGAGCACGGACACAATGCCGGTGCCCTCGCGCGAGTCCTCGACCGTGGAACTCAGGACTTCGAACAGCAGGTCCGACCCTTCGCTCGGGTCTACCAGCAGCAGCTCGCGCGCCTCCGACGGCCCTTCGACGGCGCTCCTCGAGAGCGCCGCGGAGAACAGCATGTTATTCAGCTCGACGGCCCGGCGGCGCCCCTCGCTCTCTTCCTCACCGGCGGCGAACAGCTTTTCCGCGCGCGCGTTGGCGACGATGAGACGGCCCTCGGTATCGGTCAGCATGATCGGGTCGGTGACCGAGTTGATGATGGTGAAGAGCAGCGAGCGCTCCCGCCGCAGCTTCCGGACTTCCTCCGCGAGACTGCCCCGGCCGCGAATCTGATCGAGTTTCTGACCGAGGACAGTGCTCAGCCAGCTGAGATCGGCCGTGGTGTCCGATCCGGGACGCATCAGCAGCAGGCCGACGGCGCCCTCCTCGCGGTCGCGCACCCCCCGCAGGGGAACAGCCGCATAGGCGCCGGGGCCGAGGGCCGCGCGTGTGGACCCTCCGTTCGCGCGTCCGGAGTTGATGATGATCGGCTCCGCCGACGCCAGCGCCCCGACCAGCGGGTTTCCCTCGTCCGACAGCGAGGACTCAGACATCTCCACATCGTCGGCGCCGACGCCAAACCCCGCCACGCCGACAAGCGTGCCCGAGTCGCGATCCGCCAGCAGGCAGACAGAGCGCTTCACACCGGCATAGCGGTGCAGCCATTCCAGGCTGGCCTGCGCGCAGCGCTGAAGATCGTCGTGATGGATAAGGAAGTATTCGAGCAACTCGAGGCGGGCGGCCTCGGTGCCGGAAGAGAGCGTCTGGCGTGCGAGACTCCGTGCGGGCTGGGGCCGGGCCATTACCTGCGTGCCATGGAATTCAAGTCACAAGGTGCCTTGCGCCTTGTGACTTGTGCCTTGTTACGACCTTGTGCGCCGGCGCGCCGCGGGAGTCCGTGCGGCGCCTGTATTACCCCAGCGCGAAATTTTTTTCACACCTACCTCAACCATTGGCCTACTACGGCCGAGTTTCGCCTGCTATTATTTCGCCCGATGGCCGTACAGCCCTCCTTCGACGTCACGTCCACCGTGGATCTGCAGGAAGTCGACAACGCGCTGAACCAGGCGCGCAAGGAAGTGGCGCAGCGCTATGACTTCAAGGGTTCGAAGGCCTCGATCGACTTCGACATGAAGGAGTCGAAGCTGCTGCTGATTGCAGACGACGAGTTCAAGCTGAATGCCCTCTGGGAGATCCTGCTGACGCGCCTGGTCCGCCGGAACGTGCCAGGCAAGAACCTCACGCGCGGAACGATCGAACCCGCCGCCAACAGTACCGTCCGCCAGGAGGTCCAGCTGCAGCAGGGGATCGAGTCGGAGAAGGCGCGCGAGATTGTCAAATTCATCAAGGACTCGAAGCTGAAGAAGGTCCAGGCGAACATTCAGGGGGACCAGCTGCGGATCTCCTCACCCTCGAAAGACGAATTGCAGGAAGTGATGCGGGTGCTGCGGGAGCAGGACTTCGGCGTGGCGCTGCAGTTCGGGAACTACCGGGGATAGGGATCCGGGATCCGCATCCCTGATCCCTGATCCCCGATCCCGTCGCGGCTTACTTCTTCTTCGTCGCTTTCCGTCCCGCAGAACGACGTTTGTCGTTGGCGATGCCGTAGGACGCTGCCGCGCGCCGGACGTTCCGCATCGAGAACGACGGCTCTTCCTCGTCCTCGTCACCGGTCCCCATCAGGGCGTCGCAATTCACGTCGGATTTGGCGATGGCCGTCAGCTTCTCGTCGGCCGCCTTCTCCTCGTCGAGCGTCTGACCAAGCAGCTGCTTCGCCCGGTCGTTGCCCAGCAGCTCGGCGAAATACGCGAGCGTGCCGTACGAAGAAATCTCGTAGTGCTCGGCCTTCTGCGCACCGGCAATGAGCGCCGCATCGAGGACGGCTCCCTCGAGCTCCTCCATCGCGGTATTGCCTTCCTCGATGATGCCCATCATGCCGTCGCACTTCTTGCCGCGCGGCTTTTCGCCGACGGTCTTGAACACCTGTTCAAGACGGCCGATCTGACGTTCGGTTTCCTTCAGGTGCGCGGTGAATGCGGCCCGGAGCGGACCGTCCTCGGTCGCCTTTGCCATCTTGGGAAGCGCCTTGGTGAGCCGCTTCTCCGCGTCGTACATGTCGCGCAGCTCTTCCACGAAGAGCTCCTGTAATGATGTCGCTGCCATCTATCTGCCTCCCCGGCTGTAAGTCGCCGCAAGCAGAGAAAAAAGCAACGAGGGTGCCACGGCGCAATTAAGGAGGGAACTTACTTCTTCTTCTTCTCTTCCCACGAGACTTCCGTCTCGCCGTTCGGCTGCAGCGACAGGATGGCGTTGGCGATCCGATCGGTGCGCACGGAGATCGGGAGCGACGCGTCGTAGATGAGATCCTTCGCGCCCGCGCTGCGCAGCTCGAACTTCACGCCCGAGCGCCGGAGAATCGCCTCCACGTCTGCCCGCAGCACGGAGGGGTCCTCCGAGACAATCTTGAGGTCGAACACTTTGCGCTGCTCGGGCTCGAGCGATTCGACGATCCAGAGGACGGCCAGGACGAACAGGGTTGAGAAGACCGCTAGTCCATAGAGCTCGACGCCCGATGCCAACCCGACAGTGAGGGTCGCCAGCATGACCACGGCGTCCTTCGGATCGTCGATCTTCGCCCGGTACCTGATGAGGCTCGCGACGCCCACGATGCCAAATGCCCGCGCTAGGCTGGTCCCGACAATCAGCATGACGACCGATCCGAGAATCGCAAGGACGATCTGCGTCTGAATCACCGGCGCGGAGCGCGCCGGCGTTCCGCGGCGGCGCGGGCGAAACGCGAGCAGGGCGCCGAGTCCGGCAGCCAGCGGCAGGATCAGAAGCGCTTTGATGATGATTTGTACCTGGTTGATGAAGATCTCGGGTATCGCGAATTCGGGCGGAAGCGTCTGCTGCATGGTCGTGTCGTTTCGTCGATTCAGTCGTTGACGGCGCGTCGATCGACTCTCAGAGCGAGGCCGTCGACGAGTTTCTCTTTGATACGGGCGAGGAAGCGGCCGGCGGACGCCGGCGCGTAGTTGGCCGCACGGAACGCATCGCGCCATTGTGCGTCAGTAAGACGGCCGAGCTGGCCGGCCGCCCACTTCACGTCGTCCGGCGTGATCATCGACAGCAGCTCCTGATGGCGGCCCGTGTAGCCGAAGGTGAGCGTCGATCCGTTGACGGCGGTGATGAACGGTTCACGCTCGAAACCTTCGAACCAGTTGCGACGCGGGAACAACTTGCCCGTTTCGCCCAGCGAGGCGCCCAGGTCGCGCACGACGTACCAGCGCGACGCGCCGTCCCACGGCTCTTTGACGTCGTAGATGCTGTTGTTGTCGTCCTTGAGGTCGCTGCTGTTCAACATCAGGAGGATGACCAGCAGGCCTTTGAGCTCCTGCGTGCCGCTGAACGGGTTGTCGGCCCAGCTCCACAACTCGTCGGACCGGTCCAGGCGGGCCAGCTTCGGGCGGAATCGAGCTTCACTGATCGTGATCGGCTCGCCTTCTCCCGTATCGAGCTTCCAGGACGGTACGTAATAGACAGGGGGCTGATGATAGCCGAGCCCCCACAGGACACGCGAGAGCAGGACCTCGGTCTGTGCCTCCGGACCGATTTTCGCGCTCCATTCGATGCCGTCGGCGCTCGTCACGTCGTAACTGACGCTGAAGCCGGTCTCGTCCTTCCCTACCAGGGTGAAGGGCGCATTCGCGGGCGGGACGTATTGACGGCCGCCCACTCCCAGAAACATGTCACGGCGTGTCGCGCCGGGATCGACGCGCAGCTGCGCGCGCATGGCGGGTGTGACCGCCTGTCGGGGCGTGACCACCACCGTGCGACCGCCGCACCCCGCGCTGAACGCCAGGACGACGAGCGCCAGGATGATCCTTACGGACGAGACGGATGGCCTCATGACTCTCAGCCACACAGCAATTGACATACCCGGGCACGGTCACGAGCCTTAAAGGCGCCGGGCCCCAGTCTTGCGTCGATCACCCCAGCTCGACCATGCCTCCCGCCACGATTCCCGCCGCAACGTATCGCCTGCAGTTCAATGTGTCGTTCACGTTTGACGCGGCACGCGCAATCGTCGACTACCTTCACGCGCTGGGGATTTCGCACTGTTACGCCTCCAGCTATCTCGCCGCCGTCCCCGGCAGCACCCACGGGTACGACGTGGCCGACCCCACGCACCTGAACCCCGAGGTCGGTGACGACGAGAGCTTCGGGCAGTGGATCGAGGCCCTCCGCCGCCACGGCATGGGCCACATTGTCGATGTCGTCCCCAACCACATGGGCATCGCGGGGGCCGCCAATCCCTGGTGGCAGGACGTGCTCGAGAACGGTCCGAGCTCCCGGTGCGCTGACGTCTTCGACATCGACTGGCATCCGTTGAAGCCCGAGCTCGAGGACAAGGTGCTGCTGCCGATTCTCGGCGACGCCTACGGCGCCGTGCTGGATCGACAGGAGATCACGCTCGAGTACGGCGGGGGGGAGTTTCGGGCGCGTTACTTCGAGCACGTGCTGCCGATCGCCCCGAAGACCTATGGGTTGATCCTTGAAACCGGCCTTGAACAGCTGCTCGAGATCCTTGGCCACGAATCCGACGACGCACTCGAATGTCTGAGCATCCTGACGGCGATGCGCCACCTGCCCGGGCGGCAGCGGCACGACGAGGCATCACGGGCCGAACGCCACCGTGAAAAAGAAGTGAT
This sequence comes from Candidatus Sulfopaludibacter sp. SbA3, assembly GCA_945903265.1. GTDB lineage: Bacteria > Acidobacteriota > Vicinamibacteria > Vicinamibacterales > UBA2999 > CAXNKG01. The sequence continues at coordinate 71,661 of CAMDNQ010000015.1, forward strand.
CAAGCGGCGCCTTGCCGCGCTCGAAAGCCGGTGCTCGGCCGTCCGGGACCACATCGATCGGGCGCTGGCGCATTTCAACGGCCGGCAGCACGACCCTCAGAGCCTCGACAGCCTCGACGCGCTGCTGGGACTGCAGCCATATCGTCTCGCGCACTGGCGGGTCGCAGCCGAGGAGATCAACTACCGGCGATTCTTCGACATTAATAATCTCGCGGCAATCCGAATGGAAGACCCGGCCGTCTTCGAACGGGTCCATGGTTTCCTGTTCGACCTGCTCCGGCGCGGCGCGGTTGACGGGATGCGCATCGATCACGTCGACGGATTGTTCGATCCTGGCGACTATCTCGAGCGGCTGCAGCAGCGCGCCTCCGAGATCCGGCCGGATGTCTACTCCGCCGACCGCCCTCTCTACGTCATCGTCGAGAAGATTCTCGGCGGGGACGAAGAACTGCCCCGCTGGCCGGTCGCCGGCACGACCGGGTACGACTTTCTGGGCACCATCAACGGCCTCTTCGTCGACCCGCGCAATGAAGCCGCGCTCACCAGCGTGTACGAGCGGTTCACCCGCTTGCGGACGCGTTTCCGCGATGTCGCGTACTGGGGGAAGGAGCTGGTGCTGCGTGTCAGCATGGCGAGCGAGCTGAACGTGCTGGCCCACGGGCTCAACCGCTTCTCCGAGCGAAGCCGCTATTCGCGCGACTTCACGCTGAACAGCCTCACGCACGCCGTGCGCGAAATCATCGCCTGCTTCCCTGTCTACCGCACGTATGTCAATGCGCGCGAGGCCGTCAGCGACCGCGACCGCGGCTACATCGACCACGCGGTCTCCCAGGCGAAGCGGCGGAATCCCCGGCATCCGGGCGTCGTGTTCGACTTCGTGCGCGATCTGCTGCTGAAGAACACGCGCTATGTGCCCGAGCGCGAGCGGGACGAGCACCTGCGTCTGGTCGGGAAATTCCAGCAGGTCACGAGTCCCGTGACCGCGAAAGGCATCGAGGACACCGCGCTGTACATCTACAACCGCCTGGCGTCGCTCAATGACGTCGGCGGCGAGCCGGATCGCTTTGGCATCGCTCCGGAGGCATTGCACGACTGGCTGGCCGCGAGGGCGTCACAGTGGCCCCACACCATGTCCGCGACCTCGACGCACGACACGAAGCGGAGCGAAGACGTGCGCGCGCGCCTGAACGTCCTGTCGGAGGTGCCGGACGCGTGGAAACAGGCGATCGCGACGTGGGCGCGCGCGAACCGGCGCGGCCGGTCGATTATCGACGGACAGTCGTACCCCAGCCGCAACGAGGAGTACCTGCTCTACCAGACCATCGTCGGCAGCTGGCCGATCACACCGATGACGGCCGACGACGAGGCCGCCTACCGCACGCGCATCGTCGAGTACATGCACAAGGCCATGCGCGAGGGGAAGCTCCACACCAACTGGCTCAATCCAAGCCCGCAGCACGAGCGCGCCATGTCGCGATTCGTCGACGTCGTCCTCGCGCCGGACAACACCGCCTTCCGCGAGGATTTCCTTCCGTTTGCCCACCGTGTCGCGCGCATTGGCGCATACAACTCGCTCGCGCAGCTGGCGCTCAAGATCGGGGCGCCCGGCGTGCCCGACTTCTACCAGGGGACGGAGATCTGGGATTTCAGCCTTGTCGATCCGGACAATCGGTGTCCCGTCGACTACGCCAGGCGCCGGTCGCTTCTTGGTGAGCTCGACGCCGCGGAGGGGGTCCCCAATGGCGTCCTCGACAGCGTCGTCAGCAACCCGCTCGACGATCGCGTGAAGCTGTACGCCACGAGCGGGCTCCTTCGGTTCAGGCGCGCCCGGCTGGCGATCTTCCGGTGCGGACAGTACCATCCACTCCACGTGACTGGAACGCGGCTCGACCACGCTTTCGCGTTTGCCCGGATGCTCGACGGCGGTCACGTCGTTGTCGTGCTCCCGAGGCTGCTCGGCTCGCTGCTGCCCGATGCCGACACGGGGCCAGTCGGTGAGCGCATCTGGGGAGATACCGCTGTCGAACTGCCGGCGGACGGACCGCCTGCCTACCGGCATGTATTGACCGGAGAGCGGATCGCCGTGCGGCGCGACGGCGGCCGCGCGGTGGCGGACCTGGCGGACGTCTTCGCCCGTTTTCCGGTGGCATTCCTCGAGCCGCTGACGGATTCACGCCGGTAACGCGGCGCAGACCATGGCGTGGACGATCATCGGCCTCGGGTTCCTGATCTGGGTGCTGCTCGTCTTCCTGTTCACGCCCAGAATCGACTATCGGGTTACTACCCCCCTTCGGCCCGACAGCGACGACTTCCTCCATGTGGTCGAGGCCATGTGCCAGGCGACCGTGCATCGGCACAACCGCGTCGAGGTGCTGACGAACGGCGCACAGTTCTATCCGGCGATGCGCGACGCGATTCTGCAGGCGAAGGCGACGATCAACCTGGAGGCGTACATCTTCGCGCCCGGCGAGGCCGCGGACATGCTCATCGACGCCATGGTGGCGCGCGCCCGCGACGGCGTCGAGGTGCGGCTCGTACTGGACGCCATCGGCAGCGCACTGATGGGGGGCGAATCGGCCCGGAGGCTGCGCGACGCAGGGTGCCACGTCCGCTTCTACCAGCCGCTCACGTGGTACCGGCTGGCCCGCATCAACAACCGCACGCACCGTGAGCTCCTGATCATCGACGGGCGGATCGCGTTTACCGGCGGGGCCGGCGTCGCCGACTGGTGGTTGAAGCCCATCGACGGCAAGCCCGCGTGGCGGGACACGATGGCCCGAATCGAGGGGCCAATCGTCGCGTCGCTGCAGGGCGTCTTTGCGGAAAACTGGCTCGAGTGCGGGGGAGAAATCCTTTCCTCCCCTCGAGACTGGCCTCCGCTCCAACCGGCCGGGTCGACCGAAGCCATGCTGGTGAAGAGTTCGCCGTCCGATCGCGCCACCAGCTCGCGCGTGGTCTTCCAGATGCTCATCGAGGGTGCCGTATCCGAAATAGACATCAGCACCCCGTACTTTCTGCCCGATCGCGCGCTCCGCCAGTCACTCATCCGGGCCGCGCGGCGCGGCGTGCGCGTCCGCGTGGTGGTGCCGGGCAAGCGGACCGACCAGGGATTCGTGCGGCTCGCCAGCCGCCGGATGTACGGGGAGCTGCTGCCAAGCGGCGTAAAGATTTTCGAATACCGCTCGGCGATGACACACGTCAAGGCGCTGTTGATCGATGGCACGTGGGCCGTCATCGGGACGACGAACGTCGATAACCGCTCGTTCGAACACAACGACGAAGTCAATGTCGCCTTCCGGGAAGGCGCAGTCGTCGTGCGCCTGAATCGCGACTTCGAGTCCGACCTTGCCGCGAGCGACGAGATCACCAGCGAGGGATGGAACAGGCGATCGTGGCTCGAAAAACTGGCAGGGCCGGTGTGCTGGATCCTTGAACGTCAGCAGTAGAGCCGGGGCCTGCCCGCCGAAGCGCGGCACGCGCGAAGGCGGGTTGGCACCTCCGTTGCTCTACCGCGGCTCAGGAGGACGCCGTGAAACGCACCACTGTCACAAGGCGCACTGCCGCCGGGATGCTCTTCGCTGCTCTTATTGCCATCACCCATGGGTCGGCCCCGAGCGACGCCCGCGAGGTTGTGGACATCGTCCTCCACGGCAAATACTTTTCGGAGCCCGCCACCGTCCGCTTCATGGTTTCAGTCGAGCCGGACGCGAGCAACCGGACGCTGCGAATTGAAGCCGACAGCGACGATATGTTCCGCGCGAGCGAAATTGCGCTGAACGGCGCCGACGAGAAGCGCCTTCACACGATTACCTTCAAGAACCTCGCGGCAGGTCGTTACCTGCTTCGCGCGCAGGTGCTGTCGACCAAGGATGTCCTGGGAACCGCTACCGACGATGTGGTCGTCACCGGGATGGGCCTTCGCTAGTTGGTCGTCGGTAGTCGGTAGTTAGTCCTTCGGCTTATCGATCGCTGCGGTCCAGACGTCAATCTGCTGCGGCGTCAACCCGCCCCGCGGCGCCAGGCGCGCGTCTTCGTAACCCCAGTCATCGATGTCGACCAGGTACTGCCCGCGCGAGAGGAGCGTGCCCTGACAGACCTTGCTGTTGCGCGTCGGCTCATCGAGCTCCGCGAGGAGCCGTCCCACGAGATCGCGGACGACCGCGGACGGAATCAACGAGCGCTCCCCTGGATAGATGAACCCGAACAACACGACGTGACTCAGGAGCACGCGCCAGTGAGGGCCGAACCGCCTCACCAGCCGATCCCAGTTGAGCAGGCCGCTGCAATGGCGGAACACGTGGGCGACGTCGGCGCCGTCGTACCGCTCACGCTCCATGATCAGGCCCTTCGACCAGATCATTTCTTCCGCCGGACTGAGCTTCACGGGGACGCCGAGCACCAGTTCGTCCACCGCGTGCGAAAACCATTCGTCGTCGACCTCCGCGACCCCGTTCCCGGAATTGAAGATGACGTCGATGAACTTGTCGCCGTGATGCGCCTTGGCGAGCCAGTGACTGAACGCCATTTCGGTCGTGAAGCCGGCGCGCATCAGCACGTCGAGGACGCGCTGCACGTCACGCTCGCGCGTGAAGATGTCGAAGTCTTTCGTGGAGCGCGAGATACCGGCGTAGTACTGGAACGCGAAGCTCCCGCCCACCATGTAGGGCACGCCACTCAGGTTCAGCATTTCGAGCGCGGTGCGGTACAGCTCCGCCTTCTCGGGGGTCGTCATCAAGGGGGTAGCGACGTTATTCACGGCACTTCCGGCTGTGCAGGATTCAGGCCGACTTAACAATCGGATCGGCGAGCGTGCCCGTCGGCGGCTCGCTGACAGAACGCGCCGCATCGGCGCGAAGCGGCAGTTCCACGACCAGGTACGGGGGACGGTCCGGATTGAGCCGCGCCAGCAGCGGCATCGCGACGTTGTAGACGGGAATGCCGGTCGAGGTGCGTCCTTCCGGTGCGCCCCGGTGCGCGTGCCCGTGAAATACGGCAGTCACCCGATATCTGTTGATGGGTTCCTCGAGTCGGCTCGACCCGAGATACGGAAATATTTCAGGCGGCTCGCCTTCCACAGTCGCGCGAATCGGCGCGTAATGCATCAGGGCGATGCGCCGCTCGGTCCGCAACCGCGCGAGCGCCGCCTCGAGCTTCATCGACTCGTCGACCGCCTCCTGCACGAAGCGCTTGATGGACTGTTCCCCCCATGGACCGAGGGCGCCGCGGCCGAAGCCACCGCAGAATCCCTTCACGCCGGCGAAGCCCACGCCCTCGATTTCCGTCGCCTCCCCGTCGAGCACGGCCACGCCCGCATCGGCGAGGATCTCCCGGATCTCCCCCTGCTTGCCCCCCTCGAAATCGTGGTTGCCAAGCACCGCGACGACCGGAATCTTGACGCCCGCGGTCAGCTCGCGCGCCAGAATCCGCGCCTCATCAGGAAGTCCGTAGTCGGTGAAATCCCCGCAGAGGACGAGGACGTCGGCGTTGGTCGTGATGTGGGTGAAGAGCGGCTGAAACGCGCCCTGTGAATGACGCGAGACATGGAGGTCGCCGATCGCGGCGATTCTGAGATGGGTGCGAGGCGAGCTCATCGGTCGACCTTGGATCC
>CAMDNQ010000016.1 GCA_945903265.1 Candidatus Sulfopaludibacter sp. SbA3
GCCGTCGAGGCGCTTGCCGCCCGCTCGTCGGCGGCGGAGTCCGTCGTCCTCTCGACCTGCAATCGATCGGAAATCTACGTCGCCAGCGATGAACCGGGCCGGGTCCGGGATGAGCTCGTCACCTTCCTGAGCGAGTACCACCAGGTGCCGCGCGATGTCTTCCAGCCGCACCTCTTCTTCCACGACGCCGGCGCCGCGGCCCACCACCTGTTCCTGGTGGCGGCGGGACTCGACTCGCTCGTGATCGGCGAACCGCAGATCCTCGGGCAGGTGAAAGACGCCTTCGAAGCGGCATCCGGCCGTCGCTGCACCGGCCCGCTGCTCTCGAAGACGTTTCACTGGGCATTCGGCGTCGGCAAGCGCGTGCGCACCGAAACCTCGCTCGGCGAGGGTGCCGTCTCCGTCAGCTTTGCCGCGGTGGCGCTGGCGAGAAAGATTTTCGGCCGGCTCGACGGCCGGCGCGTGCTGGTTGTGGGCGCCGGTGAAATCAGCGCGTTGACGGCGCAGCACCTGCGCAGCCACGGCGTCGCGGAGATCGTCATCACGAGCCGGACGATGGCGCACGCGGAGGCGCTCGCGGCTCAGGTCGGCGGGCACGCGGTGCCCTGGGGCGACATGCGGAGCGCCATGGGGCGCGCCGACATCGTCGTGACGGCGACAGGCTCCCAGCGGCCGATCATCACGCGCGCCGATGTGGAAGCCGTCACCGGACGCAAGCGGGCGGATCCGCTGTTCATCATCGACATCGCCGTCCCGCGCGACGTCGAAGCCTCGGTCGGCGAGATCGAGCAGGTCTTCCTCTACAACGTCGATGACCTGCAGGGCATCGTCCAGGAGAACCTGGCGAGGCGATCGTCGGAGATTGCGCGCGCGGAGGCGATCGTCGCCGAGGAGCTGACCCGGTACACGACCTGGCAGTTGTCACGGAAGGCCATTCCAACGGTCGTCGCCCTGCGCCAGCGCTTCGAAGAAATCCGGCGCGCGGAGCTGCGGCGGCTCGACTCGCGGCTGGCCGGCCTGCCGCCCGAGGCGCGGGCGCGGATCGAGGAAGTGACGAAGCTCCTCACCGAGAAGCTGCTGCTGGAACCGACCGAGCAGCTGAAGGCGCTGCCCGATGAAGAAACGCAGGCCACCTATACCGAAGCCGTGAACCGGTTGTTCAGGCTCGGGGATCAGGCGGCGCCGTTGACCAAGCCGGACAAGGATTGACACGCCATCTCAACATCGGCACCCGCGGCAGCGAGCTCGCGCTGTTCCAGGCGCACGCCGTTGCCGACCTCCTTCGGGCCCAGTCCGGTGTGGACTGCGAGATCGTCATCATCAAGACGTCCGGCGATCTGCTTGCCGAGGCGCCGTTGTCGCAGATCGGCGGCAAGCGCCTGTTCGTCAAGGAGATCGAGGACGCGCTCCTGAATGGAACGGTCGACATCGCCGTTCACAGCAGCAAGGACATGCCAGCCGTGCTGCCGGCAGGCCTCGCAATCGGCGCCGTCCTGCCGCGGGAAGATCCGCGCGACGCCATGGTGCTGCCCGTCGCCCGGCCCCAGCTCGGCGACGCTCCCCGGATCGGGACGAGCAGTGTCCGGCGGATTGCGCAGCTGAAGCGCGTGCTGCCAGGCGCGACATTCGGGCCGGTTCGCGGCAATCTCGGCACGCGGCTTCGCAAGCTCGATGACGGTGACTTCGACGCGCTGGTACTCGCGGCCGCCGGCCTTCGGCGCCTCGGGCAGGAATCGCGCATCTCGGCCCTGTTGCCCGTGGCGGCCTGCGTGCCGGCGCCGGGCCAGGGCATCATCGCGGTGGAGATTCGGAGCGACGACACGGCTACGCGAAAAATCGTTGCTCAGGCCGACGATGCACTTGCGGGCGCGGCGCTCGTGGCCGAGCGGACGGTTGTCGAACGGCTTGGCGGCGGGTGCCAGATGCCGATCGGCGCGTACGCGGCGACTGCAGGCGAGGTTCTGACTCTCACGGCGATCGTGCTGTCGATCGACGGGAACCGTGCGGTAACCGCTGCGCAGTCCGGGCCGCTGACCGACGCCGCGGCCATCGGCTTGCGCGTCGCGCAGGAGCTGCTCGCCGGCGGAGCCGGCGACATCCTCGCCGAGGTCGAGCGGGTGCGGGCCGGCGTCGAGGGCCTGCAGCCGTGAAGCCGCTTGCCGGGCGCCGCGTCCTCGTGACGCGGCCGCGCGAGCAGGCGGAAGAACTGTCCGGCGCGCTCTCGGCCCTTGGCGCCGAGGTGCTCCTCGCGCCTCTCATCCGGATTGGCCCTCCCCCTGATCCGGAGCCGTTGCGGCGCGCTGCCGCCGACATCGGCAGCTTCGACTGGATCGTCCTCACAAGCGCCAATGCCGCCAGGGCGCTCTCCGACGCCGTGTCTGCTTCCCACGGCCATCGTTCGCTGCCGAGGACGGCCCGGTTCTGCGTCATCGGACCCGCGACCGCGGCCCAGTTGAGAAAGCTCGGGCTCGACGCCGATCTGGTCGCGGAGGAATCGACGGCCGAAGGCGTCGTCGCGGCACTGACCGGCGCGGGGCCCTTGAAGGGCCTCCGCGTGCTCGTCCCGGGGGCCGACATCGGCCGCGATTACGTGGCACGCACGCTGGCGAAGCTCGGCGCGGATGTGACCGAGGTCATCGCGTACAGGACGATTGCCGAAGACACGGTGCCTGACGACGTCAGGCAGGCGCTCGCTGCGGGCCTCGTGGATATCGTGATTTTCACGAGCGGCTCTGCGGTCCGCACATTCGCGGCGATCTTCGGTGCGGAGATGGCGCCCCTGCTGCGTGACACGACCGTTGCCGTCATCGGACCGACGACGGCGAGTGTGGCGCGGGACGTGGGCATGCCTGTCGCCATTCAGCCGCAAACCTACGCCATCCACGCCCTCGTCGACGAGATCGTCAGACGCTGCGCGAAGTAGTTTTCCAATAAGATCGGACGTCATGGCTGTAAAGACTGCAACCCGGCTGACCCTTGCGCGGCGGCCGCGCCGGCTGCGTCGCACCGAAACGATCCGCAGTCTCGTCCGGGAAACGCACCTCACGGCCGACTGCCTCATCCTTCCCCTGTTCATCGTCGAGGGACGCGGCATCCGGCGCGACGTGACGTCGATGCCCGGCGTCTCGCAGCTGTCGGTCGACGAGGCCGTCACGGAAGCAGCGGGCGCGAAGCGCGACGGCGTGCCAGGCGTGCTGCTGTTCGGGATCCCCGGTTCGAAGGATCCATCGGGCACGCTCGCTTCGGATCCGGAAGGCGCGGTGCAGAACGCGATTCGCGCCATGAAGCGCGAGATGCCGGATCTCATCGTGATCACCGACGTCTGCCTCTGCGAATACACGTCGCACGGCCATTGCGGCATCCTCGACGGCGAAGAGATTCTCAACGACGTGACCGTCGGCCACCTGGCACAGGTCGCGCTCTCGCACGCCGCGGCCGGGGCCGACTTCGTGGCGCCGTCGGACATGATGGACGGCCGTGTGGCCGCGATTCGGCAGACGCTCGACGAGGGCGGCTTCGAGCGGGTCGGCATCATCTCGTATGCGGCCAAGTACTGCTCGGCGTTCTACGGGCCGTTCCGGGACGCCGCCGATTCGGCGCCGCAGTTCGGCGACCGTCGCAGCCATCAGATGGATCCCGCGAATGTGAGCGAAGCGCTGCGCGAGGTGGAGACGGACCTGGCGGAAGGGGCCGACATCGTGATGGTAAAGCCTGCGCTCACCTATCTCGACGTCATCAGCCGTGTGAAGCAGCAATTCAACCAGCCGACCGCCGCGTATCACGTGAGCGGCGAGTACGCGATGTTGAAGGCCGCGGCGGCGAACGGCTGGATCGATGAGCCGCGCGCGATGATGGAGACGCTGACGGCGATCCGCCGCGCCGGCGCGGACATCATCATCACGTATTACGCGAGAGAAGCGGCCAGGCGGCTCAAGAGCAGATGAAGAAACCCGTCCAGAGCAGGAAGCTCTTCGAGCGGGCGAAACGTATCCTGCCCGGCGGCGTCGACAGTCCCGTTCGTGCCTTCCAGGCTGTCGGCGGATCTCCGCTGTTCGTCCGGCGCGCGTCCGGCGCGACGATCGACGACGTCGACGGTAACCGGTATATCGATTACGTCATGTCGTGGGGCCCGCTGCTCCATGGCCACGCGCCGGGCGGGCTCGTGCGGGCGATCACGGCGGCGGCAAAACTGGGTACCAGCTTCGGCGCTCCCTCCGCGCTCGAACACCAGCTCGGCGAGCGCGTGCGCCAGTTGATGCCGTCGATGGAACGCGTGCGGTTCGTCAGCTCCGGGACTGAAGCGGCGATGAGTGCGGTTCGCGTCGCCCGCGCGTTCACCCGGCGCGACAAGATCATCAAGTTCGCCGGCTGCTATCACGGCCACGCAGACGCGTTCCTCGTGAAGGCGGGATCGGGCGCGACCACGCTTGGCGTACCGACGAGCCCGGGCGTCGCGGCCGCCGTCGCCGCCGACACGCTCATCGCCGGGTACAACGATCTCTGGTCGGTCGAGGGACTGTGCGACGCGCATCCGAATGACATTGCGGCCATCGTGGTCGAACCGATCGCCGGCAACATGGGCGTCGTCGCGCCAACGGACGGATTCCTTCAGGGGCTGCGGCGGGTCGCCTCCGCGCACGGCGCCCTACTCATTTTCGACGAAGTGATCTCCGGCTTTCGCGCCTCCGCCGGCGGCGCGCAGGCAATCTTTGACATCACCCCCGATCTCACCTGCCTGGGCAAGATCATCGGCGGTGGGCTTCCGGTCGGCGCGTATGGCGGCCGGGCGGATGTGATGGAGATGGTCGCGCCGGCGGGACCTGTCTACCAGGCGGGCACGCTGTCGGGAAACCCCGTGGCGATGACCGCGGGGCTCTGGGCTCTCGACCGTCTCACGCCACGCCTCTACAAGGAACTGGCCCGCCGCGGGGCGATGCTGGCCTCAGGACTCGCCGACGCCGCCCGCGCAGCCGGCGTAGGCCTGCAGGTGAACGCATTCGGCTCGGTCCTGACGCCCTTTTTCACGACGTCGCCGGTACGGGACTACGAGTCGGCGCTGCGGTCGAATACGAACGCCTACGCCGCGTTTTTCAGGGGAATGCTCGCGCGCGGCATCTATCCGCCGCCATCGCAGTTTGAAGCGTGGTTTCTATCAGCCGCGCACACGGACGTGCACGTCAGGAAGACCATCGCCGCCGCAAGGGCAGCGATGGCCGATGTCGCGAAGCAGATTTAGCGGGTCGCCTGAATCTGGACGGGCGCATCGAAGCGCACCCGCAGCACTGAGCCCTGCGGGAGTTCGACTTCCCTGCCTTCGGTCGCGGCGATCGTGCCGCCGGCGCCGATAAGGATGCCGACCAGCGCGCCCTTCACGCCGCCGAGAATGCCGCCGATGATCGCGCCGACACCGGCGCCGGTACCGACCCGGCCCACCTCGCCTCGGATGCCTTCTCCCTCGATCGCCTGGGTCACCGTGACGCGGACCGGATACGACCGGCCGTTGACGGTGAGCTGATCGAAGCTGAGGGTCATCTTCGCCGTGCGGTTGGTCCGCGTGGCGGGCTCAACGCTCGTCACGACCCCGCGCATCACCGAGCCCGCCGGGACCAGCGTCCGGCCGTTGGCGTTGAAATCCACGAGCGTGGTCGCCTCGAAGCGGTCCTCCACCACGGCCGTGCCCGAATTCAGCACGTTGGTCAGCCGCAAGTCGAGCTCCGTTCCGGCCGGGATTTCTCCCGCGCGGCCGGCGGTCGTGGTGGTCTGCGTCGACGCGCCCGCGCGCGGCTGCGTTGTCCCCGACGCCGTCCCGCGGGCCGGCGCGGGAGCGGTGGAATATGCGTTCCGTGCATCATCGCGCGCAGTCGTCCGAACGTCTTCGATACGATCGCGAACGTCCGCGTATTCGGATCGCGTGAGCGACCCTTCCTTGCGCAGCTTGACCTTCAGGTAAATCGCTTCCTCGCGAAGCTCGTCCAGCTCGCTCTGCAGCTGATTGGCGCGCGTGTTGTCGCGCTGGCGCAGCTCCGAGATGTCGGAACCAGCCTGGTAAATGTTGTCCTGCAGGCGGGTAATGTCGGTCCGGGTGACCTGCTGAGCTGAGGCGACCGTCGCAAACCCCGCGACAATGAGCGCCGTCAGCGCTGGTCGGCTAAGGAACCGCGTCAAGTGGTTCCGGTAGATAGCGCAAATCATAGGGAAACTCCTCCGTTGAGGTGTGGTTGCACTAATTGCGCCAGGGCATGAGGTTCTCAATCCAGGCGATCCGCGTCAGATCGTTATAGATGACCGTGACCATCAGCATCATCAGGAGCACAAACCCGGCGAGCAGCATCTTTTCCTTGACCGCCATGCTGAAGTCGCGGCGTGCGACGCCTTCGATCGCCATGATCAGAATGTGACCACCGTCGAGCACCGGAATCGGCAGCAGGTTGAGCAGCCCGAGATTGAGGCTGATCGAGGCCATGAGCGTAAACAGCGCGATCCAGCCCGCCTCCGCGGACTCCCCCGAGAGCTGGGCGATCGCGACCGGTCCCATCAGCTGGCGCGGCGACGTCTCGCCCACGAAGAGCCCGCCCAGCGTCTTGAAAATGAGGCCGCTGAACTCGATGTTGCGCTCGACGCTCATCTGAATGGCTTCGAACGCATTCGGATCGAACCGGCGCGTCGGCTCGGTGACATACACGCCGAGCATGCCGCGTTCGCCCTGCTGCTCCGGCGTCGCATCGACATGCATCTCGGTCCCGTCGCGCTGAATCGTGAGATCGATCGCGCGGCCGCCGTTCCGGGAAATCGCTTCGATGAGCTGCGTGCGGGTCACCATGCGCTCGCCATTGACCGCAAGGACGACGTCGCCGGCCTTCAAGCCGGCACGCTCCGCCGGCTGGCCGGCAATCACTGAGGCGACGATCGGATTGATGTCGGGAAGCACGCCGATGTTGCCGATCTCGAACCGCGTCTGCGGCTCGGGCCGCACCTGGACGGTGCGGGTCTGTCCGCCGCGCAGCAGCGTCATCGCGACGTCACGGTCGGCCCGCGTGCCGACGGCAAGGAACAGGTCGTCCCAGGTTTCAACCGGCTCGCCCGCGATCGAAAGGACTCGATCGCCCCGCTCGACCCCGGCGCGCGCCGCCGGCGAGCCTGGCGACACGGCGCCGACAACCGGCGGCTGATCCTGGTAGATCGGCACTTCCGCGCCCTGCGCGAGCACGACGGCCATCACGACGACCGCGAGGATGATGTTCATCGCCGGCCCCATGATCAGGATCTGGAACCGCTCCCACTTGGTCTTCGACAGGAACTCGTCGGGCTTGCCGGTGCGCGGATCGTCCGGATTCTCGCCCGCCATCTTCACGTATCCGCCGAGCGGAATCGCGCTGACGCAGTACTCCGTGTCGCCGCGGCGGAATTTGAGCAGCTTCGGGCCGAAGCCGAGCGAGAAGGTGAGCACGCGGACGCCGAGGCGGCGCGCGGCCATGAAGTGACCGAGCTCATGCACGAACACCAGCACGCTAAGAACAAAGAGAAAGGCGAACAGCGTATTCACTGGGTCAATTCTAACTCCCGGGCTGCCGTAACTCGCCGGCTACGGTCCGGGCGTGGGCGCGGGCCCACTCGTCGACGCGGCGCACGACATTGAGGGCCGAGACGTCTTCCTGCGTGTGCGCGTCGAGCGTCTGTTCAATGACGCAGGGAATGTCCATAAAGCCGAGCTTCCGGTCGAGAAATGCTTCCACCGCCACCTCGTTGGCGGCGTTCAGCGCCACGGGCGCCGTGCCGCCGGCCCGGAGCGCGCGATAGGCAAGACGCAGGCACGGAAACCGCTCGTCGGGCGGCGGCAGGAAATCGAGCCGGCCGGCGCGCGTCAGGTCGAGCGACGGCAAGGACCCGCTCCAGCGCTCCGGATACGAACAGGCGTACTGAATCGGCAGCCGCATGTCGGTGACGCCCAGCTGCGCGAGGACCGACCCGTCAATCATCTCCACCATCGAGTGCACGATCGACTGTGGATGAATGACGACGTCGATCTGATCGGCGCCGACGCCGAACAGCCAGCGTGCCTCGATGACCTCGAGCCCCTTGTTCATCATCGTGGCGGAGTCGATGGTGATCTTGCGGCCCATCTGCCACGTCGGATGGCGCAGCGCGGCATCCGGATCGACCAGCCGCAGCGCGGCGGCATCGTAGTCGCGGAACGGTCCGCCGGAGGCCGTGAGGATGAGGCGCCGGATCTCGGATGCCGGACGCCCGTGCAGGCACTGATGGATGGCGTTGTGCTCGCTGTCGACGGGCAGGATCGCCACACCGCGCCGGTGCGCGGCGTCCGTCACCAGCTGCCCGGCCATCACGAGCACTTCCTTGTTGGCGAGCGCGATGGTCTTCCAGGCTTCGATGGCGGCAAGCACCGCTTCGAGTCCCGCGGTCCCTGCGGACGCGCAGATCACGATGTCGGCGGCTGGATGCGTGGCGACCGCCACGAGCCCTTCGGTGCCGGCCGACATCCGCGGTGCACCCGCGCCGCAGAGATCCTTGAGCCGATCGAGGCCGGCGCCGTTGGCCATCGCCACGACGTCGGGACAGTACCGCGAGACCTGCTCGGCGAGCAGCGCCGCATTGTCGCCGGCGGCCAGCGATACGACCTTCAGGCGATCGGGATGCGCGTCCACGACCGCAAGCGCACTGCGGCCAATCGAGCCTGTCGATCCGAGAATGGCGACGCGTTTCACGTCAGGACAGCAGATACAGGTACAGAGGCGGTGTGGCAAACAGGAGCGCGTCGATCCGATCGAGCACGCCGCCGTGTCCCGGAATCAAGGACGAGCTGTCCTTTACGCCCGCAATCCGCTTCAACCGCGACTCGAAGAGATCGCCGCAGATGCCGAGGATGACGACAGCGATGCCGACGAGCGCCAGCGGCACCAGCGAGGCGTCCGGCAGCAGGGCCCTGCCGGCAATCATCAGAAACGCCACGGCGCAGACGACGCCCCCGAGTGCGCCCTCGACGGTCTTCTTCGGGCTGATCGTCGGGGCAAGCGGCCGGCGGCCAAACATGCGGCCGACGTAGTACTGCGAGGAGTCGCTGACCACCACCGTCGCGATGAGCAGTAAGGCCGCCATACGGCCGCCAACCGCGTGCACGGCGGCAAGCATCCCGAGCGGCATGCCGATGTACCACGGTGCGAGAAAGTGTGCGGCCGCGCGCTCGACGGTGAGGCCGCGCCATAACACCTCGAACGCGGCCCATCCCAGCATGATGAGCACGAGCGGCAGGAGGTCGCCGCGCTCGGGCGCGGACATCCACCAGCAGACGGCCACCACCAGGAGGAGGACGGGCCAGAAGAGCGGCGGCCTGCCGTCGCGGTGCAGGATCGTGAGGTACTCGTGCGCCGCCAGCGCCGCCACCGCACAGGCGAGCAGGCGAACGCCGAGCGGGGGCGAATAGAAGATCGCGGCAAGGGCAGCGGCGCCGAGGACGACCCCGCTGAGGAGGCGGGTCATCCTTCGACCCTGCTCAGGATGACCCTGAGTGCGAATCGAAGGGTCATTGCGCGCCGATGGCCGCGCGCGCGGGAGTGATGCCGCCGTAGCGGCGCTCCCTCTTCTGGTACGCGAGCAGGGCCTCGAGCATGTGGCGCCGCCTGAAATCGGGCCACAGGGTATCGGTCACGTAGATTTCCGCGTACGCGATCTGCCACAGCAGGTAGTTGCTGACGCGCATCTCGCCGCTGGTGCGAATCAGCAGATCCGGATCGGGCTGGCCCGCGGTGTACAGGAACTGCGCGAACTGCTCCTCGTCGAGCGCTTCCGGTTTGATCCCGGACGCGATCGCCCGCCGCGCCGCGTCCACGATCTCCGCCCGGCCCCCGTAGTTGAGCGCGATGTTGAAGAGCATGCCCGTGTTGCCGGCCGTGCGATCGATCGCCAGATGGAGCTCCTGCTGAATATCGGGCGCCAGTTCGTCCATGCGCCCGATCACGCGGAAGCGGATGTCGTTTTTCAGGAGGGTCTCGAGCTCGGAACGGAGGTAGCGCTTCAGCAGCACCATCAGCGTGCTGACTTCCGTCACGGGACGCTTCCAGTTTTCGATGGAGAAGGCGTAGAGCGTGAGCACGTCGAGCCCGAGCCGCGCGCCGGTTTCGACCGTTTCGCGCACCGCGTCCGACCCGGCGCGGTGACCCTCGACGCGCGGCAGGTGCCGCTGCGCCGCCCACCGGCCATTGCCGTCCATGATGACGGCGATGTGGGCCGGGAGCCGATCGAAATTGACTTCCCGGGCGAGCGCTTCGTCGGAATGACCCGCCGGAATCACCGCCAGCAGACGCTCAAGACTCACCGTCGCTAATCATATGTTACCGATACGAGGAACAACCCCTGCGGTGGGGCAGTCGGGCCTGCCTCCGCGCGGAGGCCACCATCCAGCAGGGCCGGCAGCGATTCGGGGGGCCGCCGCCGGCGCCCGACGTCGACAAGCGTCCCGGCAATCGCGCGAACCATATGGTGCAGGAAGCCGTTCGCCGTGACGTGATAGGTGATCAAGCCTGGTTGGTAGTTGATAGTTGGTAGTTCGTAGTCAGTGAGGATTTCGGAGCGCGTGACGGTGCGCGTCGTGTTCTTGATCGTCGTTCCGGCGCTCCGGAAGCAGGCAAAGTCATGCGTGCCCACTAATGTGGCCGCGGCCGCCTGCATCGCAGCGACATCGAGGCGATCGGTGACGTGCCACACGAACGGATACTCGAACGGACTCACGATCGGCGCGTTCCGGATGGCGTAGCGATAGGCTTTCGAGCTCGTGCTGAAGCGGGCATGAAACTCGGGGGCGGTCTCCTCGACCTGCATCACCCGGATATCCCGGGGAAGCATGGCGTTCAGTCCACGTAGCAGCTCGGCCGGCTCATGACCGCCGGCGAGCCGCGCGCTGGCCACCTGCCCGAGGGCGTGCACGCCGGTGTCGGTGCGGCCGGCGCCATGGACGGTCACCGGCTGCCCTTCGAACCGCGCCAGCGCCTCTTCGACAAGCCCCTGGATCGACACACCCTCCGCCTGACGCTGCCACCCGACATAGCGGGTGCCGTCATAAGCGATGGTGAGCTTGATTGTGCGCACGGGCAGCAGTTCTGCGTTCCGGGTTCCGGGTGCCGGGTTCGTGTTCCCGGTTCTATGTTCGAGAGCCGGGTTTGACGATCGGCTGTCCCGCCAGACAGAGAGGGCAGGTTTCCGGCTGATACGTCGGCAGGTCGATCGTGGCCAGGGCATGGAAGGGGACGTCGACCTTCTGCGTCCCGCCGCTCCGGTCGACAATCGCGCCCGCGCCGACCACCTCGGCGCCTGCTGCCCTCGCGACTTCGATCGTCTCGCGCGTCGATCCCCCGGTCGTGACGACGTCCTCGATGACGATGAGGCGTTCGCCCGGCTGGATGGTGAAGCCTCGCCGCAGCGTCATCGCTCCGTCCTGGCGTTCGGCGAACATCGCGCGGACGCCGAGCGCCCGACCCACCTCCTGCCCAATGACGATGCCGCCTATCGCCGGCGAGAGCACCGCCTGGACGCGGTCTCCCCGAAAACGCCCGGCCAGCGCCGCGCCAAGCGCCTCGGCGTCCTGCGGGTGCTGCAGGACCAGGGCGGACTGCATGTAGCCGGAACTATGGGTCCCGGAAGTCAGGCGGAAATGTCCTTCGAGCAGCGCACCAGACCGGCGGAACCGGTCGATGACCGACTGTGCATCCATACGCCTAGTATTAATCATGCGTATCCGTCTTCTTCACCTGGCCGCCACACTGACCATCGTCTTTCTTGCCGCGACGCCGCCCCCGGCCGCCGCACAGTCGCTGGCGTTTCCGGCACCGGCGCCAGCGTCTCAAAGCGACACGACACGCCGGCTGACGCTGGAAGAGGCGGTCGCGCTGGCGCTCGAACACAACCTCGGTGTTCAGACGTCGCGCTTCGCACCGCAGATCGAGGATCTGGCGGTGGCGCAGGCGCTGGCGGCATGGCGGCCGACCGTGAACACCATCGTGGAGGCGAACGGAACCGATTCGCCCAATGTCAGTTTCCTGTCGGGCGCCCTTGGCGCCAGGACCAGTGACGGCCGCTTCAACACGAACGTCGGCGTCAGCCAGGCGCTTCCATGGGGCGGACACTATTCAATCGGCTGGGACAGCGTGCGGTCGACGACCACGAATATCTTTTCGAATTTTTCGCCGCAGGTCCGTTCGTCGCTGGCGCTGAACTACCGGCAGCCGCTGCTTCGCGGCTTTTCCATCGACACCGCCCGCCAGCAGCTGCTGGTGAACCGCGTGAACCGCGAGGTGGCGGACGTCACGCTGCGCGACGCGATGGCCGCCACGACGCGCGCGGTCCGCTACGCGTACTGGGATCTGGTCTACGCAATCGCCGCGCTCGAAGTGCAGGGACAATCGCTCGAGCTCGCGAGGCAGTCGCTGCGGAATACGCGCGCACGGATCGACATCGGCACGACGGCCCCGGTCGACGCCATCGAATCGGAAGCGGAAGTGGCGTTGCGCGAGGAGGGCGCGATCGTGGCGCGTGCGCAGATCGCCACCGCCGAAGATCGCCTTCGGACGCTGATCTTCGACCCGTCGATGCCGGATTTCTGGACGCTGCGGATCGATCCGGTCTCACCGCCGGCCGCGATCGCCCGGCCGGTGGACCCGGACGCGGCGGTGCGGAACGCGCTCGCCGGCCGAACCGATGTCCAGCAGACCGTCAAGGCGCTCGAGACAGCCGACATCAACATGCGGTACTTCCGGAACCAGACGCTTCCCGACGTCACGGCGGCGGTCGACTACGGCGTGACGGGCCTCGGCGGTACGCAGTTCGTGCGCGGCGCCGGGTTTCCCGGTCCGGTGATCGGCCAGAGTCAACGCAGCTTTGGCAGCGTGCTGCAGGACCTCTTCGCCAACGACTTCCCCACCTGGACGGCGTCGGTGAGCGTGAGCTACCCGCTGGGCACGACGCCACAGGAAGCGGGCCTCGCCCGCGCGCGGCTGGAGTACACCCAGTCGCAGACGCGGCTGCGCAGCCAGCAGCTGCAGGTTGTTGCGGAGGTGCGGCAGACCGTTCGCCAGCTCGCCACGAACCAGCAGCGGATGGAAACGACGCGTGTATCGCGCGAGGCGGCGGAGCGGCGTCTGCAGGCCGAAGAGCGGAAGCTGACGGCGGGCACGTCGACGAGCTTTTTCGTGTTCCAGGCCCAGCGCGACCTGGCGCAAGCGCGCAACACGGAGCTCCTCGCGCTCCTCGACTACAACCGATCGCTCGTCGACTTCGAGACGGTGCAGGAAACGCCGCTGCGTTAGGCGGACCTGAAGGTCCGCCTCTACACTTAAGCCTGTGCCGAAGCTCTCGGTCACGATCATCACGCTCAACGAAGCGGACCACATCGCCGCGGCGATCGACAGCGCCTCCTGGGCCGACGAAATCCTCGTCGTCGATTCGAGGAGCACCGATGCGACGGTCGACATTGCGCGAGGCAAAGGCGCCACGGTGCTGTCGCGCGACTGGTCAGGCTGGATCGACCAGAAGAACTTCGCGGCCGAGCGGGCCTCGCACGACTGGATTTTCTCGCTGGATGCGGACGAGCGCATCACGCCGGCGCTCGCCGCGGAGATCAAAGCGCTTCTGGCCACCGAGCCCGCTCGGCGCGGCTACCGCATGCCGCGGGTGACGCATCACCTCGGACGCTGGATCCGGACCACCGACTTCTATCCCGACTACCAGACGCGCCTCTACGACCGCCGCGCGGCGCGGTGGCGCGGGAAGTACGTGCACGAATCTGTCTCAGTGGATGGCGGCGCCGGTCAGTTGCGGAGCGAGATCGAGCATTACTCCTACCGCGATCTCCGCGATCAGCTGGAGCGGATCAACCAGTACACGACGCTCGCGGCCAGACAGATGCACGAGTCGGGGCGCCGGGCTGGACTGCTCGATCTCATCGTCCATCCGCCCGCCGCGTTTCTGCGGAACTACGTCCTGCGTCGGGGGATCGTGGACGGTGCGGCTGGGCTCACGATTTCCGCGATGAACGCGTACTCGGTGTTCCTGAAGTTTGCGAAGCTGAGAGAGCTGCAGAGAAAGGGAGCCTAGCGGAGAGGGCGGAGGGAACGGGACAGGATCACAGGAGGAACGGAGAAACGGAGGCGAACGGAGAATTTGTCGTACCTACTTTCACTTCGTTCGGCTCCGCTCCTCCGTTGCTCCTGTGATCTTGTCCCGTTCCTCTCCGTACCCTCCACCGTATGGGGAGCGTCAGGCGGCCTTCCTCGGCCGGCAGAGCCCCCGTAGCGGACAGTGCGCGTCGCGCTGGGCCCGCCCGTAGCCGCAGGCGTTCATCATCCCGACGTGACAGAGCGAGAAGTCGTAGCGCACCGGGTCGCCGGGGTTGAGGGCGCGCAATGACGCCGTGATCTCGGCCGCCATCTTCCAGCCGGGACTCTTGTAGCGCGTCAGCCGGAGGCATCGGCCAAGCCGGATGACGTGCGTATCGAGCGGCACGATCAGCCGCGACGGCGAGACGCGCGTCCAGACGCCGAGATCGATCGCGTCCTTCCGCACCATCCACCGCAGGAACAGGTTCATGCGCTTGCAGGCGCTGCCTGCCGATGGCCGCGGAAAGAAGTAGCAGACGCCGGCGCGCTTCGGGACACGGCCGTAGGCCGGCCGGAGGTCGATGTCGAGGGCGCGTGTCGAGAACGAATCGATGGCGGCGCTGATATCGGGCGCGGCCGGGTCATCGCCGGCCATGAAAAACGCTTCAATTGATCCCGCCTCGCGCAGCATCCGCTGCATGACGAGCATCAGCGCCGCCAGATCCCGGCCCCGGATCCACCGATGCACCAGCGGGGCCAGCGCCGGCCCGTCTTTCGCCGGGTCGAAGCGTTTGACGAAGGCCGCGGGCCGTGGCCCCATCACCGCCAGCAGCGACTCGATGGAATGCAGCACGCTCGCGACACGCCCGAACGCCAGCCCGGCGGCGCAGAGCCCGACGACTTCGCGGTCGGCCGGATCGGCATAGCGGCGAACGATATGGACAGGGTCGGAGGCGGACGTTTCGTGATCGAAGGTCGTATAAAGCTCTTCGAGCTTCGTGCTCAGGGCTCCCTCAGGAACTCCACGAACCCTAGGCACTCTAGGAACCTCGACGAGCGAGTTTTTCGAGCGAGTCTCCGGTCAGCCTGAAGACCGTCCATTCGTCCATCGGCACGGCCCCGAGACTCTTGTAGAAGCCGATGGCCGGTTCGTTCCAGTCGAGCACCGACCACTCCATGCGGCCGCAGCCGCGCGCGACGGCAATGCCCGCCAGGTGCACGAGCAGCGCCTTGCCGATGCCCTGCCCGCGCCATTCAGGCAGAACGAACAGATCCTCGAGATACAGGCCGCGTCTGCCCAGAAACGTCGAGTAATTGTGAAACCAGATTGCCAGGCCGACCGGCTCGCCATCCGCATAGGCGATGACCGCCTCCGCTTGCGGGACGCCGGTAAACATCGTGTCGCGGATCTGGTCTTCGGTTGCCACGACCGCGCTGGCCAGCTTCTCGTAGTCAGCGAGCGCCGTGATCAATCGCAGGAGGACCGGGACGTCGCGGGCGGTGGCCGCTGCGATGCGCACGTCCGCGCTCATGCTCAGAAGGTCGTGATGGGAACGCCGGCCTTGCAGAGCGGGCAGTGTTCGCCAGGCGTATTGTCGGGCGCCTTGTATTCGGCCAGCGCAATGTTGGGCACGGTGGCATCCACGACCGCTTCCATACGGTCGTAGATCTCGGCGGTGGCGAGGACGGTCCCGCCTGCCTTCCGCACGAGCTCGGCGCAGAACGCCAGCGTCTGTCCGGTATTGCGCACGTCATCGACCAGCAGTGCTTTCTTTCCGGCGACGAGCTTGGCGTAATACCGCGTGAGCGTGTGGCCGCAGTCAGCGTCGAGCGTGAACGGCGCAAACAGCGTGGGGGGCTGCGTGATTTCACGGCGGCTGTCGAGAAGCCCGGCAATGGTGTGCGCGAGCAGCGCGCCACCTGTGACCGGCCCCACGACAACCTCCGTCTCGTCGACGATGGACGCCGGCAGCACGTCGAGCAAATCCTGCGCAAAGCGCCAGACCGTCGCCGGGTACCTGAACAGCTGGTGCGGATTCAGATACGCGGAACCGTGAAAGCCGTTCCCGAAATCGAAATGCCCGTCGAGCATCAGAACCTCGTACAGCTGCAGGTCCTTCATTGCCTTCTCGCGGATGTCGTCTCGCCGAGTCATAAGTTCAGCCCCACCTGGGAGTTCACATACACCGTCCGGCCGCCGACGATTGTGGCAGCGACCCCGCCCCGCAACTCCCAGCCGTTGAACGGCGTGTTCTTCGAGCGCGACCGCAAAGCCGCCGCATCGATTGCGACCTTCAAGTCGGGAGCCAGGATCGTGATGTCGGCCGGCGCCCCCTCGGAGAGGGTCCCGCCAGGGATCCGGAGAATTCGCGCGGGGTTCACCGACAGCAGCTCGACGAGCCGGGGCAGCCTGATGACGCCCGCATGCACGAGCCGGTCGAGCGCAAGCGGAACCGCCGTCTCGAGCCCGACGATACCGAACGGGGCGCGATCGAACTCCACGTTCTTCTCGTCATAGTGGTGTGGGGCGTGATCTGTCGCGATCACGTCGACGGTACCGTCGGCGATGCCGGACAGCATCGCATCGCGATCGGCTGCCTCACGCAGCGGCGGATTCATCTTCGTGTTCGTGTCGTACGGGATCGGCGTACCGAGCGCTTCATCCGTCAGCGTGAAGTGATGCGGCGCCACTTCGCAGGTGACGCGGATGCCGGCGGCCTTCCCGTTCCGCACGGCCCGGAGCGACGCCCGCGCGCTCATGTGGGCGACGTGGAACGCCGAGCCGGTGAGCTCGGACATCAGAATCCCGCGCTCGGCACCAAGGGCTTCGCACGCGCCCGGAATGCCGCGCAGGCCGAGAGAGGCCGCATGAAACCCCTCGTGCGCCACGCCATCGCCCTTGAGCGTCTGGTCCTCGCAGTGTTCGACCACCGGCATGTCGAACATCCCCGCGTACTCCATGGCACGCCGGAGCAGCAGCGCCGTCGCCACCGGATGGCCGTCGTCCGTGATCGCCACGCAGCCTGCGCGCCGCAGGTCGGCGATGTCCGCGAGCAGCTCGCCCCTGGAGCCGCGCGACACCGCCCCAATCGGGTAGACACGAGCCAGGTTCGCCTCGGCCGCGCGCGCGAGAATGTACGCGGTCACGTTGGCGTTGTCGTTCACGGGCTCGGTGTTCGGCATGCAGGCGACTGCCGTAAAACCGCCGGCCACCGCCGATCCCGTGCCGGTGGCCACGGTCTCCTTGTGCTCCTGCCCTGGTTCGCGCAGATGCACGTGCATGTCGATCAGACCGGGACAGATCACGAGTCCTTTCGGAATCTCGACAACCTGGGCGCCGTCCACCGGAAGATCGCGTCCGACCCGGACGATGCGATCGCCGTCGATCAGGATGTCGTGCACACCGTCGATCCCGTTGACGGGATCCACAACCCGTCCGCCCTTAAGCAGCCGCTTCATCATTCGCTCCGCCCGCCAGCAGGTACAGCACCGCCATCCGGACCGCTACGCCGTTTGCCACCTGGTCGAGAATTACCGAATACGGCCCGTCCGCGACCTCGGACGCGATTTCGACGCCACGATTCATCGGACCGGGGTGCATGATGATGACGTCCGATTTCGCCTGCTTCAGCCGCGCCTCGGTCATGCCGAAGACGCTGAAGTATTCGCGGAGCGACGGGAAGTAGGCGCCCTCCATCCGTTCCAGCTGAATCCTCAGCAGCATCACGACGTCAGCGTCGGCAATCGCCTCGTCGATGACGCTGGTGGCCTGCACACCGAACTGCGCAATGCCCGCCGGCATCAGCGTGGGCGGTCCGCACACCCACACCTCACTGCCCATCTTGGTCAGCAGCTGGATATTGGACCGGAGCACGCGGCTGTGCAGGAGATCGCCGATGATGGCGACCTTCAGCCCTTTCAGCTTTTTCTTGCGCTCGCGAATCGTGAATGCGTCGAGCAGCGCCTGTGTCGGGTGCTCGTGCATCCCGTCGCCGGCATTGACGATGGCCGATTTGCAGATGCGCGAGAGCAAATGGCACGCGCCTGACGAGGAGTGCCTCAGGACAATCATGTCCGGGTTCATCGCCTCGAGGTTCAGTGCGGTATCCGCAAGGGTCTCGCCCTTGACGACGCTCGAGGACGCGACCGCGATATTCAAGGTGTCGGCGCTGAGGCGCTTCTCGGCAATCTCGAACGACGTGCGCGTTCGCGTGCTCGGCTCGTAGAACAGGTTGACCACCGTCTTGCCGCGCAGCGCCGGAACCTTCTTGATCGGCCGCTCGCCGACTTCCTTCATCGCCTCCGCGGTATCGAGAATCAGCGAGATTTCCTCGGGGGACAGGTCGGCAATCGCGAGCAGGTCCTTCCGGCGCAGCGCCGTGAGGGCCGTCATGCGGCACCTCCCTGCTGCAGGACCACTTCGTCGCGTCCGTCGCTTTCTTCCAGGTACACCTGCACGCTCTCCTCGAGCGACGTGGGCAGGTTCTTGCCGACGTAGTCGGCCTTGATGGGCAGCTCACGATGGCCGCGGTCGACCAGCACGATCAGCTGAATGTTCTTCGGACGGCCGAAATCAATCAGCGCATCGAGCGCCGCGCGTATCGTCCGGCCCGAATACAGGACGTCGTCGACGAGCAGAATCTTCCGGCCATCGATGGAGAACGGGATCTCGGTCTTGCGCACGATGGCTCGCGGTCCGACAGCCTGCCGCATCAGGTCGTCGCGGTAGAGCGTGATGTCGAGCGCGCCGGTCGGGATGTCGTGGCCCGCGATGTCGCGAAGACTGCGCGCCAGGCGGCGGGCGAGATGGTCGCCGCGCGTACGAATGCCAATCAGGACGAGGTCTTCAACGCCTCGATTGCGTTCGACGATTTCGTGGGAGATTCGAGTGAGGGTGCGGCCTATGCGGTCCGCATCCATGACAGTTGGCATGTTCACCTCTTCGCGGTCTCGCTGGGCCGCGGTTAAAGAGTCGAACAATTATACACTTCCAGTTGATTGGCACTGTACACGTGGGCGGCTCGTCCAATTCTGTTCGCGCTCGACGCGGAGCGGGCTCATGAATTGACGCTCGCCGCACTGTGCAGGCCCGCGATCGTCGGGGCGCTGCGGGCCGTGCCGAAACCGGCACGCGACAGCAGGCTTCAGCAAACCCTCCTCGGACTCGATTTCGCTCACCCCGTCGGCCTGGCTGCCGGCCTCGATAAACATGGCGCTGCCGTGCCGGCATGGACGGCGCTCGGGTTTTCCTTCGTCGAAGTCGGAACGGTGACGCCGCGGCCGCAACCGGGAAATCCCCGCCCGCGTCTGTTCCGGCTGCCGGCAGACCGCGCGATCATCAACAGGTTCGGTTTCAACAGCGTTGGCGGCGCGGAAGTCGCCCGGAATCTCGCGGCCATCGTGCCGGCGTCCATCCGTGTCGGCGTGAACCTCGGAAAGAACAAGCAGACCCCGAATGACGAGGCGGCAGACGACTATTGCCGCGCTCTGGAAATGGTGCATGCCTACGCCGAGTACATCGTCATCAACGTGAGCTCGCCGAACACCGCCGGGCTGCGCGATCTGCAGGACAGCCGGACGCTGCGGACGCTGGTCGAGCGTGTCGTGACACGCGCGAAGGAGCTGACGACCCGCCGCAGGATTCCCGTGCTGGTGAAAGTCGCGCCGGACATGAGTCCACAGGACCTGCTCGCATCCGCCGATGCCGCGATTGAGGGAGGCGCATCCGGGATTGTCGCGACGAACACCACGGTTGGACGAGACGGGCTCACGTCCGGCAGCCGTGCGGCCGCCGAATCCGGTGGCTTGAGCGGCCGGCCGCTGCGCCCGCTGGCCGCAGAGACCTGCCGGCAGTTGTACGCGCACCTGCGGGGACAGGTGCCGATCATCGGCGTCGGCGGCATCTTCACCGCAGACGACGCCTACGAGCGGATACGCGCGGGCGCGTCGCTGGTACAGTTGTATACGGCGCTCATCTACGAAGGTCCCGGCGTGGTCGCACGAATCGTACGGGGCCTCGCCGAGCGCCTGGAACGCGATCGGTTCTCACACATGCGCGAAGCGATAGGCACGAATGTCCGCTGACCGGCTCCTCGTCGCGCTCGATGTCGAATCGGGCGCCCGCGCGCTGCAGCTGGCGGATGCGCTGAAGGGCGTGGCCGACGGCCTCAAGGTCGGCAGCCGGCTGTTCACACTCGAAGGGCCCCCGCTCGTGAAGGCACTCGTCGCGCGCGGCGCCCGGGTGTTCCTCGACCTGAAATTCCACGACATCCCCAACACGGTCGCGCAGGCGGTTGATGCCGCGGTGCAGACCGGCGCCTGGATGATCGACGTCCACGCGTCCGGAGGCAGCGCGATGATGCAGGCCGCCGCGAAGGCAGCGCGGGACGCGGCCGCGCGCACCGGCCGGACGCCCCCGCTGATGATCGCCATCACTGTTCTGACGAGCATGGACGACGCCGCCCTACGGGAGACCGGCGTGGAGCGCGCGCTGCTGCCGCAGGTCGTCGCGCTCGCACGCGCGGCACAGGCGGCCGGTCTCGACGGCGTGGTCTCCTCGCCGCACGAGATTGCGTCCATCCGGGAGGCGTGCGGTGCCGGCTTCACCATCGTGACGCCAGGCATCCGCGGCGCCGCCGCCGGCGCGGAGAAGAACGATCAGATGCGGACGATGGGGCCCGCAGAGGCAATCCGCGCGGGCGCGAGTTATCTGGTGGTGGGGCGGCCGATTATCGCTGCGCCGGACCCGAGAGTCGCGGCGCAGCGAATCGTCGAGGAACTGACTACTTCGCGGTGAACACAAACGTGCCGCGGCGGTTCCGCTGCCAGCACGCGTCGTTCTCTTCCATGCACTGCGGGCTTTCCTCGCCTCGGGTGACCGCCATCACGCGGTCGGCCGCAATACCAAGACCGACCAGATAGTCGCGGACCGCCGCGGCTCGCCGATCGCCGAGTCCAAGGTTGTACTCGTTGGTGCCGCGCGAGTCGGTATGCCCTTCAACACGCACGCGCGTTGACGCCCAGCGGCGCAGGTAGTCGGCGTTCTTCTGCAGCGTCGCCTGACTGGCGGCAGAAATCGTCGCCATGTCGTAGTCGAAGAACACGTCGGCGAGCGGCCGCTCCGCGTTCAACTGCTCGAGCGTCTTCTGCGCGAAGAGCTCGTCCTCGGTCAGCGGCTTCGGCGCGGGGGCCGGAGGCGGCGGAGGCGGTGGCGGCGGAGGCGGTGGCGGCGCGGGCGTCGCAGCGGGAGGCGGCGGAGCCGGCGGCTGAGGCGCGGGAGGCGGCACTCGCCTCGCGCAGCTCGCCAGGACGCTCACCAGGAGCACTGCGAGGATGCACAGCAGCACGGAACGGCGGAGTCTCATCAGCGGAATCTCCTGCAAATCCTTACAATTTTCGCGTGGTACCGGGCGAGTTTACGTGGGCAAGCTGATCCTGTCAATCGACGCGAACGGGTATGACGCGCGTCTCGAACAGGCGGAGTCCCAGCTCGCGCTGGTCTGTCGTGCCCTCCGCTTCGCCCGGCCGGTACACGGGCGTTGTCTCGATCGCAATGGCCCCTGCCGCTCGTGCGATGTCGGCCGCCGGAACCCGCACCGTCCATTCAAAGTCGGCGGCGGGCTGAAACCGGGCGATGACGCGGCCCCCTGCGGTCACCTGTACATCGGGCGGAGCATCGAAATACCGTAGGGGCGACTCCCCGCGCAGGACGACGTCGACGTCGGACACCGGGCCTTTGACGCGAATGAGCGCGCGACCGCTGGTCCAGCGCCAGCCCCGCCCGGTTGCCGGGTCATATTCCTCCTCGTGCCAGCCCTCGCCGAACGCGGAGATCATCCGGCCGGCTGGCTGGACGTCGAACTGACGGACGGCGACTGCCGCCGGGCGCCGATCACTCCGTGCCTGGCGTGAGGCAATCGTGAGGCGTGCGTAGTCGCCCGCGCCCGCGAGACCATCTGGCAACTCCATGAAACGCAGAAAGTTACGGTCGGCGACCGTGACCGTCCATCGATCCCGCACCACCCCGTCGATCGCGAGCTCGAAGTCGGCCGGCGAGTCGCCTGTATCCCCAAGATGCCGCCCTCCAACCACGAGGTGCATCGGCTCGGCGCGCCGGCGCACCCACGCTTCAATCGGCTGACGATCGGGGCCCCTGGCGGTCGCGAGCGCAAGGCCGCCGGTCTCCGGCGTCAGCGACCATCCCTCCGAGGCAAACCATCCGGGCGGGGCGAACCGGTACCAGTCCGCGCCCACCGGCCGGATGCCGCTGAACTCGGGCCGGCCGTCGACCGCCCATCGATAGGAGACAGCGTCAAGGCGCGACTGCGGATCGATCAGGGCGAGATCGGTGCGGCGCGGGTCCGCCAGAAACCAGACCGGCCCGCGTCCGCCGGCCTTCCAGTAGTTCACCAGGCCCAGCCACTCGTGCAGCCGCGGCGGCTCCACAGCGGGAAGGCCCGTGTCCGCCACTTGCACAGCGCGCCAGACACTGTGGTGGGCATACACGGCCTGCGGCGGAGCGACGCGGGCGTACTCAACCGCGTCCGCCAGCGCCTGGAACGCTGGATGCGGCGCACGCGCGTACGCGATCGCATCCGGGACGGCGACGAGCAATCCCGCCACGACAACCGGCGCCGCGACCAACGGCGTCCATCGCGAGCCTGACGCGGCATTCGCCGCAAGCCACGCGACAAGCGGCAGCGTCGGCAGCGCGTACCGCACGGTGATCGTTTCCTGAAACAGCAGGTGCAGCACCGCGTATGGCATGAAGGCGAGCGCGAACAGACCGAACGTTCTCGGCTGACGAACGGCGGCGAGCACGGCGCCGGCCACAGCCGCCACTGCGACGATTGCCGCGAGAGGCTGCGCCGCCCACGGCAGGACAAACGTTTCATACAGTGCGAAGGCCAGCCTCCGCGGCGTCGGCTCGAGCCAGAGCATGTTCACCCACGCGAAATCCTCGCCGGCCTGCGATCCGAGCGCGAGGAGATATGCGTCGACGCCGCCGCTGTCCATGACCAGCGGCACGGCCCAGGCGAGCACTCCCGCGGCCGCCGCCGCAAGCGGCCGCCAGGGGAACCGCCGCTCGATCAGCACGAACGCGAACAGCGGCATCGTCAGCCACAGCGTCTGCACGCGAATGCCGGCGGCGAGACCGGCCAGCAGGCCGCCCGCCATCAGCGCCCGATTCTGCGTTCGGCCTGCCAGCATCAGCGCCTGCGCGGCGAGCGCGGCGGCAAGTCCGGGGAGATCGCTCATGGGACGAAGGCCGGAGATCCACATCAGCGGCGAGGCGGCAAAGATCGCCGCGGCCCACGGGATGGTGGCCCGCCGCTCCGGCGCAAGGACACGCAGGCAGACGAACGCGAACGCCACGATCGCGAGTGCGCCGCCTACCGCGGACAGCAGCGCCAGCGTCAGTGCCTCCGTCGCGCTCCGGTCGGCCGCTGGCAGCACGCCGTCGACCACGAAGAAGACGATGCGGCCGAGCGCGATGTAGACGGGTGCGCCCGGCGGATGCGGCTGGTGGCGCGACGGATCGAAGTCACGGAGGCCCAGCGCGAAGTTGATCGAGTCGTAATCTTCGAGCGAGGGTGCGAGGAACGGAAGGTGCGCCGCCAGGTATGCGGCGGCCAGGAAATAGATGCTCTTAGGCAGGCCGGAGACGGACACCTTCATTCAGGCTGCCCATCCTATATCCCTGCAGGTCGATTGTGACGTGCTGGTACCCGAGCGCCCGGAGCTCGCTGACAATCCGCTCGCGCACATCCGGCTCCAGCGCCCGCGCGATTTCGTCGCGGCCGATCTCGAGCCGCGCCAGTGCCTGCCCCGCCGCAGCCTCTGACGAAGGCGCGTCGTGGTGGCGGACGCGGCACACGCGGAAGCCCATTTCCCGCAGCACGGTTTCCGCCTGCTCAATCGTCCGCAGCTTCTCGGGCGTCACTTCGGAATGATACGGAATCCGCGACGACAGGCAGGCCGATGCAGGCTCGTCCCACGTCGGCAGGCCGGCCTGCTTCGACAGCGCGCGAATGTCGTCTTTGGTGAGGTCGGCTTCGTCCAGAGGGCTTCTGACGCCGAACTCCCGGGCGGCCTTCCGGCCCGGCCGGTAATCGGCGCGGTCATCGGCGTTGCTCCCGTCGACGATCACCGGAATGCCGCGCTCCGCGGCGACGGATGACAGGACGGTATAGAGCTCGTGCTTGCAGTGGTAGCAGCGATCGACGGGGTTCGCGCGGTACTCGGCGCGCTCCATTTCGCCGGTGCCGACGAACTCGTGCCGCAGTCCGAACTCACGCGCGATGCGCAGCGCGAGCTGCCGATGATGGTCGGGATAGCTGGGACTTTCCGCGGTGATGCACTGGGCCGCGGGCCCGAGGATGCGGGTTGCGGCCCAGGCGAGATAGGCGCTGTCGACGCCGCCGCTGAAGGCGACGATGACGGAGTCGAAGGAGCCGATGACGTCGAGGAGACGCTGCTCGCGTGCCGCGAGCGTGTTACGCGTCCTCTTCTTCGTCGACTTCTTCTTCATCTTCGACGAGAGTCTCGTCGACGTCCTCTTCCTCGTCTTCTTCGTCCTCGTCTTCGTCGTCGTCGTCGTCGAGATCGTCGTCATCGGCGGCGTCGAGCTGATCGGCGCCGTTCATCACGAGCGTCTTTCCGCATTCGGGACAGCTCAATTCGTCACCCTCCTCGTTCTCGGTGGTGTCGATCTCGTCGAATTCACATTCGGGGCAGATAGCCATAAAGGAATCAGCTCTCTCCAGCAAAGGTCGAATTATAGGCCGATTTCCGGGGCTCCGCAACGCGCCTACTCTCCGTGCAACGCCGCACTAACGCCTCCGTGCGGGTCTTCCGATACATGTGACGTGCCAGTCACGACCGCCGTCGCGTCGAAGTCGGTCATCGTCGCGGATGACACCGCGTTCGTGCGCGACCGGTTCCGATCTGCGCTCGAGTCGGCCGGTCACCGGGCCAGCATCGTATCGGATGCGGGCACGCTCCTGGCCCGCGTCCGCGAGGATGGCAGCCGCGTCGACCTGGTCGTCGTCGATCTCCGGCTTCCGACGCTGCAGGGGACGGCGCTCGTGAAGGCGCTCCGGGATATTGCCGGCTTTACGGCCCCGATCGTGGTGTTCAGCGGCACCATCGCAAACGCGGATGAAGTCCGCGAGCTGTCGCTGCTCGGCGTCGCCGGCTACATCAACGAATACAGCGCCGTGCAGCACATCGTACCGGCGCTGTCGCCGCATCTTTTTCCGGATCAATTCAACCGGCGGACGAGCCCGCGCGTGGTCGTGGGCCTGTCGGTCACCTATCGGGTCGCGAACAGCATCGCTGTCGCGGTGACGTTGAATGTCGGCCGGGGCGGCCTCGCAATCCGGACGACCAGCCCGCTGGAACGCGCGAGCGCGGTCAAGGTTCGATTCCGGCTGCCAGGCGCGCCGCGCGATGTGGATGCGGAGGCGATCGTCGCGTGGAGCGACCGCCGGATCGGCATGGGCCTGCAGTTCACGCGGATCGATGCGGACGCCCAGGCGTCGATCGACGAGTTCGTCCGCGCGCATTTTTTCTCGAATCGAAAAGCATAGAACGGTCCGGCTAAAGCCGGACCCTACGCACTCACGCAAGCTGCGCTAACGCGCGCGCAACAGCCGCAGCGCGTTCCCGACCACAATCACCGACGCCCCCGTATCGGCCAGGACCGCCATCCAGAGCGTCGCGGTCCCGGCGACCGCCATCGCCAGGAACGCGGCTTTCAGCGCCAGGGAAATGGCGACGTTCACCCTGACGTTCCACATCGTGGCGCGCGCCAGGCGGATGGCGTACGGCAGACGCAGTAGCTCGTCCGACATCAGCGCGACGTCGGCGGTTTCCAGCGCGGCATCCGATCCCGCGGCACCCATCGCGACGCCGACGTCGGCGGCGGCGAGCGCCGGCGCGTCATTGATGCCGTCGCCGACCATCAGCACCGGGCCGCGCGCCTTCAAGGAGCGCACCAGCGCGTGCTTCTCCTCCGGCAGCAGCTCGCCGTGGTGTTCGTCCACCTGCAGCTCCCGCGCAACCCGCTCGGCGACGCGGCGATGATCCCCGGTCAGCATGACGACGTGACGGATACCCTGCTCGCGCAGCATGCCTATGGCTTCCCGCGCCGTGTCGCGCGCGCGGTCCTGCAGGAGAATGGCGCCGGCGAGACTCCCGTCAATCGATACGTACACCGTTGAGGCGTCCGAGGCGGCCACAGCACTTTCGCGCCAGGTCGCGACGACCGCCGCGGCGAGCGGACCCGACTGAAACAGCCGCTCGTTCCCCACGGCGACACGCACGCCGTCCACGTCTCCTTCGGCGCCCATGCCGGGCACGGCCTGGAAACCCGCTGCCGACGGAATCGCGGACCCGCGCGCCTGCGCGGCAGCCACGATGGCGCGCGCGACCGGATGCTCGGATCGCGTTTCAATGGCGGCCGCGGCCCTCAGGACATCCGTGCCCGTCCGGCCGTCCATGGCGATGACGTCCACCACGGCCAGATTGCCGGTGGTCAACGTGCCGGTCTTGTCGAAGGCGGCCACGCGCACGGCCGCAAGCCGCTCGAGATACACCCCGCCCTTGATCAGTACGCCGTTGCGAGCCGCCGCGGACAATGCCGCCACGATCGAGACGGGCGTCGAAATCACAAGCGCACACGGGCAGGAGATGACGAGCAGCACGAGCGCCCGATAGACCCACGTCGCCACGTCGCCACCGGCCAGTAGCGGGACGAGCGCAAGGGCCATCGCGAGGAGCAGAACCGCGGGCGTGTAGATACGCGCGAACCGATCGACAAATGTCTGTACGGGCGCGCGGCTGGCCTGCGCGGTTTCGACGAGGTGAATGACGCGTGCCAGGCGCGTATCGCGAACCAGTCGGGTCACGCGCACGTCGAGCGCTCCGCGCCCGTTGATGGTTCCGGCAAACACGGCGGCGTCCGGGCTCTTGTCGATCGGGAGCGATTCGCCGGTCAGCGGCGCCTCGTTGACGTCGCTGTGGCCGGCACTCACCACGCCGTCGAGCGGGATTTTTTCGCCGGGCCGGACCAGCATGTCGTCCCCGATGCGAATGTCCTCGACGAGGACGCGCAGCTCGACGCCGTCCCGTCGCACGAGCGCATCTCTCGGCGAGAGCTCGATCAGCGCTCGGATCGCCTGCCGGGCCCGCTCCATGGTTCGCACTTCGAGCCACTGGG
Organism: Candidatus Sulfopaludibacter sp. SbA3; assembly: GCA_945903265.1. Classification (GTDB taxonomy): domain Bacteria; phylum Acidobacteriota; class Vicinamibacteria; order Vicinamibacterales; family UBA2999; genus CAXNKG01. Next base: position 27,325 of record CAMDNQ010000016.1, read on the forward strand.
CGACGGCAAACAGGAGCACCACGCTGGCAGCTTCGAACCATTCGCCGAGCAGCAGGGCGCCGGCGACGGCGATGACCATCAGTGCATTGATGTCGAGCGTGAAGGACCTGACGGCCCGCACTGCCCGCCGCGCGGGGAACACCGCGCCGGCAATCGCCGCCGTCGTGAACACGATGGCCGCCATGTCCGGACGTCCAGCCGCCGACAGCACGAGCCCGGCGGCGGTGGCGATGGCGCAGCCAACCATGAGGCGCCAGCGCCACACGAGATCGGCGCCGGCCACAGCCGGTTCCTCATGCTCGAGCCACATCCGCATGCCGGTCTGGCCCACCGCGTCGACCATCGCCGTGGTCGTCAGTCTGGCCGCGTCGTACTTTACGTACAGGCGCTGGCCGAGCAGGTCGGCTGACATCGCCTCGAGCCCGGTCAGCGGCTTGAGGCGCCGCTCGAGGATGCGCACCTCCTCGTGGCAGTCCATCCCCTCCACGCGGAAAACGGCTTCCGCGTGAAGCTCGCAGGTCGCGCAGGGCGCCGGCTGGAGTGAAGCCACGGTGCCTCCAGCGTACCGGCGGCCGGCCGCTGGCGGCAATGAAGCGTCGAAACGGGCGACGCCGGTTGCCGAGGCAGCGTGGATGGGCTAGGATTGCGGGCTGGGCGACGCTAAATTGCTCTGGTTCTAGAAGTTACGAGGAGGAGTCCCACGTGATCGAGGTGCAACACCTCACCAAGCGCTACGGCCCGACGACGGCCGTCAACGACATCAGCTTCACGGTGGAGAAAGGGGAAGTCCTCGGCTTCCTCGGCCCGAACGGCGCCGGCAAGACGACGACGATGCGCGTCCTGACCGGCTATATGCCCGCCACCGAAGGCAAAGCCATCGTCGCCGGCTACGACGTCTTCGAGCAGCCGCTCGAGGCGAAGCGCCGCACGGGCTATCTGCCGGAAACGCCGCCGCTCTATCCCGAGATGACCGTCCGCGACTACCTGATGTTTGTCTCGCGCATCAAAGGCGTGCCGCGTGCCGATCGGAAGTCGCGGGTGCAGGACGTGATGGAACGGACGCGCGTCGCCGACATGGCCGAACGCCATTGCGGGAAGCTCTCGAAGGGCTACCGCCAGCGAGTCGGCCTCGCGCAGGCGATCATCCACAACCCGGAGGTGCTGATTCTCGACGAGCCGACCGCCGGTCTCGACCCGAAGCAGATTATCGAGACCCGCCGGTTGATCAAGGAGCTTGGCGGCGATCACACGATCATCCTCAGCACGCACATCCTTCCCGAGGTCAGCCAGACCTGCCAGCGCGTCGTCATCATCAACAAAGGGCATGTCGTGGCGGTCGACACGCCGGACAATCTGACGGCCCGGCTCCGCGGGTCGGAAACGATGTACATGCAGATCGAGGCGCCGTCCTCGGCGAACGTCAAGGGCGCGCTCGAATCGATTCCGGGCGTCTCGAGTGTCTCAGTGCCTGATATGCGCGGACCAATTGCGACGTTTGAAGTGAACAGCGGCGCGGGACAGGACGTCCGCCGGCAGCTGGCATCAGCGGTTGTGTCGAGCGGGTGGGGCCTGCTGGAACTGCGGCCTCTCCGGATGAGCCTCGAGGAAATCTTCCTGCACCTCACTACCGAGGATACGGCGCAGCAGCCGGTCGTCGAGGAGGCCGTCCATGAATAACATCGTGGCCATCGCGCAGAAGGAGCTGAAAAGCTATTTCGCCTCGCCGATCGCGTACATCGTCATCGGTTTTTCGGCGATTCTGTTCGGCTGGTTCTTCATCAACCTGCTCTATTACTTCGACCGCATGGCCATGCAGGCGGCCGGGGGGATGGGCGGACCGCAGGCGGTCAACGTCAACGAAACGCTGATTGCTCCCCTCTTCATGAACGTCAGCGTGATCCTGCTCTTCACGCTTCCGCTCATCACGATGCGGACCTACTCCGAAGAGAAGCGCTCGGGCACCATCGAGCTGCTGCTGACGTCTCCGCTGACCGACGCGCAGATTGTGCTGGGCAAATTCTTCGGCTGCCTGATTCTCTACGCAGCCATGCTCGGCGTGACGGTCGTCCACATGGGCATACTGTTCGCGTTCGGGAACCCCGAGTGGCGGCCGGTGCTCACAGGCTACCTGGGCCTGCTGCTCATGGGCGGGTGCTTTCTCTCCATGGGCCTCTTCATCTCGAGCCTGACGAAGAACCAGATCGTCGCGGGCATGATCACCTTCGCGGTGTTCCTGATGTTCTGGGTCATCAACTGGATTTCGTCGTTCACCAGCCCGACGACCCAGGCGGTACTGAATTACCTGTCCATAACCGAGCACCTGAACGACTTCACCAGAGGCGTGCTCGATACCAAGCATCTGGTCTATTACGTTTCCTTTATTGCGTTCAGCCTGTTCCTGACCGTGCGGTCGGTCGACAGCGAACGCTGGCGCGGATAAGCCATGCAGCAGATTCTCAGCATTCTCGGTTGGATCGGCACGGCGCTCGTCTTCGCGGCCGTCGCGATTCGCTTCATCAGGCCGGAGTACGAGCAGTACGGGACGTGGGCCGCCTGGGGCGGCCTTGCGCTCGTGGTGCTGTACACGCTCGGTCAGTGGCGCGAGATCATTGCGTATTTCCGGAAGCGCAATGCGCGGTACGGCGCCGTGGCGACGACGGGCGTGCTCGTCGCCCTGGCCATCGTCATCGCGGTCAATTACCTGTCCACGAGACAGAACAAGCGATGGGATCTCACCGCGAACCAGCAGAACAGCCTGTCTGAACAGACCGTGAGGGTCCTGCAGGGCCTGACGGCGCCCGTGAAGTTCACGGTCTTCGATCAGCAGGCGTCGCTCGATCGCTTCCGCGGCCGGCTCGAGGAGTATCGGTACCACTCGGATCAGGTCTCGGTCGAGTACATCGATCCCGACGCGCGACCTGTCGTCGCGCGGGAGTACGAGGTTCAGGCGTACGGGACCGTCGTCATCGACTACATGGGGCGCCGCGAGCGCGTCACCACGGACACCGAGCAGGACCTGACCAACGGGCTGATCAAGGCGTTGTCGGACCAGCAGCGCAAGATCTACTTCCTGCAGGGGCACGGCGAGAAGGAGCCGAACGACACCGAGCGCGATGGCTACAGTGCGCTCACCGGGATGTTGCGGCGCGACAACTATCTCGTCGAGCTGCTGGTTCTGGCGCAGCAGAAGGAAGTTCCAGCCGACGCAACGGTCGTCGTGATCGCCGGTCCGACGACGGATCTACTGCCGACGGAAGCCGAAGCGCTGAGGGCATACCTCGGCAAAGCCGGAAAACTGATGGTGCTTCTCGATCCGGGCGTCGGGACGCAGCCGGCGCAGCTGGCGAATCTCGACATGCTGTTGACCGAATGGGGAATCACCGCCGGCAACAACGTCGTAGTGGACGTCAGCGGCGCGACCAACGAGCCGAGCATCGCGGTCGCGGCAACATATCCGACGCATGCGATCACCGAAAACTTCGGGACGCTCACCATCTATCCGCTCGCGCGCACGGTCGAGCCGATCGAGGGTGGGACGAGCGGGCGCACGCCGCAGACGATCGTGCAGACAAGCGGCGGCAGCTGGGCGGAGAGCAATCTTGCCTCGCTGACGACCGGCGTCCAGATGGAGCCGGCGAGCGGCGATAAGCCCGGCCCGCTGTCGATCGGCGTGGCGGTGTCGGCCGGCGCGGACAGCACCGCGGCGCCTCCCGCCGCAGGCGACGCGCCAAAGCCGGAAACGCGTGTCGTCGTCTTCGGCGACTCTGACTTCGGGACCAACGCGTACGCAGGCGTTCCCGGGAATCCGAACTTCTTCGCCAATGCCGTCAACTGGCTGGCGCAGCAGGAAAACCTGATCGCGATTCGTCCGAAGGAAGCCGGCGACAGGCGCGTCACGATGACCCCGCGGCAGCAGACGGCGGCCTTCTTCACATCCATCCTGCTCCTGCCGGCAATCGTGTTCGGCGCGGGCATCTACACCTGGTGGCGGAGGCGGTAGCATGCGCGGCCTGAAGTCGACGGTTGTTCTGCTCGTCATCCTGGTCGGGCTGGGCGCGTACATCTACTTCGATCGCAACCGCGAGATCGAAGACCCGAACGCAAAACCGAAGGCGTTCACGACGCTGGCGACGGACGACATCGAGGAGCTGCAGATTCGAAACGCCAGCGGCGAGACGACGAGACTGCAGCGCGCCGGCGAAGAGTGGCAGATCGTGGAGCCGGTGAAGGCGGAGGCGGATAACGGCGTCGTCGGAACCGTGACGAGCAACATCGGCACGCTCGAAGTCCAGCGCGTCGTCGATGAAAGCCCGACAGACCTCAAACAGTACGGACTCGAACCGGCACGCATCGAGGTGGCGTTCCGCCTGAAAGGCCAGAAGGATCTACAGCGGGTCCTGGTCGGCGACAAGACGCCAGCCGGCGGCGATCTGTTCGCCAAGCGCAGTGATGAGAACCGGGTGTTCCTGGTCTCGTCGTTCCTGGATTCCATCTTCAACAAGACGGCGTTCGACCTGCGCGACAAGATCGTGCTGGCGTTCGATCGCGACAAGGCCGAGGGCGTCGAAGTCGTGTCCGGCACCACGACGACACAGTTCTCGCGCAACGGCACGGACTGGCGCATCGTCCGGCCCGTGACCGTCCGGGCCGATTACGCCGGGGCCGAGGGCCTTCTCACCCGTCTCTCGTCGACGAACATGCTGACCGTCGTCGCGGAGGACGGCGACCTCGCGATGTACGGACTCGACCGGCCGTCAACGACGGCAACGGTACTGATTGGGAGCTCGCGGGCCAGCCTTCTCATCGGCCGAATGGCCGACGGCGGCGGCTACTACGCGAAGGATGCGAATCGGCCGATGGTGTTCACGGTGGAACAGGCGCTCGTGACCGACCTCACCAAGGACATCGGCGAGCTCCGGCGCAAGGATCTGTTCGACTCGCGGGCGTTCAGCGCCACGCGGGTCGAGTTCCAGCGTCCGGGCGCGACGGCCGCATTCGAGCGGACCGACGCGGGCGGCCAGACGACCTGGAAGAACGCGGCGGGGGCAACCATCGAGACCGCCAGAATCGAAGAGGCGCTGACGAAGCTGTCGAGCCTCCGCGCGGACGCATTTCAGGCGATGGTTCATCCGTCTGTGAAGGCGCCGGTGATCACCGCGACTGTCCGCTTCGATGAAAACAGGACGGAGACCGTCACGTTTGCGCGCGCCGGTACCGAGGTCTACGCCAGCCGGATGGACGAGCCCGGTTCGGCCCGGGTCGACGCGACGGCGTTCGACGACGCATTGAAGGCGGTGGATGCGTTGAAATGAGCGGAAGGGAAAAGGGTAAAGGGAAAAGGGGAAATCCTACCCGTTGGCCGCGTCGGGCTCTATATACCCTTTTACCTTTTACCTTTGCCCTTTTGGCGGGGTGTTCAAAGCCTTCCGTCGCCGTCACCCCGACTCCCCCTTCCGATCCGCTCGCCGCGCTCGCAGTCAACATCACCAGCACAATCAAGAGTCCCGGTGTGGCGCGCGGCGTCTGGGGCGTCTCGGTGTATTCGCTCGATCAGCGCGAGTCTCTCTTCACCCTTAATGACACCACCCTCCTCGTCCCGGCCTCGACGGCCAAACTGATCGCGCTCGCCACGGCCGTTCAGGCAGTGGGATGGGACTACCGCTACGAGACGTTCGTGCGTGCGACCGGTCCGATCGCCGACGGCGTCGTTCAAGGCGATCTGGTTGTCGTCGGCTCCGGCGATCCGTCGATTGGCGGGCGGGGTGGCGACAGTCTCGCGGCGTTCGTCAATGTCATGCGAACTGCCGGCATCACGCGCATTGAAGGCCGCGTGATCGGCGATGACGATGCGGTTGATGAACCGCGGCCACAGCTGGCCTGGGCCTGGGACGACCTGGGATACACCACGGGCGCGCTGTTCGGCGCGCTCAACTACGGCGAGAACCGGATGGATCTCATCGTCGCACCCGGAGCCGGCGCCGGTGAGCGGGCCGAGGTGACCCAGCCGTACCGATGGGGCCGTCCGATACGGATTCGCGCACGCACGGGTGCTGCGGGATCGCCACAGCTGCTCTGGCCGGAGCAGCGGCCTGGGGAGCCATTCCTCACCGTCGACGGTTCGATACCGATCGGCGCTTCACCCGCGCGGATGTCTATCTCGGTGGGCAACCCCACGCTCTGGTTTGCGAACGCGCTTCGCCACGCGCTGATCGAGGCAGGCATCGAGGTAAGAGGCGACGCCTACGACATCGATGACATCGCCCTCGAGCCGATGACATCGGAGCTTGGCGATGGCATTCTCTACATTCACCGCTCTCCGACCCTGGCCGCGCTGGCGCAGCCGATGTTGAAAGACAGCATCAACCTTTACGCTGAAGCGGCGCTTCGATTGAACACGCCGGGTGGGACGTTCCCGACGAACGACGCAGCGCTGGCGGGCGTTCGGACGACACTGGCGGGCTGGGATATCGCGACTGACGGCTGGCAGGTCGTTGATGGCTCTGGGCTGTCGCGGCGTGATGCGGTTGCGCCGGGCACGCTCATCGCGGTACTTCGGCGCATGTGGGACCCGACCGGCGCCTCGCCATGGATGAACAGCCTGCCGATTGCAGGCGTCGACGGCACACTGGCCGGACGCATGGCCGGCACGGCCGCAGCGGGCAACGTCCGCGCAAAGACGGGAACCATGTCGAATATCCGGGCGCTGGCGGGCTACGTCCGGACGAAGGACGGCGAGCCGCTGGCCTTTGCGATCATCGTGAATAACTTCGAGGGAGCTGGCGCGGCGGCGGTCGAGGCGATCGATCGCATCGCCGCGATGCTGGCGAATTTTTCTAGGGTGCCTTAGGTGCCTGGAGTCCCGGTCATTGGCACCCAGGCACACCAGGCACTCTCAGGGCGACTTTGGGCTGATTAGCCTGCTCTATTCCGCCCCCGGTGCGCCCCCCGCCCTCAGAACCGGAGCAGGCGGTTGATTTTGACGATGAAGGCCCGGTTGGCGAGATCCGGGAACCGGCGCCCCAGCGTATCTCGCTCCTCGTTGTACACCACGAAGAGCTCGCTCCCGGGCTGATACTCCCAACGCAGGCGCACGTTGGCTGCCATCGCATGAGTGGTCGAGCTGTACTGCACCAGGCCGCTCGCGAACATCATCGGCGTCATGGCGTAGGTGAGGCGCGATCCAGGCAGATGCGTCGTGAACGAGCCCTGCGCCAGGTCCACCCAGTTGATCGAGTAGGTGGGTTCGATCGAAAGCTGCGAGGTCACGTTCACCCGGCCTCGGCTGACGCCAAGCGCCGTCTTGTGACCGTTATAGAACGTGCCGTGCTCAGCCGACAGGTTGCCGAAGAACGTCCGGTGCCGGCCGAAGTTCATCGCCACGCCCAGGTTTCCAAAGTTGTATCCCGCGACCGGGAGGGTGACACCGGGCGTGATCCGGAACGGGCGCGGGAGAAATTCGTACGTGTCGCTGTAGCTGACGCCGAGTCGATCGCTGCTCTGGAACTCGATGGCGAACTCACCGGTCACGTCGCGCGTCTCCAGGCGGCCGGCGCCGTTCTCGAGGTAGGCCAAGGAGCCCGTCCAGGAGAACTTGCGGACCAATCCGATCGAGCGCGGCCTGGGGCTGAACCGGAACTGCCCGAAACTGCGGCGCACGTCATCCCGGCGTACGAATCCGATTTCGGGATTGAAATTGTCGCCAATCACGAGGCGCTCCATCTGGATGCCGTAGCGATCGCCCGCGTAATCCAGCTGCGCACGATAGCTGGTGTCCTTGCCAGACAGCCCCTCGGTGGCGGTCCGCGCCCAGTAGGTGTTGATAGTCAGGTTGTCGTAGAAACCGAACGTCCCATCCACGCCGTACGCTTCGTTTGTGCCGGCGCCGCTCCGTGCGACGGACCGCCCGGTAAACAAGAGACCGACGCTGCTCCGGCGCAGCAGGTCCCGCTTCACGCGTATCACCGAAAAATTTGTCGCGCGCGCTCCGGCCACATCGTCCGACTGAATATCGAGGAAGCCGAGCGTGTACCGCCCGATCCGACCCGTCATGCGGCCGCCAGCCTCGATTGGAACTTCACGGCCCTGATCGAGCCCGATGCGGCGGCTGTAAAACAGAATAGGGGTATCGCCTCCGCCGCCCAACCCGCCGGCCGCCGCCCCGCCGAAGGCAAACGTCCCCTGATTCTCGAGAAAGAACTCACGCTTTTCCGGGAAGAACACGTTGAAGCGAGTCAGGTTGACCTGTTGTTCGTCGGCCTCGACCTGCGCAAAGTCGGTGTTGTACGTGAAATCGACGGTGAGGTTCTGCGTTAACCCGTATTTCAGATCGAAGCCGAGGTCTCCTCCCGCGTCGTTCGAGACCGTCGGTGCGGCCGTCCGATCGGTCGTGAGATCCGAGATCGCGTACGGTTTGAGTTCCAGGTTTTTTGATCCCGATGGCGCCTCCAGGCCGACGACCGTTGCCGCCAGCGAGCCCTGGAACAGTCCCTGCTGTCCACGCGGGGCCGGGATGCGCGTGATGTACGAGATCTCGTTCTTCCACCGGTTGGTGCGGAACGCATTGAAGCCCCAGATCTGGGCCCGGCCCGGCCGATACCGCAGCGACTTGAACGGAATGGCAATCTCGGCCGTCCAGCCGTTCTCGAACCGGCCGGCCTTGACGTCCCAGACCGTGTTCCAGTCGCCGTTCCACTGCCGTTCGTTGGTGACGTGCCCGTCCTGCCGGCCGCCAATCGCGTTGACGGTGAAATTGAAGGAATTGCGCCGGTCATAGAAGGTATCGAACATCAAGGACACGATGTCATTGCCGCTCCACATGTTCGTGCCGTCACGGCGCATTTCGTTGGCGACCACCCGTTCCGGCTGGCTCTCCCAGCAGCGAACCGACACGTAGACATGGTCGCGATCGAAGGCGAGCCAGATCTCCGTCTTCTCGGTCGCCGGCGCGCCCTCCCGCGGCTCCTGCTGAATGAAGTCCGAAATCGGCGGCACGCTGGCATAGAAGGGCTCGTCGAGCCGCCCGTCGAGCCGGAGTGGCGTTGTCAGACGCACGGCGCGGATCGTGGCGCGGCCCGACTCGTCCCGGGAGATGACCGCCGGCGCGACGGGTGGAGGAGGGCCATCGAAGGCGAACGGAAGCTCGAGCGAGCCGGTCGCGTCCGCTGGCGGTGTGGGCGATGCCAGGGCCGTGGCGGACTGGCCGGCTCGAGCCATACCGGCACACAGGACGAGTACGAGGGACGTGTTCAGAAACGTTGACAGCATGAGGAGGCTACTGAGCCGCGGGCAGATCGAAGTAGAACACCGCGCCGCCGGTCGCGGAGCTGCGGTAGCCGATGTGACCGCCGAGCGAGTCGATGATCCCGTAACTGACCGAGAGTCCGAGTCCTGTTCCCTGACCGACAGGCTTGGTCGTAAAGAACGGCTGGAACAGACGAGGCTCGTGATCGGGCGGCACGCCCGGGCCTGTGTCCTCCACCTCGAGGACGACGCGGCCGTCGCGGTCGAGCGTGCGCACGGTAATCCGTCCCGGCCGCCGCCCTGACATCACAATCGCCTGCTCCGCGTTGACGACGAAGTTGAGCACGACCTGCTGGAGCTCGGTCATCACGGCGGCCACAGGCCGGACGGACGAGTCATCGATCTGCAGCTCGATGCCCTCGGACTCAATCCGGCGCTGCCTGAGCTCGGCCACCGATCGAATGACATCCGCCAGGCGCACCGGTTCGGCATCGCCCGTCTGCTGCCGCGCGAACATGGCCAGGTTGCGGATAATCCCGCAGGCGCGCGCGCTTTCCTTCTGAATCAGCACGAGGTCGGTCTTCACCGCGTCCGGAACGTCCTTCTGCATCTGGAGCAGTTCGGCAAATCCGAGAATCGCCTGCAGAGGGTTGTTGATCTCATGCGCGACGCCTGACACCAGCTGGCCGACGGCTGCCAGCCTCTCCTGGCGGATGATCTGCCGCTGCAACGACTCGACTTCCTGCCGCATGCGCCGCTCCTCGGCCATCTGCGTGTCGAGCGCCAGGCGCGTCTCATTGAAGCGCAGCAGCATCTGGTCGAACGCCTTCTGCAGCTCCGCGAACTCGCGCGTCGGCATTGGACGCGGTGGGATGGGGCTGAAGTCACCGGCGGCGATCCGCTGGGCGGCCGATTCGAGATGGGCGACCGATCGTGTCAGCCGGCGCGAGAAGACGAACGCGATGACCATCCACCCTCCGAGGGTCAGGGCCAGCACCGGGAGTGTCCGGAGCCAGAGCGCCATCGCCTTCTCCGTCGCCACGGACATCGGTATCCCGACGGTCACAAGCCAAGGTCCGCGCTCCACGAGAGCCTGGCCGAACATACGGCGAACGCCGTCGACGCCGTCGTCCTGCCAGGGAATCTGCTGTTCGTCGCTCAGATCGACGTCGAGGATCCGGCCGACGTAGCGCTCGGGTTCGAGGTTGCGGGCCAGCACACGGGCGTCGCTATCGAGAAGGGCCACGATCGTGCCTTCAGGCAACAGTCGGTGGTCCAGCGCATCCTGCAGCAGCTGCGGGGCAACGTAGTACGCGAGCGCGCCGGTGGTCGCCCCCGACGCGTTCTTGACCGGGTACATCATCGCCACGTACGGCTGCGCGGAGCCTTCTGGCTGAATGGTGGAGACCACCCGTGCGTCGGCCTGCGTAACGCGCGCGACGATGTCCTGCCCCGAGTGGGCGATCGGCTTTTCGATCTCTCCACGGGCCACGAGACGGCCCTCGAGATCCACGAGTGTGAGATCGAGCACTGACGGCCGCTGCAGCCGCTGTGGCCGCAGCAGCGCGACCGCGGCCGGTTCGACATTCTGGACGGCGGGATGGCTGGTGAGGTTCATCGCCATGCGATCGAGGCCGGTCAGCTCCCGTTCGATCGCCGCCGCACTGCGGACGGCCGCCGCCTGCGTCAGCTCGGCGAGTTCGTCGGACGTCTGCCTGAACTCGTCGACCGCAAGCCAGGCAGCCGCCAGGATCGTCGGCGCGACAAGCAGCGCGATGACCAGGACGAGTTGTCGCCGAAGTGGCTGTGCCCGGGCGGTACTCATGCAGAAGGGAGTGGAATCCTAGCAGGCTTATCGGCTCGCCACCGGGTCGGGAATACCGGCCTGCGCGAACCCGGCCGCGCGCAGCACGCAGCTGTCGCAGCGCCCGCACGGCCTCCCTCCCGTGCCCGGGTCGTAGCAGCTGTGGGTCAGTCCATAGTCCAGGCCCAGCGCCTGGCCTTTCCGGATGATGTCGGCCTTGGTGAGGGTCTGCAGAGGCGCATGGATACGGACGCGCGCGCCCCCCACGCCTGTCGCCGTCGCCAGCGTCGCGAGGTCCTCGAATGCCGCGATGAACTCGGGCCGGCAGTCCGGATATCCGGAGTAATCGAGCGCGTTGACACCAATCACGATGGCCTCGGCCGACAGCGTCTCCGCCCACGCGAGTGCGAGTGCCAGCAGCACGGTGTTGCGGGCCGGGACGTAGGTCGACGGAATGTCGCCGCGGTCGAGCGGCCGGTCCTTGGGCACGGGTGCGCTGCTGGTGAGCGACGACCCGCCGAACGCGGCCAGATTGACGTCGAGCTCGATGTGCCGCGCCACGCCAAGCGCCTTCGCGACGGCGCGGGCCGCCTCGAGCTCCTGGGCGTGCCGCTGACCGTAATGGACCGTGAGCGCGAACAGCCGGAACCCGTCCGCCTGCACAAGGGCCGCGGCCGTGTAGGAATCGAGTCCGCCGCTGAGCAGAGCCACTGCGTCGCGCATGGTGCCTACACGCCCCGCGTGCCCGGATCCCAGATGTACTTGTGGAGTTGCGGCTGAAGGGAGACCGGCAGCCGGTCCGCCAGAATCCACTCGGAGAGCGTGCGAAGGTCGAGCACGCCGTGCACCGGCGAGACGTGGATCGCCGCCGCGCGGTCGGCCAGCCGATGCGTGCAGATGACGTCGCGCGCGAACTCATAGTCGGCGCGATCCTGTACGACGAACTTCACCTCGTCATGCGGGCGCAGCCGGTCGAGATTCGTCCAGTCCGTGCGATGTGATTCGCCGCTCGCCGGACACTTGACGTCCAGGACGATGGTGACCGCCTGAGGGACGCGCTCGATGCTGCGGTGGCCGCCGGTCTCCAGCAGGACGGTCCGGCCACGGTCGAGGAGCGCCTGCATCAGCGGGTAGACGTCATCCTGGAGCAGCGGCTCGCCGCCCGTCACTTCGACAAGGGGACAGTTCACGCCGTCGACCTCGGCCAGCACGTCGTCCAGCGACTGCTTGCGGCCTTCATGAAAGGCATACGGCGTATCGCACCACGAGCAGCGGAGATCGCACGCCGTGAGCCGGACGAAGACACAGGGGCGGCCCGCGTAGCTCGATTCGCCCTGAATCGAATAGAAGACTTCGTTAATCGTCAGCAATCTCTTTATTATCGTTCCTGCCGTTTATGGCCGTACATATCGGGACGTCAGGCTGGAATTACCCGTCGGGACGGGGGACGTGGAACGGACTCTTCTATCCGAAGACCCGCTCGAAGAAGGCCGGCACCCACACCTTCGACGAGCTGCGCTTCTACGCCGAGCATTTCGACACCGTCGAGGTCAACACCACCTTCTACGGGCAGCCGAGGCCTGAGGTCACCGCGGATTGGGCCGCGCGGACGCCTGCGGCATTCGCCTTTTCGCTGAAGCTCTATCAGAAGTTCACCCACCCGAAGATGTTCAGGGAGGCCGCGCTCAGGACGGCACCCGGATCCGAGGGGACGCTGCTCGACCTCCTGGCAACGGTCACCCAGAGCGACATCGACGACTTCCGTTCCGGCATCGAGCCGATCGCCAGGTCTGGAAAACTCGGGGCGCTGCTCGCCCAGTTCCCACCCAGCTTCAAGTCAACGGACGCGTCGCGCGACTATCTCGCCCAGTTGTTGCGGGCGTTCGCCGACTACCCCGTCGCCGTCGAACTGCGTCACCGAAGTTGGAGCGACGCCTTCGGCGAGACGCTCCAGCTGCTGAACCGCTTCCAGGCGGCGTGGGCGCAGATCGATGAACCGAAGTTCACGTTCTCGATCCGGCAGAACGCGCTGCCCAATGTCACCGGCTTCTACTACATGCGCCTGCACGGCCGGAACGCTGCCCAGTGGTGGCGCCACGACAAGAGCGAAGATCGATACAACTACCTCTACTCCGCCGATGAACTCAGGGAATTCTCCGACACGGCATCGGCCGCGAAAACGCTCGTGAAGAAGGCGTACCTGTACACGAACAATCACTTCTCGGCGAAGTCAGTCGTGAACGCGGTGATGCTGAAGGCGCAGCTCGGTGAGCCGATTGACGGTGAGTACCCGCCGGAACTCGTGGAGCACTACCCGGAGATCAAGGATCTCGTCAGCTCCACACGGAAGCCCGTTACGGTTTCACGGTTATTCTCCGGATGACGTCATTGATCGCGAGCTTCTGCGCGACGTCCATTCCGGAAATGACCTGACCGAACACCGTGAACTTGCCGTCGAGGCTCGGCTGCGGAGTCAGCGTGATGTACATCTGACTGTCGCCGGTGCGCGGATCGTTGAGATTGGCGAGCGCGACCGCGCCGAGACGATGCCGCCTCTTCGGGTTGACTTCCGACACGCCGACCGGCCGTCCGCTTCCATACGATCCCCAGCGATCGCGCTTGGTCATGTCCCGGGTCTGCGGGTCGCCGAACTGCACGACGAACCCCTTCACGACACGATGGACGCGGTGGCCGTTGTAGAAGTTCCGCTTCACGAGGGCGAGGATGTGCTCGACCGTTTTCGGCGCTTCGACCGGGTAGGTTTCGATCTCGATCATGCCCTTCGCGGTCTCGACGAGCAGCACCGGCCCGGCGCCGGCCGATTTCTGTCCGCCGGCCTGGGCCGCGAGATCGCCGGCCAGCGGCGCGATCACGATGAGCGCCAGCAACGCTGTGAGCATCCGAGTCATCTCGTCCTCCGTTGAACACCCATTCTTGGACATTCATCATGGATCGCGCAATCGCCGCAGCGCGGTGACAGCGGCCGGCAGACGTTCTGCCCCCACGTCACGAGGTAGAGGTTGATGTACGGCCACCACCGCTTATCCGTGGCCCGATACAACGCCCCCTCCGTCTCGTCTGGTGTCAGCGTCTTCACCCACCCGAGGCGGTTCGAAATGCGGTGGACGTGGGTATCCACGCAGATGTTCTGGACACTCTTGAAGCCGAGGATCAGCACCAGGTTCGCCGTCTTGCGCCCCACACCCGGCAGCATGAGCAACTCGTCCATCGTCGACGGCACTTTCCCGGCGAACCTGGTGACGAGCATCTCGCAGCACGCTTTCACGTGCCGCGCCTTGTTCCTGTAGAAGCTCACCGGGTAGATCAGCTTCTCGATCTCCTTCACCGGCAGCTTCGCCATCGACTGCGGCGTTCGCGCGCGACGGAACAGGCGTGTCGATGCAGCGTGGGTCGTCGCATCCTGCGTCCGTGCAGACAGGATCGTGGCAATCAGGATCTGAAAAGGATCCTCGGCGTGTTCGTCAGAAATTTTTTCGACCGCCGGAAGCTCGAGGCCGGTAATGGCCCTGGCAAGGCCGCGCATGACGCGCTCGACCGTGCGTGGACGCGGCTTCATCCGCTACGGCACTGGCGTCAGGGGCGGCTGTCCCGTCACGACGGCTATGGCGTTGCGGGCCGCCAAGTCCGCCATGGCTGTCCGCGTCTCCATCGTCGCGCTGCCCAGATGCGGCGCCAGCACGACGTTCTCCATCGTCATCAACTCGGCGTTGATCTCGGGCTCCCGCTCGTACACGTCCAGCGCCGCGCCGGCAATGAGATGGTTCTTGAGGGCCCACGCGAGCGCCGCTTCGTCGACCACCGGCCCGCGCGTCGTGTTGATCAGAAAAGCCGTTCGCTTCATTCGGGCCAGCTCCGGCTGTCCGATGAGGTGCTTTGTCTCCGGGGTGAGCGGCACGTGCAGCGAGACGACATCGGACGTCGACAGGAGCCGATCCAGCGGCATGCCGCCCGACCGTGTCGTGTGCACGACCGTCATCCCGAATGCCTCCGCGCGCGTGCCAACCGCGCGGCCGATGCGGCCGGGGCCGACGATGCCCAGCTGTCGCCCGCCAAGCTGCATCCCGAGCAGTTGATCCAGCGCCCAGCCTTTCCAGGCGCCCCGCCGGACCATGCGCTCCCCTTCGCCGAGGCGCCGCGTGACCGCGAGGATCAGCGCCATCGTGAAGTCGGCCGTGGCGTCGGTCAGGACATCAGGGGTATTGGTCACGATGATCCCGCGGGCGCGCGCCGCCGCGACGTCGATGTTGTTGTAGCCGACGCCCACATTCGCAATGACCCGAAGATCCGTCGCGGCGTCAATTACGGCGCGATCGATGGCTTCCGTGACGGTCGACACGAGCGCCTGCTTGCCGGCAATGCGCGCGACAAGCTCGTCGTGGGGCATCGCACCTTCGCCGTCGAAGCGGTCGACATCGCACGCCGCGTCGAGCCTCGTCATCACGGACGAAGGGAGCTTGCGCGTCAGCAGGAGGGAGGGTTTAGTGTCCGTACGACTTGCAGTAGCCACAGTGATTGCACATGACGGCCGGCTCGATCACGCAGGGACCGTCCTCCGCCGCGCCGTCGGTCAGCGTGGAGAACATGCCGTGGCTGGCGTGCAGGCGCAGTGACGCCACCGGCGGGTGGACGTGGGCGCGTGTCGAAGGGCCCATCTGCCTGGCGATGGCGTCGCGCACGATCGCCCGCAGCTGATCGTCGTTCATTCGCTGATGTCCACGGTGTCGATGATGCCCACGACAGCCGCATCCACCGGCGCAAACTTCCGGCCCAGTGCCTCGCCCGCCGCGCGGCCTTCCATGACGACCAGCACCTTTTCATCGACACCCGCGCCGAGCGCGTCGACGGCGAGGAGCGCCGGTCCGCGCGGCTTGTCGTCCATCGTGAGCGGCTGCACCAGGAGCAGTTTGGCGCCCTCGAACTTTCTGTGCTTCTGGGTGGCGACGACCGTGCCGATCACGCGGGCGATCTGCATCAACCGAGATCCCAGCGATCGACGATACCGACGATGCCGGCGTCCGTCGGGACCTCTGTCGGGTAGAACGGAAAGCTGGCTTCCTTGCCTCGCACGAAAAACACGGTCTCGCCGATCCCCGCGCCGGCCGAATCGACGGCCACGAGTGTGCGTCCCGCCGGCGATCCGTCCGCCGTGATCGGCTGCAGGACGAGCAGCTTCATGCCATGGAGATTCTCATCCTTGCGCGTGGCAATGACGTCGCCGATGACTCTGGCGAGCTGCATGTCAGTTGCCGCCGGGCACGTCGATCGTGTCGATGATGCCGACGATCGCGGCATCCACGGGACAGTCCTTGAGGCCGGCCGCCATACGCGCCGAGCTGCCGCTGACGATGAGCACCGTCTCGCCGACGCCGGCGTCGACGGTGTCAATGGCGACGAGATAGTTGCCTTCGCTTTTGCCGTGGGGGTCGATCGGACGGGCCACCATCAGCTTGCTGCTGAGGAGCCGTGGATCCTTGCGGGTAGCGACAACGGTCCCGACGATACGGGCCAGGATCATCGGGGACCGTAACCTCCGTTAGGCCTTGGCCGCGCCGGACGAGGCCTTGCCGATGGGGAGCGCGTCTTCGAGGTTCGCGTGCGGCCGCGGGATGACGTGCACCGACACGAGCTCACCGACCCGGCGGGCAGCGGCAGCGCCGGCATCAGTGGCGGCCTTGACGGCCGCGACGTCGCCGCGGACGATCGCGGTGACGTACCCGGCGCCAATCTTTTCCCAGCCGATCAGCGTGACCTTCGCGGCTTTGACCATGGCATCGGCCGCCTCAATCATGGCGACCAGCCCTTTGGTCTCGATCATTCCCAGCGCCTCTCCCATTCGGTCCTCGCTTCTAATCCTTCAGGGTCTTGACGGCATCCGCGATGAGCGCCGTCAGTTCGGCGTATGTTAGCCGAATTTCGCCGTCCCTGCTCGCCCGCGCGAGGGCGTCATCCGGCACCAGCCGGCGAGCGGACTCTGGCGATTCGAGCACCTGGCACAGCACTTCATCGCCCGTCACGTCGTTGGGATCGGCGCAGAGCGGCGCCGGCGACGGAATCCCGTAGAAACCGCGGAGGCCCTGGAGCCGCTCGACTTCATCGCGCGAAATCAGATTCTCGCGGCCAAGCAGGCGCGCCACGAGGCTGATGTTCGCAAAGTGCTCGATGGTTTCCATCTTGTAATACGCGCTCAGCACGTCCGTCCCGCACGTCACGGCGCCATGGTTCGCGAGCAGCATTCCGTCGTGTGCCTTGATGTACTTCCGCACGGCGTCGGGCAGCTCCCTCGTCGAGGGCGTTCCGTATTCCGCGATGGGGATGCTGCCGAGCGTCGTAATGACTTCCGCGAGTACGGCTCTCGTCAGCGGAATGCCCGCAACCGCAAAGCCCGTCGCGACAGGGGGATGCGCGTGGACGACCGCGTTCACGTCCGGCCGGTTGCGATAGATCTCGAGATGCATCGGAAGCTCGGTCGACGGATCGCGATCGCCGGCGATCTTGTTGCCGTCGAAGTCGACGATCACCATCATGTCGGGCGTCATGAAACCCTTCGAGACGCTCTTCGGTGTGGTGACCAGCCGTTTCTCGTCGAGCCGTGCGCTGATGTTGCCGTCGTTCGAGGCGATGAACGAGCGGGCGTACAGACGGCGGCCGGCCTCGACGATATCGGCGCGGATCTGTTCCTCGACTCGGGTCATGGCTGTGCGAACTTGGCCTTGCACGCTTCGGAGCAGAAGTAGTGCGTCGTGCCCGCGGCGGTCGCCGACAGTGCTGCGCGGGCGGGCACGTAGGTCCCGCAGACGGGATCACGCA
Source organism: Candidatus Sulfopaludibacter sp. SbA3 (assembly GCA_945903265.1). Taxonomy (GTDB): domain Bacteria; phylum Acidobacteriota; class Vicinamibacteria; order Vicinamibacterales; family UBA2999; genus CAXNKG01. Next base: position 45,197 of record CAMDNQ010000016.1, read on the forward strand.
CGAGCTTGACGGCCGGAGTGGGACCTCCGCTTTCGCGCGGCGATCGGGCGGCTTCGATCACTGAATCCACCAATCGCCAGAACATCCGCGCGATGATGATGAGCAGGATGGCGAGAAGGATGAACCTGATCATCGACTCGCGCCGTTAACTTCCCGGAGTCGCGGCGCCGGCGGCGCCGCCTGTCGAATGGCCGGCCGCAGCGATGCCTTCAAGGGCCTTCTGGGCCGCCTGTCCCTCTGGACTGCCCGGTGCAAGCGCCACGACCTGCTTCCAGGCCGTTTCCGCCCCCGCCAGATCGCGCTTGCCGAACGCCAGCACGATGCCCTGGTTGAGGAAGGTCTTCGTGTGCTTCGGGTCAATCTTCAGCGAGCTGTCGAACTGCGCGAGCGCACGGTCGGTCTGGCCGGTGTAGTAGTAGCTGATACCGAGATCCGTGCTCGCATCCGCGTTCTTCGGATCGAGCCGGACGCCCTCCTCGTACCACTTGATGGCGTCCGGATAGCGCTCGGCGTCGAAGTACACATTTCCGAGCTGCACGGCCGCGCCCGCGTTCGTCGGATCGCTGGTGATGACGGTCGTGAGCGCCTGCACGCGAGCTTCGTCGAGCGGAGGTGTTGCCTGCTGCTGGCCGGCGCCCTGCGGCGGCGGGGCGGCCGCGGCCTGGGGGACGGGGACGGCAGGCTGGTTCTCGGCCTGCTGGATACCGATCACCCATCCGAGGATGATGCCAAAGCACATGCCGGCGACCGCGAACACGATGGATTCAGCTTTCATGAGGGACTACAGACCAGAGACTACCGACATCTTATGACACGGTCAGCGTCAGCTGAAACCACTCGATCAGGGACCGGACAAGGTCCGGATCGCGCGACAGGAGCACCGTGCCGTGCGCAGGGGTTGTCGACCAGCGCATCTGCCTCGGACCGGACGCATCCTGAGCCAGCGTCCTGACAGAGCGGGCGGCATAGGGGTCCTGCAGGCTGGCCATGAGCAGCGCCGGACGCGCGCCGTACTGGGCCAGCGCCGGTTCGATCCCGACCCCCCGGTAGTCCAGCGAGGGCGACACCAGCGCGAGCGATCGCACCGCAGGATTGGTCGCAGCCGCCACGGCTGCGAGATTGGCGCCCAGCGAGGCGCCTGCCACGCCAATCGCCGCCGGATTCACCTCTCCCGGTCTCACGGTGAGGTACGCCACGGCCGCGTCCACGACCGCCGGCCAGCCGGCGAGTTCGGCCGGGTCCGCAGTGGCCGTCGACGGCAGGTCAATCGCGAGAGCGGTGATGTTCGTGTCGGCGAAACGCTGCGCCACCGCCTGCCAGTCGTCTTTCGTACGGCCCAGCATCGGAACGAGAACGACGGCCGGCGCGGGTCGTTCACCGGCGTCGAACATCAGGCCGGCGACGGTACGTCCATCGCTCGTGCGCAACGTCACTCCGCGGCCCGCCGCATCGACGGGGGGTAACGGAAACAACGCGGCCGCGACGAGAACTCCCAACGCCCAAAGACCAACGCCCAAAGGGACTCTGGGCGACGCATTGGGAGTTGGACGTTGGGCGTTAGGCGTTGATGTCATGGCCTCACGACAGTACGGCCAGATAGTTCCTGACGCTCTGTTCAAGGCCCACGAACAGCGCCTCGCTGATCAGCGCATGGCCGATCGAGACTTCATCCAGATGAGGCAATGTGCGGAAGAGCACGAGGTTCTCGAGGTCGAGATCGTGTCCCGCGTTGATGCCCACGCCGAGTGAATGCGCCATCTCCGCAGCCGCCGCATAGGTGTCGAACGACTGGCGGGCGCTGGCGGCGTCCCGTTCCCACGCACGGGCGAACGGCTCCGTATACAGCTCGACCCGGTCCGCGCCGACCGCCGCCGCCCATCGGATTGCCTGTTCGTCCGGATCCACGAACACGCTGACGCGCACGCCCGCCGCCTTGAGACGGGCAACGACACGCTCAATCTCTGCGCGCGGCGTCCCTGGCGCCCAGCCGGCCTGACTGGTAATCTCGCCGGGCTTCACCGGAACGAGCGTGCATTGATCGGGGCGAACGTCTGCGACGAGGTCGAGCAGATCGGGCCGCGGATCGCCTTCGATGTTGTATTCGACACGCCCCTTCAGAGGCTCGAGATACGCGGCGATCTCGCGAACGTCGCGCGCGGTGATGTGCCTGGCGTCGGCACGCGGATGCACGGTAATCCCTGGAGCGCCGGTCTCGACACAGACGCGCACGGCGTCCATGACCGACGGGTTCGCGCCGCCGCGCGAGTTGCGCACGGTCGCAACTTTATTCACGTTGACGGAGAGCCTGATCACCGGACGTGTTCGCGCACCGCCTGCGCGATGTCCTGTGCCCATTGGCGGATCTCGGTCTCGTTCTTGCCCTCGAGCATGATCCGCAGCAGCGGCTCCGTGCCGGAGTACCGGACCAGCAGCCGGCCATCGCCGGCCAGCCGGCGCTCCACCGACTCCATCACCGCGGCCACGGCCGGAACCGTTCGCAGATCGGCCTTGCGAGCCACGCGCACGTTGAGCAGCACCTGCGGGTACGTCGTGATGTCCGAGGCCAGATCGGCGAGCGTGCGCCCGGTCGCGGCAACGGTTCTCAGGACGTTCAGCGCGGTGGCGAGGCCATCCCCGGTGAACAGGTGGTCGGAGAAGATGATGTGTCCCGATTGTTCGCCGCCCAGCGCAAGGTCGCGGCTGACCATCTCTTCCATGACGTACTTGTCGCCAACCGCGCACCGGACCATGTCGATGCCCGTATCCCGAAGGGCGATCTCCAGGCCGATATTGCTCATGACGGTGGCGACGATCGCGTTGCCCTTCAGGCGGCCTTCCGCTTTCATCTGCTTGCCGCACATCAGCATCACGGCGTCGCCATCGACGATCGTGCCGCCGGCGTCCACGAAGATCGCGCGATCGCCATCGCCGTCGAAGGCCACGCCGAGGGGAAATCCTCCGGCCACAACCGTTCGCGCGAGCAGATCCGGCGCCGTCGACCCGCATTGCAGATTGATGTTCCGGCCGTCCGGTTCACACCCGATGCAGGTCACCTCGAACCCGAGCTCCCTGAACACCCGCGGCGCCACGCTCGTCGTGGCTCCGTTGCCGCAATCGATCGCAATCCGGCGCGCCGGGCCGGACGCGGCCGGCAGAATCCGCAGCAGATGCGCGAGGTACTCGCCGCGGTAGTCGATCTGCTCGATCGGCAGCGACGCCGTGTCGACGCTCGTCTGCCACGACGTGTCGAACACGATCGCCTCGATCTGATCCTCCAGCGTCTCGGTGAACTTTGCTCCGCTGCCCGAAAACACCTTGATGCCGTTGTCCTCGAACGGGTTGTGGGATGCAGAAATAACGACCCCGGCGGTGTAGCCCATGCGGGGCGTGAGAAACGCCACCGCGGGAGTCGGTATGACGCCGGCGCTGACAAGCTCGCCTCCGGCGCTTCGGATCCCCTCCGCAAGCGCGCGCTCAATCCAGGGGCCTGATTCCCGCGTGTCCCGGCCGGACAGGAAGCGCGTCGGCTTCCCGCCGCCCAGCGCGCGCGCGAGGGCGGCCCCAAGCCGCTGGATGGTCGGAGGATCGAGTGGATATTGACCGGCCTTACCACGCACCCCGTCGGTGCCGAACAGTTGTCCCATGGATTTTTGAACTCGTTCCCTACTGGGTCATCGAACCTGGACGCGCACGATTGGCGGCTCGACGCTCACGACACCGACTCGGGCCGGCGGCGTGATGTGCACAGGAAGCTGGAACGTCCCAGCCTGGAGACCTTCGGTATCAATCGTCGCCTCGTAATCCTCGGCGCGCGACGACCGCAGCTCGCGCGGACCTCGAACAAACACGGTGACTGTCGAAGGCGTGATCTGCACCGCTCCGGTCTTCGCGTTCACGCCGATGCCGGTGATCGCCCACTCCGCCGGCGCCGGCCCGATCGTGATCGTCACCCGGGCGCTGCCGGGAGACACAAGACGGATCGACGGATCGGCGACACCCATGTTGACACTTTCGACGATCGTCGAGCCCGCTTCCGTGATCGTGACCGGCTCGGTGATCGCCTCGGTTAGGCGCATCATGGCGCTGGCCGGTCCGATGACTTCGACCGTCGATGGATCCGCCGACACGGTGCCAACGACGAACCCGTCAAGCGGTTCGCCATCGAGCTCGGGCACGACGGGCACGACTTTCATGGCCGACGGTTCGAACACCATCGAGACGTTCGATGGGGCGATCTGGACGACTTCGATTCCGAAGGGCGCGCGCACATCGGAGCCGGTGAGATTGAACAGCCGCCGGCCGGGCCGGGCGCCTCGCAAATCCAGCACCGCGATCAGCTCACCCGCGGCAACCCGGCTGAGCGCCCCTGAAGAACCGCGGACCCGGACGTCCACGAGATCCGGCGTATCGCCCACCAGTTCGAGCTCCGCGGGGAGATTGGTGAACTCGAGCGGAATCCGGAGCGCCCGCTCGACAATCTGTTCCCCGGAGACAAGGAGCCAGATCAGCGACGCCAGCACGATCGACAGGAGCTTGAGGCCGATGTGGCGGAATCCCGGATATGGCATCAGGCCAGCGAGCCGGTTGTTTCGGCGCGGAAGATGCGCGGCCGGCGGCGGCCCAGCAACGTGCGGAGCTCCGTACGCAGCGCGTCGGGCGAGAGGCCCCGTTCAATCTTGCCGTCGCGGACGAGCGAGATGCTGCCGGTCTCTTCCGACACGACCACGGCTATGGCGTCGTTCTCCTCGGTGAGGCCGAGCGCCGCGCGGTGCCTCGTCCCGAATTCGCGGCCCAGCCGCGGGTTCACCGAGAGCGGGAGGAAACAGGCCGCCGCCGCGACCCGGTCGCCCTGAATGATCGCGGCGCCGTCGTGAAGCGGCGATCCAGGGTGGAAGATGCTCGCCATCAGATCGTAGGTGACCATGGCGTCGAGCGGAATGCCGCCCTCGATGTAGTTCCGCAGGCCGATCTGCCGTTCCAGCACGAACAACGCCCCCGTGCGCCGGGCGGCCAGGTTGGAGGCCGTCGCCACGAGCTCCTCGATCGTTTCATCGGCGCTCTGCGCCCGCTCGAAGTAGCGGAAGAAGGGGGCGCGGCCGAAGTGCGCGAGCGCGCGGCGGATGTCGGACTGGAACAGCACGATGATCGCAAAGACGACGTACCCGGCGAGGTTGCGAATGACCCAGTTCACCGTCTCGAGCTGCAGCCACTGCGAGAGGAAAAACAGCCCGATCAGGAAGCCGCCGCTCAGCGCCATCTGCACGGCGCGCGTGCCCCGGATCAGGAGCAGCAGTTCGTACACCAGGATCGACACCAGCGCGATGTCGAGCAGGTCCCACCATGCGATCGTCGGCCGCCGGAGAAGGTCCGTGAGCCAGGTCAGCAAGTTTCACGCATGATAGCGCCGAATCTCCTCGGCGACCCGAACGACCTGCGCCATCTCGCGGACGGCATGGACGCGCACGATGTGCGCGCCGCCCAGGACGGCGGCGGTGACCGCGGCTGCCGTGGCCCAGTCGCGTTCCGACGCGGCGACCGTCCCGCCCAGCGGCTTGGCGAGAAACGACTTCCGCGACGGGCCGATCAGAATCGGACAACCGAGCTCGGTGAAGGCGTCGAGCCGCGCGAGCGCTTCGTAGCTGTGGCGCGCCTCCTTCGCGAATCCCAGACCGGGATCGACGATGATGCGGTCCGCGGAGATGCCCGCGGCCGTCGCGAAGGCGATGCTCTCACGCAGCTCGTCGAGCACTTCGGCCACGACGTCGTGATAGGTCGCCTGCGCGTACATGTCGTGCGATCGCCCCCGGGTATGCATCAGAACGATGGCCGCGCGACGCGACGCGACGATCCCCGCCAGCGCCGGATCGTACCGAAGGCCGCTGACGTCGTTGACGAGAACCGCGCCCGCGTCCAGCGCGGCCTCGGCCGTGCCCGCCTTGTAGGTGTCCACGGAGATTGGGACCCGCACCTGCGACACAAGGCCCGCGATCACCGGAACGACGCGCCGCCGTTCCTCCTCGTCGTCCACCTGTGCCGCCCCCGGCCGTGTCGATTCACCTCCGACATCGAGCAGGTCGGCGCCTTCGTCGACCATGCGCACGCCCGCGGCAATGGCCTGCGCCGGATCGAGCAGCCGGCCGCCGTCTGAGAAGGAATCGGGAGTGGCGTTGATGACGCCCATGACCAGGACGCGGTCGCCGAGGGTAAGGCTGCCGCCGGCCGCAAGCGGCACGGTGAAGCGGCGGCGGGGATCCAGGATTACTCCTGCGTGACGGGTCGCGGCTGCAGGGGCGGAACGATCGAGGGCCGCTCTTTTTCGCGCGCCGCCTTCGGCTCGCGCGGCGTCACCGGTGTGGCGCTCGGCAGCTCGTCGAGCGGCAGCCCGGCGGAGATGCGGCGCACCTGCTCGGCGTCGAGCGTCTCGCGCGCCAGCAGCGCATCGGCCATGTCCAGCAGCTTCTGCTTGTGCTGGGAAAGAACCGCGTGCGCGCGCGTGTAGTTGGCGGTCACGAAGCGCTTCACTTCGTGGTCGATCTTGAGGGCGGTGTCCTCGCTGTAGTCCTGGTGCTGCGCGATCTCACGGCCGAGGAAGATCTGCTCTTCCTTCTTACCGAACGTGAGCGGACCCATGGCGTCGCTCATGCCCCATTCGCACACCATGCGGCGTGACAGCTCGGTTGCGCGCTCGAGGTCGTTGCCGGCGCCGGTCGTGATGCTGCCAATCGTGATCTCTTCGGCAATGCGCCCGCCCAGCAGGATGGCAATCTGATCTTCGAGGTACTCGCGCGCGTAGTTGTGCTTTTCGTCGATGGGCAGCTGCTGCGTCAGGCCGAGCGCCATGCCGCGCGGAATGATCGTGACCTTGTGAATCGGGTCCGCGTGCGGCAGCATCACGGCCAGCAGTGCGTGCCCGGCCTCGTGAATGGCGGTTACGCGCTTTTCCTGCTCGGTGATGATCATCGAGCGCCGTTCGGCGCCCATGAGCACCTTGTCCTTGGCAAACTCGAAGTCGAGCATCCGCACGACTTTCTGGTTGTAGCGCGCGGCGTTCAACGCCGCCTCGTTCACCAGGTTCGCCAGGTCGGCGCCCGAGAAGCCAGAGGAGCCGCGCGCGAGCACGGGAACATCGACGTCATCCGACATCGGGATCTTCTTGGTGTGGACGGTCAGGATGCCTTCGCGGCCCTTGACGTCGGGGCGGTTCACGACGATGCGGCGATCGAAGCGACCCGGTCGGAGAAGCGCGGGATCCAGCACGTCCGGACGATTGGTCGCGGCCACGAGGATGACGCCCTCGTTCGATTCAAAGCCGTCCATCTCGACGAGCAGCTGGTTGAGCGTCTGCTCGCGCTCGTCGTGGCCGCCGCCAAGGCCGGCGCCGCGGTGCCGGCCGACCGCGTCGATTTCGTCGATGAAGACAATGCACGGCGCGTTCTTCTTGCCCTGCTCGAAGAGATCCCTGACGCGCGAGGCGCCGACGCCGACGAACATCTCGACGAAATCGGAGCCGCTGATCGAGAAGAACGGCACGTTCGCTTCGCCGGCGACCGCGCGCGCGAGCAGCGTCTTGCCGGTTCCCGGGGATCCCATGAGCAGGACGCCCTTCGGGATGCGCCCGCCAAGTTTCTGGAACTTCTGGGGCTCCCGGAGGAAGTCGATGATTTCCTGGAGCTCCTCTTTCGCTTCGTCGACGCCGGCGACGTCCTTGAACGTCACCTTCTTCTGGGTGCTGGACGAGAGCTTCGCCTTGCTCTTGCCAAACGAGAGGGCCTTATTGCCGCCGCTCTGCATCTGGCGCATGAAAAAGATCCAGAACCCGATCATCAGGAGGATCGGAGCCCATGAGTACAGGAGGGCCGCCCACGGGCTGGCCGCGGGCTCGCGCGCCGAGAGAATGACGTTGCGCTCGAGCAGGCGGTTCGCGAGGCCTTCGTACTGGCCCGGTGCGTAGGTTCGGAAGTTTTCGTTGGCCTTGTCGACGCCGGTGATCTCGTTGCCGGTGATCGTCACGCGGTCGATCTGGCCCGCGTCGACCGACGCCATGAACTCCGTGAAGGTCAGGGACTTATGGGTCGCCTGGAACTGGGTGGAAAAGTTCCACACGAGGACCCCGATGACGACAAGGGCCATCCAGAAAACAAGGCTTTTCAGGGTCGAGTTCACGCGTTATTCCTACCCTTCACTCAGATTCAAGAGTATCACCTTACCGGGACCGCCTGATGGAGTAAGACCAGCTTTCCACGGCGAAGTTCCATGCGGCAACCGGGCAAATCGACCCCTCCTTCGAGCCCTCCCAACAGCGCCAGTACGGACTCGACGTGTTCGAGCCCGATTTCACGGCCGCCGCCGTGCTGACGGAGGGTTTCCAGGAGGACCCGGCGTAGTAGCGGCCGGGGCATCGCCGCCAGGGCCCGGGCATCGAGCGCGGGACCCTCGTCGGCGGAGGCTGCGGCGACGGTCATCTGCTCGCGGGCCAGCTCATCAAGCCAGTCGCCATCCTCGCGGGCAAGCGCGGCTGCCCTGGCGATGGCCGGGCTCGTCGGCGCGCCCGCCGCGCGGTTCAGTTCGGGAATGACGTTGTGGCGAATTCGATTGCGAGGGTTACTGACGTCGTCGTTACTCTCGTCGTCGATCCACGTCTCACCCGCCGCACTGAGATAGCCCCGCAGCTCCGCGCGAGACACGTCGAGCAGCGGCCGAATCACACTGTCGCGGCGCGGATAGATGCCCGCGAGACCCGTCAGCCCGGCGCCGCGGATCAATTTGAGCAGAAGCGTTTCCGCCTGATCGTCCTGCGTATGCCCCACGGCAATCCGGTCGCCCCCGAGGGCACTCGCCGCGCGCTCCAGGAAGCTGTATCGAAGCCGTCTCGCCGCATCTTCCAGCGAGAGACGGTGGGCGGCTCCAAACGCACGTACATCCGCAGCCTCGATGATGATGGGCAGCGATACCCGCCTCGCGAACTCGTGGCAGAAGGCCTCGTCACGGGCCGCCGACGGGCGCAAGCCGTGGTTCAGGTGCGCAACACCCGCCACCGTGAAGCCGCCATGTTCCGCGAGCTCCAGGAGTAGCCGTGTCAGCCCAATGGAGTCGGAACCGCCAGACAGACCGACCACGACCTTCGCGCCGGGAGGCAGGAGGCCGTGGCGCCGAATCGTCCGCCGGATCTGTTGGTGAAGGGAAGTCATTTTCCGGTCGTATGGCCTGCCAACCGTAGCTCACCCGTTAGCAGGGTGAGCGAAGGTTGGTGCCGGAGGGCGGACTCGAACCGCCGACCCCGCGCTTATGAGACGCGTGCTCTAACCGGCTGAGCTACTCCGGCAGGAAGCGATTATTTTATCAGTCCTCTTCGACCAGCGCGGCCGCAAGAAGGGGAATCAGCACTTCATGGTGGCCGATCAGCGAGATCCCGGCCCCGCGGGTCCCGGCGACCGGCCGGGCCACGACGTTCGTCTGGGGACGATACATCCGGAGAAAATCGAGATTGACCGTGGTCAGGTCGTCGAGCGGGATGCCCTGGTTGCGCACCAGCGCGACCGCCTTCAGGAACACCTCGGGCAGGATGACAGCCGATCCGCAGTTCAGATACACCCCCCCTTCGAGCCGCCGCACGCACGACGTGAAGTACCGGAAATCGCGGAGGCTTGCCTCGCCAATAGCGGCACCCGACGCTGCCGGATGCATGTGGATGATGTCTGTCCCGATGGCGACATGGACCGTGAGTGGGATGCCGTGTCGATGAGCGGCAACCGCGATGCTGTGATCGGCATGCGGCGCGTTGCGTTGCGCGAGAAACGCCGCAACCGCCTGCCCGAGCCCCTGCTGCCGCTCCACGCCGCGTCGAATCGCCTCGTTCAGCAGAAGCGCGGTTTCCTCCGCCATTCCGAAACGGCCGGGGCCGAGCGCCTCGTCCACGTCCTCGGACGTCCCCCCGGACAGCGCAATTTCGAAGTCGTGGATGATCCCGGCGCCATTCACCGCGATGGCGGAGACCCAGCCGCGCCGCATCAGATCAATCAGCACGGGAGAGAGACCGGTCTTGATGACGTGTGCCCCGAGCCCCCACACAATGCCTGCACCCCTCCGGCGCGCCTCGACGATTGCGCGAACGACCTTCCGCAGATCGCTGCCGCCGAGAATCGCCGGCAGCGACTCGAACCAGTTCTTGAATGTGCCGCCCCGCTCGACGGGCCTCGCACAATCGCTGATCCGCGTCTTGCTGACCCTCGACTGCAGTGGATAGGTGCGAACCCCCGACAGGTCGAACTCCTCATAGGGGAATGGCATAGGGCCACTAAAGTATCAGCATCGCGTCGCCATAGCTGTAGAAGCGGTACCCCTGCTCCACCGCTGCGCGGTACGCATCCAGAATCCGCTCGCGTCCGGCGAACGCAGCCACCAGCACGAGAAGCGATGACTGCGGGAGGTGAAAGTTCGTGACCAGGCCGTCGACAAGGCGGAACTCGTGGCCAGGCCGGATGAAGAGATTGGTTTCGCCGGCACGAGGTTGTATCTCCCCTCCGCCGCTTTCGCTCAACGATTCCAGCACGCGCACCGTCGTCGTCCCGACGGCAATGATGCGGCGGCCCTCGGCGCGTGCCCGCGTCAGCGCAGCGGCTGCCTCCGCGTCGACGGTGTATCGCTCGGGATCGACGACGTGCTCTTCAATCCGCTCCGCGCGAATCGGCTTGAACGTGCCGTAGCCGACATGGAGCGTGATTTCAGCGCGCTCGATGCCGCGCGCGGAAAGGTCGTCAAGCACATCGTCCGTGAAATGAAGACCAGCCGTCGGAGCCGCGATCGAGCCGGTCTCGCGCGCGTAAACCGTCTGATATCGCTCGCGATCGGACGGGCGGTCGTCACGCCTGATATACGGCGGCAGCGGAATATGGCCTATCCGCTCAATCGCCGCGCCGATGTCCGACCCGTCTTCGGTCCAGAGCCGGACGCTCCGTCGCCCGAAGAATCGCCGCGCCAGCACTTCGCCGAACAGGCGCGACCCGTCGCGTTCCAGAACGATGCGTGCACCTTCCTTGAGCCGTTGCCCGGGGTGCACGAGCGCTTCCCAAGTGCCGTCGCCTTCATCGCGCAGCAGCAGGCATTCGACAGCTCCGCCGCCGGGCAGCCGCGTCCCCAGTAGCCGCGCGGGAAATACCTTCGTATTGTTCAGGACGAGGAGATCGCCCGGGCGCAGGTGCTCTGCGAGTCGCCGGAACCGCGAGTGTTCCAGCGTCCCACCCTGGCGCGCCACCACCATCAGCCGCGATTCGCCCCGTTGCGCTGGCGGTTCCTGCGCGATCAGCTCATCAGGAAGATCAAACCCGAACTCCACGACGTCCATCCGTCACGACTGTATCTCAGCCGCTTTCCGTGGTTCTGCTCTTGCAACCGAGCCGTATGTGTACGACACCGTTATCGTCGGGGGAGGCCCCGCGGGGCTGAGCGCCGCGCTGATGCTCGGCCGCTGCCGCCGACGGGTGCTGCTATGCGATACCGGCACGCCGCGTAACTCACGCGCCCGCGCGCTTCATGGCTTCCTGACGCGCGACGGCGTGCCGCCGCTCGATCTGCTCGCCATGGGCCGTGAGGAGCTGAAACAGTACGGCATCGAATCCAGGCGCATCGCGGTGACGGGGATCAAGCCTTCGTCAGAGGCCTTCGAGGTCCAGCTGGCCGACAACTCGACCGTGCGTACGCTGACCGTCCTGCTGGCCTCCGGGATCTGCGACGACCTCCCTGGCATTCCAGGGCTCGCCGATTGTTTCGGCACGTCAGTGCATCACTGTCCCTATTGCGACGGCTGGGAGGTACGCGACCGGCCACTGGTGGTGATTGGCCAGCGTTCAAAGGCGGCGGGCCTCGCCCTGGCCTTGAAAACGTGGACGGACTCGGTAGTCCTCTGTTCGCACGGGCCGGCCGGCCTTCGCCGGGCGCAGCGGGAGCAACTTGCCGCTCACGGGATCGAGATCGACGAGCGGGTGGTCGCGAGCGTCGATCATGCTGATGGGCGCGTTCGGCAGCTTCGCTTCGACGATGACGCCAGCCGTCACTGCGACGCGATCTTCATCGCCGGCGGCCAGCGGCAGCAATCCGACCTCGCGGGTCAGATCGGATGTTTGCCCACGCGCGATGGACTCGTGAAGACCGACCACCTGGGACAGACGTGCGTACCGGGCGTCTACGTGGTCGGCGACGCCTCACGCGATGTGCAGTTCGTCGTCGTCGCGGCTGCCGAGGGTGCGAAGGCGGCGGTCGGGATCAACAAGGCGTTGCAGGCACGGGCGGGCCTCGCGGTGAAGAAAGACGGATAACGGGATGCGGGAACGCCTCAAGCAGGTCTTTCAGGCGCCGGCCGATCCGGATGTCGCGACCGCGCGAATCAGACATTCCCCAGCCGACATCTCGCTGGTGATTCTCGCGGTGTGCGGCCTGATGGCGGTTCTCTACTGGGCGCAGGAGGTCTTCATCCCCATCGTGCTCAGCATCCTCATCAGCTATGCACTCGAGCCGCTGGTCCGTGGACTGACCCGGCTATGGGTGCCGCGCCTGATCGCGTCGGGGCTCGTCGTGCTCGCCTTTACCGGTGCGCTGGCGTACGGCGCGTACGCGTTCTCCGATGACGTGGCGCGGCTCGTCGCGGAAATTCCGGAAGCCGCGGTCCAGTTGCGGCAGACGCTCCGCAGCGACGAACCTGGTGCGATCCAGAAGGTCCAGGAGGCGGCGCGCGAGCTTCAGCGCACCGCGGACGAAGCGGCCGGACCGAATCCGGCTCCTCGCGGCGTGCAGCGCGTCCAGATCGAACAGCCGGCCATTGACCTGCGGGCGTACGTGTCGTGGGGATCGGCGGGCGCGATTGCCTTCGCCGGGCAGGCCACGCTCATCTTTTTCTTCGTGTTCTTCCTGCTGGCGTCGGGCGATCTCTTCAAGCGCAAATTCGTGAGCATCGCAGGACCGTCGCTCGCCGCGAAGAGAGTGACGGTCCAGGTCCTGGACGACATCAACCGACAGATCGAGCGCTTCCTCATCGTTCGTGTCGTCACGAGCGTCGTCGTCGCGCTGGCGACGTGGGGAGCCTTCGTATTCGTCGGACTGCACCAGGCACTCCTCTTTGGCATGGCGGCCGGCGTTTTTAACAGCGTTCCGTATTTCGGACCGGTGATCGTCGCCGCGGGAACTTTCATCGTGGCGTTTATTCAGTTCGATTCGATCACCATGGCGTCCTACGTGGCCGGCATCTCACTGGCGATTACCGCGCTCGAGGGCTGGCTGCTGACGCCGTGGCTCACGAGCAGGACGGCGCGCACCAATGAGATCGCGGTGTTCGTGGGACTGATCTTCTGGTCGTTCGTGTGGGGAATCTGGGGAACACTGCTGGCCGTGCCGATGCTCGTGGCGTTCAAAGCCTTCTGCGATCACATCGAAGGCCTCAAGCCCGTCGGGGAGCTGCTCGGCGAGTAGATTTCGCGGGCGCCTCGGGCTGCAGGAACGACTGCAGATCAATCCGGCCGCGCGCTGCAAGGAGCGGCTTCCAGAGATCGCCCAGTTCTTCGACGCGCGCCGGCATGTTGTCGAGTCGAAAGTCCTCCGTCCGGGCCCCCTGCGCCACTTCGTCCCACGTCAGCGGCGCCGACACCGTGGCGAGCGGCGTCGGACGAACTGAGTACACGCTGGCGAGCGTGCTCCCCCACCGATTCTGGTTGTAGTCGACCAGTACGCGGCCCGCCGGCCGCTTGGCCACCTTATACGCCGACGTCATCAGCGCCGGATGCCGGCCCGCGAGCTCGATGGCCAGCGCTTTGGCGAAGGTCCAGACCGCCTTCTGCACCGGACCACGGACGATAGGCACGTAGACGTGCATGCCTTTTGAACCGCTGGTCTTCACCAGCGGCCGCATGCCGAGCGTTTCGAGCGCCTCACGGACGATCAACGAAGACTCACGGACGCGCTCGAACGGCGCGCCGCCCGGGTCCAGATCGAAATGCACGTAGTCCGGCCGATCGATGTCGTCACATCGGGCGTACCACTGATTGAGGTCGATGCAACCGAGGTTGATGACCCAGAGGAGGGACGGCAGATCGTCGATGACCGGGAAATCGATGATGTTGCCTGAGTCGTGCTCGATCGCGTGGGTGCGAATCCATTCGGGCCGCGGCACCGGCGCGCGCTTCATGAAGAAGAACGGACCTGAGGCGCCGTTCGGATACCGCTTCATCACCATCGCCCGGTCGCGAATATGCGGCAACAGCGCGGCCGAGACGTCGGCGTAGTACTGAATCAGCGCGCCCTTCGTAATCCCCCGCTCCGGCCAGAACGGCTTGCGGAGGTTCGTCAGGCGCACCTCGCGGCCATTCACCGTGAGGGTGGCGTTATCGACGTCGTCGGGAATCTGAACGCGCGGGCGGCGCGGCATAGGCCGGTGTAGTGAGTGGTTCGAGTTTCGGGGGCCGCGACCCATGGCGGACGGCCCCTTCAATTGGAACATAGTCCAGTTCGAGACCCGCGGACACGCAGCGCAGCATCAGGCCGCCGCGGCTCATGTCGCCTCTGCCGACGAAATGGATCGGGAACGTGAGCCGGCGGCCGAAGATTGGCAGCAGCACGTCGACGTACTTCCCGGATGCCACGCTGCCGAGCAGGACCACCTCGCACTCCGGACCAATGGCGTCGAGAAGGGCGACCGACGCATCCTCGAGCGGTCTCCGGTACTTCGGGTTACGGGCATCGACATCCGCGGCAGCGAAGTCCTGGATTGAGGCGACCGTCACAAGGGTATCCACGGCGCGCAATCCTGCGTTCGGCGTGATGACCAGCACGCCGCCGGCCGCGATCGGATCCGCAGGATCTGGAGGCCTGGCAAAGCGGCGGGCATACGCGAGCTTTCCGCGAAAGTAGAGGCCGCTGACGAAACTGAATACGTCCCCGAGCGGCGCGCCCGTGCGGCTCTGGAGCGCTCTCGCCAGGTCGAATCCAGCGCGCGGCGACAACATCAGCTGTGCCCGCCGGCCGGAACAGTTCGCGGGTGAGAGCAGAAATATGCGGGAGGCTGCCGCCCTGGTCTTCCGCTTCGCCATCAGAAAAGACGCCCGCCAATCGCCGCCAGCGCCCAACCCGCTACGACGAACGGAATGGCGGCAACCGCGATCACGAGCAGCGTCAGGACCACGACGAACAACCAGTCTCCCGCCGACGCCCGATAGCCTTGTTCCGAGTGACGCTCCAGCAGCGCGAGATTCTTGAGGTTCGCCTTCCAGACAAAGTCGAAGAGATCTCCGAAGAGCGGCACGGCGCCGACGATCGCATCGATGGCGATGTTGAACAGCATCCGTATCTGGACGATCTTCGGGACGCCGAGGTCGTAGGCCTGCCACAGGATGCCGAGGCCGAAGATTGGCGAAATCAGGTCTCCGAGGCCGGGGACCAGACCCAGCACGGGATCGAGACCGACGCGATAGGACGTGCCGGGAACGGTGACCGCGGAGTCGAGAAACCGGGCGACGCGGCGAAGGACCTCGAGCCGTGCGAGTTGCGCCGCTGAAAGTGGTTGCGTCCGGGCAGCGCGGGGCGAGGCCATGCCCCCAGCGTAACGCGTCCCTTTGCCTTTTGACCTTTGCCCTTCGCCTATCCCCACCTCATCAGCACGGATCCGACGGTGTACCCGGCCCCGACGGACACGAGTACGAGGAGATCGCCCTTCTTCACACGGTTCTGTTCGATCGCGTCGTTGAGCGCCAGGGGAATTGTCGCGGCGGTCGTGTTGCCGAACCGTTCGATGTTGATGATCACTTTCTCGGGGGGCACGCTGAGCTTCTCGGCGGCCGACATGATGATGCGGCGATTGGCCTGGTGGGAAATGAACAACGCCACATCGTCGGCGCTGACATTATTGCGTTCCATGATCCGGCGGCAGGCCTCTTCGGTGTTTCGCACGGCAAACCTGAACACCGCCTGCCCGTCCTGCTTCACGTAGTGCATCCGCTGATCGACGGTCTCCTTGCTTGCCGGCCGGAGGCTGCCGCCGGCGGGCATGCACAGCGCCTCGCCGCCGTGGCCGTCGATGTAGTTCTCGAAATCGAGCATGCCGATCCCGGGCTCGTCCGTCGCCTCGACAATCGCGGCACCGGCGCCGTCGCCGAACAGGACGCAGGTGGTGCGATCCGTGTAGTCGATGATGCTCGACATTACGTCGGCGCCAATCACCAGCGCGCGTTTGCTGCCTCCGCTCATGACCAGGTGGGCGGCAGTCGTGAGGGCGTAGGTAAAACCCGAACAGGCGGCGAACAGATCGAATCCCCACGCGGAGGTCGCGCCAATCTTGTCCTGCACGCGGCAGGCGGTGCTGGGGAAGAGCGTGTCAGGCGTGGTGGTGGCCACGACAATGAAATCGATGTCGGCGGCCGTCAGACCGGCTTTGGCCAGCGCCCGCTTCGACGCTTCCGCGGCGAGATCAGAGGTGGCCACGCCTTCGTCAACGATATGGCGCTCGCGAATGCCGGTTCGCTGCAGGATCCACTCGTCGCTCGTGTTGACCATCTTCTCGAGCTCCGCGTTCGTCAGCACGCGCGGCGGGACGTACGTCGCGAGGCTTGAGATTCGCGCGCGAAGCGGGATGTGCGGCTTGACGCTTACCACAGACGGGAATCCTTCTCTGGAGGCTGGAGTCCGAAATATTCGTAGGCGCGCGCGGTCGCCACGCGCCCGCGCGGCGTGCGATCGAGGAACCCGGCCTGTATCAGGAACGGCTCGTACATGTCTTCGATCGCGTCTTTCTCTTCATGAATCGCCGCGGCAAGGCTGTTCACGCCTACCGGCCCGCCGCTGAACTTGTCGATGATGGTCCGCAGCAGCTTGCGATCGACCTCGTCGAATCCGTGATCGTCGACTTCGAGCAGCTTGAGGGCGGCGTTCGCGACGTCCAGCGTCACCCGTCCATCCGCGCGCACCTGCGCGTAGTCCCTCACCCGGCGCAGCAGCCTGTTGGCAATGCGTGGCGTGCCCCGCGATCGGCGCGCAATTTCCCGGCCGGCGTCTTCGTCCACGGGAATGTCGAGAATGCGGGCCGAGCGGCGCACGATCTCGTGAATGTCACGTTCTTCGTAGAAATCGAGCCGATGCACGATGCCGAACCGTGCGCGCAACGGGGCTGACAGAAGTCCAGCGCGGGTCGTGGCGCCAATCAGCGTGAATTTCTGCAGCGGCACCTTGACCGATCGCGCGCTCGGACCCTGGCCAATGACGATGTCGAGCTCGTAATCCTCCATGGCGGGATAGAGGATCTCTTCGATCGCCGGCGCCATCCGGTGGATCTCGTCGATGAACAGCACCTCGTGCTGCTGCAGATTGGTCAGCATGGCTGCCAGGTCGCCGGCCTTTTCAATCACCGGACCGGCGGTGGCGCGCACCGGTACGCCCATCTCGTTGCCGATGACGTACGCGAGCGTTGTCTTGCCGAGGCCGGGCGGTCCGTACACCAGCACGTGATCCAGTGCCTCGCCGCGCCCGCGCGCGGCCGCGATCGATACGGTGAGGTTGTCGCGGACGCGGTCCTGGCCGATGTACTCGTTCAGCGTGCGGGGGCGAAGTCCCGCGTCGTACTGCGCGTCGTCCTCAGCCCCTGCGGCGGCGATCACCCGGTCGGTCACCGCATCAGCTCCCGCAGCGCACCTCGAAGGGCCTGCTCGAATGTGGGGTCTTCGGACTTCGCCAGCGTCGCGTCGACGGCCTTCTCAGCAAGCGGCCGATGATAGCCCAGATTCTGCAGCGCGGAGAGCAGGTCGTCGCGCAGCCGATTGCCCGTCGCCGCGGCGGCCGACGCGGCGCCGACAGGAACGGCAGCCATCTGAGAGAGACGATCCTTCAATTCCAGCACGATGCGCTCGGCGGTCTTCTTGCCGACGCCGGGAATGGTCGTGAGCCGCGCGACGTCAGCACGCTGAATTGCCGAGACGAGCTCGACTGGCTCGATTCCCGACAACACCGCGATGCCAAGCTTGGGCCCGATGCCGCTGATGGAAATCAGCCGCTCGAACAACTGCTCTTCGAGGGCGGTGAGAAAGCCATACAGCTGAAGGGCATCTTCACGCACGTGCGTGTGAATCCGCAGCGCCGCTTCAGCCCCCGCTTCGCCGGCGTCGTAGTAAGTGGACAGCGGCACGTGGACTTCGTAGCCGACACCCTGGACGTCGATGACGATCAGATTCGGCTGCTTGTCGATGATCTGGCCACGGAGGAATGCGATCATCCTGCCGTCGGAGGGCGGTACTCGCGCCAGCTGCGCGCTTTGCGGCCGGAGGGCGACGGCACGGAGACGGCCTTCAGCCCCGCCGGTGCCATCGAATGCAGATGACAGATCGCGACCGCCAGCGCATCGGCAGCATCGTGCGGCGATGGGGGCTGCGCCAGCCCGAGCAGCAGCTTGATCATCTGCTGCACCTGGTGCTTCTCGGCACGGCCGTAGCCGACGACGGCTCGTTTGATTTCTGCAGGGGTGTACTCGACGACCTGGCACCCGGCCTCGACCGCGGCCAGCACCGCCACGCCGCGCGCGTGTCCGAGCTTCAGCGCACTGCGGACATTCACGGAATAAAAGAGGCTTTCCACGGCGACGCAGTCGGGGTGGCAGTCCGTGATGACCTTGAGCAGTTCACGATGGATGCGGGCGAGGCGCTGGGGAAAGGGATCCGCAGCCGATGCTGAAATTGCGCCGCAGGTGACCAGGCGAGTGACGCGGCCGTCCGTCTCCACGCAACCATAACCGGTGCGCTCGGAGCCCGGATCGATGCCGAATATTCTCACGCGAGCGAGGCCTCGATCTCCTTCTCTTCGACGTCGAAGTTCGCCCACACGTGCTGCACGTCGTCGTGGTCCTCGATGGCTTCCATCAGCTTCAGCATCTGCTGCGCTTCCTTGCCGACGAGCTTCACGTAATTTTTCGGCACCATCGCGATCGCCGCACTCGCCGGCTCGATGCCCAGCGCCTTCACCGCGTCGCGGACGGCTTCGAACTGCTCGGGGGGACTCACAATTTCCCAGACGCTGCCGTCGTCATTCATATCGTCGGCGCCGGCGTCGAGCGCCGCGGCCAGCAGCTTGTCCTCGTCAACGGTCCCCTTCTCGACGATGACCTCGCCCTTTCGGGAGAACAACCACGCGACGCTGTTCTCGGCTGCGAGGTTGCCGTTGTGCTTGCCGAGCATGAAGCGGACCTCGCCCACCGTCCGGTTCTTGTTATCGGTGAGCGTCTCGATCAGCAGCGCCACGCCACCGGGACCGTACGCTTCGTACGTGACCTCCTCGTACGTCACGCCCGGTTCCTCGCCGGTCCCGCGGCGGATCGCTCGATCGATGTTTTCGCGCGGCATGTTGTTCGCCTTGGCATCGGCGACAATCGTGCGCAGGCGCGGGTTCATCTCAGGATCGCCGCCGCCGCTGCGCGCGGCGACCGTCAGTTCCTTGATGATCCGGGTGAAGACCTTGCCGCGCTTCGCGTCAGCGGCACCCTTCTTGTGCTTAATCGTGTGCCACTTGGAATGGCCAGACATGTCAAAACTCCAGAAACAAAGCTGAATTCTAACTCACGGGACGCTGCGCGAGGATCATCCATACCTCGGCACGCTTGTCCCAGGGACCGCCTTGATAATCGCCCAGAAGTGCCCTCACTTCGAACCCGGCCTTCTCCAGCCGCCGGACCATCTGCGGGACGGTGAGCGTCCTGAACGTCAACGCAAACCTGCAGGTGCGCCGCTTGCGGCCCCGGCGCTCGGTGAACTCCTGGTCAAAGATCGTCAGGCGGCGCGCACGGTCCTGCCGGACGGTCTCGACGAGTGTGACATGCGCGCCTCCCTTCCGCCCCTTCCATCCCTTCAGGCTGATTCGCTTCCGGTATTCCTCCCATGAGGGAAGGTCCGCGACCAGTTCCAGGCCGAAGGTGCCGCCGGGGCGAAGCGCACCATGGACGGCCGTCAGTGTCGCGGCGAGGTCGCGTTCTCGAATCAGCGACTGAAGAATCCCGTACGGCGCAATCACGGCTCCGAACGTCCCGGCAGGAAAGGGGAGATGGCGGATATCGCCGCGAATGAGGGTGAGCCGCCGGGCCAGTTTGTTCCGCGCGAGGCGCCGGCGTGCCCGCGTCAGCATCTCCTCGGATCGGTCGATCCCGATGATGCCCTTCCGCGCCTTCCCGAGCGGAACGGCGATCCGTCCCGTGCCACACCCGAGCTCGAGCATGGGCCCGGCTGTCTCGAGCGCGAGCTTCGTCCAGAACGGCACGTCCCTGCGGCCGAGCGTTCGCGCGTTCTCCCAGTCGTAGAACGGCGCGTACTCGTCCCATCCCTCGTAGCCTTCCGCCATTACGCGGCCTTCTGTCCGACCGTGGCGAAGAGCATCGTGTTCTGAATTTCAACGAACGCTGACCCGGCGGCGTCCGCCTCGCGCGCGTAGGCGTCCAGGGCATCGAGATAGGTGCGGCCGATTGCGCGGACCGCAGGCGTTGGGGCGGTTTCGATCGATTGTTCGACGTCAGCCTTGCGACCAGTCCAGAACGACTCCGGCGGCGTGCCGAGGATTGTCGTGGACACGGGGAACAGCCTGACCGACAGCGGCTCGATGCCGTGCGCGTCGAACAACGTGGGCAACCGAGGGCCCACGGTCGCATCCGCTGCATCGCCTCGAGCTGACGTGAGCTCGCGGAAAAACTGCGTCGAAGCGTCGGCCGCGCGCCGACCTGCCGCCGTCGACGAGTACATGTAGCGTCCGCTGTTATCCGGTTCGACGGCCACGACACGGCCGCCGGCGGCCGTGACGCGCGCGAACTCGCCGATGGCCTGCGCGACGTCCCCGATGTGCTGCAGGACGGCCACACAAAAGGTGGAGTCAAAGACCGCGTCGCGAAACGGAAGCGCACACGCGTCGGCCGTGGCAAAGCCAACCTTCTGGTTGTGCGCCGCGGTCTCATGGCGACCAACCATGACGCGCTCGATCATCAGGTCGACGCCGACGAGACGAATCTGTGAGAGATGCAGGCGGCCTATGTGAATCTCGGCCAATCCTTCCCCGCATCCGACGTCGAGGATGCGATTGCCCGCGCGAGGCCGCAGCGTCTCGACCAGAAATTCGGTGAACTCGTCGTTCCACCAGCGCTCGCGCAGATGTTTGAGCGTCGGTGACGTGAACGCGTCGATGGCGATCGGCATAAGCTAATCGCTGACCGCCAATTCTCCAGGAACGATCGGCCGCGTCCGGGGTAAGACGCCCCGGCGGGAGAGATGGGCGACGAACGCAAGAACACCCACGAACACCGCAAGCTTGATGGCGTCACTCGCGCGGCCCATCGGCAGCACCTTCCAGAGGAGCCACAGCACGGGCTGCGCGATCGTCACCGCCCAGACTGACCCATAGAAGTAGCGCCGCTCGTGCCCCTCTCCCTTGGTCGAGTGCTTCACTCGCGGCAGACGCCCGAACGCTCCCATGAGCCAGACTGTTCCGGCGATCGGAAAGTAGGCTGCCTCGTACATCTGCTTCAACCGCCACTCACCCGTCACGACCGCAAACGTCAGACCCGCGACGTTCAGCACGGCAAAGGCGACGACTTCACCCCAGGCGGTCGTGTAGCAGACGCGGCGGTACAGGGGATTGGGACGGTCCTCGGTAAACCGGATGATGTACGGCCGCGGCTCGCACCCGGGCAGACGGCCGCGAAGACCGGCAATCCCGGTGGCGGCCAGCACGATGCCAAGCCATCCGAGCAGCCGTGCATCGAATCCGCGCTCGAATAAGTCGAAGGTCAGCGGCCCGGGCGCGATGAAGAAGACGAAAATCCAGATCGGCCAGTGGTTGAACCGGTAATAGAGCTTGTTGCGATACCGGATTTGTCGATCGGTGTCGAACTCGATGTAGCGCGCATCTGTGCGCACGGACGCGTCAGGCATTGGGACCGCCTGCTATTTTAGTGGCATCCGTACGGCGGTGCGCGCCGCGTACGATCGTGAGGTCGGTCTACGGGCCGCGGCGCTTCTTTTCGAGCTCCTCCAGTGTCCGCGGCCAATCGTCGTGCAGCAGACGCGAGAGCGATCGGTCCGCGAGCAGCTTTCCACCTGTCTGGCACTGCGCGCAGTAGTTCGCTTCATTCGACGCATACACAATCCGCTGCACCGGCGCGCCGCAATCCGGGCACGGCTGCCCGTACCGCCCATGGACGGCCATCCCCTCGCGAAACGCGGTGACTTTCTCGGGAAACTCCCCGCCGGTTTCGGTTTGAAGCCGGGCGATCCATCCCGTCAACGTCAGGCGAGTGGCGTCGTACAGCCGGCGGACTTCCTCGTCGGTCATCGATTCCGTCTGCTTGAAAGGAGATAAGCGCGCGGCGTGCAGGATCTCGTCCGAGTAGGCATTGCCGATGCCGCTGAAGAGATGGGGGTCGGTCAGTGCGCGCTTCACGGTGTGGTTGTCGCGCTGAAGGACAGCCTGAAAACTCGCGAGATCGGCGTCGAGCACCTCCACGCCTCCGCGATCATGCTGGGCGAGCGCTCTCTCCCCGCGCACCAGATGCAGCGATGCCTGCCGCTTGCTTCCGGCTTCGGTGAGGATCAGCGCAGCACAATCGAAGTCCAGCGCAAAGAGGCCCACCCTGCCAGGGATCGGCGCACCGGTCGGCTTCCATCGGAAGCGTCCCGCGATCATGAGATGAAACACGAGGAAGAGGTCGTCGTCGACAGCAAACACGATGCGTTTGCCCAGGCGCCTGAGGCCGGTCACGGTACGTCCCGCGATCGCCGCCAGCGGGGGGTCGACGGAACGAAGGAGGAATGGACTCGTCAGCCGGGTGCCGATGATCCGATGCCCGACGACGCGCGGCGTGAGCGCATGCAGGTAGAGAGTGATATCGGGGAGTTCGGGCATCGGAGTAGCATCGAATTCTGGCGGATTACAGCTGGCTGCGCTGGCGTACAAAGAAAAAGCCCGTCGTGATTTCTCACAACGGGCTACAAGAATAATCCAGGCAGCGACCTACACACGCAATATCAAGTAAATACTGAATGAAAACTGGCACTATGTCATATGTTGTCCAGTTTTTGTCCGGTTATGTCTCTAAACTGGCATAACTCGGTCACTTATACCGTTTGTCTACTCTGCGCGTGCGTTGGAACCCTCACAACCACTCCACGACGACATCTGTCACGCCCCTAATAGTGCGAGATAGTCGCTGAACTATGCCCTACACAGACGCCTGCCTGACCGCCTAAACACTGTCCAAAATACCTCTTTTAGGGGGGTATGTGAATATCTCGATGAAACAGTATAAATATAACGATATCAAGTAGTTACAGGTATTATATGGGGCATTTGCGCTCTCGCAGCACACTTTTCACTTGATATCACTACCCATTATTAGTATAATATGTGTATAATGATGGTTCAAAAACGCGAGAACGCAAATACGCGAAATAAAAGCGAATCTCTTGCGGGTTTGGACGGGAGCACCCGATGACTGGACTCGCCAAACAAGCGAAAACCCTGACCGACACGCAGGTGCGCGCACTTGTCCGTTATGCGGAAACCGAAACCCGGTTCCCCGAGCGGAACCGCGTCGTCGTCCTCCTCAGTTTTAAAGCGGGACTCCGCGTCAAGGAGATCGCTGGGTTGACGTGGGGGATGGTGACGGACGCAGAGGGAACCCTGACCGACGCGATCCGACTGACGAATGTCGCGTCCAAGGGGAAACGCGGAGGACGCGAGATCTACCTGAACCCCGAACTGCGTGACGCACTCGTCGTCCTGCTGGAACACGAGCAGAAATGGAGCAGGACGACCCCGACGCGGGGAACCGCTGACGGATATGTCGTCACCCTCGCCAAAGGGAATACCGACCTCCTCTCCCGTGCGCGTTCCGTCCAGTTCCTGTTCAACGGGAAAGGGAAACAACTCGGGTGGTATGAGCAGTTGGGATACGCGGGTGCGACGAGCCACAGCGGACGACGAACGTTCCTCACCAAAGCGTCACGGATGATCCACTCGCTTGGGGGAAACCTCAAGGATGTTCAGCGACTTGCTGGACACGCAAGCTTGACGACGACGCAACGCTATTTTGACGAGAACGAGCACGCAAAAGCGGAGTTGATGAAAAGGATTTAGCGACAGTAAGCAACACCCTGAACACCGAGGGACGACGGATACACCCGTCCCTGTGCTGCCGAACACCAGCAGCACGAACGAGCACTGGAAACACTCCCCGCTGTAGTCCCTGTCGCTGAACGCGAGCGACACACTCTCCGCAGTTCCCCCAGTCGGTATTCCACCGTTCCCGCAGGAATGCGTAAGACCTGCGGACACTAAATAGTCGTCAGACACCGAACCTGTCGGTGCCTCTCGTGCCTGTCCTCAGCGGACGCCACGCGAGGTATGAGCGTAGTTCCTCAGCATTTCCGTTGATGCCCTATGCCTTTGGTGTATGCGAATGAGCACAGAGAAACCAATGTCCCTCAGAGAACACGTGATGACACCTGATCCCCAGAGAACACAGAGAACACCAGAAGCCGACTGGATCAGAGAACTCTTTGACCACGACGAGCAGCACGGAGCGTCCTGGTATTGGGTGACCTTGATGCCCAAGACGACTGCCTATCCAACACTTTCAACCAAAGAACGCGATCGCTCAACCGCGACAGTGACTGATGCCGATCTGATCCAGAACACCGCCAGACAGACAGTCCGCCTCGTCAAAACCGCGATCCACAACACCCTGACGGAGGTAGACCCGCGCCACTCTCGCAGCAACCCCGAACGCACGGGAGCCAACGCGAGGATCGCTGTCCTGGTGGTGCCCGCCCTCGCCAAGCGAACGACGACGAGTTCAAAACGCGATGCCCGAGTGCTCCACTTTCACGGATGGATCATCCTCAACCACACCACGACGCCTGATCCGATGAGAACGATCAGGATCACCAAAGACGACGCGCCCACCCGTGTCCTGTTGCCCTTGTCTGTTGCCCGACTGGTGGAACACCTCCAAGACGCCTTTGGACCGAATGTCTTTTGTTCCAGCACACCAGAGACGACGGCGCCGCCCGAGGGTGCCGCGTCCGTGGATGCCCATATCGGATACGCCTGCCGGCAGAGTGCCACCGAGACGACGTTTCCGCGTGATGTCCTTGCCGTGCCGCACTGGTATTGGAGTGCTCGTCACCCGTCACCTAAGTAAGACAGAACACCCCTGAACCCAACTTTTTTAGAGTTCTAAAAAAGTTCGTCGCTCGCAAGGACACCAATGGACCTGTTCAACCCTGACGCCACCACACCCACCCAGCCGTCCGAGACACTGGACCGCCACGACCTTGCCCGCCTACGACGCAAGTTCGCCGATGCCACGCGTGTGGATCGGAAACGGATCAAAGCCGAACTGACTACCGTGATGGTGTCGCGTGGGGAGAGCACCGACAACAGCACGAACATCGGAAGCCGCGTCCCGCGTGATGTGGTGTCCCGCCTCGAGCACGCCGCCACCCGCTATGACACCAGCGTCTCGGCACTCATCCGCGATGCCGTCCAGCACTACCTGACGCACGAGTTGCCCAAACGCAGACAGCCCCACGCGCCACCCACACCCGAGGAGCACGACTAAATGAAACTGAATATTGGAGGGACGACGAAGGAAATAGAGATGAAAACACCGACGCACTTTGTATCCGCCCTGAAGTCACCGCTACTGACAGCCAAGGTGGTGACGAGCGTGACGAACACCACCGAACACGCCGCCCTACTGAAACTACTGAACACGACGACGCGCCCCTACGCGATCGCCGTCCTCACCGTAAAACCCTAACCAGAGGAGAGCACCTAAAATGCCGACACCGACAACCGACGCCCCCAAGACACCGACCAAGAGCGAGATGATCTCGTTCCGTTCCAGCCCAACCCTGCTTGAACTGTTGGATCGCCTCGCCAAGCGGGAGAACACCGACAGATCCACGGTGATCCGAGAACGCTTGGAAGCCACCCCCTCCCCGACACGGTAGGAACCCGATGGTGACCGACGACGACGGAACCACCGCCGTAGAGAAGCGGATCACCGACTTTCTCGCGTCCCTGACTGCCAGCGGACCCTATGTCTCACCGCGCCCGTCGGTGCCGTCGTTCAAGCAGTACCTCCAGCACCACGACGAACTGGACCGCCGACGCGACCAAGTGCGCCGGGATGAGCGTCTGCGTGCGAGAGCGGAAGCCGAAGTGGCTGCGGATGTGCGCCGACGGATGAACACCACAGCCGACAAGGTGACCCTCTACCCCGAGGTGTAAGACGACCCGCAGACGGGAACGACTACGGGGATGGGGTGTCGGGCTTAGCGGGTGGAGGGGAGGGAGCGCCTTACAGCAGGAAAGCGACCATCAGGGCGACTACCACCGCGCAGAGGACAACCCACACAAACACGCGCGTTCTCCTGCTGTCATCGTGGAAGCGCGGATCGGCACCGAGGGACAGCCTCAGAGAGGGTTCGTCTGTCGCGCTGGGTGCGGGTGCCTCGACACCGAGGAGCGCGAC
>CAMDNQ010000017.1 GCA_945903265.1 Candidatus Sulfopaludibacter sp. SbA3
GCGCGTGCCGCACCCAGTTACCCAGGGCTGACGGCGTCAGATCCAACTCGCGGGCGACCGCCCCGATCGTCTTGCCTTCGTCCAAGACCAGCCGGACGGCGCCGGCGATGAACTCTTCGGTGAACTGCCGCCTGGCTCGCCGTCCACGCTTGTCTGATCCCATTCTGGCCATCGTATCCGCCCTTCGGAAGATGTCCACGGAATCGGATCAAGCTCAGTCCGGGCTGGCCTTCTACCCGAATTTATTTGAAGCCGGTTTCCTGTCCGGCAGGTCCTTTCACACCCATCAAGGCCGGGCAGAACTTCTCAAGGTGATCGGAACGCTGAAGCGGCGCCCGACCACTGATACGGCGCCGCACACAGCGTCCACGTGGGAGATTGTTCATCCCCAAATCGTCTCGGCCTCAAAGGATCGGTTTGACGCTCATCAGTACGCGGACGCGGCGGAGGCCGCAATGAAGGTGGTCAATGGACGCGTCAAGCGGCTCTGGACGGCGAGCGGCCGCGCGGAGAAGGACGGTAAGACCTTGATGCTCTCGGCCTTCAGCGTGAATGATCCCGTCATTCGCCTGGGTGACTTGTCGACGGAGTCCGGCCGGAACATTCAGGAAGGGTACATGCACCTCTTTGCGGGTTCGATGCAGGGTGTCCGCAATCCGAAGGCCCACGACCTTGTCACGATTTCGGCTGAGCGGTCCCTTCACTTCCTTGTGCTGGCCAGTCTTCTGATGTTCACTCTCGACAACGCAGGTGCTGCCTAACATCCAAATGGAGCCGACGCGCCCGATGTCCGTCGTTATCAGATCACTTCGGCGCGCAGCTTATTTGGCACGTTAGGCGCCTCGATTGCGTTAAATGGGACGATTGCTAGATCAGTTGCAGCTCCGCGCCCCTTCCGGATCGCTCGCCCGAACACTGGTTGAGTCGGTAGAGCAACTGCCTGGTTTGACCGAATGGTCGCTACCAGAGCCGGTCGGCGCGCGCTTTCTCGAAATCTTCAAGTGGGGCCTAGCGATCACTTCAACACGTTCACTTCCAGGAATTGAGGAACTTCAAACCGCATTTGGACGACAGGTTGTCGCAACTGGAGCACCAACAGAAGAAACATTCGCCGAGCTATCTGCCGCCGCACTATGCGTGTCACTTGGTTCGATAGCCGCAGGGCACATCCCTACTGGACCGGGCCGAACGGCTGATTGGCGCATGGTGTGGCCCGAAGCAGCTGAAATTGATGTCGAGGTTACCGTCGCCAGGAGGAAGGAGCGGCACGTTCGGCGCCAGACCGAGGCCACAGAGTTGGCCGCAGAGCTTTTCGACTCCGCGCGGCGGTGTGACCTTGTAGTGAACCTAGTAGACCCGACGAATCCGAGAGACCGGACTGCTGTTGTTAAGGCAACGAAGGCCATCTCGTGCGGAGAATCGCAAAGTGTTCCCGGGCGCTGGTCGATTCAAGCCGAGCCCGCGAACCGCGAGGCCGGTACCGTTTGGACCAATGGTCAAGATTCTGCGCCCGATTGGTGGTCCCAGGACGGTGCGAGAAGTTGTGCCTTCGTTCAGCAAGTCGATGAGCGTGACACGGCCGTTGTCACATCTCAGGTCCGGGTGTGGTTTGGCGTTCCGTATGTTGCCTATGTCAATCCCGTTATGCGAAAGGCGGATAGCCCGCAAGGCACGGAGGGGCTCCCATTTCTTATCGCCGTGGACGTATCACAGTTGCCCGGAGCGTTCGCTGAAATCCCGCGTGTCGCACTGGGCTTCCTACCTTTTTGGACCGCCGTCGGGGGCATTTTGCTTTTCCGAAGTCTTGCTGATTTTGACCGGGTTGGGTGGAGTTGGCGTCTGGTGCGGAATCCCCACGCGGCAGTTCAATTGCCTGAGAGTCTGTGCGCGGGAAGGACAGGCCTGGTAGGAGTAACCGATTCCTACAGAATGCTTCTCGAAACCCTCGGCTCGAGCGCCTAAAAAAGGTTTGCAGCCGTCTGCGCGCGGCGAGATACTGAGCGCGCTGCGGCTGAAGCCCCGGCGTTAGGCCTTCAGGCAGCCCAGTTCGAGGACGACCTATGAATAGAGTGATTCCGTGGACGGCCTGTGTTCTTCTCTTGTTGGCGCTTGGCGGCGTCTACTTCAGCGACCGGCGGAATTACGACGCGAAGGTCGCGGAGCTCGCAATCGTGGAGCAACGATTGGCTACCGTCACGGCCGAGGCAGACGCACGGCTCCGGGCCGCGAGCTTGCCGGAAGCAACAGCGATCGTGGATTTTCGTAAGGCCCTGCTATCGAGCGGAAGCGTCGCGGTTATCCGCAACACCTCGGACGGCTCGTCGCCGTTCTCGCTCCAAGTAGAAAGACCAAGCACCTCGAAGCAGCAGCGCTTCGAAACGGTCATCGACGGCAGCGGCAGCAAGGAAGTCGGCGAAGGCCAAGGCTGGGCTTTCGTTCCGGGCGATCGAATCACGGTGGGCCAGCCCGGCCACAAACCTCTTACGTTCACGCTCAAGTAGCAATCAGTGCGGCGTGATGCCTCCGTAGGCCGATCGAATAAGAGCGCGAGGCGGTGTGTCATCGGAGCTTCTTGCAGTCGTTGTAGGGGGGGCGATCGGGCTTGCGGGCTCAATCGGCGCGCTGGTTTTTGGCTGGCTTCAGGCGAAGTCGTCTAGGGCCTTTACCCTCCGCCAGACCATCTACGTGGACGCGGCGATCGCGATGGCCGACAGCCTGGATTTCTTCTCGAAGGTCTCTGATCTCACGATCGATGACGGCGATCTCGCCGCGATGGTTCGCCCGACATCGGGAGCGATGTTCAAGATTCACTTGGTTGGCACGCCAGGCACTATCGCTGCGCTGTCTGAGGCCAACTATGAAATGACGGTTGCTGCGGCTGATCTCGTCGGTCGTCGCGCCCAACTACGGTCGATGCTTGACGCGTCAGAAGCGGGAACCGGTATCGCCCCAGTGTTGGTCGCGCGTCTCAGGATCGAATTGTTCATCGAGGCCATGCGGGCGAGCCTCAACTATCAAAGGCGCTTGGCCGACGTAAACCTTGAGGCGAGGCGTGAGCTTGGGTTCCCCCTCGTTGACGCTGCATATCGGAGCGCCAACCTAAAGGCCGAGGCGCGAATAGTCGCGGTTATTGAGGGCGCATTGAAGCAGCTTAAGCAGCTGCAGCCTAACGGGCCGCTGCCGCCGACGAGCGGCGCGCCGAGCGCGGGGCAGCCGAGCGGGTCATGAACGCCACTCGCGGCTGACGGCTCGCGTTAGGACGATTCTCAAAGACCTATCCGACTATTTCCAGAAGGCCGTCGAGCACTTTGGCCAGTTCCTCTTCAGATGCCCGGCCCAATCGCTTCCCAATTCGTTCGGTCGAGAGGGTGCGAATCTGGCTAATCTTCACCCACGACGGCTTGGGCAACTTCGCGGCGGTGAGTTCGAGCGTCAGTGGGTAGCCGGCTCGCGGCTCCTGGCTCGTGAGGGCCACTGCGATGACAGTGCCCGATCGCTCGTTGAACACATCGTGGCTCAGCACCAGGACCGGGCGTTCGCCAGACTGTTCGTGGCCGCGCACCGGGTTGAGATCGGCCCAGCGAATCTCGCCTCTCAGTATTCGGGCCATGACTCACCCGACGCGGCGAGGCCTTCGTCGGCCAGTTGCTGTTCCTCCGCAGGGTCGAGTTTGGCGCACTCCTCGGCAAGCCGTGTACGCGCCAGGCGTGCCAGCTTCTCGGCCAGCGCGGCTTCGATGGCCTGGCTCCGATTGCGGAAACGTTGGCGCGCGACCAGGTGGTCCACGCGGTCCAGCAAATCAGCGTCAAGCGTGAGAGCGACTTTGGTCTTGGGCATGGCAGTATGACAAAACATCATACCACGACGTCCGCGCAAGGCTAGTCGGCGTCGCGCAGCGCCACCAGTTCCACGCGGCCAATTCCCAGGCGATCGCCCGGCGAGAGTCTTCCGCTCTGCACACGCGCGCCGTTCACGAACGTCCCATTGGTGCTCTCGAGGTCATGCACCTCGAGGGTGCCGTCCTCGAGCGCCGACAGGCGGCAATGGACGCGCGACACCAGCGGCGCATCCAGGATGAAATCGGCTCCCGTGGCGCGGCCGACGGTTTTGACTCCCCCCGGCAGGATGCGGAATGTCGTCTCTGGGCTTGTGTCATCGACCGTTCGCAAAATCCACATAAGTGATTCTCTAGTACTCCATCAACAGACGCGCCGCACGGAAGACGAGGTCTTCCGATGGCAGAAAGTATTCCTCAAGCGGGGGGGAGTAGGGAACGGGCGTGTCCAAAGCCCCCAGGATTCTGACGGGAGCATCGAGCGACTCGAACGCCTCCTCCTGGATGATCGCCGCAAGGCTCTCGCCGATCCCACCGGTCCGTGAATCTTCATGGACGATGAGGACCCGGCCGCAGTGACGGGCGACAGTGAGCACAGCGTTTCTATCGAGCGGCGCGAGCGTGCGCAGGTCGAGGACGCTCGCTTCGATCGATTCGTCGGCCAGCAGCTGCGCGACCCGCATCGCGACGTGTACGTAGGCGCCATACGAAATGATCGCCAGGTCGCTGCCGCTGCGCCTCAGAGCAGCGCGGCCGATCGGCATCGGCTCCGGCGCCTCGCGTTCGAGCCGCTGCTTGATCTGCGGGTCGCGATAGAGCGCGATGTGCTCGTAAAAGAGCACCGGGTCCGGATCGGCAACGGCCGCGGCCATGAGTGCGCGCGCGTCGGCCGGCGTTGACGGCACCACGATCTTGAGTCCCGGGGTCCGGTAGAACCAGGGCTCCGTGTTCTGGCTGTGGTACGGCCCCGCGTGGCGCAGCCCTCCCCACGGCATGCGGACGACCATCGGCACCGATCCGCCCCACCGGTAGCGGATCTTCGCCGCATTATTTACAAGCTGGTTGAAGCCGGTGGCGACGAAGTCGTTGAACTGCATCTCGCCGATTGGCCGCAGTCCGGCCAGCGCCGAGCCGACGCAGACGCCGAGAATGCCGCTTTCGGCGAGTGGCGCATTGACCAGGCGATCGCCAAACTCCTTGAGGAGCGGGCGCAGCATGAGGAACGCATTGCCGTAGCGTCCGCCGACGTCTTCGCCATAGACGAACACGCGCGGGTCGGCTTCGAGCGTGTCGCGGATGCCGAGCATGATCGCGTCGAGGAAGGTATTCCCGGCCGGGTCGTGCGGTGGTCCCTCCTCGAGCGGCGGAAGGGCCGGCTCGAGATCGATGCCCAGACGAACATCGGGATCGAGCACCTCGATGCGGAGGCGCGGCGCCTCGTTGGCCCATACGCGTTCCGCCGCCGTCGCGGGTTGGGGCCATGGCGCGTCGATGACCGCCTGCGCCTCGCGCTCGACGAGGTCCGCCGCCTCGCCCTGCCATGTCTTCAGGTCGCCAGGCCTGATGATGCGGTCCCTCTCGAGCTCGCGCGCATACGACTCGATCGGATCGCGTTTCTTCCAGAGGGCATATTGCGTGCGGTCCGCGTACCCCTGTGGGGCGAGGTCGGGATAGCTCCAGGAGGCGGGCGGCTCCTTGCCGAGATACAGCATGTCGTCGTGATGGGCGTGCCCGCACACCCGGAACGCGACCAGTTCGATGAGCGTCGGCCCCGCCCCGCCCCTGGCACGGTCGGCCGCCCATGTGAACGCGGCCGCGATTGCCTCGGGATCGGTGCCGTCGATCGTGATGCCGGGAATGCCGTACCCGATCGCCTTGTCGGCGAACGTACGCACCGCCGACTGTTCGTGGACCGGCGTCGACAGCGCCGTCTGGTTGTTCTCGATGCAGAACACGGCCGGCAGGCGGCGGGCGGCGGCGAGGTTGATTGCCTCGTGCCACTCGCCCAGCGATGAGCCGCCTTCGCCAATGAAGGAGAACGCCACCCGGCCGGATCGCTGGCGGCTGAAGGCCATCGCCATGCCGGCAATCGTCACCGTGCTGATGGCCAGCGGGGCGGCTGCGGGAAGAATTCCCCATTCGAGGTCGCCGAAGTGGAGATCGCGGCCGTCCATCGGCGGACCGGCTTTGCCCATCTGTGCGTTGAGGACCGCGCGCACCATGGCGGGTTCGGGCCGCATGGCCAGCGCGACGCCGAGGTCGCGGATGATCGGTCCGACGACATCACCCTGCCAGCCGAGCGCCGCGTCGCGATACGCAGGGCCTCGCCGGAGCCGAATCGCCGCGGCGTAGATCGCCTCCTGTCCGAGCGATCGAAAGCCTTTGCCCTGAAACGCGACCCCGTTGTACCGAACGTCGCTGCCCAGAAAGAACTGCTTGAGCCGATTGTCGACGGCTCGCGTCAGCACCATCCCGCGCAGGATTTCGCGGCGCTCGTCCGGCAACAGCGATGCGGCAATGGCTTCGCGCGCCAGGAACCCGTCGCACGCCTCGATCAGTCCGGCACGGGCCTCGTCTTCAGCCGCTTCGCTTGCCGGTATCGTTCGGCGGAGCTCGGTTCGGAGCGCCACGCGGAGGGATTCGATTCTGGACGCGTCGCGATCGGGTATCCGCGAGGCGCCGCACGCCTCGAGGGCGTCGCCGACGCCCGGGCGGGCGAAAGGAAAGCGCTGGACGACGAAGCCGAGAAGCCGCGCGGCAACGTGCGCGGTCGTCGTAGCAGGCGCGGAGCCCATTGGGCGATCATGGTAACTCTCTGCCTGTGACAACTCCCACACACTTCAAAGGCTGGGCGATGCCGGGACCCGTTCCTCCCGGCGCGCTGTCGCCGCCAGACGTCGGTCCCGACCAGACGCTCGACGCGATCAGCGGCCACTTCCGTCTGTTTCAGCTGCGCGAGGGGCATCGCTTCTCGACCGACGATCTGCTGACGGCGTGGTACGGCACGAGCTGGGCGCCTTCGGCGGGCGTCGTCCTCGACCTGGGCTCGGGGATCGGCTCGGTCGGGATGATCGCCGCGTGGCGGCTACAGGGCGCGCGATTCGTCACGGTCGAGGCTCAGGACGAGAGCGTCGCGCTCGCGCGGAAGTCCGCCGCGTACAACGGACTCGACGATCGCTACGACATCCGGCACGGAGACTTTCGGGACGCCTCAGTCCTCCACGCCGACGAACGGTTCGATCTCATTCTCGGCAGCCCGCCGTACTTCCCGCCCGGGACGGGCGCCGAAGGAGACCATCCGCAGAAAGTGGCGTGCCGGTTCGAGCTCCGCGGCGACGCCGCCGATTACGCCCGCGCGGCGTCGCGCCATCTCAGGACGGGAGGGCTGTTCGCGTGCGTGTACCCGGAGAGCCGCCGCGATTATCTCGAGCAGGCCGCGCGAGACTGCGGCCTGGCGCTCGTGCGCCGGCGGCCGGTGGTGTTCAGGGAAGGGGAGCCGCCGCTCGTCAGTCTGTATGGGTTTGCGCGCGCCATTGATCTGCCAGAAGGATTTCGCGAGCGGACGTTTGTCGAGCCACCGATCGTCATCAGGGCGGCGGACGGCTCGATCCATCCCGAATACGCCGCGTTGAAGCTCGCGATCGGATTCCCGCCTTAGCGAGCAACCATCGCGGCAGTGACGGCTTTGGTCATATCCGCGGTCTTCGCAGTGCCGCCAAGGTCGGGCGTCCTGACCTTGGCGTTCCCGATGACGCCCTCGATCGCCTTGAGAATGCCGTCGTGAGCGGCTCGCTCGCCGAAGTGATCGAGCATCATGGCTCCGGCCCAGATGGCCGCAATCGGGTTCGCGATGCCCTTGCCGGCGATGTCCGGCGCGGAGCCGTGGATCGGCTCGAACATCGACGGCGTCGTTCGATCCGGATTGATGTTTCCGCTCGGCCCGACGCCGAGGCTGCCTGAAATCGCGGATCCGACATCCGTCAGGATGTCTCCGAAGAGATTCGACGCGACGATGACGTCGAGTGTCTGTGGCGCGGTAATCATCCGGGCGGCCAGCGCGTCCACGTGGTACTTGCGGTACTCGATGTCGGGAAAGTCCTTCGCGACCTCGCCGACGACTTCATCCCACATCACCATCGCGTGCTGGAGCGCGTTCGATTTCGTCGCGCTGGCCAGCATCTTCCGGGGCCTCGTCCGGGCGAACGTAAACGCGTAGCGGGCGATCCGCTCGATCCCGCGGCGGGTGAAGATGCCCGTCTGCTCGGCGAGCTCGTCTGGCGTGCCGGCGTGCAGCCGTCCGCCGATGCCGCAGTATTCCCCCTCGGAGTTCTCGCGCACGCACACCATGTCGATGTCGGCGGCGGCGCGGCCCGCCAGCGGCGACGTGATGCCGGGGAGCAGCCGCATGGGCCGCAGGTTCACATACTGGCGGAGGCGCTGCCGCAGCGGCAGGATCAGCTCGCGGGCCGAGATGTGATCCGCCACCCGAGGGTCGCCGATGGCGCCGAGGTAAATTGCGTCGAACTTCATGAGCTGGTCGACCGCATCCGCGTCGAGCATCCGGCCGTTCTTCAGGTAGAACTCCGAGCCCCAGGGAAACTGGGTGAAGTCACACGTGAAGCCAGCCTGCGACGCCGCGATCTTCATCACGTCGATGCCTGCGGGAATGACTTCCTGTCCAATGCCGTCGCCGGCGATGACTGCAATTCGGTACGTTTTCATGTCAGCTTTTAATGCTATTGCAGATTCCGCGCACGCTGAAGCGTGCGCTCTACGAACGCCACAGCGGTAAAGGCAAGTGCCGCGACCGCGAGGCCGGTAAGCGTAGGGTCGAGCCAGCGAGACGCTCCCGCCAAGCCGAAGCGCACCGTGAGCAGGGTGGCGACGCCGGCGACGATCGCCGCCAGTGCCGCAGCCGAGCCGGGCCGCTTGGTGAACAGCCCGGCAATCACCGGCACGAACAGGCTGACGCCGAGCAGGGAGTAGAAGATGGTCAGAGCGCCGATGACCGTCGCCAGATAAATCGACAGCAGCACCCCAAGGGCCCCGCCGACAAACGCCGCAATACGTGCGACCCGCAGCAGGTCGGCGTCGGAGGCGTCCGGATGGATATGCCGTTTGTACAAGTCCTTCGATGCCGACGTCGAAATCATGAACAGAATCGCGTCGCAGGTGTCGACTTCGGTCGAAAACACCGCCGCCAGCGCCAGAGCGCCCAGCCATGCCGGCAGCTGTTCGCGAAGCAGCGTTGGCAGCACCAGGTTCGGGTCAGCGATGTCGGGCAGCGTGGTCCGCGCCACCATGCCGAGCAGAACAGGCAGGAACGCGAAGAGCATCAGCGCAACGGCATTCAGGGCTACCCCGACCTTCACCGCCCGTGCGCTCGACGCACCGTACGCTTTCTGAAGCAGGCCAGGCGACACGATGAACGCCGGCCCGATGAGAAAGAGGAGCGTCCAGCCCGATCCCGGCCCTGCTGAAAATCCAAAGTCGCTGAAATGCGCCGGCGAGGCGGCAAACAGGGGGCCGATGCCGCCGACGGTCCCCAGCACGAAGGGAAGCGCGAAGAGGAACCCCACGACCATGACGACGAGCTGCACCGTGTTGACCATCGCCGTGCCGAGCAGGCCGCCGGCCGCGAAGTAAATCGTCATGATGGAGCCACCGATCAGCGATCCCACCCACCGGGGCGCGCCCGTCAGGACGTTCAGGATCGCGGCGCCGGCGATGATTTGTCCCGCGAGGATCGCCAGCGAGCCGATCAGCAACAGCACGGTGATCACCGCCCGCACCGCGGGCCCGTACCGGAATTCGAGAAAGTCGCCGGTTGTGAAGAAGTCGTGCTCCCGGGCCAGCGCCCAGATGCGCGGACCAACCCAGAAGGCAAGGACGAGCGACGCCAGTCCCGCCGAGCCACTCCACCACCACGCACTGATCCCGTCGCGATAGGCGAGGCCCGCCACGCCGACGGTGGCGCCGGACCCGATGTTGGCCGCGAGCATGGACGAGAAGATGAGGCCCGGCCCCAGCCGATGGCCGGCGACAAAAAAATCGCTGCTGGTGCGGATCAGGCGCGACGTCCAGAGTCCGAGGCCGACGACCGCGACGGAATAGACGACGAGGAGAGCGAGATGGAGGTTCAGCGGGTCACTTGAAGCGGGCAGGGATGGTACCGAGGTCGCGGGCCGCGGGCAGACCTCCAAGCGCTGTCGCCTGGGTCGCGGCGCGGACGATCGCGTCGGAGAGCACTTCGGCGGCGAGCGCTCCGATCAGCGAGATATTCGCCTCGCCATTCCACCGTCCGGTCGCGAGCGCGAACACCGTGTCTCCGTCGCCAATCGTGTGCGACGGCACAATCGCGCGCGCGAGACCATCGTCGG
Organism: Candidatus Sulfopaludibacter sp. SbA3; assembly: GCA_945903265.1. Classification (GTDB taxonomy): domain Bacteria; phylum Acidobacteriota; class Vicinamibacteria; order Vicinamibacterales; family UBA2999; genus CAXNKG01. Next base: position 10,216 of record CAMDNQ010000017.1, read on the forward strand.
CCATCAGCGCCATCCGATTGGCCTGCGCCTTCGTCAAACGCGCATTGGTGGCGACGACGGCGATGGTGGTGTTTTCGCCGGGACGAGGCTGTTCGGTGACGGCACCCGACCTAATCAGGCGGCGCAAGTCGGACAGCGAACCGTCCGGATTGCGCGCGCCGGCGACAACGCGGCCGGTTTCGGGATCGATGATGTCTCCTACCGCGTTCACGGCGACGATCGCCGCGACGGTCATCCCATCAGGCAGCCTGATTGCGGCAGAGCCGATGCCCGCCTTCATCGGCATGCGGCGACCCATCTTGCCGACGGTCGCGCCGGCGCCGGCGCCGACGTTGCCTTCCGAAACAGTGCCGTTCGTCGCGGTTGCAGCCGCCCTGTATCCGCAGTCCGCTGTCGGCCGGATCTTCGGATCGCCGCCGAAGCCGAGGTCGAACAGGATGGCGGCAGGAACGATTGGCACCACACCGGCGTTTGTCTTGTAGCCGACGCCGCGCTCCTCGAGATATCGAACGACGCCCTGCGCGGTATCGAGGCCGAACGCGCTGCCGCCCGACAGCACCACGGCGTTCACCATGTCCACGAGGTTGCCGGGATCGAGCAGGTCGGTTTCGCGCGTGCCCGGAGCGCCGCCACGCTGCGAGACGCCACCCACCGCGCCCTCACCGTCGACGAGGATGACGGTGCAGCCGGTCGGGCGCTCCGCGAGCGTGTAATGCCCCACTCGCAGCCCGTCGACTTCCGTCAGTCCTTTGTTGCGCATGTTCGTGCCGCTTTGCCCGCCGGTGGAGACCTGCGCGGCCACCAGGCCGATCGCCGCCAGCCAGACTGTTCTCATGGCAAAACTACTTTGTCACATCTCACGTTGTCGATCAGGCGCGTCGAGCCGACCCACAGCGCTCCCGCGACGATGACGCGTCCCGTAATGCGTTCGACGGGCTGCATGTTTTGGGCGTCGACGACTTCGAGATACTCGAGGCGTAGCGGCCGGGCGGCGCGGATCCGCGCCGCGGCGGCGGTCTTCACCACGTTTGCCCTCGTCTCGCCTCTGGCAATGAGCCGCGCCGCTTCGAGCAAGCCTGCGTAGAGCGCTGGCGCCAGGCGCCGCTCCTCCTGATCCAGCCTGGCATTGCGAGAGCTCAACGCCAGCCCGTCGGACTCCCGCACCGTCTTGACGCCCACGATATCGACCGGAAGATTGAAGTCCCGCACGAGATGCCTCACGACGGCGAGCTGCTGCGCGTCTTTCTCGCCGAAGTACGCCCGGTCCGGCGTCACGATCTGAAACAGTTTCATGACGACGGTGGCGACGCCGTCGAAATGGCCGGGCCGGTACTGGCCGCACAGGTAGTTCGCCACCGCGCCTACGTGAACCGTGCACGTCGGCGTGTGGGGGTACATCTCACCGACGACTGGTGCGAATACGGCGTCCACGCCCAACGAGGCGCACATCTGGAGGTCGGACTCCATCGTGCGCGGGTATCGCTCGAGATCGTCCGGCCGGTCGAACTGCAGTGGATTGACGAAGATGCTGACGACGACGTATTGGCCGTCCTGACGGGCCCGCTCGATGAGACGGGCGTGTCCGGCATGGAGTGCGCCCATCGTCGGAACAAGGGCGATGCGGGAGCCCGCCTGACGCGCCGCGGAGACGGCGGCCCGGGTGTGCGCGATTGACTCGAGGACGTTCGGCGTCATATCAGGGCGTGCGCGTACCGGCAATTTCCTGACGGGACTTCGGGTAGCGCGCGGCGCGGACATCGTCCACGTAAGCACGGCCGGCGGCGACGATCGTGTCAGCCAGCTTCGCGTATTGCTGGACGAATGGCGGGACCGGTCCGTCGAACAGACCCAGGATGTCGTGGCTCACGAGGATCTGGCCGTCGCAATCCGGCCCGGCACCGATGCCGATTGTGGGGATCGCGACATGCGCCGTCGCGAGCCGGGCGACGTCATGCGGCACCGATTCGATCACGATGGCAAACGCGCCGGCTTCCTCGAGCGCGTGCGCATCGGCAATGAGTCTGTCGGCTTCCTCCGGCTGCGTGGCCTGCCGTCTGAAGCCGCCGGCCTTGTGGACCGACTGCGGGAGGAGGCCGAGATGCCCCATCACCGGAATCCCGACGTCGACCAGCCGTTTCACCACGTCGACGACCTCGCGGCCTCCCTCGAGCTTGACGGCGGCCGCGCCCCCTTCCTGGATCAGCCGCCCGGCGTTACGCACGGCCTCGCTCGCACTGATTTGGTACGTCAGGAAGGGCATGTCCGCGACGACGAGTGCGCGCTCGGTCCCGCGGCTCACGGCTTTGGTGTGATGCACCATGTCGTCAAGCGTGACGGGAATCGTCGTGTCGTGTCCGAGCATCACCATGCCGACGCTGTCGCCCACGAGCAACGCGTCGACGCCAGCTCGATCGAGCAGCCGGGCCATCGTCGCGTCGTACGCCGTGAGCATGGCGATCTTCTCGCCACGGCGCTTTCGTTCCTTGAGATCGGGTACTCGGACGGGGGTCTGCATGGTGTTCTCGGACAGCGTCAGCGGGCGGGGGTGAGGGTCTTCGTCAGCCAGCCGGCGATCGCCGTGGCCGCTTCGGTGCTGACCTGGCGATCCTTGAGCACGGCGTACTCGCGGGGATCTCCGGTAATGGCGGGCACCAGGAGATGGTTCACTTCGCGGACCGTTACCACGGCGACGGCGCGCGAGCGGCCCTTCTGTGCAAGTTCGGCGAAGCGATCGACGTGCGCGACGGGCACTTCCGCATCGAGGTCGCCATGGATGAAGAGCACCGGCTGGCGCACGTCCTGAATGACCCGCGCGGGGTCGAACGCGAGCATGCTCTGGAACCACGGTGTGTCGGCCTGCTTGCGCACGTCGGCCGGAAGCGCCTCCCATCCCTTGCCGCTCGCGACGGCGGCGTTGATGCGGCGCTGCTGCTCGATCCGCTCGACGCGTTCGGCGGGCGAGAGGTTCATCCTGTCGAGGACATGCCGCTGGCGCTCGAGGACGCGCTCGCCACCGGGCGTGGAAGGCCCCGCGATGCTGACGACGGCCGCGATCCGGCGCTCGCGGGTGGCGGCGAGGAGAGCCGTCCATGCCCCTTCGTTATGGCCGGCGATCGCGATGCGGTCGCGGTCGACGTCGCGTCGGGCCGACAGCCATCGAAAGACCGCCAGTGCGTCCTCCGCGTGATCGGTCAAGGTTGCCGACTCGGCCCGTCCGCCGCTCTGTCCGTGGCCGCGCTTGTCGTACCGCACGACAAGGAACCCCGCATCGGCCAGCTTTCCGGCGAGTTGACCGAGGACGGCGATGCCGCCGACCATTCCGTCGCGTTCGTTGGCCGCTTCGCTCGCGAGCAGGATCACGGCCGGCATTCGCACGGCAGCTGCTGACGGACCGTCTGCAGGCGGACCTGAAGGTCCGCCTCTACGGGGAAGGGTCAGCGTTGCGCCAAGGTTAAAGCCGGTCGCGGGAATGTTGACGGCTTCATCTGTCGGGTTCGAGTGGGTGATCGTCCGGGACGTCGCGGCGGCCAGGTCGTCGCGCATGACTTCGACGCCCTGCCCAGGAATGCTGACCCGCACGAGCGATCCGCTCTCATCCGCGTACACGCTCAGAGGGACGACGCCGCGCGGCGTGTTCAACGACAGGCCGTACCGGCGCACCGTAAATGCCGACGTGCCGACCTGCACCCGCTCGCTGTCGGCGTTGATCAACCGTACTGTCCCCTGCGTACCGGCGCCGATGAAGGCAGGGAACTCCTGCCCGGGCTCCGCGCCCGCGAGGCGGCGCGTCAGGGCTTCGTACGAAGCGAAGAAGACATTGGGAAGGATGATGACCTGCGGCGGGACGGTATCGTTCTGCGTGACGCCCTGTCCGCCATCCACGCCCTTCGTGGAGGCCGTCGCGCCTGAAAACGTCGTCGACAGCGACGTGTTGTTGCCGTTGACCGATGCCTCCAGCTCGTACGCCTCGGCGGTTCCATCGGCGCGATAGCGCACCTCGGCGCGCTGGATGATGACATCCTGTGAACCGGTGAGCCGCCCTTTGCCCGTGATGGTGAGCGTGCCGCCGGTCGTCTGGACGGTGACATCCTCACGACCGATGACCGTTCCGCCCGCGAAGACGGTGTATCCGCGCTGCTGTGCCGAGACCGGTGCCGCAAGGAGCAGCAGCACGGCGTCGATCAACGCGGCGCAGATAAGATAGCGAGCAGGCATTAGCCGGATCGTATCAATCTTCGTGACCACCAACGAACAGTATCGCGCCCTGACTGAACAGGCCGGAATCGGCGCTGTCGCTGCCCGTCATCCGTTGTCTGTAGCGGGCAAGGATCGCGCGTCATTCCTGCACGGGCTGCTGTCGAATGAAGTCCGGACGCTGACGGCCGGCACCGGCTGTTACGCGGCGTGGCTGACGCCGCAGGGCCGGATGATCACCGACGTGCATGTCTTCGAGACCGGGGACAGCATGCTGCTCGACGTGCCTGCGGACGTTGCCGCGGCAGCGCTTCAGCGTCTCGATCAGTCGCTGTTCAGCGAGGACGTCCAGCTCGCGGACCTCGGACCACGCGTCACATCGGTCTGGATCCACGGCCCGCGCGCGGCGCAGATGATCGGCACCGCAGTTTCGGATGCGCAGGGTCTTGACGAATGGACCGAGTACACCCACGGTGCTTTCCCGTTCGCGGGAACATCCCTCCGCATCGCGCGCGTCAGCCAACTCGCCGTGCCGGGGTTCTGCCTCTACGTGGAGCATGACGCCGCGTCGCCGTTGCGCGATGCGCTCGCGGGCGCCGGCGCCATCACGGTGGACGCTGCCGCAATCGACGCCGCTCGAATCGAAGCCGGTTATCCGGTGTTTGGCGTCGACATGACGACCGACACCATTCCGCTCGAAGCGGGGATCGAGGATCGCGCGATCTCATTCACCAAAGGCTGCTACGTCGGCCAGGAAGTCATTGTGCGTGTCATGCACCGCGGCGGTGGCCGTGTTGCGCGCAGGCTGATGGGATTGCGATTCGAAGAGGGTCCTCCGACGCCTGGCGACAGATTATTCGGCGCCGGCGCCACCGCCGAGAAGGACATGGGATGGGTGACGAGCGCTGCACGGTCGCCCCGAACCGGTGCCATCGGCCTCGGCTACGTTCAGCGGGATTCGGCGGTGGCCGGCACGCGGCTGACTGTCGGCGCCTCAGGCGCGGGCGTCCTCGTCAGCGAACGTCCGATTTCACCAGACGGTCGATAAGCTCCGTGTCCGCTGGCGGAAATCCCAGCTGCGGCAGTTCCTGCCGCGCGACCCAGCGCATGTCCTGTCCGAGCTGCGGTCGCGGAACACCCCTCAGCGCACAGCGGTAGAAGAACAACGCCACGGTCCGCTCTGGATACGCATGAATGGTCTGATGGACGAGCTCGCCAACGGTGACGTCCACCCCGAGCTCTTCGCGCAGCTCCCGGCGAAGCGCGCTGTCGTGCTCCTCGGCTGGATCGAGCTTTCCGCCTGGAAATTCCCACAGGCCGCCGAGATGAACCCCGGGGAGCCGGCGCGTCACGAGGAACTGTCCGTCCTGTTCGATCACCGCGGCGACGACCGACAGGACGGTGGCTGTCACGAACGGCCGGCGGGAAGATCCAGTGCGAACCGGACGCGATCCGCGAGTTGTCCGGGCGTGAACGGCTTCTGCAGCAGCGGAATCGTGCCCCAGAAATTTCCCTGCACCGACGCCGCATCGTCGGTGAATCCGGACATGTAGAGGACCCGGAGCTCAGGAGTCTTTTCCAGCAGGAACGCCGCGAGCTGCGGGCCGCTCATCCCAGGCATGACGACGTCCGTGACGAGCAGCTGCGCGGCTGTCGATTCCCGGTTCGCCAGCTGGATCGCTTCGTCGGCATTGCGCGCCTCGTGCACCGTGTACCCACGGCGGCGCAGCGATTCCGCCGAGACCTGGCGGACCGAGTCATTGTCCTCGACGAGCAGCACCCGTTCGGTGCCCGCGCCAGACAGCGCCGGCCTGGTCTCGGGACGATCGGCACGGCCGGTGAGCGTTGAGGTTACGGGAAGATAAATACGAATCGACGTTCCCCGTCCCGGCGCCGAGTCGAGCGTGATTGCGCCGCTGCTCTGATCGACGATGCCGTAGACGGTCGCCAGTCCGAGGCCCGTCCCCTTGCCGAGCGGCTTTGTCGTGAAAAACGGCTCGAACGCGCGCGCGCGCACCGCCGCCTCCATGCCGACCCCCGTGTCGGCGATCGCCAGCATCGCGTAGCGCCCTGGTTCGAGGGTGACCCCCTCCGAGCGTGCCTGCTCCTCGTCCAGCACGACGTTCGCCGTCTCGATCGTCAGCCGGCCGCCACTGGGCATGGCGTCCCGCGCGTTGAGGACGAGATTCACCAGAATCTGGTCCATCTGGCTCTGGTCCGCCCAGATGCGGCCCAGATGCGGCGCCAGCCGCGTGCTTGTTTCGATGTGCTCGCCAATGAGCCGCGGCAGCATCCGGATCAGCCCTGTCACGATCTCGTTCAGGTCGAGTACCCGCGGCTCGAGGAACTGGCGGCGGCTGAATGCGAGAAGCTGCCGCGTCAGCGCCGCCGCCTGATCCGCCGCCTTCCGGATCTCGCGCACGTCGTCGGCAACGGCGTCGAGCGGATCGATGCGCTCGATGATGAGATCGGTGAATCCGATGATGGCGGTGAGCAGATTGTTGAAATCGTGCGCCACGCCGCCGGCCAGGCGGCCGATGCCTTCCATCTTCTGCGCGTGGCGCAGCTGTTCCTCGCGATCGAGCAGGTCGCGGTGCGTCTGCCAGTTCCGGATCGCGTAACGGATGGCGCGCTCCAGGTGGGTGCTGAGCAGATGCTTTTCGACGTAATCGGCGGCGCCCTCGTTGAGCGCCGCTTCATCGAGCGAGCTGCTTCCGAAGCCGGTGATGAGGATGAACGGCTTGTCGATCTCCGCCGCGTGCGCTTCGTGTATCAGCGAGATTCCGGTTCCGTCAGGCAGACGGTGATCGACGATGTACACGTCGTGCTCGTCGGCTTTGATTCGCTTCAGGCCGATCGTCGCGGTCGGCGTCACTTCGATCGTGCGCTTGAAATGCGCGTCCGCCAGCGCCATTTCCACAAGCGCGAGCGCCTGCGGATCGTCGTCAATCACCAGGACGCGGACGTGCCGTGGATCGTTCCGCGTGACGCGGCGTGGCGTGCGTGTGGTCGTCGGAGCGTTCAGCGCCGCTGATTTGTGCATACGTGATCCACTTCCGCGCGACTGCGCGGCGGCTCTCGCAGGGGGGAGTCGTACGCTAACACACGCGGTCTGCGGTGAAGCTCAACGGCGAAGCTCAACAGCGTCGTCAAACGACTTTAGTCAACACGGCGGGAGCGGCAGATGCGCGCCATCGGGCAGACTGCGCACTGAGGCGAGCGGGCGCTGCAGACCGTCGCGCCGAGGTCCATCAACGCCTGATTGAAATCGAAGACGCGCTTGCGGGGCAGCACGATGTCCGAGATGGCCCAGAGCTGCTTCCGCATCGCGTGCGCCTTCGGGTCGCCGTGTCCGACGAATACGCGGAACAGGACGCGCGCGACATTCGTGTCGAGAATCGCCGCCCGCTGGCCGAACGCGAAGCTGCGAATCGCTCCCGCGGTATACGCGCCGATGCCTTTGAACGACAGGAGCGTCTCCTGGTCCGACGGTAGCTGGCCGTCGTATCGTGCGACCGCCTCCCGCGCGATGGCGTGCAGGCGTCGCGGGCGGATGTTGTATCCCAGCGGCCGCCACGTCGACGTCACATCCGAGATGCGCGCGGACGCGAGCGCCTCGAACGACGGGTACTTCTTCAGCCATTCCGCGTACTTCGGAAGCACCCGGTCGACCTGGGTCTGCTGCAGCATGATCTCGGAGACCAGGATGTGGTACGGATCCGAGGTCTTCCGCCAGGGGAGATCGCGGCCGTGCACGTCGTACCAGGCCAGGAGTGCGTGTCGAAACCGGCGCCGGGCGCCGGGAGCCGGTAGGGAAGCCGCGGACATCCGCACCTATAATTTCACGCGGGATGAAGATCTACACAAAGACCGGCGATGGCGGCGAGACGTCGCTCTTCGACAACACCCGCGTGTCGAAGGCCGACCCGCGGGTGGACGCCTACGGCGAAGTCGACGAGCTGAACGCCTGTCTGGGCGCGGCGCTGGCGGCCGGCATCCCCGAGGATCTCTCGGCGGAGCTCCGCACGATTCAACAGGACCTGTTCGCGCTCGGTGCCAGGCTGGCCGATCCATCCGAGCGGATTTCCGGCCGCGTCACGAAAACCACCATCAATGACGACGCGATCGCACGGCTCGAGCGGTGCATCGACCGTCTCGACGGGGAGATGCCGGCGCTGCGGAAGTTCATCCTGCCGGGCGGTTCGCCGGCCGGCGCGCTCCTGCACCTTGCGCGGACCATCTGCCGCCGTGCGGAGCGCCGGGTGATCGGCCTGGGTCCGGACGCCGTCGCGCCGATTGTCGTCATCTATCTGAACCGGCTCTCGGACCTGCTGTTCACGATGGCGCGCGCGGTCAATCATCGTACCGGGATGGCCGAAATCGAGTGGTAGATCAGCATCGGAACATGCCGTCGATCATCGTCCACTACCAGGAAATCGCGCTGAAGGGGAAGAACCGGTCCTGGTTTATGGGCCGGCTGGTGAGAAACCTGCGCCAGGCGGTTGCGGGACTGGACGTTCGCGCCGTCCGTTCGCTGATGGGCCGGATCGAACTCGTGCTCGGGCCCGGCGCCACGCGCGAGCAGGTGGGCGATCGCATCCGGCGCACGTTTGGCGTGGCGAACTTCTCGTATGCCGCACGGACGCCGCTCGACCTGGACGCGCTGACGGCGGCGATTCTGCGGGATCTCGAGGGTCGTACCCCCAGCAGCTTTCGCGTCTCCGTCAAGCGGGCCGATAAACGTTTCCCGATGACGTCGCCGCAGATAGAGCGAGAGGTCGGCGGCCGGATCCAGGAAGCGCGTGGGTGGCGCGTCGATCTGGAGAATGCAGAACTGGCGATCCACGTCGAGCTGCTGACGACCGAGGCCTTTTATTTTTTCGGCAAGGAGCGTGGGCCCGGAGGCCTTCCGACGGGCACGGCCGGCCGCGTCCTCTGCCTTCTGTCCGGCGGCATCGATTCTCCGGTGGCGGCCCATCGGATGATGAAACGTGGATGCGCGGTCACGTTCGTCCACTTTCACAGCTACCCGATTCTGTCGCGCGCGTCGATCGAGAAGGCCCGCCAGCTGGTCACGCTGTTGACGGAGTGGCAGCACCGTTCACGCCTGTACCTCGTGCCCTTCGGTGACATCCAGCAACAGGTCCTGCTCACAGTACCTGGCCCGATGCGGGTGATTGTCTACCGCCGGCTCATGCTGCGCATTGCGGAAGCGATCGCGCAGACGCGGCGCGCGCAGGCGATCGTCACCGGTGACGTCGTGGGGCAAGTCGCCTCCCAGACGCTGGAAAATCTGGCGGTCGTCGGCCACGTCGCCACGCTTCCGCTGTTCCGTCCGCTCATCGGGATGGACAAGGAAGAGATCACGGCTGAGGCCATTCGGCTCGGCACCTTTCCAATTTCCATCATTCCGGATCAGGACTGCTGCACGCTGTTCACGCCGCGCAATCCTCAAACACGTGCGCGGCTGGCCGACATCGAGGCGGCGGAGGCGGCGCTGCCGATTGATGCCCTCGTCGACGCCGCCGTACGGGACGCCGCGCTCGAGGAATTCGAGTTCCCGGTCGCGATGATAGGATTGAAAGCCGAGGTGAAAGCGTGATCGAATCGATTCTCGGCGAAGATGCCGGGCTGCTGACGCATCAGTGCCGTACGATTCCCCGCGACGCACTGCACCTGCCGGGGCCTGATTTCGTCGATCGGGTGTACGCGCTCACCGACCGTTCGCCCCGCGTGCTTGGCAGCCTCGAGCACCTGTTCAGGACAGGGCGCCTTGGCGGCACCGGCTACCTGTCGATACTTCCGGTCGACCAGGGCATCGAGCACTCCGCGGGCGCATCGTTCGCGCCGAACATCGAATATTTCGACCCCGAGAACATCGTGAAGCTGGCGATTGCCGGCGGCTGCAACGCCGTCGCGTCCACGCTCGGCGTGCTCGGTTCGGTCGCGCGCAAGTACGCGCACAAGATTCCGTTCATCGTGAAGGTGAACCACAACGAGTTCATCTCGTACCCGAACGCCTACGATCAGATCCGGTTCGCGAGCGTGAAGCAGGCCTTCGACATGGGCGCGGCGGGTGTCGGCGCGACGATCTACTTCGGCTCCGAGGAATCGAAGCGCCAGCTTCAGGAAGTCGCCGAGACGTTCCAGCAGGCGCACGAGCTCGGCCTGTTCACCGTGCTCTGGTGCTATCTGCGGAACCCAGCGTTCAAGACGAAAGAGACCGATTACCATCTCGCCGCCGATCTCACCGGTCAGGCGAACCACCTGGGTGTCACGATCGAGGCCGACATCATCAAGCAGAAGCTGCCCGAGACCAATCGCGGCTTCGACGTCCTGAAGTTCGGCAAGACGCACCCGTCGGTCTATTCAAAGCTCTCGTCAGACAATCCGATCGACCTGACGCGTTATCAGCTCGCCAACTGCTATATGGGGCGCGCGGGTCTCATCAACTCCGGCGGCGCGTCGGCGGGCGAGACCGACCTGAAGGACGCCGTGAAGACCGCCGTCATCAACAAGCGCGCGGGCGGTACGGGTCTCATCTCGGGCCGCAAGGCGTTCCAGCGTCCGATGAAGGAAGGCGTCGCGCTCCTGAACGCCATTCAGGACGTCTACCTGTCGAAGGACATCACGGTCGCCTGAGAACTCTTTCCATGTCGATCCTGAAAGTCGCGCGCATGGGGCACCCCGTGCTCCGGCAGCGGGGACAACCGCTCGAAAAAGCCGATCTGAAGAGCCCCCGCATCCAGAAGCTGATCGACGACATGCTCGATACGATGAGCGAATACAGCGGCGTCGGCCTGGCGGCCCCGCAGGTTCACGAAGGCCTGCGGCTTTTCGTCGGCCTGCTGCACGACGAGGATCCGGACGAGCGCTCCGGCGCCTCCGTCATCGTCAATCCCGAGATCGTGCCGAACACGCCTGCGCGCGCCGACGGGTGGGAGGGCTGCCTGAGCATTCCAGACATCCGTGGCCTCGTGCCGCGCTTTACCGACATCACCGTGCGGGCCCTCGATCGTGACGGACGCCCGATCGAGCTGCGGCTGAAGGATTTTTCCGCAAGAGTCGCGCAGCACGAAACCGATCATCTGGACGGCGTGCTGTTCTTCGATCGCATGACGTCGTTCGCCTCGCTGACCTATCTCGAGGAGTACTCGCGGTACCACGCGGACGAGGGCGATTGATGCGCGTGGCGCTCGTCACCGGAGGCGGCCGCGGCATCGGGCGCGCGATTGCACGAGCGCTCGGAGGGCCGGACACGCTTGTCGCGGTGGCGGCGCGCACACAGGGCGACGTCGATACCGCGGTGAGCGAGCTGAAGGCGCTCGGCGGCTCCGCCCTCGCCATTCAGATGGACGTGGCCGACGAACGATCTGTCGCCGCGGGCATGCGGACGCTTCGCGAGGCCAGTGCGCATCTCGATCTGCTCGTCAACAATGCGGGTGTGGGGGGCGGGGAGCCGATCGAGGGCTCTGATGTCGCGCGCTGGCGCCGGACGATTGATGTCAACCTCACCGGCATGTATCTCGTCACCAGAGAGGCACTTCCGCTGATGCGCGAGGGTGGGCGCATCGTGAATCAGTCGTCGGTGCTGGGGCGCTTCGGCGTGCCGGGTTATACCGCCTACTGCGCCTCGAAGCATGGCGTCATCGGCTTTACGCGGGCGCTGGCGCTGGAGCTGGCGCCGCGCCGGATCACGGCGAACGCGGTCTGTCCGGGATGGGTGGATACGGAGATGGCGGCGGAAGGGATGCGACAGGGGGCCGATGCCACCGGCTCGACGTTCGAGGAGTTCCGCGAGCGCGCGTTAGGAGCCGTCCCCCTCAAACGCATCATCCAGCCTGAAGAAGTGGCAGAGCTCGTGCGCTTTCTGACGTCGCCCGCCGCGGCGGCGATTACGGGTCAGACCTATAACATCTGCGGCGGCCAGACGATGGACTGACTAGGTCCGCACACCAAGCGCTTCCTGAACTCTCTCGATTAACTGCATCATCGTGAACGGCTTCGACAGGAGCCGTACTGATGGCGGAATCGCGCGTCCGGGCAACAGGAGGTTCGAAGGATATCCGGACATATAGAGCACCGGCAGCCCTGGCCGCATCTCCTGCAGCCGATGCGCGAGCTCGGGCCCGCTCATGCGGGGCATGACGACGTCGGTCAGCAGGAGGGAGATGTCCTCCTGAGCGGCCGCGAACGCAAGCGCGTCCTCCGGGGTCGCGGCCTCGAGTACCCGGAAGCCGCTGCTGTGAAGCGCGCGGCGGACGAAGCGGCGTACTGTGTCTTCGTCCTCGACCAGAAGGATTGCCTGGTGCGATCCCCTCACACTGACGGGACGGCCGTCTGGTTCCACCGTTTCCAGCGCCACGCCTTCTGCCGCGGCGGGAAGGTACACGTGGAATGCGCTCCCCTGGCCGATCTCGCTGTCCACCCAGATGAATCCGTTCAACTGCTTCACGATGCCGTAGACGGCCGAGAGCCCGAGGCCTGTGCCTTTGCCTGGCGGCTTGGTGGTGAAGAACGGCTCGAAGACGTGCTGCCGCACGTGCGCCGACATGCCTTCCCCGGTGTCGCTGATCCGCATCACGACGAACTGTCCATCGCCCATCGGCACCTGCTGATCGCGCGTTGGGACCGCGTTCTCGGTTGTGATCGTCAACGTTCCCCCGCTCGGCATCGCGTCGCGTGCGTTGAGGGCCAGATTGATGATCACCTGCTCGAGCTCGCTGGCGTCGGCGGTCACCGGCTGCACGTCTGGACCCGCCTTCACGTCTACACGAATGTGTTCGCCGAGGAGCCGCTCGAGCATCGGCCGAACGCCGGCCACGATTGCCTGCAGGTCCAGGCTCCGCGGCTGGAGCACCTGGCGCCGGCCGAACGCGAGCAGCCGGCGGACGAGCCCCGCCGAACGCTCCGCCGCGCGGCGCACTTCGCCCAGATCGCGGGCGATCGGCTCTTCGGGGTGCACCTGGTCGATCATCATGTCGACGTAGCCGAGGATGGCGGTGAGGTTGTTGTTGAAGTCGTGCGCGATGCCGCCGGCGAGCCGTCCCAGCGCTTCGAGCTTCTGCGCGTTCCGCAGTTCCTCTTCCGCGCGCTTGCGATCGGTCAGATCGCGCGAGACGCCGAGAACCGCTTTCACGCCGCCGTTCGGGTCTGCAATTGGCGCGAGCCACGTGCTCAGCCAGACTTCCCGGCCGCGGTACATCGTTCGGGCCTCGACGTAGAGGGGCTTTCCCGTCTCGAAGACCTGCGTCAGGTTCTCGCCCTGGCGCTCCGACACGTCTGGGGGAAAGATGTCCATCCGCTTCCGGCCAACGAGCTCCGCCGGCGTGCGCCCAAGCTGCCGCGCGGCTGCGGTGTTGACAAATTCAATGGTGTCGTCGAGCGCGATAACGAAGATGTGGTCTTCCGCCGTTTCGGCCAGAACACGGTAGTAATCGCCGAAATTCTGTTCGGCTGGGTTTGCCACGGGCGACATTCTGGCACGATTTGCGAATGCCGCCGGGCATGGGACTCAGGCGACATCTGATCGTCGTGCTCGCGGTCATTTCTGTAAGCCACCCGGTTTTTGCGCAGAGTGGCCGCTTGAATCTCGCTGTCGCTCCCGAGCTGCTCGTTCCGCCGGCGCTGCAGCAGTCTGGCGGCAGCGGGATGCATCCCGTTGCGAAGGGGGCGCTCATCGGAGGGGCCGTCGGCGCCGCGTTCGTCGGCGCGGTCGGTCTCTGGTACTGCACCATCGGACCGAACGAAGTGGGCGAGTGCGACAGTCCGCGATGGTTATGGAAAGGCCTCGCGATTTACGGAGGCGCCGGCGCGGGAATTGGCGCGTTGATCGGCGCCATGGTGGATAGACGATGACGATATAATTCGTCCTGCTCGTGCTCTCCACCGCACAACCGAACGTCACACTCCGAAGCGCGCCTGCAACACCGTTCGACGGAGCTATTGCGGCCGCGCGCACGTGTTACTCGCCGCGCGTCATCGGCGCGTCCGAGGTCACCGACAAACAGCGCGACACGATCGGCGTCCTGACGTTCGACGCGGGCCACCACACGGTCTATCAGCACGCGCATTTCGAGTTCGGGCTCGAGGGCGTGTCCCGGCAGTTCGTCTGGGCGTTTCTGCATTCCTATCCGTTCTACAACTCCGAGCAGTCGAGCCAGCGTTACGTGAAGCTGAAAGAGCCGCGCGCGTTTGTGCCGCCGCTCTCCGGCGAGGCGCTCCAGGTGTACGAGTCGGCGATCGTGCGTGCGTGGGATCGCTACGCGGAGCTCTCGGCGCTCCTCAAAGACGACGCGCTGACGATCCTGCACGACCTTCGGTACGTGCGTTCGACCACCAGCCCCGAGCGGTTGAAGCAGATCGAGCGCGACGCCGAGAAACGCGCGATCGAGACTGCGCGGTACGTCATCCCGATCGCCGCGTTCACCTCGATGGTGCACACGGTGTCGGGCATCGTGCTGCACCGCCTGTGGCGCATGGTCAACACCAGCGATACGCCCTACGAGGCGCGCGTGGTGATTGGCGAGATGGTGCGGCTGGTCCGCGAATGGGACCCCCTCTTCTTCGAAAAAGTGGGCCTCGGACCCATCGAAGAGGAACACGTTCCGGAGACCCGCTTTCCGAAGCCGCAGGGGAGCGGGTCGGGCGATCGGTTCGCCGCCGCGTTCGACGCCCGGCTGAACGGGCGCTGGTCGCGCCTTCGCGACACCTCGATGGAAGCGGAGGCGATCGTTGCCGATGCCGTGCGCTCGGTGTTCGGTCTCAGTGCGGACGACATGAGCGACGCGGAGGCGCTGGATCGGGTGTTGAACCCCGCGCAGAACCGGTACCGCCTCGACATCCTGAACGTGTCGTATCACTCGCCGCTCATGCGTGCGCTCCATCACGCGAACTATGTCTTCGAGAAGCGGCTCAGTCACACCGCCGATTCGCAGGATCAGCGCCATCGCATGGTGCCCGCCTCCCGGCCGCTCATGACGTTTGCCGATACGTCGGAGCCCGACTACATCACGCCCCGGCTGATTGCCGCGAACCCGAAGGCGAAGGCCGTGTACGAGAGTGCGATGCGGGAGGCATGGACCGCCAAGAACCGCCTGCTGCAGCTCGATGTGCCGCTCGAGTTCGCGCTGTACGTACTGCCGAACGCGAAGACGCTGCGCTTCATCGAGTCGGGATCGCTCCTCGCCCTGCTGCACAAGTGGACGCTGCGGACCTGCTTCAACGCGCAGGAGGAGATTTACCTCGCGTCGATGGACGAAATCACCCAGGTCAAGGCCGTGCATCCGACGATCGGCCGCTACATCGGACCTCCGTGCGTGATCAGGAACGGCCTGATCTCGCCACGGTGTACCGAGGGAACGCACTTCTGTGGCGTGCCGGTCTGGCGGGATTTTCCGGCCGCCGTTCGCCGCCTGTAAAAAGCAGCTCGGAGCTCATTTGATTGGCGCCTGGCTCGTCCATCTCTACACCGCCAGCGGCGCATGCTTCGGCTTCCTTGCGCTGACGCGGGTGTTCTACAACCAGTATCGGGAGGCGTTCTTCTGGCTTGGCGTCGCGATCGTCGTCGATGCGACCGACGGCCTCCTCGCCAGGCGCGCTGACGTCTCGCGGCGGCTCCCGCACTTCAATGGCGCCAAACTCGACGACATCGTCGACTACCTCACCTACGTCGTGGTCCCGGCATGCATCGTCTGGAATGCGCTCCTCGTGCCGGATCGATGGGGGCTGCCGGTGGTGGCCGCCATGCTGCTGTCGAGCGCGTACGGGTTCAATCGAGAGGACGCGAAGACGGCTGACCATTTCTTCACGGGCTTCCCGTCGTACTGGAACATCGTCGTCTTCTACCTGTATCTGGCGGGCTGGCCGTTGATGATCAATGCCGTCATCCTCCTGGGGCTGGCAGCGCTCGTCTTCGTGCCGATCCGTTTCATCTATCCATCGCGCACACCCGCGTTCCAGACGCCTACGAACATCCTCGGCGTCCTGTGGGGACTCCAGATGATCGCGATGCTGTGGCTGATGCCCGAGGTGCCGCCGCTCCTGTTCTGGAGCTCGCTGATCTTTCCGCTCTATTACGTGGCGCTCTCATTCGTCCTCGACCGCCGTCGGCGCGCGGTCGCCGTTTAACCTGTGAATCCAATCGCGCTCAACGCACGCAACCCTGGTCCGATGACCGGAGGCGGCAACTGGACCTGGCTCCTGACTGGCCGTATCCCGACTCTCATCGATGCCGGTACGGGGCACCCGCGCCACATCGACTCGATCGCGGAGGCCTTGAAGGGTCAGCCACTGGCACAGGTGCTCGTCACGCATGCGCACTCGGACCACATGTCTGGTGCTCCGGCGCTCGCCGAGCGGATGCCGGGCGCACGATTCTTCAAGATGCCGTGGCCGGAGCGCGACGACCGATGGCCCGCGCCGTGGGAGCCGCTCGCCGAGGGCGATCGGGTCGACGTGGGCGACACATCACTCACGGTGGTCCACACACCGGGCCATGCTCCCGACCACCTCTGCTTCTGGCACGACGAGTCCCGGACGCTGTTCGGCGGCGATCTCGCGATCAAGGGGTCCACGGTGTACATTCCGGCGGCGTATCACGGCGACCTTGCCGCCTACATCGCGTCGATCGAGAAGGTCATCGCTCTCGAGCCCGTTCGAATCCTGCCCGCGCATGGCACTGTCATACATGACCCCGTCCCCGTTCTTCGCCGGTATCTCCTGCACCGTCACGAGCGCGAGGAGCAGATTCTCGATCTCGTGAAGCAGGGCGTCGAGACGCCGGACGCGATTGCCGCCGTCCTGTATCACGGGCTGAGCGACGCGCTCATGATCCGCGCGAGGGAAATGGTCGGCGCGCATCTCATCAAGCTCGAACGCGACAGCAGGGTGATTCGGCGCGACGAGGCGTGGCATATGATCAAGCCATGAACGACGTCGTCGACTTCATCAACATCAACCGCGACCGCTACCTCGACGAGTTGAAGGAATATCTCGCGATCCCGAGCGTGAGCGCGCTGCCGCAGCACGCCGGCGACGTGAGACGCGCAGGCGAATGGACCGCGGATGCCTTGCGGACCGCTGGGATGAATAACGTGCAGCTCATCGACACGCCAGGCCATCCCGTCGTCTACGGCGAGTGGCTCGGCGCGCCCGGTAAGCCGACGATTCTGTTTTATGGGCACTACGACGTGCAGCCGGTCGACCCGCTTGAACTATGGACGACCCCTCCATTCGAGGCGACGGTGCGTGACGGCGAGATCTATGCGCGCGGCGCCGCCGACGACAAGGGCCAGGTCTTCATGCACATCAAGGCTGTCGAGGCCTACCTGAAAAAGGGCGGCGGTCTTCCCGTCAACACGAAGTTCTTCATCGAGGGCGAGGAAGAGGTCGGCAGCGTGCACCTGGACGAGTTCATCCGCACGCACAAGGAGCAGCTCGCCGCCGATGTCGTCGTCATTTCGGATTCACCGATGTTCGATCGGGATATTCCGTCGATCTGTTACGGCCTTCGCGGGCTTGCCTACTTCCAGCTCGACATGCGAGGCACGAAGAGCGATCTGCACTCCGGGTCCTTCGGCGGCGCGGTTGCCAATCCGGCCTTTGTACTTGCTCAGGTACTGGCGCAGATGAAGGACAAGAGCGGCCGCATCAAGATTCCCGGATTCTATGACGACGTCCGGGCGTTGAGCGAGGAGGAGCGCGCGGAGTGGAAGAAGCTGCCGTTCAAGGAGGCCAAGTACCGGAAGGAGCTCGGCGCGCCGAAGCTGTTTGGCGAGACAGGCTACTCGACGCTCGAGCGCGTCTGGGCGCGCCCGACGTTTGAAGTAAACGGGCTGCTGTCTGGATTCACCGGCGAAGGCGCCAAGACCGTGCTGCCGGCGGTGGCGATGGCCAAGGTGAGCATGCGGCTGGTGCCCGATCAGACGCCCGACAAGATCGCCGAGATCTTCGAAGCGCACGTCCGGAAGATCACGCCGCCGACCGTCGAACTGAAGGTCACGCGCATGCACGGCGGCAAGCCGTGGATGACGGAGTTCGACAACAAGTACGTGCGCGCCGCGGGCCGCGCGATCGAGAAGGGGTTCGGACGGGCGCCGGTCTTCAACCGCGAAGGCGGCTCAATCCCGGTCGTCTCGACGTTTCAGGAGGAACTCGGGTTGCCGAGCGTTCTGTTCGGGGTAGGCCTTCCGGACGAGAACGCCCACGCCCCGAACGAGAAGCTCGATCTCGGAAACTTTCACAACGGGATCATCGCGTCGGCGTATCTCTATGAAGAGATCGCCGGCCTCACCTAGCTACAGTCGGATACCCCCGCCGGGCTGGTTCTGCTCGCGCTCGCGCTCACGGCGTGGCCCCGGCTCGCGGGGACCCGGCGCAGGAACAGGCGGTGCGACGCCGTCCGTCTTGGTCAGTGTTTCCTTATAGACCGCGCCTTCAATCCCGCCCATCGTCCACTCGCCGACGAGATTCGTCCCATCAAGTTTGTAGACGGCCACGGCAGGTGCGCCGCCGAAATAACTGACCGCGAAAATGCCGTTGCTGTAGATACCCACGCCGATGATCGAGCCGTCGTCCATGGTCCAGCGGACGCGGAACGTGTTTCGGAGTTTCGAGATCTCGACGACGCCCTGATACGCCGTTCCGTCTGGATTCATCCCGTTGCACCGGTACACGCCGCTCAATTCCGGTTGCGGACCCTGGGCGGCCATGCGGCTGAACGCACAGACCGCAATGACGACGATACCTAACAGGACAATACGGCGCATGAGGCCTCCTGAAGCCGGTTCGGACAGCAAAGAAAGGGCCGAGCACGGCCAGGGCCCGAATATATCGTCAATTGAGGGCCGCCACACGGCGGCGAAGGGTCTTTACGTGCTCCCAGATCTGCTGCCGCTCGTCGCGGGTTTCTTTGTCGACTTCACCGAGGCCGGTCAGCTTCAGATACGTCTGCAGGTCGCGCAGCGCGCTCGAGACGTCATTCAGGTGGAACGCCAGCAGCCCGCGATCGCGCAGCTCGCTGAGTGCGGACGGCGTCATCGCGAGCAGCAGTTCCGTCGCGTCGCGGGCCTGTGGAAAGGACCGCATGTGCACGTACAGCCGTTTCAGGTTCAGCAGCATGCGGACGATCACCTGGTTGCGCGTCGCCGGCGCCAGGAGCGACTTGCTGAAGGCGACTTCGGACCCGACGTGCTTCTGGAGGAGACGCCGGCAGTCCTGTTCCGACAGCAGTGCGCCGTTGTGGAACGCGTCCACGATCACCTTGCCGCGTGCGGTCTCGTCCTCCAGGACGTGCACGAGGAAGTGTCCTGGAAAGTTCACGCCTTCCACGTTCAATCCCGCGCGACGCCCGACTTCCATGTAGACGAGCGACAGCGTGATGGGAATGCCGGTGCGGCGATCGATGACCTCGTTCAGGCAGCTGTTGCGCGGATCTTCGTAGCGCTCACGGTTGCCGACGAAGTGCTCCGATTCGAAGAGGAACTCGTTGAGGGCGCGGATACGCGCATGCGGAGAGGCGGCGCCCGCGGCAGAGTCCTGCTCGACGTGGCGGCGCGCCGCTTCACCCAGCTCGGCGAGACGTTCGAGGTAGGGCGCGGGTTCCAGGCGCGGATACTCGAGCCGCGCAATGACGAGCGCCGCCGGCGCAAGGTCGGCGCCCGGTGCATTCGAGGCCGCCAACAGCGCGTCGACGAGGCCCTTCTGCATCGCCATCAGCCTGCGGCTGGTCGCGGCGCCGTCGCGCAGAGGCCGTCGAGCGCGGCGATCGTCAAATCCTTCAGGCTCCCGGCGACCAGTTCCGCACCCGCCAGTTCCGTTGCCGGATAGCTCGTGGTCACTCCCACACAGCGTAACCCGGCGCCGCGGGCCGATTCGAGACCCCATCGGGAATCTTCGATGGCGACGCAGCGCGAGGGATCGAGGTCCGCGCCGGACGACTCACGCAGCCGCTCGAACGCCAGGAGATACGGAGCGGGCGATGGCTTGCTCTGCGGCGTATCGCCGGCCGCGACAACGACCGGAAACAGATGCTGGAGGCCCGCGTTTCCGATGATCTCGACGATCTCGTGGCGCAGTGCGCCGGATGCGATCGCAATCGGCACGTGGCGTGCCGCCGTTTCGATGAATTCTGCCGCGCCAGGGAACAGGACGTGGCCGTCATGCAGCATTCCCTGGAGGATGGCACCCTTGCGCGCGACGAGCGCCGTCATCTGACCGTCGCTCATCGGAGTCCCTCGGTCGCGCGCCAGTGCCTGCAGCAGGCCCACGTCGTCATAGCCGAGGTACCGCGCGTAATAGTCCGCGGACGTTAGATCGAAGCCGGCCTCGCGGAGCATCTGCTGGAACGCCTTGAGATGCAGCGGCTCGCTGTCGGCGATGACGCCGTCGAAGTCGAACACGATGGCCTGAAGGGACCCGGTCACGCGCCTGGAACCTTCTCGCCGGCGGCGACGGCAACGTCCAGGCGGTTCGACGGCGGGGGATAGGGGCACTCATACGACGCGTTGTACGCGCAGTAGGGGTTGTACGCGCGGTTGAAATCGATCGTGTAGTAGCCGGTGGTCGTCGGCTGGATATCGAGATAGCGGCCCGCGGAATACGTGTCCTTGCCGGTGGTCAGGTCAGCGAACGGCACAAACAGGCGGTCGATCTGCTGCGTGCCCTCCTCGACGAACGCGCCCAGGCTTCTCGTCTGGCCCTGCAGCGTGAACTGAAGCTGTCCTACGAGCTGCATGCGGCGAAGCGCGCCTGTGGATGTGGGCATCTCGAAGACGGGGCGATCCTCGGACAGTTTCAGCGCCGCGGGCACCGCGAAATTCGGATCAACGGGGAAATACCTGAGTGGAAGAACGGCGTCTCGCTTGTCCGCCGGCACCGGCGAGTCGGTGCCGGCCTTGAAGGCCGCATCCTTCTCGCTCCTGGCCGCGTTGAGCTCAGTCGTGTACGCCGCATCGTCGGGAGCAGACGGTCCAGACGAGCAGGCGTATCCGCAGCTCAGGATCAATACCGCGGCGACCGAGCGGAGATGCATCAACCAAGGATATACCGTTGCTTTTCGACGGTGGCCTCGGCCAGCTCGCGTCGTAATGCGACGGTATTGACGGGCGAGGTCTTCAGGAATCGACGCAGGGCTGCGAGCAGCGTCCGCAGCGTGTCGCCTTCAGCCATGGCGGCCAGAGCGTTCCGCGCGGCCTGTTCGATGCGCAGCGCGGCATCGTTGGTGAACAGCCGCGCGGCCGCCTGGTGGAGGGCGGCGCGACTGGCACCCGAGGCCGACGCCGCACGCGCGCGGAGCACCGCACTCTCGGCGGCGTATGTATCCATCAGGATGTCGGCGGCGTACCCGAGCACCTCCTGCTCATCGGTCAGTTTGTCTGTATAGGTCTGCATCGCGGTGCCCAGCACCATCAGCCCGACTTTCTTGAACGCGGCCGTCAGCTGCAATTCGTAGTCGAGAACGCCATCGGACGGAGCGGCGGCCATTGACGGCGTGAGGAGCTCATCCTGCAGCCGTTTTGCGGCCGCGATGAGCGGGAGTTCTCCCTTCACCGCCCGGCGGACCAGCATGCCGGGGATCAGCAGCCGGTTGATTTCGTTTGTACCTTCGAAGATGCGGTTGACTCGCGCATCGCGGTAATAGCGTTCGGCGGTGTAGTCGCTGACGAAACCGTTTCCGCCGTGGATCTGGACGTTCTCGTCGAGCACGTAATCGAGGGTTTCGGTCCCCGCGACCTTGGCGATCGACGACTCGACCGCGTATTCCTCGAACGCGCGCGCGGTGGAGGGACCGTCGTGTGACGACTCTTCGAGCAACGATTCGATGAGTCCGCCAGTCCTGTAGACCAGGCTCTCCATCGCGTAGGTCCGCGCGGTCATCTCTCCGAGCTTGTGCTTGATGGCGCCGAACGAGGCGATCGAGTGGCCGAACTGCTTGCGCTGGACGGCATACCGGACCGCATCGCCAATGGCGGCGCGGCACCCGCCGACCGACATTGCTCCCAGCTTGAACCGGCCGAAGTTCAGCGTGTTGAGGGCGACCTTATGACCCTTGCCGACCTCGCCGAGCACATTGCCGGCAGGCACCTGCGCGTCCTGCAGGAGGATCGGCGTCGTGGACGAGCCGTGGAGGCCCATCTTGTGCTCTTCCTTGCCCGCGGTCACGCCGGGGAACGTCTTCTCGACGATGAACGCCGTGAATTGATCGCCGTCGACCTGGGCGAACACGATGATCACGTCGGCGAAGCCGCCGTTCGTGATCCACATCTTTTCGCCCGACAGCCTCCAGTTGCCGTCCGGTGCGCGCGTCGCACGGGTTTTCGCGGCCAGCGCGTCCGATCCGGAGCCCGACTCGCTCAGCGCGTAGGCGCCGACACGCTCGCCGGCTACAAGCGTCGGGAGGTAGCGCTGCTTCTGGTCCGTGGTGCCGAACAGGACGAGCGGGAGGATGCACAGGTTCGCCTGCGCGCCGTATGTCGTGGCGAATGACGACGCCCGCGCGATCCGCTCGGCGACGATCAGCGAGGAGATCTTGTCGAGGGCGAGGCCGCCGTACTCCTCCGGAACGTTGACGCCCAGCAGTCCGAGCTCTCCCGCGCGGCGTACCAGCGTGCGCGCGAACGCCCAATCCTTCGCTTCGAGACGGGAGACATTGGGGAGCACTTCCTTGTCGATGAACTCGTCGGTCGTCTGCGCCATCAGGCGATGCTCATCGCTGAGCCGCTCAGGCGTGAAGACGTCTTCGGCGGCGGTGGCGTCGAGGAGCCATGCCCCGCCCCTTCTCGCTGCCGTCGCCGCCGCCGCTTTGGTCGACCCTGTCCCCGTTGTCATAGGCGCTCGAAGATGCCCGCGGCGCCCATGCCGCCGCCGATGCACATGGTGACCATGCCGTAGCGCACCTGCCTTCGCCGCATTTCGTTGAGGATGGTCGCCGTCAGCTTCGCGCCCGTGCAGCCGAGCGGATGGCCGAGCGCGATGGCGCCGCCATTCACGTTCAGGCGGTCGGGATCGATGGGGATCTCGCGAAGGCACGCCAGCACCTGCGCCGCGAAGGCTTCGTTCAGTTCAACCAGGCCGATGTCATCGAGCGAAAGGCCCGTCATCTTCAGAACCTTCCGGATCGCCGGGACGGGGCCGATGCCAAAGAGTTCGGGCTCCACTCCTGCCGTGGCAAAGCCGACGAATCGCGCCAGCGGCTTCAGGCCGCGCTCCTTCGCAAAGGCGGCGGACGTCACCACGACTGCGGCCGCCCCGTCGCTCGTCTGCGAGGAGTTCCCTGCGGTGACCGTCCCGCTCGTATGAAAAGCCGGGCGGAGTTTTCCGAGTGCTTCTGCGGACGTATCTCTGCGCGGTCCTTCGTCCCGATCGAACGTCACCTTTTTCATCTCGCGGCTTCCCGGTCCATTGGTCTGGACCGCGACGCGGAACGTGACCGGCGTGATTTCGTCCGCAAACCTGCCTTCGTCGAGCGCCGCGAGCGCCCGCTGGTGACTGCGCAGGGCGAACGCATCCTGTTCGTCGCGGCTGATGCGGCTCTCTCGCGCGTGGTTTTCCGCCACGAGGCCGGTGCTCAGGTACACGTCAGGGTAGCTGTCGACGAGTGAAGGATTCGGCGACACCTTGTTCCCGCCCATCGGCACCATGCTCATGGATTCGGTACCACCCGCGACGACCACGTGGGCGAAGCCGCACATGATGCGCTCCGCCGCGAACGCGATGGACTGCAGGCCGGAGGAACAGAAGCGGTTGATGGTGGCTGCGGACGCCGTGACGGGAATGCCTGCGCGAAGGCTGGCAATCCGAGCCACGTTCAGGCCCTGTTCGGCCTCAGGCATCGCGCACCCGAGGATGACGTCGTCGACATCCGCCGGCTCGATGCCCGGCGCCCGGCGGAGGACGTCGCTGATGACCGCGGCCGCCATTTCATCGGGCCGCACGGTCTTCATCGTGCCGTTCGGCGCCTTGCCGACGGCGGTGCGCGCAGCGGACACGATTACGGCGTCCTGCACGTGAAGTCCTCCAGAAGATTCGCCAGCGCGTCGCCCACTTCGCCGGCCTGTCCGTCAAACAAATGGTTCGCGCTATCGATCTCGACCATCTCCTTTGGTTCCGGGAGCTGCGCGTAGAAGTGACGCACCGCTTTCAGCGAGATCAGCTCGTCGTGTTCGCCGTGCACGATGAATTTCGGCTTCGCCGACAGTTTCACCGACGCGAACTCATACTTGTGCACCGGCGGCGCGATCGCAATCAGCGCGCAGACCCGGTCGTCGTCCGCGCCGACGGTGGTGGCGATATACGACCCGAAGGAGAACCCGCCAGCCCAGAGCTCCAGGCCCGGGTGCTGCGCGGCCATGAAGTCGATCGCCGCTCTGTAGTCATCCAGCTCGCCGCGGCCATCGTCCCACGTTCCCGCGCTCAGCCCGACGCCGCGGAAGTTGAACCGCAGGACCGCGCATCCGATGCGCGCGAGCCCCTTGGTCGCCTGATACACGACCTTCGTGTGCATGGTGCCGCCCTGCGTCGGCAGCGGGTGGGCAAAGACGACAGCCGCTCGCGGCGTGCCCTGCGGCATCTCGAGAAGACTTTCGAGAACGCCGGCCGGGCCGGGAATCTCCCGCACGCGATCAGCCTTCACGGCGTCTCCCCCGGGCGTCGTGGATCGCCTGCTCCGCGAAGGGGACCACGAGGCTCGCAAATGCGTCGGGCCTCGTGATCAATCCCAGGTGGCCGGTTCTCGGCATTTCGGCCACCCGCGCGTGCGGCCACATCCGCGCGTACTCAAGCGTGGCCGAGACCGGAACGATTCGATCGAGCGTCGCTTCGCCGGTGATGATCAGCGCGGGCGCTCGCACGCGCGCAATCTCAGTGGACAGCGCCCTGTCAGGCAGAAACGAAACCCGCCGGGCCATGCGGCCCGGGGAGAACATGTGCGAGAGGGCGCGGCCGGCGTGGCGCACGCCAGGCGCAAGTCCACGCGCAAGCCCGCGATTGGCCGCGGCGATTTCGCGATACATCCGCAGCGAGGCGATGAGGAAGAGCGGCATGAGCGCGCGAGGCGCACGCAGGTAAAAACGCACGCGTCGATCGGGGGTCCAGGACGGGGGCATGGCCGACACCAGGACCACCGACGCCGTCCGGTCCGGGTACCGGGCCGCGAACGCGGCGGCGATCACGCCACCGTACGACATCCCGCAAATGGCGGCTCGCTCGATCCCGGCAGCGTCGAGCGCGTCGCGAACCTGGTCGACATAACAGTCGAAGCCTCGCTGCGCGTCAAAGTTCGCGTGACAGGACGGCTCGTCGGCCAGCGAGAACGTCACGACGCGTGCGCGCTGCGCCAGCGCCTCGATGCCCGGTTTCATCCATTCCCAGCGCCCCTGAATGCCGGGAATGACGACGATCGGCGTTCCGCCCCCCCGATCAACAATTTTCATCCTTCGCACCACCGCACTATCTGCACAGTCGCACCGCCCCCTCAGTTCCTCAGCGTTTTTCCCGTCTTCAACGTGTGCTGAATCCGCTCGAGCGTCTTGGGCTCACCGAGCAGGCTGAGAAACGCCTCACGTTCCAGGTCCAGCAGCTCCTGCTCGGTCACGGTCGCCGGATGGGGAAGTTCCGCACCGCCCGCCATCACCGTCGCCAGCTTTCGGCCGATCACCGCGTCGTAGTCGCTGATACGTCCGGCGCGCCACGCCAGGTGGATGCCGAGTTTGAGCGCGGCCAGCACGGTTTCACCGCCGACACGAATCGCGGTGCGCGGGGCGGGCGGCTGGTATCCATCGCTCACTCGCTGCAGGGCTCGTGCCTTGGCGTCGTCCAGCAGACGCTCGCGATTCATCGTGATGGAATCGGTCGGCCGGAGATAGCCCAGCCGCTGAGCGTCCGGAGCGGATGACGATACCTTCCCGAACCCGACGGTTTCGAACGCGCGCTGAATCGACGGCAGATAATCGGTTTCGCCTGGCGCCATGGCTTCGGCGGCGCGCGCCACCATTTCCTTCGTCCCGCCGGCAGCCGGAATCACGCCGACCCCCACTTCGACGAGCCCCATGTACGTCTCGGCCGCCGCCTGGATGCGATCGGCGTGCATCGCAATCTCGCAGCCTCCGCCGAGCGTCAGCCCCGCCGGCGCCGCAATCACAGGCACAGCGGCGTATCGCAGCGCCAGGTTGGCCTGCTGAAAGGCGCGGATCGTCGCCTCGATGTCTTCCCAGTTCTCGTTCTGGGCCTCGAGCAATACCAGCATCAGGTTCGCGCCGGCGCTGAAATTGGGCGCTTCGTTGCCGATGACCAGGGCCGCGAACCCTTTGGATGCCTCGCGAACACCCGTCTGCAGCATTTCGATGGTGTCGCTGCCGACGATGTTCATCTTCGAATGGAACTCGACGCACAGGACACCGTCGCCGAGATCCACGAGGCTTGCCCCCGCGTTGCGGCGCACGACGGTTCCGCGCACCTTGTCCCGTACATGCGGAGCGCCCTCCCCTTTGAGCGCTTCCATCAGCTCGAACGGCCCGAGCTCCCAGCCGAACCCCCATCGCATGACGCGATCGACGTCGTCCGGGGAATGGGCGATCGACGGCGTTACCGACCTCGTGTACTCGAGCGTTGGAAGCAGCGTGTCGCGAAGAAACCGGCCGGCCTTGTCGTCAGCGTTGACGATTGTCCGTACGCGCTCGCGAACATCAGTCACGCCCGCCGTCTTGTCGAGCGAGGGAATCCGCGGCTGCTCTCGCGGGCGGTACTCGAGGGTTGCTGGGTCGAGCGTCAGGATCTGCGATTCACCGCCAGCCTGCTTCTCCCGCTTGTAGAAGCCTCGTCCGGCTTTCTCGCCAATCGCGCCCGTCTCGAGCATCCTGGTGACGAACGCGGGAAGTTCCCACGCGTCACCGGCGAACTTCTCCCGCATGTTGGCGACGACGTGCGCGAGGATGTCGAGGCCGGCAATATCCATCGTCCGGAACGTGGCGCTCTTGGGGCGCCCGAGTGCCGGACCGGTGATGGCATCCACTTCTTCGACGGTGTACTCGCCGGACGCCACCTTCGGAAGAATCCGGAGAAACGCGTACAGTCCGATGTGGTTGCCGATAAAGCTCGGGGAATCCTTCGCGACCACCACGCCCTTACCGAGGCGGTGATCGGCGAAGTGGCTCACGGCCTGAACGACGGCCGGCAGCGTGTGGGACGTGGGGATGACTTCGAGCAGATGCAGGTAGCGCGGCGGATTGAAGAAATGCGTGCCGAGCCAGTGCTTCCGGAAGTCGTCGCTGCGGCCTTCTGCAAGCGCCGCGATTGAAATACCCGACGTGTTGGTGGTGACGATCGATCCCGGCCGCCTCGCCGCGTCCACTTTCTCGAGCAGCGATCGCTTGACGTCGAGCCGTTCCACGACCGCCTCGATGATCCAGTCTGATTCCGCGATCCGCTTCAGATCGTCGTCGAATGAGCCGGTCGCAATCAGCTTCCATGTCTCGGACGTGAACGAGGGGTCGGGCTTCAGCTTGCGCGCGCGCTCGAGGCCCTGGCGGGCAGCGTCAGCGGTGACGTCGAGGAGTAGCGCCGGCACACCGGCGTTGGCGAAGTGCGCCGCAATCTGGGCGCCCATGGTGCCGGCTCCCAGCACCGCGACCGAGCGGATGACCATCGGATCGATGTTACTTCCAGCGCGTCAGAATTGATTCCCGATCGAAGAGCGCGATGCCAACCATCATGAGGATGGCGTTGAGAATGCCAAGCGCCGCTGTCAGCAGCGCAATGACCGGGACGGTCAGCCGGAACGACCCTGTCAACTGCATGACGAGCAGCCCTGCAATAGGAAGGACCACCAGGGCGCCGATCTGCTGTGCGCTCCGGACATCGTTGACGCGCGCCGACACGCAGACGGCGAGCTGCAGCGCCACGAGCGCCGCCAGCGGTCCGAGCACAAAGACCACGGCCAGCGACGAGGGTGTCAGGAGCGCCCGATAGACGCCAGGTTCGGCAAAGACAGAGACGCCCGCCAGATACAGGGCAAAGCAGGCAGCCGTTAGTGACACCGCGGGAACCAACGCACCGAGAACTTTTGCTCCCAGCAGCTCGAACGTCGTCAGCGGGGTGGCGAGAAGAGGCTCCAGCGTTCGCGCCTGCTTTTCGCCGATCACGCTGTACGCCGCAATGGACATGGAGGCGGCCACCGGCGTCAACACCAGCAGCACGAGGAACTGCTGAAAGATCCACGCCTGGATCGCGCCCTCGGCCGTCAGATCGCGCAGGCCCGGCTGATCGCGATAGAACTCGACGGCAATCTGGAAATCACTCGAGTCCGAAAGCCGCTCGCCGGCCAACGCCGGCACGATGATGGCGACGAAAAACGGAAGCAGCAGCGAGACGAACCCGGTGAGCGCGGCCGGCATGAAGAGCGCCGGATTCAGTCTGAGGTCCGCCAGTTCCTTGCCAAGCAGCGCGGCGACGCGCGTCATGGACGCACCTCCTGCAGGAGTCGAAGGTATACATCCTCGAGGGATGGCTGCTCGGCGGCCACCGACACGATCTGCGCTCCTGCGTCGACAAGGCGCCTGACGATTACCGGCGCACTCGACCGGGAATCCTCGACTCCAACCGACAGACCGTCAGCAGTGGTCCTCACATCCGCGAACCCGGCGGCACTCAACACCAGGGCGAAACGCTCGTCAGGGACGGCAAGGGCAATCTGGACGCGCGCTCCAAACAGGCGGGCCCGGAGGCCCGAGGGCGTATCCAGCGCGATCAGCCGGCCGCGTATGACGGCAACCCGATCGGCAATGCGATCGACTTCGTCAAGGTTGTGTGTGGACAGAACGACCGATCGCTGTTCGTCGCGGAGTCGCAGTACCAGGTCTCTCACCGTGCGGGCGCTCTCCGGATCGAGGCCCGAGGTCGGTTCGTCCAGGAGCACGGCATCCGGCCGATGCAGCAATGTGCGCGCGAGCGCGACGCGCTGCTTCAACCCCTTCGACAGCTGGGCCGCCGGATCGCCGGCGCGGTCACGGAGACCGAAAATATCAAGCGCCTCGTCGACCGCCCGTCCCGGGTGATTGATGCCGTACAGCCGCGCGTAGACGTCGAGGTTCTTCCGAACCGTCAGCCGGTCCCACAGCCCTGGCGCCTCCGTGAGCAGACCGATGCGCCGTCTCAAACGTGGCGCGTTACGGCGCGTCAGCGTCTCGCCGCTCACATGGACTTCGCCGGATGACGGCGCGATCAACCCCGCGAGCATCCGGAGCGTGGTTGTCTTGCCCGCGCCATTTGGCCCTAGCAGCGCGAGAATCTCGCCCCGCTCGAGGGTGAAGGAGATGTCCTCGACGGCCACACGCTCGCCGAAGCGCCGCGTCAGATGTGATGCGGTGAGCACGGAGGCTACGGCCTGAACTCGTAGCAGCCTGGCGTGACGAGCAGCCGGCCGTCGGTCGTGAAGAACAGGCTGGTGGGGCTGATTGGCCCCGCGGCGCGAAACTGGATCGTGCGGATCTTGTCGCCCTGCGGATCGTAGACGTAGGTGTACGGCTCAACGAGCGACACCCACAGGCGGCCACGCGGATCCACGGCGGCAGCACGCACGGCGGGGTGCACGAGCGGTATTTCGCGATCCTCGACGCGTCGCGTCGGCCAGCGGGTCGGAAGAACGGCGAGATACGGGTCGACCTCGGGTCCCTCGATATGACGTTCGTAGAGAAGGCGCCCGTCCGCGTCGTATTTGTGAAACATCGGCCGGCCGCCGGCGAACACGTAGAAGTAGCCGCCGGTCGGGTCCGGCAGCGGAAGCCCGACGTTCAGGGCGAGATGGACGTCGCGATCCGCTTCGTGTCCCGTCGCACGCAGCCGTCCGAAGCTGCGCTGCGCGTAGCCGCCTGGGGAGTACTCGGTGAAGAGCGTGCCGCTCTCCGGATGGCTGATGAGCAGGTTTGTGCCCGAATACTGAATCGCGGCAATCCCGCTCAGGACCTGTGACCCGAACTCGATTGCGGTGCGGTTCCGGCGAGCGGGCAGTGTAAAGCCGCCTGTCCTCAGGCCGCCGCCTCCGAACATCTGCACGCGATCGACGGTTCGCGGCGCGTCCGCCACCACAAACGATCCCGTCGCGGAGGTATCGAAGCCGCGTGGCTGCAGGATGCGTCCGAGTTCGGGCCCGATCTCGACGAGCTTGAACGCCTTTTTTGTTTCCGAGTCCACCGCATACACGGTGTGCCCGCGCCGGTCGAACACGTAATAGGGACCGCCCGCCGTCTGCTGAAAGGCCAGCGGCTCCTCGAACAGGCCGACGACGTGCGGGGGCAGGCCGCCGGTCGATTTGAGAATTTCGACGGTCAGCGCCGCATGCGGCGCCGCTGATATCAGGAATGAAGCGACGGCGGTCCCGCACAGGAGCGCGCGGGACATCTCAGTACTTGGCGAGTGCGCGAATCGCTTCGAGGACGTCGGCCGTGGTGGGAAGAATAGCTTCCTCGAGAACGGGCGCATACGCCACCGGACAGTCGAGGGCCGCCACGCGCCTGACCGGTGCGTCCAGGTGCTCGAAGAGCTCCTCTGAAATGCGGGCCGCAATCTCGGCGCCGAATCCGCACGTCAGCTGATCTTCGTGCACGACGAGCACCCGATTCGTCTTCTGCGTGTAGGCGGCAATCGTGTCCCAGTCGTACGGGATGATCGTCCGCAGGTCGATCACCGCGACGCTCACTCCATCGCGCTCGGCCTGCGTGGCGGCGAGCAGCGTCCGGTGCACCAGCGCACCCCAGGTGAAGACGACGACGTCGGTACCCTCGCGCGCGACGGCGGCCTTGCCGAACGGCACCATGTACTCACGCCCGGGGTACTGCCCCTTGTTGTACGGCTGCCGGTACAGGTGCTTGTGCTCGAGGAAGAGCACCGGGTCGTCGCAGCGGATCGCAGTCCTGAGGAGCCCCGCCGCGTCGACCGCGTTCGAGGGGAACGCGATCCTGATGCCCGGCGTGTGCGCGAAGATCGAGACGCCGGACTGGCTGTGATACGGCGCTCCGCCGCGGAGATAGCCGCCAATCGGCACACGGATCACCATGGGGCACGACCAGTTGTTGCCTGACCGGTACCGCATCATCGCCATCTCGTCCCGCATCTGCATGAAGGCGGGCCAGATGTAGTCGAAGAACTGGATTTCAACGACGGGCTTCAGTCCGCGAAGCGCCATCCCCACCGCACGGCCGATGATGTTCGCTTCGGCGAGCGGCGAATTGAACACGCGGTCGCCGCCAAACAGCCGCTGCAGACCGTGCGTCACCTTGAAGACGCCGCCCTTCCCGGCAACACTCGCCAGGATTTCCTCCCGGCTCGCGTCAGCCACGTCCTCGCCGAAGATGACGATGCGCGGCTCGCGCGCCATTTCGTCCTTCAGCGTCATGTTGATCGCGCCGACCAGCGTCTGCGCGGCGCCATCGGGCTGAGGCTCGGTGGCGAACGCCGGTGACGTGGGATCGACGTCAGGCGAAAACACGTACCAGCTGGCGGTCGCGGGGTCTGGCTTCGGAGCAGCGAGGGCCTGCTCGGCGGCGGCGTTCACCTCCCGGTCGAGCGACGCGGAGAGCTCGGCCAGCTCGTCGTCGGTCGCCAGCCCTTCGGACGTGAGCAGGTGGCGCATTCGCAGCAGCGGGTCGCGGCGGGCTTCGGCTTCCCGCTCGGCCGCCGTTTTGTACAGCTTCTCGTCATCCGAGAGCGAATGGGAGTACGGCCGCACGACCGTCGCATGTACGAACGCCGGCCCCTTGCGGCTGCGGACATGCGCGACCGCCTCGCCAAGCGTGCGATAGCTCGCCAGGTAATCGGTCCCGTCGCAGCGGAAGGTCCGCAGGCCAGGAAAATGCTCGACGATGCGGGAGATGTCGCCGCCGGGCGTCTGGACTTCCACGGGCACCGAGATCGCGTAGCCGTTGTCTTCGCAGAGGTACAGGATGGGGAGCCGCTGCGTGCACGACGTGTTCAGCGACTCCCAGAACTCACCCTCGCTCGTGGAGCCGTCACCGATCGACACGTACGTGACCTGATCCTCGTGGAACCGCGACTCGCGATCCGGAATATCGGTCAGCCGCTGATACAGCGTGGTGGCCTCGGCGCACCCGACGGCGTGGAGGCACTGCGTGCCGGTGGCGCTGCTCTGCGAGGGAATGTTGATCCGGCGATGGCCCCAGTGCGAGGGCATCTGGCGGCCGCCAGACGCCGGGTCGTCTTTCGCGCCGACCGACGCCAGGAACATCTCGAGCGGCGTGAACCCGAGGGTCAGGCAGAGCGCGCGGTCGCGGTAGTACGGGAAGAACCAGTCATAGCCGGCTCGCAGATGGGTGCCCGCCGCCACCAGGACGGCTTCGTGCCCGGCTCCGCTGATCTGGAAGAATGCCTGGCTCTGATTTTTGAGCTGAATCTCCTTGTCGTCGACCTTCCGGGACAGGAGCATGAGACGGTAGGCGGTGAGGAGCTCGTCACGCGTCAGACCCTCGAGCTCGCTGCCCCGGGTTCGTCGACCGGCGGCCCGCGCGTCCGCCAGGGCTGACCCCTTCATACGCCGGGAATTATGGCACTATCGGGAAGCCAATGACCACCGTGCGGCTGCACCGCTGGGACGAGATTGCGCTCGAGAAGATCACCGAGATGATCTCGCAGAAGGTCATTGCGGGCGAGCGGGAGATGCTCGCGCAGATTTATCTGAAGCGGGGCGCGCTCGTACCTGTGCACGCGCACGAGAGCGAGCAGATGACCTACATCCTGCAGGGCGCGCTGAAGGTGTTCGTCGGCGGCAGCGAGATCACCGTGCGCGAGGGCGAAGTGCTGCATATTCCCTCGGGTGTCCCGCATCAGGCGGAGGCGCTCGAGGACACCTTCGAGCTCGACGTGTTCAGTCCCGTGCGGCAGGACTGGCTTCCGAGCGAACCGTAACGATGGCCAGTAGCGGCGTTCAAAGCGCCAAGGGTGGATCGACGGGGGGCGCGAGCGCCTATGCGCTCCGTATCCTTGCGCTGATGCTCGGCGCGTTCCTGGTCTTCAACGGCATCGACAAGCTGTCGTGGTTTCTCGACAGCAGCATCCTGGCGGGGCGGCTCGAGGGATGGCTCGCATCGGCGGCGCCCGAGAGCCGGTGGTACATCGAGACGGTGGCGATGCCCGGCGTTCCGATCTTCGCTCGTGTCGTCCCGATTGCGGAGCTCGCGGCTGGCGCAGCGCTCATCGTCGGATTCTGGACGCGCCTGGCCGCCTTCATGGCGCTCGCGATGGTGGCCAACTTCCACTTCGCGCGCGGTTTGTTTTTCAGCGGGGAATTTCTGACGGACGGGGTCGGGTTTCCAGTGCTCGGCGCGCTGCTGGCGCTGGCGATCGCCGGCGCACGGCTGCCATTCAGCGTCAGTAAGTAATCAGTGCACTCGCCGATCGACGTCGTTCGCGCGTCCGCCTGAGTAGACGTCGAACCGCCGCCGCATCTTGTTGATGCGCCATTTCAGGTAGCGGTACTTGATCTCCGAGACGATGTGCGTGCGGCCGCCGCCTTTGATGTAGAGATACGCCGCGACGAGCCCGCCCAGATGCGTGGTGTGCGCGATCCCGCCCCCCGACGCGCCCATCGACGAGAGCAGCGAGATGGCGCCGATGATCATGACGAAATACTTCGCCGGAATCGGGAAGACGAAATACATGTAGATGGGCCGGTCGGGAAAATATCTCGCGTAACCGAGCAGGATCCCGTACACCGCACCCGACGCGCCGATCGTCAGCGAGTAATACAGCTCATTCCCAAACGACCAGGGCAGGAACGACAGCAACAGCGTCGTGACGGCGGCGCCTGCACCTGCGATGAAATAGAACTTCAGGAAGTACCGGGTGCCCCACATCCGTTCGAGCTCGACGCCGAACATCCAGAGCGCGAGCATGTTGAACAGGATGTGAAAGATCCCGCCGTGCAGGAACATGTACGTGAGCGGCTGCCAGATGGCGAAGCGCTCGAGGACATCCGCCGGACGGAGCCCCAGCTGCAGCGTGAGGGCTGGCAGCGCGAGCGACGCCAGAAATGCGGCGACGTTCACCGCGATCAGCGCCTTGACCGCGGGTGTCAGCGGACCTGGTCCGAAGGAATATGAGAACGATGACGTGGCTGGCGGGCGTCGCATGAACTGGTAAGTCTTTCTCGATCAGTCTGTTCCAAAAGAGCTCAACGAGCAACATCCGTACCCGTAGGTTCCACGTTCCCGACGTCTGCGGCGCGCGGCGGCGTGTGTACGAGTTTTCCTGACGGCAACGGAGCGGCGCACACCGCGGCTGCGATGGGCATGAACGCCATGATGACGAGTGTGCGTTCGATTCCAATGCGATCCGCGAGCAGGCCGACAAACGGCACGACCATGCCGCCGACACCCCAGGCGAAGCCCATCATCAGTGATGAGACGGTTGCGGCGCTGACAGGGGCGATCATCTGGCCAAAGGTGACGTTGACGGGCAGCGTCGACTGAAGCATGAACCCGCCGATGGACACGAGGACGACAAATGTCCATCCCGATTGCAGCGGCGCCGCCACCAGAAACGGTACCGATAGGAGGAGCGAACAGATGATGACGTTCCTCGCGCCCCATCTATCGGCGATGGGGCCTCCCAGAAAGCCGCCGACGCTGCTCATGAACAAATACGTGGCGCTCGCCAGCCCCGCTTCAGTAATCGACATGCCGCGGCGAGTCAGCATCACGGGCATGAACGTGGCAAAACTGAGCGCCGCGAGCGTCCGCAGGACGACGACGAGGTAGAGGAGCGTGAGCGGTTTGCGATAGGGCCGCAACGCCTGGAAGCCCTTGGACCCCACGTGCTCCTCGCGCGGCATTGGCGGAATGCGCGGCAGCACGATCGCGAGTATCGCCAGCGCCGGAAAAATCAGCAGCGCGATCCATGGAAGTCCGAAGCGCTCTGCTACCGGCGCGAACACCAGGGGGCCGAGCGAGAAGCCAATCGAGCCGCCCGTGATGTGAAACGACATCGCGAGGCCCTTGCGCGTGCCGCCGAGCTTGTGCGCGAGCGCCGCCGCCGGCGGATGAAAGGCCGACGCGCCGAGCCCGCCCACCACGAGCACGGCGGCGAGCGCGAGAGGCGTCGTTGCAAATCCGAGCAGTGGCAGGATGAGCACGGTGGCCAGCGGACCGGCGATGAGGAGCACCCGCGGGCGCCATTTGTCGGCGAGATAGCCGAATCCAAGCTGCGCGACAGAGTTGGCAGTCAGGAAACACATCTGCAGCGTGCCCGCGGCAAACAGCGACAGATTCAGATGCGGAATGAGCAGCGGGAGCAGCGGCGCGTAGATGTTACTGAATCCGTCCACCAGAAAATGCGTGCCGGCGAGGAGCAGGACGGTCGGGTGCAGACCGAACGGCGTCTTCATGGACGTCGTCATGGAGCCGATCGTCGAAACCGTCTCGAGACGAGTGCGACACTTTCGCGGAACTCACGGATGCGCAGCGCGTGCGCCGCGGCAGCCAGCGACAGCAGCGATGCCCCGATCGTGAGGGTGAGACGGACGATTTGCGGGCCGATTCCCTGGCCTGGCAGCCATCGCATCGCCGCCGCATCCACACCGATGCACACGAGTCCCATGACCAGCGACGCGACGGCGATCTTGCCGAGCGAACCGATAATACGCGCGCCTTCGATGCCGCCGAGACTCCGGCGAAGGAGCACGATGAGCACGACGGCATTGAAGAGAGCCGCGATCGACGTGCCGAGCGCGAGGCCGCGATAGCCCATCACGCGGACGAGCGCCAGATTGAGGATGGCGTTCACCGCCACCGTCGCCACACTGACCAGGACGGGGGTCCGGTTCTGTTGCAGCGCGTAGAACACCGGCGACGAAATACGCACGATCGAATATCCGACGAGTCCGAGCGCATAGAGTTGCAGCGCTCCCGCGGTGGCCAGCGTATCGCTGGCGGTGAACGCGCTGCGCTCGAAGATGACGCGCACGATCGGCTCCGCGAGCAGCATCAATCCGACCGTCGCCGGCACGTTCAGCATCAACATGAGCGACAGTCCGTCCGCCACAGTCTTGCGGACGCCGGGTCCGTCATCCTGTGCGGCATACCGCGAGACGGCCGGCAGCGTGGCTGTGGCAATGGAGATGCCGAACAGGCCGATCGGGAGATACATCAGCCTGAACGCGTAGTTGAGCCACGACACGGCGCCCGTGCCCTGTCCGGTCGCCAGCACGGTGTTGACGAAGACATTGACCTGCGTGGCGGCGAGGCCAAGCGTCCCGGGGCCCATCAGGATCAGCACGCGGCGCAGGTTCTCGTCGCGCCAGTCGAGCATCGGCTTGTAGGAGTAGCCCTCGCGCCTGAGGACCGGCCACTGCAGCGCGAGCTGGGCCGCGCCGCCAATCAGCGATCCGATGGCAATGCCGGCGATGGGAGGAAAGCCGAGGGCCGGCATCAGCGGTACCAGCAGCACCGCGCACGCAATGGTCGCCACGTTGTACATGGCGGGCGACAGCGCCGGAATGAAAAAGCGGTGCAGCGAGTTCAGCATCCCCATGCACGCGGCCGCAATCGCCACGAACGTGAGGAACGGAAGCATCAGGCGGGTGAGAAAGACGGTCAGTTCCAGCTTACCCGGCACCGCGCGGTACGCGCCGGCGAACAGTCCCACCAGGGGTTCGGCAAACACCATCCCGATCACGACCAGGATTCCCGTGATCACGATGAGCCCGTTGATGACGTTGTTCGCGAGCCGCCACGCCGACGGCTTTCCGGCCTGTGTCAGGTGGCGCGTGAACGTCGGCACGAAGGCGCTGCTCATGGCCCCCTCGGCGAACAGGTCCCGCACGAGATTCGGGATTCTGTACGCGACGTTGTACGCGTCCATGGCGTTGCCGGCGCCGAACAGCGCGGCCAGCACCTGTTCGCGGACGACGCCGAGAATCCGGCTCGTCATCGTCGCCGCTCCGGCGGACGCGGCGGACCGCGCGAGTGTGGAGGTTGAAGAGGACGGAGAGCTAGGCGCCAAGCGTGCGGCGAACCGCTTCGTTGATCGTTTTGCCGTCCGCGTTCTTGCCCGCGAGCCGGGGCATGACGGCCTTCATGACCTTGCCGATGTCCTTCGCGGACGCCGCGCCGGTCTCGGCGATAGCCGCGGCCACCGCAGCCTCGATCTCCTCGACGCTCGCGGCTGGCGGCAGGTACTCCTCGAGCACGCGGATCTCGGCGGTCTCCTTGTCTACCAGATCCGCGCGGCCCGCTTTCGAGAACTGTTCGATCGAGTCGCGGCGCTGTTTCACCAGCGAGCCCAGCACCTGCAGCACCTCGGCATCCTCGAGGCTGCGGCTCTTCTCGACCTCTTTGTTCATGATGGCCGCCTTGACCATGCGCAGCGCGGAGAGACGGGGCGCGTCTTTCGCCTTCATCGCCGCGGAAATCTCCGCGTTCACCTTTTCAGTCAGCGTCATGTCTCAATGGCCCTGGTTGGAATTGCCGTACATGCCAAACCGATCGATTTCTGACATGGGAGAACGGAACCAGATCCCAACGCAGGAGCTGGAAGTTCTCGTTATTGTACGCGGTTCGGTTGTGCTGGCTGCTGACGCGGCACGGGTGAAATGACGCCCGGCATCGTCGATGATCCCGCGGGAATGCCGAACGGATTCGTCGGGGTGCCGACGACCGTGATACCGGGCTGGTCCTCGGTTGCCTCTTCGGCATCCTGGGTTCCGCCCGCGACAGGCACGGGGCCCCGAATCAGCGGCTGCGGCATCACTCCGGGGAACTGCGGCGGGATGGTCTGATTCGCTGCGTCGTCGGCCGAGACATCGTCTGGAACGCCGTCGACTTGATCCTGCGGCTGCTGTGGCCGCGCCAGTACGGGACGCGGCAGCACCGGCCGTGGGCCCGGGGCGGCCGCGGCGGCAGTGGGCGGCGCATTTCTGGGCGCGACACTCGTCGGCAGGATCATGATGCGGTCGTACGCGGACGCGCCGGCGGTACCGGTACGGCGCGGCCCCAGCATGTAGCCGGCGACATTGCGCAACACGATGTCGAGCGCCTGACCTTCAGGAACGTTCGTCAGTTCCAGCGTCACCGGCGCACCGGCCACGCGGTCCCCGTTGACGATCGTCGCGCCGCCCAGACGCGCCCATTCGGCCAGGATGGCGCGGACCGGCGCGTTCTGCGCGCGCAGCGAGACGAGGCCGTTGGAAAACTGGAGGTTGACGGCCTGCTGCCCGTACGCTGGCCAGGCGCCGACGACCGAAGCAACGAACAGGGCCCCCACGGCCAAAAACCTGATTGTCATGTGAGTCTTCAGTATACGACGCCGAATGACCCCCGCCGGCCGGGTGTTCGAGCGGTTACGGACGCGTCCGGAAGTATTCGATGACGCGTTCGATAATCTCGTCGAGGCCGACTTCGGGCTCGTAGCCAATGAGGTTTCGCAGTTTCGACAGGTCCGGCAGGCGCCGGGGCATGTCCTCGAATCCTTCCTCATAGGCCTGATCGTAGGGAATCAGCTGGATTGGCGACCGGCTGCCGGTCGCTGCCTTCACACGGTCGGCCAGGTCACGCATCGATATCTCACCGGTGTTGCCGATGTTGAACACCTCGCCGACGGCGCGGGGTTCCGACGCCAGCGTGACCAGCGCCCGGACGACGTCGCTGACATCCGTGAAGCTCCGAGACTGGGTGCCATCGCCGAACACGGTGATGGGACTTCCCGCCAGGGCCTGGCGGACAAACGTGGGCAGCACCATGCCGTACTGGCCCGTCTGCCGCGGGCCGACGGTATTGAACAGCCGCACGACTACCACGGGCAGCTTCTTTTCCTTCCAGTATGCGAGCGCGAGGAACTCGTCGATCATCTTGCTGCACGCGTACGCCCATCGGTTCTTGGAGGACGGCCCGAGCACCACGTCGGCGCTCTCCCGGAACGGCACCTCCGTGCTCTTGCCGTACACCTCGGACGTGGAGGCGATGAAGACCAGCTTCTTCTTCTTGTTGGCGTGCTTCAGGACGACCTCCGTCCCGTGGACGTTGGTCTCGATGGTATGGACCGGCTGCTCGACGATCAGTTTCACCCCGACTGCCGCGGCGAGGTGGAACACTACGTCGCTCCGATCGATCATCTCGGCGAGCAGCGGCTCGTTGGTGACCGTATCGACGACGTACGAAAAGCCGGCCTGGCCCTTGAGATGCGCGATGTTGTCGATGGAGCCGGTGGAGAGATTGTCGAGAACGCTGACCTCGTGTCCGAGTGCGAGCAGACGCTCGGCGAGGTGGGAGCCGACGAACCCGGCTCCGCCGGTGATGAGTGTTCTCACAGGGTGACTGGCGATTCCGCGGCCGTGACGTAGTGGTTCATGTGGGTCCGGTAGTAGGGAATGGTGCGCTCGAAGCCCTCGCGCAGTGTCGTCGTGGGCTTCCAGCCGAGTGTGCGGGCGATACGCGATGAATCCGCGTAGAAGTCGCCGATATCGATGGCCTTCTTTTCCGGAGGCCATTCGACAAATCTGAAACGTCCCGTGCCCGCGACCGTGATCAGCAGCTCCACGAGGTCGCGGTGCGCGATCGGCGCCGTGCCGCCGACATTGAACACCTGCCCGTTCGACAGGTCGCTCGCGCCCGCCCGCAGGAAGGCGTCGGCCGCATCCTCGACGAAGACGAAGTCCCGCAGCTGCGAGCCGTCTCCGTAGATCTGGATCTCCCGGTCTTCGATCGCCAGTCGAATAAACCACGCGATGAAGCCCTGGCGGTTGTGCTTGATCAGGTGCCGCGGTCCGAACACGTTCGTAAGCCGCAGCGAGCAGGCGCGTACTCCGAAGACGTCGTTGTACATCAGGTGGTAGTACTCGCCCGCCGCCTTGTTGATGCCATTGACGTCGATCGGCTTCACCAGATGCTGCTCGGTGACGGGCAGCAGGTCGGGGCGGCCGTAGACCTGCCGGGTGCCGGCGTACACCACCTTGGTTCCCGCGTTGTAGCGCCGGCATGCCTCGAGGATGAAGAGCTGGCTCTTGCAGTTGATCTCCAGGTCGGTGACCGGATCCTCCATGCTGTCGATGTGGCTGACCTGCCCGGCCAGGTTGAAGATCACGTCCTGCTCGCGCACGAGATAGTTCATCGTGCTCTGCTGGCGGACATCCGCGATGTTGACGTGGACCCGATCTTCGATGCCGTGAATGTTGAACAGGTTGCCGCCGTAATCGGGAATCAGCGAATCCACGATCAGGACCCTGGCGCCGAGGTCCACGAGCTGGCGGGCGAGGGTGCTGCCGATGAACCCCAGGCCGCCGGTGATCATCACGCGTCGGTCGCGGTAAAACGACCTGTGGTCGCCGGCCGGCACGCTCATCGCTTGATCGATTCCGGCGGGGGCGTGCTCCGAATCGTCGGATTGCGGAGAAGCACGTGCGCCGATTGCCGACCCCCGCCGAGCACCACCAGGTGGATCCACAGTTTCAGCACGTCGACGATGGTCGAGAACACGCGCCGGAAGTTGAAGAACTGCGACTGGCCGTGTGTGCGGTGATAGTGGTGGACCGGCACTTCGACAATGCGGAAGCCCGCGTCCTGGATCTTCCGCATCATCTCGAGACAGATGACGCCCGTGTCGCGCTCGAGCCTGACGCGATTGAAGATCTCGCGACGCATCAGACGGAAGTCGCAATCGACGTCGCGGACCCGGAGCCTGAACAGCAGCTTGACGGCATGGTGATACACACGGCCGATGACGATCCGGTGGATCGGGTCCGATCGGCTGATCTTGTAGCCGTTGACGACGTCCACATCCGGCGTGAGCCGCTGCCACAGCGCTTCGAGCTCCGTCGGGTCGTACTGGGCGTCGCCATCCGTGTACGCGATCAGATCCTTCGTGGCCGCGGCGAAGCCGGTGCGCAGCGCGCCGCCGTAACCCCGGTTCTTCGGGTGATGAATGGCGCGCACCTGCGGGTACGTGCGCGTGAGCTCGTCGGCGATCTCGCGCGTGGTGTCGCTGCTGCCGTCGTTGACGACGATCACTTCGAAGTCGGGCGTAAGGCGTGACGCGACCTGCACCGCGCGGATCACGAGGCTCTCGATCGTCCCGCTGTCGTTGTAGGCGGGAAAAAAGACGGTGAGGCTGGGTGTGCGCGGGACGTCTGCCGCCATGGAGGAATTGCCACGCGCATCGTAGCGCGGAAGGAACCCCGTCACAAGGCGATCACGGCCGTCCCCGGCCTTTCAATCGCCACGGCAGCAGGGCGGATTCGACGATGACGCCGCCCGACAGCTTCGACGCGCCGGCGCGCCGTTCCGTGAACGTGATCGGCACCTCGGCGATGCGGCATCCGGCGCGCGCGGCCAGCCAGGCCATTTCGACGAGGAACGCATATCCGTTCGACGTGATTCCGCGCAGCGCGATGCGCTGCAGCGCCTCGCGCCGCCAGCAGCGGAAGCCGCTCGTACAGTCGCGCGCGTCGAGACCCGTAATCGCGCGCACGTAGCGGTTGGCGAAGGCACTCAACAGCACCCGCCGCCGCGCCCAGTTCTTGATTCTTCCGCCGGGAACGTAACGCGACCCGATGACGAGATCGGCTGCCTCCGCCCGGGCCATCAGCCGCGGAAGGTCGGCAGGATCGTGCGACAGGTCGGCGTCCATCTGGCAGATCAGCGCGGCATCCGTCTCGAGGGCCCGCAGCATGCCATCGACATACGAGCGGCCAAGACCGCGCGGTCCGCTGCGGTGCATTACCTCGATGCGATCGGGCCGCGCCTGCGCGAGTGTGTCCGCGACGGCGCCCGTGCCGTCGGGCGACCCGTCGTCCACGACGAGGATCGTGACGTCCGGCAGCGCGAGAAGCGCCCCGACGAGGACCGGAAGATTGTCCTGCTCGTTGTAGGTCGGCAGGATGACGAGTGTCTTCATGCCTCTGTCGAGTGCCGCGAGTATCGCAGCGCC
Source organism: Candidatus Sulfopaludibacter sp. SbA3 (assembly GCA_945903265.1). Taxonomy (GTDB): domain Bacteria; phylum Acidobacteriota; class Vicinamibacteria; order Vicinamibacterales; family UBA2999; genus CAXNKG01. The sequence continues at coordinate 52,330 of CAMDNQ010000017.1, forward strand.
GCGATCTGCTCGGAGACGAGGCCCACCAGGAAGACCAGCGCCGCGAAGAGGATCAGGATCACCGCGCCGTTCGGAATGCGTCCGTTGAAGGCGACGTTCCAGACGCCGTACCCCGTCCCCGCCAGCAGCGGAACGACGCTGAGCGGGCCGAAGACGCGGAGCGGGCTGAAGAGCGTCGCAAGCTTCAGGAGGATCACGAAGAACCGCGCACCGTCGCGGGCGAAGTGAATCTTGGAGTGGCCGGCGCGACGTCCCGCCGCAATCGGATGAAACGTCACGTTGTAGCCGGCGCGGACGAAGGCGAGCGTCGTGGTCGTCGGCGTCGAGAAGCCGTTCGGCAGCAGGTGCAGGAATTCCTGCAGGCAGTCGCGGCGCGCGGCGCGGAATCCCGACGTCAGATCCGGAATCGGCCGCGCCGTGATGTATCCCGCCAGCCAGTTCAGGACGGCATTGCCGGCGCGCCGTGACCGCGTCGCCTGTGTCGCCGGCGTGCGGGCGGCGATCACGAGGTCGTAGTCGCCCAGCCGCTCGACGATCGCGACGGCGAGGTCGGGTGCATGCTGGCCGTCGCCGTCGAGAATCAGCACGTACGGCGCCGACGCGCCGCGTATTCCGCTCTTCACCGCGGCGCCGTTGCCCTTGTTGTACGGATGACGGATGACCCGCGCGCCCGCCGTGCGCGCTGCCTCTCCCGTGCCATCCGTCGACCCGTCGTCGATGACGATGATCTCGTGCCAGCTCGCGCAGGCGCGGAGACCGGACACGATCGCCCCGATCGTGTCCGCTTCGTCGAGAGCGGGGATGACGACCGAAACGGTTGAAGGATCAGCCACGCAGGCCGGCCGCTACGTGGCGTGCCGGAAATTGATGATATCGCCGTCCTGCACGACGTACTCCTTGCCTTCAAGGCGCACTTCGCCATGTTCGCGGCACGCGGCGTAGGAACCTCTCGTGGTGAGGGCGTCGTAGGCGACCACTTCGGCACGGATGAATCCGCGCTCGATGTCGCTGTGGATTTCACCCGCCGCGGCCTGGGCGGGGGTGTTGCGTGCAATCGACCACGCGCGGCACTCGTCCTCGCCGACCGTGAAGAAGGACATGTACCCGAGCAGGTCGTAGCTGGCGCGAATGACGCGATCGAGACCCGACTCCGTCAGCCCGAGATCCGCCAGAAACGCCGTCGCGTCATCCGGCTCGAGCCGTGAGATCTCGAGCTCGATCGTCGCGCAGAGCGCCACCGCGCGGGTCGCGGCGCGCGCGAGAAACGCGGTCAGTCCGGTATGCGCCGCGGCTTTGTCGATGCTCGCGCCGATCTGCGGCACGTCGGCTTCGTCCAGGTTGATGACGAGGAGGAGCGGCTTGGCGGAGAGGAACTGAAAGCCGCGCAGCCGCTTGCGGTCCTCGCCGCTGAGTTCGAGGGCGCGCAGGGGCGTACCTTCCTCGAGGGCCGTCTGGCAGCGCTGGAGCAGATCCTTTTCCTTCTCCAGCTCTGTTGACTTTCCTTTCTTCAGGTCTTTCTCGATACGTTCGAGGCGACGCTCCGCGACACCGAGGTCGGCGAGGAGGAGTTCGTCTTCCATCGCCTGCGCGTCGCGCGCCGGATCGATCGAGCCCGCGGGATGCGGTACGGCGGGATCGCGAAACGCGCGCACGACGTGGACGAGGGCGTCGGCGTTCTTGTAGCCCGCGACATCCACAAGCGCTTGAGCGCCGGGCCGGGCGGCCGCGATCAGATCGGTGAATTCCACCGTCGCCGGGACGCGCTTCTTCGGGTTGTACATCGCCGACAGTGTGTCGAGACGGGCATCAGGGACCTTCGAGATCCCGATGGCGACGTCTCCTTTCCCGCGCGGGGCGTCGGCAACGCTCGTCATGAGCTGAAACAGCGTGGACTTGCCGGTGGAAGAGGAGCCGATGAGTGCCGCCCGAAGCATGGAGGCATCAGCCTAGCACTGCACCCGTATCGAAAGATGGGCGAAGCTAAGGCGTAACTCCAATCGAGTAAGCAGGTTAGGGTTGACATCGCCTGTCACCACCCTTACTATCCGAGTGGATTTTTGTGGATGAAAGTGGAGCAAAAGGGCCTCAGAGGCAGCTCCGCCGCCCGGATCGACGACAAGGGGCGGCTGAAGGTGCCGACGGTTTTTCGCGGGGTGATCCGCGACCAGCAGGGCGACGACGTCTTCGTGACGAGCGTGACGGGGGAGTCCGTGCGCATCTATCCGCTCGCGACCTGGCTGGAGATCGAACGGAAGCTGCTCCAGATGCCCGGCAATCATCCCGCGCGGCTCAAGTTCCTCGATCGCGTCAATTACTACGGCCTGGCCGCCGAGCTCGATACGCAGGGCCGCGTCGTGGTGCCGCCGCACCTGCGCGAGAGCGCGTCGATCGTGGGCGACGTTCGCGTCTTCGGCCGGATCGACTACCTGGAAGTGTGGAACGAAGAGCGGTTCCTGCAGAAGCTGCATCGCGAGCCGTGGACCGACGACGACGGCATGGGTCTCGCGGAACACGGAATTTAAGCCGGGTGACGCATGCACGAACCGGTCATGGTCGCAGAGGCGCTCGAGCATCTCGCCCCGGCGCGCGGCGGGCTGTTCGTGGACTGCACAGTGGGCTATGGCGGGCATACGCACGCGCTGCTCGACGCGGGCGCGACGCGCGTCATCGGCTTCGATCGGGATCAGGACGCGCTGGCGCACGCAGGCCGGACGCTGGCCGAGCACGAGTCGCGTGTTGATCTCGTGCACTCGGATTACCGCCGGCTGAACGAGGTCCTCGACGCCCGGGGCGTCACGGCGGTGGACGGGCTGCTGGCGGACCTGGGCGTCTCGTCGATGCAGCTCGACGAGCCGGGGCGCGGGTTCAGTTTCCGGCGGGACGATCCACTGGACATGCGTATGGACCGCACCAGCGGTCCCACGGCGGCCGAGGCGATTCGGGACGCGGACGAACGGACGCTCGCCGACGTGATTTACGAGTTCGGAGAGGAGCGCCACTCGCGGAGGGTGGCGCGGGCGCTCGTCGACGCCCGCACACGCGGTGCGGTCGAGACGACGGGGCAGCTTGCCGACATCGTGCGGCGGGCGATCCCACGCAAGGGGTACTCACGCATCGATCCGGCGACGCGCACGTTTCAGGCGCTGCGGATCTGGGTCAACCGGGAGCTCGAGGGCCTCGACGCGTTTCTGCACGGCGCGGCCAGCCGTCTCGCGCCAGGCGGCCGGATGGTGGTGATCACGTTTCACTCGCTGGAGGACCGCATCGTGAAGCACACGCTGCGGGCCATTCAGTCAGAGGGCACGTCCGGCCTGACGGTCCGCACGAAGCGGCCGATGGTGCCGACCGAGGCGGAAGTCGATCGCAACCCGCGCGCACGCAGCGCCAAGCTGCGCGCCGCGGAGAGACACACAGCGGAGTGAGGTGGCCATGACAGGCGAGACATTCGAATACGCCATCAAGAAAGACATCCGCAACAACCCGATTGTCCGCGAGGTCGATCGCGATCGCCATCGCGACATGTGGCGGACCGCAACGCTGAGCGTGTTCCTGGTCGGCGTCTTGCTGTTCTGGGCCTGGCAGCACTTCGAGCTGCTGCGGCACGGCTACCGCGTGGAACAGATGCAGCGGGAGCGCGCGGCCGAAACGGAAGTCAACCGCCACCTGCGGCTGGAGCTCGACACGCTGCGGTCGCCGGTCCGCATCGAGCGGCTGGCTACGGAGCGCCTGCACATGGTGGCGCCCGCCAAGAACGAGTCCGCGGTGATCGAGCGGGTCATGCCGGCGCCGGCGCCGCCCAGTTCCGCTGTCGCGCGCAGGTAGCCCCGACCGCGCCACCGTGACGCCCGTGGAACAGACCCCCGCCCCCGACTGGCGCAGAACCATGCAGCGCCGGCTGATCGTTGCCGCGGCGGCGCTTGCCTGCTGGTCCGTCGGCATCGAAGCGCGCCTCATCTACCTGCAGGTCGTTCGTCACGACGATCTCGCCTCCCGCGCGGAGCGGCAGCAGTCCCGCACCATCGAGAGCGCAGCCAAACGCGGCGACATCCTGGATCGGAACGGGCGGGTGCTGGCCTACAGCGTCGACGCGGAGTCGGTCTATGCCGTCCCGACCGAGATCGCGGATCCGGATGCTGCGGCGCGCGCGCTCTGTGGCGTGCTCGACAACTGCAAAGCGCGCGAACGGGACGCGCTGGCCGAGCGGATCCGCCGGGGCCGTGCGTTCGCCTATGTCCAGCGCCAGGTGACGCCGGACGAAGCACGGCGTGTCGCGAATCTGAAGCTCGATGGCATCGGCTTCATGAAGGAGAGCCGCCGGTTCTATCCGAACAAGGACCTGGGCGCCCACGTGCTCGGCTACGTCGGCATCGACAACAAGGGCCTGAACGGCATCGAAGCCTCCTACGATGCGCTGATCAAGGGCCGTCCCGGCACGGTCCTCATTCAAACGGACGCGAGGCGGCAGGCGTTCAGCCGGGTGGAACGTCCGGCCACCGCGGGCGCGGCTCTCGAGCTCACCGTCGACCAGACGCTCCAGCACATCGTCGAACGGGAACTGCGAATCGGAGTCGAGGAGAACCGGGCGGCCGGCGGCACGGCGGTGGTCATGGATCCCCGGACCGGCGAGATCCTGGCGCTTGCGAACTGGCCCACGTTCAACCCGAACGCCTACCGCGACGCCGCGAAGGGCGCGCAGCGCAACAGGGCCGTGCAGGACATTTACGAACCCGGGTCGACGTTCAAAATCGTCACCGCATCGGCTGCGATCGAAGAAGAGATCGTCAAGCCTGAGGATCTCATCGACGTCAGCGCGGGCCGCATCCGATTCGGATCGCGGGTCATCAACGATGACCATCGCGAGGGCGTGCTGTCGTTTGCGGACGTGATCGTGAAGTCGAGCAACGTCGGCGCGATCAAGGTGGGTCTCAGGCTGGGGCCGGAGCGTCTGGGTGCGTATACAAGCCGGTTCGGTTTCGGCCGGCGCATGTCGCCTGACTTCCCTGGCGAGAACGCCGGCATCGTGTGGGATCCCTCCAAGCTGAACGACAGCGCGCTCGCCTCGGTGTCGATGGGATACCAGGTGGGCGTGACGCCGCTGCAGATGGCCGCCGCGATGAGCTCCATTGCCAACGGCGGCGAACTTGTCGAGCCACGAATCGTCCGCGCCGTGATCGACGAAACCGGACGGAAGCCGGTGCCCCGCAAGGTGCTCCGGCGCACGGTCTCCGCGCGGACGTCTGCGGTGCTGACCGACATCATGGAGCAGGTCATCGAGCGCGGCACCGGCAGCCGCGCGCGAGTCGACGGCTTCACGGTCGCTGGAAAGACGGGGACCGCTCAGAAGGTCGTGGACGGCAAGTACTCGAGGTCCGAGTACAACGCGTCATTCGTCGGCTTCATCCCATCGCGACAGCCGGTGTTTGCGATCGTCGTCGTCATCGACTCGCCTCACGGCAAGAACCTGTACTACGGCGGCTCTGTGGCGGCGCCGATCTGGCAGCGGATTGCCGCATCCGGTCTGCGTCTCTACGGGGTTCCACCGTCGATCAATCCTGCGCCGCCCGTGCTGATCGCGCGCCGCGAGGAACCGCGTGAGCGGCCGACATCCGGCCCGGCCACGCTGCCGGCGATCGTGACGCTGCAGAACGGCGCCGCCGGCTCCGCATCGCTCTTCCCGGATCTCCGCGGCCTCGGCGCGCGCGATGCATTGCGCGTCCTCGCGCGTCTGGGCATGACGGCCCGCCTGCGTGGCGACGGCGTCGTGCTCGATCAGGATCCGCTGCCAGGCACACCGATCGAGCGCGGATCTGTATCCACGCTGAGACTCGGGCGCGAGATGTCGACGGGGACGTCTGGCGGAGGGTCATGACGGTTGGGGATCTGGTGCAGCAGGCGATCGCGCATGGCGGATCCCCGTCACGTCCAGCGGCCATGGCCCCAGCGGACACGGCCCCAGGGGACACGGCCCGGTGGGAACGCGCGCTTCAGATCGAATGCCGCGGCGTGACGCATGACTCGCGCCGTGCCGCGCGAGGATGGATCTTCGTTGCGTTGCGCGGGTTGAAAGCCGACGGCGCGGACTTCGCTCCCGCGGCCGTCGCATCCGGCGCCGCCGCCATCGTCGCCGAGCGCGAACCGGCGACGCCGCTGTCCGTGCCGTGGATCGTCGTGAAGGACGCGCGGATGGCGCTCGCGTGGATGGCGGCCGAATTCTTCGGCCATCCGAGCCGCCAGATGCAGGTCATCGGGATCACCGGGACCAACGGAAAGACGACAACAAGCTACCTCGTGAGCTCGATTTTCGAAGCCGCGGGCATCCGGTGCGGGTTGATGGGAACGGTGCTCTACCGAACCGGCGAGCGGGAATTTGCGGCGACGCGGACCACCCCCGAAGCGCCCGAGCTGCAGGAAATGCTCCGCGAGATGGTCGACGCCGGCTGCCGCGCCTGCGCGATGGAGGTGTCATCGCACGCGCTGGCACTCCGCCGCGCCGACGCGATTCAGTTCGCCGGGGGCGTGTTCACCAACCTGACGCGCGATCACCTCGATTTCCATGCGGACATGGAGGATTACTTCTCGGCGAAGCGGCGGCTGTTCGAGCTATTGCCGGACGACGCGCCTGCCGCCGTCAACGTGGACGATCCCCGCGGTCAGGCGATCGTGGACCTCGTCAAGCGACCGGTGACATACGCCGTCAACCGCGCGGCCGACGTGACGCCGGGGCCGCTCACCCTCTCGCTCGACGGTGTCGATTTCGAAGCGCGAACGCCGCAGGGCACAGTGCACGTGCAGTCGCCTCTTGTGGGACGTCCCAACGTCTACAACATTCTCGCGGCCATCAGCGTGACGGTTGCCGCCGGCGCACCGCTCGAGGCCGTCGAGCGCGGCCTGTCGCGGCTCGCGGGCGTGCCAGGCCGTTTTCAGCGCGCATCGTCGTCCGCAGACGACATCGGCGTCATGGTGGATTACGCCCATACCGACGACGCGCTTCGCAACCTTCTGGAAACCGCGAGGCCTCTCGCACGGCGGAAGCTGATCACGGTGTTCGGCGCGGGCGGCGATCGCGACCGCGCGAAGCGGCCGCTCATGGGCATGGTGGCGGCCCGGTTGAGCGACGTCGTCGTCCTGACATCGGACAACCCGCGCAGCGAAGACCCGCAGCGCATCATCGACGAACTGAATCTCGGCGCCCAGCCCGAGACGCGCCAGCGCGATGTCGACGTGCTCACCGTGGTGGACCGCCGTGAGGCGATCCTGCGCGCGGTCAGTCTTGCCGGCCCCGGCGATCTGGTCCTCATCGCCGGCAAGGGGCACGAGAAATACCAGGAGGCGGGCGGCACAACGACGCCGTTCGACGACGTGGCGGTGGCGCAGGAGGCGTTGGAGGCGCGACGCAACAGGGTCAGGGTTGGGTGACGAACTCCGTCTCACATTGCAGTCATTGGCCGACGCGGTCGGCGGGCAGATTCAGTCAGGGGATCCGGACGGCGAGATTGGCAACATCGTGATCGACACACGCACGCTCCAGCCGGGCGACTTCTTTGTCGCGCTTCGAGGCGAGCGCTTTGACGGACACGCGTTCGTCGGCGATGCGTTGACGAGGGGCGCGGCGGGCGCGTTGGTCGATCGTCCTGTGCAGGGAACGAATGTCGGGTCCGCCGCGGTCGTGCAGGTCGGCGACACCACGCGTGCCCTGCAGGATCTTGCGCACGCCGTGCGTGCGGCCAGCGGCACCAGGGTTGTCGCGATTACCGGCAGCGCCGGCAAAACCACGACCAAGGAAGCGATTGCCGAGTTTCTATCGCTGCGGTGTCGCGTCGTGAAGAACAAGGGGAACCTGAACAACCACATCGGACTGCCGCTGTCGCTGCTCCAGCTGCGCGAGCGGCCGCAAGTCGCCGTGATGGAGCTGGGCATGAACCACGCCGGCGAGATCCGCACGCTGGCGGCGGTCGCCGCGCCGGACGTTCGCGTGTGGACCAACGTCGGCGATGCGCACATCGGGTTCTTCGGATCGCCCGACGCGATTGCGGACGCGAAGGCGGAGATCCTGGAGGGCGCACGCCCCGACGATCTGCTCGTCTGCAACGCCGACGACGCGCGCATCACTGCGAGGACCGGGGCGTTCGCCGGGCGCATCGTTACATTCGGCACGTCGGTGCATGCGACCGTTCGTGCCAGCGACATCGAGGATCTGGGCGTCGACGGCATGCGCGCGCGCGTGACGACGCCCAATGGCGAGCGTGTCATCGCCACCCCGCTCCTCGGTCGTGGAAACCTCGACAACGTGCTGGCGGCCACGGCCGTCGCGCTGGAGTTCGGGATTCCGCTCGACGAGATCGCCGCCGCCGCGATGCGGCTGAAGCCGGCCGACCGGCGCGGCGCCGTGCGGCGTCTTCGTGGCGGCATCGTCCTCATCGACGATTCCTACAACTCGAGTCCGGAAGCGCTGCGGCTGGCCCTCGACGTGCTGGCGCGCGAGACGCGCATTGCCAGGAAAGTCGCCGTCCTCGGAGAGATGCTCGAGCTCGGCGATCGGTCGACCGCGCTTCATGCAGAGTCTGGCCGCCGCGCCGCGGCGGCGGGCCTGCGGATGCTGATCGCGATCGGCGGCGGCGGCGCGCGCGCGCTTGCGGACGCTGCGGTGGCCGCCGGCATGCCGGCCGCATCCGTCAGTTACTTCGAGAAGAGCGAGCTGGCTGCGCCCGCGGCGGCGGCGGCCGTCAAAGCTGGTGACCTCGTGCTCGTGAAGGGTTCGCGCGGCACGCGGACGGATATCGTTGCCGACCGTCTTGCGGCGGAGTTCAGCTGATGCTGTTTGAACTGCTGCCGCCGCTCGAGCCGTTCTTCGGTCCGTTGAACGTCGTGCGCTACATCACGTTCCGGACCGCGGCCGCGAGTCTCACGGCACTGCTCATCAGCCTCGTGCTCGGGCCCTGGATGATCCGGAAGCTTCGCGACTTCCAGATCGGGCAGGTGATCCGGCAGGAGGGGCCGCAGTCGCATCGCGCCAAGGCCGGGACGCCGACCATGGGCGGGCTGCTCATCCTCACGGCGGCGGTCGTGCCGACGCTGTTCTGGGCCGACCTCGCGAACCCGTACATCTGGATCGCGGTGCTCGCGACGTGCGCGTTCGGCGCGGTCGGTTTCGCCGATGACTACCTGAAGATCGTGCGACGCACGCACCACGGTCTGCGCCCGCGCTACAAGATGGGACTGCAGATCGCGATCGCGCTCGTCATCGGCGTGATCCTGATGCTGCTCGCCGACAATAACCTGTACAACACGCGGCTCATCTTTCCGTTTTTCAAGAACCTGATTCCCGATCTCGGCTGGTTCTACGTGGCGTTCGCCGTCCTCGTGCTGGTCGGCGCGACGAACGCCGTCAATCTCACCGATGGCCTCGATGGCCTCGCCATCAGCACCTTCGGCGTCTCGGCGGCGGCGTTCACGGCGCTCGCGTACGTGACGGGCCACGCGGTGCTCGCCGACTATCTTTTCCTCGTGCGATTCGAGCCCGCCGGCGAGCTGACGATCTTCTGTGGCGCGCTCGTCGGCGCGAGCCTCGGGTTCCTCTGGTACAACTCGTACCCCGCCGAAATCTTCATGGGCGACGTCGGCTCCCTCGCGCTCGGCGGCGCACTGGGCACGGTCGCCATTCTCATCAAGCAGGAACTGCTGCTGCCGATCGTCGGCGGCATCTTCGTCATCGAGGCCCTGTCGGTGATCGTCCAGGTCGGGTCCTTCAAGCTGACCGGGCAGCGCGTCTTCAAGATGGCGCCCATTCACCATCATTTCGAGCTGATCGGCTGGAGCGAGCCCAAAGTCATTACGCGCTTTCTCATCGTCGCCGTGATCTTCGCGCTCTTCAGCCTGACGACGTTGAAGCTGCGGTGATGGTGTGGGCAGTGTTGTGGGAAAACCGTTCGACGTGCGGAACCGGCGGGTGGTGGTGGTGGGCGCGGCCCGCAGCGGAATCGCGGCGGCACAGCTGCTCGCCGCGCGAGGGGCGCGCGTGACGCTGACCGATCTGCGGCCGACCATCGACGCCGCACCCGCGCTGCAGGCGGCAGGCGTCGAGATTGAAACCGGCGGGCATCAGGCCGGCACGCTTGCGCGCGCGGAGCTCGTCGTCGTCAGTCCCGGTGTGCCGGTGGAACAGACGGTGTTCGATCCGGTGCGCGATCGCGGCATCGAGATCATCGGCGAGCTGGAGCTGGCGTCGCGGTGGCTTCGCGGGCGCGTGATTGCGATCACCGGCACGAAGGGGAAGTCGACGACCACCACGCTTGTCGGCAGGATGCTCGAGGCGGCGGGGAAGACGGTGCTCGTCGGCGGGAACATCGGCGTCCCGCTTACTTCGCAGGTGGACCAGTCGACGGCCGACACGCTTCACGTCGTCGAGACGAGCAGTTTTCAGCTCGAGACCACGTCGACGTTCCGGCCGTGGATCGCCGTGTGGCTGAATCTGGCCGATGACCATCTGGACCGTCATCCGAGCATCGAAGCCTATGTCGATGCGAAGGCGCGGATATTCGCGAACCAGACGGCCGACGACTGGGCGGTCATCAATGCCGACGACCCGCTGGTCGTTCGCCGCAGTCTCGACGCGTCGTCGCGCACCGTTCCGTTCGCGCTGTCGGGGCGAATCGCTGACGGCTTTGTCGTGGATGGCAACTGGATCGTCAAGCGGACGACGACAGGAGTGGAAAAGCTGTTTCTCCGGACGGCCGTCGAGCTGACGGGACTCCACATGTTGAACAACGTGCTCGCCGCGACGGCAGTCGCCTCGCTCGCCGGGTGCGATCCGCCGGCGATGCAGCGCGCGCTGCGCGGCTTCCGCGGGCTGCCCCACGTGATGGAGCCGGTGGCGACGGTCGGCGGCGTCCGGTTCGTCAACGACTCGAAGGCCACCAACGTCGAGGCGGCGCGGCGGTCCATCGAGAGCTTCGAAGGCGGGGTTGTCGCGATCATCGGCGGCCGGTTCAAGGGCGGCGACTTCAACGAGCTCCGGGACGCGTTGACATCGCGAGGCCGCGCCGTCGTGGCCATCGGCGAAGCGGCGCCGCTCGTGCGCGATGCGCTCAGGGATGTCGTGCCGATCGTCGCGGCGGGGTCAATGTCCGAAGCGGTCACACGGGCCTACGCCGCGGCAGCGCCGGACGGTGTCGTCCTGCTGGCGCCGGCCTGTTCGAGCTTCGACTGGTTTACGGATTACGCGGAGCGCGGAGAGCGTTTCAAATCCGCGGTGCGGCAGCTGGAGGAAGAACAGCGAGGGTGAGACAGATGCGGTGCCCGCACGCCGAAGCAGCGTAGCTGCGAAGGCGTGAGCGGTGAGCAGTCATCAGTCGGTTCGGCGCGTAGAGGAGCCAGCCGCTGGGAACGCAGGCTACCCCGGTCTGCGAGGTCGGTGTCCCTTCCACGGGCCGGCTGATGACTGCTGACCGCTTAGGGATCGGCATCTTAGCCGATCGCGGCCGCAACCCTAGTGTCGGATGGGGTGGGAAAAAGCTGTAGGGCAAAGGGCAAAGGGAAAAGGGAATACGAAACTTGGCGAGAAAGCTCAAAGCCGACCGTGTGTTGTTCAGTGCCACCCTCCTGCTGGTGTGCACGAGCATCGTCATGGTCTACAGCGCCTCGGCCCTGGTGGCGCTCGAACGATTCGACCAGCCGTATCTCTTCGTCACCAGGCAGGCCATGTGGACCGTTCTCGGCCTGGCGGTGCTCTGGATCGCGATGCACGTCGACTACCGCACGTATCGCAGCGACGCATTCGTGTGGGCCCTCCTCGGCATCGTTGGCGTCACGCTCATCGGCGTCCTGTTCAGCAATCCCGTGAACGGCACGCGCCGGTGGTTCGGCATCGGCGGCCTGGGCATCCAGCCGTCAGAGCTTGCCAAGCTGGCGTGCGTGTTCTTCACCGCCCTGATCCTCGAGCGCCGGATGCATCGCATTGACGACGTGTCGTACTCGATGGTGCCGCTCGCGATCGTCGTGGCCCCGATGGTGGGGCTGATTCTGCTGCAGCCCGATTTCGGGACCGCGATGTCGCTGATCCTCATCGTGTCGGCGATGGTCTTCGCTGCGGGGCTTCACTACCGGTATCTCGTCGGGACGCTCCTCGTCATGCTGCCGGCCGTGTATGTGGTGCTGGTGAGCGCACCGTACCGGCGCCGCCGGCTCCTCGCGTTCTGGGATCCCTGGGCGGATCCGCTCGGCGACGGCTTCCAGATCATCCAGTCGCTCATCGCCGTCGGCACCGGCGGCGTCTTCGGGCAGGGCCTGATGGCCGGCGTGCAGAAACTGTTTTACCTGCCCGAGCCGCACACCGACTTCATCTTCGCGGTGATCGGCGAGGAGCTCGGGCTCGTAGGCGCCACCGGCACGCTGATCTGCTTCTGCCTCATTGCGTGGCGCGGACTCCGGATTACGGCGCGCGCGCAGGACCAGTTCGGCGCGTTCATCGCGCTCGGTATCACGACGATGCTCGTCGTCCAGGCGTTCGTGAACATGAGCGTGGTCATCGGCCTGATGCCGACAAAGGGCATTCCGCTCCCGCTCGTGAGCGCGGGCGGGTCGTCCCTCGTGATCAGTCTTCTCGCAATGGGTGTGCTGCTGAACATCTCCCAGCACGAAACCACGGCCGCGTGACACGTGCCGTTGTCCGTACTGATCGCCGGCGGAGGAACGGGTGGGCACCTGTATCCGGGGATTGCCGTTGCCCGCGAACTGCTCGCGCGCGTGCCGGATGCGCAGGTGACGTTTGTCGGCACGGCGGCGGGGATCGAGTCGCGGGTGATTCCGCGCGAAGGGTTCACCCTCGACGTGATCCGGAGCGCGGGATTGAAGGGAAAGTCGGTGCGCATGCTGACGCGGGGCGTGGCGCTGCTGCCGCTGAGCGCCATGGACGCCTTTCGCGTCATCACCAGGAGGCGTCCTTCCGTGGTGATCGGCGTCGGCGGCTACAGCTCCGGACCGGTGCTGCTGCTCGCGGCGGTGCGCGGCATTCCGACGCTGGTCATGGAGCAGAACGCCATGCCCGGATTCACGAATCGGCTGCTCGCGTCCGTGGTGGATGCGGCGGCGGTGACCTACGACGAGACGACGAGGTTCTTTGGAGGCAAAGCGTTCGTATCAGGCAACCCGGTGAGACCGGAATTCTTCCAGAACGAGGGTGGACATGGGCATGACAATCGGCCGCCAGGGGCGGCTCGGGTTTTAGTCTTTGGCGGCTCTCAGGGCGCGCACGCGATCAACCTGGCCATGGTGGAGGCGGCGCCGAGGCTGGCAACCGCAGCACCAGGACTGGCAATCACGCACCAGACAGGGGAGCGCGATCTGGAAATGGTCCGCGACGGGTACCGGCGCGCCGGCCTCGAGGCCCGCGTCGAGCCGTTCCTGTTCGCGATGGACCGGGAGATGAACGACGCCGACGTGGTGGTCTGCCGCGCGGGAGCCACCACGCTGGCCGAACTGGCCGCGGCGGGACGGGCATCGCTGCTCATCCCGCTCCCGACGGCGACCGACGATCACCAGCGCAAGAACGCGCTCGCGCTCGTCCATCACGGCGCGGCGCGGATGGTGGACCAGGCGGGGCTGACGGGTGAACGCCTGGCCTCCGAGCTTCTGGCGCTCGTCGCCGACGCGGACGAGCGCCGGCGCGTCGAGTCTGCGGCGCGCCGGCTTGCGCGGCCGCATGCCGCGCGCGTGATTGTCGACAAGGTTCTGGCACTTGCTCGGTAGGACCCGCCGGATTCACTTCGTCGGCGTCGGGGGCGTCGGGATGAGCGGGATTGCCGAGCTCCTCGTCAACCTCGGGTTCGAGGTGAGCGGCTCGGATGCGAAGGAGTCGGCCGCGACCGTACGGCTGGCGACGCTTGGCGTGGCCGTCCACGCCGGACATGCGGCGGGCAACATCGGCGGCGCGGATGTCGTGGTGGTGACGTCGGCGGTTCGATCGTCGAACCCCGAGATCGTCGAGGCCCATCGACGCGGAATCCCGGTGATTCCGAGGGCCGAAATGCTGGCGGAGCTGATGCGCATGCGTTTCGCGATTGCGGTCGCGGGCGCGCACGGCAAGACCACGACGACGTCGATGATTGCGTTCGTGCTGGAGCGGGGCGGCCTCGACCCCGATGCGGTCATCGGAGGCAGACTGCGGGCCTTCGGAAGCAACGCGCGGCTTGGGCGCGGTGAATACATGGTGGCGGAGGCGGATGAAAGCGACCGATCGTTTCTCCTCTTGTGGCCCTCGATGGCGGTGATCACCAACATCGATCGCGAGCATATGGAGAGCTATCGGAATTTCGAGGAGCTCCAGCAGACATTCGCCGATTTTGCCAACAAGGTGCCGTTCTACGGGAGCGTCGTCGCGTGCAGCGACGATGCGCATCTCGCCGCCGTGTTTCCGCGCATCACCCGCCGGCTCGTGACGTACGGCCTCGACGATCCGGCTGCGCACGTCAGGGCGACCGCCGTGGAGCTCGGATCGTTCGGGGGACGCTGTGTCGTGCATCGCCGCCGGGGCGAGGCGACCGAGCGGCTCGGGCTGCTCGAGCTGTCCGTTCCGGGACGTCACAACCTGCAGAACGCGCTGGCAGCGGCGACCGTGGCCGGCGAGCTGGGGATGGCGTTTGACGAAATCGCCGACGCGCTCCGCGCCTTCGAGGGCGCGGAACGGCGCTTCGAGCGGCATGGCGAAGCCGACGGCGTGCTGGTCGTCGACGACTACGGGCACCATCCGACGGAGATCGCCGCGGTGCTGGCTGCCGCGCGCGCCTCTCTCGGCCGCCGGCTCGTCGTGGCGTTTCAGCCCCACCGTTACACGCGGACTCAGCTCCTGATGCAGGACTTCGGGACGGCGCTCGCCGCCGCCGATGAAGTCGTCCTGACCGACATCTACGCGGCCAGCGAGGATCCGATTCCAGGCGTCACCATCGAGGCGCTCGCCGACGTCGTTCGACAGCGGTCCGGCAAGCCCGTTCGCGTGGTCAAGGCGATCGACGACCTCGTGCCCGAGCTGATGAAGACGCTCAAGGCCGGCGACGCCGTCCTGACGCTCGGCGCCGGCTCCATCGGCACGGTGGCGAAACGCCTGTTCGATGCGCTGAAGGCGCGGAAGGCGGGCGCCTGATGGCCGTCTCCGCTCCGAATGACAAACGGTTTCGCCGCGCGCGCGTCACGCCCGCGCGCAAGCGGCGCGGGCTGTCGATCTCGCGCAAACATCTGGCATACGCCGCGGCCGCGACGGTGGCGCTCGCCTTTGTCATCCAGCAGTCGGCGATGTACCTGCTGTCGTCGGACGCCCTGGTCGTGTCGCGCATCACCGTCAGCGGCAACGTGCGGATTTCGCGCGGCGAGATCGTGTCGCTGCTCGATGGCCTGCAGGGGCGGAACATGCTCCTGCTCGATCTGGATGGCTGGCGCGCGAAGCTGCTCGCGTCGCCCTGGGTGGCGGAGGCGGCGCTGCGGCGCGTGCTCCCGGGAACGGTGGACGTGTTGATCGCCGAGCGCCAGCCGATCGGCATCGGCCGGCTCGGGGACGTGCTCTACCTGATCGACGAGCAGGGCGGCGTGATCGACGAGTTCGGTCCAAATCACGCGGAGCTCGACCTGCCCGTCATCGACGGCCTCGGGTCGCCCGGCGTCGATCCCAGGCTCGGATCGGAAGCCGTCGACCAGGGCCGTGCGCTGCTCGCCACACGGCTGCTCAGCTCGCTCCAGTCGCGGCCGGATCTCGCGGGACGCGTCTCGCAGGTCGATGTCAGCGACATCCGCGATGCCGTCGTCATTCTGAAGGACGACACCACTCAGATTCGCGTCGGCGACGACCAGTTCGCCGAGCGCCTGCAGTCGTACATCGACCTCGCGCCGGCGCTGCGCGAGCGCGTGCCGCAGATTGATTACGTCGATCTCAGATTTGGCGAACGGGTCTACGTCAGACCGCAGGGTTCGGGTTCACAGAAGCCTTCCAACGGTGGGTGATTGATGGTTCGAAGAGAACGATACGTGGTGGGTCTCGATGTCGGCACCTCGAGTGTGGTCGCGGTGGTCGGCGAGAGCCTCGACGACGGGAGCTGCGACATCGTCGGGCTCGGCGTTGCCGAGTCGCGCGGCATCAAGCGCGGCGTCGTCGTGAATCTCGAGGCCGCCGTCGACTCGATCAAGAAGGCGATCGAGGAAGCCGAGCTCATGGCCGGCGTCGAGATCGACTCGGTACACCTCGCGCTGTCTGGGCCGCACGTCAAAGGCTTCAACAGCCGGGGGGTCATCGCTGTCGCCGGTAAGACGCGCGAGATCTCGCGCGACGACGTCCGTCGGGCGATTGAGGCGGCCAAGGCGGTGGCGCTGCCGGCCGGACGGGAAATCCTGCACGTGCTGCCGCAGGACTTCGTCGTCGACGAGCAGGACGGCATCGGCGCGCCCGTCGGGATGACCGGCGCACGCCTCGAAGTCAACGTGCACGTCGTCACCGGTGCCACCTCCTCGACCCAGAATATCGTCGCGTGCGTGAACCGTGCCGGTGTAGCGGTGGTCGACACCGTGATCGAGCAGCTATGCGCGTCGGACGCCGTGCTGACGCAGGACGAGAAAGAGCTTGGCGTCGCGCTGGTGGACATCGGGGGCGGGACGGCCGACCTGGCGATTTTCGAACGGGGCAGCCTGTGGCACACGGCGGTCGTTCCCGTCGGCGGCGACCACTTCACCAACGACATCGCCGTCGGGCTGCGCACGCCGATTCCGGATGCGGAAAAGGTCAAGCGCAAGAACGGCTGCGCGCTTTCGTCGATGGTCGATGAGGACGAGACGATTGAAGTCGCCAGCGTCGGCGGACGCAAGCCGCGCCTGATGGCCCGGCGCATCCTCTCCGAGATTCTTCAGCCGCGGGCGGAGGATATCTTCCACCTCGTCTGGGATGAGATTCGGCGCGCGGGGTACGAGAAGTCGCTCAACTCGGGCATCGTCCTCACCGGTGGCGGATCGATCCTCGAGGGCATGCCAGAGATCGCGGAGCAGATCTTCGACCTGCCAATCCGGCGCGGGGTGCCGATCGGCATCGGTGGCCTGGCGGATCACGTGAGCAGCCCGACG
>CAMDNQ010000018.1 GCA_945903265.1 Candidatus Sulfopaludibacter sp. SbA3
GGTCGATTGGGAGAAGCTCAGGCTTGCGGGCGCGGCCGGCTCTGCAGTCGCTGCTGGATGCGGCCCTGGCGTTCCTTCATCCGCGCCTCGCGATCGGCGCGCAGCTTCTGGGCCTGCGCCTGCTGCTCGGCTGTGAGGATCGCGAACAGCTCGCTGTGCAGCCGCGCCTGCTCCACCGCCAGGTCTGATTCGACGGCGGCGAGATCCTGCATCGCCGTGCGAATGCGTCCCTCGTCAACCGGCAGCGCGTCGACCGCCTGCTGCTGTGCGGCGCGCGCCACCTGGAGCCGCTCCATCAGCGTCCGCGTCTGCTGCCGATGCTGCTGCGCGATGTTCTGTGCCTGCTCGCGCTGCGCCTCGGTAAGATTCAGCGCCGCGAGCGGGAGCCCCGCGCCAGGACCGCCGGGACCACCTGGTCCACGTCCGCGTGGACCAGGTGGTCCCTGCGCGAGAGCAGTCGCACCGGCCACAAGAAGCACGAGCGCGGCAAGGATGACGTGTCGGAATGAACGTTTCATGAATACCTCCGTGTGTCTGTCCTCATTAGACGCGAAGAGCCGGGGCAGAGACTGGGCGGAAGTGTGAAAAATCGGTGACAGGGAGGCGCCTGCCCACCCACCGGGCCTACACTCCATGAATTGGAGCCGTGTGTATGGACAAAGCGGCCGACCGCCGCACCGCGCTCGTCGTGGAGGACGAAGTCAACATCCGGGACCTCGTCTGTCTCCATCTGCAGGTGGAAGGATTCACCTGTGTCGGCGCCGGTTCGGGAACCGAGGCCCTTGAGCTGGCAGGCCGCACCCCTTTCGATCTGATCGTCCTCGATCTCATGCTGCCGGGCGTCGACGGCCTGTCGGTCTGCCGGGCGATGCGCCGCGACGGCGTGAACCGCGACGCGCCGATTCTGATGCTGACGGCGCGCCTCGAGGAAGCAGACAAGGTGCTCGGCCTCGACAGCGGCGCGGACGATTACCTGACGAAGCCGTTCGGCGTCCGCGAGCTGATGGCGCGTGTACGTGCCGTGATGCGCCGGCGTGCGGCGCCGGCGGATGGGGACCCGTCCCAGAAACCGATCGCCTTCAGGCACATCGACATGGATCCGGCGCGCCGCCGCGTCCGCGTGCATGGCCGTGACGTCGACCTCACCAACCAGGAGTTCAACCTGCTGTATGTGCTGCTCTCGCAGCCGGGCATCGTACTGTCGCGCGACGCCCTGCTCCGCCGTGCCTGGCCAGGCGAAACCTTCGTCACGGTGCGAAGCGTCGACACGCTGGTCAAGCGGCTGCGGCGCAAGATTGAGGACGATGCCACCGAGCCCTCGGTGATCCTGACCGTCTGGGGAACCGGGTACAAGGCCGCTGATGCCACAACCTGATCGCCCAATCTGGTACCGGAGCCTGTACTGGCGTATCGGGCTCGGCTTCGTCGCCTTCCTGGCCGTCCTGCTCGTGGCGCAGGCCCTGCTCTTTGTCTGGCTGACGGGCCGGACCGCGGGGGCGTTCCCCGCCGCATCAGGCGCCCGGCTGGCGGAACTGGTTGCCGGCGACATCAGGGATCGCCTCGAGGCCGACCCCGCCAGCGATCTTGGGGCGCATATCGCGGAGGAGTACAGCCGGGTGGTCCAGCCGTTTGTCGTCGTGATGAACGACGGACGGACGTTTTCCAATCGCCCGAATGCGCCGGCCGCGCTCATGCGAAACACCCGCGCCCGGCTCGGCGCCATGAGCGGCGAGCGCCCGTTCCGGCCCAGGCCGCGGCGCGCGCTCCGGCCGCCGCCGAATGGCCGCGCCGAAGCGCCGATTATCGTGGCCGATCAGCTCGTCGGCCTGGTGGCGGTGCCGCCCGGACGCGTGGCGCCGATGGCGGCATTGCAGCAGTTCGGTCCGACACTCGCCGCGTCAGGAATCGGGCTGCTGCTGCTCGGCGCCTGCGCGGCCGCACTGCTGATTTTCAGACCTGTGCGCCGCCGGCTGCGCGAGGTCGAGGAAGCCGCCGCGCGTATTGGCGCCGGCGACGTGACCGCGCGTGCGCCGGAAGCGGGGCGCGATGAAGTGGCGGCGCTCGCGCACGCCTTCAACCGGATGGCTGCGGATCTCCAGACGCGCGCCGCCGCGCTGTCCGCGTCCGATCAGGCACGCCGGCAGCTCCTCGCCGACGTCTCTCACGAGCTGATGACGCCGCTGACAGCCATGCGCGGCTATCTCGAGACGCTCGCGATGGCCGAGCTGAAGCTCGATCCGCCGACACGCGAACGGTACCTCCGCATCGTGGACGAAGAAACCCGGCGCCTCGAGCACATCATCGGCGACCTGCTCGAGCTGGCGAGGCTTGAAGGCAGCAGCACGCAGCTTCGACGCGAGTACGTCGATACGGCGACCCTCTTCGAGCGCGTCGCCGAGCGCCATGGACGCGAGCTCGCTGACCGGCACGTGGTGCTCGATCGGCGCATCGATCCCTCCGCGGCCCGTCTGGCCGGAGATCCAGACCGACTCGAGCAGGCGCTGCAGAATCTTGCGGCGAACGCGATCCGCCATACGCCCGACCACGGAACCGTCACCCTCTCCGCCACGCGCCAGGACAACCTGATCACCCTGACGGTACGGGACACGGGGCCGGGAATCCCGCGCGAGCACCTGCCCCTCATCTTCGACAGGTTCTACAAGGCCGACGCCGCGCGGGCGACTGCCGGCAGCGGCCTCGGCCTGTCGATCGTCAAGGCGATCGTCGAGCGCCACGGCGGCACCATCAGCGTCCGCAATGACGAGGGCGCCGTATTCGAGATCGTGCTGCCCGTGGTACCTTGAGAGGATGTCTGCGCCCGCGCCTGTCCTTGCGGTGAGTCTGCGCCGCCGCCAGGCGATCACCGGCGGCCTGCTCCTGGGCATGAGCCTCGGCGCTCTCGAAGCCACGGTCGTCGGCACCGCGATGCCGACCGTCATCGCGACGCTCGGCGGCCTCGCCCATTACAGCTGGGTCTTTTCGGCATACCTGCTCACGTCCACGGCGTCGGTCCCGATCTGGGGCCGGCTCTCGGATCTCTACGGCCGCCGGCGCATGTACGTGCTTGGCATCGTCATCTTCCTCGTCGGGTCGATGATCTCCGGAGCGGCGACGTCGATGACGATGCTCATCGCGTCGCGGGCGCTGCAGGGACTTGGCGCCGGGGCCATCATTCCGCTGAGCATGACAATCATCGGCGAGCTCTACACGCTCGAGGAGCGCGCGAAGACACAGGCGCTGTTCAGCGGCGTCTGGGGACTGGCGTCGATGGCGGGGCCGCTCGTCGGCGGCTACATCACCGATGCGGTGTCGTGGCGCTGGGTGTTTTTTCTCAACCTGCCGTTCGGGCTGATGTGCATGGCGGTCCTGCTGATGGCCTATCCGGCGACGCACCGTTCGTCGCAGGTGCGCATCGACTGGGCGGGTGCGGCACTCCTGTTCTCCGGCATCAGCGCGCTGCTCCTGGCGCTCGGCAGCGACGCGGGGCCGGCGACCTGGTGGTTCGCGGCGGCATCCGTCATCCTGCTGACGGCGTTCGTCATCACCGAGCGGCGGTCCAGCGATCCGCTGCTGCCGATCGAGCTCCTGCGCAACCCGCTCATCGCGCGGACGATGGTGGTGGTGTTCCTCGTCGGCATGGCGCTCTTCGGCGCCATCGCGTTCATCCCGCTGTTCGTCCAGGGCGTGATGGGGGCGACGGCCACGCAGGCCGGACAGGTGCTGACGCCCCTGTTCCTGGGCTGGGTCGCGATGTCGATTGTCGGCGCGCGGTTCACCGCGACCATCGGCTACCGGACGCTCGCCGTCGGCGGCAGCATCGTGATGACGCTCGGGTTTCTCGGGCTGGCGTTCGTCGAGGCCGACTCGACGCGAAGTTCAGTGCTCATTGCAGGCCTCTTCATCGGCTCGGGGATGGGACTGTCGATGCTGTCGATGCTGCTCGCCGTCCAGCACGGCGTCGCGCGCGCGCATCTCGGACTCGCGACCTCGCTCAATTCGTTCGGGCGCAGCGTCGGCGCCGCGGTAGGCATCGCGGTGATGGGGGCGTTGATGACACGGCAGCTGGCGGGTGTCGCGATACCGGGCGGCGTCGAGGCACTTGCGGCGGGCGGGGCGATGCTCACGGGCGCGGCGCGGCTGCAATTTGCCACCGCGCTGCACCATGTGTTTGTCGCAGGGCTGATCCTGGCGGGTGCGTCGGTGATCGCCGGCCTCTTCCTGCCGCCGGTCGATTTCTCAGCCGGCGTGCCGGCTGCCGCGGGCGAGCAGATGCTGTCAGCGGAGATGACGAATCTCGAACCGGACGATCAGCCGATCGGCGTCCGCGACACCTAGCAGCGGTTCTTGATCCCGCCTGGCGCGTCGCGATACTTGACGTGGCAGTGGCGGCACGCCTCGGCCACCACGTCGGCGGCTTCGATGATGTTGTCCTGGTTCTTCGACTGCGCGGCCTTGAACCCGGTCTTTCCCGCTTCCCGCATTTCTTCGACCCATGCCTGCCAGTCGGCGTTCTGCACCGGCACTGGTTTGCCGTTGGAACAGAAGCGGCCGGGCAGGTTGAGGAGGTTGCTGGCTTCGGCCATGGCGAGGGCTGAATTTTCAATCGCGAGCCACTGGCCGTACGAGCTCGTCAGAGGGTCTGGCGAGATCGCGGGATCCCACGCCTTCTGAATCGTCGCGGGGTCGACGGTCTGCGCCGCAAAAAAGACATTCGCCGCCGGATAAAAAATCCCGCGCATCAACTGGAGCATCGTCGTTTCCACGCGCTGGGGTTTAGCCGGCGGCGCCTGCGCCGACGTGACACCAGCGCACCAGACCACGAACGCGGCAGCGATCACACCGCCGCACAGTAACTGTTTGCGCATCGTCATCAACATCTCACCTTCACTTCGCGATACTTGTCGTGGCAGTGCGAGCAGGCCTCTGCCACGACTCCTGCCGCGTCGATGATCGCATCCTGGTTTTTCGACTGCGCCGCTTTATAGGACGCCATGCCGGCGTCGCGCAGCTCCTGCACCCACATCCGCCAGTCGGCGTTCTGCATCGGCACGGGCCAGCCGTTGCTACAGACGCGCCCCGGAATCGTCAGGAGGTTCGCGGATTCCGCAAGCGCCAGCCCCGCGTTTTCGACAGCGGCCCACTGGCCGTAGGTGCTCGTCAGCGGGTTCGGAGAGGTTGAGGGGTCATTCTCAGGCTTGATCGTGGCCGGATCGACGCTCTGCACCGCGAAGATGACGTTCGAGGCGGGATAGATGATGCCGCGCATCAGGTGCACGAGGTCCGTATGTACCCGCTGTGCCTGCACCCCGCCGGCTTGCGGCTTGGGCGCCTGCGCCGCGACACCGGCCAGCCCCCACATACTCAATCCTGCACACAGTACGCCCACAAACACCGCTCGCCCGTTTCGCATCCAACACCCTCCCTGAGTGCAGGCCATGCTATCGCACCTCGTTCCTGACGAACAGTTCAGGAAATCTTCAGATTCTCGTCAGGGCCTCCGCCGGTACGATTTGCCGCATGGGCTACGGCATCCGTGCGGCAGGTTTCGCACTCATCACGTTTATTTCCATGACGTCTGCGGCACTCGCGCAGGGCGGAGGTGCCGTCAGCGGCACGGTCTCGGATGAAAGCGGTGGAGTCATTCCGGGCGTGAGCGTCACGCTCACACCCACCGGCGGAGCCGAAATTGAAACCGTGACGGGCGGCGCCGGCGAGTATCGCTTCGACAACGTCCCCGCGGGGCAGGCGGAACTGGAGTTCCGGCTTATCAACTTCGGGACCGTCCGGCGCGCGCTCACCTTTACGCCCGCCGTACCCATCACCGCGAATGCGGTGATGCAGATCGCCATGAGCGCGGACATCGTCATCACGGCGCCGCGAACATTCCGCAACCTGGCAGAACTCGAGAACCCCGCGGAAAACCTCGTCGGCGTGGCGTCAGCAGGCAGCGAGGGCGCCATTACCGCCGCGCAGCTCGCCGTGCGTCCGGTCAACCGCGCCACCGAAGTGCTCGAGACCGTTCCCGGCATGATCATCAGCCAGCACAGCGGCGAGGGCAAAGCCAACCAGTACTACCTGCGCGGCTTCAACCTGGATCACGGGTTCGACTTCGCGCAGACGATCGCGGGCATTCCGGTGAACATGCCGACGCACGCGCACGCGCAGGGGTACGCGGACGCGAATTTCCTCATCCCGGAGCTCGTGAGCGGCGTGCAGTTCCGCAAGGGGCCGTACTACGCGGAGAACGGCGACTTCTCGTCTGCAGGCTCGGCCAACATCAACTACTTCAACAGCCTCGACAGGCCCATCGTGTCGCTGACCGGCGGATCGTTCGACTACGGACGGTTTCTCGGAGCGGCGTCACCTAGCGTCGGCGCCGGCAACATGCTCATGGCGTTCGAATGGGAGCGGGACAACGGCCCGTGGGTCAGCCCGAACAGCAAGGACAAGTTCAACGGAGTGGTGCGCTACAGCCAGGGCAACGCGCGGGACGGTTTCTCCGCGACATTCCTCGGCTTCGAGAATCACTGGCACTCAACAGACCAGATCCCGCAGCGGGCAATCGACGCCGGTCTCATCAGCCGGTTCGGATTCATCGAGGAAACCGATGGCGGCGAGACCCACCGCTACGTCGGCGTCGTCGACTGGCAGCGCTCGGGGACGGATAACTCGACGCGCGTCACGGCCTTCGGCCAGAACTATGGCGTGCAGCTGTTTCATAACTTCACGTACTTCCTGAACGACCCGGTAAATGGCGATCAGTTCGAACAGTTCGAGGAGCGGTGGACGTCGGGCGCCAAAGTGACGCACCGGAGGCTGATGCATGTCGGAGAACGACACCTCGAGAACGCGTTCGGTGTGGACGTCCGGAATGACTCCGTCGGCGGGCCGCTCGGTCTGTATCTGACGCGGGCCACCGAGCGATT
Source organism: Candidatus Sulfopaludibacter sp. SbA3 (assembly GCA_945903265.1). Taxonomy (GTDB): domain Bacteria; phylum Acidobacteriota; class Vicinamibacteria; order Vicinamibacterales; family UBA2999; genus CAXNKG01. The sequence continues at coordinate 6,927 of CAMDNQ010000018.1, forward strand.
GACGACGATCCGGGCGGATGAAGCGGACCAGACGTCGGTCGGCGTGTTCGCCGAGACGGAGATTGAGTGGAACCGCAGGCTCCGGACGACCTTCGGGCTCCGCGGCGACATCTATCACTGGAACGTGGAATCCAATATTCCCGAGAACTCCGGCCAGGAATCGTCCGGCATCATCAGCCCGAAAGTCTCGGCCGCCTTCGGGCCGTGGGGCGGCACCGAGTTCTACGCCAACTGGGGCCTCGGGTATCACTCGAACTCCGCACTCGGCATTACGTTGAACGTCGATCCGTTCAGCGGCGAGCCAGCCGATCGCTCGCCGAACTTCTCGCGTGCCATGGGCACCGAGTTCGGCGTGAGAACCGTGGCGCTCCGCGGCGTGCAGACGACGGTGACGGGCTGGTATCTCGACTTCGACTCGGAGCTCTTTTACGTGGGCGACTCAGGCAGCACCGAAGTCGGCCCGGCAAGCCGGCGCACCGGCATTGAAATCACGAACTACATCTATCCGAATCGCTGGCTGGCGCTGGACCTCGATCTGTCGTTGTCGAAAGCCCGGTTTCTGGATCTTCCCGAGGGTGAGGATTTCATTCCCGGCTCGCTCAACAGAGTGATCTCGGCGGGCATCGCCTTCAACCCGCCGGAAGGTGTGAGCTCGGGCCCGTTCGCGGGACTGCGCCTGCGCCACTTCGGCCCTCGCCCGCTCATCGAGGACAACAGCATCCAGTCACGGTCGACCTCGATCATCAATGGCGAAGTCGGATACAAATTCTCCGAACGCATCCGCCTCATCGTCGAAGGGTTCAACCTGTTCGACGCGGAAGTGTCCGACATCGACTACTTCTTCGAATCGCGGCTGCGCGACGAGCCGGAGCCGGTCGAAGACCTGCACTTCCACGCGGCGATCCCCCGCTCGGCGCGCGTGGCGCTGCGCGTGTCGTTCTAGATCAGGAAGCCGACACAGCTGTGCAATTCCCTTGACCCCATCAGGCTAAAGTAATATTTTGACCATTCAAATATGTGGTTACGAATGGTCAAATATCGACTTTTCGCCGTCCCAATCCTGATTGCGGCCGCCTTCCTGGGCGGTGTGACGACTCCGGCACAGGCCCAGGAACAGGCCCAGGACAATGCCAATAGCGGACTTCCATCGACCGGGCCGCTGTCCGGCTACATGGACTTCCACTTCAACAAGGCTGATGGTGAAGACGGGATCCTCGACTTCCATCGCTTTGTCCTGCTCTTCAACCACTCGTTTTCCCCGCGGCTGCGGTTCGTCGGCGAGCTCGAACTCGAGCATGCCCTGGTCGAAGGCCTCGAAGAAGCCGGTGAGCTCGAACTCGAGCAGGCGTATATCGACTTCCTGCTGTCTCGCCGGCTGAATCTGCGCGCCGGCATGCTGCTGATGCCGGTCGGCATCATCAACGAGCGCCACGAACCGCCTGTCTACAACGGCGTCGAGCGTCCCTTCGTGGATACGGTGATCATCCCGAGCACCTGGTTCGACGTGGGTGCGGGCGTGCACGGGGATCTCGGCGCCGGGTTCCGCTATCGCGCGTACGTGGTCGCGCCGTTGAATTCGCTGGAGTTCACGGCGGACGAGGGCATCCGGGGGGGCGTCCAGAAGGGGTCGAAGGCCAACGTCCGCAATGTCGCCTACACCGGGCGGCTCGAATACCTGGGCATCCGCGGCCTGACGCTCGGCGCGAGCGGGTGGACGGGAGACTCAAGCTTCGAGACGCCCCGACTCGATACGTCAGTCACCCTCGGCGAAGTCGACGCGCGCTTCAGGCGCGATCGGCTCGAACTGCGCGGCCAGTTCGCCGACGTCCGGATCGGCGATGCGGCGCGACTCAATGACAGTCTCGGTCGCATCATCGGGATCTCGCCGAATATTGCCGCGGGCCTGCGCGGCTTTTATGGCGAAGCCGCCTACCGCGTCTGGAACAAGGGGGCGCCGCGCGACATGGTGGCGTTCGTCCGGTACGAAAACTTCGACACCCAGCACCGCATGCCCGAGGGGTTCCAGCCCCTCAAGGAATTCGATCGCGATGCGTGGGTGATGGGCGTGACGTATTACCCGGATCCGGATATCGCCGTGAAAGCCGACTACATCAGCCTGCGCAACCGCAGCGGCCTGTTCGCCAACAGGCATCTCCTCAACCTGGGTCTGGGATGGTGGTTCTGATGACGACACGCTCTGGACTCTTCGTCGCGCTCTTCGTCGCAGTCGTGGTCGCGGCGTCCGTCACCGGCGCCTCCCATGCGGCGTTGGCCGGTCAGGCCGCGCCCGTGCGGACGATTGAGATCACCGCATCCCGGTTCGAATTCTGGCCTTCGGAAATCTCCATCGCTGAGGGCGAGGCTGTCGAGTTCCGCATCACGAGCGAAGACACGGTGCACGGCTTTCGGATCGTGGGCAACGGCCTGAACCTTGTCGTGCCGAAACGAGGCAAGGGCGTCGCTGTCGCGCGCTTCACCGGGACGCAGGCCGGCCGATATTCGTTCGAATGCAACCGGATGTGCGGCGCCGGCCACAACTTCATGCGCGGTGTGCTTGTGGTGCGCGCGCCCGGAGCGGCACAGTGAGGCATAAAGCGAGGCATACACGTCTTATCTCCTGCGCCGCGATTGTCTGGACGCTCATCGTCCTTGTGCAGGCGCGCGGGACGACGCAGGGATCGCCTGGATTTCCTGGCGGCCCGCTGCCCGGCATCACCAACCTGGAGTTCAGCGAGTTCCGCCTCGGAGTGGACGACTTCATGGAAGTGGAAACGGCCGAAGAGGGACTCGGCCCGGCGTTCAACGGCACGAGCTGCGCCGTCTGCCATAACCTGCCGTCGATTGGTGGGGGCGGCGTCATCCTCGAAGTACGCGCCGGATATCGGGACGCGCTCGGCGGCGCCGACGGCCTCAACCCGGCCGGCGACACGCTGATCCACATGCTGTCGACGCCGTCGCACAGCTGCCAGCCGTCGATACCGGAAGACGCGAACGTGATTGCCCACCGGGCGCCGATTCCGCTTTTCGGGGCCGGACTGGTCGAAGCGATCCCGGACGAGACCATCCTGGCCCTCGCGGACCCTGATGACCGGAATCGCGACGGCGTCAGCGGCCGCGCGGGCATCGTCGTGGATGTGGCGACGGGAGGGACGCGTGTCGGCCGCTTCGGGTGGAAGTCACAGCATGCGACGCTCCTCGCGTTCGGCGCCGATGCCTACCGGAACGAGATGGGCATCACCAATGAGCTCTTTCCGAACGAGTTCTCGTTCGGCATCTCCGCGGCCCAGATGAAGCTGTGCGATCCCCTGCCTGACCCCGAAGACCGCCGCGACCCCGTGACGCGCCGGCGCGGGATCGACAACTTCGAGTCGTTCATGAAGTTCCTCGCGCCTGTCGCGCGGAGCCACGCGGACGAGCAGACGCGCGAAGGCGAGCGGGTGTTCTCCGCGATCGGCTGCGCGACGTGCCACGTCCCCGCCCTGGACACCGGCGCCAGCGCGCACCCGGCCTTCCACCGCAAAAGGGTGGAACTCTTCTCAGATCTGCTGCTGCACGACGTCGGCACGAGCGACGACATCCGCCAGGGCGGCGCGGCGGCCGACGAACTCCGCACGCCTGCCCTCTGGGGGCTGCGCTTCCGGCGGCCGCTCCTCCACGACGGCAGCGCCGCGACGATCACGGACGCGATCGAGCGTCACGCCGGGGAGGCGGCGCTCGCGAGGCGCGGCTTCGGTCAGCTGCCCGCGCAGACGAAAGACACGCTGCTCGCGTTCCTCCGATCGCTGTAACTCGCTGTGCCGCGTCACGTGCCGACGCCGTAAGCACCAGCTTCAGACCAGCTCAGCGGCATTACGGTACGAAACCTGAAGGTCATCCGGTCAGGAGGGCCTCTATGTACCGCCCAATGATGTTGTTTTTCGCGTTGATGTGCTCGCCTGTGATGGCGGCTGCCCAGCAGCCCTGCACGAGCGACGCGCGACCCGTCGTGAACGAGCTTTACAGGCACATGCTCGAGCGGAACGCTGATGCCCGCAGCAATTACTGGGTGCAGCAGCTCCAGAGTGGTCAAACCGTGAAGGATCTCGTTCGAGAGTTTGCCAAGTCGGACGAGCATGTCGAACGGTTCTGGAGACAGGAATCGGGGGAGGCCACTCCCTACCTCAGGGCGATGAGCACCTTCTATCGGCACATTCTCGGGGTGCAGCTCGATGCCACCACGGCCCGAACCTTTGCGAACCAGGCGACGCGCCGGGGCCTCGACCCCGTGATCGACCAGATTGTCGACTCCGCCGAGTACACCCAGCGTTTTGGCGACTGGGGTGTACCCGGGTCGGGCGGGCTCCAGTACTGCGGACCGAACAGCGGACCTAACAACCGGACGTTTAACGCCAACCCGGACACGGACCCCGCGGACCAGGCGGATCGAACACGGTTCGAGGACATGGACGTCAACAACGACGGCGTTGTCTCCCGACGCGAATGGCGTGGTACCCCGGTGGCGTTTGAGAACCAGGACTGGAACGACGACGGCCTCCTGTCGGGGGCCGAACTCGAGCCAGCCGAAGCGCAGGGGCGCGGCCGCGGCCGGGGCCGGGGGCAACCAGGGCAATCAGGTTAATCGGGGCAATCAGGATCAGGTCAATCAGACCGCGCGCCGCACGCTGCGGTTCGACACGCTGGATGCCAACGGCAACGACCGCATCGAACCGCGCGAGTGGGACGGCACCGTCGCGGCGTTCAACCGGCTCGACGCCAATAACGACAACTTCATCACGCGGGCCGAAATGGTCGGTGCGGACGCGGAGCCCGTGGCGCCGGTCGCGACGTCGGGACAGGCCGCCTCCAGGTCCGTTCGCGTCGACGGCCGCAATCGATGGACGGACACCGGCATCATGGTCCGCGCGGGTCAGGTGATCAATTTCGACGCCCGCGGAACCGTCCGGCTCGGACCGAACGACAGCGATGTCGCCGGCGTCGACGGATTGTTCAGCGGGCGCCGTGATAACAACGCGCCGATGGGGAACCAGCCAACGGGCGGCCTGATCGCGCGCATCGGCAACTCACCCAGCTTCTGGGTGGGCGATGGCAACAGCCTGCGTGCGCCGGCCGCCGGACGCCTCTATCTGGGCGTCAATGACAATTCTCTCGCCGACAATGCGGGAGACTTTCAGGTCGTCGTCGACGTCGAGCCCTGAGCGATCAGTCCAAAATCCCAATGACCAAATCCCGATCTTCGGATTTGGGATTTGGGATTTGGGATTTGCGATTGGGATTTGCCTACGGTAGCCACTCGGCAGGCCGCTGGGCGTACGCCTCGAACCAGTCGGCGAGCGCGTCATAGCGCGCGGCACTCTCGGCTGTAGCCGGCACATAGGTGTTGAACAGCGCGGCGCAGACTCCGGCATCTTCCAGCAGGCCGTGCAGGTACGTCCCAATCACCCGGGTACCCACCACCCCATCTGCCGATCCGTCCTCGAGCCGGGCAAACGCTCCGTACGGAGTACGCGTGGTCGTCTGGCCCATATGAATCTCATAGGCCGCACATGAGATGCCTTGTGCCGGGCTCCCTTTCTCGATCGTCGCGCGGCGAATGCGCGTCGTCTTGTCTTTCAGCATGACCGTGTCCGCCGCGATCAGCCCGAGGCCCCGTGCGGCGCCGGATTCGACGCCCGAGTCGACGCCGTCCGGATCCGTGATCGTCTCCCCCATCATCTGGAAGCCGCCGCAGATGCCGAGCACGGTTGCGCCCCGCTGGTGCTGTGCGCGCACCCACGCGTCGAGACCCCGCGCGCGCAGCCAGGCGAGATCCGACAGCGTGTCCTTGCTGCCGGGCAGGATGACGAAGTCGTAGGCGCGATCGACGGGCGACGCGATCCAGTCCGCCCACGTCAGCAGCCGGAAGTCGGTGCCGTTCGAGAGCCGCGGCAGCTGCAGGATGGCAATCGACGCGCCGGCGGGAGCCGGCGTCGTCGGCCTGCGCTCGAGCGCAAGGCTGTCTTCGGCGTCGACGGTAATGCCCTCGGTGTGCGGAAAGACCCCGAGGCAGGGTGCACCCGAGAGGCGTTCCAGCATCGCGCGGCCTTCGTCGAAGAGCGACATGTCGCCGCGAAACTTGTTGACCAGAAATCCGCGGAAGAGCGTGCGCTCTTCCGGCGTCAGTACCGCGACGCTTCCCGCAACGGAACCGAAGACGCCGCCGCGCTCGATATCGGCCACGAGAATCCACGGCGCCTGGATTCGAGTGACCAACCCGAGATTGACCAGGTCGTGAGGGCGCAGATTCAGCTCGCTCACGCTGCCCGCGCCTTCGACGACGATGACGTCGAACCGGCGCGCGAGATCCTCGTAGGCCCGCAGCACTTCCCCCAGGAGCGGCTTGAAGTGCGCGTAGTACTCGCGCGCGGGCAGGGTCTTCCACACCTGCCCGTGCACGATGACCTGGCTCGTGCCGTTGCCGTTCGGCTTCAGGAGAATCGGATTCATCGCCGGTTCCGGCTCGAGGCCGCAGGCTTCCGCCTGGGCCACCTGCGCGCGTCCGATCTCTCCCCCTCCCCGGCAGGGGTACGAGTGGTTCGACATGTTCTGCGCCTTGAACGGCGCGACGCGGACACCCTGGCGCCGGAGCCACGCGCAGATAGCGGTCGCCATCCAGCTCTTGCCGGCGTTCGAGGAGGTGCCGCCGATGAAGAACGGTTTGGCGCTCACATCCGGCGCCGCACGAGCCAGACGAGGTAGGGCCCGCCGATCAGAGCGGTGATCGCGCCCGCGGGCACTTCCGCGGGCGCCAGGACCATCCGGCCAATCGCGTCGCACGCCGCGAGCAGGACGCCGCCCAGAAAAAATGAACACGGCATGAGTACGCGGTCATCGGCGCTGACGCGCGTCCGCACGACGTGCGGCACGACCAGGCCGATGAATCCGATCGGCCCGGTGAGCGCCACCGTCGTTGCCGCCAGCAGGGAGCCGGCCAGATAGCCACCCAACATCAGCCTGGCGACGGCCGCGCCGCGCGTGGCGGCCCACGCATCTCCCACCGCAAGCAGGTTCCACTGCCGGGCCTGACGCACGACGAGTATGGAGATAGTCACGATGACAGCGACGTACACGGACAGGGCGGGATAGTCGACGGCGTCAAGACTCCCGATCAGCCACCGCGAGATGGCAAAGGAGTCGGACATGCCAACGAGGCTGTGCACCAGGAGAATCATCGCCGCACAGACGCTGTTTGTGGCAACGCCCGCAAGCAGCAGGCCGATGGTCGACATCTGACGCTGTTTGGTGGCGGCCAGCACGACCAGCCACAGCACGGCGCCCGCGCCGGCGAGCGCTCCGGCCCAGATGCCAGGGACGCCGATGACGGTATGCCAGCCGAAGGCGATGGCCAGCACCGCGCCGAGCGCCGCACCGGTCGACACGCCCAGCGTGTACGGCGTGGCCAGTGCCTCGCGGAGCATCGACTGAAAGAGGCTTCCGGCCAGCGCGAGCGCGGCGCCGCCGAACAGTCCCAGGAGCGTCCGCGACAGACGAAGGTGCAGCAGGATCGATCGGTCCGGCTCCTCACCCGCCCAGGCACGCCCCAGATCCAGAGACGAAGGACCGGCGAGCGGCAGCAGCAGCGCGGCGGCGACGAAGGCGACTGCGGATCCCACGACCCAGCGGCGTCCGTGAGCATCGCGGTCAGCTGCCCCGAAGGATGTCACGTGTAGTACACCCAGGGCCGGCCGGCGGGCGTGCGCGTCACCGCGAGGTTCGGCGAAAACCAGCGCAGCCAGCTGGAGTCGTCAACGGCAGTGTCCGTCGGCAGGTCGGCGACGAGGCGGCCGTCCGACAGCACAAGCAGCCGGGAGCAGAACGTCAGCGCGAGATTGATGTCGTGGGTGACGGCGATGCATGCGGCCCCGCGCGCCACCTCTTCCCGAAGCATCTGAAAACATTGCAGTTGCTGTTCGACGTCGAGGAACGTGGCCGGCTCGTCGAGCAGCAACAGCCGCGGCGCCTGGGCAAGGCAGGCCGCCAGCAGCACGCGCTGGCGCTCGCCGCCACTCAGCGTCGACAGCCGGCGGGCTCGGAACTGGAGGCACCCGCAGCGCTCCATGGCTGCGGCCGCCGCGGCGCGGTCCTCTGCCGAATCCATCCATCCTGACGCGTGCGGATATCGGCCCATCAGCACGAGTTCCTCGGCGGAAAAGGACACCTCGGCGCGTGTCATCTGCGGGAGGTGGACGAGAATCCGCGCCAGCGCTCGAGCGGGCCATTCCCGCCGCGGCCGGCCCTCGACGAGGATGTCGCCGTCGCTCAACCCCCGCAGGCCGCCGATCAGATCGAGCAGCGTGCTCTTGCCCGCGCCGTTGCGGCCGACGAGGGCGACGAACTCTCCAGGGGCGGCGCGGAAGCTGACGTCGCCGAGAATGCGGCGGCCGTCAATCTGCCACCCCGCACCGCGCACGTCGAGCAGCGCGGCGCCTTCGACCAAAGCGTCGGCCACAGCGTCAGAATCGGACGCCATGCAGCCACAACGCCATGGTCTCCGCCGCCTCCGTCATCCGGGGTCCTGGAATGACAAAGGCATCGCTGAGGACGACGTGCACCCTGGCCGCGCGCGTGCCGGCGATCTGCTGGCGCTTCCACATGCCCAGCGTGACCGCCTCGCGCGCCACCCGCTCGTTCGGCCGATCCTCCATGTCTCCGGCATCGATGATGACGTCCGGCTCGAGGCGGATCACGGTTTCCATCGAGATGCGCGGATACTCCGGCAGGCGGGGGTCGGACAACACGTTGACGCCGCCCGCAACAGACACGAGTTCGCTCAGGTATGAGCCGTGGCCGGCCGCGACGAGATCGGTCAGCGTGCCGGGCCGCCGGCCGACGAGGAGCAGCACACGCTGCGGGCGGCGCCCGGCGACCGCCTTCCTGATCTGATCGAAGCGGCGTTCGATGCCGGCAACGAGCGCCTCGGCGCTCCCCGGCACCCCCGCGGCCGCGCCGATGGCGCGCATCGACGAAAACACCCCGTGGAGCCCCACGAAATCGACCGTGATGAACGGAACCCTGACCGTCTTCAGGTTGCGCTCCAGTTGGTCCGCCTTCGCGTGGATGACGACGAGATCGGGGCGCAGCTGCGCGATCCGCTCCACGTCAGGCCGAAGATAGGTGCCGATTTTCGGAAGCGATGCCACCTGCGGCGGAAATCGGCAGAACTGCGACACCGCCACGACCTGATCGCCCAGGCCAAGGGCGAACAGCGTTTCCGTCATGCTCGGAGAGGTGGAGATGATGCGGCGCGCCGGCTGCGCCTCAATCGTCGCAGCGCACGCACACGCCAGCAGCAGGGTCAGTCGAAGCAGCGCCATCTAGAACCCGACGCTCACGCCCCCGACCGCCGTACGGCCGAGTGCACGCCATCCGCCCTCGTAGTACCCCGCGTCGAACAGGTTGTCCACTTTGACGTAGGCACGCACCGGAGCGCCCGGATGATCGATGAACCGGTAACCGGCGACGAGAGCGGCCCTGGTGAATCCCGGATACTTGAACGCCCGCGAACGCCCGGCAGCGAAGAACGATCCGTACGTCGCCCCTCCATAAAAGAGGTCGAACGTCGTATCGATGCGGCGGCCCCACCGGTTCGTCACGACCAGCGTCGTCATGTGGCCGAAGACGCCCGGCACGAGAAAGAAACCCGGTACCGTGATGTCGTCGGCCGTTTCGGACCTCGTGTACGTATAGCCGCCGGAGATGCGAAGCGAGGTCGTCGGGCGTGCCTCCACCGCGGTCTCGATGCCCCGCGAAAAACCGCCCGAGCTGTTCAGATAGCCGAGGACGCGGCCGTACGGATCGGTGTCGGGGCGGATCCCTCCGGCAGAATCGAACGCCGTGAGCGACGACACGTTGTTGTAAAACGCCGTCGCCGACACCATGAGCCGGCTGCCGAACAGATACTGATCGACACCGGCGTCAACGGTCTGATACCGGTCCGGCTCGAGTCTCGGATCGCCGTACGCCGTAAAGCCGACCCGCCCGGTCACCGGATCCGCGTCGAATCCACCGCCAAAGCGTTCGTACATGGCCGGCGCACGGAACGCGTTGCCGCCGTGGACGCGCAGCTTCGTCTCCGACGCGGCGACGATGTACGCGGCCGACACGTCGCCCGTCAGCGCACGTGGCGGCGACGCGACCGGCACACCGTCGTACGGGCTTGTGGCACCGACGGCGAAGAGACGCGGATTCGACAGACTGAATTGCTGGGCGCGGCCGGAGACGGACAGCTGCAGCCGCCGGTCCGCGAGCGCGAACTGCGCCGACGCGAATGCCGCATGCGCATCCTGCCGGATCTGCGTTCCTGTCTGCACGCGCCGCGACGCGAAGTCGCTGTCCTGCCGATCGCGAAACCGCTCGCGCTCGAATTCATATCCGGCCGTGAGATGCATCCACGACCGCGGCGCGAGGAACGCCCGCACGTCAGCCGTGTCGATCTGGCCGACGATGTGCGACAGGCTCTGGCCGGCCGGCTGGAATCCACGCCCGAGAGGGCCGTTGATGTACTCGCGGCGCGTATAGACATGCTGATAGCTGGCCTGCCAGCTCACCGCCTGCCACCCGCTGTGGCGAAAGCGCAGCGCGGTCGAATGGAATGCCGAGGTCCTCCGGCTGTCCAGGTCATCGCGGCCGGGAAAGAACGTCGCCGTACCGATCTGGAACGGCAGGCCTCGGTTGCTGAGCGCGATCTGATTGGGAGACACCGGAACCGCGTTGACGACAATGGATTGCGGGACGTTCGACGCCGGAATGCCGCTCGCCGTCGGGCTCGTGTTCGTCTGCACGCGATCGTTCGATCCGAACACCCGCGCCATGACGCTGGCGGTCGGCGTGACGTTCACTTCGGCCAGGCCGTTCACGCCGGTACTTCGCGTCGCGTCGTTGCCGTCGAGGCCGTCCCGGAGGTTGAGCTGCAGGGCGCCGCCCGAGTAGCGGAGCCTGTTGTCCCATGCGCCGCCGCCGAACGACCCGCGCGCGCGCACGTGGCCGAGCGATCCGCCCTCGACCTGCCCCTCGCCGCGAAACGCGCCGCCGCCGGGACGCGTCACGATGTTCACCACGCCGCCGACGGCGTTCGTGCCGTACAGCGACGAGGCTGACCCGCGCAGGACTTCCACGCGGTCGGCGGCCACGAAATTCAGCGTCGCCAGAAACGATGTGGCGTCGGCCTGGAGCGTCGCGGCGTCGCGAAACCGCATCCCGTCAATCAGCACGGCCGCCGCGTCGGGCCGCAGCCCGCGGATCCGCATCGACGAGTGCTGTCCGGGGCCACCGGTGCCGCGCACCTGGACGCCCGGTGTGAACCGGACAACGTCGCTGAGCGAGGTTTCGTTGCGCGCGAGGATGTCGGCGGATTCAATGATCGTGATCGCCTTCGACGCTTCCAGCGCGACCTGCGGCGCGCCGGCCGCCGTGACCACGACGGTGTCGTCGATGCCCGCGACCGCAAGCTCGACGTTCAGCATCGCGGGCGTGCCGGACGCCAGCGTCACGACCTCCGTCTGCCGCCTGAATCCGGCTTTGCCGACGTCGACGATGAAGACACCGCCGGGCAGGCCGTCAATCAGGTAGCGCCCCTGCATGTCGGACACGGTGATGCGCGTCACCGCGGCATCTTCGCGGGCCACGCGCACATCCGCGCCGGGTATGGCCGCGCCCTGCGCGTCGGTCACCGTACCCGACAGCGAGAGATCCTGGGCGGACGCCGCGGGCGCCGCAAGGAGAACGATCAGAAGAAGGAGTGGGATCGAAACGACAAGGCGAGACGCGAGAGTGATCATGCTTCCTGTTCTCCGCAGAAAGGCAGCCGCTTTCACCCTGGGCAGGTCTCCTGGCTCGGAAGGGGCAGCGTGTTATCTGCTGCCGGCTGCTTCACCTTCCCCAGCCTGAGAGGCTGAGTGGTTGATCGAAGCAGCGGCCTTCACTCACAGTGGCGGAACCGCGCCGGACTTGCACCGGACTTCCCTGTTAGGCCCGTTGTAGGCGCCTAGGGCAGCGAGGACGTTACCACGATCAGCGCGGCAGCCGCCAGCATCGCGGCCACGATGCCCGTGATCACGACGAGCGTCAGCGCGGTGATCAGGTCCTCATGCGAGGCGGCCGGCGGGTCGGAGGGATCGCCGAGCCACGTGTCGGTGACGAGGCGCTGGTCAATCCGGATCGGTCCGACGAGGCGTCGCTGAATCGCGCCGGCCGTCGCCGCTTCGCTCCATCCGGAGTTCGGCCCCGGCAGCACGGCGTGCTGCTGGAGGCCGACGACCCACGCCTTTCGAGAGGATGTTCGCGGCACGACCAGCGCGACGGCCGCGATCAGCAGCCACGTCAGGCGCGCCGGCACGAAGTTCATGGCGTCGTCGAGGCGGGCGCCGCACCAGCCGAACTGAAGGTAGCGCGGGGTCTTGTACCCGACCATCGAGTCCATGGTGCTGACGACTTTGAAGAGCACGAGACCCGGCAGCCCGCCGACGACGTACCAGAACAGCGGACTCGTGAAGCCGTCGGTCAGGTTCTCGCTGAGGCTTTCGATCGCCGCGCGCCGGCAGGCGGCGGCGTCCATGGTGTCGGTATCGCGGCCGACAAGGTTCCGTATCTCGACGCGCGCTCCCGCGAGATCGTCACGTACGAGCGCCTGCTCGACGCGCCAGACATGACGAACCAGGTCACCCAGGGCCAGCAGGCTGTAAACGAGGAATGCGTGAAACGCCCAGCCAAGCCACGGCGTCAGACGCGCTCCGCGGTCAACCAGCAGCGAAGAGACGGCAATCGACACGACCGACAACAGCAGGAAAAGCGCGATGCCGCCGCCGTAGCCGTCCAGGCCGAGGCGCCGGAGCCCGTCCTCGATCGCGGTCAGCGTCCGGCCGATGAGACGGATGGGATGCCAGCGATAGACGGGATCGCCGAGGGCGAGGTCGGCAAGAACGGCGCTCGCGAGAATCAGCGGATCGCCGGCGAGAAGCGAGCCTAGCTCGCTCGCCACTTCTCGCTCCAGCCGAGCGCGATTGCGGCGAGCACCAGCGGCGCGGGCTCGAACTCGCCCTGCGCGAGGAGCCGGGTACGGAACTCCGTCCACCGGTGAGGCTGGGCCGCGAGGCTGGTGGCGAGGGTGGCCGCCTGCTGCACGGTCGCGTCCGGCAGCACCGACGCCGGCAGCGTCTGGTGGCGCACGCGATCGAAGACAGCCGCGAGCGCGTGCGCCGCGGCGCCCGCGAGCGGGTCATAGAACGCGGCCTTGCTGTTGTTGCGCAGCAGCTCCAGATCCGCGGGCGAGAGCCGCCCGGCGAGATCGTCGAACACCGTCTGCTCGCGGAGACCGTAACGGCCAAGCGCGTGAAAGAGCCCGCGCGTGTAGCTCGGCTCGAGGCCGTTCTGCCATCGCAACGCCTCGAGCGTTGCGCGCCGCACCGCCACACCGGCAATCTCTCCCAGCTTCATGTGCGGACTTGCCGACGTCAGCGGCACGCCCTCGATGGGAGCCGCGACACAGAACTGGTCCGTGCCGGTGCCGGTCGCGAGATCGGGTGAATAGCAGCTCGGCACCGCCAGCCGCTGGAGCGCCGCACTCTTGCCTTCCGTCATGACGACGGCCAGGCGGCTCAAGACGCCAGGGGTCACGGCGCGATTCACGAGCAGGATGGTGTTGATCGTCCCGGCCGGGTTGCCGGCCACGTTGCCTGCCAAAAGGGGAATGCGCGCAGGGCCGTCGGCGGTTTCGCGCCAGGCGGCAGGATCGCCGGCGCACGTGGCATTCGACTGCACGCCGGCCGTGACAATGGCGGTCACCTGCACGTCTTCGTCCTGCTCGTGCGCGACGACCGCGTAACTCATGTTCGCGGCGGTGCCCATGATCGCGGTATCCGCCGGGGGCAGGTCGATCTCCGCGCAGACGGCGTCGTGGTACTCCTCCGGCCCCTGCTCGTGAATCACGCGCGCGCGCGCGTCGTGGCCCTTGCCCTCACAACTCTGATGATTGACGAGATGCCGCAGATGCTCGGTCTGGCCGCCGTTGCGCGCCGACGTCGTGAGGACACGGTGCGGCCCCTGCAGGTCGACAACGACAAAGCGTCCGGCCCGGCGCGCGGCGGCGGCCGGCTGTTGAAACAGTTGTTCCCAGTGCATCAGATAAAGAACGCCGATCTTACTTCCAGGTCACCTCCATGCCGAAGAAGTGCATGAAGACTTCCCGATTGGGACGGTTCTTCGGGTTCTGCTCGGTGCTCCGGATATAGAAATCAATCTGCTGCGTGGCGGGATTCACTTCGCCGGCCGCCGATCGCCGGTTCGCCATCGGATAGTTCACGCGGAGCGTCTTCCGATCGCGAATCCCCTGAGTGACCATGAAGTGCATCTCGTAGTTCTGGTAGAGCGGCGTGCCGTTCAGCGTCGCATGACCGTACCCCCAGCCCGCCAGGTAGACGAACGTTTTCGGCCAGTTGTTGTCGCCGCAGCCTGAATCCGTGCCGTGCTCGTGCAGGTACGCCACGATGCCGCCGTTCTGGCAGGGATTGAACTCGTGCCATTTATCCACCGCCAGCACGAGGTCGCCTTCCGGGATCTTCAGCTTCGCCTCGAACGTGCCGGTGTTCGCGATTTCGTTGACGTTGATCTCGGTCGTGCCCGCGGCAGGCCGTACAGTCGCCGCGGCGTTGTCGATGTGGTCCCAGCCGACCGGATCCTTCAGCGTTCCCACCATGTAGATGCGGCCGGCGGACAGGTTGAATAGGCCGTCATACAGGTCGTGCTGCTCGGGCGCGTACATCGTGATGGGCGCACCCGGCTGCTGGCGTGGCGTGGGCTGCTGCGCAGACGCCGCCGCCGCAAGAACAACGACGCCGATCAGGACATGACGCATGATCGTCCTCCATAAAAAAGAAAGGCGCGGCCCAATGCCGCGCCCTCTGTTGAGCCTTGAACCCTGGCCTCGAGCCTGAAGCCCGGAGCCTGAAGCCTACGGCGCAGCCGGATAGAAGTTCGGCGTGCGCACTTCGACGCCCTGGAAGCCCTTCATCCCCGCGCGGAATGCCGCGATATTCTGCTCCGGCGTCGGCCCGCCCATCCCGCGGTAGTGATAGGCGTAGGCGATGCGCGGCTTGAACGCCTTGACGCACGCCGCCGCTTCGTCGGGCGGCATGGTGTACGGCAGGTTCATGGTGACGAACGCAACGTCGATGTTC
Organism: Candidatus Sulfopaludibacter sp. SbA3; assembly: GCA_945903265.1. Taxonomy (GTDB): domain Bacteria; phylum Acidobacteriota; class Vicinamibacteria; order Vicinamibacterales; family UBA2999; genus CAXNKG01. Next base: position 22,133 of record CAMDNQ010000018.1, read on the forward strand.
GTCAGCGCCTTGATTTCGGGGACGCACTCGGTGTCGCCCGAGAAGAAGATGCGCTGGCCGCCCAGGTTCAGCACGTAGGCGTTCGCGCGCCCCTTCTCGTGAAAGAACTGGCCGGCGGCCGGACCACGCTGCAGGTTGTAGCCCGCCACGCCCGTGATCATCACGCCGTCGATCGTCCGCGTCTCGCCGTTCCCGATGACTTCGGTCTTCACGCCGACGAGCTTGCCGGCAACCGCTTTCGGCGCGACGACGATCGTGTTTGCCTTCTTGAGGGCGTCGATCGCCTTCTGATCCAGGTGATCACCGTGGATATCCGTGATGATGATCATGTCGGCCGGTTTCCCCGCCTTCACGTTCGACATCATCGTCGGATCGACATGGATCACCTTGCCGCCAAACTCCACCTGCACATGGGCGTGCGTCATCGGCGTCAGCTCGATGTTCCCACCCTTGGCCGGAATCGTATCGGCCAGAACCGCTGCGCTCAATCCGGCCACGATGGCCGCTACTCCACACCACACTTTCATTCACTATCCTCCCGAGAGAAATTACGGCCGTTCTTGCAGCCGCGCAATCTTGTTTGAACGATTGTATGTCACCCACACTGTCGGGGTAGGCGCCGGTTCCCTTATCGCTTGAGCATCAGCTCAATCGTTCGTTCGTTGTTTTCGTGGCACGCCTCTTCCCAGAGCTCCGTGCCGCCGTAATCCTTGAACCGCTCGAGCGGCATGGCGATTTTCCACGGCCGCGTGTACACCTTCGGGTCAGTGATCACCGCTTCGTACGAGATGCGGTCGGGCGAGACGGGCGTAAATCGCTCCACCACACGCATCGCGTCGCTGTGGAAGCTGCCGACGATGTCGAGCCAGGTCTGGTCGTTGTTGTTGGCCACGTCAACGACCAGCGTGTTCCCTTCCCAGCGTCCACGCGAATCACCCATGTACAGCTTCACTCGCTCGGTGATGTGCTCACCCGCATCGAGCGGAATGGCGCGGTACGTGTGGTGCGCCATATTGAAGATGACGACATGCCCCTGCGGCTGAAAAATCTCGAACTCGCGGTTATAAAGGTGCCGCGGGACGCCGTGCAGCATGCACCGCGCCGCCCCGTCCAGATACTTCGCCGTCGGTTCGAGGTGGTTGTCGAAGATTTCCTTCGCCTTCGCGGCGGCCCACGGCTGGTAAGGAATCTTGCCGTCAGCCGGGTCGACGATGATGCTTTTGCCGCGGAGCGACGGATCCTGGCGGTTCTGCTGGTAGATCGGCTGGAGCTCGAGGTTCTCGATGCTGTAGTAGGCGACGCCGATGCCCTGCCAGATGCCCTGGAGGTCAGGCTGGCCGTCGGCGGTACGCGGCGGCGTGTACGTCTGCGCGCCGGCGTTGGTGACACTCATCGCCAGCACGATCACGAGGAGCCGAGCGACCAGGCGGAGAGCGTTCATTGCGGCGGTGTGAGCCATGTGTGCTCGAATCCGAAGGCGTAACACTCGTACTCCAGGAGTCTGAGATTCTTCTCCAGGCGGCGATACAGGGGAAAGCTGATTTTCCACGGACGCGTAAAGACCTTCGGATCCTCGATCGTCGCCTCGTACTGGATGTGGTGCGGCCCCATTGGCGTATAGCGCTCCACGACGTGCATGGCGGGGCTGTGAAAGTTGCCCGCCCGGTCCAGCCAGGTCTTATCGGTGAAATGCACGACGTCGACGACCAGCGTGTCGCCCTCCCACCGGCCGCGCGAATCACCCATGTACCACTCGACTGGACCTTCGACGTGCGGGGAGTTCATGAAGATCCGCCGCACGACGTGCGTCCATTCGAACGTCATGGCGACGTGCTGCGCGGTCTGGAAGATCTGGAAGGGAAACGGCAAGTACATGACCCGCGGCACGCCGGGCAGATAGCAACGCCGCTCCGGATCCGCGGTCGCACGGGCCGCAAAGTTCTCTTTCTGTTTCGCCAGCGCCCACGGCTGGTAGGGAATCTCGTCTCCCTCGACGATGCCGAGCCCCGCGGGCACGTCCTGTTCGGCCGGGTGCGCCTGAATGTTCCAGTTCGCCGAGGTGACGGCCTGCCAGATACCCGAGAGGTCAGGTTTGCCGTCGGTGGTGCGGGGAATGCGACCCGCATCCTGTCCGGCGGCGGTCACCGTCGCACAGGCAAGTGTGACAGCCATGACCGCGATGACCGCGCGGCGCCAACAGCACATAGGCGCCGATTGTATGGTACAAGGGCGCACCGTGAGGTCCGCATGCGATACGCGCTGACTGGCGCAGCACTTCTGACCGCTCTCCTGTTCAGTGCCTGTCGAGGGGCGGAACAAGGCCCGCCACAGGGCGCGGTTCCGCGGACACCGGACGGCAAGCCCGACCTTCAAGGCATCTGGCAGGCGATGACGACCGCCGCCCACGACATTCAGGATCACCACGCGCGCCTCGGCGTGCCTCCCGGGCAGGGCGTGGTCGACGGCAACACGATTCCGTACCAGCCCTGGGCGCTCGAAAAGACGCGCCAGAACTTCGCGACGCGCGCGACCGCGGACCCCGAGGCGAAAGGATACATGCCGGGCGTGCCCCGCATCATGTACATGGCGTTTCCGTTTCAGGTGTTCCAGACGCCTGAGCACGTGACGCTCGTCTTCGAATACGCGGGCGCCAATCGGATCCTCTACACGAACGGCACGCCGCATCCGCGCGGGCCGATTACCTGGTGGCTCGGCGACTCGCGCGGCCGCTGGGAGAGCGACACGCTCGTCGTCGACGTCGTGCACTTCACGGATCAGACATGGTTCGACCGCGCCGGAAATTTTCACAGCGACGTGCTGCACCTGGTCGAGCGCTACACGCTGGTCGGCCCTGACCACCTGCAGTACGAGGTCACGGTCGAGGATCCGAAAGTGTTCACCCGGCCGTGGAAGATGAGCCTGCCGCTCTACCGGCGCAAGGAAGCGAACGTCCGGCTGCTCGAGTACGTCCCGTCGTTCCTGATGCAGCAGGACGAGGTCGAACGCGAAAGGCAGACACCATGAACGCAGAATGGCGGCGTGCGGCACTCGGGCTCATCGTGACGCTGATGGCGTCAGCCACGATCGGCGACGCGCAGATTCCCCCGCCGCCCCCATCGTCCATCGGCGGCTGTTCGAATGAGGTCGCCTCGTTCCACACGTGCGCGCTCCAGAAAGCCAGGACGTTCACGCCGCCGCGCACGCAGAGCGGCAAGCCGAACCTTCAGGGGTACTGGCGGAGCCTCCTGACGCAGCCCTTCTCGATCGAGGGCGTCAAGGGAGACGAGCCGCTCGTCGGCGACCTGGTGATGCCATGGGAAGTCGCGCCCGGCATGATCGTAGACCCTCCGGACGGCAGGATTCCGTATCAGCCGTGGGCCGCCGCCGTGGGGCGCCGCGGCGTCAACTTCGAAAAATTCATCGACCCGCGCACCGCCTGCGGCCCCGGCGGCGTGCCGCGGCTCGCGCTCCAGGACGTGAACCAGATCATCCAGCCGACCGGTGACGGCCATGTGGTCTGGCTGTTCGAGGACCATCACATCAACCGCGTCATCGCGATGGACGGAGGGCCGGCGCCAGGACCGGACATCAAGCTGAGAGTCGGCCACTCGCGCGGGCGGTGGGACGGCAACACGCTCGTCGTCGACGTGACAAACCTGAACGGCTTTACCTGGTTCGATGACTCCGGGAATTTCTATACGGATACCGCGCATCTCGTGGAGCGCCTGACGCTGATCGATGCGGACACGATTCACTACGAGGTCACGGTGGAGGATCCGCGGACGTATACGCGCCCGTGGAAACTCGTATGGGCGCTCGTGCGCGAGAAGACGCCGGGATTCGAGCTGCTGGAAGAAGCGTGCTGGGAGGGGGAGCGTGACCTCCCCCTTATTCGTGAACAGGGCTTCCAGTATTACTTCGGAGAACCCTGGCAGGGCCGCTGATCGCTACCGCGGCGGCTGCGCGGCCGCGGGGCCGGACGCGGCGCCGAGGAAGAAGTTCCGTCCGTCGGCAAACTTGACCGTCGTGCCGCTGGCGGTCGGCGATCCGTTCTTCGCGCGGTAGCCCTCGACAACGATCTCCGTGGCGAGTGGGAAATCGGACTGCCGCAGCCCCTGACGCATCAGGGCATTAGGGCCGTTCGCCTCGATCGCCCAGTTGACCACCTTGCCAGCGACCGTGACGTCAATGTGCAGCCAGACGTGCGGATTCACCCACTCCATCTTCGTCAGCTTACCCCTCAGCGTGGTGGGCTGCTTGGCGTCGAATTCAGCCGCGAACGAATGGTGCGCGACCGCCGTCAGCGGCCACACGAGGAAGAACGCCGCCGCAACGAGCAACAGTCTTTTCATTTTTGCGGTCCCTCGGTCGCACCAAGAAAGAAGTTGCGCCCGTCGGCGAAGGTGACGGAACTGCCGTTGGCGCTCGGTGACCCGTTCTTCGCCTTGAATCCCTTGACCACGACCTCGCTGCCGAGTGGAAAATCGGCCTGCCGCAGGCCGCGACGCATCAGGGCGTTGGTCGCGCCGGTCTCCACAGCCCACGTCACGACTTTGCCGTCAGCCTCCACCACGTCGATGTGCAGCCAGCCGTGCGGGTTGACCCACTCCATCTTCGACAGCTTGCCCTTGAGCGTGATGGGCGCGTTGCCGTCGAACTCGGCGGAGAACGAATGATGGGCGGCCACCGGCGCCGCAAGCGCAAGGACCAGCGTGAGCACGACAGGCAACGGGACCTGCATGGAACAACCTCCGGATACGGTCACTTGGCGCGGCCGAGAAATCCCTGCGCCACCATCGCGATCTTGTAGACCGCGCCTCGTCCGACGACGTAGAGGGTTTTCTTGTCCGTGCCCGCAAAGGCAATCGCCTGCGGCGGCAGCGGAATGGGGATCGTGCCGAGGTGCTTCCCTTCCGGACTGAACACCTGTACGCCGACGCCGGTGGCCGCGTAGAAGCGACCGGCGGAGTCGACCGCGACGCCGTCGGCACCGCCCTGCGGCTCCCCCGCGGCATTGCGCGGCAGGCCGGCGAGCTCGGCCCACGTCCGCCCGTTGCGCAGCGAGCCGTCCGGCTGCACGTCGAACGCCGTGATCACGGGGCCATTCGTCGCGTAGAGAATCGTTTCGTCCGGGCTGAGCATCACGCCGTTGGGGCGCGTCACGTCCTCAGTGGCCACGACGAGTGTTCCGCCCGGCTGGATGTAGAACACCAGCGGCTTACGGCCGGCTGGAGCTGGACGGAATCTCGTGCTCACCTGGTCCGTGAAGTAGATGCCTCCCTTCTTGTCGGCCACCAGATCGTTCGGAAAAATCAGCGGCTGCCCGCCGTACTCCTCGGCGAGCGTCGCGCGCGTCGGCGCCAGCACGCCGATCCGCGGAATGCGCGACTGTGCCGCCAGCAGGCGTCCCTTCGGATCGTAGGCCAGGCCGATCGTCCGGTTGGTGTTGTCGAGATACGTGGTGATGTTGTCGTCCTTGTCGATCTTCACCAGGCGCCCGTCACCGGCGTCCTGCTCGGTGAAGAGCAGGCTCCCGTCCGGCATCGCGATCGGGCCCTCCGTCGCCATGAACAGATCGCGAATGAGCTGGACGCGGGTCCCGCCCTTCACGACGCCGGCAATCTCGGGCGCGGTAGTCTCGGGCGGCGACTTCTCGATGGCGGCCTGGCTCCAGGCCGGCGGCGGCGAGAGCGTGAGCGCGAGCAGGAGGCCGGCGGCTGCGCGCACCATCATGCCCTCGGCCGTGTGTACGGGGCCGGCCGCGCGAACCGCGATGCATCAACCGCGGCGTTTGGCTGCACGTCGGTGAGTTCGACTGTCATCTGCATGTAGGTCTGCGAGACCTTGCGGGTGAACGGGATCTTCACGCCCTGGACTTCGCGGTAGTCGCTGTAGTCAATCTGCGTCGGGACGAAGCCGACCGGCGTGCGCGTGAAGCGAATCATGCGGACCAGCAGTCCCGCCTCGTCGAAATAGAAATGGGCGACCGGCTGGCCGGCCGCATCCATTCCCTGCAGGACGATAACCTCCGCGCCGTCGATGGCGGTGCGGCCTCCGCGCCACTGCGGGAACGCCTGTCGAAGGCCGGTGGGAAACGCGGCCATCGCCTCGAGCCTGGCGCGATCGAGATTGCCTTCCGTCAGGATCAGCAGCGGCAGCGGGGTGTCAGGACCCGACATCCATCCACTCGTGCCGTCGAATACGCGCGTACTCACCCCCGTCGAGAAGTGCACAACCATCGTCTGCTGACCGGGAGCGCGGCCGTAGAGTTCTACCGGCACCTTGTCGAACGACGTGTCGAACCCGGCGTAGGTGCCCTTCGCGGTGTAGCTGGTGAACTTGGCCAGGCGCTCCGCGCCGCCGAGCGCCTGAATGTATTTCCCGAAGATCGCGTCGGGCGTCTGGCGCGCGTCGGTCGGAAAATCGCGCAGGTTCGGATTCTCGGTCGGCTCGCCGTACTGCACCATGAAGTCGGGATCGCTGCTCGGCGCGTTGTTCCCCTGGTGGCACGTGAAGCAGGTGACGCGCGTCTGGCCGGCAAAGTAGCGCCGGTTCAGATCGTTCATCATCACGATCATCTGCCGCGCCTTCTGAATGCGCGGCGTCGGCAGCGCAAACGCCGTCTTGTCGAAGTAGGCCTTCGAGTCGTGGCAGTAGGTGCAGTCGTTCCCCATCGCATTCGCGAACATCCCCATCGCATCGAAGAACGTATCGACAGGAATGCCGCGCAGCAGCGTGACGGTCTTGAAGACATCGTCGGTGAGCGGGATTCGTTCGGGGGCGGCCGCCGCCGGCTTCGGGGCCTGCGCCGAGACACCCGCGCCGAGTAACGCCGTGACGCCGAGAACCGCGAGACCGAGGAACCTGCGCATATGCCTCCTTACTTCCACGCGGAATATACAGGCTTTCCGATCAGAAACGCCGGATTGGCGCCGGCGCGGGGGCTGAATTTCTGGAACCGCCCTGAATCGACCTCGGCCACGTAGAGATTCCCCTCCTGGTCGACGCTCATGCCGTGAACGCCCCAGACGGTGCCCGGAAAATCGGCGACGGTGCCCCATGAGTAGATCAGGCGGCCGTCGAGGTCGTACTTCAGCATCTTGTGGGTGTTGCGGTCGAAGGTCGCCAGCGTCCGATCGGCCGAAATCTCGACGAAGTGCAGGCTCGACGGATTGACATTGATCTTCCACTCCGACAGGTACTTGCCGTTCTCGTCGAAAATCTGAATGCGGTGGTTGTCGCGGTCGTTGACGAAGACGCGCCGCGTCTCGACGTCCACGGCGACGCCGTGCACGTTGTTCATGTAGCCAGGCCGGGTCTCCTTACCGGATTCCCCGCGCATCCCGAAATCGAACAGGAACGTGCCGCTCGCGTCGAACTTGGCAACGCGTGTCCCGTTGTATCCGTCAGAGACGTAGAAGCTGCCGTCGGGCATCCACGCCATGAACGTCGGCCGGTCGAAGTGCGTGCCGTCGGCGCCCGCCACGTTCGGCGTGCCGATCGTCTGCACGAGCGTCTTGCCGTCGTTCGTGAACTTGTAGATGGCATGCGTGTGGTCGTCGACCACCCAGACATGCTTCTGAGCGTCGTACGGACTGACGTAGACGGCATGCGGGCGCTTCATCATCGAGTCCCACTGCGTCCACCCCTCGAGGATGTCGCCCTGGGCGTTGACGACGACGATCGAGTGCTCCCACCGGGCATCGACGCCGAGCTCGCGGTACGGAGGCGCGGACCCGCGCCACAAGTCCATCCCCTTCGCCGGATCCGAGCCCGATCCGCCGCCGCCCGGGGGCGTCAGCTGGTTGGCATTCCTGAACGGCACGCCGCCGATCGGAAACTCGACGCTTGGCCCGAGTTTCATTCTCGACGGCCGCTGGATGTTCGGCAGCTCGCCTCCACCCAGCAGATACACGCGGTTCGGGCTCTCGGCGAAAATGCCGCGCGCGCTGCCGTACGTCCACCCTTCGTGACCGGGCAGCGTCGCCAGGTCCTTCGGCCAGCCTTCGACCACGTCGTACGGACCGGAAATGTCCTGCGCGCCGATTGCGTCGGCCACAGCCGATGCGGAGGCCGGAGCCGCCGCTGCCGTCGCGGGCTCGGCGTCGCCAGACATCATCCGGTCGCCGAGCGGAATACCGATCGCAAGGCCGATCGCCAGCGCGAGCAACGCGATGATCATTTTTGACATGGATGCCTCAGGCGGTGAATGTGACGGTGAGCGGCGCCAGATCGAGACCGCTGGCTTCAACGCGCCAGGTCTCGCCGGCGCTCACAAGCGGAGGAACCGTGAGCGACCCGGTCGTGATGACCTCTCCGGCGCGCAGCGGCTCGGGCCCGCGCTGGTCCGGCAGCGCCGACAGGAACTCCGCCATGCAGAGCGCGGGATTCTCGAGCACGTTCTTGCCCCCCCCTTCCTGCACGACCTCGCCGTTCTTCGAGAGCTTCACGGTAAACGCCCCGAGCTGCTCCACCAGCGCCGCCGCGTCTTCCTTGCGAACCTGGCGCGGCTCACCGATGAGCAGTGCCGCATGCAGGCCGAGCGATGCCATGAAATCACCCGGCTGGAATTTCCATTCCGGATAGGGACAATCCACGATCTCGAACCCGAACGCGATCCATTCGCTGGCTTCGATTGCCGCGATCGGGTCCGCTGACGCCGGCACCGACTTCAGCTTCAGGACGACCTCGGGTTCGATTTTCGGCGCCCGCATCCGCGCGACCGACAGCGTGCCGGAGCCGTTCTTCGCGTAGTGGACCGTGTCGTCGTACATGCTGGCCCACACCAGCGTCTTCATCTTGAGGGCACGCCAGAGGGCGCGGTTTCCAAGGCCGATCTTCCGGCCGACCGTCGTGCGCCCGCCCGCACGGCGCAGGCGCACGATCTCCGCTTCGACCGCATAGCCGGTATCGAGATCGCAGCCGCCTTCACGCGCCGACGGCGCGACCGGAATGGATTTACCTGTTGAAAACGCGTCGAGCATCTCGCGCGCGAGCGCACTTACCTGTGTGTCAGCCATTGTCTCCATCCGCGCACGCTGAAGCGTGCGCTCTACATTCGTTGCTGGTGCAACCTGAACCGTGCGCTCTACACGTCCGTAGCGCGCAGGCTTTAGCCTGCGCTCGGCGCCGGTATCGGTTCGGCGCGCTTGACCGGCGCACCGGCCGCTCGCAAGCCTACCGCGAGCACGGCAGCGATGAGCGCCAGTGCCGCGCTGCCGTAAAACGCCGCCGTCCAGCTGCCGAACCGCTCAAACAGGAGCGCCGCCAGGCCGCCGCCGACAATCGACGCGACGCCCTTCGCCGTGTACATCACGGCGTAGTTCGACGTCGCGTTCTTCGTCCCGAAATAATCACCCGTCAGCGAGGGAAACAGCGAGTAGATCTCGCCCCAGGTGAAGTAGACGAGCACGAGCGTCGTCGCGAACCAGATCGCCGAGAGATGGCCCACGCCCAGGACCAGCAGCAGTGCGGCCGCCTGCAGCACGAACGCAATGATCATCGATTTTTCGCGCCCGATCTTGTCTGACGCCCAGCCCCAGAAGATGCGGCTTGCGGCGTTGGCGAGCGGGCTCACCGAGGCCGCCAGCGTCAGCGCCGCAATGGGGAGGCCCCACGACGCCGCCATCGGGCCTGCCTGCGCTGTCACCATCAGTCCGCCAATGGCCATCATGACGAACATCGCGTACATGACCAGGAAGTGGGGCGTGCGCACCATCTCGGCGGTGGTGAACTGGGGCTTCGCCGCCGCCGCTTTCGCCGCCGTCGACGCGGGCGCGGTGTGCGGCGGGTGGCGGAGGAACTGCGCGACGATGAAAATCACGCCGCCCTGGAGCAGGCCGGTGTAGAGAAACGCCTCGCGATACCCCTGGTTCGCGATGATGCTCGAGATGACGGGAATGAAGAGCGCCGTGCCGCCGCCGAACCCGGCCGCGATCACCCCCGAGGCGAATCCGCGCCGATCGTGGAACCACTTGAGCGCCCCGCCGATGCAGCCGCTGTAGACGAACGCCGCGCCCGTGCCGGCCAGAGCGTACAGCGCATACAGCATCGGAATCGAGGTCGCGTAGCCCATGCCCGCCCAGCCGAGGCCGCACAGCAGGCCGGCGGCGGTGATGAAGCCGCGCGGGCCAAGCCGATCAATCAGCCAGCCGTCGAGCGGCTGCACCCAGGTCTGGAACAGGATGAAGACCGTGAACGCCCACTGCACCTCCGCCAGCGTCCAGCCATTGCCTTCGCGCAGCGGATTGACGAACAACGTCCAGGCGTACTGGAGGTTGGCGATCATGATCATGGCAACGAGCGACGCACCGAGCTGGAACCAGCGGTTGTTCACGTTCACGACCGACCTCCGTGTGGTGACGTTGTGCTATCCGCCGACGGCCGCGGGCGCAGGCGTCCGCGGGGCAATGCGATCGTTCAGAATCGACGCACACGCGTAGACCGCGCGCGTCGTCGGCATGGCGATGCCCAGCTTGTCGCCCAGTTCGATGACGGCGCCCACCACCGCCTCCAGCTCCATGCGGCGGCCTGCCTCGACGTCCTGCAGCATGGAGGTCTTGTGCTCGCCCACTTTCGCGGCGCCGGCGATCCGCTGATCGATCGTGATGGGCATCTCGATGCCCAGACGGTTCGCCACGGCCTCGACTTCGCGCATGCTCTCGCGCACGAGCTGCGACACTTCGGGGTGCTGCGCCATCTGCACGAGCGTGGCGCCGGTCAGCGCGCTGATGGGATTGAAGGTGGCGTTGCCGAGAAGCTTGACCCAGATTTCCTGACGGAACTTCGTGCTGACCGGGCAGCGCAGGCCGGCCGCGATCAGCGCCTGCGCCACGCGCGTGCACCGCTCGGACTTCGTGCCATCCGGCTCGCCGAAGCTGATGCGGTTCCCCTCGATGTGGCGGATAACGCCCGGCGCCTCGATCTCGGTGGCGAAGTAGGCGATCGATCCGATCACCCGGTGCGGTTCGATCGCGTTGGTGATGACGCCGCCGGGATCAACGCGCTCGAGCCTCAGGCCGTCGAGCTCGCCGCCATGCTGCTGGAAGTACCACCAGGGAATGCCGTTCTGCGTGCTGACGACGACGGTGTCGGTCCCGAAGAGCGGGCGCAGCTGCGGGGCGAGATCCGTAAGGCCGTGCGCTTTGACGCCCAGAAAGACGACGTCGGCCACGCCGATCTCCGCGAGCGAGCCCGACACCTGCGGACGAACTTCGAACTCTTCTTCCGCGCCGACGACCTTGAGCCCGCGATCGCGCATCGCCTGCAGATGCGCCCCGCGCGCGAACAGCACGACGTCGGCGCCCGCCTTGGCGAGCCTGGCGCCGATGTAGCCGCCGATCGCACCGGCGCCAGCGATGACGATCTTCACAGCCCTGCTTTCAAATTGGCGGCCTTCACCGCGCGGCGCCCGAGAACGATTCCGCGACGTTCTTGCGCGAGATCTTCCCCGTGCCGGTGCGCGGAATCGACGCCGTGATGTGGATCTGCTTCGGGCGCTTGAACTCGGCCATCCGCTCCTTGCAGTAGGCGATGATCTCGGCGTCGGTGGCCGGCGGGCCGTCGGCCTTCAGCACCACACACGCCGCGACTTCCTCACCCCACGTCGGATGCGGCGTGCCGAACGCCACCGCTTCGGCGACCGCCGGATGGCCCAGCAGCACCTCGTCGATTTCGCGCGGCGCGATCTTCTCGCCGCCGCGGTTGATCATTTCCTTCAGCCGGCCGGTCAGCGAGAGATATCCCTGTTCGTCGAGCACACCCTGATCGCCGGTGCGGAACCAGCCGTCGACGAATGACGAGGCGTTCGCGTCCGGGTTGTTCTCGTATCCCTTGATCACGTTTGCGCCGCGAATCACGACTTCACCCCGCTCGCCCGTCTTGAGCAGCGTGCCCGCCGCGTCCATGATGGCGATCTTCGTCGTCCCGGTGTTCTGGCCCACGGACCCCGGCTTGTGCGCCGCGGGCGGGAGCGGGTTCGAGGACATCTGATGCGCGGCTTCGGTCATGCCGTACGCCTCGAGCACCGGCGCGCCGAAGCGCGCTTCCATGTCGCTCAGCAACTGCGGCGACAGCGACGCGCTGCACGAGCGGATGAACCTGAGATTTTCCGCACCGGCGGGCCGCTGCCCTACCTTCGATCGCGCAATCAGCAGCTGGTGCATCGTCGGCACCGCGGAGTACCACGTGGCCTTGTAGTCGCGAACCACACTCCAGAACGAGAGCGGATTGAACTTCGCCGGCACGACGACCGTGCCGCCCGTCGCCAGCGTGCCAAGCGTCGAGGCGACGAGGCCGTGCACGTGGAAGAGCGGCATCACGCAGAGCGAGACATCCTTCGCCGTGAGGTCATACGTGGCGGCGACGTTCTGCGCCGAAATCGAGAGCTGCGCGTGGGTCAATGGCACGCGCTTCGGCCGACCCGTGCTGCCGCTGGTGTGCAGGATGAGCGCGATGTCGTCGACGGTCGGAGCCGGGTACGCGGTGCGCTTCGTGTGCCCGGCGAGCTCGACGACGCCCTTGTCGTTCACGTCCACCGTGATGATCGGCACCGTGGTCCCCGCGGCACGGCGCGCGTCCTCGGCGCCGTCCGGCGGCAGCAGGAGGATCTTCGCGTTCGTATCTTCGAGATAAAACCGGAAGTCGTCTTCCTTGTACGAGGGATTCAGGGGCGCCGCCGTTCCGACCATCGACGCGGCCAGGAAGGTCACGATGTTCGGGAGGCCGTTCGTGAGCGCCGTGCCGACTCGATCGCCTTTCTTGATGCCGGCGGCGGCCAGCGCCTCGGCGACGGCCTGCACCTGGTCGCGCAGCTGCGCGTAGGTGATCCGGAGGTCCTTCTCCGGGATGGCGATGGCGACGCTATCGGGAGAGGCGTTGGCAAACAGATCGAGCAACGTCGAGGGATTCGGACTCATGGGAACCTCTTATGCCGCGGATGCCGGCGCCGCCGGCGGAACGTCATACACGTAATCGTGCGCCTCGAGCGCTTTCTGGAGCCGCGCACGGATCGCCGGATCGGATGCCTTCGCCAGCGTGTCGGCGGTGGCCTGGCGATCGCTGAAGATGGCGTCGAGGATGGCGGTGCGGTCCGCCTCGGGCTGCTCGATGATGGCGAGCAGGACGCGCGACCCGTACTTGATCCAGCGGCGCTGCGGGACCAGCTTCCCGTCGACCTTCTCGACGACATGGCGCTGCATCAACTGGAGCACCAGCTCGGCATGCGTCTTCTCGTAGGTGACGCCGAGCTCCTTGAAGAGCTCCTTCACCGTGTCGCGCCGTTCGTCGATCAACTTCACGAACAGTTCCGGCGTGACGCGCTGCCCCTTCTTCGAGTGCTTCCCGTCATCGGTGAGCTCGACGTTGTGGAAGACGGCCAGATAGAGGAAGTGCCAGAAGATCTCGTACGTCGCGAAATCGTTCATGAAGCGCAGGCCGGTGCGCGGATCGAGAATCGCCGCGGCGTTGTTCCCCTGCAGCTGCTGGTACATGTATTCGGTCGCCATGTACATCGCGTAGCGCAGTCCGTCCTCGGTCGTCGGGCCCTCCGGGCGCGACAGGAGACGCGTCTGCGCCTCGGCCGAGAACAGCTTGTCGACGGTCAGGTCTGCCTCGTTCAGTTCGAGCGGCGCGATCTTCCCGTTCTTCACCAGGCCGAGCAGCTCCAGCTTCTTCCGCTCCTCGTCGTTCACCTTGTCGACGACCTTCTGGAGATCGTTGACGTCGGCGGTCAGCGACTCGCGCCCCGCGTCCACGTAATGCTTCTGGATCGTGGCGACCCAACTCTGCCGATACGTGTCGTACATCGTCCCGTTGATCTTGAAGAGACCGGTGAGCCGCTCCCGCAACTTATCGAACCAGATGTCGCGGAGCGCCTTGACGTCGTTTTCGGGCGCCTTCGGGTTCTGCATCTGCGCCGCCATGCCGCCGATCGGCATGCCGCCCGCCAGCGTGGCGAGCAGCGCGTTGCGCATCGTGTAGTAGCTCATCGAGGGTTCGGTCATCGTGACCGACGGCGGATCGGGAATGACCATCGCCGGATCGTGGCGAAACATTTCCTCGCGGCTGTTGATGTAGTCCCAGCGGCCGACGTTGGGGCCGATCAGGTTTTCGCGGAGGACCCACATGATCACTTCCTGCTGCAGCGCGTATTCGGCGCGCTCGTTCAGCATCTTGATCTTCAGGGTGCCGCGCGTGAGGCCGAGCGCCGCCTCGAGCTGCCTGAGCAGCTTGGCGACGAGCCGCGCTTCCTGCCACGTCTCGATCTTGGGCACGTAGTAATAGATGCCCGACTTGTTCTTCTTCTGAGAGTCGTAATTGCTGACCGCGTGAATGACGAGTGCCGGCACGATCGCGGGCACCGCTTCGCCGTTCAGCGTCATCTGACGGTTGCGCAGGTGCAGACCGGGAACGCGGTGAAAGATGGTCGGCCACTTGTCGAGCGTCGCTTCGATCCGGTACTCGCGCTTCTTCGTGGGATGGACGAACGGCTTGTTGTCCCACTTGTGGGCCAGGATCTCGGACAGGTTCACCCAGGCGCGATAGAGCTGGTCCTTGTAGTCGCCGCCGGCATCTTCCCAGTCCCACATCCACGACGCCGCTTCGGTATTGAGCGCGCCCATCGCCATGCCCAGGTCAATCGCGGGGCCGGTGCCTTCGAGGCCGGGGCGCATCGTGTCCGCCGGAATCGGCACCGTCGGATTCAGGCGCCAGGCATCCGGTGTCTTCCGTCCGAAGAAACCGTCCAGCATCCCCTTGCGGATGGCCCCGACTGTCGTCGTGTTGCCGTCGGCGTCCATGATGTCGTCCCCCGCCGGCAGGAAGGTGTAGCGCGCGGTCTTGCTGCCGACGCGCTGCTGATAGGAATGCCGCTCCGAGAGCAGCGGGTGCAGTTCGTCTGCAATCGACGCCGCCAGGTCGGCGATCAGGGTCTCGACGTCGACGGTGCGGCCGTTAACGGGTTTTGTGCTGAAAAGCGTGGAATATTGCTCGCGAATATCGGGACGGATGTGCAGGGTCGCCACCAGGTAAGCCTCCAGAAGGTCCCCCTCGACTAGCTCGGGACAGGCCCCCCGGCTCCGCTCGTGGCAGGCCGCAGGGCCGCTCTTTGTACTATCTGGAGGGGCGGGGGGTCAACGCCGAAAGAAGCGGTACAGCAGCCACGCATCGACGGCGCCGACCGCGGCGAGCAGCAGATACGCCGCGTTGCCCTGGACGATCGCGAGCTCCTGCAGCAGTCGCGACAATCCGAACCCGACAACCCAGGCATCGAAGCTCATACAGACGCGCCGGAAGGTTTCGGCATCGACGCGCTGAATGATGTAGGCGCCGATCGGCACGCCAATCAGGATGCTGGGGACGATCCACGGAATCAGACCGATGCTCGTCGCGGTGAAGAATCCCGCATACGCGTACGCCACCGCGGTCATCGACGACTCCGCGAGACGGATGACACCGAGCGCCGCGCGGAAGTCGCGCTTCTCGAGCCCCTGATTGTTCAGCATGATCGCGAGCGGAGGACCCGAGATGGTGGTGACCGAGTAGAGCACGCCCAGCGCACCGCCGAACGCGAGACCCGCCGATCGCTCCGAGTGAATCGGCCGCCGATAGCCCGCCGCCTGGATCAGGATTAACGGCAGCAGGACCGTGAACGTCACAAAGCGGAGCCACGCCGGATTGACCTGCGACACGATCGCCGTGCCCAGAATGATCCCCGGCAGCAATCCAATCACCACAGGGAGCACCCGGCGCCACACCGCGTTGAACGAATCGCGGTTGTTCCACAGCACGTACGCGTTCAGCACGACCTCGATCAGGACGAGCGCCGGATTGAGCACGCGATTCGAGAGAAACAGCAAAGCAATCGGAACCGTGATGGACGAGAAGCCGTACCCCAGCGCGCCATTGACGACGGCGGCGAGCAGCGTGATGACGGCGAGCGCGATCGTCTGGTCGGTCATAAGCGGAGCCGAAGCGTCAGGCCGAACGTCCGCGGCTCGCCGGGGAGACCGACGAAGAGACCGGAGTTGCCGGGCGCAGGCGAGAGCAGTTCAAAGTAGTCGCGGTTCAGCAGGTTGCGCGACCAGATCGAGACCGCCCATCCGTCCGACCAGCGGAAGCCGGCCCTCGCGTTGACGAGCGAGTAGCCGTCGATCACCAGGTACCGTGACGCGCTGGAACTGGAGGAGAACGATGAACGCGCGCTCGCGTCGACGGCGCCAAAGAGCTCACCCGCCCTCCCCCACACGGTCCGCGGCCTGGCATATTCGCCGCCGAAGGACGCTGCCCACCGCGAAATCCCGGGCAACACCGAGCCCGATACGTCCTTGGTGAGCGGCCCGCCGGTCTCTTCGAGCGGGGGCGGCGCATCGGGGAACGAGACGTACGTGCCATCCGTCAGTGCGGCGGATCCGTACAGCGACGTCCGGCGATTCACGCGGGCCGTGCCGTCAAACTCGAGGCCGCGCACGCGCACCCGATCCGCATTCGCCAGATAGCCGCGCAGCACACCAACCTGCGCATTGACGACGTTCGCCTGGTAATCGCGCACGTCGGTCCTGAACGCCGTCACATTGGCGGTCACGCCGGGGATCGGCTCCGTCTTGACGCCGACCTCCGCGTGGCGCACCGCCTCCGGCTTCACCGTCGCGGCATCAATCAGCGGGTGTCCCCCGGCGTCCGCGGGAACCCCCGACAGATTGAGCCCCACCGACTTGAAGCTCGTGGCGTAGGTGGCAAACGCGTGCACCCGTCGCGCGACGTCATAGGCGGCGGTCAGCTGCCCTGACAGGTTCCTGTCGTCCGCGCCCGCCTGGTACGACTGCGGCGCCAGGATAGACCGCTGCGCGGCCACGAGGGCCGGGTCGGTTGTCTGGAGGCCGCCGTACACCTGCGTGTCGAAATCGACTTCCTTGTCGTCGTAATTGACGCGGAGCCCCGGGAGCAGCCGAAAGCGATCGCCGACGGTCCATTCGAGCTGGCCGAACGCCGCGGCGCTGTCGGTTACCGAAGAGATCTCCGACACCTGCCCGTAGCCGTCGAGCAGCCCCGGCGCCGACGCGGCTGCGCCTGGCGCCAGAAGAAACCGCGCCGCGGCGGCGCCCTGTTCCTGCCGGCCGGTGGAGTCGATCGTCTGATGAAATCCGAAGGCGCCCACGACGAACGCGATGCCGGGCGAGAGTGCTCCCGCATAGCGGACTTCCTGCGTCCATTGCCGCTGATCGGACGGGTTCGCCGAGATCGTCGTCACCGGCAGGCCGATGAAGTCGCGATCGTTCGACGGGCGCCAGTCCCAGTAGCGCCACGCGGTCGCCGACGTCAGCCGCCGGCTCCCGATCGCACGCTCGACGGTCACCGACGCTCCGCCGAGATCCTGATGGGATCGCCAGGGCGTATCGGTGTCGGTGAGGCGATCGAAGGCATTGAACGTCGGCGGTGTGTAGCCGAGATCGGCGGCAATCCGCGCGTACTGACGGTCGGCCGGCCGCAGGGTCGGCGCGACGCCCGCCACGACCTGGGCGTGCCCGTCGGGGCGCTGGCGGGTGTGATCGCCCGCGACGGTGATGACGAGCCTGTCGGACGGCGCCATCAGAAGCTGTCCCCTGACGCCCAGGTTGTTCAGCCCGTTGAGATCGAGTCCCGTGATGCTGTTGCGGATGGTGCCCTGCCTGGTCGTACCCGAAAACGACAGCCGCCCGGCGGCCCGCCGTGAGACCGGCCAGGAGAGCGACCCTTTCGCCTGCATCAGGCCCACGCTGCCGAACGTGATTTCGAAGTCCCCTTCGCGCGTGAAGGATGGCCTGCGCGTGGCGACACTGATCGCGCCCGCCGTCGTGTTCTTGCCGAAGAGCGTCCCCTGTGGTCCTCGCAGCACTTCGACGCGCTCGACGTCGACGAAATCGAGTGTGGCCGCCGCCGGCCGCGCGTGGAAGACGCCATCGACGTACAGGCCCACGCCGGGCTCGATGCCGTCGTTCGTCAGGCCGAACGGCGCACCCAGGCCGCGAACGGTGATGGACGAATTGCGAGGGTTGGAGGAGTAGAACTGCACCGTCGGAATGAGCTCCTTCAACCGGTTCACGTTGAAGGCGCCGGTGCTGGCGAGCAGCTCGCCGGTGACGACCGACACCGGAATCGGAACGGCCTGCGCGGCATCGACGGGCGAAGGGGCACTGACCACCACCGTCTCCTCGATCGGCGGCGGCTCCTCGGCCGTGTTCTGCGCAACCGCAAGCACCGGAACCAGCGCGATCGCGGACACAAACATAGAGATCGTCTTGAACATCGCCTCTCACCTCTGACGCCGGAGTGGGCGTCGCACAGTCAGTCAGGACACAGAGCCGCAGCGGCAGCCGACTGGCCGGTGTGAAGAGACGCGAACTGAAGGGAATTACTGGTTCAGAAGGACGCTCACCTCACCGCCATCGGCCCGATACACGCGCAGCGACACAGCGCCGCCGCGCAGCAGGGACAACAACAGGAGAGGTGACCGAGAGGCATGAGATGTGACGGTTGTAGCGTTGACGGCAATCGCATGTCAAGCATAAGATCCCCATCAACGTGTTCACCGGCCTGATGTGCGCCTGCTGTTGTTGTTGTCCGGAGACCTCCCGAGGTCTCGGCGCTCGACGTCTGGCCGCCTGAAGGCGCACAACACGACTTCATAAGCAGCAGCAAATCAGACATTCACGAGCCCGGGACCGAAAGGTTCCCGGGCTTTTTTGTTTTTCGGCTCTGAATACCGATGGCCACTGTGCTCGATACCACCCACGTTCCCGTCACCGCCGCGCCGGCGCTGCGCCTGGATCACCTGCGCACGCTCGAAGCCGAGAGCATTCACATCCTCCGGGAGGTGGTGGCGGAATTCGAGCGGCCGGTCATGCTCTATTCCGTCGGCAAGGATTCCTCCGTCATGCTGCGCCTGGCGCAGAAGGCGTTCTTCCCGGGCCCGATTCCGTTTCCGCTGCTGCACGTCGATACGACCTACAAGTTCCGCGAAATGATCGCGTTCCGCGATGACATGGCGCGCTCGGTCGGCGCGCGGCTCATCGTGCACACGAACCAGGACGCGATTGCGGACGGGACGCAGCCGTTCGCGGTCGGCACGCAGCGGTGCTGCGGACTGCTCAAGACGAAGGCGCTGCTCGACGCGCTGCAGGCCGGCAATTTTGATGCAGCCCTCGGCGGCGCGCGGCGCGACGAGGAACGATCGCGCGCCAAGGAGCGCGTCTTCTCGATCCGCGACGCCAGCGGCCAGTGGGACCCTAAGCGCCAGCGTCCCGAGCTCTGGCACCTGCTCAACGCCAGGCTGCGGCCCGGCGAGTCGATTCGCGTCTTCCCCCTCTCCAACTGGACCGAGATCGACATCTGGCAATACATCCACGTTGAACAGATCCCCATTGTCCCGCTGTATCTCGCGAAGGAGCGCGAGGTCATCGTCCGCGGCTCGTCGCTGATCGTCCCGGAACAGTCGTTCGTACCCGTGCTGCCGGGAGACAAGGTGGAAACCCTCCGCTGCCGGATGCGCTCGCTTGGCTGCTCGCCGTGCACGGGCGCGATTCGCTCCGATGCCGATACGGTGCCGAAGATCATCGAAGAGCTG
Organism: Candidatus Sulfopaludibacter sp. SbA3; assembly: GCA_945903265.1. GTDB lineage: Bacteria > Acidobacteriota > Vicinamibacteria > Vicinamibacterales > UBA2999 > CAXNKG01. The sequence continues at coordinate 41,733 of CAMDNQ010000018.1, forward strand.
ATCGCCGTCCGCCAGTCCGAGCGCCAGCTGCGCATCATCGATCACGATCAGGACGCGTCGATGGAGATGAAGAAGCGCGAGGGCTACTTCTGATGTCCGGACTGCTCCGCATCTGCACGGCCGGGAGCGTGGACGATGGGAAGAGCACGCTGATCGGACGGATGCTGCACGACGCGCAGGCGGTGTACGAGGACCAGGTGACGTCCGTGCGCGCCGCGTCGAAGAACCGCGGCGCCGGGCCGATTGACTTCTCGCTGTTCACCGACGGCCTCAAGGCCGAGCGCGAACAGGGCATCACCATCGACGTGGCCTATCGCTACTTCGCGACCGCGAAGCGCAAGTTCATCCTCGCGGATACGCCCGGTCACGAGCAGTACACCCGCAACATGGCCACCGGCGCATCAACCGCCGACCTCGCGATCCTGCTGGTCGATGCCTCCCAGGGGGTGAAACCGCAGTCGAGGCGGCACGCCCGGATCGCGCAACTGCTCGGGATCACCGACTTCGTCGTCGCGATCAACAAGATGGACCTCGTGGCGTTCAACCGCGACGTCTACGAGCGGATCCGCGACGAGTTCCTGGACATCCTCGGCGGCGCGCGCTGCCACGCGATTCCGCTGAGCGCCCTCCAGGGCGACAACGTCATGGGGCCGAGTCCTAATACCCCGTGGTTCGAGGGACCCGGACTGCTCGAGCATCTCGAGACCGTTGACGTCGCGCACGACCTGACGGCACAGCCGTTCCGGTTTCCGGTGCAGCTCGTCATGCGTCCCGATCACCAGTTCCGCGGCTATGCCGGCCAGATCGTCACGGGCATCGTCCGCGTCGGCGACCTCGTCACCGCGTGGCCCTCGGGCCGGAGCGCGCACGTCAAGCGGATTGTCACGCACGATGGCGATCTCGACATGGCGTTCGCGCCGATGTCGGTCGCCATCACGCTCGACGAGGAGATCGACATCAGCCGCGGCGATCAGCTGTCCGGCGCCTCCAGTCCCCCGCACGTGGGCAACCGGTTCCAGGCGGAAATCGTCTGGATGGACGAGCGGCCGGCCCAGCCCGGACGGGTGTATCTGCTGAAGCACACGACGCGCACGGTCGCTGCGGAAGTCGACCGGACGCTCGCGTTGAATCAAATCGGGACCGCCACCGTCGCCGTGACGCATCCGCTGGTCTTCGACCGCTACGAGAACAACCGCGCGACCGGCAGCTTCGTGCTGATCGACCCGGCAACCTGCTTCACGGCTGGCGCGGGCATGATCGCCGGGCTCGGCGAGAGCGACCGCACGCAGCCGAACAGTCCGATCAGCGCCGCCGCGCGGCTCGCGCACCTGGCACGGGGCGCCTCATCGGATGCGGAAGCGATTGAGGCCGTGGAACGCGCGCTCGAGGAGATGCTGACATGAGCGGATTGTCCCCTGCGATCATCGAGACGCTGCGAAAGGCGCATGCGCCCTGCCTGACCTCCAGTTTTCAGGCGGAATGCGTCGTCCTCACGCACATGCTGATCGCGCGGATGCCGGGCATTCCGATCCTGTTTCTCGATACCGCGCACCACTTCGCCGAGACGCTCGCCTACCGCGACGAACTGGCGGCGAGATGGAAGCTCAATCTGGTGACCTTGCGCGCGAGCGAGCCGCTCGTCGGACTCTGGGAAGCGGAGAGCACCGAGGCGTGCTGCAAGCGGCACAAAGTGGAGCCGCTCTTCTCGGCGCTCGAACGGTATGACGTCTGGTTTACCGCGCTAAGACGCGATCAGTCGCCGTCACGCGCGGCGCTGCAGGAGATTGAGCCGTTCAGCCTGCCGACCGGAAAGACCATCCAGCGCGTAAGCCCGCTGGCGGCCTGGACGGCGAAGGATGTGTGGGACTACGCGCGGACGCACGACATTCCCCTGCTGCCGCTCTACGACCGCGGCTTCACCAGCATCGGGTGCGAGCCGTGCACGACGCTGCCAGTCGATCCGTCGAACCCGCGGTCCGGCCGCTGGCAGGGTCAGAAGCTGGAGTGCGGCATCCACGTCCAGACCAAACCCCACGCCAATTAAATGGGGGCTGACCCCATTTAATTCGCCAGCGGGGCGACGACGAACTCATCGAGCACGCCGAAGAGCGCGGCGCGATGACCGCGCCGCTCTTCGCTGACATCCGGCGATGACGTCGTCACGATGACCAGATCGAGCTCGGGTATCACGAAGACGTACTGGCCGCCGTAGCCCCACGCGAAGCAGGTGTCGTAGCCGCGGATCTCGTGCACCCACCAGCCGAACCCGTACTCGCGATCGCGCAGCGGATCGTTCACGTTGCCGTTGAATCCGGGGCCACCCGGACGCCGGTTGCGGGCGCGACCGTCGCAGGAGCGCTCAACCCACGCCGCGGGAATCACCTGTGCGGTCGCTGCGGTGCGCGGCACGCCGACGTACGGCCAGCGGCCGCGGTTCAGATAGAGCTCGCCGAACGCCACCATCTGCCGGGGCGTCATCAGCATGTCGTTGCCACCGAAATAAATCCCCTGCGGATCCCGTGGCCACTGCGGCAGCGTGAAGCCGAGCGGCTTGCCGAGCGCATCGTTGGTGAACGCCCACGTGCTCATGCCGGTCGCCCTGGTGAGGATGGCTGACAACAGGTGCGTGTTGCCCGTGCTGTACTCCATCTCCTCCCCCGGCGCCGCGAACATCGGCCGGGCCAGGGCGTGCCGCACCCAGTTCTTGCTGGTGACCCACGCGCCGTAGTTGCGGTTGCTCGTGCCCTCGAGACCGGGCCGCATGGTGAGCAGGTGCTCGACGGTGATCTCCCGCTTCCGGCGATCCGGGTCCTGCGCGAGCTCGGGGAACCAGGTAGCGATCGGCGTGCTCACCGAAGGAATCAGCTTCCGCTCGATCGCGATACCGACCAGAGCAGAGATGACGCTCTTGGATGCGGACTTGATGTTGGCGGGACGCTCGCGGCGGATGCCGCTGTAGTAGCGCTCGAAGATCAGCTCCCCGCGGCGGCTGACGAGCAGACTGTGGAGGCGCGACAGCCCCCGCGCTTCGGCGTCGAGCGCGTCGGCGCTCCAGACAGCGTCCCCGACGGCGTTCCCGACGCCATTCCCGACGGACGGCCGCTGCGCAGCCAGTCCGGCCGCCAATCCCAACGCCAGGACGACGGCCGTGCCGAACACCAACAGTCGCAGCCAGCTGTTCCGCATCGCTCTGATAGTGGCGATTATAGAGGCCTTACACGCGTCAGCCAGTCGCGCGCCTGGGCGACGTCGGCTTCCGTCAATTCATGGCCGCTCTCCTGCCAGGCGAGCGTGACGTCTGCGCCTGCCGTGCGGAGCAGTCCGGCGAGCCGCTCCGTCTCGGCGGGCGCGACCAGCGGATCCCTCCGGCCGTTCGACAGGAGCACGGGCGTGCCGGGGAGGGACGGCAGCGGATCGGGCACGAGCGGCACCATCGCACGGAACAGGATGGCGCCCGCCAGCGTCGCGGGCTCGAGGAGCAACAGGCTTGCGGCGATGTTCGCGCCGTTCGAAAAACCCGCGGCCACGATTCGATCGGAAGCAAACCCGTAATGGGCCGACGCGCGCGACACAAATCCCGCCAGGTCGTGCGTCCGCTGTTTCAGATCGTCGATATCGAAGACGCCTTCGGCCAGCCGCCTGAAGAACCGGGGCATGCCGCGCTCGAGCACCTGCCCTCTCGGACTGAGGACACCCGCGTCGGGCCGCAGCGCATCCTTCAACGACACGAGATCGTGCTCGTTCCCGCCCGTGCCGTGGAGCAGCAGCAGGATCGGCGCGGCCGGAGTCGCCGGCGGGTGAAAGACGTGGACGAAGCCGAGATCGCTCATCCCAGCCTCAACGGCGGAAGGCCGCTCTCGATCACGGCGCGCTGTCGCTCGAGCCAGGGTGGCAGCACGAGGGTCTCGCCGAGATGCTCTGGCGCTTCGTCAACGGCGAATCCGGGTCCATCCGTCGCGAGCTCGAAGAGCACGCCGCCCGGCTCCTTGAAATAGACCGACTTGAACCAGAAGCGATCGATAACGGGCGTAGGCCGCGCGCCGGCCGCTTCGACCTGCGCGCGCATCGCGAGCTCGTGCGTGTCGTCGTCGACGCGCCATGCGAGGTGGTGCACGCAGCCGACGCCCCAGGCGCCGCGCCGCTCGTCGGGTGTCTCACGAATATCCACTCCGCCCGCCACGTCGGTAAACCCGTAGCGCATCCAGCCGTCCTCCGTGCCGAGATGCGCGAAGCCGAGCGCCTCCGTCAGGAAGGCGGTCGTCAGGCTCGCCTCGCGCTCCCACAACCGCGCGCTGTGCAGGCCCCTGACCTGACGATCCGCCGGCACCTGGCTTCCCTCCCACGGCGTGAACAGCCGTGACCTGGGCGCGGCGGGTTCCACCAGCGCGACTTTCATTCCGTGAGGATCCATGACGGGAAGCACGCGATCGCCAAAACGCTGTTCGACCGCACCGACCGGCGCACCGGACGTGTCGAGGCGTGCCTGCCAGTACTCGATCGACCCGGTTGGAATCTCGAGCGACACCTCCACGGCCAGGCCATGCCCCATGCGGGGCGGCGCCATGTGCGCCCATGGAAAGAATGTCAGATCGGCGCCCGGATGCCCTTCGGCGTCCGCATAAAAGAGGTGGTACGTCGTCGGGTCGTCCTGGTTGACCGACTTCTTGACGAGCCGCATGCCGAGCAGGCCCGCGTAAAAGTCGGCGTTTTCCTGCGGCGGTCCTGAAATGGCTGTGATGTGGTGGAGCCCGTTCACTCGTGGCATGGCGCGATTCCTGTCTACGTTTCGTGTCTACATCGTATTATTGCCGTCGCCGGGGAGGCACGCCATGCGTTACGCCACGTTCGTCTGCACACTGATCGTCCTGTCGCTGAGCCGTGCCGCATTCGGGCAGGGTGCACCTCAGGCACCTGCCGTCCCTGCCGTACCGGAAGGTCCCAGGGTCATCGTCAGCTACATCGAAGTGGCGCCGTCTACAGACGCGCAGGCCGTGCCGCTGCTGCGCGGGTATCGCGACGCGGCACGGAAGGCCGCCGGCAACACGAAGGCCGATGTGCTGCAGCGCGTCGGCCTCCAGGGACATTTCGTCATCACCGAAGAGTGGAATGACGACGCCTCGTGGAAGGCGCATCGGGGCGCGACGCACGTCACGCAGTTCCGCGAGAAGCTGTCGTCGCTGCGTGTCAGCCCGTATGACGAGCGATCGCATACGGGCCTCTCGCGCGAGCCGGCCGCGGCCGCACCCGACTCCGCCGTGACCGTCGTGACGCATGTCGACGTCGTGCCTGCGGGCGTGCCGAAAGCGCGCGAGATGCTGCAGGGCCAGGCGATGGCCAGCCGCAAGGAGGCGGGTAACCTGCGCTTCGACATCCTGCAGGGTGTCCGCATGAACCACTTCACTGTCGTCGAGAGCTGGCGCGACCAGCGTGCGTACGACGCGCACGTCAGCGCAGCGCATACGAAGACGCTGCGCGACGTGCTGCAGCAGCTGTCACCCGACGCCGGCCTTTACGACGAGCGGCTGTTCCGGCTGGTCCGCTGATCCTCTTCCAGACGCTGCTGCCGCTCCTGATGGCGGCATGCGTCGTGGCGCTCGACCGGACGGCTTCGACCGCCGTCCGGCGGATTGAGGCCGCGCTGATCCTGCTGTTTGGCGTCGGTGTGGCCGGAACCGGTTTCGGTCATTTCGCCGGCCACTTCCTGTTTCAGGATCCCGTACACATCGAGATGGCCTTTGCCCACCTCGCGATCGGCACCCTCGGGATCGTGGCCGCCTATCGGCGTGATTACGTTCGCGAGGCGACAGTGATCGCCGTGACGATCGCGGGCATCGCTGCAGGGAACCTGCTCATGCCGGCGTGCCTGATTCCGCTGCTCGTCGCGTCGCGACGAGTCGAGCGCAGAGTCGAGCGCAGCGCGCGCGGCGGGGATCCGCGAAACAGTCGTCCAGCACTCGCCACATGGCGCCTTCCCCTCGTCCTCGGAGCGTATCTGACGACGGCGATTGTCGGGACGACCGTTGGCGTCGGCGTCGCGGTCGGTGAGGTGCCGACGATGGCGCTGCTCGGAGCCGCGATGGCGATTGCGGTGACCGCCGGCCTCGTCGCGCGATCGCGGATGGTCAGCGAAGCGCGTTCGTAATGGCCGCGCGGAGCCGCGGGTCGTCCGGCGTCACGTCGCTTGGAAAGAACGCGACGACCTTTCCGTCGCGGCCGATCACGTACTTACTGAAGTTCCACGCCGGCAGGTTGCCGGACCGTCCGAGGAACGCGTAGATCGGAGACTGTCCCGCGCCGCTGCGCGTGACGACTTTTTCGAACAGCGGAAATGTCACGTCGTAATTCGTCCGGCAGAACGTCGCGATCTCCTGCGCGGTGCCCGGCTCCTGCTCGCCAAAGTCGTTGCTCGGAAAGCCGAGGACGCTGACGCCCTTCCCTTTCATCTCGCGATAGAGCTTCTCCAACCCCGCGTACTGCGGTGTGTAGCCGCAGAAGCTCGCGACGTTGACGACGACGCTGACGGTACCGCGATATGGGGCGAGGCTGGCGGGCTTGCCGTCGAGCGCCCGCGCGGGCAGGTCGTAGAACGAGGCCTGCTGCGCAGAAGTTCCTCCGATGGCGCTTCCGACCGCGGCACACACGAGCAGTCCAGTCAGCACGGTTCGAGCGTCAGACATCACCCGTCTCCTCTATGAGCTTTTCAACACGCCGGATGCGCAGAAGGATTCGATCGTATCCACAATCATCGGCCAGACGGCGGGCATGGCCCCCTCGATCGGCGCCATGCGTTTCAGCACCTGCGCGCGTGTCAGGTTCTGGTTGCACCAGCTGCCGCCGCCGGAAAACGCGTTCTGCAGCAGCGGCTGCAACCGGTCCATTGCATTTGCGAACTTCGACTCCGCGGTCGCCTGCTCCTCAAACTCCTCCCAGAAGGCCCGCAGCCGCGCGGCCTGATCCGGTGGAAGCATTGCGAAGATCCGCTCGGCAGCCACATGTTCGCGATCGGCTTTCGTCGCCGAGTTCTGCGTGTCGTACGCGAAGGTATCACCCGCGTCGATCTCCACGAGATCGTGAACCGCCAGCATCTCCAGCACGCGAGCGAGATTGACCGGTGCCGGCGCGTATTCCGCCATCACGACCGCCGCGAGCGCCAGGTGCCACGAGTGCTCCGCCGAGTTCTCCTGACGCGATCCGTCGATGAGCGCGGTCCGGCGCAACACGGCCTTGAGCTTGTCCGCTTCGACAAGAAACGCAATCTGCCGCGTGAGCCGATCGTCTGCCATTGCGTCGATTATATGAGCGGGCTGGAGTCGCGGTACAGTGGCGGCATGGATCACGTGTTCGATCTCGGCACGCTCGCGGATGCGTTTCCCGCAGCGGCGAAGACGATGCTCGTGGACGTGCGGCTGGCCGACGACGAGGCCGCGAGCTGCCGGCTCTTTCGCGTCTATGCGACCGTGCCGGCGCACTACCACTCCACCTGCGATGAGTACCTGATGGTGGTGAAAGGACGCGCCAGCTTTTTCATCGGCGACGGCGCGCCCTTCGAGGCGTCGCCCGGCCAGTTGATTCACTTCACGAAGAAGACGGTCCACGGCATCACCATTCTCGAGGCGCCGCTCGTCTTCCTGGCCATCGACACGCCGCGCCGCGACCCGCGCGACATCACGTTCGTCAATCCGGCGGACGGTACACCCGATACGTTCATTCGTGCTCTCTGAGCTCAAACCGCTCCTCAGGATCGCCAGCCCGATCATCCTGGGTGAGATCGGCTGGATGGCGATGGGCATCGTGGACACCCTCATGGTCGGCCCGCTCGGTCCCGCCGCCATCGGTGCGACCGGCATCGGCAGCAGCCTTTTCTTCGCAGTTGCGACGTTTGCCATGGGACTGATGCTCGGCGTCGATACGCTGGTGGCACAGGCGTACGGCGCCAGGCGGCTCGATGAATGCCTGCGCTGGTTTCACCACGGCCTGGCGCTGGCTGTCGCCGTCACGCCGGCCGTGATGCTGACAACATGGGGACTCGTGCTCACGATCGGGTGGTGGGGACTGCATCCGGACATCGGGCCGCTTGCGGGACGGTACCTGGCGATCACCACTCTCGGGACGCTCCCGCTGATGCTCTACGCATCGGTACGCCGCTATCTGCACGGCCTCCACATCGTCGGGCCCATGGTCGCCGCTCTCCTGTCGGCGAACCTCATTAACGCCGCCGGAAACTGGGTGCTCATTTACGGCAACCTCGGTGCGCCCGCGCTTGGCGTCGAAGGCTCTGCCTGGGCGACCGTCGCGGCGCGCGTCTACATGGCGGTGTTCATCTGGATCGCGGTGGTCCGCATCCATCGACGCCGCGGCGCGGCACATCCGCGGGTCCCCGTGGCGATCGAGCGGGCCCGCATGAAACGCCTCGTGGATATCGGGTTGCCTGCGGCGTCGCAGATCGCGCTCGAAGTCGGCGCGTTCGCCACGTCAACGACGCTGGCCGGGAAGCTGGACCCGGTCGCATCGGCATCCCACCAGATTGCGCTGAACATCGCGAGCCTGGCGTTCATGGTTCCGCTGGGCCTGTCGTCGGCGTCGGCGGTGCGAGTGGGACACGCAGTCGGCGCAGGAGATGCCCGGCGGACGATCGTCGCCGGCTGGACGGCGTTCGCGACCGGCGCCTGCCTGATGGTGGTGACGGGCACCGTGATGCTGGTCTGGCGGGAACCGATCGTGGGTGCGTTCACCAGCGACACCCGCGTCATCGATATCGGCATGTCGCTGGTGGTCATCGGGGCCGCATTTCAGATGGTCGATGGGACGCAGGCAGTCGCGACCGGCGTGCTGCGCGGCATTGGTGAGACGCGGATGCCGATGTACATGAACGTCATCGGTCACTGGATGCTCGGGCTGCCCGCGGGGTACCTGCTCTGCTTCGTGTTCGGCTGGGGCGTGCGCGGCCTCTGGTTCGGGCTCGCGACAGGACTGACGTTCGCTGCGCTGACGCTGACGGCGGTCTGGGCACGCCGTGCGCGGCAGATGGCGGCCTGATTCAGGGACGGGGCGCTGCCGTGAGACGGCGCCCCGCTTCGGTGAGGATCGACAGCGGGTATCCCATCGGCACGCCGTCGCGCGAGGGGATGCTTTCTACCGTCACCTTCTCTCCGACTCGAAGCGAGCTCTTCGACCACCCGGTCCTCGCAAGGCTGTTCGGGCTTCCCATCTCCATGACCCAGCGCGTCGTACGCCCGGTGCTCGCATCGGCGACGTCCATGTGGAAGAGGGCGTGCGGATTCTTCCAGTCGAAGCGGGTGACGACGCCGGTGAGCTCGACGAGCTTGCCGGATTCGTACGAGGCATTGAACCAGTGGTGCGCTGAGAGAGACGCCGAGAGAGGCACTGGGAACGGCGCGGACACCGCAATGACCGCCGCAGTGAAACAGGCTAGGAGGCGCGCCACAACACCATCATAATCGTCGCCACCTGTAGGAGGCCACGATGTCCGTCCCTATGCCCAACGTCCGCATGCTTGCCGTCGCCACGGCGACTCTCGTGATCGTGTTCATGGGCGGCTACGCCGCCGGCCAGCGCCGTCAGGCTCCCCCGCCGGAGAACGCCGGACAGAGCCAGGAGCTCTTTGGAACGATGAAGCTGGCGGGAGAAATCCCGGGCGCGGAGCGGTTTGCGCTGCGGCTGCGCCGCATCACCGTGCAGCCCGGCGGCGCGCTCGCGCTGCACAACCATGTCGATCGTCCCGCCGTGACATACCTGATGCAGGGGCAGATGACGTATTACCCGGAGGGCAAGCCGCCGATCGTCATCAACCCCGGCCAGGGTGCGGGCGAAGGCAGAGGGACGACCCACTGGGCCGAGAACACGGGCACGGTCCCGGCCGTCTGGATCGCCGCAGATATATACGTGCCTTAGGGCGCTAGTCCTTCAGTTAATTCGATGTACGTTCCCCACGGATCCGTGAGGAACGCGATCGACGTCTTGCCGTTGCCGGCCTTCCGGATCGGTGCGTCGATCGTGATCCCGTCGGCGGCGAGCTTTTCGACGAACTGCGGGAGGTTGCGGATCTCGAAGCCGATGTGATCGAGGGCGCGGCCGCGCGTGCCGGCGTTGACCGCCTCGACCTTGCCGAACGTGAGGTTCACGCCGGGCAGATCGCCCGCCTGATTCGTCCCGCGCATCCCCGGCTTCGCGCCGAAGTGCTTCGCGTACCACGCCTGCATCTCAGGCACCGCGACGACGTTCCAGTGGATGTGGTGCATGCGGATCGGCTGCGCGATTGAGGTGTCTTCGAGAATCTCCACGCGCGCGCCGTCAGGCGTCATCAGCCACGCCTGGTCCGCACGTGCGGTCGTTTCGACCATCACGCCCGCCGCGCGCCACGCGGCAATCGAGCTCTTGATGTCTTTGACGTTGAAGCCGAAGTGGTTGACGACCGACCCGACACTGCCGCCCGTGACATCGGCCTGCCGCACGAGCACCATCACGCCGGGGAACTGAATCATCTGCAGCGTGCCGTTGGCGACAGGCGTGCCGCCGATGGCGGTGAACAGCTTCCGCGTGCCCTCGACGTCCTTCGCCGTCACGTGGATGTGGCCCATCGCGACGCCGGCATCACCGGGGGCGGGTAACTGGGCGCGGGACGGCGACGCGAAGACGAACGCGATCAGACAGGCGAGAAGCAGGCGAAATTTCATCATTCCTCCAGGACGGCGATTCTAGCGCGGCGCCGGATGAGCTTATGACACAATCCCGCCACCCAGTACCACGCTGAAACGTTTGATTTCTCGGAGGCGAAATGATGCTCCCCCATCCGCCTGCGAAGCTGACCGTCGTCGTAGTGTCGCTTCGGGCTCACGCTCTTCGGAGTGCCATCGCAGGCACAGAACCAGGGCAACGGAAATCCACAACCAAACAGCGGCCGCGGCGCGCCGCCGCCGGGACTCGCGCAGTGGCTCACGGCCGGACCGGCAGGACCGCAGGGCGCGCCGGGACCGGCCGGACCGGCGGGTCCATCTGGACCAGCGGGTGCGACAGGCGCACAGGGCGAGACCGGCGCGCAGGGTCCCCAGGGTGAGACCGGCACTCAAGGCCCGCAGGGCGACCCGGGCGCAACAGGTGCGCAGGGTGATACCGGTGCGACGGGAGCCCAAGGACCACAGGGAGTTCAGGGCGACACCGGCGCAACCGGCGCGACCGGCGAGCCGGGCCCGCAGGGCGACACGGGCGCGACAGGTCCGCAGGGTGAAACGGGTGCGACTGGCGCAACCGGCGCCCAAGGCCCGGAGGGCGACACCGGCGCGACTGGCGCTCAGGGTCCGCAGGGTGTTCAAGGTGAAACCGGCGCCCAAGGACTTCAGGGACAAACGGGTGCAACCGGCGCTCCGGGACCGCAGGGTCTTCAGGGTCTTCAGGGTCTTCAGGGTCTTCAGGGACCCCAGGGACTGACAGGAGCTACGGGTGCAACAGGCGCACAGGGGGCGACCGGCGCCCAGGGAGCAACCGGAGCCACGGGCCCACAGGGAGTGCCTGGCCCGCCGGGACCTCCAGGCGCGACCGGCGGTGTGGGTTCGCAAGGTTTGACGGGCCCGCAGGGACCGGCCGGACCTGCCGGCCCCGCGGGCCCTGCTGGTCCGGCAGGCCTGAATGCCTCGCCCTCAATTGCGAACCTGCAGGTCACGGGGCCGCAGTTGGGTGGAGCGCCGCTCACCGCCCAGGGACCGTTCGACTGCCCGATCGGCACGATCGGCACCGGAGTACAGGTCAGGACATCGAGTGGTGCCGTTGCCATGGCGCTCCGCTGCCATAAGCTGGCGCTCGAAGTGCTGAACGACGGCAGCTACAGCTCGACGTTGACGGGCTTCGCGACAAGCCCGTTTCTCGGCAACGGATTGGCGGCGGGGACGCCACCTGGGGCCGACCGCGCCTGTCCTGCGAATTCCGTCTTGATCGGTCTCCGCTACTCGGAGATATCGTTCGGCAACGCGGACAGCTACGCCGCCATCTGCCAGTCACTCGTGACCCCAGGTTTCCCGACGGTCACGTCGCTCGCCGGACTGATGTCGGGTGGGCCGCTGCGGGATCTCACATGCCCGCTCGGAAGAATCGTCACGGGCATCGCAGGCATGGTCGACAACAGCGCCCTCGTGACGCGGTTGACGATTCGTTGTAACTAGAACGTCGCCAGGACGTTGATTGGGCCGCCCGTCGCGCCGGTTGCTGGAATCGGCGCGACGGTCAGCATGAAGTCCCAGCGATTCAGCTTCGCGGCCATCGCCGCCACGGCTTCCAGGTCGAGCGCGTCGAGAATCGGCGCGCCCAGGCCGGCCATCACGAAATGGTGCAGCGGTTCGAAGAGACCGTCGAACCGCGCGGGCGTCACATCCATCGCGGCGTCGCTCCCGACCACGGCGACGTCGCGCTCCTTCAGAAACCGCCCCACCGACACATGAAAGCCGGCGACCGGCCCCGGCAGCGGCCACGGGCCGACCTTCGCGCGCCGCGCCCAGCGTCCGGTGTACAGGATGATCGCGTCACCCGGTCCCACCTTCACGCCTGACTTCTTCTCCCACGCTTCGATGTCCTGCGTGAACACCGCGTCGCCAGGCTCGAGATACGGCACGCCGCGCAGCCGCGGGATGTCGATGAGCACGCCGCGCGTGATGATGCCGTTCTTCAGCGCTTCAATCCCAAGCGTCCTGCACCCGTTGCCGGTGTTGTTCGCCTCCGTCGACACGCCGTTGTAGAGGCTCCCCCGCCAGTCGAAATGGCACAGCGAGTCGATATGGCTCGTGACATAGCCGTGGTAATTGAAATGCTGCACGTCGCTCATCGTCCCCGCCATCTCCAGGACGTACGACGGATACGGACTGTCGGGGACGGCTTCAGCGATGGGATTGTGCGACAGCGAGACGGAGACGCCGGCTTTCACGAGGGCCGCAGCCTCCCGCGTTTTCGCCGGCGTCACCAGGTTGATGGTGCCGAGCTGATCGTCCTTGCCCCAGCGACCCCAGTTCCTCAGTTCCGTGAACATCCGGTCGAACTCCTGGATGTTGCGCGGCGACGGGGTGGGCGCCGCCTGGCCGCAGACGGATGCGGTCCAGGCGGTGGCCAGAGCCAGAACGATGAGCCGACGCCGCATTACTCGGTCGTGGGTCGCTGGCCGATGTTGAAGGCGATCTTGATGTTCTCGTACGGCACGATGCGCCCGTGGACCGGCGCAATGCGCTGCGGAGCGAGCTTCAACCGATCGACGGCCTCCACCAGCTGCACCGCGAAGTCGGGCCCGCGCTCCGGGGTGCGAATCTCGTCGCCCGCCGGCGGGTTGTAGCCGTCGCCGTACAACAGGATGCGCTCCTTCGGCAGGTACGCGACGAGCTGCCCCGTGTGATGGGCGTGGTTCGCGAGGAAGTACAGCTCCACCGTGTGCGTCGCATCCGACAGGACGCGCTTGTCGCCCACTCCCTCGACGATCGGCGCGCGCGGCGCCTTGGAGAGCGAATCCGGTTCGATGGTCCGCGGCCGTGCCCACGCCTGTTCCAGGAAGGCCTTGTTGCTCTCGTGTGTGATCACCGTAATGCCTTCAGCCACGTACTGGCGCAGCCCGCCCGCGTGGTCGTAATGCGCGTGCGTGTTCACCACGTAGCGAATCGGCTTGCTCGGCACCGTCTTCCGGATGATCTCGTTGGCCGCGACCGAGCGCGCGTCGCTGGTGGGCCCCTCGAGCACGACGATGTGGTCGGCGAATTCGACGGCGAGGCTGCGCGTGTTGGCCGCGTTGACCGACCAGAGCCCCTCACTCACCTTCTCGATGGTTGCCATCGGCGCCGCCGGCGGTGCCGGAGCGCTCGCGACGTTCGCCGGCACCGGCAGCGAGACCGCCGCGTTCGGCTGCACGGTCGTCACGGTGATGTCGAGCGTGTCGAAGCCGTCCTGCTTCTCGACAATGCGGCGTGGGAACTGAATGGCGCCGAACTCCGCGTAGTCGGAGTACGTGATCTCGACGGGCACGTCGCCGACGACGGCGTTCGTCGTGAGGTACTCGACCTTCTCGACGAGATTGTCGCCGTTCAGGGTGACCCTGATGTCCCGATCTTCGGCCCTGAACGTCAGCACGTTGCCGTCGACCGTGGCGTTGTTCGCGATGGCCGCTTTCACCGCGCCGTGCGGCGTAAGCCAGATGGCGCGCCGGCGATCGGCGACGGCGAGAGGGTTGGGAGCCGGCTGCGCGCCCCCCTCAGTCCACGCGTGGGTACCGCTGACGACCTGGATCGTCCGCTGATCGACGGCGAACGGCTGCGCGCCGCCGCCGCGCGGCGGATCCTCACCCTGCGCCCGCAGCATTTCGAGGCGCATGGCCGGCGCCTGATAGTCGACGCCGGCGGTATAGGTCTTCACCTCGAAGCGCGGCCACCGCTCTCCTGGCTGGTACGCCTGGCCGTAGGCGTAGTTCGTGCCGCTGCCCGAGTACTGGATCGTGTTCAGCCCGGTGGCACCCATGGCTTCGGCAGCCGCGGCGGCGCCGGTGGGACGGGAGCAGCCTGCCGCCGCAATGACGAGACCGACGCCGACGACGAAGGTTGAAATGGTACGCATGCGCGCTCCTTGTCCGTTGTGAAAACGTCGCTGAAACTACTGAGGGTTGCCGGCGCCGGGGCCAGCGCCGCGGCCGCGGCCGCCGCCGCCACGAGTCCCCGGCGCGTCGCCGAGCCCGTTGAACTGGTTCGCGTAGATCGTCTGGTAGCGAATGCCGTTGCCCGCCTTGTCCACCCAGCCCACCGACTGCTGGAAGAGCCCGGGCTCCGGAGCACCAGGGGGCACGGTGCCTTCGGTGATGTACAGCTTCATGTCGTGCATGGCGACGAAGGCAAACGTCCGCGAGTTGTCCGCGTTGGTCAGCTGCAGCTGGTGGCCTTCCACCAGATCCATGTGGCTCCAGTGAAACCGCGTGACTTTCGCGTTCCGCTCGAGCAGCTTCGAGGTCGCATAGATGATCGCGCCGCGGACGTCATGCTTCCAGTAGCTCGGTCCTGACAGCTCGCTGCCGCTGCACGGCTCGGCGCCGGCCGGGCACGTCTTGATCTTCGCTTCACCCAATGCCTTGATCGGCGCGTAGTCGACCACAGTCACGGTGTAGCGCTCCTTGCCGCGATTGGCGGTGTAGATGCGCGCGGGCAGCACGTAGCCGAACTCGGTCGTCCACTTCGACTCGGTGACTCGGGGCTGGCCTGGAAAGTTGATCTTGAAGCCGTCCGGATTGTTCTGGTACTCGACCCAGTCCTGCGCCGATGCCGGCGCGGACATGAACAGGATCGCCGTGAATACCGCAATGACTACGCTGACACTCATGTAAGCCCCCACTTATCGTTTACTGTGCCCCGCCACGTCCGCCGCCCCCGCGTCCACCACCGCCGCGTCCGGGAAGAGGCAGGAGCTTCAGGCCGTGAAACTGGTTCGCATAAATCGTCTGATACCGGATGCCGTTGCCGTTCTCGTCGAGCCAGCCGAGCGACGCCTGAAAGAGCCCCGGCTCCGGGTAGCCGTCCGGCACGGTGCCTTCGGCGATGTAGAGCCTCATCTCGTGCATGCCGATGAAGACGTTGGTCCGCGAGCGGTCGGCGTTGGTCAGATGCAGCTCGTGCCCTTCAACGAGGTTCTGGTGGTTCCAGAGGTACTCGGTGAGTCTGGCGTTTCCTTCGAGAAATTTGCGGCTCCCGTAGATCAGCGCGCCGCGCACGTCATGCTTCCAGTAGCCCGGACCCGAGAGGTCGCTGCCGAAGCAGCTCGTCGCCCCTGGGGCGCACGTCTTGAGATGAGCAATGCCCAGCTTTTCTATCTCGCGGTAGTCGACCACTGTCACGGAATAGCGCTCCCGGCCGCGTTCGACGCTGTAGACACGGGACGGCAGGACGAAGCCCATTTCCGATTTCCAGGGCGTCTCGACGATCCTGGGCTCGCCCGGAAACAGCACGCTGAACCGGTCCTGCATGCTCTTGTACTCGGTCCATTCCTGAGCCGCCGCGGGCAGGGTCTGAAAGAGGATGAGGGCTGCGAGAAGCGCACGGGCGCGCATGAGGGCCTCCTGGCTGAAGGGGCGATATTACACGGTTGACCCCCTTGTTTCCACCGCGATAAGGCCGTACAAAAGAAGGTATCCCTTTGGAGTTCAACATGTTCCGGCTGTTCGCCGCGATTGCGCTGGCGCTCTGCACCTCGGTGCCGGCCCGCGCGACGACCTATCCGCCCGTCACGTTCACCGATCTCGTCACGCAGGCAGACATCATTTTCATCGGCGAGGTGATGGACGTCCGTCCGCTGGCGGTCAACACGGCCGATGGCCCCGTCATCAAGACGCGCGTCGTCTTTCGGGTCCACGACCCGCTGTTCGGCACGACGGCCGCCCTCGAGGTGCTGGAATTCTTCGGAGGCGAGGTGGGCGACGTCGGCATGGCCATCGCCGAGATGCCCCGATTCGCCATCGGGGATCGCCGCGTGGTGTTCGCGCGCCGGGACCGCAGCATCAATCCGATCGTCGGCTTCACGCAAGGTCTGCTTCGCGTCACTCGCGACGCGGCCGGCGTGGACCGCGTGGTGACGCTCGAGGGGCTGCCGGTCGATCAGCCGGAGAGCATCGGACTGGGACGGACGGGGCGCACGGCCGTGACGGCGATGCGGTTGCTCGACTTCCGAGATCGGGTGCGGCGCGCCGTAGAGGGGATCCGGCGATGAGAGCGCGTCTCACTCTCGTCACCGCGCTCGCCCTTGTCGCGTGGCTGGCGAGCCCGGCGATCGGCTTCTCCCCGAGCGGGCGGCGCTGGGCGGCCGGAACGTCCATCACCATGCACCTCCATCAGGGTGCGCCGTCGAGCGCGCTTCTCGATGGCGCGGTCAACTGGAACACCGTGACCGAGGGCGCGCTCTCCACCTGGAATCCGTTCCTGAATGGCGTCGCGTTCCGGGTGATCCGCGATTCGTCGGCCAGCACCGATCTGCGGAACGGGTCCAACAACGTCGCGTGGGCCGATGATGTCGCGGGCGATCCCTTTGGCGATGCGGTCGCCATTACCCGCACGCTCTATCGAGCGTCGGACAACGTCATCGTGGAAACCGACGTCCTGTTCGACCGCAGCAGGAACTGGAACTCGTATCGCGGCAATCTCAGAAGCGCCAGCGGCGGAGGCACGCTGATCGACGTGCGCCGCGTCGCGCTCCACGAATTCGGGCACGTCCTCGGCCTGAACCATCCCAACGACATCGGCCAGACCGTCACCGCCATCATGAACAGCCGTGTGAGCAACGTGGACGCCTTACAGCGCGACGACACCGACGGCGTCGCGGCCATTTACGGCGCCGTCACCACGGCACCGCGTGATCGGCTGCTCTCCGGCGCGCGGCTGCTGCCCGGCCAGTCAATCGCGTCCGCGAACGGGCGCTTCCGCCTGCTCTTCCAGACCGACGGCAACCTCGTGCTCTATGACGATACCGAGCGGAGCGCACCCTGGTCGAGCAATACCGCGGGCATCAGCGCCGGCTCCGCGCTCATGCAGACCGACGGCAATCTGGTTGTCTACGACGCGCAGGGACGGGATCACTGGTCCACCGGCACCCCGGGGAATGCGAACGCGTATCTCGTCGTGCAGCCCGACGGCAATCTCGTCGTCTACCGGCCCGACGGCGGAACGCCCTGGGACCGGTTCCGGTTCAACTGAACTGACGACGCCTCACGGCTCGATCGAGTTCCCGGATTGAATGAGCTTCTGGAACGGGAATTCCTCGGACGGCACGCAGTAGATCTGTTCGTCCCACCGCCGGGTTTTCTCGCGGTTCATGGTGAAGCGCTTGGCGTCGCTGACCCACGGCCTCGCGTAGACGACCGGATCGGTCAGCGTCATCACCAGCTCCAGCTTGGCAAAGCTGACGATGGGACTGACCCGGTCCCAGTGGCCCGAGAGATCGCGCGGATTGATGGTCTGTTGCGCGGCCGGACCCGCGACGGCGGCCAGCACCGTGACGGCGATCAGCGTGCGCATCAGACCCCCTCGTCGAGGAACGTGCCGTTCACTTCGAGGCGTCTGGCGAACCCCACATACGGTGCCGTCCGATGCGGCGAATACGTGACGGTGAGCGTGTCCCCCGGCTTGACCGACTCGCGCGTCCACCCGCGAGTCCTGAGCCGCGTGGGGGTCAGCTGCATCACGGCGGACCACTTCTGGACCCGTCCGTCCGCATCCTTCACGTCGAACTGGATGTAGGGGTGGGGAAAACTGAACGAAAAAAGGGTCACCGTGCCGGTAATCGGGCCGGCGGTCTGGTCCATGACGTACTCGACGCCCCCGCCATGATGCGCTCGCACAGGCGCGGCGGCGAGAATCGCGGCAAGAATGATCACGACGGGCATGCTATATTTTGACGCCAAGGGGACATCATGCGCCTGATTTCATGTATTGCCGCCGCACTCATGCTCGCTATCGCCTCGCCCGCCGTCGCGCAGGAATGGGACGAGCACATTTTCGTTGAAGACGGGTTCAAGGTGAACTTCCCGGGCAAACCGACGGTCGAGAATACGACCTGGGAGTCGCAGTACCGCTACAAACTGCCCGCGCGCGTCTATCGCGCGTCCCGCGGCCAGGAGCGCTACACGGTGACCGTCGTCGATTACCGCGGCATGGCCAGGATGGGCGAGGAACGCTCGAAGGCCTGCCCCCCGGGCGCGGAAACCTGCATCGGCACGCAGGACGGCCGCCAGGGCGGAGTGCTCGGGCTCGGGTACTGGAAGATGGACGTCCGCGGCGCACAGCTGTTCGCCCTGCAGCGGATGCTCCAGCGCCCCGGCGTGAAACTGACGGACGCGACGCTGCAGTTCCAGGATGTCGTCGAAGGCTACATGGTGCAGCTGTCGAACGCGGACGAATCGCGGACGTTTGCCTACATCACGATGCACGAGAACCGGCTGTATATCTATGAGGGCACGTCGCCGAAGGGCGCTCCCGAGCCGGGCATCTTCAATAATTCAGTCGGGTTCGTCGACGCGAAGGGGCAGGGCATCCGCTACACCGACTACTATGCCAATTCCATCCACGGTCTGCGGCAGCATGAGCCGCCGCCGTACCGCGCGGGCGGCGCGTTGATTGGACCTGGTGGAGTTGTGCGGTAGCGGCCGGGCGCGAACGCACCCCCGGCCGCTACCGCTGCACCGGCGGCGCCGCGGTAGGTCCGCTCCGATATCAACCTGCGCTGGCAGCGTGCTCGTCGATGGCGAGCATGCTGCTTCGCGCCCCATCAGTGTTCCTGTCATCGTAGAGGCGCTGTGTCCGCACCAGGGTCTGGATCTGTCACGCTGAACTTCCTGTCGTATGAAAGCCGGAGCACCAATCGGGCGGCACCGCTGTACTTTGCGGTGTTCCTCGGCGCCCAGCTCGCGTGCCTCTACGCGATCATCTGGTTCTTCTTCCCCTGGACGTGGGAGCAGCAGCTGTCAGCCGGTGCGGGGGCGATCGTCCTCACGGGCCTCGCCACCGGCGTGGTGCTCTGCTTCGGAGAATATTTCTTCCATCGCTATCTCCTGCACATCGAGACCGTGCGGTTTCTCCGAACGCTCTGCACCAGCCATCTCGCCCATCACAAGCTGACGTCGATCGGGTTCGATTCCACCCGCAGCACCGTGCGCAGCGCGTATCCGATCACCGACGTCGAGCAGGACGACCAGGCCACGTTTCCGCCGTGGGCGCTGATTCCGTTCTGGGCGAGCTTCACGCCGTTCTTCGCGTCGATCGCCTTCTCGTTTCCGACGTTTCCGATTCTCATTGGCGGCTACGCGGCCATTACGATCGCCCACTTCCTGTACGAGACGATTCACGTGCTCCATCACCTCCCGTACGATCCGTGGTGGAAGCGGCAGATTGCGAGCCCCATCCTGGGCCCGATGTGGCGCCGGATGTACGGATTCCATCAGGGGCATCACGCGAACTACAAGTGCAACCAGAACGTGGCGGGGTTCTACGGGATCCCGCTCGGGGATCTGGTGTTTGGCACCTATCGGCAGCCGGATCTGCTGCTCGTGGACGGCGCGCCCGCCACGAAGGAAGCCGCCCGGAAGCTCACGCCTGAGCCCCGCTGGCCAGTTTCGTGGCTGGACCGCGTGGTGTTCAAGCGCCGGCGATGGATGTCGAAGCGCAACTGACGAGGGTTCCGCGCTCAGCGGTATGATCGGCCGTCATGGCCGCGCCGGTCCGCTTCGCCGACGTCGGCTTTGAATACGCGGGGCGCCCTCCTGTCCTCCGGCACCTCAATCTGGATGTCGAGGCCGCCGAAGTGCTCGTGCTCGTCGGCCGGAGCGGTGCCGGCAAGACCACCCTCCTCAAACTGATCAACCGCCTGCTGCTGCCCACCTCCGGCAGCGTCGTCGTCGACGGGCGTGACACCCGCGAATGGAACGGCATCACGCTCCGCCGCCGCATCGGCTACATGTTCCAGGACGTCGGCCTCTTCCCGCACATGAGCGTCGCGGAAAACATCACGGTGGTTCCCCGACTCGAACAATGGCCGGCCGATCGTGCGCGCGCCCGCGTGACGGAACTCCTGGATCTCGTGGGCCTTCCGGCGGATGCATACGCCACGCGGCGACCGCACGAACTGTCCGGGGGGCAGCGCCAGCGTGTCGGTCTCGCGCGCGCCCTGGCCGTTGATCCGCCGATTCTGGTGATGGACGAACCATTCGGCGCGCTCGATCCCGTGACGCGCCTGGAGATCCGGCGCGAGTTCATGCGCATCCAGCGCCGCCTTGGCACCACCGTGATCATCGTGACGCACGACATGGCGGAAGCGTTCGCGCTCGGCCGACGCATCGGCGTCGTAGACGCCGGCCGCCTGATCATCTGCGATACGCCTTCGGCGGTCGCCGCGTCGGCCGACCCTGTCGTCCGCGCCTTCATGGACACTGTCGCGCCTGGACCATCGGCCTGATGGAGGTCTTCCGCTTCTGGGCGGCGCATGGCGGTGAGCTGTGGCAGCTGCTGCAGCAGCACGTCATGCTCGTACTCGTCTCCACGAGCGCCGCAGTTGCGATTGGCGTTCCCGCCGGCGTCCTCGCGGTGCTGCGGCCCGGCCTCGGCCGCCCCGTTGTCGTCCTGACGAACATCACGCAGACCATCCCCAGCCTGGCGCTCCTGGGATTCCTCCTGCCGCTGCCCTTCATCGGTGGCGTGGGGCCGCGAACCGCACTGGTCGCGTTGTCGATCTACGCGCTGCTGCCGATCGTGCGCATGACGATGACCGGCATCCAGGGGATCGACCGTGCGGTCATTGACGCGGGTGTGGCCATGGGGATGACCGGGCGGCAACTGCTGCTCCTGGTGCAGCTGCCGCTGGCGCTGCCGTCGATCATCGCAGGCGTGCGCGTGGCCACGGTGATTGGCGTCGGCACCGCCACCATCGCGGCGGCGATTGGTGCAGGCGGCCTCGGCGAGTACATCTTCCGTGGTCTGTCGATGGTCGATACGACGACGATCATGGCCGGCGCGATTCCGGCGGCGGCGCTCGCCATTGTCGCGGATGCGCTGCTGGCGTGGCTGCAGCGGCGGCTCAGACCCTCGTCGATCTCGTCATCCCATGCCGCCGCGATCGCGACGATCGCGATCCTGTTTGTCGTTGTCGTGTCCGGCGTCGGCTACGCGCGCAGCCGCGAAGCGACCGTCGTCGTCGGTTCGAAGAACTTTACCGAGCAGGTGATCCTGGGAGAGATGATCGCGCAGGCCATCGAAGCCGAGGGCGGCGTGCGCGTCGTGCGGAAGCTGAATCTGGGCGGCACGTTCGTGTGCGACCGCGGCATCCGGACCGGAGACATCGACCTGTATGTCGAGTACACGGGGACCGCCGTGACTGCGGTGTTTCACGAAGCGGTGCCGCACGATCCGGCGCTCGCATTGAACAGGGCCCGCGAGCTCTATGCAGACGCCGGCCTGTCGGTCCTGGCGCCGCTGGGGTTCGACAACACCTTTACGATTCTCGTGCGCTCGCGCGACGCTCGCGCGCTCGGACTACGGACGATTGACGATCTGCAGTCGGTGGCCGGCCGCTGGACGCCTGGATTCGGGTACGAGTTCCTGGAGCGTGACGACGGGTATCCGGGGCTTGTCCGCGCGTACGGCCTGACGTTCGGCAACCAGCCGCGCGCCATGGATTTGACGCTGACCTACCGCGCGCTGGCCGACGGTCAGGTCGACGTCATTGCCGGGGACGCCACCAGCGCGCTGATCGATGCGCTCGATCTCACGCCGCTGACTGACACCCGCCGATACTTCCCGCCGTACAGCGCAATCCCCGTGGTTCGGACGGCCGCGCTGCTGCAGGAGCCGGCGATCGGACGTGCGCTCGCGCGCCTCGCCGGAAAGATTTCGGACGAGGACATGCGGGCGCTCAATGCTGCGGTGGATGTGAGGCACGAGGACGTCGCCGAGGTCGTGCGGGGTTTCCTCTCGCGGCTCGACTTAACGGGCATCTGACGCACGTAGTGTCCGGCTGTAGCCGGACCGGCGCCTATCGGCGGCCGTACAGGAACATTTCCTTGCCGTCCGGCATGGTCACCTTCTCCAGACGAAGGACATTCTGGCCGTCGGCGAATTGATAGCCGCTGGCGGTGATGACGTCGCCTGGCTTGAGCGTGTCTCTGCCCCAGCCGTTGCGCGCCATCCGATCGACGCTCGGGCCGCCGACGTTCCACTTCTGGACCTGCCCACCGGCCGTCGTCACCTCGAGGCCGAACATGGTGTGCGGGTTTCCCCACGCGTACGACGTGACCGTCCCCTTCACCGTGACGAGCTTGTCATACGTGACGGGCCACGCATGATGCGCGGCGAGCGGGCCGACGCCCAGGATGATTCCAAGAGAGACGAGTGCAAGGATTCGGGCTGTGATCACGCCACACCTCCGCGCCAATTCTAGATGAAAACCAGGCTCGCAGCCGGTCGCGAAGTGCCGCCCTTCGGTGATACAGTCCCAATTTTGACGCACCTCGAGCAGCTCGAAGCCGAAAGCATCCACATCCTGCGCGAGATCGCCGCCGAGAGCCGGCGGCCCGTGATGCTGTACTCGATCGGCAAGGACAGCTCGGTGATGCTGCACCTCGCGATCAAGGCCTTCTACCCTTCGACGCCGCCGTTTCCGTTGCTCCACATAGATACGACGTGGAAGTTCCGCGAGATGATCGAGTTTCGCGATGAGACGGCACGGCGCCACGGCCTCGAGCTCATCGTTCATACAAACCACAAGGGCATCGCGGACGGCGTCACGCCGTTGACGCATGGGTCGGCCGTGTACACGGACGTCATGAAAACCGAGGCGTTGAAACAGGCGCTTGATGCGCACGGATTCGACGCGGCCTTCGGCGGCGCCAGGCGCGACGAGGAAAAATCGCGCGCCAAGGAGCGCATCGTCTCGGTGCGGTCGGCCCGGCACCACTGGGATCCGCGGCTCCAGCGGCCGGAGCTGTGGCGGCTGTACAACCCGCGCGTGCGCGAGGGCGAGAGCGTCCGGGTCTTTCCGCTGTCAAACTGGACGGAACTCGACGTGTGGCACTACATCTACCAGGAGCGGATCCCCATCGTGCCCCTCTACTTCGCCAGGCCGCTGCCGGTTGTGCGGCGGCCTGCCGGGTGGATCGTGGTCGACGACGACCGGATGCCACTCGAGCCATCCGAGCGGCCGGCGCTCCGGACGGTGCGGTTCCGGACCCTCGGCTGCTATCCCCTCACCGCCGCCGTCGAGAGCGACGCGGACACCCTCGCCGCGATCGTCCTCGAGGTGTGCGCCGCCCGCACGTCCGAACGCCAGGGCCGTCTCATCGACCACGACGAGAGCTCGTCGATGGAGAAGAAGAAGCGCGACGGGTACTTCTGATGGCCGACGCCGCCGCGAATCACCGGGACATCGAGTCGCTGCTCGCCGCGCAGGCCGGGCGCACGCGGCTGCGGCTCATTGCCTGCGGCAGCGTGGACGACGGCAAGTCCACGCTCATCGGGCGGCTGCTGTACGAATCGGCGGGCATCTTCGAGGATCAGCTCGCAACGCTGACCGCCGATTCGGTCACGATGGGCACACGCGGCGGCGGCCTCGACCTCGCCCTGCTGACCGACGGCCTCGCGGCCGAACGGGAACAGGGGATCACCATCGACGTGGCCTACCGATACTTCTCGACCGCCACCCGCAACTACATCCTCGCGGACGCGCCCGGCCACGAGCAGTACACGCGCAACATGGTCACCGGCGCGTCGACGGCCGATGTCGCGGTGGTGCTGGTGGATGCGCGGAAGGGCGTGCTGACGCAGACGCGCCGCCACACGTACCTGGTCTCGCTGCTCGGCATCCGCCGCGCCGTACTGGCGGTCAACAAG
>CAMDNQ010000019.1 GCA_945903265.1 Candidatus Sulfopaludibacter sp. SbA3
CAGGTTGAACACCTCGAAGATCCCGTCAATCGTCACGCTCCCGGCAATCCGCTGCCGCTTCTGGAAACGCACGTCAAAACGGTGAATCGGGTCGCCCGTGATGTCGGCGCGCGGCCAGATCGCCGCGCCGCCGGTCGCCTGGAACGCGGGGGTCGTCAGACGGCCGGTGCCGCCAGAGCCCACGTTGCGCAGGTCGCCGCCCCAGCTCGTGCCGAAGCGCGGACCGGAGCCGAAGAAGTAGAGACCGCTGAACTGGAAGCCCGCGGGGAGTTCCCAGATGCCGTTCAGCGTTGCGCGGTGACGCTGATCGTCCGGCGCCAGCGTGTAATCCGCACGGAGGTCCGGAGCGAGCTCGAACGGGATTTCCTGGAGCGTCGTCGGAATGTCGGCGCTCGGATCGAGCACAACGTTCCACGGGCTCGGCCCGCCGATGCCGCCGTCGTCATAGAACCACGACAGCGAGTAGGTCGCGTTCATCTGCCACCGGTTGCTGAACCGCTTGGTGAAGGAGTTCTCCCAGCCGTAGTAGTTCGACCGGCCGCTCATCACTTCGCCGAGGATGATGCCGTACTGCGGGAAGGGGCGGGAGGCGATGTTGGTGAACGGGAAGTTCGCGCCCGTCGCCTGGTTGTACGAGAGGTTCGCGTTCAACCGGCGCTCTTCCTTGCGGCCACCCGTGAACACGAAGTTCGACTCCACCGACATCAGCGCGCCGACCTGCCGCTGCACGCCCAGCGAGCCCATGTGGCTGTAGGACGTGTCGTGTTCGCCCATCGGAATTTCGATGGTGATTGAGCGCTGGTAGCAGGGCACAGCACCCGTATAGCCGCTGGCACGCCACGCCGCGAAGGTTCCGGCCATCTGAGGCTCGTCGCACGAGCGCGCGAGCACCTGCTCATACGTCGGCCACGCACCGTTGAACGGGTTCCCGCCGAAGTCCGCACGCCCGTCGTTGATGACCGTGACGCCGAAGTGCTCGGTGAGGATGTGCGACTGGTGCAGCGCGTCGTTCTCGAGCTGCGTGAAGAAGATGCCGTAGCCGCCACGGAGCACCATGCGGTCGCTTGCCGCATAGGCGAACCCGAGGCGCGGCGCCACGTTGTCCAACTCCATCGGGCGGTTGCCGGACAGCCACGGCGCGGCCTTGACAGACTCGCCGTGCACGCCGCGGTCGACATCCCAGCGCACGCCGAGGTTCGCCGTGAACCGGTCGCCGATCTTCCAGTCATCCTGCAGCCAGCTGGCGAAGATCTGCCGGTGCAGCTCGTAGGAGAAGTCGCCGATGTTGACCGTGAAGTCGCGCATGAGCGGCGACAGCGCATTCAGGTTCCAGGTGGACGCGTCGTTCCACACCGGAAGCAGCTGCTCGATGTTGGCTGGCGGCGCCGCGTTCAGCGTGTACTGCCCGGTGCCGATGTTGCTCCACGACTGCGGCATGTTGTAGAAGATGACCTCGCCGCCAAGCTTGATGTCGTGACGCCCGCGCCATCCGAACGACGTCGAGAAGTCGTCGCGGATCGAGTAGTTCTTCTCACCGGTGCGCTGCGGGTTGTTTGTCGCCGATCCGACCGAATAGCCGGTGAAGTTGAGCCGCGGCACGGCCGGCGGCAGCCGGCGGCCCGACGTGATGCCCTCGAGAATCTGGGGGATGTGGGCGGGAATATTCGCGCCCCAGCTCGCGTTCGGCTCGAGCGTGAAGAAGTTCTCGTTCATGCCGACGCGGACTTCGTTGACGCTGGTGCCCGAGAGCACCTGGGTGTAGACGCCGAAGAGCTGCGTCGCGTGGCGGTTGTTCTCGCCCGACGTCGACGGGTGCACCGCGGCGCCGCCGCCGGAGCTCGGGATCAGGTTGTCGTACTTGTTCCAGCGGGCCGCGAGACGATGCTGCGGACTGAACTGGAAGTCACCCTTCACGCCGCCCTTGCTTTCCGTGCGCGTGCCCGGCTGGTCGATGTTGAAGCTGGGATAGCGGCTGTTGAAGGTGATGGTGTTGGGCTCTTTCTCGTGTTCCCAGTTGACGAAGAAGTGGATCTTGTCGCGGACGATCGGGCCGCCGAACGTGCCGGAGAGCTGCCGATCCGAGTACGGAATGACGCGGTCCTGGATGTGATCCTTCGCGTTCCACTTGTCGTCGCGGAAGTAGCCGGCGAACGTCCCCTCGAAGGCGTTCGTCCCTGACTTCGTGACCGCGCTCACCATCATGCCCATGGTGCGGCCCTGGGTGGCGTCGAAGCGGTTGGTCGAGATAACGAATTCCGCGATCGAGTCGCGGCTGTAGCGCGGCTGGTTCTGTCCGCAGCAGACCGTCAGCGTCTGCTGCTGGCCGTCAACCGCGATCTGGAAGAAGCCCTGGCGGTCCTGGGGAATTTCGCTCGACGAGTTCGAGCGGCTGCCCGGCGCGAGGAGCGTGAGGTCCATCCAGTTGCGGCCGTTGAGCGGAATGTCCTGCATCTGCCGCGGGTCGATGTTGCTGCCGATGCTCGACGTCGTCGTGTCGAGAAGCGGCGCCTCGCCGGTGACGGTCACCGTTTCCTGTACACCCGACACACCCATGTCGAGATTCAGCGTGACCTGCCGGCCCAGGAGCATTTCAACGCCAGGCCTGGCGGCGGTCGCAAATCCCGAAAGTTCCGCGGTGACGCGGTAGAGGCCCGGGCGCACCGGAATGCGATAGAGGCCCTGTTCGTCCGTGACGGCAACGAATGTCGTGCCGGCCGCCTCGTTCGTGGCGGTTACCGTGACGCCCGGCAGCACGCCGCCGGTGTTATCGCGCACAGTCCCGCCAATGACGGTGTCCTGTGCGTGCGCGAGCGCCGGTACGAGGAGTACAGCGCCGACGACGAACATCAATAGCAGTCGACCCAATTTCATCTCAGAAACTCCTTCCGGCAAGCCGCAGCCGCCGAAATTCCACATGTCGCGAGGGTTGCCCGTAGGGGCGGGCACGATTATACAGCGCAAGATGAGTTCCACCACGAATCTGTTGCCGCAGAAGCACTTACGGCCACGAAGCTCACGAAAATCCAAGATCCGGCAGCGCCGGAATCCAAGAAACCGTAGCCGCGCTACTGAGGCGAACCCGGCGCGCTGATCCGGCCCTGGTCGGCGGCCGGTGCAGGGCGCCCCTGAAGCGCCGGCTTCGGCAAATCCGGGTCCGAATAGTAGATGAACTGGTAACGGATACCGCGACCCTCGGTATCGAGCCAGCCGAGAGACTGCTGGAAGAGCCCGGGCTCAGGGTAACCGTCAGGGACCTTGCCCTCCATGATCAGCAGCTTGTTCTCGTGAAAGTAGACCGATGCAAACGTCCGCGACTTGTCCGGATTCGTGAGCTGCACCTGCTGTCCCGCCACCAGATCCATGAAATTCCACATCAGGTGGGTCGCCTTGACGCCCGGCCGTTCCATCAGCTTCCACGTGGCATAGACGACGGCGCCGCGCACGTCGTTCTTCCAGTAGCCGAGGCCGGTGGCGGCGACGCCACGGCAGGTTTCGGCCCCAATCGCGCACTGCGTCTTCGACTTCTCCGTGAGGATGCGCTCGACGGGGGCGTAGTCGATCACCGTCACCGTGTAGGTCCCCGGCCCGCTCCGGGCGGTGTACACGCGGCCCTTCAGGTCGGCTCCGTATTCCGACTTCCAGGTGGTGTCCGACACGACCGGCTGGCCAGGAAAATTGCTCGTGAAGCGATCCTCCCGGCTGGCAAACTCAATCCACTCCTGCGCAAACGCGGTCGCCGGCGTCGACATGAGTGCCAGCGCCGCCATGATGTGCATCATCCGCATGGGCCTGCTCCTGAAGTTCGACGGGTTCAACGAATTCCGGTCGCGTCGATGCGGCCGAAATCAGAAATGAAGCTGCGCTGGTGGAGGGGCGGCTTCGGGAGATCCGGGTCGCCGTAGTACACGGTCGCGTAGCGGATGCCGCGGCCGGTGGCATCGAGCCATCCGAGCGACTGCTGGAACAGCCCCGGCTCGGGTTCCGCTTCCGGGACGGTTCCTTCCATGACGATCAGGCGATTGTCGTGGAAGTAAATGGATGCGAAGGTGCGCGTACCATCCGGATTGGTCAGGTGCAGGAGCTTCCCCGCCACCATGTCCTGGAAGCCCCACATGAAATGCGTGACGCGCACGCCGGGGCGCTGCATCAGCCTGAATGCGGCGAAGTCGATAGCCCCACGGATGTCGTTCTTCCAGTACCCGACGCCCGTGTCGGCGCCGCCCCGGCAGGTCTCCGCGCCGACGGGACAGGCCTTCGCCCGCGCCGTCAGGATCGATTCAATCGGCGCATAGTCGATTGCGGTGATCTGGAAGCGCCCGTTGCCGCGCGTGGCGGCGTACACCCTGCCCTTCAGCTCGGCGCCGAACTCGGACGTCCAGGTTGTCGGCGTGACGGTCGGGGGACCGGGAAAGTTGGAGGTGAAGCGGTCGTCGGGACTGGCAAACTCCGCCCACTCGCCGGGACCGCGGTCCATCACCATGCGGCCGACGGTCTGCGCCTGGATCTGCGCAACGGTGAGGCCGGCGGCGAGCAGCACTCCCAGCGTCCGGCGCATCATGAACGGGTCTTCGCCGCTTCCTCCAGCGCAATCACACGCGCCCGGGCGCAGTCGAGCACCATCGACCAGTAGCGGTTCGCACGCTCGCGGCCGAGCAGAATCGGGTTCGGGCCGTTCGGGTTCTTCCGGATCGCCGCCATATCCGCGATCGTGTCCTGATAGAGGCCGGGGTGCGTGTTCATCAGCGCCTCGGCGCCCATCGGCCGGGCGTACTTGTTCACCACCTCTTCCAGCCTCGCCAGCGACGCACGCGTCGGATGATGCAGTCCGCCGCCGTGCAGCCAGATGACCGACGACTGGCCGCGCCACTTCACGGGAATGAAGATGCCGAGGCTGCCGTCCGAATGGCCGAAGAGCGTCGTGAACGTGAGCGTGGTGTCGCCGAGCGTCAGCGTCTGCCCGTGCGTGATGTCCATGTCCCGCTTGGCTAGCGGCCGTTCAGGACGCTGCGCGGGAAGCGTGGCGTCCCAGTCTTCCTTCGCCATCAGGATGCGCGGCTTGTAGGTCGTCTGGAACCAGCCCGCGCCGCCGGTGTGATCGGTCTGTCCCGGATGGCCGTGGCTCAAGACGATGTACTTGATCTGCGCCGGATCGAGCCCGGCCTTCTTCATGCCCGGGACGATGATGTCGCGCGCTTCCTCGGTGGTGTTCAGCGTGTCGATGAGGATGAGCCCGTCACTGGTCTGGATGACAAAGGCGCCCTGCGACGCCAGCCCGACGTACCACACGTTGTCGAAGACCTTCGTCGGCTCGACGGTGTAGTCCTTCAGCGTCTGCCCCGTCGCCTCGAGGGCCAGCGCCACGCGCTGCGGGCCCATCGACGAGCAGACGTTGGTGTAGTGCCATTGCAGATCGGTGCCCGCGTACTTCTTCGCGTCGGCAACGATCCGCTGCGCTTCCGCGGATGCCTTGAACTGCGCGGGCGTCGGAAACCGGACTGGTCCGGCGCCGCCGCCCCGCTGGGCCAGCGCGGTGCCGGCTGCGCATAGCGCGATGCATGACGCGACGAGAATGTTTCGCATGTGCTCCCGTCCTATTTTTTAGCCTTCGCCTGCTCGTCGGCGAGGAACTTCTGCGAGACCATCTTCAGCCGGTCCATCCATCCGCGCCACGAGGCCGGATCGACGAACGGGTTCGGCATGTCGCCGCGCCGCAGCTGCAGCTGCGCCATCCGCTCGAACGTGCCGCCGTTCGGATACGTCGACATGGCGAGCCAACTATGGACAAGCAGGCCGACCGAGACGTCCGGGATTGTCGCCAGACGATTGACGCTCGCCACGAACTGCTGCGCGCCCTCCATGCCGCCACGCGGCTCGGGTCCGCCGAAGAGCATCGCCTTGTAGGGACGCCCCTTGTCGTACGCGGTGAACTCGAACGACGCGCCGCCCGGCGTGTGGCCCGGCAGCAGGTACACCTTCAACGACGTGCTGCCGAGCGTGACGGTATCGCCATCCTTCAGCACGATGTCGCGCTCGATGGTGCGATGAAACGGCGGCATCGCCGGCACCGGCCGCCTGGCGTATTCATCCATCAGCACCCAGTCGCCCTCGGCCGCCGCCACGCGCGCGCCCGACAGTTCCTGGATCCGCGCGGCGCCGCCGAAGTGATCGAGATGCCCCTGCGTGAGCAGGATGTACCGGATGTCCTTCGGGTCGTAGCCGAGATTGCGGATGTTGTTGAGGATGTGGTCGACGTACGGTTCCTGCGCCGTGTCGACGAGGATCAGTCCGGCCGTCGTCGGAATCAGCCAGACCGACACCGTGCCGGGCCCGACGTGAAACACGTTGTCGAGCGCCTTGAACGGCGGAATCTTCTGATACTCGACATCGCGCCCGCGGGTACCGCGGAACGTCTGACTGAGCGTTTCAGTGGCCGGCGCGGCCGGCGCCTGGGCGAATGCTGCCACGGGCACCAGCGCCAACATCGTTACGAGCAATCCTTTGAACATCGCTTACTCCCGGCGGGGCCACTCGGCGCTGATTCCTTGCGCCTTCGCGGCACCGCCCTCCGTACGTCCAGTTAGCGCGGAAGCGGCTGGCCCTTCGTCTCCGCCGCGAACGGCAGGAGGAACAGCCCGAGGAAAATGATGATCGACGTGAGCGCGATCGGCGTGCCGATGCTGCCGAAGAAATTCACACCCGCCGCAATCAGGAAGATCATTCCGACGCCGACGAACCGGCCGATGGAGCTGATGAAGCCCATGCCGCTCGCCCGGCAGCTCGTATCGAACTGCTCCGGCAGCCATAGCGTATACATCGCGAAGTTGGCACCGGCGAGGCCCAGGAAGAACACGCAGATGAAGAACGTCTGCAGCGCGTCGACCGGGAGGTAGAAGACATAGCCGAACGACACGGCGGTCATGACGCACAACAGCGTCATGAACATGCCCATGGCCTTGCGCCGGCCGAACCGCTCGGCCAGGATCGGTGCGAGCAGACACCCGATGACGGTGCCGATCGCCAGCACCATCGCTCCGCGCGACGCGAGCCGCGCGGCGTCGGGCGGCATCATGCCGGAGCGCAGCGCGAGCTGCGTGATGGCGGTCGGCACGTAGATCGAGCCGGCCCACTGGCCGATGATCGACACGGTGTAGATCATCGACATGATCGTCGTCCGGCTCTTGTACTTGCCGGTGAAGAGCGTGCCGAACGCCTCGGACATCTTCGGCCGTGCCTTCTTGGCGCCGCTGCCGAACTGCTCGTCCCAGAGCCGCGATTCCTTGACGCCCCACCGGATGAAGGTGATGAACAGCGCCGGGAGCCCGCCGAAGAAGAACATCCACCGCCAGCCGTAGGTGGCGCCGATGTAGTAGTTGGCAATCGACGCCAGCAGGAAGCCCATGTAATAGCCGGTATGCAGGACACCGGCGGCCATCTTGCGCCGATCCTCGGGCAGCTCCTCGGCCACGAATGTCGACCCGATCGGCTGTTCGCCGCCGAGGCCGATGCCGCAGAGGACGCGAAGCACCGCAAGCTGCCAGATGTTGGTGACCATCCCGCACAGGAACGTGAACAGCGAATAGGCCAGGATCGTGAGCATCAGCGCGCGGACGCGGCCGATCCGATCGCCGATCGGCCCCCACACCATCGACAGGCCCCATCCGAGCAGGAACATCGCGAAGAGGACGCTCCCGTAAAAGCCGATGTTCACCGGCGTCGCGGCAATGCCGGACGCAGGCAGGAGCTCGGTCAGCGCCGGCACCAGCACGAGCGCGTAGATGAACGCGTCCATGCCGTCCAGCGTCCATCCGCCGTACGCCGCGAAGAAGCCGCGCTTCTGATTGGAGGTGAGTGGCGTGCGGGTGCGGACGGCGGTCGCAGTTTCAACCATGTGGGGGCTCCTGAAACCGTAGGGGCCGACCTTAAGGTCGGCCCCTACAAATGTTGGAGGCGCGATTCTATACCCGTTTCAGCACGTCGCGGTTCACGACAAACGTGGGCGTCTCTTCACGGGACACCGCCACCACCGAACGAAACGCGCTCTCGGCATTGTTGCGGAAGAACTCGTCGGTCCAGCAGATCGAATGCGGGGTCACGATGATGTTATCGAGCTTCAGCAGCGGGTTATCCGGAGCGATCGGCTCCTGCTCGAACACGTCGAGCGCCGCGCCCGCAATCCGCCGCTCCGACAGCGCGGCATAGATGGCCTTCTCCTGGACGATCGGGCCCCGCGACGTGTTGATCAAATACGCCGTCGGTTTCATCAGCGCCAGCTCGCGCTCGCCGACCATGCCGCGTGTCTCCGGCGTCAGCGGCATGTTGATGAACACAAAGTCCGACTCGCGCAGCACCGTATCCTTGTCCGTCAGCGTGACGCGCAGATGCGCCGCATCCGCCGGCTTCATGTACGGGTCGAACGCGATGTGCCGCATATCGAGCGGCGCGAGCAGCCGGAACGCCTCGCCGCCGATGTTGCCGACCCCGAGCGAGCCGACGGTCTTCCCGCTCAGACCGATGCCCATGTGTTTGGTCGTCTCGGTCCAGCGTCCGCCGCGCGTAATCGCGTCCTTCGTCATCAGCTTGTGCGACAGCGCGAGGATGAGCAGCAGGATGGTCGTGGCCACCGGCCGGCGGACGCCGTCGGGCGTGTTCGTCAGAATGACGCCGTTCGCGGTGCAGGCGGCGACATCGACGCTGTCGTAACCCACGCCCATGCGCGCGATGATCTTCACGCGCCTGTCGGGACCCGCGAGCGTCGCCGCGGTGACCTTCGGGTTGAAGACGCACAGCGCGTCGTACTGCGCCGCCTGCGCCGCGGTCACCTCTTTGACGTCGTCGACGAGAAACTCAGCGTCGAGCCCGGCCTGCCTGAAGATGTCGAGCGCGGCCGGATCGAAGATGGACGTACCGTCAGCGCGCTGCGTGTCGCGCGTAATACCAACCTTAAACATGTGTGAATGCTGACTTATGAATACAGGATGGTATGACCCATCCAGCGTTCCGCCGGAACGGCCATCCAGGGCGCCGACGCCTCGATGTACTTCTTGAAGTGCGGCGTCAGCCGGTGCGCCGCGAGCGCGGCGTCGTCCTTGTACACCTCATAGAAGCGGAACAGGTGCGTGTCTTCGCGGTCCTGGATGATGTCGAACCGCAGGCAGCCTGGCTCGTCGGCGACGGCATGTTCCGCGTTGTGCCGGGCGGCGGGAAGAAACTCCGCGAGGTGTTCGGGCTTGATGCGAACGGTCACGAGCAATACGAGCATTACTTCGGCCCCACGAATTTATCGGCGTTCTTCGAATACCAGTCGTAGATCTCGAGCCCATTCAAGTGCACGACGCCCTTGAACTTCGCGGCGTGCTCGTAAATCTTCTCGAGATACTTCATCGCGTGTGGCTGGCCCGCGGCATACGGATGGATCGCCACGGCGAAAATCTTCGGCCGCTTCGCGCTTTCCTCGTACAGCCGATCGAACGCGTCGATGCACTTGCGCTCGAAGTACGGCGCTTCCTGCGTCTGCACGGCCAGTGTCGTGACGTCCTGCGTCTCGATCGGATACGGCAGCGTCACGAGCGGCCCGTGCTTCGTGGAGATGCGCGTCGGCTCGTCGTCGTAGGGCCACTCGCAGGTGTACTTGAGGCCCGCGCCGGCCAGCACGTCGGGCGTGTTGAACAGCTCGCCGAATCCCGGACTCAGCCAGCCGATCGGCCGCTGGCCCGTGTGTTTCTCGAGCGTATCGAGGGAGCGCTGCACCATGGCTTCGGGATCGTGCTCGACGTGCATCGGCTGTTGGTCGTAGCTGTGGCCCACCATTTCCCACCCCGCTTTGGCCGTCGCCTCGACGATGCGTGGATAG
The DNA here is from genome assembly GCA_945903265.1 of Candidatus Sulfopaludibacter sp. SbA3. GTDB lineage: Bacteria > Acidobacteriota > Vicinamibacteria > Vicinamibacterales > UBA2999 > CAXNKG01. The sequence continues at coordinate 9,851 of CAMDNQ010000019.1, forward strand.
TCGATGCAGACGCGGGCGTTGATGGAGAGCGAGGGCTTGATCCCGAGCCGCTCGTACAGCTCGAAGAAGCGCCAGAAGCCGACGCGGTTGCCGTACTCGTGCCACGCCCAGTTGCCGACGTCAGGGAAGCGGACCTGCCCCTGCGGCGGCATGAGCAGCATGCGCGGCATGGGACGAGTGATGTCCCAGACTTCCACGTTGACGATGGTCCAGAAGACGATGCGATTGCCGCCTGGCAGCGCCGGGAGCGGCGGCCGATCGACGATGGCGGAATAGGGAGCGCGATCTCGGGGTTGGGTCATGAACTAGTTGGTAGTTGGTAGTCGGTAGTTGGTATGTGAAAAGGCCCGTACGTAAAAAATTGGTAGTCAGCAGTTGCCGTTTCGGCGAACTACCAACTACCAACCACTAACTAACGACTGGCTTTAGAAGTCGGCCGGAACGGGCGTGTTCTGTCCGCCGTCCCAGTCCTTCACGGAGCCGTCGCGCGCCTTGAGGAACCCGAGGAGGCAGCCGCGCGAGCCGTCACGAAGCACGTGGCAACGGACCTTGATGTTGTCGCCCGGCTTGATGTACTCGCGGTTGACGCCGAGACGCTCGAGACCGTTGCGTCCGGTCGCTTCGAGCGCCCAGATCTCAGCCTCGTTGGTCTTCGGGTTCTTCACTTCCATGTACACCCAGGAGTGCGGAACGACCAGGTGCACTTCCTTCACGACGCCGCTGATGTCCGTGAACGTGTCCACGTAATTGCCGTGGGAGTGATGGGCCGCCACCGGCAGTGCAAATGCCAGGGCGCAGAGGATCGCAAGACCGAATCTCGTACGCATAATTAGCCTCCAAAAACCACTGACAGATTCTCTCAGAAAATTGCCGGGACTGCCCGCCACGCGAATTCACGGCCGGCGGGGTGCGCCGCGCCGGTGGATCCTCCCCGAACAGGGGCTCAGTTTACTTCGGCCACGGGCCAAATGCTATGCTCGGCCCATGAGAGCGAGGAACGGGCTGATTCTCGTCGCCATAGCCGTTTTCGCGGGAAACGCGCTGGTTTCCGCCGCCGATCCGCCGCCGTGGGCCTATCCGCGCGTGCCCCCGGAAACCCGGGTCGATCCGGACGACGGCAAGCCCCGATCGGTCCCGGGCGGTGCACGTACTTATAGCGTCACCCAGATCCGAGACTTCTTCGCGCCCCCGGCTTGGTACGACGACCACCCTCCGATGCCCGGCATCGTCGGCAAGGGACGCCAGCCGCGGGTGTATGCGTGCGGCTACTGCCACCTCCCCAACGGCGTCGGCAAGCCGGAAAACGCCCGCGTCGCGGGACTGCCTGTCGAGTACATCAAGCAGCAGGTCGCCGAATTCAGGAGCGGCGCGCGCAAGAGCTCGTCGCCCGGATTGCTGCCGCATGTCTGGATGGTGGAGGCGGCGCAGGAGGCAACCGAGGCGGAGGTCGACGAAGCGGCGCGCTACTTCTCCGCGCTGCCACCCCCCAAGGGCTGGTACAAGGTCACCGAGACCGAGACGGTGCCGAAGACGCGCGTTGCCGGCTGGATTCTCGTGCCCGATGGCAGCGGACAGACCGAGCCGATCGGCCAGCGCATCGTCGAGACCGCGGTCGATCTGGGGCGTACGGGCCTGCGTGACTACCACTCCGGTTACGTCACGTATGTGCCTGTCGGCAGCGTGGCGAAAGGCGAGGCGCTGGTGAAGACAGGCGGCGGGAAGACCATGGCGTGCGGGGTGTGCCATGGGGCCGACATGAGAGGCGTGGCCAACGTGCCCCGGATCGCCGGCGTGTCAGCGATCTACACGTTCCGGCAGATGTTCGACTTCCAGTCGGGCGCGCGCAACGGGAAGGGCGCGCCGCTGATGAAGCCGGTCGTCGCCAAGCTGACCGAAGAAGACATGCTCAATATCTCGGCCTACCTCACGTCGCTCGAGCCGTAGCGCCGCGCCTGGTTCTGGCCACGTTGAGGATGATGGCGAGCGCGAAGAGCGCCAGCCCCGCAACGTCCGACGTCACGCCCGCGTAGAACAGGAGCAACGACCCCGCGATCGCCAGCAGGCGCTCGGGCAGGCTTGCGGGGCCGATGATCCACCCACCCAGTCCGGCGGCGAGCGCAAGAATGGCGAGCGCCGCGGTCCCGGTCGCCATCAGGATCGTCCCCACCGTCCCCTGCATCAGCAGCCCCATGCCTTCGGGACTGAGCGTGAAGGCAAACGGGAATACGAACGCTGGCAGCGTGTACTTCCACGTCAGCATCATCGTGGGGAACGGACGCGCGCCGGTGATCGCGGCGGCGGCGAACGGCGAGAGCGCGGTCGGCGGACTCACTTCGGAGAGCACCGCGTAATAGAAGATGAACATGTGCGCGCCGAGCTCCGGCACGCCCACCTGGATCATCGCGGGGGCGACCATGACCGCCGCAATGATGTACGACGCGGTCACCGGCACCGCGAGCCCGAGCATCAGGATCGCGAACGCGGAGTACAGCACCGTGAGGAACAGCTGCCCTCCGGCGAGTGCGACGATCAGGCCCGCGATCTTCAGGCCAAGCCCGGTCAGCGTCACGACGCCGACGATGATGCCGGCTGTCGCCGTGGTGGCCGCCACAGGCAGTACGCTCTTGCCGCCCGTGTACAACGCCTGCAGCAGCCGCTTCGGCCAGAGCGCGTTGGCGCGGTCCACAAAGCTCAATCCGATGGCAAGCAGCATCGAATAGAAGACCGCGCGAAACGCCGTCATGCCCATGACGAGCATCACCGGCACACCCACAAGCGCGAGGAAGTGATATCCCCGGCGCTTCGTGATCTGCCAGAGCGATTCGAGACCGACATCGACCGGCTTCGTGCCCGCGCGCCGCGTGTCGGCCTCGATCATCAGGAAGATCGAGAAGAAGTACAGCAGCGCCGGAATCGCGGCCATCACGATGACCTGCAGATAACTGATGCGCAGGAACTCCGCGATGATGAACGCCGCGGCGCCGAGCGCGGGCGGACAGATGATGGCGCCGATGCCGGCGGCCGACAGCACCGCGCCCGCCATGTCCCCCGGGTAGCGCGCGCGCTTCAGGAGCGGCCACGCAACGGAGCCAAGCGTCACGGTGTTGGCGACGCCGCTGCCGGAGATGGTGCCGAGCAGCAATCCGGCCACCGTGACCGCGCGTCCGGGGCCCGCGCCCCCGCCAGACTTCCCCACCGCCGCCATCGACCAGTCCAGGAAGAACAGACCGGCGCCCGAGGCGGCGAGAATCGCGCCGTACAGCGAGAACAGGACGATATACGTCGACGCCACGTCGAGCGGGACGCCGAAGATCCCTTCGAGCGTCATGAACGACGTGCCCACGATGCGCGGCCAGTCGTACCCGCGGTGCGCGAACATGCTCAGTCCGACCAGATCGAGCAGGGGGCCGTAGAAGGCGTACACGAGAAATACCGCGGCGGTCGTCGTGAGAATCCAGCCGGTGGTGCGGCGCGTGGCCTCGAGGACGGCGACGATGACGATGAGCCCCATCGTGAAATCGACGGTGGTGGGATTCGCCGCGCGGTAGATGAACTCGTCGAAATCGACAATCGGCCAGGCGAGCGCCACGCAGGACAGGGCGATCAGGAACCAGTCGAAGAGCGTGACCCGGGCGCGGTCGCGCCTGCCTGCCGGATAGAACAGGAAGCTCAGAACCAGCGTGAGCGCGAGAAACGTGACGCGATAGACGAGCGGCTGGACGATGCCGATGACCCAGTAGATCGCGTAGAGCGACAGACCGATCGCCAGCACGGTCGCGAGGCCGCCGGTGATGCCTTTGAGCTGTCTGCTGGGAGACTCGACTTCGAGATCTTCTGGGGCGGTCGACAGCGGCGTTACTGGTTCCACACGCCACGTTCCTGATAGAACCGGATCGCGCCCGGGTGGAACACGGCGGGAGAACCGATGACCGCGCGATCCGGCGCCAGGTGACGGGCCTCGGGGTGGATCGACTGGAGCTCGGACTTCTTGTCGAAGAGCGTGCGCGTCAAGTCGTACGCCAGCTGCTCGTCCATGCGCGCGTCAACCACCAGCGCGTTCTCCACGCCGACGACGCCGATGTCGACGGTCTGTCCCGGGTACGACCCCTTCGCCATCACCAGCCGCGAGTAGAGGCCTGGCCCGTACATCTTCTGCAGCGCCGGAATCACATCGTCATTGGGAATGAGCTTCGCGGTAATGCCGACGGTGCTGGCGATGTCGAGGATCGATGCGGTGGGAAGCCCGCCGCTCCAGAAGAACGCGTCGATCTTGTCGTCCTTCAGCGCATCAGCGGAGGCATTCACCGTCAGTGCCTGCTTCGTGATGTCGCGGTCGGGATCGATCCCGGCGGCGCGCAGGATGCGGAATGCGATCACCTCCGTGCCGCTCCCGGGTGCGCCGGTCGACACGACCCTGCCCTTCAAATCCGCCAGGCGCTCGATGCCCGTGCCCTCGAGCGTCACCAGGTGCGTGTAGTTCGGGTACAGGATGGCAAGGGTCTGCGCGTCGACGGGCCCTGACTTCTCGAACGGCCCACGCCCGTTGATCGCGTCGTCGAGCGTGTCGGCGAGCGCAAACGCGATGTCGACCTTCCCCAGTTGAATCAGCTTGAGATTGTCGACCGAGGCCGCGGTCACTTCCGCGGTCGCTTCGACGCGCGGAATGGAGTCGCCGATGACTTTCGCGAGTCCCCCGCCGTACGGGTAATAGACACCGCCCGTGTTCCCGGTGGCAATCGAGATCCGCGTGATGCCGCCATGCTCGCGCGCGAACTCGCGCGGGTTGCAGCCGAGCGCCGCGCACGCGATTGCGATCAGAACAACGGTTCGGATGATGGCCATCGGGGAGTAGCGTATTCTATACAACCTTTTCATGCGCGGACTCGCACGCCGCCTGTACTTCTGGATTCTCGTCGGCATCATCGCGGGGAGCCTCTTCGGGCTCGTCGCGCCGGCCGCCGCGGTGCAGCTGAAGCCGATCGCCGACGGCTTCATCGCGCTCGTCCGGATGCTCATCGGACCGATCATCTTCCTGACCGTCGTGCTCGGCATCGCGGGTGCGGGGGATTTGAAGAAGGTCGGACGCGTCGGCGTGAAGAGCCTGATCTACTTCGAGATCGTCTCGACGCTCGCGCTCATCATCGGACTGATCGTCGTCAACACGATGCGGCCGGGCGACGGCTTCAACGTGGATCCCACCACGCTCGACACATCGTCGGTCAAGAGTTACACCACCGCGGTCCAGAACCGGACGACCACGCAGTTCATCCTGAACATCATTCCGCGCACCTTTACAGACGCGTTCGCCGGCACCGGCGACATGCTGCAGGTGCTGATGGTCGCGATCCTGTTCGGCTACGCGCTCAGCAGGATTGGCCCGAAGGCCGACATCGTTCATCGGTTCCTCGAGCAGGTGTCGCACGTTTTCTTCGGGATCATGAACGTCGTCATGAAGCTGGCGCCGCTGGGTGCGGGCGCCGCCATGGCGTACACGCTCGGCGAATACGGCGTCGCCGCGCTGGCGCCGCTCGCGCGCCTGATGATCGGCTACTACATCACCTGCTTCGTCTTCGTGGCCGGCGTCCTAGGCTTCATCGCCTGGTGGACGGGGTTCAGCCTGTGGCGCTTCATCCTCTATATCAAGGACGAAGTCCTGACCGTGCTCGGCACCTCGTCCTCCGAGTCCGCGCTCGTCCCGATGATGCAGAAGCTGGAACGCATCGGCTGCTCCAAGTCGGTGGTCGGCATCGTCGTCCCGTCCGGCATGTCGTTCAACATGGACGGCACCAATATCTACCTGACGATGGCCTCGATGTTCCTGGCGCAGGCGATGAACATCGACCTCACGTGGGGACAGCAGCTCTCGCTCCTCGGCGTCGCGATGCTGACGTCGAAAGGGATGGCTGGCGTGTTCGGCGGCAGCTTCATTACACTGGCCGCCACACTGGCGGTGGTCCCGACGATCCCGATTGCCGGCCTCGCGCTCATCCTCGGCGTCGATCGGTTTCTTGCGGAGATCCGGACCGCCACCAACTTCATCGGCAACGGCGTCGCGGCGATTGTCATCTCGCGCTGGGAGGGGGAGCTCGATTCAGAGCGCCTCAAGGAGGAACTGCAATGAGACCTCGGTTCGCCGGACTCATCGTCTCCGTCGCCACGCTGGGCATTCTCTGGGGCACGCTCGCAGCGGCTCAGACCTCCCCGGCACCCTATGCGCCACCGCGCACGCCGACCGGCCATCCCGATCTGCAAGGCGTCTGGCAGGCGCTCAACGCCGCCGCCTGGGATCTCGAGGATCACAACGCCAGCCTTGGCGTGCCCGCCGGTCATGGCGTGGTGGAAGGCGGGATGATCCCGTACCGGCCGGAGGCGCTCGCCACGAAGAAGGACAACTTTGCGAACCGGACGGCCCGCGATCCCGAAACGAAGTGCTACCTGCCGGGAGTTCCGCGGATTACGTACATGCCCCACCCGTTTCAGATCGTGCAGCAGGCGGACAAGGTCTCCTTTCTGTACGAGTACCTGCACACCGTGCGGTACGTCTATATGAACGGGAACCCGCATCCGAAAGGGCCGATCGAATGGTGGATGGGCGACTCACGCGGCCGATGGGAGGGCAACACCCTTGTGGTCGACGTGATCCATTTCAACGACCTCACCTGGCTGGATCGGGCGGGCAACTTTCACAGCAGCGCGCTGCATGTCGTCGAGCGCTACACGCCGACGGGTCCGGATCACCTCTTGTACGAAGCGACGATCGACGATGACCAGGTGTTCACGCGGCCGTGGAAAATCAGCATGCCGCTGTACCGCCGGCAGGAACGCAGCGCGGAGCTGCTGGAATACCAGTGCAATGCGTACCTGCTCGAGCGGGAATGGAATAATCCGGCGCCATGAACGGGAGGTGTGACGTGAAGCATCGAGGTTCTGCCACGATCGTTGCGTTGACCGCTGTGTGCTGGGCCGTGGTACTCGTGGCGGGTGCCGCGGGACAGGCCTTCTGGCCCAGGGACACCCCGAAGCTGCCGATGGCCAGGACCTGGCTGGCGCAGAAGGCGAAGCTGCCGCCGTACAGGGCCCCGCGGACGCCGGACGGCGTCCCCGATCTTCAGGGGAACTGGGGCGGCGCGGGCGGCGACAACAACAGTTTTCTCGAAGACCACGACTTCATCGACGTGACGACTCCGGCGCAGGAAAGCTTCGTCTCCGATCCGGCCGACGGGAAGGTGCCCTACACACCGTGGGCGCTCGCGAAGCGGAAGGAAATTCTGGCAGGCCTCGCGCGCGGATGGCCTGGCGAGACAGGCCAGAGCCTCTACAACCCGCCGGGGGCGCTCTGCTTGAACGTCGTACCGGTCTTCTCCTTCGATCCGCAGGAGATCGTCCAGAAGCCTGGATCCGTCATCATGCTCAGCGACGAGACGTTCCGGGTCATTCCAACCGACGGACGTGCAGCGATGGCGCAGAACGCCAAGTTCTGGCTCGGGAGCTCACGCGGGCGATGGGACGGCGACACGCTCGTCGTCGAAGTGACCGGGCTCAACGGCATGGGGTGGTTCGACAGCACCGGCCACTTCTATAGCGAGAACACGCGGATGGTGGAGCGCTGGACGCTCGTCGACGCCAATACGATGGACTACGAGGTCACCGTCGAGGATCCCACGATCTATACGAGGCCGTGGAAGATGAACATCCCGAAACGCCGGGCAGGGACCGGGCCTGGAAACGCGCCGCGCGGGACGACCGCGACGTCAGTCCTGGCGCCTGCCGCGAAGGATCCGTACGCGAGCGAGCTCTGGGAAGTGGCGTGCTACGAAGGCAACACGGAGAGCCTGAAGGCCATCAAGGGGCTCGGCTTCAAGTGGTTCGGCGGGGTCTTTCCTCCGAAGTAGCGTCTCGTCCTATTCCGTCGTCCTCGCGCCCTGCCACTTCGCGCGCAGGGCGGCGCGGTCGACCGCGGTGCCGCGGAGATAGACCGCGTTGATCTTCCGCGAGTTGTTGATGTTCTCGAGCGGATTCGCGTCGAGGACGATGAAGTCGGCGCTCTTGCCGGTCGCGACGGTTCCCAGCTGCTTCAAGCCGACAATCTCCGCTGAATTGCGCGTGGCGATCGTGATCGCTTCGGCAGGTGTCATGCCGGCTTCCACCAGGCTCGCCATTTCCATGTGGGCGCCGTAGCCGAAGTACTGCGCGCCGTTGGTCGCCCCGGCATCCGTCCCAAGCCCGAAGCGCACGCCGGCCGCCTTGAGTTTCGCGAGGCCGCGGGGCACGACACCCGTCTTCCACTTCGCGGCAGCATCCGCGGGAATCTTGGGATTCTCCAGCAGCCGGATGTCTTCCTCGTTGAACGTTTCGCGCAGCAGCGGGTCATCTATCCAGGCGGGACGCGGACCGAAAATCTGGTTCCGCGTGCCCCAGAGCGTCAGCATCATCCAGACGTTCGGCCGTTCCTTGAAGAGCGCCACGAGCTCCTCGTCCACTTCCTGGCCGAGCCGCCAGGGCGGATGGACGAATCCATCGACGCCGGCGCGCAGGATCGCTTTCACGTCTTCGCGGTCCTGTGTGTGGGTGGCGGTCTTCAATCCGAGCTTGTGCGCCTCGTCGATCGCGGCCGTGTACAGAGCGGGGGGAAGCTTCGCGACGGTCCCCTCGCGGTCGTCGACCCAGATCTTCACGTAGCCGTCGATCTTCTTCGCGGCCTCGGCGCGAACGGCCTCACGAACCTCCGCCTCTGTGTCGACGGGATACGGCGACTCTCGCAGAGGCGGGTTCGGCCCGCCGTTCGGCATCGCCACGCCACGGCCGGCCGTCAGGAAGAGCGCCATGTCCGGCTGCGGATTCGCGCGCAGCTCATCGCGCAGCGCCATCCCCAGGTCCCGCTCGGTCCCCATGCTCATGAACGCCGCCACGCCGTGATAGGCCTGCCGCTGCAGGTGGTCGATCAGATTCTCGCGGGTGTAGTTCTCGACGCGGAAGCTCGCCCCGCGGCGATATCCCATATGGCCGTGCGCGTCGATCATCGCCGGCATCACCGTCTTGCCCGCCAGGTTTACGCGCGTCGTCCCCTCGGGCACCTGCACGACGCCAGCCGGACCCACATAGCTGAACGCGCCGTTGTCGACAATGAAGGCGGCGTTCTCGATTGGCGCGCTCTCGTCGCCGACGATCAGGCGCGCGCCTTCGAAGACGACCGCGGTGGACTGTTGCGGCGACGCGGGTGTCTGCGATCCGCAGGCGGCGGACGCGAGCGTCGCAAGAAGCGCTAGCGCGAAGGCGTACTGAGCCATCGTTTGGCAAGCTCACTGAATGTTGGGGACCCGGTGATTCGGGCCATGGTCTCGGGTGCCAGCGGCGGACGGCTGACGACTTCGCCGTTCTGCTTCAGCTCACGGAACATCGTGTCGCACAGCGCGAGCGCGGCGCTCGACACGATATTCGGATAGATGTTCACCTTCATCCGGGTATTGGCGAGATGCGTCTTCGGGATCCCGATTCCGAGGACAGGCACCGGCACTTCGGCGGCGATCCTGTTGATCTGCTCGGCCGTCATGTTCAGGAAGCTGTTCATGACGACATCGGCGCCCGCTTCGGCGAATGCAATACCGCGCCGGATGACGGCGTTCGGATCCTCGGCCACCGTCCGGCCGATGATGACGAAGTCGCGGTCGCGCCGCGCCGATACCGCCGCCTCGAGCCGCTCGCGCATCTGCTCGATCGGCTGCAGCTCGGTCGTCGTCGGCCCGCCCGGGCCGGCCCATGTTTCCATCTTCTTCGGGTTGCGGCTGTCTTCGATGTGCAGCGCGGCGATGCCGGCGCGCTCGTACAGCTGCACCGTCCGATACACATTGAGAGACGTCTCTCCCGCCTGGTCGGCGTCGACGATGGCGGGGATGGAGACTTCGCGGGCGATGCGGCCCGCGATATCGACCATCTCGGGCGTGCTGATGATTCCCCAGTCCGGCACACCCAGGTAGGTCGTCGACATCATATTGCCGCCGATATAGATCGCCTCGAACCCGTGCGCCTCGGCGAGCTTGCCGGCAATCACCGTGTAGGCCTCGGGAGCAATCAGCAGTCCCGGCTGCTGCAGCCGTAGGCGGAGGGCGCGCGCGCGATTCACCGTTGCGGCCGGCGGCGCAGCCTGCGCGGGCGGCACTTCTTCAGCGTGGACTGCCGAATCGCGCAGCGCTAACCCGGCTGTGATCGCAGCGCCGGCACCGCGGAGAAAGTGTCGCCTGCCCCGCCGAAGCGAAGGCGTAAAGCGGGGACGAGAGGCTGGGCTGTCCATAGTCGGGCGCTACTATACTGCACCGATGCATCCCTCCAGGCGTCAGTTCATCCGTGATGCGTGCGCGGCTGCGCTCAGCGCGGCCGCAGCCGGCTCACTCGTCGCCGCGCAGACGCGCAATGCCGGCGCGGCGGCACGGCGTATCGACGTTCACCACCATTTCATTCCGCCGCCGTATCTCGACGCGGTGCTCGCACAGCGCGAGAGCGGGCGTACGCCGCCCTGGACGCCGGAGATCGCGCTGGCGGAAATGGACCGCAACGGCGTCGCCACGTCCATCTGCTCGCTCGTGCAGCCGGGTGTCTGGCTTGGCGACATCCAGAAGTCGCGAACGCTCGCGCGCGAGTGCAACGAGTACGGCGGGCGCATGGCGGCCGACCATGCCGGCCGGCTCGGCTACTTCGCGGCGATTCCGCTGCCGGATACCGACGGGAGCCTCCGCGAAATCGAATTCGCGCTCGACACGCTCAAGGCCGATGGCATCGGCCTGATGACCAGTTTTGCCGACAAGTATCTGGGCGACGCCGCTTTCGCGCCGGTCTACGAAGAGCTGAACCGGCGACGGGCGGTGGTCTACGTGCATCCGACTCAGCCCGGATGCTGCACGGGCCTTGTCCCCGGCGTGACGGTCTCGACAATCGAGTACGCCACCGATACGAGCCGCACGATCGCGAGCCTCGTGTTCAGCGGCACTGCTGTGAAGTATCCGAACATTCAGTGGGTGTTCTCGCATGGCGGCGGGACGGTGCCATTCCTGGTCGGCCGATTCGAACGGCTCGCGATCGAGCAGAAGCTGGCGGGCGGCGCGATCCCGCAGCTGCGGAAGTTCTTCTACGAGACCGCGCAAGCCAATCACAAGGGCGCCCTGGATGCGCTCCTCGCCATTATCCCGACATCGAACGTGCTGTTTGGCAGCGACTACCCGCTGCGACCCGTCTCGGAAAACGTGGAAGGTCTTGCCGCCTACAGCTTCACTGCGGCGCAGCGCCTGGCGATCGAGCGCGAGAACGCGCTGCGACTGATGCCGCGCCTGCGGGCGTGAGAGGGAAACCCATGCGACAGCTCACGATCGCCATATCCGCCGTTCTCGTCATGGGGGCGCTCGCCTCACTGCACGTCGCCAGGGCGCAGACGCCTGGAGCCGGCGGACCGGCGGCGCAGATCATCCCCGGCGCGTCGGTCACGACGGGTATTGCTCCCTCACGCGCGATCGGCCACCCGACGGTCGCGTGCTCCAATCCGAAACGGCAGGTGAACGCGATGGCGATGCCCGCGTACGCCGGCACGGTGACATCGAGCGACGGCAAGACATGGGCGATCCCGATGACCGAGGAGGGGCCGTTCGCGCTCGACTACTTCAACGACTGCAACGGCACGGGGGAGAACACCGGCTACGCCTCGCAGCTTCAGACCGTGATCATCGACAAGGACGGCGTCGAGATTACCGGCTTCATCCATGCCGACAATTACTTCGAGCTGTGGGTGAACGGCCGATTCGTGGCGCGCGACTCGATCGGGATGACGCCGTTCAACACGGCTGTCGTCAGGTTCCGTGCGCGTTACCCCATGACGTACGCGCTCAAGGCGATCGACTGGGAAACGCACCAGGGCATCGGCCTGGAATACAACACGTACAACGTCGGCGATGGCGGCTTCATCGGGTACTTCAGCGATGGGAACCGGACCGGCCCCGACTGGCGCGCGGAAACGTTCTACATCGCGCCGCTGGACGACCCGAGCTGCGTGCGCGCGACCGCAGCGGGCCGCGACTCGACCTTCTGCTCCCAGGCGGTACGGCCGGCCTGCGCGCAGAAGCCGGAAACCTGCAATGCGTTGCACTTCCCCGTCCCCGGTGACTGGCGCACGCCCGCGTTCAACGATTCCCGCTGGCCGATGGCGACCACCTGGCCGCCCGCCGTCGTCACCGACGATCAGTCCTACACGCGGGTCGCGCAGATTTTCAGGAATGCCGAGTTCATCTGGACGAAGAACCTGAAACTCGACAACCTCGTACTCGCGAGATACACCGCGAAGGGCCCCGCGAAATAGCCAGGCGGACCTGAAGGTCCGCCTCTACATGTACAGGCCGCCGTTGGCGTGGATGGTCTGCCCGGTGATGTAGCGGGAGCCGGGACCGCAGAGAAACCGCACCAGCGTCGCAATTTCCTCCGGCGTCCCCTTCCGTCCGAGCGGCGTCGCCAGCTTCTGGTGATGCGCCGGCTCCGGACCGGTGCGTGACGTATCGATCAATCCAGGCGCGACACAGTTCACCGTCACCTTGTGCGGTGCCAGGTCGTGCGCCAGCGCGCGCGTCAGGCCGGCAAGTCCCGCCTTCGCGGCCACGACGTGCGCGCGGCGCGGTGCGCCGGTGTGCGACGACAGGCCGCCGATGTTCACGATCGATCCGCTCCCGGCCGCAATCAGATGCGGCAGTGCCGCGCGGCTGCACAGATAGGCGCCGTCGAGCGTCGTGGCCATGATCGAACGCCACTCCGCATAGTCGAGATCCGCGAAATCCATTTCGCGGCGCACGCTCGCGTTGTTCACGAGAATATCGAGCCGCCCGAACTGCGTGACGGTCGCCGCGATGAGTGCGGCGGCGCCGTCCGGGTCGCCCACGTTGGCGACCTGCACCGCCGCTTGTCCACCGGCCTGCTGAATCTCCCCGACGACCGCGGCCGCATCCTGCGCCGCGCTCCGCGCGTTCACCATGACGGCCGCTCCGGCCTGCGCGAGCGCGAGCGCGATGGCGCGGCCGATGTTGCGCGAGCTGCCGGTGACGATCGCCACGAGACCCCGCAGTTCCTGTTCATCACTCACGCGCGAAACTCCTTCAGGATGTCGAGTGCGGGCTGCGTGAACAGCGACCGCGATGCCAGCAGCAGCCGCTCCGCGGCAGCGGGCGTCCAGCCGCCATACCGCGCGTTCTCCGCGAACTTCTCCTCGACCTCATGTGGCGGCAGTGGAGACTCGACGCCGCCCCGCATGAAGGCCTGGCGATACTCCTTGATGCGGCCATCCTTCAATGTCGCGCGCAGATGGCCGCTGAAGCGGCGCGGGTATTCGTCTCTTGGATTGATCTGGTAACGGATTTTTGCGGCAAGCGCGAGCGTCTCCGCGTCATGGATGCGCGCGTCGCTGAACTGGGCGAGCCCGACCCTGCCATCCAGAAACCCGACCGCCATGCAGAACGGCGTGCTGAACTTCGCCGCGTACGGCGTCGGCGGCCGCTGCTTGCCGGCGAGCGGCTCCCACAGCCGCGGGACGGTGCCCTCGGCCACGTCGCACACGATCTCCGAGATCTCGGCCGCGGTGACGCCATCGGCGGCCAGCTTCACGGCGCAATCGATGAACGGCTGCACCATCGTTCCGCACGGATACGGCTTGAAGGCAATCGACGGCATCACCCATCGGGAACCGAGGCCTGAGAGGAGCGGCTCGAAGTTCGGTTTTACAGAGGGGGCGAAGGCGCGGTAAATGCTGTCTCGGCCGTCGAAGACCGTCCGCGGGCCAACGAAACCACCGCGCGCCATGAGTGCCGCGCGAATACCCGACTGCGCCGCCCAGCCGGCATGCATGCGCTTCGTCCACGTGCCTTCGGCCAGATACTCGATGATGCCGGACGCCATGCTGCCGGCGATGCCCAGCGCCGACGCCGTGGCGGCCGGCGAAAGCCGCAGCGCTGCGGCGACGCCGCCCGCCGCCGCAAGCGCTCCGAACACCGCCGTCGGATGAAAGCCGGCGTTGTGTGTCGCCTTCGGCGCCACGAGGCTCAGGCGGCACATCAGCTCGGCGCCCGTCACGATGCCCACGAGCAGCCGGTCGCCACCGAGTTGCTCGCGCTCACACGCGGCCGCGACCGCGGGAACGACGACGGCGCCGGAGTGGACGGGGCCGCCTTCGAAGGTATCGTCGTAATCCTCACCGTGCGCGGCAGTCCCGTTCACCAGCGCCGCGCCGAACGCGTCGAACGATCCCGGGTGACCAAAGACGGTGCAGGCGCCTCCCTCCGAGTGGACGCTGTCGACGGCGCCCAGCGTGGCGCCGACATACAGCTCGCGCCGCGCCGCGATGCAGAGTCCGGCGACATCCAGAAACAGCAGCCGCGCCGTCTCGACCGCGGACTCCGGAAGATCGCGGGCACGCGTTTCCGCCAGCCAGGCGGCAACCGTTTCAGCGACGATCACGCGGTCGCCTCCCGTCCCGCCCTCAGATGGCGGACAACCGTCACCACGATGAACGTGACCGCGACGAGGAGGAGGCCTGCGGCGAGCGGATCGCGGAGAAACGTGGAGTGGTCGCCGCTCGACAGGACGAGCGCGCGCCGGTAGTTCGATTCCACGAGGAATCCCAGCACGACGCCGAGCACCATCGGGAGAAAGGGAATTTTCAGATAGCGCATCACGTAGCCGAGCGCGCCGAAGCCGAGCGCCACGCCGACATGGAACAGGCTCCCCTCGATGGAATAGACGCCCGAGACGACGAACGCGTAAATGAATCCCATCAGATAGGGCTTCGGGCGGTTCACGAGCCACAGGCAGGGCGTCATGATCAGATAGCCGAGGATCAGCATCGCAATATTGGCGACGAGCAATCCCCAGTACAGCCCGGTGACGACCTCCGGATTGCGCACGAACAGCATCGGGCCCGGGACCAGTCCGTGGATCAGAAACCCGCCAAGGAGGACAGCCGACGAGTTCGAGCTCGGAATCCCGAGGCTCAGCATCGGAATGAGCGCCGTGCAGGCGACGGTATTGTTCGCGGCTTCAGGCGCGGCGATGCCTTCGGGCGATCCCTTGCCGAACTCTTCCGGGTGCGACGACCAGCGGCGCGCTTCGTTGTACGCGAGGAACGCCGAGATCGTGCCACCGCCGCCCGGCATGACGCCTTCGATGGTTCCCATCACGGATCCAATAGCCTGAGGGCGCGCAATCCGCTTCCACATCGCAGGGCCTGGAAAGCGGATACGCGCGGAGTCGGCGGACGCCTTCTCCCACCCGGGCTCGCCCGTCTGCGCGAGCAGCTCCCCGATCGCAAACAGTCCGACCATCACGAGAATCGGCGGAATGCCGGAAAGAAGCTCGGGGCTTCCGAACGTAAACCGGCTGGTGCCCGTCACCGGGTCAGTGCCGATCGTCGCGATCATCAATCCCAGGAGGGCCGCGATCAATCCTTTGACGAGGGAGCCACCGGACACCGAGCCAATGACGCTGAGCCCAAGCACGCCGAGCGCGAAGTAGGCCGGCGGCGTGAACGCGAGCGCCACGCGCGACAACGGTTCGGTGAGAAGAACCAGCACGACGAGACCGACGATCCCGCCCACGAAACCCGAATACAGCGAGATGCCGAGCGCCTCGCCGGCCCTTCCCTGCTGTTTCATCGCGTAGCCGTCGAGGACCGTCGCGGCGGCGGCATTGGTTCCAGGCGTGCGGATCAGAATCGCCGGGATCGACCCGCCGTACTCGGCCCCGACGTACGTGGCCGCGAGGAGCACGACCGCCACCGTCGGGTCCATGCCGTAGGTAAACGGCAGGAGCAGCGCCATCGTGATCGAGGGCGAGATGCCCGGCAGCGCGCCGCCGAGAATGCCCCAGGCGACGCCGCCAAACGCGGCCGCGATGATACTGGGGCTCAGCGCCAGATCCCCGCCGGCTGCTCGATGCCCATGAGGACGACGAACAGCAGCCAGAACAGCACGCCGCCGCTCACCGCCACGAGTGCCGCCTCGCGCGTGAACGCGCCGCCCTGGTAGTACGTGGTCGCGGCAATCAGCGCCGCGATGGCGACGGGATATCCGATCCAGGGCGCCAGCACGATGTAGGCGACCCCCATCAGGAGCACTCCGGCGACCCGCGACAACGGGGCACGCGACTCGCTGGCCTGTGCCGCGCGACGACGGTCGGCAACAGCGCCGATGATGAGGATGAAGGACAGCGCAGCGAGCGCGAGCGCGTAGATTTTCGGCAGGCCCTCAGGACCGATCGCGTCGGACAGCTGGCTGACGGGAAGACGGTCCGCCAGCCAGTAATACACGGCGCTCAACACGAGCGTCGCGCCGCCGAACACGATCTCCCGCCGCATCACTCGATGACGCCGGCGTCCTGCAGGAAGGCTTGCGTATCGGCGCCGAACTTCTGCATGAAGGCCACGTACTCGGCGTGCGTCATGTAGCCTGGCTGCAGGCTGTTGTCCATGTACAGCTTGCGGTACGCCGGGTCCTCCAGCAGCTTCGGCACCGCCGCCTCCCATGCTGCAATCACCTCGGCCGGCATGCCCTTGGGGCCCGCGAGCCCCCGGAACTTCCGTACCGCGAGGTCGATCCCCTGCTCGCGCGCGGTCGCCACATCAGGAAACTGCGGCAGCCGCGCCTGGCCGACGACCGCCAGGAGTCTGATGCGGCCGGCATCGAGCTGACCGCGAATTTCCTGGAGCTCGCCGACGCCCATGTCGAGCGTGTGATTCAGCACGTTGAGCAGCATGTCGCCGCCGCCTTCGAACGTCGTGATCGCGGCGTTGACCCCCGCCTTCTGTTTGATTTGCTCCATCACCTGCCGCTCGAGCGACGCGGGATTGGCCGCGCCCCAGCGGCCCGGTCCCGTCCGGGCGTGGTCGAGCACGTCGCGCAGCGAGCGGAACCGGGAATCAGCCGCGGTGTACAGCACTTCCGGATCGAAGAAGAGATTCACGAGAGGTTCGAGGTCGGTGTACCGCGCCTCTGGCCGGCTGAGGAGCGACGTGTAGATGTAGGTCGGCGTGGTGGCGTAGAGCGTGCGCCCGTCTGGCGCGGCGGCCGCGACAGTCGCGATCGCCTTGGCGCCGCTGCCGCCCTGGATGTTGTCGACGATCACCGTGCCGCTCATCACGCGCGACAGGTGCGGAATCATCTCGCGAAGGAAGACGTCGCTCCCGCCGCCCGGGCTCGAATGGGTGACGACGCGCGTGACGGTCCGTGTCTCCCCGCCACCGCCGCAGGCGGTCGCGGCGAGCGCGAAGAGGAGAACCGCATGCCGGGAACGAATCATGGGGGCTGTAAGTATAGTAAATGCGCATGCGCGGCACGATTCGACGCGACGACTTCGTCACCAGCATCGCCGACGCGCTCCAGCACATTTCGTACTTCCATCCTCCCGACTACGTCCGCGCGCTGGCCGCTGCGTACAAAGTCGAGCAGTCGCCCGCCGCGCGCGATGCCATCGCGCAGCTCCTCACCAACTCCCGCATGTGCGCCGAAGGTCATCGCCCCATCTGCCAGGACACAGGCATCGTCGTCGTCTTTCTGGATGTGGGCATGAACGTCCGCTGGGAGAGCGACGCGAGCATCGACGACATGGTGAACGAGGGTGTCCGGCGCGCGTATCGCGATCCGGACAACATTCTCCGTGCCTCGATGGTGGCCGATCCGCTCGGTGCGCGGAAGAACACCGGCGACAACACGCCCGCCATCGTGCACACGCGCCTCGTGCCGGGCGATTCAGTCGACGTGCGGATTGCCGCGAAGGGCGGCGGCTCCGAGAACAAGGCGACATTCACGACGCTGAATCCGTCGGACGATCTCGTCGAATGGGTGGCGAAGACCGTGCCGGCGATGGGGGCCGGGTGGTGCCCACCTGGGATCCTGGGGATTGGCGTTGGTGGAACCGCGGAGAAGGCAATGCTGCTCGCGAAGGAATCGCTCCTCGCGCCGATCGACATCCACGAGCTCAAGGCACGCGGGCCCGCCAACCGGATCGAGGAACTGCGGCTGGCCATTTATGAGCGCGTCAACGCCCTCGGCATCGGTGCGCAGGGACTCGGCGGGCTCACGACCGTCCTCGACGTGAAGATCCTCGACTATCCGTCACACGCCGCGTCGCTGCCGGTGGCGATGATCCCCAACTGCGCGGCCACGCGCCACGCACACTTCGTCCTCGACGGCTCCGGTCCGGTTCGCCTGCCAGTGCCTGACCCCGCCGTCTGGCCGAGGATCAACTGGTCACCGGCGCCGACCGCACAACACGTCGACCTGAACACCGTCAGCAAGGCCGATGCGGCCGCCTGGAAATCAGGCGACATGCTGCTCCTGTCCGGGCGCCTGCTCACGGGACGCGATGCGGCGCATCAGCGTATCGCCCGCATGCTCGCGAACGGCGAAGCGCTGCCGCCCGGGCTGGATTTCACGAATCGCTTTATCTATTACGTCGGCCCCGTCGATCCCGTGAAGGGCGAAGTCGTCGGTCCCGCCGGTCCGACGACAGCGACGCGGATGGACAAGTTCACCGACGTGATGCTTGGAGAGACCGGGCTGCTCGGAATGATCGGCAAGGCCGAGCGCGGTCCAGAGGCGATTGACTCGATCACGCGCCACGGCGGCGTCTACCTGATCGCAGTGGGCGGAGCCGCCTATCTGGTGTCCAGAGCCATCCGCTCAGCGCGCGTCGTGGCCTTTGCCGATCTCGGGATGGAGGCGATCTACGAATTCGAGGTCGAGAACATGCCCGTCACCGTTGCGGTCGATTCTGAAGGCCGCTCGATCCATCAGACCGGCCCAGCAGAGTGGCGGAAACGGATTGAACTGACGATTACGAAGTAGAACCACGAAGGCGCGAAGAAACGAAGGTTCGATACTCTTCTTCGTCGCCTTCGTGTCTTCGTGGTTCACCACAGCCCTAGCACTCTCCACCACAACCCGCCGATGCCAATCCAGATCACCAGGTGCACGATGCTGATGATCGCGCCGGCCCGCCACCACAGTCCCAGAGACACATTGCCGCTGCTGAAGAGAATGGGCGCGGGCGCCGTGCCGTAATGTGTCAGGCAGGCGAAGAGGTTGCTCGTGAACGCCAGGACGAGCGCGGCGAAGAGTGGCGGCACGTCGATGTTGAGCGCCACGGCCAGGAACGGCGCATACATGGCGCTGACGTGGGCGGTCAGGCTCGCGAAGAAATAGTGCGTGTAGAAGTACACGATGATGATGCCCAGAAACCCGGTCACCCATCCCATGCCTTCGAACGCAGGCTGCACCACCCCGGTAAACCATTTGATCAGCCCGAGCTGGCCCAGGAAGGTGGCCATCATGACGAGGACAGCGAACCAGACAAACGTGTTCCAGGCCTCCGCATCGCGCGCGACGTCGTCCCACCGCAGCACGCCTGTCAGGATCAGCACCGCGACGGCCATGAGCGCGGCCGCCGTCGGATCGAGCCCGATGGCCGATCCGGTGATCCAGGCGGCGAGCAGGACGATCGCGACGATCGCCATCACGCGTTCGGCGCCTGACATCGGCCCGCGCGCCGCAAGAGCGGCACGCGCCATGTCGGGCGCGTCGGTTGGCGTGACGACACCGCGTGCGCAGATCAGGTAGATCACGAACGGCACGACGATCAGGCTTGCAACGCCGGGCACCGACGCGGCAAGCGCCCAGAGTCCCCACGTGATCGTGATCCCCTGATCGGACGCGAACTGCACGATCAGCGGGTTGGCGACCATCGCGGTCAGGAACATCGCGCCGGTGATGACGGTGGCGTTGTACGCCGACAGGGTCAGGAAGGCGCGGACCGACGCGCTCGAGCTCGCGTCCATCGCCGGCATCGCCTTGGTGAGCGACTGCAGGATGGGAAACACCACGCCGCCGGCGCGCGCCGTGTTGCTGGGAATCATGGGCGCGAGGATCAGGTCGGACGCCACGAGGCTGTAGCCGAGGCCCAGCGTGCTGCGGCCGAAGCGCGCGACCAGGTGGTAGGCAATCCGCTCGCCGAGTCCGGTGCGGATGAAACCGGCCGCCAGGAAGAACGAGGCGACGACAAGCCAGAGCGTGACGTTGCCGAATCCGCTGAGCGCCTCGCCGATGGTGAGCGTGCGGGTGGCGAGGGTGGCCGCCAGACCGACAAAGGCCATGGCGCCGATGGGCATCGGCTTCGCGATGATGCCGACGACGGTCGCGACGAAGATCGCGAGGAGCTGCCAGGCGCGCGGGTCGACGGCCTCGGGGCGAGGGAGCGCCCAGATGCCGACGCCAACGGCGGTGACGAAGGCGAGGCGGCCGAAATGGACCCCGCCGTTCACTTAGTTGGTTCGCGCCGTATTCGCGAAGAGCCTCAGGAACTCCTCATGCGTCCCCACGCGGCCGTGGATCGGCGCGTGGCGCTGGACGTCCAGCTTCAGCTTGAGGATGTTCTGGTGCAGCGTTTTCTGAGCTGCGTTCGGCGACGCCGGCAGCGCCGCGCCCTGCGCGGGCGGTGAATAGAGATCGCCGTTGATCAGAATCTTTTCCTTCGGCAGCCAGGCCATCAGCATGTCCTCGCTGTGGTGGCCCTGCGTATACGTGCGGTCGCCCAGCTCGTACGCCATGTCCTGCACGTGGAAGACTTCTAGAATGCGCTCGCCGTCGCTGAGCGCCCACCGGCCGGTGCCGCGCGCTTCGCCCTCCACCGTCTCAATGGGCGCCGGACGCCGGCTGATCCAGTACATCGGGTTGTACTTCGCCATCCGATCGGGATACAGCGTCCTCGGCGACGGGTAGAACATGATGTCGAGGTAGTACTGCTTGTTCGTATCGTGCGTCACGATCGTGGTGCCCTGCGAGAGAAACGTCCGCAGGCCGCCGGCGTGGTCGAAGTGATGGTGTGTATTGATCACGTACTTGATCGGCTTGTTCGGCGCGAGCCGCGCCGCTTCCGCAATCACCGCCAGCGACCGCTCCTCGTTGTTCGGCGCCTCGACGACGGCCAGGTAGTCCTTGAACTCCACGAGAAGGCTGTTGTGCGTGCCGCCCCCGAGGACCCAGACGCCGGGGGAGAGGCTCTCGCTCACGACCCGCGCGGGCGGGACTACCGCGGTTCGCACCACCTCCGGCACCGGCGTCGTCGTGACCGGCGCGTTCGGCTTCACGCTCGTGATCTTGTATTCGAAATAGTTGTGCGCGGTGTTCAGCCGCGGATCGGCCTGGTGCGTGTGGACGAGCATCGGAAACTTGATGCCGCCCACGTCCTGGTACTGCGTGTAGCGCATCTCGTAGTTCATGTCGCCGTAGACCGGATTGGGAATCCAGGTGTCGACGAGCTCCACGAGATTCCGGTCGTCGATGGTCCCGACGATCGTGTACTTCCCGAGATACGAGAACGACACCATCGTCACCCAGCGGCCGAACTGCGAGAGTCCGAAGTCTGAGGCGCCGACGATCTGCAGCTTGATGGCGGTTGCGTCTTTCGCGGCCAGCGCGGCTTTCAGGAAGCCGTGCGGCGTAATGGCGATCTCCAGCTGCCGGAGCTCGCCCCAGGGCGCGCCGTCGAGATACGGCCTCGTCAGCGGGACGGGCATGTTGTCGCGCACGTCCCAGGCGTACGGGCCGCGCGCGATGGCGGTGATGCGCTGCTCCGCCATCGGGTTGCGGCCGAATGTCGGATAGGTTCCCTGCCGGCGCGTGTAGTCCTCGCGCGACCACCACGCGTCGTAGTCGATCGCGCGCGTGTAGTCGGCCACCTCGTAGGTCGGCCACCCGCCGCTGACGGCATACTGCTGCCCGATCAGCGACGAGAAGCCCGCGCCCGTGTATTCGATGGTCTTGAGATTCTCGCCACCCATCGCTTTCTGAGCGGCGAGGAGAGCGGTGCGAGCGTCAACGTCCTGCGCAGACGCCACTGGCGGTACGCATACCGCCGCTGCTACGAAAAACAATAACGCTCGCACCATCACGTCCTCCCTACTTCCAGGCCGAGTAGATCGGCTTGCCCACCAGGTACGCCGGGTTCGCGCCCGCGCGCGGGGTGAACTTCTGGAACCGGCCGGCGTTCACTTCCGCCGTATACAGGTTCCCTTCCTGATCGGTGCTGATGCCGTGCACGCCCCAGAGCGATCCCGGCAGGTCGGCGGCCGTGCCCCACGCATACACGAGCCGTCCCTCGAGGTCGTACTTCAGCATCTTCTGCGTGCCCTGATCGAAGGTGACGATCTGGCGATCCTGTCCAATCTGGATCAGGTGCAGGCTCGAGGGCCGCTGGTTGATGACGAACTCCGACTGGTACTGGCCGTTGGCGTCGAAGATCTGCACGCGGTGATTCTGGCGATCGTTGACGAACACACGGCCCGTCTCCACGTCGACGGCGACGCCGTGCACGTTGTTCATGTAGCCGGGCCGCTTCTCGTCGCCCGAGTTGTCACCGGCTTGCCCGAATTCGAGGAGGAACTTGCCGCTGGCATCGAATTTCGCCACGCGCGTGCCGTTATAGCCGTCGGCCACGTAGAAGCTGCCGTCGGGCGCCCAGGCCATGAAGGTCGGCCGGTTGAAGTGCGTCGCGTCGGCGCCAGGCACGCCAGACGTGCCGATGGTCTGCACGAGCTGCTTGCCGTCGTTGGTGAACTTGTAGATGACATGCATGTGGTCATCGACCAGCCACACATGCTTCTCAGGATCGTACGGGCTGACGTAGATCGAGTGCGGGCGCTTGGTGATCTTGTCCCACTGCGTCCACTCCTCGATGATGTCGCCCGCCCGGTTCGCGACCGTGACCGTGTGCTCCCATCGCGCATCGACGCCGACCTCGCGGTACGGGGGCTTGGCGCCGCGCCAGATTTCCATCCCCTTCTCGGGATCCTGGCCGGTACCGCCCGCGCCCGGCAGCGCGGTCTGTGTCGCGCTCCGCCACGGCAGGCCGCCGATAGGGAACTGGAGGCTCGGCCCCACCTGCGGCAGCTTCGTGGTCGGCGGCTCCTTCAGAGCGGGAAGCTCACCACGCGAGACGAGGTACACGCGGTCGGGGCTTTCGGCGAAGATGCCCTGTCCCGCGCCCCAGGTCCACTGATCGTGGCCCGGCAGCGAGCTGATGTCTTTCGGCCAGCCTTCGACCACGTCATACGCCCCGAACAGATCCTGCACGCCGATGGCGCCGGGGACCGCGGCGAATCCCGCCGGCGCCGCCGCCGGCGCCTCGCGCTCGGTGTCCGCGGGCATCAGGCGCCCGCCAAGTGGAACCCCCACGGCAAGTCCAATAACAAGTGCCAGTACGACCGCTACGCCTTTACTCATGAATCCTCTGCTTTGTGATGTGTGACTTCGAACTTCTGACTGCTGACTGCTGACTTATCTGGGCTCCGGCGACACTTTCACGCCGGCAACCTTGCCTGTATCAATCGAGCGCTTCACGAAACCTGACTTGCGCACGTCGGCGAGAAACCGGTTCACGGCCATTCGTCTCGCGGTATTCCCTTTCGGGACGACGATCGCCTGGCCGGTCACCATGTAGTCATCGGCGAGCACGCGGAGGCCAGGTACGTCACGTATCAGCTCTTCCATCCGTGTGCGGTTGGCGGCAAACGCATCGAACTTGCGATCGAGCAGCATCTTGCCGAGCGCCGCGTTCGGCGGTACCGACGGCAGCGATACGACCTTCGCGGCCTTGAGGTGCTCGCGAACGTACACCTCCGGACTCTGTCCGGCGATGCCGCCGACGGTGACGCCCGGTCGATCGACGTCGGCCGATTTCTGGAACGGCGCGTCTGTGCGCACCGCATAGGCCGCGCCTGAATCGAGATAGGGATCGGTGAAGTCCACGAGCGTCGCGCGCTCGGCTTCGACGGCGAGAAACCCGATATCCGCCTTGCCGCTCGTGACGCTCGCGAGCACGGCGCCGGCGTTCTCCAGCGGCATGATTTCGTACTTCACCCCGAGGCGCCGCGCCAGCTCACGCACCAGATCCGGGGCAGGCCCGCTGACCTCCTTCGTCGAGGGGTCGACTCGTCCCTGCACCGGATTGGTGGCGATGAAGGACGCGCGCAGCGTCCCCGTGGGCGCGAGGTCGGCCGCTGGAAGTTGAAGAAGAAGAACAAGAGCGAGTAGCAATTTCAATTCGTACTCCCTGCGTCATCTACGCGGACGATCCGCTCGGCACCGGTTTTCAGTGCGGCCAGGCTCTGGGCACGGTTCTCCACGCTCCCGTTGGACGCAAACTCGGCGTCGGTCAACGGCGCGTAGATTTCGAGGCTGCCCTGGAGCAGTTTCCCGTCCGCGAGCACGGCGACTTCGTCGGCGTTGAGGGCCGAGCGGAAGATGAACAGATCCTTATAGTCGGCCTGCCGCGGCCCGGCCGGCGCAGCGCCGCCGCCAGGGCCACTACCCGGGCCGCCGATCACGAAGCGGTTCGGCTCGAGCCGCTCCGCAACTTTCCCGGTCAGCTTGCCGTCGACGTACAGATACGTCTCGCCCAGACCCGTAAAGTGGCTGAGCACGATGTGATGCCACCGCGCGTCGGCGGCTACTCCGGAATCGACGACCGTTCCGCCGGCCGACTGATAGGCCCACCGGCCGTTCTGCACCGCCAGCGTGGCGGTAAACGTCCGATCCGCAACGAGCGTCGTCGCTTCGAATGGCTTGCCTTCGTTCGGGCGGGTCTCTGTTTTCGCCACGAGCGTCGAGCCGGCAATCGCCGCGACCGTGCCATTGCCCTGCGCGCGCACCATGACGCTGACCGCGAACGGATGCACGACGCTGTCAGGCGTGTAGGTCAGCGGCGCGCGGCCGCCGGCCACCCGCGCGAACGAACGGCTGTTCACTGGCTTGACCGGAGTCGCCTTCCCTGCCTCGAGCGCCTCGAAGAGCGTCGGGACGAACGCGTAGAACATTTCCTTATGCCCTGACGCCTGCGGATGCTTGTCGTCCCAGCCCAGGCTCCAGCGTCCGTGGCCGTCGTCGGTCGCGCCAAGGAAATTCACGATCGGCACGTCCCACTGCTGCTGGATCACGTTCATGCGCCGCAGGAACGAGTAATCTTCCGGCGTATACACCGAGCGGGTGTAGACGCCAGAAATGATCGGCACGATGTTGTTCTGCCTGGCGCGATCGATCAGGGCTTGTACGCCTTCGCCGTACGCCTTGAAGACCGCTTCCTTCTCGGCTGTGGTCTTCGCCTCGTACAGTCCTTCATTGCCGAACGACAGGCCGATGACCACGTAGCTGGGATTTACCGCAGTCAGATAGCGGACCTTGGGGTCGGGAGCGCCCGCCGGCGTAAAGCGCGGCACGATGGACCGCACGTTGTCGCCGCCGCGAGACTGGTTCAGCACTTCCCATCCGCGTGCCGCCATCAGCGTCCTGAGCATGCCCGTGTAGCCGTCGCGCGCGAACTCGTCGCCGCGCCCGTTGGCCACCGATGAGCCGAACACCGCAATACGGCGCGGGTGAAGCTTCGCAGTCTGCCCGTATCCCACGGTCTGGGCGACAAACAGCGCAAGCAGGATGGACAGCAGCATCCGCCAGGGCGTAAACCACCGGAAAGTTGTCATGACAGCTCCTTCTCTGGGTGCGGGACCGATCGCGCCGCCGGTGAGTCTAACTCAGGTACCCTAGGCTCGTGCGAACGGTGATGGGGGCGGCGATCCTGGCCGTGGCAGCCTCTGCCGGCGCGCACCATTCGATCGCGGGCATGTACGACGCGTCCCGGAACGCCACTCTCGAGGGGGTCGTCGCCGAGTTCCAGTTCGTCAATCCACACCCAATCCTCGTAGTGGACGTGCGCCGCGGGGACGCCACCGAACGGTGGCAGATGGAAATGGACAACCGCCGCGAGCTCATCGAGATCGGCGTCACGGAGACGACCCTCAAGCCTGGCGATCGCATCGTCGTGTACGGCAGCCCCGCACGGCGCGACGTACGAAGGCTCTATATCCGTCGCCTCGATCGGCCTGCCGACGGGTTCGGGTACGAGCAAGCGGGGTCGCGGCCGAGCCTGCGCCCGAGTCTGCCCCCGCCGACGCGCCGCTGACCGCCTGATGCTCCCGCAGCGCACGACCGACGTCATCATCATCGGCGCGGGTCCGACCGGCCTCTCGCTCGCCTGTCAGTGCGTCAGGCACGGCATCGACTTCATCATCATCGACCGGCACGCCGGGATCACGCCCTACTCCAAGGCCATCGGCGTGCAGGCGCGCACGCTCGAGATTTACGAACAGCTCGGTCTTGCCGATGACGCGGTCGCGCAGGGCACGCGCGCAGCACGCGGTCGCCTGGTTGTCGACGGCCGGGTGCGCGGGGAGCTCGAGTTCGGCGCGATTGGCGCCGGCATGAGTCCCTATCCCTACGTGCTGCTCCTGGAGCAAAGCAAGAACGAGCGGCTGCTGTACGACTACCTGCAGCGCTCGGGCAGGGACGTCCTCTGGAATACAGAACTGGAGCGGCTCTCGCAGACGGCGGCGGGCGTCACGGCGCATGTGACAACGTCCGACGGCTCGTCAGAGGTCATCGAGGGCAAGTACCTCGCGGGGTGCGACGGCGCGAAGAGTCCGACGCGGCATGCGCTCGGCCTGGCATTCGAAGGCAGCACATTCGAGCGCATGTTCTTCGTGGCCGATGCGCAGGTGGACTGGGAGATGCCGCATGATGCGCTGCACGTCTGTCTTGCGCCATCCACGTTCGTCGTCTTTTTTCCGCTGCCGGGCGAGCGGCGGTATCGCATCGTGGGTGTCTTTCCGGAGGAGTTCGCGGGGGCTGAAGGCGACGTCCTGTACGAGGAGATCGAGCAGCGCATCAAGGGAGAGGCTGGCATCCGCCTCGATATCCACCACGTGGAGTGGTTCTCGACTTACAAGGTGCACACACGCCACGCCAGCTCCTTCTCCTCCGGCCGCTGCTTTCTGGCGGGCGACGCCGCGCACGTGCACACGCCCGCCGGCGCGCAGGGAATGAACACCGGCATTCAGGATGCGTACAACCTGGCCTGGAAGCTGGGAATGGTCCTCAAGCACGGCGCGCCAGCGACGCTTCTCGATACCTACAACGAGGAGCGGCTCGCCAACGCTGCGAATCTCCTGCGAACGACCGACCGATTTTTTCAGTTCGTCTCGGGCGCACATCCGCTCGTCGCGTTCCTGCGCCTGAACATTTTTCCGATCGTGGCGAACCGTTTGACGAGGCTTGATGCGGTCAGGCGCCGTGTCTTCCCGACGCTGTCCCAGATTGGGATCACCTACCGGCGAAGCTCACTGAGCGAGCATCGCGGCGACGATCGCTTTCGCGTCAAGGCGGGCGATCGGATGCCGTATCTGCTGATTGATGGGCGGAGCATCTACGACAGCCTCCATCGCGCCGCGTTTCACTGGATCTCGTTTTCCGGCGTGCGACATGACGGTCGCAGGGACGAATTCGAACGGCGGTACGGCAGTCTCGTTGAGGTGCACGAGTTGCCGCTGACGCCTGACGTTGCACGCGCGTTCGGCGCCGGCGCGCCGTTCGGCGTGTTGCTCAGACCGGACAACTATGTCGGGTGTATTTCCCCCGGCACGGGAGCCGACAGCGCGGTGGCATACCTCGACCAGTTCGTCGCGAAATAAATTACCGACCCGATCGCGGTCGCGATGGAGATCATGATCACGCCGGCCATCCAGATGCCCCGATAGTCGGCGAGGGCGCCGGTATCGCCGCTTCCCATCAGCTGTCCCAGGTAACCGCTTCCGGCGAGCGCCGTCGCTCCCGCCAGCTGCGCCACCATGTTCACGAAGCCGGTGATCGCGGCGGTCCGCTGCGGTCCGTATGTGTCGGACACGGACGCCGTGATCAGCGTGAAGCAATTGACGGAGATGCCGACCAGAATCGCGATGGCGCTCAACAACCAGAGTTCGGTCACGCGCATCGACAGCAGCTGAAACAAGCCAATGGAGAGCAGGAGCCAGCCGATGACGACGGCTGTGCGTGAGATGCCTCGCGCGACGAGCGCATCAGAGAGCTTCCCGGCGACAGGCAGACCGAGACCGCGGCCGACGAACGAGAACGCCACGGTCGCGAGGAAGCCGCCAGCCACGATGGCGGCATTGGGTTCGTAGCCGTGTGCGGCGGCGTACACGTCACCGAGGTAGACCGAGATCCACGCCTGCGACAGACGCGTGCCGATGATGAACCCGGCAAAGAGCGCAGAGAAGCACCAGAGCCGGGGATCAGAAAGCAGACTCCACGAAAACGGCGCGCGTGTGGTCCCCGGCTGCCCCGGCGGAGATGAGCGCAGAAACACGAAGCACAGGATGCCGACGACGGCGATGCCCATCGCCACGACGTTGGTCGCCTGCCGCCATCCGGACGCGAACGACAGGGCGAGCACCGGCAGCAGGAAGAACGCGGCACCCTCGCCGACCGCTCCGCCCATGCCGCCGAACGCCGCCTGGCTCAGTCCGCGCTCGTTCGGCGGAAACCAGCGCGCGACACCGCCGGCAATCGACACATAGGCTGCGGCGCCGGCAATACCCGCGGCCGCGCGCCAGAACAGCAGCGCCGTTTCCGACTGGCTCGTCGCGAACCCGGCCATCGTGACCGCCGTGAGCAGCATGCCGAAGGTCGCCATCGCGCGGCTGCCGAACCGATCAGCGGCAATACCCCACGGCATCTGAAATACGGCGTACGCATAGAAAAAGGAGGCGCCCAGCAGACCGATCGCGCCCCGATCGAGGTCGAAGTCGGCCTGCATGAACTTCTGGATGCCGGTGTAGTTCTGGCGCGAGAAATGGCTGGTCCCGTACGCCAGGATGCCGAACAGGAGCACGACCCAGCGATAGGCCGACGACGTCATGCGACCCGGCTCTGAGCCGTCGACAGCAGCTCGGTGAGAACGGACATCTGCTCCACCCTTTCAATCGCGCTCAGCATCGTCCACGCCTGATCGGCCACCGCCGCCGGAAGCACGCGACGCGCACATTCCGAGAACTTCGCCGACAGCTGCGTGTCGCTGGCCGGACGGGCGGGATAGCCGCGCGCGCCATTCGACGAGCGCTCGAGCACCCGTCCGCCCGACAGCCGCAGGGTGACGATGGTGTGCGACAGCGGCGGCGTGTTATCGAACGCGGCATTGGCCCGCATCCTGATCTTCGGCATCAACGCCTGAATGTCGGGCGCCTGAATGCGCGAGACGTCGAACGTTGAAATGCCGACGTGGCCGTCGACAAGAGCCGCGGCGGCGCAGAAGGGCATGCTGAACTTCCCTTCGAGCCCGGTCGCGGGCCGATCGTAGATCAGGAGCCGCGGCGTCATGGAGTCGACCTGAACGTCAATCGACTCGACGTCATCAGGGCTGAAGGCCTCTGCGTACCGAAGGTCCAGCAGCACGTCGAGCGGCGGGTGCGTCGCCGCGCATGAGGGGTACAGCTTGACGGTGATGCCGGTCGTCAGAATGTCCCAGAAGGTGTCGAGCTGCGCGACTGCGAGCGTCAGATCGCGATGCTGCGCGTCCATCGCCGCCAGAAATCCCTGCGGGCCATCGAGCGACAGCTCGCTGGCGCGGTAGCCGCGCTGCGCGAGCTGCGCGGCCATCACGCCGTTGCGGGCGGCCATCCCTGCATGGAGCGGCTTCACCATGCTGCCCAGGTTCTCCTTGAGTCCGCAGGCGGAAGACGCCGCAATGCCGAGCGCGTGCACCGTTTCGGCCGGCGTCAGGCCGAGCACGCGCGCCGCGGCCGCCGCAGCGCCGACCGTCCCAATCGTCGACGTGCAGTGCCATCCGCGATCGTGATAGTGCCGGGGATTCATCGCCTTGCCGAGGCGGCACTCCAGCTCGAATCCGACGACGTACCCTTCGAGCAGCGTGCGTCCGGACGCTCCGGCAAGCTCACAGGCGGCGAGCGCCGCCGGCATCAGTGCGCAGCTCGGATGCGCCAGCGACACGAAGCACATGTCGTCATAGTCGAGCGCGTGCGCCGCGACCCCGTTGGCCATCGCCGCCACGCCCGCCCCGGTTCGCATCGACGTGCCAAGTACCGCCGAGTCGCCCCGCCCTTCGTCGGCAGCGAGCGACTGGACCATGCGGGCGGCCGGCTCGATCGCGCCCGCCAGGACCACGCCGACCGTGTCGCGCACCGCCGCGGCCGCCGCGTCGAGCGCCGCCTGAGGCGGCACCGCGCGTGCCACGAACTCCGCGAGCTGCGCGGTTTCTTTCGTCATCAATACGACCGCGGCAGGCCGAGGACGTGCTCGGCCACATAACTGAGAATCAGGTTGGTCGAGATCGGCGCCACCGAATAGAGACGCGTCTCCCTGAACTTCCGTTCGACGTCGTACTCCTCGGCGAAGCCGAAGCCGCCGTGCGTCTGCACCGCAACATTGGCCGCCTCCCACGACGCGTCGGCGGCCAGCATCTTCGCCATGTTGGCTTCCGCGCCGCACGGCGAACCGGCATCGAAGAGCTCCGCGGCACGGATCCGCATCAGGTCGGCAGCCTCGATGTTCACGTGGGCGCGCGCGATCGGAAACTGAATGCCCTGGTTCTGGCCGATCGGCCGGCCGAAGACGGTGCGTTCTTTCGCGTACCGGGACGCGCGCTCGATGAACCAGCGGCCGTCCCCCACGCATTCGGCGGCGATGAGGATGCGCTCGGCGTTCAGTCCGTCCAGGAGGTAGCGAAAGCCCTTCCCTTCCTCGCCGATCAGATTCTCGACGGGGACCTCGAGGTCGTCGAAGAACAACTCCGTCGTCGCGTGATTCATCATCGTGCGCATCGGACGAATGGTCAGGCCCTTGCCGATCGCGGTTCGCATGTCGACCAGCATCATCGAGAGTCCTTCGGTGCGCTTCTTCACCTGCTCGATGGGGGTCGTACGCGCCATCAGCAGCATGAGGTCGGAATGCTCCGCGCGCGAGATGAAGACTTTCTGGCCGTTGATGACGTACCTGTCGCCCCTGCGGACGGCCATCGTCTTCATCTGCGTCGTATCGGACCCGGTCGTCGGCTCAGTGACGCCGAACGCCTGCAGCCGGATCGATCCGTCGGCGATGCCTGGCAGGTACTGCTGTTTCTGCGCGTCGCTGCCGTGCCGCAGCAGCGATCCCATGATGTACATCTGCGCGTGGCACGCGCCGGAATTGGCACCGCAGTGGTTGATCTCTTCGAGGATGACCGAGGCTTCCCGGATCCCGAGACCCGACCCGCCGTACTCCGCCGGAATCAACGCCGCCAGATACCCGGCCTCGGTGAGCGCTTTCACGAAGGCATCCGGATACGCGCGCGCGGCGTCGATCTCGCGCCAGTACGGATCGGGGAAATGCTCGCAGATTTCGCGGACGCTCTGCCGCAGGCTGGCCTGCAGCTCCGCGGCCTCACTCAACTGGGTCGTCACAGTACCGCCTTGGGACCGAGAAGCGCTTCTCGAAACCGATTCTTGATATAGGTGCCGTCGCGCGCCGGCACCGTCAGCGGCGGCTGGGTCGCTGCCACCTTGATGACGCCGAGCACGGGCCCGCTCCCGCTCTGGAGGACCGGCAGCCAGTGCGACAACTGCGATGCCGACGTCAGGGTCAATGTCGACGGAAATCCAGCAGCGGCCGCCATGCCGGCCAGATCCACACCGCAGGCCGTATGCGATGCCTGCATGCCGGTTTCTCCATAATGCTCGTTGTCGAGCACCGCAATCGCCAGGTTCGCCGGCCGCGCTGCCGCGATCGTGGCCAGGCTGCCAAGTCCCATCAGCAGTTCGCCATCGCCGGTGATGACAATCACGCGACGTGATGGCTGCGCGAGTGCCAGGCCGAGCCCCACCATCGCGGCGCCGCCCATGGCGCCCCAGAGATAAAAGTTCAGCGGCGACTCGGACGTGGCGGCGACGTCCCACGTCGGGGAGCCGAGACCTGTCACGACGAGCGCGTCGCCACGGCCAGCCAGCAGGGCGGCTACGGCCTCACGACGCTCGAGCGCGGGGGGAGGCGCCATGCTATTCGAACCTCTTCGCGCCGATGAGACGCTGTCCGATCAGCACCGCGACGGCGCGGTTCGACACGAACGCCATCTGCGCGGCCATTTCCACTTCCGCTCCAAGCCGCGCGGCGTCGTCAACCTGGTAGACGATCATCCCCGCCAACTCGAGAACGCGCGCTGACGTGTGCCCCATCGGAACCTGCCAGGGGTTCGTCTCGCCCCACTCCCCGCGCATCGTCACGATCATGAGCAGCGGAAACCGGCACTCTTCTGCGAGCGAGAGCATGTTGATGCAGTTGCCGACACCGCTCGACTGCATCAGGACCGCGGCGCGTACGCCGCCGAGCCAGGCCCCGGCGCTCATCGCGACGCCTTCTTCCTCGGTCGTCAGAGCGACGGTCGTGATGGCGCTGTCGGCATGACAGCTTTCGATCAGCGATTTATGCCCGGCATCAGGCACGTACGCGACCTGGCCGACGTTCGCCTGTTTCAGTGCCTGATAGATGTATTGGGACCAGACGGACTGCGGGACGTTAACGGGGTCGGGAGTCATTTTTGGAGGACACGCGCGTGGACCATTCTTCCACAGCGCACTGTCCTCTTAAAATGACCTCCGACCCCATTTCTCCAGGCCCGCGGGTACTATTGAGGCCATGGTGCACATCCGCTGATGCTCTCGACTGCCCTTTCAGGCGATCGCCCCGCCGGGCGAATTTATGGCACGCGCTCGCCCGTGCTCGGGCGCAATGGCGTCATCGCGACAAGCCAGCCGCTGGCGTCGGCGGCCGGCCTGCAGGTGCTGCAGGAAGGCGGAAACGCGATTGATGCCGCCGTGACCGCTGCGGCCGTCCTCGCCGTCGTCGAACCGACGATGACCGGCGTCGGCGGTGATTTGTTCGCGCTGGTCTACGACGGCACAACGAAGACGCTCAGGGCACTGAACTCGAGCGGACGCGCCGGGACGAACGCCAGCGCCGATGCACTGCGGGGCCGTGGCCTCTCGGCGATGCCGTCGCATGGACCCACGTCAATCACCGTCCCCGGATCGGTCGCGGGCTGGAGCGAACTGCTGCGATCGCACGGCACGATTCCGCTGGCTCGCGCGGTCGCACCCGCCATCGCGTACGCCCGCGATGGGTATGCGGTCTCAGAGATCGTGGCCGGTCAATGGGAAGCGGCTGCCGAACGGATCGCTCTGGATCCGGGCGCCGCGGCGGCACTGCTGCCTGGCGGCCGGCCTCCCGCGCACGGTGACGTGGTGCGCAACCCGGATCTGGCGAACACACTCGAGCAGGTTGCGAAGGATGGAGCCGACGCTATCTACAGGGGGCCTATCGGCACAGCGATCGCGGCGCATGTGTCGAAGCTCGGCGGATTCCTGACCCCAGCCGACTTCGCCGCTCATGCGTCGGACTGGGTCGCACCGATTGCCACGAGCTATCGCGGCTACACGCTGTTCGAGATGCCGCCGAACACGCAGGGGTTCGTCGCGCTCGAGATGCTGAACATCCTCGAGGGGTATGACATCCGCGGCATGGGACACAACACGGCGGATTACCTGCACGTGTATACGGAAGCGAAGCGGATCGCCTTTGCCGACCGCGCGGCATACCTCGCGGACGCGGGAAATTTTCCGGAGGCGCTGCTCGCCACGCTCATCTCGAAACCGTACGCGGCGGAACGCCGGAAGCAGATCGACATGCGACGGGCGGCCCCGGACTACGACGCCTGCGGCCCTGCGGGTTTCGACACGCGCGGCAAGGGCGATACCGTGTATCTGGCCGCTGCCGATCGCTTCGGCAATGCCATCTCACTGATTAACTCACTCTTCGACAGCTTCGGCTCGGGCATCGTCACGCCGGGCACCGGCGTGGCGCTTCACTCGCGCGGCAGCGGCTTCTCGCTCGAGGCCGGCCATCCCAACGAACTGGCGCCAGGCAAACGGCCTTTCCACACGCTGGTGCCCGCGTTCCTGATGAAGGACGGGAAACCGTTCATGGCCTTCGGGGTCATGGGCGCCGACAATCAGGCGCAGGCACATGCCCAGGTCGTCGCGAACGTCGTCGACTTCGACATGAACGTGCAGGAAGCGGGCGAAGCCGCGCGCGTGCGCCACTTCGAGGAAGGGCTTGCCGTCGAGTCGGGGATCGCCGAATCCGTGCGCGCCGAACTTCGGAAGCGCGGCCACGTCCTGCATGACGGACGCGGGATGGTGGGCGGATACCAGGCGGTCCGGATCGACACGACGACGGGCGTACTGCAGGGCGGTTCGGATCCCCGCAAGGACGGCCTCGCTATCGGTTGGTAGTTGGTGGTTGGTGGTTGGTAGCAGGAGCGTGTAATGGATCTCGGTCTCAAGGGAAAGCTCGCGCTCGTCACCGGCAGCACCGCGGGCATCGGCTACGCCACGTGCGAGTCGCTCGCGCGTGAAGGCGCGCGCGTCATCGTCAATGGACGGACAAAAGAGACGGTGGAGGCCGCGGTTGCGAAACTGAAGGCGGCGGGTGGCGATGCGGCCGCGTTTGCCGGCGATCTGACGACCGCCTCGGCGGCCGCGGACGTCGTCCGGCGGTTCCCGGACGTCGAGATCCTCGTCAACAACCTTGGCATCTTCGAGCCGCAGCCGTTCGAAGAGATCCCGGACGAGGAGTGGATCCGGTTCTTCCAGGTGAACGTCCTGAGCGGCATCCGCCTCGCCCGCGCATATCTGGCCGGCATGAAGAAGCGCAACTGGGGGCGCATCATCTTCATTTCGAGCGAGAGCGGCGTGCAGATCCCGTCGGAAATGATCCACTACGGCATGACGAAGACCGCGCAGCTCGCCGTCTCGCGCGGGCTGGCCGAAGCGGTCGCGGGGACCGGCATCACGGTCAACAGCGTCCTGCCCGGCCCGACGAAGTCGCGCGGTGTCAGCGATTTCGTGGAGGCGCTCGCGAAGAAGGAGGGGAAGACATTCGCTGAGTTCGAGAAGGAGTTCTTCCTGAAGGTCCGGCCGACGTCGCTCATCAAGCGGTTCGCCACGCCCGAGGAAGTCGCATCGTTGATTACCTACGTCGCCAGCCCGCTCTCCTCAGCCACCACGGGCGCTGCGCTCCGAGTTGACGGCGGCGTCGTCAAGAGCGCGTTCTAGCCGCTGCTGCCCCGCTCGACGAGCTCGATGAGGGCGGCGAGATCCTGGGTGGACTTCCCTTCTGCAACCAGCCGGTCCAGACGGGCGCGCACGATCGCAGCGGCGGGAAGCTCGAGACCCGCTTCCCGCGCGAGCTCGAGGACGAAACCCAGATCCTTGTCGTACAGCCGTGCGGCCATTCCAGGCTTGAAATCGCGCTTCGCCATGCGGTCGCCGAAGACTTCGAGTACGCGGCTCGCGGCGATGCCGCCCATCAGGGCTTCCCGCACTTTGCCGGCGTCGAGACCGTAGCGAACGCCGAGCGCAAGCGCTTCGGCCGTCCCCTCCGCATTCACCAGCAGCGCCAGCTGGTTGCAGGCCTTCGCGATTTGTCCCGTACCGTGGCTTCCCATGTGGACGATCTGCCGGCCGAGGCAGTCCAGCAGCGGCTTCGCCGTCGCCAGCACGTCGGCATCCCCGCCGACCATGATGACGAGCGTCGCCGTCTCGGCGCCGACAGGGCCGCCCGAAACCGGTGCGTCGAGCATCGGAATGTTCCGCGCCGCGAGCGCCGCCGCGATGCGCCGCGTCGACTGCGGCGAGATCGTGCTGAAGTCGATGACGATCGTTCCGGGACGCGCGCCGTGGATGACGCCGTCGGCGCCGAGCAGCACCTCCTCGACATCTGCCGTGGCCGTCACGTTCGTCATGACGACGTCGGAGCGCGCTGCGAGTTCGGACGGCGATGAGGCGAGCGTAGCGCCGGCGGCAGCAAGTGGAACCGCCGCCTCGGGACGCCTCGCGTAGACCGCGAGGCTGTGGCCGGCCTTCAGCAGATGGAGCGCCATCGGGCGCCCCATCACACCAAGACCAATGAAGCCGATCTGCATGACGGTGGGTTACTCGGGTGCTCGGGTGCTTTGGTGCACCTGAGCACCTGAGCACCCGAGAACCTTGTTCTTAGGAGGGGCCTGCTCCCTGCGTGTTGAAGTGAACCGAGTAGACCGACGTGCTCCCCATCATGAACAGGCGGTTGCGCTTCGGGCCGCCGAAGCAGATGTTCGCGCAGACTTCCGGCAGACGGATCCGGCCGATGAGCATGCCGTTCGGGTTCCAGACCGTGACGCCGTTGTACCCGACCGCGCGGCCCGCGTTGCTCGAGGACCACACGTTGCCGAAGACGTCCACGCGCACGCCGTCGCCGCCGCACTTGACCCCGTCCACCATGTAGTCGGTGAACACCCGGCGGTTCGCGACGCGCGTGCCCTGCACGTCGAACGAGAACATCTCGCGCGTGCCGCCGGGCCCGGTGTCGCCAGGGCCGCGGCCGGTGCTGATCACATAGAGACGCTTGAAGTCCTGTGAGAACGCGAGGCCGTTCGGATCCGCCAGCTGGTCCTCGCCAATCACGAGATCGACCTTGCCGCTCGGATCGACGCGATAGACGCCCGTCGGCAGCTCGCGGCGGAACGCGCCGAGCTCCGGCGGCAGGCCGAGACGGGGATTGAGGAGCCCCTGCGGGTTTGACGGCCCGCCGGCGGCGTCAGGTTGCCCCTCGAACAGCTGCCCGCCGTACGGCGGATCGGTGAACCAGTAGCTGCCGTCCGGATGCGTGACGACGTCATTCGGTGAGTTCAGGCGCTTGCCGCCGTAGTTGTCCGCGATGATCGTGACCGACCCGTCGTGCTCGTAGCGGACGACGCGGCGCATCAGGTGCTCGCACGACAGCTGGCGTCCCTGGAAATCGAAGTGGTTGCCATTGCTGTTGTTCGCCGGATTCCGAAACACCGTCACCTGGCCGTTGTCCTCGCTCCACCGCATCTGGCGGTTGTTCGGGATGTCGCTGAAGACGAGGTACCTGCCGACGCCGCTCCACGCGGGCCCCTCGAGCCACACGCCGCCGGTCCACAGCCGGCGGATCGAATTCTGCGGCTGCACCAGCGCGTTGAATGACGGATCGACGCTCAGGATGTCGGGGTCCTGAAAGTAGGTCGTGGGCTGATCGAAGTCGCGCGGGGGATTCGAAATCGTCGTCGGCGGCTCGGCGCGCTGCTGCGCGAACAGGCCGTTGCCGGCGAGCGCCGCGCCCGCCACCGCACCGAACGCTTTCACCACACCGCGGCGCGAGATCCCGTTTTCGTCACGAGTAGGCATGAGGCGTATAGTAATCGAATGCGCAAGGTATTTGGATCGTTCGGAGCCAAGGTCATCACTGGTTTCGCACTCGTGTGCGCCGTCAGCATCGGGGTCAGCGCGCGTCAGACGGGCGATGCCGTGGCCGTCGACGTGGACGACATCGGCGGTGTCGTCCGGAGTTCGAAGGGGCCCGAAGCGGGCGTCTGGGTGATCGCTGAAACCGCGGACCTCCCGACGAAGTTCGCGAAGATCGTCGTCACCGACGAGCAGGGGCGCTATCTGGTTCCCGATCTGCCGAAGGGCAACTACACCCTGTTCGTGCGCGGCTACGGACTCGTCGATTCGAGCAAGGTCCGGTCGGCGCCGGGCCGCACGCTGAACCTCACGGCCATTCTCGCGCCGAATGCGCGTGCCGCAGCGGAGTACTACCCCGCCGGGTACTGGGCCTCGCTGCTGCAGATTCCTGACAAGAGCGAGTTTCCCGGCACGGGCGCCCAGGGCAATGGCATTCATCCCGACATGAAGATGCAGGCGCAGTGGCTGGGTTGGTTGAAAAACGCCAGCTGCTATACCTGCCATCAGATCGGCAACAAGGCCACGCGCGAGATTCCGAAAGAGTTCGCGACGATGAAGACGACGCGCGATGCGTGGGCGCGACGGATTCAGTCAGGCCAGGCGGGTCCCGACATGGCGCGGGAGCTTGGACTCTTCGGGGCGCCGCGCGCGCTGCAGATGTTCGCCGACTGGACGGATCGAATCGCCGCCGGCGAGCTGCCGCCCGTCCCCCCGCGGCCGCAGGGCACAGAGCGCAACGTCGTCATCACGCAGTGGCACTGGGCGGATGACAAGACCTATATGCACGACCAGATCTCGACCGATCGCCGCAAGCCGACGGTCAACGCGAATGGACCGATTTACGGCGCGCCGGAGTTGAGCAAGGACTTCATCCCCGTCCTCGACCTCACGACGCACCGCCCGAGCACGATTCCGGTGGCGCCGAGCAACTCGCGCGTGCCGATGGCGCCAAGCAAGGTGCTGCAGTCGTCGCCCTTCTGGGGTAACGAGCAGATCTGGTCGAGCCGTATGGACATCCACAACCAGATGCTCGACCAGGACGGACGCGTCTGGATGACGACCCGCGTGCGTCCGCCGCAGACACCGGCATGGTGCCGTCAGGGGTCCAGCCATCCGTCCGCGAAGCTCTATCCGATCACCGAGTCGACGCGGCAGGCGGCCGTCTACGACCCGAAGACGAAGAAGCTGACGGAGATCAACACCTGCTTCGACACACACCACCTCAATTTCACCGAGGACGCCGACAACACGCTCTGGTTCAACGGCTATGGCAGCCCGTATTTCGGGTGGATCAACACGAAGGTGTTCAACGCGACCGGCGACGAACAGAAGTCACAGGGGTGGACGCCGATCATTCTCGACACCACCGGCAATGGCCGCCGCGACGCGTACGTCGAAGCGGGTCAGCCGATGGATCCGGCGAAGGACACGCGGATTGGTGATTCGCTCTACACCACCACTCCCGCCGCCGATGGTTCGATCTGGGGATCGGTGCTCGGGTTCCCCGGCTCGATTATCCGGATGGTCCCCGGCGCGAACCCCACGGAAACGTCTCTCTCGGAGCGGTACGAGCTGCCGTGGCTGAACCCGAACGCGCCGATCCAGGGCTACTCACCCCGTGGCATGGACGTCGATCGCAACGGCGTGGCGTGGGTGGCGCTCGGCAGCGGCCACCTGGCGAGCTTCGACCGCAAGAAGTGCAACAGCCCGCTAAATGGACCGAAGGCCACGGGACAGCACTGCCCCGAGGGCTGGACGCTCTACGCGAACCCGCTGCCGCAGTTCAAAGGGCTCCAGGACAACGGCAGTTCCGAGGGCAGCTACTACGCGTGGGTCGATCAGTTCGACACGCTCGGCCTTGGCGCGAACACGCCGATCGCGACCGGCAATCAGTCGGATGCGTTCCTCGCGCTGCAGGGCGGTAAGTGGGTCACGCTGCGCGTGCCGTATCCGATGGGCTTCTACACGAAGGGGCTTGATGGCCGGATCGACGATCCGAACGGTGGATGGAAGGGACGCGGTCTCTGGTCAACCGTCAGCACCCGCGCGCCGTTCCACATGGAGACCGGCAAGGGGACGCCGCCGATTGCGATGAAGTTCCAGGTCCGGCCGAACCCGCTCGCGAAATAACAGAACGGCGGGTCCGCGCTCCGGATGGAATCTGCCCGGAGCGCGGGACCCGCCCTACGTACTTCTGAGTTACTTCGGCACCGCGCCGAACAGCTCGCCGCCGTCGATGACCGTCGCCGACGTCGGACCGTAGCCGCTAATCGCCACCCAGACATCCTCGTCGAGCGCACCGTCATAGTGCGGGCCAGCCGCGGGATGACGCATGTACTCGCCGGGCTTCAGGCCCACCAGCTTCCCTTTGTCGGTGATCCAGTCCTTGCTCTCGCCCGTGTACCAGGTGCCGCGCAGCACGAGGCAGTAGCGCTCGTCCGGGTGGAAGTGCGGCCGGCTCATCACGCCGGGAGGAAAGTGGTTGATCGTGAGGTAGTAGCCGGGCTTCGACGGATCGCCCTCAAGCACCATGGTCTCGACGCCAAGCTTGTTGCCCTCGGTCGCGCGCCACTCGAAGTTGGCGATCTGCTTGCGCAGGAACTCGCGGTCGGGGAACTTGCCCATCTCCGCCTGACGGTCGACGGCGGGAGCCGCCTCGGCGGCTGGCGCGGCTTCCTCTGCCGGCGGCGGCGCCGGCGTCGTGCATGCGATAGCGAAAACGGTGAGGGCGCAACCGGCCCATCTCAGAACGTTTGAAGATTTCATCGGCGGTCCTCCTGGACTAGGAAGCTGAGTATATGGGGACTTACGGCCTGACGACTACCTTGATGGCGCCGTCCACACGATCGCGGGCGTAGCGGAGCGCTTCGGGAAGCTCGGCCAGCGAAAACGTGTGCGTGTGCACCGGCGACGGATCGATTTTTCCCTGCGCGAGCAATGATGCCGCGCGCCGGACGGCACTTTGCCCTTCGCCCCTGATGCCGAACAGGTAGATGTTGTTGGTGACGATGTACTCGACATCCACGAGGGCGGGCTTGTGGGCGAACGCCCCGAGACAGACCCGTCCTCCGCGGCTCACCATCCTGATCGCCTCGTTGACCGCGTTCGGCGCGCCGGACGCCTCGAACACGTAGTGCACGCCACGCCCGCCGTTCAGCCGCCGCACTGCATCGACGACAGGTTCCAGTGACGCATTGATCGAAAAATCAGCTCCAAGCTGTTTTCCGATCGCCAGGCGATCGTCGCGGATATCCGTCAGGATGACCGGATTCGCGCCAAGCGCTTTCGCAACGGCCACCGCCAGGAGGCCGATGGGGCCCGCGCCGGTCACGACAAGCGCCTGACCGGCGATCAGCCCGCCGAGCACGTCGAGGCCGTACATCGCGGTCCCCGCCGTGACGATGAGCGTGGCCACTTCGTCGCTGATGCCCTCGGGCACGCGTACGAGGGTGTTGATGTGATTGACGGCGTACTGCGCGAAGCCGCCGTTGGTCGTAAACCCGTTCGCGCGGTGACCCTTGTTCACCTCGCCGTAGTTGCGACCGTAATTCAGGCACGAGGTGTACATGCCCTGGCGGCACCGCTCGCATCGGCCGCAGCCCGCGTGAATCTCCACCGCCACGCGCTCGCCGACCGTGTACTCGTCGACCGTCGGCCCAAGGGCCGCAATCGTGCCCATGTACTCATGGCCCGGCGTGAAGTTCTTGTTGAACGGGAGGCCGCCTTCGATGGTCGCAGGGGCGCCGTGGCTGATGACGTCGAGGTCGGTCGCGCAGATCGCGCACGCGTCGATGCGCACGAGGACCTCGGCGGGCCCCGGGCGCGGAACGGGCGTGTCGGTGAGCGTCAGCTGGCCCGGGTCCCCGAGGACCCAGGCTTTCATGGTCTCTGGAATCGTCAAATCGTGATCGTCGGAAAAACTATACCTCCGAAGATCAGCCAGGCCAGCACGAGCGTCCAGGCGACGTTGAACGCCTGCGCGAGCACGAACGCGGCGAGCGGACGCCCGTTGTCGAACGTCAGCAGATCGCTGACCCGCGCCTCGAGGCCGATGGCCACGAACGCGAGCGCAAACCAGATCGTCCTCATGGATCCGATGGCGCCTTTCGTCTGGTCGACCATCGCCGGCGTGAGCACGAACGAGAAGACGAGCGATGCGGCGACGAACCCGATGACAAACTTGGGGAACCGCTGCCAGATGACGCCGATGCCGGTCGCCTGCGGGCCCTGACCGGTCGGATGCCGCATGGCCCACCACGCCGAGAGCACGACCGCGGCGACGCCGATGAGGACGTTCTGCGAAAACTTCACGATCGTCCCGACTTTCATCGTCGTCTCCGACACGAGGGCGCCGGCCGCCGTCACCGACGCGGTCGTGTCGAGCGTCCCGCCCATCCATGCCCCGGCGACGGCGTCGGGGATTCCAGCCACGCGCGCCACCCAGGGCATGAGGATGATCATCGGCACCGCCACCACGAGTACGAGCGCCGTGATGTAGCTCAGCTTGCGGCGGTCTCCCTGAATCGCGCCGCAGGCGGCAATGGCCGCCGACACACCGCAGATCGACACGGCGGTGGCCAGCATCACGGCAAGCTCCTCGTCGACGCGGAACTTCTTCGCGAGCCAGAACGCCACGTACCAGACGACGACCACCACGCCGACCGCCTGAAGAATGCCGAGCACTCCTGCGGCGACGACGTCGGAGAACAGAATCGTGGCGCCCATGATGACGAGTCCGGTCTTGATGAACAGCTCGGATCGTGCCGCGGATCGGATCGCCGCGCTCGCGCCGCCGAGATGGCTCACGAGCAATCCGATGGCAAGGGCGAAGATGACGTACTCGATGCCGAACGCCAGCGACTGCTGGTGGCCCGCCGCGACCATCGACAGCCACGCGAGGCCGAAGAGGAGCGGGAACCCGCGCGTATACCGGGCC
The DNA here is from genome assembly GCA_945903265.1 of Candidatus Sulfopaludibacter sp. SbA3. GTDB lineage: Bacteria > Acidobacteriota > Vicinamibacteria > Vicinamibacterales > UBA2999 > CAXNKG01. Next base: position 52,027 of record CAMDNQ010000019.1, read on the forward strand.
AGGTCAACGCTCCCCTCGAGCGTCAGCGCGACGGCCGACAGAATGCCGATGCCGACGCCTGCCGCGATCCAGCCGCCGACCACGGCGGGCGCGAAGAGGCTAAGGAGAGACGCGCCGTCACCGCCCCACTTGAGCCCCGGGAGCGCAGGCACGGCACCGAGGAGGGCGAGCCCGAGCACGACCACGCCAAGAATCACGGCAAGCCAGTCTTCGTGAATCCGCATGGCTGGCAGCGGTGCCCGCGCCACGCTCACGCTGTCGGCGGTTTGAACGTTCTCAATCATCATCCTGCTCAATCATCCTGCTCGAAACGCAAAAAGGCCCGGGAAGCGTCTGCCTCCCGGGCCTTATCGAATGCTGTGTGTTAGATGCTTAGAAACTGGCGGGTGCGGACACAGCGCGGCCCATGGAGACTTGTGCTCCACGACAACAACACGCGCAGGTCACGACCGCAGACACGATATTTCATCGTGTCATACGGGTATTGGAGAGTCAAATACCCGGCTGGGACGCCACCGTAATCTGGATGCGTTTACGGAACTTCACAGGCTTCCCATCTGCCCGCGCGGGATAGTACTGCCACCGGTTCGCGGCAGCGGTAACGAGCTCGTCGTAGGCAGCGCCGAGTGATACGAGGGTGCTCGCGGCCTCCACCATCCCCATCTCGTTGATGACGACTTCGATGACGCCGGTCATGCCCCCGGGACGGATCCGGCCCGGATACTTCGGCAGCTCCTGCTGGATGGCAATCGGGGCGGTGACCTTCGCGTCCTCGCCGCTGTAGATACGGGGCTCAGGCACAGGGGCCGCGGCCACCGGAGCGGGAGGCGGAGGAGGCGGAATCGCCTTGACGCTCAAGTCGTGAAAGCCTGTCGCCAGTGTTCGCAGGTCTGACAGCGGCGACTGCGCGGCAGCCTGCGTCATGTCGGGGTCGGACACGGTATCGACCACGCGCTTGAAACCCGACGCGGCCACCGCATACTCCTGCCGATCGAATGCCGCCTTCGCCTGCTGATAATTCTGCTGAATCAGCGACGGAAGCAGCCGGCGCCGCGCATCGCTGAACACGGTCCGCATGCGCGGCGAGACATCGTCGCCGGGACGGAACAGCGGATCCTCGGCAATGATCCCTTCGATCGCCTTGTCGGCCTCGTCACGGCGGCCCACGGCAATCAGGCACAGCGTGCGATAGACCTCGACCGCCTGCCTGTCGACGGTGCCATGTTTCCCCGCCGCAAGCCCCTCGAGCATCGTCAGCGCATCTTCGTACTCGGCCGCGGCGTAGAGCGCGCGCGCGGTGTCAATCGGATTGGCAATCGGACCCTGCGCGCGGGCTTCGGGCGCAATGAGGACGAGCAGCAGCAGGCAGGAGAGCGTGGTGCGCATCACCGTTTCCTCATATCGACGCTGAGACGCGACGGGGCCTTCAGCGACACGGTCGTGCGCACGACCTGTTCACCGAGCTCCGGATGGCGGAAGACGACTTCGTGCGGCCCGATCGGAAGGGCGTGGTTGCCGATCGGCGTCTCGCCAATCCGCTCGCCGTCGATCCAGACGTCGGCCCATGGCTGCGCGTTGAGCGCCAGGGCGCCGTTGGGCCACTCCACCTTCACCGACGCCACCTGGCCCGGCGCCACGGTAATGGTGCGTGTCGCGCGGTAGCCGAGCGCGTCATTGACGATGTCGAGCTCGTGGCGGCCGGCGGCCACCATGATGCGATCGCTGCGGCTGGTGCCGAGGAGTTTCAGGTCTTCGTAGATCTGGACTTCGGCCGGCGCCGAGATCGCAATCCATGCGGAGACCGGCGCGCCCTGCGCCGACGCACTCATCGGCACGACGAGGGACGCGGTCGTGCCCGCGGCCACCGTGACCTCGTGCGTCACCGAGCCGGCGTCGTTCGTCAGCACCACGAGATGGACCCCCGGAAACAGCCCCTCGAGCGTTGCCGGCGTGACGCCGCGGAGCGTGCCGTCCACGGTCAGGCGTGCGCCGGCCGGATTGCTGCTGATGGCGAGCTGCCCTGTATCCGGTCCCGCCTTCGGAAGATCGATCACCTGCGAGATCGTCCCGCCGGCGGTGATCGTGAGCGGAATCACACGCGGCTCGCCGTCGCCCACGACGCGCAGCACATGCGAGCCTGGCGCAAGTTCGAGGGTCAGCGGCGTGACGCCGCGCGGCCGGTCGTCAATCAGTACCGCCGCTCCAGCCGGCATCGTTTCGACGACGAGGATGCCGGGCGCCTCGGCGGAGGCCGCGGGAATCAGGTACCAGCGTCCGAGCATCGCGCCGGCAGAGGCCACGGCGAAGAGCACAGCAGCGGCGACGAGCGCCCGTGGACGCCATGAACTCGCGGGGGCAGAAGGTGCGAGAAGTGCGGGAGGTGCGAGGGGTGCAAAACGTGTAGACGGAGGTTCAGAAGGTTCAGCAGATTCCGAAGGTGCGGCAAATTCAGCGCGGGCAGGGCGGACAACAAGTGCGGGCACGTGCGCTGCCGGCGCGGCGGATGTCTGAGCCGGCGCCTGGACCGACGTCTGAACCGGCGCCGGGACTGGCGTCGGGACCGGTGTCTGGACTGGCGTCGCGACCGACGCCGCCTTCGGCATCGCGACGTAGCGGGTGCAATCCGTGATGAACGCCTTCAGCGCCGTCAGCTGCGAGGTGTAGTCGCCGGTGCCGAGGGCGCGATCGAGCTCCACGCGTGCGTCGGTGGCCGAGGCAAACGACTGGCGCGCATCGAGCTGCAGCGCGCGTGTCAGCCAGACCCGCAGCGCGGCGGGAAGCGGCTCGATACCGCCGGCGGCTGTGAGGCCCCACGCCCCCTCCGAGAGCGTAGCCACGCGGTCGGGATACTCCTCGACTTCGAGAGGGCGGCCCAGAATCAGCGCCAGCGCGACGGCGCCGATCTGGGTCACGTCCGTCCGCTGATCGAACGTCGCCGGACCCGCCGATTTCGGCAGCACGATCCGCAGTTCCTTCCAGTAGCGGTCATGCGACAGACGCAGCTCCTCGAGTGCGCTGCCAAGCATGTAGTCGACCACGACCAGGCGTCCGCTCGGCGTGACGATAATGCGCTCGGGCGCAATACTTCCGTGGCCTGTGCCAGGCAGGCGCTCGTGCAGCATGGCGACGGCGGGCACGAGCTGGCGGATCACGCACAACGCGGCATTGATCTCGACCGACAGGAGCTGCTGTTTCGCCACGGTGAGCAGACTGGACAGCCGCACGCCCGGGACGCGATCCGACACGACGCCCAGCGCGCCGGACGGCAGGCGCAGGACTCCGCGTACCCGTGCGTACGAGGTGTTCTGAAACGCGGCGAGCGCACTCACTCGTTCGCGCAGGGTGGCCTCGAATGACTCGGCACTCGCGAGATCGTCTCGGATTTCCAGCAGCTCCAGCGGTTCGCCGCCGGGACCGACGGCATGAAAGCGCTTGCCCAGCGCATCCTCGAAGACCGGGCGTGGCGACGTCGACGCAGCGGATGTAATGGTGTCCATAGGTCCTGCCGCTCGCCGGTGTGCGAGTTCCGTACCCTCGTCATGCGGCACCGACATGTCGCCTCAAGTGCTTCAAATGGTGATGCTTGGCGTGCTCGCGCGGCACACCCGCTCGCGCGCACCGCGCCCGCGCATTACAGGTTCGGGGCGCCCCGGAAGATTTCTGTTATCGTGTCCGGACCAATGAGGAGGAACAGCATGCTTTGCAGAACCGTGCACGCGCTGATGGTGATCGCCGTCCTTACGGCAGTGCCGTCCGCCGCGACCGCGCAGACCGTTGAAGACCGGACGCAGGATCGCGTGGCCTTCCCGGCGCACAAGATCGTCGGCAACCTGTATTACGTAGGCACGGGGACGCTCAACTCGTACCTGATTACGACCCCGCAGGGTCACATCCTCATCAACACCAACTTCGAGGAGACCGTTCCCCTCATGGAACAGTCACTGGCGAAGCTCGGATACAAGTGGTCGGACGTGAAGGTCATTCTTGGCAGCCACGCGCATGGCGATCACATGCAGGCGAACGCGGCCGTCAAGGAGCTCACGGGCGGCGCTCAGGTAATGGCGATGGAACAGGACGTCGCCGCGCTGAAGGGGATGAAAATCCCGAGCGGCAAGGCGTCCTCTATTGACCGTGTCATCAAGGACGGCGAGACCGTGACGTTCGGCGGCGTGTCCCTCAAGGCGCATCTGACCCCCGGCCACACGCGCGGGTGCACGACCTGGGAATTCCCCGTCCAGGACGCCGGACGCACCTACAACGTCGTCATTGCCTGCGGCGGCCTGCAGGAAGATGCGACGCTGGTCAACAACAAGAACTACCCCGAAATTGCGGATCACTTCGCGCAGAGCATCAAGAAGTACAAGACGCTCAAGCCGGACATCTTCCTCTCCGCGCACAGCTGGATGTTCGATCTCGCGGGCAAGTACAAGCGCCTGAACGCCGGCGCCAACCCCAATCCGTACATCGACCCCACCGGATACCAGGCGTGGGTCGCGAACATGGAAAAGAACTGGAATTCGCTGATCGCCGAGCAGAAAGCCGCGGCGGCGAAATAAGGCAGGAAACGAACGGCGGGCCGCCGGACATACGCCGGCGGCCGCCATGGGCGCGCGCGGCTTACGCCGCGCGGCCGGTGAGCGCCGACCCGAAGGTCGGTGTGAACGGCGACGGCCCCGAGTAGGACACGACCTTCCAACCCGTTTCGCGCAGCGAGCTGGCAATCGACGCGTGCCGCTGCAGCGCGTCCAGCCCCGACTCAAATGCCTCGCTATCACCCTGCGACTTGTCCCAGTGAGGGACGAGCGCGAGCACATAGCGACGCTGATTCGACAGCCGCGTGAGCTGACAGGTCATGAAGTGGTTGCCACGGCGGAAGATCCAGCGCAGCACATTCTGTGACGGTGACGTCGTCTTCTTCATGCTGCCCAGTTGAGCAAGTGGGATGCCAATTCTGAGCGGGCGGGAAAACAAGCAGCCCGGCTGTAGAAATCTGCGTTTTATCGAGCGAAACAGTAGAAACGGCCCGCCCCGCCGCGCGGAGCCGTGTTCGCGCAGTTCTGATTCGTGTGGGCGGCATTCCAGGAGGACAGCGTTCCGGCCGTCGACTGATTCCCACCCATGCCGTCGGAATGTCCTACCTGGGCGACGTCGCCCGCGGAGCCTGACATCCAATCGCCGCATGTCAGGCCGGCCGCCAGCGTCCCATCCGCGTTCGACCCGGTCAGGATGTCGTGTTCGTTCGGCGACGGCGATCCGGTCCACTGGCCGTTGATCCGCCGTCCGCGCTCATCGACGAACACCGACGCCTCGCCCGTGCGGGCGTGGAGCTCCGCGACGCTGCCCGCGACCAGCAGGCCGTTGGCGTTGTACCAGGGACCAGCACCGATGCGATCGCGCGCGTGGGTGGGTCGATTGCCGTTCGCGGAGTCACTCTGGACGCTGAGGTACGCCCGCCAGGTCCGGCCCGCGCCCGCGGCCCGCGCCAGCTGCTGGCACGTGGCGTCAGCACCGGCGAGGCCTCCGAGATTACCCGTCACGCTCGTCGTGCTGGTCACAAAGAATCCAAGCGGTTGCCCGGACGGCGTGGTTGGCGACGGTTCATCGCACGCGGCGACGGTAGCAAGGAGCAGCAGGACGCCAATACGCTTCATGCGGCTTCCCACTTTGAGTTACTGGCGGACGTACTTCGTGATGCCCCGGAGCTGTGCTTCAGCCGTGTACAAATTGCCAGCCGCGTCGATGGCGATGCCTTCGCCCATCTGTCCATCCGCGAGATCAGGGGTCGCATGCGGCGGAATGAACGTCGTCACCTTGCCGTCCTTGAGGCTTCCGATCCGGATTCCTCTCCGCCACCCGGGATGCCTTGGTTCGTCCGACTCCGAGTCGGCGGTGTAGATCATGTCGTTCGCGTCGATCGCCAGGCCGCTGCTCCGGCCGAAGTTGTGGAGCTCGGCGATGAACTTCCCCTCCTTCGTCAGGATCTGGACGCGGTGGTTGTGACGGTCGGCGACGATCAGCCGGCCCTGAGAATCGAACTCCAGCGCGTGCGGCGTTCGGAACTCGCCAGGCCCCGTGCCGGTGCGGCCGATCATCCGGAGGAACTTCCCGTTCCTGTCAAACACGGAAATGCGGCCAACCAGGTTCGGGCCGGCAACGTTTGAGTGGCTTTCAGCAACGTACACGTCACCATTGGCTGGGTCGGTGAGCACGTCCGTCGGCTCGGTCACGGCCTCAGGAGGATTCCCACTCACCCCGGGCTTGCCGAGTGTCATGAGCACCCTGCCCTCGGGACTGAACTTGATGACGACGCTCCCCTTGCCGGCTGCGCCCGGACCAGAGTCAGCCACCCACACATTGCCGTCGCGATCCACGTGGATACCGTGCGGCCATACGAACAGGCCGGCGCCAAAGCTGCGGACTTCCTTCCCTGAGGCATCGAACAGGTGCACGGGGTTCGCCGTGCTACCGACACAGCCTGGAGTGGTGCCCGTTGAGCAGCGATCGACGGCCCATACCGACCGTCCATCCCTGTCGATGGCCACGCCGTTCGAGCCGCCCCACGGCCGTTTCTCTGTATTGAAATGTGCCCAGTCGCGGACGACGCGATAGGGGTTCGCACCGCTGTTGACGGGGGCAACCTTGTCAGTCTGCGGCGTGCCGCCCCGTTGCTGCTGCCCCTGGGCGCTCGGCACCTCGCGCGCCGCCGCGACGACCACGAGTGACGCAGCAAGGACGCATCTCATGACAGCTGTCTTGGACATGCCCCACACTATACGGCGAATAAGACGGCTATCCCTGGCCGTCGTCGCCGCGCTGCTTCTCGCCACTCCGGCGGGGGCGCGCCCTCGTGTTCATCTCGGCGGCGCGCCATACGAGCCAGATCAGTACCGGCTGCATCGGCAATCGCAGCCACAGGACGATCTGCCACCAAATCGGCGCAGATGACTGCTGCGCACCGATGAGCATCTGGATGTTCGCCGGAAACACAGCGACAAGCAGCGCGATCAGCCCCCAGCCGGCCCAGTAACGAGTGGGCGACCACGCGAGGCCCAGCGCGCCCGCCAGTTCCGCGGCGCCGCTCACGGCTACGAGGAGGTCTGCTCGCGGCATCCAGGGCGGCACGATGCTCGCGAATCGATGCGGCGTCAGGAAATGAAACACGCCTGCCGTGGCGAAGATTGCGATCATTACTCCCCGCGTGCGACGGGTTCGCGATGCGTGATGGGCTGTCGTGGGCACCACGCTACGGTTCCACGAGAGAGCGAAGGAACATCAGCACCGCGGTGCCGGCCGCTCGATCGTCGCGGCTCAGCGTCGGGACGATTCGGCTATGTGAGAGGCCAGGCGCGACGATGACCGTCGGTTTCTGTCCGGCGCGCGTGAGTGCCTCAACGAACAACTGGCTCTGGCGCTGAAGCGCTTTGGTTTCTCCGCCTGCGTAGATGACAAGCGCCGGCGGCCGCTTCGCCGCGGTGCTGAGGAGCGGCAGCACCGAACCCGCTTCGCGCCAATCGACATCGTCGGCCCTGCGCTGAAACCTCGCCGCATAAAATGCGGGATCGTCATCGTCGCCAAGACGATACGTCTCCTCGTCTGTCAGGTCATAACCAGCGCCGCTGACGGCAATAAGGCCGCGAATCGCCGACACCGGCACACCAGCGCGTGGCAGTAACTGCGGGTCCAGCGCCGCACGAGCGGCGAGCTGGGCGCCCGATGAATGCCCCATGAGCACGAGGGCGTTGTCGAGCGCACCGTATTTCGGCGCGTTGTCGCGCACCCACCTGACGGCCTTGGCCACGTCCTCAGCCTGTGTGCGCCAATCGACGTCGGGAATGAGTCGATAGCTGATGACGGCGGTGCCGAATCCGTGCTGCGCAAGAAACCGGCCGATGTTGCCGTAGACGTCAGCGCCGCCCACTTCGAGCGCCCGATCGCCCGACGTCCAGCTGCCGCCATGTATGAAGACGACCGCGGGCCATGGTCGCGATGCCGGCGCGGGCACGTAGAGGTCGAGGCGCTGCTTCGGGGAGCCCGTCGCCGGTTCGTAGGAAATGCCTCGAAAGATCTGGGACTCGGGCAGCGGCGCGCGCTTGTAGACGAAGCGCACCCCGATGAACTGAAGGGGTGCACACGAAGCCGAAGCGAGCAGGACCGCGAGGACGGTGAATAATCGGCGGGTCACGACAACACCTGAACTGTCGGCGTGGCTGCGAGATCTTTTCGCGTCACGTAATAGCTGACAGTGCTGGTAACCGGCGAAGGGTGCGGCCCCACAGATCTCAAGGTAATTCGACGATTCAGTAACGGCAGTGTACTTGCCCTCGATCCCACCGACACATGACGAAGTTGCTTCACTCCCTGTTTGCAGCAGGCGCCGTTGCGTGCATGGCCTGTGGCGGTGGAGGGGATGGGACGCCGAGCCCCGTGCAACCCTCGCCAGTCGCGTCACCTGCGCCGACGCCGACGCCCACACCGACGCCCGCACCGGCCCTCCAGCCGACGTTCTCGAGCATCAACACTCAGGTCCTCCAGGTGTGGTGCATCGGGTGCCATTCCGGGGTTGGACGGCCCCCGGATGGTGGCCTCAGGCTGGATGCGAACGCGGCATATGGCGAGCTCGTGAACGCGCAGAGCGCCGGCAAACCGTCAGCAGTTCGCGTTGTGCCGCGCGATCCTAGCGGCAGCTACCTCATTCAGAAGCTCGAGGGGCGCTCCGACATCATCGGCGATCGCATGCCGTTCGGCGGGCAGCCGTTGGCCCAGTCAGACATCGACGTGATCCGCGCCTGGATCTCCCAGGGCGCTCCGAACAACTGACGACTCGAGCGTCGTTTTTTTCTGGGGAACTGGCGGAGAGGGTTGAGATTCGAACTCAAGTCCGGCGCGGTCCGCCTGAACCTCCAGGGTTCTCTCTAACGTTCAGCCCGGAGACTAGCGGACCGTCAACATGAAGTTCTGCACGGCGTCCGCTCCCACCCCGTTGGTCGCGGTGAACGTGATCGGGTAGAGGCCTTTGACGCCCGCTGCGGCGCCGCTCAGCATGCCCGTCGCCGCGTCGAAGGTGATGCCGCCTGGTAATGCGCCACTTGTCCCGAGCGTCGCAGGGGTGAATCCGGTGGCCTTGACCACGAATGTCTTCGCAACGCCGAGGGTAAACGTCGCCGCCGCGGCGCTGGTGAGCTTGGGCGCCTGAAGCACCGTTAGCGTGAAGGTCTGCGAGACCGTCCCCACCGCGTTGGTCGCGCGGAATGTGATCGCGTAGTTGCGGCCGCTCCCTGCCGCTGGTGTTCCGCTCAGCACGCCGGTCGTCCCGTCGAACGTGACGCCGGCCGGCAACGTGCCGATCCGGGTCAGGGTCGGCGTCGGGAATCCGGTGGCCGTCACCGTGAACGTGCCCGCCGTGCCCACGGTAAAGGTCGTCGATGCGGCACTGGTGATCGCGGCGGCCTGGTTCACCGTCAGCGTGAACTGCGACACCGCCGGCGCCCCCACGCCGTTGGCCGCTGTGAACGTAAGCGGGTAGATACCGCTCGATCCCCCCGCCGGTGTGCCGCTCAGGATGCCGGTCGCCGGAACAAACGTCACGCCGCCGGGCAGCGTACCGGTCATGGAGAGTGCCGGCGCCGGGAACCCGGTCGCCTTCACTGAAAACGTTTTCGCAATCCCGAGCGTGAAAGTTGCCGCCGTGGCGCTGGTGATCGCCGGCGGCTGGACAACCGTCAATTTGAAGGCCTGCGAGACGGTGCCTGCCGCGTTCGCCGCGCGAAGCGTGATCGCATAGATGCGACCGGTCCCTGCAGCAGGCGTTCCGCTGAGCAGGCCGGTCGTCGCATTGAAGGTGACGCCTGCGGGCAGTGTGCCGATCTCGCTGAGCGTCGGCGTTGGCGACCCGGTCGCGGTCATCGCAAACGTTCCAGCGGCGCCGACGGTAAAGGTCGTCGCGGCCGCGCTGGTGATCACCGGACGCAGTCGCACCTCGATCGTGACCGTCGCGGTTGCGTTCGTGTAGTTCGCCGCGTCGGTTGGCGTAAATGTGACCGAGAGCGTCTGGGAGCCTGCGGCCAGCACGGTGCCGGCCGGCGGCGTGTAGACGAACGTGCCAGGCACCGAGGCGGTGGCCTTCAACTGCGTGGCGCTCAGCGCCGTGCCATATGTGATCCCTGCCGGGGTCGCCCAGGCGATGGCCGGCGTCTGCTGATTGACCGTCAGCGGAACCGTGGCCGTGGCCGACGTGTACGTCGTCGTGTCCGTCGGCGTAAAGGTTACCGACAGCATTTGAACTCCGGCGTTGGGCACGGTGCCCTCCGCCGGGGTGTAGACGAACGCGCCCGGCACCGCTGCAGTGGCGTTCAGCATGGGCGCGCTCAACGCGGTACCGAAGGTAATGGCCGCTGGCTCCGGCCAGGTGATCGCGGGTGTCGCCGGACTGACCGTCAGCGCAACCGACGTGGTGGCCGTCGTGTAGGCCGCGGCATCGGTTGGCGTGAACGTCACCGACAGCGTCTGGACTCCCACTGCGGGCAACGTCCCCGCCGCCGGGCTGTATACGAAGGCGCCAGGCACTGATGCCGTGGCATTCAACTGCGTCCCGCTGAGCGCCGTTCCGTAGGTGACCGCAGCTGGTGCCGGCCACATGATGGCCGGTGCCACCGGCGTGACGGTCGCGAAGATCATCGCATTGCTGATGGTGCTCCCGGCGTGGAGCAGCGACGTGTTGACGACGAGAGGATACGTCGGCGATACCGCGCCCTGGTAAAACATCGTTCCGTTCTTCGAGTAGGTCACCGCTGAGCCGCTGACGGCGATGCGGAACACGTCGTTGACCGCGGCCGACGTCTCGGAGCGATACGAGCCACTTTCGCGGACTTCGACGTAGCCCGGCCACAGCAGCAGGCCAAAGTCGATGCCGGAAATCGTGTGAGCGCTCCCGTGGCTCAACCCGATCGCGCGTAGCGTCGCCAGCGTGTCGATCGTGAACTCCACGGCCCCGCCGTCGGCGCCGATGGTCTGTAAGGACACGGCGCCAGCATCCTGACAGCCGTCGCATCCGCCGGTCTTCGTCAGCAACGTGGTCGTGGCAGTGGCGTTGACCATCGCGGTCCACATCACCGGAACCCCGGGATTCGCCGGTGGCGCGGCGGTCGTGAACACCGCATCGGCGGATACGACGAGAGCTCCGGTGTCGTCTCTCGACAGCACTCGGTAGTGATACGGCGTCGAGGGCAACAGACCGGACAGATTCTGCGTGTGCGAGGTGACGAGTCCCGGATTGAGGGTCGTCGTCGACCCGTATCCCGACGTCGTACCGTACTGCACCTGAGAATCAGCACCGACGTTGGTGATCCATGTCACCACGGCGCTCGAGGACGTGATCGAGGAAACCGACACCGCCGAAATCGCCGGAGGCGGAGGGGCATTGAAGACGTTGACGATCTCAGGCGACGAGGTCGTCTGGTTGCCGCCGAGATCGACCGCTACCGCTGTCAGGGCGCGGCTCCCGTTCAGAGAGGTCGTCGTGTTCCACGTCGCTTGATACGGCGGCGCCGTCGCTATCGCGAACATCACGCCGTCAACCTGGAAGATCACCTTTGAGACGCCCGTGTCATCGGCCCCAGGCGCGGTGACCGTTGTCGTGCCCGACAGCGTCGCGCCGCCGAGCGGCGCGCTGATCGACACCGTCGGGGCTGTCGTGTCGGGGGACGGCGGCGGAATCGCGCTCGCCTGACCACTGCCAGCGCCAGCGGTCCGGGCGGTCAGGTCGGTCCACGACACACCCACGTCGGTCCCGTCGGTCGCGGCCCCCCTGTAGATGCTGGAACTGCCGAGCGCATAGTTGCCGCTCGCCGCGGCCGCGAAGCTGACGTCGGAGAACGACTGCGGAAAGAAATTACCGGACGGATAGACCGGGGTGTTCACGCCGACGATCGCGTTGTTGGTGAATACCGCGTCCGGGAAATAGGTATCCAGCGTCAGCACCGGATTGCCGTAGGTGTTGGCGCCGCCAACGCCGTACAGATTGTTGGGCGCGACGTTGTTGGTGAACGTGAATCCGGAATTAGGGTCCTGGTCCGAGCCGATTATGTCGCCGGTCTGGAACGCGGTGTTGTGATCGATCGTCAGGTTCGCCACGCCGTTCAGGATCTGGAACAGCCGTCCGTTTCCGCCCCAGTTGGCAGAGCTCACATCGTCAAACAGGTTGTCCTGGATCACGATGCGCTGCTGCTGCTGGCTCGCGTGGATGTCGTCCTGCCCGAGGATGTTCACGCCATTGGCGACGTGACGGACGATATTGTGGGTGAAGGTGACGTCGGCGACCGTCGACCACGGCGCGTTGCCGTCCTGGTTGCGGACGGTGAACAGGATCGCGAAGCCGTTCTGCGCATCCGGCCAGTTGTGCTCGAACACGTTGCCGTCGATGACCACGCGGCGCGCGTTCTTGAGCTCGAGCAGGTTTTTGACGGTCCACGGCGTGCCCGCGTAGGTGGGATGGCCCTGCATCCACGACAGCGGCTTGAACATGTGGTTGCCGCGCACGTCGATGTCGGAGGGGACCAGGTTCGGGATGAACGGATCGGCGCCGCCGAACAGCACGTTCTCGCCCGCGGCCTCGAGATAGTTGTTCGCGATGGTGTAGGGGCCCGGCCCGTTCCAGCCGGAGATCGCCTGCGTGTCGAAGCCGACACCGTGGATCTCCGACACGTACGAGTTGATGACCGCCGTCGAGGCGCTGTTCAGCGCGAAGCCTCGCGACACGTTCAGCGTGCTGTGGCCGTGGACGTATACCCGATCGAACACAAGCGCGTACGGCACCTCGGCGAGCGAGCTCTGCGCGGCGGAGCCGTCCCCGAGCGTCACGATTCCGTAGTTCGTGGTGACGTCGCTCGCGACCGTGAACTCGATACCGATGAAGCGATAGTGGTGCGCGTTGGGCGCCGTGGCGAGCGCCGCGGTCGAACCGGGGCTCACGATCTTGGGAAGAACCGCCGCCGAGGCGGGAGTGATCCGCGACCCGTAAGGCGGCAGGCTGCTGTCTGGCGCCGAGGTGCGCACGGTGATCCAGCCGGTGCCGCTCTTGGCGGGAAGAACAAATGAGCCCGTGTAGGTGGCGCCGGCCTGCAGCGTAATCATGTCTCCGGGTTGCGCGCTGTCCAGCGCCGCCTGGAAGTCGCCATCCGCCGGCACGTCGATCGTCTGGCCTGTCGGTGCGACTGGAGCCGTGTCGAGAAACGCGCGGGGCGGAGCCGGTAACGTTGCCGCGACCAAGGCGCCGTGACCGAGCCAGGCGATCGCGACGGCGGCAGCCGCACGCCGCCCGATGGACCACGCCGATCGATGAGAAGGTCGCCTACGCATTGTGAACTCTCCGTCAGCGCCGTGTTACGAAGTGGGATTTGCTGCGGAGTGAGCGCGCGTATCTCGCGAAGGCCGCAAAGCCGACTGCCAGTTGAGCTCTCGGCTCTCGAGGTTGGCGTCTCTGCCGCTACAAGAACCGCGCCGCTTACGTGCGAGCTCGACCGTTAACGTGAGGCGCGAATTCCCTTACTTAATCAGCGAGGGGCGGGAAGGAAGCAAAA
>CAMDNQ010000020.1 GCA_945903265.1 Candidatus Sulfopaludibacter sp. SbA3
CAAGATGGAGTTGTTTGATTACATCGAAGTGTTCTATAACCAACGGCGCCGGCACTCGACGCTCGGCCAGATCAGCCCGGCCGCGTTCGAACGACGGGCCACTCAAGCGGCGTAGCTAAACCGTCCACCAAATCGGATCAAGCTCACTCGCCGCCGTTTTCTTCGAACGCGCGTGTCAGCTCGCTAAGTTTCGTGTTTGTCGTTGGATCAAGAACGACGAGCACAGGAACGAAACCACTCTGTCGGCAGTCAACCGGGAAATCGAGTTCCTCCCCCCAACGACCCTGGCCTGATGCCGCAATCGTGACTCGGAGTTTGAACTCGTAAGCGCGGTTGCCGCGAATGCAGTCAACTTGCCGGCCCTTGCCCGCGTCACGTGTTCGCTTGACCGGGCTCTTCCTCGATGGCGCGGGGACGCCTCCGATCGCAGCTGCGATAATTGGCTCGAACAGATAGCCGGTCTCTTGACCGGCCCTGTTGTCGATGTCGAACAGCCACTTGCGCCAGAGAAGGAAGCCGGTTAACGCCGAGGCGCTCATCGTTCCGAATTGCAGGAGGCCCCTCGGGCCGACTTGGTCGATCGTCGGCAGCGGTTGTACCTCAAGGATGCGCTCGTACTTCAAACGCGCCTTGTGTAGTGCTGCGAGGCATCCGAAGTATGTATCCGCGTTTGGATCGAGGACGAGCAGTCGTTCGAAGAGCGGCACCACGTCAGGACCTGCCAGCGCCAACGAGGCGAGAGGATACGTGCCGAAGAAGGCGGGGATCTCGGCGGGGAGTTCCGGGAACTGTTTGAGGAGGTCTAGATCGCGCGCAATGACGGCAATCAGGAACCTGCACGCATCTTCCGTCAGCGCGACTGCCTGGCCTCCACCACCGAGAGCTCTCGCTCGCTCGAGGATTGCGCGCTGAGCCTGTGTCAACGCCAAAACGTCATCTGCTCCTCGTTGGCAGATGCCACCAAACCGAAGCGGCGTTGCACTCGCTCGGTGATGCTCTCGAGCACTGGACTCATTCCGATCGACATAGTAGGAACAAAACTCAAGAGGCGCCCCCCGCAGGTACTTGGGCGTGCTTGCTCCAGTTGTTGCTTCAATGTTTCCGCGATAACACGGGCGAGGCGCGGCGGAACCGCGTTCCCGATCAACTGCTGTCGTTCTGAAGGCGTTCCAGCGAATCTAAATTCGTCGTCGAACGTCTGGATCCGAGCGCATTCGCGAAGAGTCAAAAACCGATCTGCTGTCGGATGAAGAAACTCGTTTCGTGCTGCACCCGTAATGGCCTTAGACGGTTCGTGTGGGCGGAGGCGACGAAGGCCGGCTGGCGCACCTCCCCGCCGATCGGATGGGGTCCCGTCCATGACGCGACGGAACGCGCGACGCCGAAAGCTCTCGTGTTGCAAATTGGGAGGTAAATCCCGCATCGTCTGACCGGGAGTTAACTGAAGCGCTCGCTCCAAATCGATCCCCCCCAATCGCGCAGCGTAGTGATCCTCTGGCATACCTGGCGGCTCGCTAGTAGGTTCCGGCATTCCGCTCAGCGCGTCTGCAAGAGTTGGCGTGTACGGCAAGTGGCGAGCTGCGAGGTGCGCTCCTGGGGCTCCAAATGCTGAGTGCGTGGGTTCTGGGAGTGCTGGTGACCATCCCAAGCCGCCTATAGCGAGCACACGTTTTCGATGCTGTGGCACGCCATAGTTGGCGGCGTTTACTTTTCGAACGTGGACGCAGTACCCAGAATCGATCAACGGCTCGAGTAGCTCGAAGACGTGGAACCCATCTTCCGCGGTCAGGAATCCTTCGACATTCTCGAACACGAATGCCGCAGGACGGATTCGAGCGATGGTCTCCGCGAACCAGCCGACCAGGGTATTTCGATGGTCGCCAACTGCCCGTGTACCTGCCGAGGAGAAGCCTTGGCAGGGAGGGCCCCCGACCACGACAGCAACGTGCGGAAAATCAGACAGACCGGTCACGTCAACGCTTTCGACCGGGCTGTCGAAGTTCAACCGGTGCGTTTCAACCGCGGCTTCGTTGTGATCGAGAGCAAGAGTGCAGCGAAAACCCGCGTCAACGAACCCACGTGAAAGTCCGCCAGCACCGCAGAACAGATCAAGAAAATCGAAGTCGGACACTCGAGAAGTCTCCGCGGCCACCCGATTTCCGAAGGACGTGGGGAGGCCCTCTGGATTGGGGGCCGTGTAACGACCGCCTCTATAACATGTGCGTTTTGTTGTAGATCCGTTCTACAACTGACCGCTGACAGGTCTGGTCACGATTCTCATCGGGCCATGGAGGGACAATCCGTTGGACGAAACCTGAGGAGTCTCGCCCAGAGCCCTCCGGCCAAAAACGACTGACAGCTCGTAACCGCTTGACCTACATCACCCGCAATGCCTGCGATCAAAATCATCTCGATGGATGGGGTTGCAGCGGCGGAAAGTACAATGTCGCCATGGCGGCGAGCGACACCATCGAGGCCGAAGGACACCTGATCGACTCGGGTCTCCTCTCGGCGATCTTCGACAAAATCATCGAGTTCAAGGCGGCGTACGAAATCGTCGATTTCGACATCGGCAAGACCAATGACGATGCGTCGCGGATCAAGATGCGCATCACGGCGGCCGACACCGCGCTGCTCGACGAGCTGCTCCAGCAGTTGACGGGGTTTGGCTGCCACCCGGTCAAGGAGCGCAACGCCATCCTGAAGCCGGCCGAGAAGGACCGCTGCGTCCCCGACGACTTCTATTCCACGACCAACAACCGCACCCATATCCGCGTCGGCGGCAAATGGGCGGAAGTCGAACAGCAGCGCATGGATGCCGTCATCGTGGTGAGCGAGGGGCGCGCCGCGTGCCGCAAACTGCGCGACGTACGCGCCGGCGAGCCGGTCGTCTGCGGCCACGAAGGCATCCGCGTCACGCCGGAGTTCAAGGAACGCGACCGTCTCGGCTTTGCGTTCATGAGCAACGACGTTTCGTCCGAGCGCCGCGTCGAGGGTGTCGTCTCCAAGATCGCCGACATGATGCGGCAGGTGAAAAAGAGCGGCGGCCGCATCGCCGTCGTCGGCGGTCCCGTCGTCGTCCATACGGGCGGCGTCGAGCATTTTTCCGAACTGATCCGGCTCGGCTACGTCGACGTGCTGCTGGCGGGCAACGCGCTGGCGGTGCACGACATCGAGTACGCCCTGTCCGGCACGTCGCTCGGCATCGACCTCATGGCCGGCGCGGCGGTCGAGCAGGGCCACCGCAATCACATGGCGGCCATCAACACCGTGAACCGGGCCGGCGGCATCCGCGAGGCCGTTCAGACAGGCGTCCTGAAAAAGGGCGTGATGTACGAGTGCGTCAAGAACGGGGTCGACTACGTGCTGGCCGGCAGCGTCCGCGACGACGGCCCCCTGCCCGATACGCTGATGGACCTCGAAGAGGCACAGAACCGGTATTCGGCGGCGCTCGGCAACAACGTCCAGCTCGTGCTGATGCTCGCGTCGATGCTGCACAGCATCGGCGTCGGCAACATGCTGCCGTCGTGGGTCCGTGTGGTGTGCGTCGACATCAACCCGGCGGTCGTCACGAAGCTATCGGATCGAGGGTCGTCCCAGACGGTCGGCGTCGTCACGGACGTGGGGCTGTTTCTCCACCGGCTCGCCGAACGCCTCCGCACAGGCTGAAGCCTGCGCTCTACACCGTTCGCGTAGCGCGGGGGCTTCAGCCCCCGCGTGATAATCTGATCGTCTATGGGCAAGCGAATTTTTCTCTTCCTCCTCACCAACATCGCGATCGTCCTGACGCTGTCGGTCGTCATGAGCCTGCTCGGGGTGGGCAACTACGTCACGGCGTACGGGCTGGACCTCGAATCGCTGGCGATCTTCTCGCTCGTCTGGGGCATGGGCGGGGCGTTTCTCTCGCTCCAGATGTCCCGCTGGATCGCCAAGCGCGCGACCGGCGTGAAGCTGGTGGACGGGCGCAGCGGCAATCCGGATGCGGACTGGGTGTACGCCACCGTGGCGAAGCTCACGCAGCAGGCGAGCCTGCCGATGCCGGAAGTCGGCATCTACGAGTCGCCTGAAGTGAACGCGTTCGCGACCGGTCCAAGCAAGAGCCGCAGCCTCGTGGCGGTTTCGAGCGGTCTGCTGCGCGCGATGCGGAAGGAAGAAGTCGAAGGTGTCCTGGCGCACGAGGTCTCGCACATTGCCAACGGCGACATGGTGACGATGACCCTGCTCCAGGGGGTGATGAACGCGTTCGTGATGTTCTTCGCGCGCATCATTGCCTTCGCGCTGGCCTCACGCGGCGGATCGCGCGACGATCGCGGCGGCGGGGTCAACTACATGGTCGTCTTCATGCTGGAGATCGTGCTGGGAATACTCGGATCGACGGTCACGGCCTGGTTCTCACGGCAGCGTGAGTTCCGCGCGGACCGCGGCGCGGCGACACTCGCCGGGAAGGACCGCATGATCGCGGCGCTTCAACGGCTCGCCGGCAACCGCGAGCTGGTCGACACCAGCCAGCCGGCGCTGGCGACGTTGAAGATCAACGGGACGCGCGGCTGGATGGTTTTCTTCTCGACGCACCCGCCGCTCGAGGCGCGCATCGCCGCGCTACAGCGTCTTCAGTAAGAAGTCGCGTCCCGCGTCGAGATCGCCCGGGTCTACCTCCGTCGGAGCGGGCGCGGTGGCGACGGTTTCGCCGGATCGCAGCTCCATCTCGAGCCGGTACGTGCCCGGGGGCACCCGCATCGTGTACCCGCCTGTGGACGTCGTCGAAGCCTCGACCTTGGCGCCTGTCTGGGTGTTGATGGCTGTCACCTTGCGCGCGCTCACAGGTACGGCCCCGCCGCTGGCGCTCACGGTCCCCGAGATGGTGCCATCGACTGCGGGCCTCGCGCCGGGATCCAGAACCGGACGGTTCGGATGACACGCCAGGCTCAACAGCACGGCGGCGGTTGCGAGCGAAACGGGCATAGTGCTTCCTCGTGCGGTGGTTCGTAGCATCCTTCACTCCTGAGCGGCATAAGGTGCAACCCGAAGACCACGTATGACCTACACGACACTCATCTCTACAGAGGAACTCGCCGCGCGCCTCGACGGCACATGGACGATTGTCGATTGCCGGTTCGACCTGCAGAACGATGCGTGGGGGCCGGACGAGTACCGCCGCAGCCACATCCCTGGCGCCGGGTACGCAAGCCTCTCCCGCGCGCTCGCCGCACCGGCCGGTGGCAGTGGAGGCCGTCATCCGCTGCCAGACCGACGGGTGCTCGAAGCCACATTCAGCCGGCTCGGGATTTCCGCAGGAAGACAGGTCGTGGCGTACGACCAGGAGACAGGGATGTTTGCAAGCCGGCTCTGGTGGCTGCTCCGCTACATGGGCCACGATGCGGTCGCCGTCCTCGACGGCGGATGGACGAAGTGGATCCGCGAAGGACGGCCCACGCGGGCGGGCGAGGAAACCATCGTCAAGGGAGCGTTCACAGGGCAGCCGCGTGAAGAGATGCGCGTCAGCGTCGCGGATGTCGCGGCGAAAGTGGCCACGGGATCCGCGCTGCTCGTCGACGCACGGTCGCCCGAGCGTTTCGAGGGACGCTCCGAACCGATCGATCGCGTGCCCGGCCACATCCCGGGCGCCGTCAATCTCTACTACAAGGAGAACATGACGGACGGAGGCGAGATGCTGCCAGCCGTCACGCTGCGCGAGCGGTTCTCCAGCGTCCTTGGCGGTCGCCCGCCGGATCAGACCGTCATGTATTGCGGGTCAGGCGTCAGCGCGTGCCAGAACCTGCTGGCACTCGAGCATGCCGGCATCACGGGCGTCAGGTTGTACGTCGGTTCGTGGTCGGAATGGTCGAGCGATCCGACGCGGCCGGTTCAGACCGGACCGACGGTCGCGCGGAAGCCTTCCTGATTGGGCGCCGCGTACTGGCGATGGTGCCGGATGCGCGAATACGGCACCTTCACGAGCACGCTGGCGCGCTCGCCCGGCTCCGGCTCGACCTGGATCGCCACATCGGAGATCGCGGTCTCCATCAGGCGAGCCGTGTCGGCATCCGTGAATGCGACGACGAAGGTGTCGCCATTCGCCAGCTTGTGAATCTCGTAGCTCCGGTAGCGACGCGCCGCAAATAGCGGCGCATTCAGAAGGCCCGGCGAATACGTGAAGCCGTAGACGCCGCCCGGAAGCTGGTTGACGGGGGTGCCCTCTTCCTGTTCCGTGACAATCCTGACCTGATGGATCGCGCGAAGCGGCTCCTGATCGACGGTATCCGCTGTGTTTGTATAGACGACTCTGGACATAAATCTACGCTGTCACTCCAACCGGGCAGGCGACGCCTGTGCCGCCATGCCCGCAGTAGCCGCCGGGGTTTTTCGCCAGATACTGCTGGTGATACTCCTCGGCATAGTAAAACGGCGGCGCCTCGGCGATCTCCGTGGTGATGCGCCCGTAGCCCGCCTCTTTCAATCGATCCTGATACGCGCCGCGCGACGCTTCGGCGGCGCGGTGTTGCGCGGGAGAGAATGTGTAAATCGCCGACCGGTATTGCGTGCCCACGTCGTTGCCCTGCCGCATCCCCTGTGTCGGATCGTGATTCTCCCAGAAGACCTTGAGCATCGCATCGTACGTCGTCTGTCCCGGATCGAACACGACGAGCACCACTTCCGTATGCCCGGTCGTGCCGGAGCAGACATCCCGGTAGGTGGGATTCGCCGTGTGGCCGCCTGCATAGCCGACGGCGGTGGTGTACACCCCGGGTTGCTGCCAGAACGCCTTCTCGGCCCCCCAGAAACACCCCAACCCGAAGACCGCCTGCTCGAGGCCGTCCGGAAACGGGGGCGTGAATCGATGGCCGTTGACAGAATGCGTATCCACGAGAGTCATACGGTACACGATGCCTGAAAACGGCGGGCCAATTCAATTGCCTCCACGGCGCCCGCGCCCCGAGGGGGAGGCGATGGACCTTGCCGTCCTGTATGAAGACGACGCCGTTGTCGCGGTCGCCAAACCGCCAGGCATGGTGGTCCATCCCACGTACAAGAACTGGTCCGGGACCCTCCTGAACGGATTACTCGCCCGCTACCAGGAGCCGCGGATTGTCACGCGTCTGGACCGCGATACCTCGGGCCTCGTCCTTGTCGCCCTGGGCGCCGACATGCACGCCCGCATGCAGCGCGACTCGATTGCGGGGCGCATGAAGAAGGAATACCTCGCCGTCGTCTGCGGCACGCCGATCCCCGCCTCCGGCTCGATCGCCGCTCCGCTCGCGCGCAGCGCGGACGATCGGCGCCGCGTTGTCGTGGACCCGGCCGGTCAGGCGAGCCAGACGGAGTACGAAGTGATATCGATCGGAGAGGGCGTCGCGCTGGTCCGATGCCGTCTGATGACCGGCCGGACGCATCAGATCCGCGTCCACCTTGCGTCGATCGGCCATCCGGTCGTTGGGGACACGGTGTATGGGACGCCTCACGACGGCGTCCCCCGCCAGGCGCTTCATGCGTGGCGCGTCGCCTTTCCGCATCCGACAACGCGCGCGCTGCTGGAGGTCGAGGCTGGTCTTCCTCCCGATCTCCAGCAGCTGCTGCGTCGTCAGAACCTCACGTTGTAGAGCACCTTGAAGTTCCGCCCCATCTCGGGCACGAGCTCCTTGATGAGCGACAGATGGTTCCGATACAGCTCGTTCGTCGCGTTATCCAGACGCGCGGTAATCGTGTTGGTCGCCGCGCCGGTCTGGAAGGAATAGGACGTGAAGAACTTGAGCAGCGTGTAGCCGTCGGTCGGCTCCTCGATGCCAGACACACGGTCCTGCTTCGCCACGCCGAGCACTTCGCCGCCCGCCTGGAACGCGTTGTACTGATATCGCGCCCCGCCGCGCACCCGGAAGGGCGGCATGCGGGGGAGGGGATCGGCGGTGTCCTTGACCCCGCCGCGAATGTAGTCGGCGCCGACCTCGACGAAGACCCGTTCCGTCAACGCGACGTCCACGTGTCCCTCGACGCCCTGAAGCAGCGAGTCGCGCCCGAGGAATTCGACGATGGCAAGCTCCTCGTCCCCGGCATGCGGCTCGCCTTCAGCCTCATGCTCGTGCCCCGCGGGCTCGCGACCACCGAAGCGCGCGACGAATTCGTCCTCCCGCTCTTCGAACTCCTCTTCGTCCAGCAGCCTCCTGTAGATGAAGTTGCTGATGTCATTGCGGAAGTAGGTGATTTCTCCGGAGGCGCGGCTTCCCCGCCACCGCGCCGACAGGTCGAGTCCCAGCGCCTTTTCTGATTCGAGATCGGGATTGCCGACCTCGAGCGCGAAGTTGCCGTGGTGAAGGCCGAAAAAATACAGCTCCTCGAGGGCGGGGGGACGGGCCGCGTACGCCAGGCTCGTGGCGATCGTAAAGCGGTCGTCCGCCGCCGCCGGCCGGATCAGCAGACCCACCGATCCCGATCCGTCGGTGAAGTCGCGGTCCATGCCGTCGACGGGGGCATAGCTGTTACGGTCCACCCGGCCGCCGAACTGCAGCGTCACGTGCGGCCAGGCAATTTCCTCGAACAGAAACGCGGCAAAGCCGGTCTGGTCCACGGCCGGTGACAGCGCTTCGGCACCCGTCGCGTCGAACGCGCGATTGAGGAACCAGCCGCCCAGGCTTCCTTTCAGGCGTCCGGCCTGGCGGTGCGATCCCATCACTTCGATTTCGGCGGTGTTGTTGGTGAACGCCGTCCCCACGTCGTCGCCTTCGAGCTCGTCATGCTTGTAGCGTCGGACACCAAGGGTCGCGCGAAACGAATCGAACATGCCGTCAAGGCCCTGTCCGCCGCCGCGCACCGAGAACGAATGCCGCCGCGGCGTTAACTGAAGGATGCCCTCTTCGACGACCGGGATGCCGTACTTCGTGTCGTCGTAGCCGTAACTGCCGCCAACGTAGCTGCGTTCGCCGGTCCACGCGAGGCCGAGGTTACCGAAGCCGTTCCGCGACTGCGAGTTGCCGACCTCGCCCTCAGGGGTTTCGACGTCGCCCGACCGGCGCCCGCCGCCGCCGGCCCGGAATGCCAGCCGTCCGTTTCCGGCGCGGATGTCCGCGGCCGCGGCCCCTTCCTTCGCGGCGGTGCCGACGTCGAACGTCATGTTCCCGCTGGTTCCATTGATCGGGCGCGTCGGAATGTCCTCGGTGATGATGTTGACGAGGCCGCCGATGGCGTTCGCACCGTAGAGCAGGGTCGCCGGCCCGCGCACGACTTCGATGCGCTGGGCGGCCGCCGGATTGAAGCTGACGCCGTGGTCGCCCGACTGGCTCGAAAGGTCGCCCATGCGCTGACCGTCCTGCAGAATCTGCACGCGATCGCCGTCAAGGCCACGGACGACGGGCCGCGCCGGCGCCGGCCCGAAACTGCGCGACGACACACCCGGCTGGCTCTCGAGCGTCGCGCCGAGCGACATCTCGAGCTGCTGCGTCAGATCCTGGCCCGCCAGGACCGCGGTCGGCTGATACACCTCGAACTGGCTGCGAGCTTCGCCCGTCACGGTCGTCACTTCCTCGAAGTGCAACTCCGGATCGACAGTGATCTGCAGGCCCGCCGGCGCCGCCGTACCAACGACGACCTCGGTGCGCCGCGATGAATAGCCCTGGGTGTGAATCGACAGGTGATACGTGCCGGGCGGCACGTTGTCGAACGTAAACATGCCGCTCGCATCGGACGTCACCGTCCGGCGCAGCTCGTCGATCTGCACCGCGGCATCCGGAATAGGGTCACCCGACAGCGAATTCAACAGCTGGCCCGACAGGCCGACACCGGTCTGCGCCACCGCATCGATCGCGGAAAACAGAATGAGAAGGACACACACACCGAAGGAATGGCGTACACGCATCAGTCGTCTCCGAAAATCTGGTCCGGCTAAAGCCGGACACTACGTACGTAGCGCCTGCCTGAAATCGACACCACGGTACGAATACGACCGTACGTAGTGTCTGCCTTTAGGCAGACCGTGAAAGTCAGCTACGAGCGAGAAGACGGCGGGGAGCGGAGCGGCGGCTGCGAGACGGGAGCAGTCGCGGAAGTCGAGAAGCGCTCAAGGGGAAGACTGATACCGGCATCAGTCGCCGGCAGGGACGCGGTGCGGGCCTCGGTCCGTGGGCGGAACGCGCGGACCCAGTGGCAGACGAGACAGTGCAGTGGATGGTTGTCGACGTCCGCGTCGGCCGCTTCGACGCGGTGCGCCGAGTGGTCATGCGTGACGGCAAATGCATAGGTATCGTGCGAATCGTCGTCGTGCGGAACGATCGCCGATGCGCCGACGACGGCCATCCAGACCATCGTGACGGCCGCAATGCGCGCTGTATGGGCGCGAAACCACTGCATCCAGACCAGCCTAGTGAGGTGGTCAGCCACGTGTCAAGCCACCGGTATAGGATCTGGGCCGCATGCCGCTGAGTCGTCGCCGGTTCCTGTGGAGCACCGCCGCCTATGCAGCAGGCTCGGCGGCCGCGCTCTCCACTCGGTGGTCCGGAGCGGGCCTCGCGCATGCGCAGAGTGCGGGCGGACAGGTGTTTGCCCACGGCGTCGCGAGCGGTGATCCGCTGCCGGACCGCGTCGTGCTCTGGACGCGCGTGACCCCACCTGAGAGCGTGACGACCGTCGACATCGAATGGCGGGTGGCCTCGGATGAGGCCTTGACACAGGTCGTGGCGCGAGGACGCGTGACGACCAGCGCCGCGCGGGACTTCACCGTCAAGGTGGACGCCGGCGGCCTGCAGCCGGGGCGCGCGTACCACTACACGTTTGAGGCGCTGGGAGCGCAGTCTCCGATCGGCCGCACCAAAACCCTGCCGACCGGGCCGCTCGCGCGCCTCCGTCTCGCGCAACTGTGCTGCTCGAACTACCCCGCCGGCTTCTTCAACGTCTATCGCTGCGTCGCCAATCGAGATGATCTCGACGCCGTCGTGCACGTGGGCGACTACATCTACGAGTTCGAGAATGGCGTGTACGGAGATGGCAGCACGCTCCTGCGCATCCCCGAGCCGCGCCGCGAAGCCGTCACACTCAGCGATTATCGGATTCGGTACGCGACATACCGGACGGATCCGGATTTACAGGATGCGCACCGCCGCCATCCGTTCATCGCCGTCTGGGACGATCACGAGCTGACGAACGACGCGTGGGCCGGAGGCGCGGCCAATCACAATCCGGAACAGGGTGAGGGCGACTGGCCGTCACGCCAGGCGGCGGCGTACCGCGCGTATCTGGAATGGATGCCCGTGCGCGAAACGCCTGGCGCTGGCATCCGGCTGTATCGCGCGTTCAGATTTGGCGACCTGGTCGATCTCGTCATGCTCGACACGCGCGGCCTCCGCGACCGCCAGGTTGCAACCGACGATCTGGCCGGGCTGATCGCTCCGACGCGATCGATGCTCGGAAGCGAGCAGGAAGCGTGGGTCCTGTCGCAGCTGCGCGGGTCGCAGGCGTCCGGCACGGCGTGGCGCGTGCTGGGCCAGGGGGTCATGTTTTCGCGGCTAGTCCCGCCAGGGCAGCCGGTGCTGCTGTCGGATACGTGGGAGGGGTATCAGGCCAGCCGCGATCGGATCTTCGACTTCATTCAGGCCGAGCGCATCCGGGACCTGGCGGTCCTGGGCGGCGACCTGCATAGCTCGTGGGCGCTCGACGTTCCCCGGAATCCTGTGACCGGGTACCGCGCCGCCACCGGTGAGGGGTCGCTCGCGGTCGAGATTCTGGCGCCCGCCATCAGCTCGCCGGCGCTCTTCGCCGCACCCGGACTGCGCGAGCGCGCACCGCTTCTGCGCGCGCTCCTGCAGAATCTCAAATATCTCGAGGGAGAGAGCCGCGGCTACGTGATGGTCGACATTACGCGCGAGCGGCTGCAGGCGGAGTTCTTCTTCGTGCCGACGGTCACCGAGCGGTCGGCCGTGGAAACCCGCGCCGCGGCGTTTGTGTGCGAGCGCGGCTCGTCCCGGCTCGTGCCGGCCTAGCCGGGTCCAAAGGACCGGGCCTACATATGTAGCGCAGTTCCGGCTACAGCCGGACACGACGTACTAACGCGGCAACCCTGGCGTGATCCGCAACGCGTTGTCCTGATACACCTTCCGCAGCACTGCATCCGGCAACTGCATGCCGTACAGCTGCCAGTACGCGTGATAGTCCCGGTAGTAATCGAAATACTCGTCACGGGTCTCGAGCACGCGCCAGTAGTACGGGAACTCTGACGGCGCGTACGTGTCCTTCCCGAACAGAATCCGGTCCTGATACTTGACGAAGAAGTCGTGCGCCGTGCGCGGCTGCCGTCCCAGGTCATAGAGGATCGCGGCGAGCTCCAGCGTGACATTCGGATGCTCGTCGAGGAGCCTTCCCGCGCGACCCAGATCGTGGCCGTGCCAGCCGAAGTGCGCCGAGATGAAGCGCGTCTTCGGATGCTTCTTGAACAGATCGTCGCGCTCCGACATGAGCAGGTTGAACGACACGTTCTTGTTCAGATACTGACGACGGTCGGGAAAGAGCGCCAGCTCGAGCCAGCGCTCGTTGTGCATGTCGAGCGGGTCGAAGAACGCCTGCGGCTCGGCGGTGTGCACGATGACGGGGATGTTCAGCCGGCCGGCGGTCTCCCAGATCGGCGCAAGCTCTGGATCGTTGATCGTCAGGCGCGTACCGTCCTTCTTCAAGGTGTCCATGCCCGTTTCCTTGAAGATCTTGAATCCGATCGCGCCGTTCTTCACGTCCTGCTCGAGCTGCGCTGCCGCCTGCTTCCCGTAGCCCGGCTCAACGTCGCGGAAACGGTTCAAGCCGTTCGCGAACAGCGTGAAGCGGTTCGCGTACTTCGTGCTGCGGATGTAATCGACCCGCTGCTTCAGCTCCGGTCCGAATCCGCCACTGAGATTGTTCAGGACGCGAATATTGAGGGCGTCCATCTCCTTGATCAGCTGATCGATGTTCTGCGGCGTCGGACCCGTATGACTGTGAATGTCGACCACCGGAAACTTCGCGCGCGGCACCGGGTGCTCCTCGACCTTGAGCAGCGACTGGGGACGGTAGTCGACGATGCTTGGCGGGGGGAATCCGGGCGCCTGGCACTGACCGACGCGCACCAGGGTCGTCCCGGGAGGACACTCGCCGCCGGGTGCGACCGGGACGGCGCCGCCGCGCCCGCCCCCGCCTTGTCCCGCTACGCCCTCAACCGACGTCAACGCCGCCAGCAGCGCGGCCCCGAACAGCGTCAGATAACGTGCCATGAGCACATCATATCGAACCACCCTACGTGGGGCGGGTCCGACGGCGAGCCAGGTGCCACCGAGCCGGCGACCCGCCGTAAGATTCTTCATGCACCGCCTGGCACTGCTCTTCGCCCTGCTGATACCCATGACTGCCCACGCCCAGCAACCCGATTTCGCCGCCCGCGCCGCCGCCCTGCACAAGGAAGTGCCGCTCATCGACGGCCACAACGACTATCCGTGGGCGCTGCGCGAGCACAACGCGGCGCTCGATCTCGACACGCTGGACATCCGCATGCCGCAGCCGAAGCTGCACACCGACATCGCGCGGCTCCGTCAGGGCGGCGTCGGCGGGCAGTTCTGGTCGGTCTACGTGCCCGCCACGACGCAGGGGCCGGCGGCGATCCGCGCCACGCTCGAACAGATCGACGTCGTCCACCGCATGGTGCGCAAGTATCCCGAGACGTTTGAGTTCGCGACCACGGCGGCCGACATCGAGCGCATTTTCAAGACGGGACGGATTGCGTCGCTCGTCGGCATGGAGGGCGGCCATTCGATCGACAATTCGCTGGCCGCGTTGCGCATGTTTCACGCCGCGGGCGCGCGCTACATGACGCTCACGCACAGTACGAATATCCGCTGGGCCGACTCCGGCACCGACAAGCCGCGAGCCAATGGACTGACCCCGTTCGGTGAAGAGGTCGTACGGGAAATGAACCGGCTCGGCATGATGGTCGATCTGAGCCACACGTCGCCCGACACCATGCGCGACGCGCTGCGCGTCTCCGAAGCACCCGTCATTTTTTCGCATTCCGATGCCAGGGCGTTGAACGACCACGGCCGCAACGTTCCGGACGAGATCCTGAAGCTGCTGCCGTCGAATGGCGGGATGGTGATGGTGACGTTCGTCCCGGTCTTTCTGCGCGCCGGCGGCAAGGCGACGCTTGCCGACGTGGCCAACCACATGGATCACATCCGCACGGTGGCCGGCGCCGACCATGTCGGCATCGGCAGCGACTTCGACGGCATCCCCGCTGTTCCCGCGGGACTCGAAGACGTCTCGAAGTATCCGGCGCTGACCATGGAACTGCTGCGCCGCGGGTGGCCGGACGAGGATGTGCGGAAGGCGCTTGGCCTGAACGTGCTGCGCGTGATGCGCCGCGCCGAGGCGGTGGCGGCGCAGCTGCAGAAGACGCGCGCGCCCTCAGTCGCGACGATGAATTAGTGCACGCGGATTGATGAGTTCCGGGTGGCGCTCGGCGAACAGCCGCAGAGGCTCCGCCGGAATCCGCCCCTGCGTGTCGGTCCCGCTGAAGCTCCACGGCCACGCGCCCGCGTAGCCTGACGCCAGAGCGAATTCGAGATACTGCTCCGCCGATTCCGCCGGGTACTCGCCGATGATCACTCGGCGGCGCATGCCGAGCGCGTCTGCTGGCACGTCAAGGACGCTGCCACTCGGGTATGAATGGACCTGCAGCACGTCGAGCCCCAGCGCATCGTCATCCCATGCCCACAGGTTGTGGGGCCGCGCGCATCCGATGGTCGTCAGCACGCCGGGATGATGGGTGTGCACGATCGCGCTCAGCCGCGCCACCAGATCGGCGAGGAGCTCGAACGGCAGCGGACGCGGAACGCGCGGACTGAGATCGCGCTCCCATTCCTCGACGACGAAGTCGGGCTCGTTCATGAACTCGTACGCGAAGATGGCCTCCCCAAGATCCGCGCGGGCGCCCGCCGGTCCGTACCGTCGCACGAGAGGGCGACAGATCGCTTCGAGCAGCGCCTCGCGGCCTGGCGCCGATAACAGCACCTCCGCGCGCCCCTCCGGCAGTTGCACCTCGTACAGGACTCCGCTTGCCGGGTCGGCCAGGCGGTGGGTGATGCCGCGAAACATCCAGTGGAAGTCGAGCAGTACGAGATCGAGCCGCACGCCGCAGCGCAGCGCGGCGTCGAGACCGGCGTCGAGATCGATGAAGAAATGTGGATCGAGCCCGGCCGGAATACCGCGCTCGTCGTAGTCAATGCCCGAACGGCCGTCGCAGAAGACAAACCACCGGGCGACGGTGAAGCCGAGCGCCGCTATCTGTTCGAAGTCGGCACGAACGGCCGGAAGCCGTGTGGACACCCCAAGGTGGGAGCCCCAGACGTTGGCTCCGAAGTCGAGCCCGTAATAGACAGTGTCCCCGTCAGTCGACCACGGGTAATTGCAACCATGAATAAAGTCCAAAGCATGAACCACGAAGGCACGAAGAAAACGAAGAACACGAAACCTTAAGGTGCTTCGTGACCTTCGACGCCTTCGCGTCCTTCGTGGTTACCGTCTCATGATTTCGAGATACTTCGCGAGGAGCGGCTGGTAGGGACCGGTATAGGCGCGCACGTAGCGCGCCATCTTGGCCTGCTCCGGCTGCGACAGGGCCAGCTTCTCGCGCGTGATCACGTGGTACTGCGCGTAGACGGCGGCAAAGAGCGCGACCTGATCCTCGGGGTGCTGGGTGAGGTATTTATCGAGAACCGGCAGCGCTTCCGCATAGCGTCCGGTCATGAGGTACGCCGCCGTCAATCGCTGGTTGATATCGACGTCGGTCGGATTGCGCTCCTGCGCCATCTTCAGGACATCGACGACCGAGTCCGCCTGGCCGTCGCGAAGCCGCGCATCCGCAAGGACGAGGTACGCCACGACCGGCCTGGGCTCGGTCCCCAGCGCCAGCTGCCAGATGCCGGCCGCTTCGCGGTCGCGCCCGCCGGCGGCGTAGGCCGCGCCAAGATAGAACGCAGCGGGAAAGAAATCGCGTCGAGGACCCGCCGCAAGCGCGAGCTGTGTCACCGCTTCGTTGAGCTGCCCCTTGGTGAACCACTCGAGTCCCTTGAAGAACGCCGCGGCAACCTGATCGCCGGCGACAAGGGCATCGAGCGCCGCCGCGCCATAACGTCCGGCCTTCGCGTCGGCCACAGGCCCCTTGAGTTCCGGTGAACGCTTCAGGACCGCGTCGATCATGCCGTTGAGCAGATCGCGCTGGAGCATCACCTTCGGGTCGAACCTCCCGACGTTGCCGCGGAGGAACGGCGACGCCGCCGGGCCGCCGGCCGCCTCGAGGATGAACGGCCTGACCAGAATGCCGGCGACATTCGTCCCGCGCATGACGCGGGCGCGAGCCATGTATCGGCCCGGAGGCAGCATCGCCGGCGAGATGAGCCCCTGGACCATCAGGCGCGTCGGATCCGATCCCTTCAGCACTTCGGCCGGCGAAGACAACAGCGCCGGCGTGTCCTGGTCATCCGCGATCTCGAAGCTCACGGTGGATCCCGTAAGAATGTCCGGCGACGTGGAATACATCTCCAGGAAGGCCGCGAGATTGCCGGTCACTCGAGGCTCCACACCAGGACGGATGTTCCTCCGGCCGTCGGAGCCGGCGTCGCCGATCAACATGTCGCCAAGCGCGAATTCTTCCCCACCGAGCTTCCATGCGTTCACGTCGCGAATCACGCCGCCCCGCCGGCCCGTCGGATCGACCACGCCGAACCGCAGCGAATAGTTGCCGGGCTCGACGAGCACCTCTGTCAGGAAGTCCCTGGGCGAACCAGGTGACGTCGTCGGCACGGTGAGCGTTCGCTTGTCCGCCGTGCCGGTGACCACCGTGCCCGTCTCGTCGAGCAGCACGTAACCGACGGTGTACTCCTCCGGCTCGCCGCCCGGCTGTCCGACTTCGGCGGCGATCATCAGGCGCGCCTTGTCGCTCCCCGGATCTCTCTGCGTGAACGTGGTGACACGGACAGGCACCTCCGCCACCCCGAACGGCGACTTCAGGGTATCCATCAGCGTCTCTTCCGCCGTCTGCCGGGTGGTCGTCGCCGACGACAGCACGAAGGCGCGGCGCGATTTCACCGTGACATTGCGGCGGCGCACTTCGACGTCAATGCGGTGCTGCTTGCCGTCGCGGTCGGTCGGCGCCTGCTCGACGCCGAGCATGTAATACGCGAGCGTGTCGGATCCGATGCGATCGAAGATCGACTCGCCGGTGCCGGCCACGTAATAGAGCGATCCCCGGGTGCTGGCCGCCAGGTCGCCCAGCCCCTGCACCTGCATGTCGCGGTCCTCGGTCGGCGTCGGCTGCAGGCGCGTGATCGTGATGTCGTGCCGCGGCACGTCGAGGAGCAGCACCTGGATCGACACGCGCGCGAAACTCGCCGCCCGCACCACGTCGTCCAGATCGCTCGGGCTCTCGAGCACCATGCCTTCGGAAATCAGGATCAGGGTCTTCTGCCCTTCGATCACCGAGAGACCCATCAGCAGGTTGTAGAGGCCGCGAAGCGATTCGATCGTGTCCTGACGGACCTGCCGGACCAGTGAGTTCGCTTCGCTCAGCACGTCGCGTTCGCATTGCTCGAGCGCGACGCCAATCAGGCGGGGGCATTCACGCTGAATGACCTGGGCGAACACGCGGCCATCGCCCTTCTCCGAGATCGCGATCGCTTCATACAGGCCAATCGTGAAACGCCCCTGGAACGACTGCTGCCGTCCGACGACGCGCGACATCGCGTTCTTCAGGCGGAGCCGGTCGTCCGTGAAGGCCACCTGGATGCCCGGATCCGGGTACGCGACAAACGCCGTGCGATCCGCAGGACTCAGCTTGTCGATGAATTTGGAGGCGGTGTCGAGCAGGCCTCGCGCTCCGCCGAAGCGGATACTGAGCTGGTCGACAGCGATGACGAACATGCGGCCGTTCGGCGGCTTGAGGTTCGTCGTATACAGCGTCTCGAAGGGGTCTGCCGCTTCACGCCGCGCGGCTTCGAGATCGATCCGGACGTGCTCCGAAGACACGACGCGGCGCAGCTGGCCGTCGATCTTGACCTCGAAGTCGGGCGGGAGGAGATCTTCCACCGGCTCGCCCTTGCCGTCGGTCACCGCGACATCCACGGCAATCACCTCGACGCCGGTGCGGAACGTCGGGCCGCCCTGGGCCGGAGGCTCTGTCTGCGATTGGGCCGCCGCCGGCGCCGCCGCGCCAACCGCCAATGTGAGGACGAGCGCGAACAGCTTTTTCATCGGGGACTCCCGGACCGGTCGATCACAAACCTTTGCAGAACAAAACGCAAGCGCTACCTTGGGGGGGATCGGGGATCAGGGATCAGGGATCAGGGATCAGGGATCAGGGATCGGGTTCTCAGATGCCGAACCGTTCCGGATCCCATGTCAATCCCAGCTCGGACGGCGGTCCCATGTAGCCCAGAAGCGCCGATGCCGCCACCACCGCGGGGCTGGCCAGATACCCTTCCCCGCCGAGTCCCATCCGGTTCTGCCAGTTGCGGTTGAACGAGGTGATCGCACGCTGGCCTGGCGCCAGCGCGTCCGGTCCCTGCCCGAAGCAGGGGCCGCACCAGGACTGCCGAATCTCGCCCCCAACCGAGCGAAAGACCTGGCCAATCGACTCCCCGTGCAGCCGCGCGTCTGGCCGTTCGATCTGCGTTGCGACGCCGCCCGATCCGGGAAACACGATGAACGGCCGCGCGGCGCGCGTGGCGCCGGCGACGCGCGCATGACGGATGACGAGCGCGGCCTGCATCAAATCGTCATAGCTGCCGTTGGTGCACGAGCCGATCATCGCCTTGTCGAAGGTGATCCGTTCGCGCGCGACCGCGCCCGCCGGAAACGCGTTTCCCGGGCTGAACGGCTTGGCAATCATCGGAGCGATTTCCTCGAGGGCCAGGTCCTCGTCGATCGCATACTCCGCGTCGACGCCCGGGGTGATCCGCGGGTACGGGAACGACGTGATGCCCTTGGCGGCGTACCACGCGTCGGTCACCGCGTCCGCCGCAAAGATGCCATTCATCGCTTCCGCCTCCGCCATCATGTTCGCGATGGTGTTGCGATAGGCGATCGGCAGCTGCCGGTTGGCATCGATGAACTCGACCGACATGCCCTGTGCCTGCTGCGGGCCCCATCGGCGCAGCAGCTCCAGGACGATGTCCTTGCCACTGACCCACGGCTGGAGCGCTCCCGAGAATGTCACCCGCCGGGCGCGCGGCACCGTGAAGTAGATGTACCCCGTGGCCCAGCCGAAACCGAGCGTCGTCGACCCGACGCCGATCCCGACGGCGCCATACGCGCCGTACGCACGGCTGTGAGAGTCGGCGCCGGGGATGAACTGGCCGGGAAGGACGAGACCCTGCTCGGGGAAATAGAAATGGAAGATGCCGTCGCCGGGCGTGGCGTAGTACGGCGGCTTCAGGCCATGCTGCTGCGCGAACGCGCGTCCGATCGCTGTCTGTCGCTCGTCGTCATCACGCCCCGTGAATACAAAGTGATCGTTGGCGATGGCCGCCTGACGCGGGGCGCGCCCGTCGCCGGTGATCTGGTTGAACGTGTGGATGGCGAACGGCGCCGTGCCATCCGATGCCGGGAGCAGGTCGGCGTACACGCGCAGGGTGTCGCCGGGGCGCAGCGTCTCCCTGTCGGTGTCCACGCGATGTCCCCACAGGATCTGCTCGGTTGTCGTTAGCGTCCGCGCCAGCACCGGATCGGGGAAGGCCAGCGGCCCCCGGTCCCGCGCGCTCGACGCGAGCTCGCGCCGGCCCAGCGCGATGATGCCGCCCCCGCGGCGAATCTCCTCTTCCTTCGGCGTGAGCGGCAGCGGCTCATATGTCTTGCCCTGCGTCACGTTCTCAATGCGGCGCGAGACGGTGTCGAACTGGAGCTCGTCCCCGTCGCGCGCGTCGGCGACCGCGTCGGGCGACTGGACGACATGGAGGCCGAGATTGAGGGCGTTGCGGCGGAAGATGTCGCCCATGTTGTGGCCGCAGACGATCACCATCTCCAGGCCCGCTTCGTCGGCGATCCCCTTGAGGCCGGCCGGACTCATCTCGCGGGACGATCCGATGGCGAAGCGGTCCCCCGCAATGACGAACGTCTGGCCCTGGTGCACCCGGGCCCTGAAGTCGGGCATCAGATATCGAAACGCCCCAGCTTTCCACCTTTCGTCGAGCGTTTCGAGGCTCTCCGAGACACAGTCGGCCGCCGGCGTAATCTGGTCCGTGTCGATAGCATCGAGTTTCCGGGCGTATTTCGAGCCCGGAAGTCGCGGATCCCAGAAAATCAGCGCGTTACCCCGAACGATCATTCCGGCAAATAGTACGGCATCGGTCCTGCAGAGTTACCCCATGGTCACTATGGGCACCTCAGCTGTTACGTCGCTCTGCTAATATGGCCGGCCCTGGCGCTCCCAAATCTATGGATTCTTCCCGTGACGCCGCCGTTGTCGAACGGCGACAGTCGAGATCAAAACGACACACCGCACGCCTCGCACCCCGGCCCGTACTCCGCGTCGTCCCGCCGGCGGAGGTGGACCCCGGAGATCTCAAGAATCCGGCTCTGTATATCAATCGTGAGCTGAGCTGGCTCGAGTTCAACCAGCGCGTCCTCGGGCAGGCGCTCGACTCGACGCACCCGCTGCTCGAACGCGTGAAGTTCCTAGCGATCACCGCCACGAACCTCGACGAATTCTTCATGATTCGCGTCTCGACGACGCAGAAGAACCTGAGGCACGGGATCGAGGACGTCGCGCCCGACGGTCTCAACACGCAGCAGCAGCTCGACGCGATGCGCGCGCGCGGCGTCGAAATGCTCCGCGACATCACCGCCTGCTGGGAGCAGCTGCGGCCTCTGCTCGCGACCGAAAACATCGCGCTGCTCGAGCCGTCAGAGTGGGCGCCCGAGATCAAGGACTACCTCCACAGCTTTTTCTCGCGGGAGATCTGCCCGATCCTTACGCCGCTGGCCTTCGACCCCGGACACCCGTTTCCGCTGATCTCGAATCTGAGCAAGAACTTCGCGGTGGTCGTGCGCCACGGGGGCCGCACGAAGTTCGCGCGCGTCAAGGTGCCGGACGTGCTGCCGCGGTTCATTCCGATTCCGCAGGCGCTCAGCCCTGGCAAGACGCTGTCGTTCGTATTCCTCGAGGACGTGATTCGCGCCAACCTCCACTACCTGTTTCCGGGAACCCAGGTGAAGGGCATTCACCTGTTCCGCATCGTCCGCGACGCGGATCTGGAGATCGAACAGGTCGAAGCCGACGACCTGCTCGAAACGGTCGAAACGAGCCTGCGTCAATTGCGGCACAGCGCGGTTGCGCTGCTGCAGGTTGGCTCGGATATGCCGGCGCGCGTCCTGAACATCCTGATCGAGAATTTCGGAACCGACGAAGAGCACGTCCAGCGGACCGACGGCCGGGTTGGATTCGGCGACTGGATGCAGCTCATGAAGATCCACCGGCCGGAGCTGAAGGACGCCCCGTATTCAGCGCGGTCGCTCTGGCGTCCCGACGAGGATCCTGAAGTGATCTTCGACCAGATCCGGTACCAGGATCAGATGGTCCATCACCCGTATCAGTCGTTTGGATCGTTCGAGGCATTCCTCCGCGCCGCGGTCAGGGATTCGCACGTCGTGGCGATCAAGATGACCCTGTACCGGATTGGACCGAATTCGCCGCTCATCGACCTGCTGATCCAGGCGGCGGAGGCGGGCAAGCAGGTCGCGGTCCTGGTGGAGCTGAAAGCCCGGTTCGACGAACGCAACAACATCATCTGGGCCAAGCAGCTGGAAGCCCACGGCATCCACGTCGTCTATGGCTTTGCCGACATCAAGACGCACGCGAAGCTGTGCCTGGTGGTGCGGCAGAAAGCCGACGGCGTGCAGACCTACGTGCACACCGGCACCGGTAATTACAACCCGGGGACGTCGAAGGTCTACACCGACATCGGCCTCTTCACGGCCGACCGCGACATCGTCGCTGACGCGTCGGAGATCTTCAATTACCTGACCGGGTACTCGAACCAGAAGGAATTCCGCAGCATCCTGGTGGCGCCCATCCAGCTGCGCACACGGCTGTCCGAGCTCGTCGCGCGCGAAGCGGAGCACGCGCGCGCCGGCCGCGAGGCGCGGATCATCATCAAGGTCAACGCGATTACCGACGACCAGATGATCCGGGTGCTCTACAAGGCATCACAGGCGGGCGTGTCGATCGACCTGATCATCCGCGGCATCTGCTCGCTGCGGCCCGGCATCCCCGGTGTGAGCGACAACATCCGCGTCCGGTCGATCGTCGGCCGCTTCCTCGAACACTCGCGGATCTACTGGTTCATGAACGGCGGGCACGAGGAGATGTACATCGGCAGCGCCGATCTCATGGAGCGCAACCTGGATCGGCGGGTGGAGGTGCTGACGCCGATCCGCGACACCGAGATCCTCGAGCACGTGCGCGACGTCGTCCTGGGGTCGTACCTGCGCGACACGGACCGCGCGTATGTGCTGGATGCGGCCGGCGCCTATTCACACCCCGAGGCGGTGGGCGCGGGCAGTTTCAACTCGCAGGACTTCCTGCTCCGCCATTACACGGAAGCGCTGACCGAATAGAGCCACCAGAGCGATCCCGCGAGCAGCCACAGCGGGATGCCAATCTTCGGGAACGCGACCGGCAGCGCGGCGAGCAGCAGCGTAACCGTCACCACGAAGGCGAGCGGGCCGACCGGCCACAGCAGGGCGAGCGCGACGCGCGCCACCGGGCGTGCATCGGTCATGATAAGACCCCATAGCACTCCGGCGACATAGACGCCGAGCACCAGATCCCAAACTCCAAATACCGACAGCGTGGCGCTCACGCGCCGGATCTTAACCCTGCTACACTGGCGCGCAACAATGATGAAGTTCGCGAAGGCGCTCCTTGCGTGCGCTTTTACCGCGATCGCATCTACGGCGGTCGCTCAACAATCCACGGGCAGCATCGCAGGACGCGTCGTCGACGATCTCGATGCCGGCATTCCCGGCGCAGCCATTACCGCGCGAAACCTCGACACGGGATTCCTCCGGGAAGCCGCGAGCGGCGACAACGGCGTGTACCGGCTGGCCGGTCTTCCGGTCGGCACGTACCGCGTCGAAGCCCAGCGCGCCGGACTCGTCCGGTTCGAGCGTGACGGCATCATCGTCAATGTCGCGCGCACCTCCGACGTCGACGTCATCCTGCGCGTCCCGGTGCTTACGGAAACCGTGACGGTGGCCGCCGAGGTGCCGCTGCTGCCGGTCACCTCGTCGACCGTCGGCGAGATCGTCGACACCGCCCGCATCGAAGGCCTGCCCCTCAACGGCCGGCAATTCGCGAATCTTGCCGCGACCGTCCCCGGCGTGGGGCTCGGGTTTCATTCGGAGCTGACCAAGAGCACGCAATACAGCCCGCAGATCAGCGGCGGGAACGGCCGCAACGTCAGCTACGTGGTGGACGGCGGAGACAACAACGACGATACCGTCGGCGGACTGCTGCAGCTCTATCCGCTGGAGGCGATCCAGGAATTCAACGTGATGACGCAGCGGTTCGACGCCGAATACGGCCGCGGCGGCGCCGTCATCAACGTCGTGACGAAGAGCGGCACGAATGATCTGCGCGGGAGCGCCTTCACGTTCCTCCGGCATGACGCGCTGAATGCACGGACGTTCAGCGAGCAGGCCAATCAGATCGACAAGCAGGCGTACCGCCGCTACCAGTTCGGCACCAGCCTCGGCGGTCCGATCGTCGTCGATCGCGCGCACGTGTTCGGGGCCTACGAGCGCACGCAGCAGGACACGCGGCAGGTGGTCAACACGCTGGGAATCTTCCCGCTCGAGGATGGCGTGTTCGACGTGCCCTTCCGCGAGGACCTGCTGACGGCGAAGGTGACGACGACCGTCACGCCCGCGCACTACCTGGCACTGCGCTACGGCCGCGACGGCAACTCGCAGCCCGCGGGCGCCGGCCTGCGCGCCGCGCGGTCGTCCTGGGCGACCAGCAGCAACACCTACCACTCCGTCAATGCCAACCATAACTGGATGATTGGCGGCGCGAGCCTGAACGAGCTCGTCGTGCAGTACTCCCGCTTCGTCAACGAGATCCCGCCGACGAACATGGGGCCGCCCTCCGTTTCCCGAACGGTGTGACGACGGGCACCAGCACGGTCGCAGACCAGGGCACGCAGCAGACCAAGTGGCAGTTTCGTGACGACATCTCGTGGAGCACGACGCGCCTCGGCGGGTTGGGCCATGAGCTCAGGGGCGGGGCGAACTGGATTCACGAACCGCGCCTGTTCGTCCACGTGGGCCAGGGCACCACCGGCATCTTTGGCCTCGGCGCCAACACGATTGACGCGCCGGTCACCTCGATCCTCGTCATCGGCGGCACGACCGACTTCAATATCCCGATCGACAGCTACGCGTTCTACGTGCAGGACGACTGGCGGGTGAACACGCGCCTGACGCTGAACCTCGGCGTGCGGTGGGACTACGTGAGCGGCATCCCCTTCGATCAGAGCCGGAATCCCAACTTCCAGGCGCTCCAGACGGCGGGACAGGCGGGCAGATTTGCGGGGACCGCGCTCGAAGGTTTCGGCGAGGAGACACGCGGCGACAAGGACAATGTTCAGCCGCGGTTCGGGTTCGTGTACGACCTCAACGGCAGCGGCCGGCAGATCATCCGCGGCGGCTGGGGCGTGTACACCGACTTCGCCTATACGAATTCGAACGTGCTCACCGCCGCCATCGATGCGATCGGCGGAGGCGGGCCTGTGTTTGTGGCGAACGCGCCGGCCGGCATCCGGCGGCCCGACGGTGCATTGTTCCGCGTCGGCGATCCGTTGTCGGTGATTGCGGCGCAGAACCAGGTCAACCCGAATATCCCGTCGCTCGCCGGCGAAGTGATCTCGCCCCTGCTCGAGCAGCCGTACACGATGCAGTCGAATCTCGGGTGGGCACGCGAACTCGATCCGTGGACCGCGGTGACCCTGGACTACGTGCGCGTGGACGGGCGTGAACTGAACCTGCGGCTGCGCCCGAACGCCCTTGTCGGCGGGCGGCGGTACCTCGCGGATCTGGCCATCCAGCCGAATGCCATCAATTTCCGCACGGCCCTCAGCAAGGGCTCCAGCCGCTACGACGCGCTGATTGCCGCGATCCGGCGCCGGATGTCGCGGGGCCTCGACCTCAATGCGTCGTACACCCTTTCGAAGGCGACGAGCGACGTCGGCACCGCCTACGACGAGATCGTCGGGAACCTGGTGCAGGACGTCCGCGATCCGTTCGCGGATGTGCAGCAGGGGCCGTCCACGCGCACGGATGCGCGCCACCGGATCACCCTGAGCGCCATCATCGAAGCGCCATGGGGCATCCGGGTGTCCCCGATTTACATGCGGCGGTCGGCGCTGCCGACGCATTCGTTCGAAGGCCTCGATCTGAACGCCGACGGCAACGTCAATGACAAGACCGTCCGCGCGTACCGGTTTACCGGGATGAATGACGCCGGAACTGCTTCCTTCGAGGAGATGGGCGACTGCGAGACCGTCAACTGCAGCCGCCGCGCCCCGTTCTCGCAGCTCAACCTGCGCGTCAGCCGCGCCTTCCCGGCCTGGGGATCGATGCGGGTGGAGGCGATCGCGGAAATGTTCAACGTGTTCAACGCGACCAATCCGTCGATCCCGCTGACGACGCAGCGGCTCTCGCCGGCGGGCGCGCCGCTTGCCTCGTTCATGCAGCCGACGGCATATGCCGGCGATGTCCAGCAGCCCGAACAGCGCGTCGGCCAGCTCGGCTTGCGGATCACGTTCTGATCAACGACGCGCACTGCCATTTCTTCTCGCCAGCCTTCTTCGACGCGCTGGCCAGGCAACGCGGCGCCGGCACCCCCTCAGACATCCTTCGCGAGTTGCAGTGGGACGATCCCGCCAGCGCTGAAGCGCTCGCCGACCGATGGGTCCAGGAACTCGATCGGCATGGCGTCACCCGCACGGCGCTGATTGCCAGCATCCCCGGCGACGAATCGTCGGTGGCCGCCGCTGTCGCGAAACACCCTTCCCGATTCGTCGGCTACTTCATGGTGGATCCGTCGGCCGCGGACCCCGCGGAGCGGACGCGGCGCGCGCTGACCGATCTCCGCCTCCGCGTCGTCTGCCTCTTCCCCGCCATGCATCACGTGCCGGCCGATGACGAGCGGACGCATCGGATCGTCGAGGCGGCGGCCGCAGTACCGGGCACGGCGGTGTTCGTGCATTGCGGCGTGCTGTCGATCGGCGTGAGACGAAAGCTCGGTTTGCCCAGTCGCTTCGATCTGCGTCTCGGCGATCCGCTCGCGGTCTCGCGTCTTGCGATGGCCTTCCCGGCGGTCCCGTTCCTCATCCCGCACTTCGGCGCGGGCCTGTTTCGCGAAGCGCTGATGGCGGCCGACGTCTGCCCGAACATCCATTTCGATACATCGAGTTCGAACAACTGGGTTCGCTACGCGCCAGGGCTCACGCTCGAGGCGGTATTCAAGACTGCCCTGGCCGTGCTCGGTCCCTCGCGGCTGTTGTTTGGGACCGATTCATCATTCTTCCCTCGCGGATTTCAGAAGGCGATCTACGACCAGCAAAGGGAGATCGTCAACGCGATTGGCGTCCCTGATCGCGACGCCGCGCTGCTCTTCGGCGGTAACTTCGCGCGTCTCTTTCCGCTGTAGGGAAAAGGGAAAAGGGAAAATTCTGTCTGAGCCTCACCGCTGGGGCGACGGGCTCCCTGCCTTCGCGTTCACAATAATGGCGCCAAGAATTCTCGCGATCTGGCCAGCCTCCCCGAGCAGTATTGGGCCTGTGTGCGGATCTCCGATCTCTGTCGACGAGAGTGCCCGCAGCCATAAGACAGACTCGTTGGCGCTGCGCAGGGCGATTTGGTTATAGCGAATGAATTCTTTCTTCGACGAGGCACCGTTTGCTTCCTGACGATTGGCCGCGATAGAACCAGCGGCCGCGATCACCTGATCGACAATACGACGAATCCCAGGCTCCGGCCTGATCGCGCGCGCGAACCGAATCACTTCGCACAGGAAGACAAAGGCTCGTTCATCCACTCCACCATGCGGCAATGGCATGACGGGCGGCGCAGCAAGACGACTGCCGTGAGGTATGCTCCGACAAAGCGCCCGAACGCCCCCTCATGTGTTCGAAACGAACGTGGATCTGCGAGCCGGCGTAGCTCATTTCTGCGAACAATTAAGGGTTTACCCTTTTCCCTATGCCCTAAGGAGCAGTGCGCTGATGAAAGCTGTTGTTGTACGTGAATTCGGCGCGCCCGAAGTACTGAAGATCGAAGAGGTCCCTGTGCCCACGCCGGGACCGACGCAGGTGCTCGTGCGCGTCAAGGCGATTGGCGTCAATCCGGTTGAGACGTACATCCGGACCGCGTCGTACGTGAAGAAGCCGAACCTTCCTTACACGCCTGGCACGGATGCGGCCGGGGTCGTGGAAGCCGTGGGGGCGAATGTGACGAGCGTCAAGGCGGGCGACCGCGTGTATACGCACGGCACGGTCAGCGGATCGTACGCGGAGGCGACGATCTGCGAAGAAACCCAGGTCCATGCGCTGGCGTCGCGGCTGTCGTTCGCTCAGGGCGCCGCGGTCGGCGTGCCGTACGGAACGGCGTGGCGGGCACTCTTCCTGAAAGCCCAGGCGCGGCCCGGCGACACCGTCTTCATTCATGGCGCCAGCGGCGGCGTCGGCGTTGCGGCCGTGCAGATTGCGCGGGCCTCAGGCCTGCGCGTGATCGGCACGGCGGGGAGCGACAAGGGCATTGCCCTCGTGCGCGAACAGGGTGCCCACGAGGTGCTGAATCACCGAGACCCCGACTATCTCGCCAAGGTCCTGCCGCTGACCGGTGGACGCGGCGCCGACGTCATTCTCGAGATGCTGACGAACGTGAACCTCGACAAGGATTTCGACATCCTC
Organism: Candidatus Sulfopaludibacter sp. SbA3; assembly: GCA_945903265.1. Lineage (GTDB taxonomy): Bacteria > Acidobacteriota > Vicinamibacteria > Vicinamibacterales > UBA2999 > CAXNKG01. Next base: position 27,960 of record CAMDNQ010000020.1, read on the forward strand.
GCCCTGCGCGGACGCCTCATCGCCATCGGTAACCGCGGGCGGATCGAAATCGACCCGGGCAAGCTGATGACGAAGGACGGAATCCTGCTCGGAATGCGGATGTTCAACGCGACACCAGAGGATCACCGCGTGATTCACTCGGCAGTCGTGGCGGGACTCGAGGCGGGAATGTTGAACCCGGTGGTGGGCCGTGAAATGCCGCTGGGGGACGCGCCGAAGGCGCACGTCGCGGTGCTGGAGCCGGGGGCCTACGGAAAGATCGTGTTGAATCCCTAACGCGCTCTCGCCAGCTCCTCGTCGATGACCGACACGAACGTCTCATAAGGCTGCGCGCCGGTCAGCAGGCGGCCGTTGATGTACACGGCCGGAGTCGAGTTGACGCCGAGCTCGGCTCCCACACCCATCTGCGCCTGCACACGTTCGGCGTACTTCGCCGTATCGAGGCACGTTCCGAACTTCGCGGCATCGAGACCGGCGTCGGCCGCGTACTTCTTGAGCGATTCCACCTGCAGCGTCTGCTGGTTGGCGAACAGCCGGTCGTGATACTCCCAGAACTTCCCCTGCTCGTGCGCGCACTGCGCTGCTTCCGCCGCCTTGAACGCCTGCGGGTGGATGGACGTCAGCGGAAAGTCCTTCCAGACGATCCGCACGCGGTCGCCGTACGTCTCACGCACGCGCTTCAGCGTCGGCGACACGCGCTGGCAGAACGGGCACTGGAAATCCGAGAACTCGACGATCGTGACGCGCGCAGTGGCGGGTCCCAGCACCGGATCGCCGGCATCGACCGCGACCTCCGAGCGGGGCGCATCCAGCACCATCGTCACCGCCGGTCCCGCCTTCTTCAGGTCATTGACGAACGCACGGTACGCGTTGGCGCGCTCCTGCTCCTCGAGATAATTCCGAATCGGCGTCGTCATCGCCTGCAGCGGCTGCCCCTGCATCTGCGCCTGGTTCTCCTGAAAGAAGCTGACGATCTGTCCTTCCGTGACCGGCTTGATGCGGCTCGCGACTTCGGCTTCCGTGTACTGCTCCACCGCCATGCCCTTGCCCTTGGCGGCCTGCTCGATCAGCATCTGCGCGACGATGGCCTCGAGCGCGCCGCGGCGCCCCTCGTACAGCTGGTTCAGCGCCTGCGCCTGCTGCGCCGGGTCGTTCTGCCGCCATCGATCGTCGAGCTCCTTCAGCGTGATCGTGCGATCGCCCACGCGCGCCGCGACATCCGACGCCGCAGCTGATCCGGCCTGCCCGGCGGCGGGCTGCTGGGCGGGCGTCGAACAGGACAGAGCGAGCAGAATGGCGCCGGTCGCGAACGTCGTTCTCATGAAAAACATCATAAGGGATCAGGGATCAGGGGTCAGGGGTCAGGGATCAGGGTAAAAAGACGCGGACGCCGACCCGCACCGTGCGGGGCCAGCCGATGGTACGAATCGGCGTGCGGCCGACATCGTAGTCCGCATCAAGCACGTTCTCGACCGCGGCAAACACACTCAGCCCGCGCCGCACGGCCTGGCTCGCCGACATGTCCATGAGGCTGAACGACTCGAGCGCGAAGAGATTCAGGTCGTCGTCGTACTGCACGCCCAGGCGGCGCGTCTGCAGCGAGCCGGTAAAGCCGCGAGGATCGACATACGTGATGGTGCTGCCGAACTGATAGGACGGTACCTAAGGCACCCGTTTCCCTTCGATCGCCGGCTGCGCGGGTGCGTCGACGAACCTCGAGCGCGTGAATCCGGCCAGCGCCCCGAGCATCCATCGCTGATGCACGCGCACATCGCCCTCCAGCTCGATGCCGCGTGCACGGACCGTGTCGGTGTTCTGCCGCTGCCTCGTGATCTGAGTGCCGACGATGCTCGTCGTGACGTTCGTCACGGCGCCATCGAGCTCGTTCCAGAACCCGGTGGCGCGCGCCGAGACTCCGTGCCACGACCAGAGGATGCCACCATCCATCCCGGTCAGCTGCTCAGGATCGAGCTCCGGGTTCGGATTGGTGACGGCGTTGCCGACACTGAACCCGCGATGCAGCTCATTCAGCGTGGGCGTCCGATGCGCGCGATAGACAGACGCGTGCACCGACGCGGCGGGGCTCAGCGTCCAGGCCGCGGCCGCGCGCGGACTGAAGAAGCTGGCGGAGTGCGTGGCGAGCGCCGCGTCGAGCGGCGTCGATTGCCAGAAATCTCCGCGCATGCCCATCGTCAGCGTCAGCCGCTCGACGGGAATCACGCTGACGCGCGCGAACATGGCGCCCGACTGCTCGGTGCCGCCCAGAAGGAACGGCCCGCTCTGCACCCCAGCCACGGAGTACCGGAGCTCTTCGACGGTGGATTCGGTTCGTTTGGCTTCGACGCCAAGGAGCCAGACCGTCTTCGATGTGCCCTTGGTCCACTGGGCGGCGCCCGTGGAGAAGGAGGAAGGGATTGACTGCTCGAACGTGAGCCGCTCTGTGGCGCGTCCTGCCAGGACCGCGCTGAACGTCTGGTCGTACGTCTGGGTACCCACCGACGCGCGCGCCTGCCACGCGCCGTCGCCGACCGAACCTGCAGCCTCGCCCGATGCCTGCGTCCAGTCGGTGGTGTTCACCGTCCGGGGCGTACCGTTGCCACGCTCTTCGGCGTACAGACTGAGACGTGCCGATGCGTGCCACGCGCCCTGGTTGACTCCGCCGCCAAGGAATCCCGTCGTGTAGTCGCTGTCGGCGCGGACGTCGACGAGGCCGCGCACCTCTTCGCCCACGGTGACGACGCCGTCGGTTCGCAGCCATTCGCCCGCGGCGTCGACATTCCATGGGCCGCGCTGCGTACCGCCGAAGCCCGAGAACCGCGCCGTGTCGTGCGACCCTGCCTCACCCATGGCACGGAACCGGGTGCGTCCGGGTTGAAACGTCAGGACCTGAACGACGCCGCCGAGCGCGTCGGCGCCATACAAGTCACCTGCGGCACCGCGGACGACTTCCACGCGTTCCACCGCCGCCTGCGGAATGCGGTTCCAGTAGACCCAGCTGCCGAAGGGATCGTTCAGCGGCAATCCGTCTGCGAGCACGAGCGTCCGGCTCGCGCCGGATCCGGAGACGCCCCGCAGCGTGACGCCCTGTGTCGTCGGATTCGACACCCGTGACGACGACCGGCGAAACAGGCTGAAGCCGGGCGTGTTGCGAAGCACGTCGTCGAGCGAGCCGGCGGCCGACGCCAGGAGCTCCGCCGACGTCACAACGGTCGTGGCTTCCGGCGTCGCGAGGCGCGCGGCTCCGCGCGACGCGGTGACGACCACCGTGTTAAAGAGCGGGGCAGGCTGGAGTGTGACGCGAACGCCTTCCACGTCGGCAGCGACAAGGAGCGCTGTGGCAAAGCCGGGCGCCGTAATCCGGATCTGGCTGCCGTTCGGTACATCGGCGAGTACGAACGAGCCGTCGTCAGCGGTGGTCGCAGTGATGGTTCCGGCGGCCACCGTAGCGCCGCCGATCGGTGCACCCGACCCGTCCACGACGGTGCCGGCGACGTGCGCGGCGTACGCGGGAGCGGCCACGAGCGAGGACACGAGCACGAAAACCGCCGTGAAAACCGCTGTGCGCATGCGGGAAATCTTAGCGGAAAGCCGGTTTACTCCGCGGAACAATCGTTGCTAAGCTGCCCCCCATGCACCACCTGGCCGCTCCGGCGCTCGCGCTCATGGCCGTCTCGATCATGGTTGCCTCTCCACAGGGACAGGCGACATTCCGTTCGAGCACGCGGATCGTCCCGGTTGTCACCACGGTGACCGACGCCGACGGCAGGCTCGTGCCTGGTCTGGAACAGGACCAGTTCGAGATCCTCGACAACGGCAAGCCGCAGGACATCACGTTCTTCGAGAACGACATCCAGGCGTTCACCGCGGTCGTGATGATGGATTACAGCGCCAGCATGACGGCGAATCTCGATCGCCTGCAGGCGGCCGCCGAACAGTTCCTGCTGCGGATGCTTCCCGAAGACATGGCGCAGGTGGGATCGTTCAGCGACAAGATTCAGTTCAGCGGCGAGTTCACCAACGACCGCGACGACCTGATCTTCGCGCTCAAGGATCTGCAGTTCGGCAATCCGACCAGGCTGTATGACGCCATCAACGAAAGCATGGCGATGCTCCGCCAGGCCGGGAATCGCAAAGTCGTGCTGGTCTTCACCGATGGAGACGACACGGCGAGCCGCGTCGGCATGGGAGACGTGCTCGATCGCGCACGAGACGAAGAGGTGATGGTCTATACGATCGGCCTGGAGTCGGAGTTTTTCAACGGGCAGCGGCGCGTGCGGACGCGGCCCGATCGCGGGCTCCGCCGGCTGTCGGACGAAACCGGAGGCGGATACTTCGAGCTCAAGAAGGCCGACGAGCTCGGACCGACCTTCAGCCGCGTCGCGCAGGAGCTTCACAGCCAGTACACGCTCGGGTTCACGCCGGCGACGCTGGACGGCCGCGAGCACAAGCTGGTCGTCCGGGTGAAACAGCCGGGCATGAACGCGCGCGCCCGCCGGACCTATATCGCCTCACCCGAGCGACTGTCCCCTGCGGAGTGACCTGAACGAAGGTCAAAGGCCGGAAGTTCGAGCTTCAAAACGTCTGTAAACCGCTCGATCTGCGTGGCTTATGGTTTGCAGCCTGAGCTTGTGGTGTCCTGGAAATCTGCCTTCACCGTTGCCCTCACCACGGTCTGCCTCGCGGCGGTGCCGATGTCCGGTGCGCTCGACGCGCAGGGACGCGGGAGGGGTGCGGATCGCGGTAGCGGTGATCGAGGCAGTGTTGATCGAGGCAACGGCAACGCGCGCGGCCGCGCGCTGAACCGCCAGGCGCCGCTGCAACGGCAACTTCCCCGGAGCCAGCAGGAACCGGCGTTCGTGCGCGGATACGACGACGGGTATCAGGATGGCGCGGGGGACGGGAGGCAGGGCCTTCGTTACGACCCGGCCGACAGCCGTCAGTACCGGGATGGTGACGGCGGCTACGTGGACGCGTACGGCACCCGCGACGCCTATCGCAACAACTACCGCGCTGGTTTCAGGCAGGGCTACGAAGCCGGCTACCGCGGCGCAACGCGATAGAGGCCCGTTCCGGGTTCCAGGTTCCGGGTTCCGGGTTCCGGGTTCGGTTTGCTGTTCTTAGTTCGCGACATTCCCGGCAATGTGAATCCCGTCGCTGTTGCGTACCACGACCGGCTGCGTGAAATCGGCGGTGAGCTGCGCCTGCTCCACCTGCGCGACACCCACCATCGGCAGACCGGGCCGCCGGTTGTGCCGCTCGATGACGTTGTCGCGGATGCTGCCGCCCAGGATGCTCGACACCCAGATGCCGGAGCGGCCTGAGTCTGAAATGCGATTGCCGGCGATCGTGATGCCGGTATTGACGCGAGCGGTCACGAATCGTCCCGAGACCGCCGACGCGACGGAGATGCCACCGAGCGCGGCAAAGGATCCCGTCGCGATCGTGCCGACGCCAATCGGGTGCTCGATGACATTCCCGAGAATCTGAATGTCGTGCGAGGGCGGGACCGCGAACCCGGGAACCTGCATCGCCTGCCAGATGACGATGCCCCCGGACGTGGTGCGCCGAACGATGTTGTTGCGCACGATGACGCCCCGCGGCCCGGCGATGTAGATGCCGCGGGCGAACTGGACGTCCTCGATCAGGTTGTGTTCGACGACCGTTCCTTCGCCGCGCGCGGCGGCACTCGCAAGCACCAGCCCGGAGCTCGCGGCGACCGCGGGCAACCCACGATCGAATTCCAGACGCACGGTTCCTTCGGATACGACCGGCGCCCCGTAGGCCGGGTCCTGCGAAAGGATCGTGCCGCCGGTGAGCTCCGCCGCGGTCGTGAAATGCACGAGCGACATGGCCAGCCCGTTCTCGAACGTGGTGTTGGCCTTGCGCCGCACGGTCAGGCGGTTTGGGACAGGCGACTCGAGCACCGACGCCATGAACGTGGAGTTCACCGCAATCGCATCGTCCATTGTGCGCCGCACCTCGCAGTGGCGGATGATGCTGCCCGCCTGCACCAGTGTGAGGTTAAGCCCGTCGGCGTTCGCGCTGATTAACCGGGAGGTCCCTGGCCTCGGGATGACGCGCGTGCGTTCGAGGCGGGCGGCGCCGACGCGAATGAACAGGATCGCCATGGAGGGGCTGGCGTACACGTCGACGTCTTCGAACGCGATATCGCGGCCGCCGTCGATACGAACCGCCGTGCCCTGCTCTCCTCGGCCGAGAATGACCAGCGTGTCTCCCGGGAGGATCCGCGCGAGCGCCGCGGGCTCGCTCTGATAGCCATCCGCCGACGCCTGGAGCGTCGCCGCGCCAATGGATCGTTCGATGCCGAATCGTCCCGTATCGGGCACGACGGCGCCGTTACGGAACGCAAGGCCAAACAGCGGCGGCGCCTCCCCGTTCGGCGTGCGGACGTCGTTGAAGTCCGTCGCGTTTCGAAACCCGGCCAGCGGCTCGAACCGGATCGTCCGCGCCGACGGCGTGACGGCGGCAACCGTCACCTGCGTGAAGGGGAGGTCGAGAAAGTCGACGGTGAAACCCGAAAACGTGATGCGTTCCGAGTCCACCACCTGCATGGCGAAGAGCGCGTACGGGTTCTTGAAGAAGAAGTGTGCGCCGGCAAACGCGAACGCGACATCCCGCAAATTCGCGAGATAGATATATCGCCCGTTCGTCTGGGTTGTCAGAAAGTAGTAGTTGCCGGGGTCGAGCGTGACACGAGTGATCCCGCGCTGCCGCACGTAGTCGACGGCCGCCTGGAATAGCGGACGCGCATCCAGGTCCGATCGGTCTGGCTCGATGTTCGAGGCCGCGACCCCGAGCCGCACAAGATCCTGGCTGAGATTGAGGCCCTGGGCCGCCGAGGGGACGGCCCAGGACACGACGACGATCGCCGGAATCAGAAGACGGAACATGCTTCTGATTACCTCGGCGCGTTTACTTCCAGGCCGAATAGACGTGGCGACCAACCAGGTACTCCGGGTTGGCGCCCTGGCGCGGCGCGAACTTCTGCACACCGCTGCGGCCGACCGCCGCCAGGTACAGGTTCTGTTCCTGATCGACGCTCATACCGTGCACGCCCCACAGCGCACCCGGATGCGCGCCCAGACTGCCCCACGAGTACACGAGCCGGCCGTCAGCCGTGAAGCGCGCGAGCTTCTGCGCGACCTGGTCGAAGACCCAGATCTTGCGGTCGGCGTCGATCTGTACGAAATGCAGGTTCGCGCGATCCCACGTGAGCGACCACATGCGCAGGAACTTGCCGTTCTCGTCGAAGATCTGAATCCGGCGGTTGTTGCGATCGTTGACGTACACCTCGCGGGTTTCGGGATCGACCGCGACGCCGTGCACGTTGTTGAAGTAGCCGGGCCGTGTTTCCTTGCCCGCCTCGCCCGCCTGGCCCCACGCGGTGAGGTAGTTGCCGTCCTTGTCGAACTTCACGACACGGGTGTTCAGGTAGCCGTCGGCTACGTAAAAGCTGCCGTCGGTCTGGAACGCCATGAACGTCGGACGATAGAAGTGCTTCTCGTCGGACGCGTGGACGTTCGGCTCGCCGATCGTCTGCACGAGCGTCTTCCCGTCGTTGGTGAATTTGAAGATCGCGTGACGGAAGTCGTCGACGACGTAGACGTGCTTCTCGGGATCGTACGGGCTGATGTACACCGAGTGCGGCCTGCGCAGCATCTTGTCCCACTGCGACCAGGTCTCGACGATGTCGCCCGCGCGATTGAAGATGACGATGCAGTTGGCCCACAGGAAGTCGACGCCGGCCTGACCTGCGTCGGAGTCGTCGCCTACCTTGCCGTTGACTTCGAGCGCTCCGGGGGGGCTGGCCTGCGTGGCGTTGCGAAGCAGGTTCATGACCGGGAACTGCAGGCTGGGCGCCACGTTCCCTAACGGCACCGGCTTCACGCCGGGCAGGACGGGCAGCTGTCCGCGCTGAATGTAGAGCACGCGGTCCGGGCTCTCCGCGAAGACGCCCTGGCCGGCGCCGAACGTCCACTTCTCGTTGCCGGGAATCGTGCTGAGATCCTTCGGCCATCCTTCGACAACGTTGTACGGACCGGTATGGTCGAGCGACCCGATGTCACCCGGGACCGCCGCGGCCGGGTTATCGAAGCCTTCTTCTCCCTGACCCTCCAGAGGGGCCTGCTTGTTGGACACGACATACCCGCCGAGAAACGCCACGAGGATGGCGGCCGTAATGACTAATGATCGCTTGGACATTTGATCTCCTTCTGCTGGCTGCGAGGGCCGAATGTTAGGAGATTCCACTCCGGGAAGTCATCATTAATTCATATGGCGAAATCACTCATCCTTTTGCTGGTCCTCTTATCCCCCGCCAGCGCTTTCGCACAGGGCACGGCCGTCCTTTCGGGGCGCGTACTCGACATGCGCGACGACGCCCCGGTCGGCTTTGCGACCATCGTCATCGAGAACGCCGCGGGTCAGCCGCTGTCAGGCGCGCTTGCCGGTGAAAACGGCCGCTTCCTGGTGCAGGGGCTGGCCACCGGCTCGTACACCATTCGGATCACGTTTCCCGGCTTCCTCGAAGCGGAGGCGGACGTGGTGGTCAGTCCCCTGAACCAGACGTACGACCTGGGCGACATCCGCCTCCCGCGCATCGCGGGCGTCGAGGAACAAGTCACGGTCACCGCCGAGGCCATCCGGGCTGCCGGTATCGACACGCAGGTGTTCACGCTTGGCGATGGCCCCGTCCAGTCGACCGGCACCATGCTCGACGCGATGAAGAACCTTCCAGGGGTGACCGTCGATCAGGAAGGCAAGGTCTCCCTGCGCGGCAGCGACAAGGTCGCCATCCTGATCGACGGGCGACAGTCGAGCCTGACCGGATTCGGTACGCAGCGTGGTCTGGACAGCATCTCGGCGGCGAACATCGAGGCGATCGAGATCATCAACAACCCGTCCGCGCGCTTCGACGCCGCCGGCATGGCGGGCATCATCAACATCATCTACAAGAAACAGCAGCAACTCGGATGGTCCGGGGATATCGGCTTCGCGCTCGGAGTGGGGCAGTTCACGAGACAGCGCCGCGACCTGCCAACCGATGTGGGTCTTCCACATAATCGCGGCAGCTTCACGAACAACGAGAAGCTGATTCCGAGCGTGAACCTGAATTACCGCACGCCGCGGACGCGCACGTTCATGCAGGGCGATTTCACGCTCCAGGATCGGCTGCCAAACAACGAGTTCACCACGCGTTTTTACGACGACGGCCGCGTCATCGAGTCGCAGGTGCCGGAAAACCGCGAGCAGTACATCTATACGATCCGCGGCGGGTCCGACCTCACCCTCAACAGCAACAACACCCTGACCCTGTCCGGAGTCCACAACTACGAGCACCACGTCGACATCGCGCAGGTGCCATTCATCCTCCAGCCGGCCGGCCAGTTCGAGCGCCTCTGGTTCTGGCGCGAAAGCGAAGGCACCGGTTTCACGAACGCCAATGTCGACCTGACGCACAGGTTCGGCGCGCCCGGTCATGAGCTCGGCGTCACCCTCCAGTTCACGCGCGGCAAGGAAGACGAAGCGTATTTCCTGAACGAGGAATCGCCCATCCGCGTCGGCACCGACGACACGCACATCATCGCCATCGAAAACACGCTGCCGCTCAACATCGACTACACGCGGCCGCTGGCCACCGGCCGCATCGAATTCGGCACCAAGCTTCAGCGGCGCTGGATTCCTGTGACGTACACGGTGCGTCGAGGCGTCCAGAGCGTGATTTACGAGGGCCTGGGTGAAACCTCGGACTGGGACGAGAACATCTTCGCGGGCTACGCCAACCTGGTGCGCATTACGCCGCGCTACACGCTCGAGGGCGGCGTGCGGCTGGAGGAGACGCAGGTCTCATACACGATTCCCGCGGAGAACATCTATTACCCGGGGAGCGATAAGTACAACTACTTCAGCGTGTTCCCGAATGCCAAGCTGACGGTGAACCTGACCAGCGCAAACCGGCTGACGGCGGCGTACAACCGGCGCGTCGACCGTCCAGGGGAACCGGAGCTCCGCATCTTCCCCAAGTACGACGACCCTGAAATTCTCAAAGTGGGGAACCCGTTCCTCCGCCCCCAGTTCACCCATGCGTACGAGGCGGGGGTCGCGCGCTCATGGACGGGCGGAACGGCCAGCACCGCCGTCTACCGCCGCGACGTCAGCGATGCGTTCATGCGGATCTTTGCGATCGACAACTCGAATCCCAACTACGACATTGTCAACCGCATCTTCGAGAACGCCGGCAATTTCCGTCAGACCGGCGTCCAGCTGACGGCGTCCCAGGAGATTGCCCGGCCGTGGCGGATGACCGGCAGCGTGAACTGGTTCCAGAACGACATCGACGCGCTCGAGACGATCCTGTTCTTCCCGACGAGACGGACGTTTACCCTGTCCGGTTCGAAGGACAACACCTGGGACATGACGCTCAACAACCGCTTCGTCCTGCCCCGCGGGGTCGAGCTGCAGGCGAATTACATCCGGTACGCGTCGCGGAACGTGGCGCAGGGGCGCGAACGGGCCCGTTCGTCGCTCGATTTTTCCGCCAAGAAGCTCGTCATGAACGATCGGGCCGAGGTCGTCTTTACCTTTACCGACATCTTCAACGACTTCGCGCTCCAGCACGAGATCACCGGCAACGGCTTCACGGCGCTCTACCAGAACTTCCTGGAGACGCAGATCGCGACCCTCGCCCTGAGATATAGGTTCTGAGGATTCGTGGCACACTGACGGCCGCCAACAGCAGGAGGAGAACGACATGAGATTTCGTCTCGCGGGATGGGGATTCGCGGTAGCCGGCGCGCTCGCGTCTGGCGGCGTTTGGAGCGACGTCGTGCTGGCGCAGAACGTGCCGGCACAGTTCGTCGTCAGCGGCAAAGCCGCCGAACAGATTCAGGACTTCACCACCATCAACCTGGCGACGGCACAGCGCATCGCCGAGGCGTGCCAGAGGCTGGCCGTCGAGCAGAAGGTCGCGATCAGCATCTACGTGCTCGACAACGACGGCAACCACGTCTACATGGACCGCATGGATGGCCAGGGTTACCTGAACATCGTCACCGCCGAGATGAAGGCGCGGACGGCGTTGATGGAGCGCGGACCGAGCAAGACCGTCATGAACCGCGTGCGCCGTAACCCGAATGACGAACTGCAGCGCATCCAGCTCGGGATGTTCCCGAACTCCGGCGGTCTGCCGATCGTCGTCAACAAGCAGCTCATTGGCGTCATGGGCATCGGCGGCTCTGCGCCGCGTGTGCCGGTGTGGAGCGACGAGATCTGCGGCCACAAGGCGATGCAGGAAGTGCTCGGCGCCGCCAACGTCGCGCCGCTCATCGAGGATGTGCCGAACCAGCCGGCCGCCGCGCCCGCGAACCCCGCGCCCGTCCCGCGCTTTGCGTCGGCCACCATGCCGAAGACGAGCGTCTCGAACCCCGCGTGGGTCGTGGGCGGCAGCGGCGCGACCAACATCTACGACGGCAACCAGATTTCGCTGTCGGCCGCGAAGAACGTCGCGCGCGTCTGCCGCGAGTTCGCGGCGGCGAAGGGCGGCAGCATGTCGCTCTACATCATCGACACGCACGGTGAGCTGGTACACATGGAGCGGATGGACGGCCAGGTGTTCAACAACATCCGGACCGCGCTCCTCAAGGCGCAGACGTCGCTGCAGTCGCGCGTGCCGACGTCGGTCTACACGGCGCAGGGGCGCAACAACCCCGGCGGCCTGAACCGCACGATCGCGCAGTACGACTTCTTCACGAACTCGGGCGGCATGCCGATCGTGGTCGATGGCCAGATGATCGGCGCGATTGGCGTCGGCGGTGGCGCAGGTGGCGGCGGCGACGAGAACTGCGCCATCGAGGGGCTGAAGGCGACGTTCGGCGAGCACGTCACGCTGCCGGTTTACCCGGCGGCGGCGCCCGCGCCGACGTCGACGACGTCCGGCGCGACGCGCTGACCTGCTGAGAGCGGCGCGACTACCGGAAGAATTCGAGTCGCGCTTCCCTGAAGAACACCGGGTTGAGCGGCGCCAGTGAAATGGGGCCGTTCATCCCGAGCACCGCAATCTGAATCCGCTCGCCGGGTTTGACCGCATCGCTGACCACGACCCGGTTCGGCATGTTGAATCCCATCACGAGGTTGGGGCTCGGCTTGCCGACCGCGCGCGGCAGCTGCCCGTTCACCCACACCTCCGCGTAGTCATCGAACACGATGTGAAAGACGGCGAGCGCGCCGGCCGTGTTGAACGCGCCGATCCGCTCAGGCATCGTCAGCGTGATGCGGTACCACGTCATGAAGACCCCGCCGCCGCCAATCCGGTCGGCCAGCGCTTTGGCCTCGATCGCCGGCCACGCGGAATCATCGAATCCGGCATCACCCGCCTTCGGACGGAGGTCGTACGACACCTTCCAGCGTCCCGCGTTCGCGCGCGGAGGTGCCTCGACAATCTGCGCGTCCATGTTCCGCCACTGACCGCCGAACGCCGCAACGCCTTCCGACGTCATGAGATCCACACTGTGGGCCGGCGCGCCGGTCGGCGCCACCTTCGGCGCTGGGGCTGGCGTCGCGGCCGGTGCGGGCGGTGCCGGTTGCTGTGCGGCCGCAATCGGAATCACGCACAGGGCGATGAGCGGAACGGAGAGTCCAATTCGCATGGCGCGATGCTACATCACGTGTTCGCGGGCAGGCGTACCGAGGCTCCCCACCCCATACAGAACGGCGGCGCTGGCCAGCGAGGTCAGGAACGGGTACGGCAGCTGGAACGCACTGGCTCCGGCGTAGCTCGCCAATCCTCCGACCAGCGCCATCGTGGCGGCGGCGGGACCGCCGAATCTGGTGAACAGGCCGAACGACACCACGACGAGCGTGCCGGCCGTTCCGAATGACGAGGACTCTTCGACCAGTTCGGCAACCCCTCGTCCCCCGAGCGCCAGGTACAAAGACACGCCTCCGAACACCAGGACGCCGATTCGCGCAAGGCGCAGTTTGATGCGATCGTCGGTGACCTTGAACATGGGCCCGACGATGTTGTGGGCGGCAAGACCGCCGGCCACGAGCAGAATCGTATCGACGGTGGAGAGCACCGCCGAGATCAGGGCGCCGAGAAAGATCACATACCCGGCCGTCGGAAGTGTCGCGAGGGCCAGCGCAGGCAGAAACTGTTCGGCATCCGCGAGGTCAGGCACGAGCCCGGCCGCGATGAGACCGAGGAACACCGGGATGACGCCGATCAGGACGTACAGGCCTCCGGCGATGACCGCGCCGTTCCGCGCCACTTCAGGACTCCGCGCGGCGATCACGCGGCTCAGGAGCTCCACCGCCACCACGCTCCCCGCAATCGGGATCGCGTATTCCTCCAGTAGTCCAAGGAACGTCGGCGTGACATCGGGACCGACCAGCGAGATGCGCGAGAGATCAATGCCGGATACAGCCGCCATGAATCCGCCCTGATTACTGACGACGACTACGGCGAGAAGCACCAGGCCGAGAATGAGAACCAGGCCCTGAATCAGGTCGGTGATCGCGTCGGCGAGAAGTCCGCCGAGCACGGTGTACCCGATGCAAAACGCTGCCGCAACGACAATGGCGGTGTCGATGTTGAAACTGGTGACCGTCGTCAGGACCTGACCGAAGCCGCGGAGCTGCGCCGCGGCCCAGAGGATGCCCGGGGGAATGAGCATCACGGCGGCGAGCTTCTCCACCCGGCTGTCGAAGCGCACACGGAAGAAGTCGGCCATCGTCGTCAGCTTCAGGCGCCAGATCGGCACCGCGAAGATGACGCCGGTGAGCATCAGCGTGAGGCCGTAGGCAAACGGCTCCGCGGTGGTGAACGAGAACCCCTGCTCGTAGGCGCGACCGGCCGACGCGATGCACGTCTCGGCGCCGAACCATGTCGCGAAGATTGAGAAGATGGTGAGCGGATATCCGAGCCTGCGGCCTGCGACCAGGTAGTCGGATTCCGTGTGAATCTTGGGCGCCAGCCACGCGCCAATAGCCAGCTGGATAGCCAGGTAGCCGACGAGCGCCAGCAGGACCCCGTTCACGACGCGCCCCTGAGCATGAGCGGCGCCATCGTATATCGAGGGTCGTTCAATTCACGAGCTGAGAGCGAGCGGTGAATCCCTGAAAGGAAGGGCCCGGTGTGAAAGCCTACCGGGCACTCACGGGGGGCTAGACGACCGCTGGAGGCAGTTTCTCTTTCTGCTCCGAGTGGGAGGTTGAATACGTTCGCTGCACCTTTGCTTCGAGCGCGGCCCGTCCGTTCGCCGGTGCTGCCGCAATCCGCGCGCGCAGCTTATTCCGCTTTTTCGCCCGGTGCTGACGTAGATGTATGTCGGTGTGTCGATGGCTTGCACTCATGATCACGCTCCTCGAAGCAAGCATACCTCGCCGATGTTCCCGTCAGCTGTTCACAACAGCTCACTGAATCCGTACCCGCCCGGCCGGCGACGGGGACCATCACGAGCCCGTCATCGGCTAGGACCGAGGCTGTCCGGGTTTCTGGCTGCCGAGACCGGGATCGTCGCTCGGCTTTTCGGTTCCCATGCCTTCCTTACCGGACTTGCCGGCGCCGGCATTGCCGCCGCTGTTCCCTTCGCGAGGTTGATCTTTCTTCTCTTTGTCAGTCTCTTGATTCGGCATCGCGCCTCCATTGACTACTTTTTACGGATTGAATCGAGCCTCACAGCCGCGACTATGTCAGTTCCGACGGCCGCCAGTGGCCCAGGAGCGTTCCTCGGGTCGACAGTTCGAGATCGCGCCACTGATCGATCGGGAGGCTGATCTGCGCGAGCGCGGCGGTCGGCAAGTCCTGCCATTCGCCGGTGAGCTGCTTGACCAGATCTTCGAGCCCGGGGTTGTGGCCGACGATCATGATGCTCTCAGCGTTCTCCCGCACCGTTTGCAGCAGCGACAGGATGTCGGCGGGGCTCGCTAAATAAAGGCGCCGGTCCAAGAGGATCTCGCCCGCATAGCCCGCCGCCTCGGCCACGGCCTCAGCTGTGAGCTGTGCCCGCACCGCGTCGGAGCTGACGATCACATCGGGTACCAGTCCGTATTCCCGTACCAGCTCTCCGATCCGCGGCCCATCCCGGCGGCCGCGCTCATTCAGCGGTCGTTCATGGTCATCAAGGGCCGAGTCATTCCAGCTCGACTTCGCATGCCTGAGCACCAGGAGAGTCTTCATTCTAAGGATTCGACGACGGTGGGATGGTACCGGTACGGGGATTCGAACCCCGGTTCCATGGTTGAGAACCATGTGTCCTAACCCCTAGACGATACCGGCGCGGGGGCCTGTCCCACCGAAGGTGGGGCATGGCCCGCCGAAGCGGGCCAACTGTTTGATGTTAGCGGATGGATAGGGCCTGGTAAAGGCCGCTATTTCATGAGGTCGTAGGCGCCCCGTACCGCATCGGATCCGGGAAATACGCGCGCGAGCTGTGCCGGCGTCAGATCGAACGTGCCGGCGACTGCGGCTTTCAGCAGCGCCCGCGTGTCGAGCGTCGGCCTCAGGTCGCGGCCCTCGAACAGCGCGCCGTCCGCCAGTCCCGGCCAGTCGGCGTAGACGGCCGACCGCGCCACCTTCGGACCAATCACGAAGCCGGCTCCCGCTGTCCCGTGATCGGTGCCTCGCGTGCCGTTCGGACGCGCGGTCCTGCCGAACTCCGTCATCACCACGACCGTTGTGGCGGACCACGCGGTTCCCATCTCCGTCCGGAGCTCGATCAGGCCTTCCGCGAGCTGACCGAGCAGCCGGTCGAGCGCGCCCCCGGCCAGTCCCTGATTCGCGTGTGTGTCCCATCCACTGAATTCAACCGCGGCAATGTTGGGGCCTTCCGGTTGTTTGAGGATGCGTCCCGTGGCGCGCATGAGCGGCGCTATGCCGCCGCGACGAGCGCCCTGCCCCGCCATCGGCTCTTCGCCGACGAGCGCCTGCTGCTGCAGCGCCGCCTCGAAGCGGCCGTGCAGGACGGGATCGTGGCGATACAGCGTGGCAAGCCGCTCGAGATATTCGTCGTTCACGGCACCGAGCTCGGTGGGCGACCAGGTCTGCACGTCGAACGGCCCGCTCATCGACCGCGGCAGGCCCGAGGCAACCGCAACGCCCGAGCGCGTACCGGACATCACCTGCAGCAGCCGGTTCAGCCAGCCGTCCGACGATCCGAGCGGCTTGTCGATGCCGGTCTCGAGGATCGCCTGGCCGTCGAAGTGGCTGCGCGTCCGGAACGGAATCGCCATCGCATGGACCGCGACGAGCTCGTTGCGCTGCCAGAGATCGCCGAGCGGCGCGAGCCCCGGCGCAAGGCCGAAGACATCGGTCAACTCGAACAGATCGGATTCCTGGAACGCCAGCGGCCCGCGGAGCTCCGCATATCCGGTATCGCCGAACGGGACGACAGCCGCGAGGCCGTCGAAGCCGCCGCGGAGCAGCACGAAGACGAGCCGCCCGGAGTGGCGCACCTGCGCGAAGCTGACGAGCGGCGCCGCAAACGTGGCGACGCCGCCCGCGCACATGTGTCGAAGAAACGCGCGGCGATCCATGGCTATCTCCATTGAAAGGACGGACCGGCAATCATCAGCGCCATCCGATCGCCAGGGTCCTGACCGGCCAGGCGCCGCACGAGCGTCCGCGCGAGCTCGGCGCGATTCAGGAGCGAGTCAGGATCCGCCCACTCCTGCATCGTGTCGCCGAAGCCCTTGGGCGCCTGCGGCGACCAGATCGGATGACGCAGCTGGCGAAGCGCGTTGATCAGGCGCGCATCAGGATCGGTCGCGCCGAATGTCCGGAGCACCGCCACGAGCCAGTCCTGCGGCGTCCGGAACTTGCGCGTCTCGCCGCTCCACGCCTCCGGCAGTTCAATCAGGGCGTTCGACACCTCCCGAAGGTCCCCCCCGGTCCGCCGGAACACGGCAGCAATGCGCTCGACGGCGCCGTCCGGTGGTTGATCGGCGACGAAATGCGTGACGAGCTTCGTGGCGACGAACGTGGCGGTGGCAGGATGCCGGCAGAAATCACGGATGGCGCGTTCGCCCTGCTCCACGCTGTCATCGCCATACGCCTTCCCGAGGACCGTCCGCGTGCCAGGCTCATGCCGCATGGGATCGAACATGAATCCAAGCCGGCCGCCGCCGGCGCCGCCAGCAAGCCCGCTGATGGTCCACCCGGTCAGAACCTTGGCAAGCTCCAGCACGTCCTGCTGCGTGTAGCCGCCGTCGACGCCGAGCGTGTGGAGCTCGAGCAGCTCCCGGGCGTAGTTTTCGTTGAGCCCGCGCTGGAGCCGCCGGCGCCCCCGCGCTGCCGCCCGCGAGCCCGGCCCGATCGACTGGAAGTTATCCAGGTAGGCGAGCATCGCGGGGTGCTTCGCCGACGCGAGCACCATGTCGTCAAATTGCCCGAAGACGTGCGGCCGGATGGCGTCGCGCTCGTAGCTGCCCGCCATCGGCGCGACGAGTACTTTGGCCGACGCGGACACGCACAAGTGGTTCGACCAGAAGGCCACCAGCCGCTCGACATACGGTCGATCGCTCGTGACGCGCTGCGTGAGGGCAGCGCGCGCCTCGGTCGCGGCGATGTCCACGAGGCGGCGCCGCGCCTGCTGACGTGCCTGCCTGTTCCCCTGACCGGCGCTGCGGAACGACGCGATCGCCTCGGCAAGGGCCGACGCACTCACGGGCGGCTGCAGCACTGGCGGCGCGCCAGTGAGCTGCGCGCGAAGCCATCCACGCGGATCGCCGAGCGTGCGGGCCTCGCCTGGTCTCGCTCCCAGGCCGAACCGGTTCAACGCGTGGAGCGCGGGGTCCATGTCAGCAATCTAAACCCTCGGCCCGGCAGGCCGTCGTGAAAAAACGGTGACAGGTATAATCACGACATTCTCCTGCTGCTGAGATTCCTCTTCATCGCGCTCGTCCTCGCCCTCGTCGTCGGCGGAGCAGGATGGTTCTGGGCCGGACGACAGGCAGGGCCGGCCATCGAGATCCGGCAGCCCGATCGTTTCGTCGGTCAGGCCACTCCGCTCGATCTGGTCGTCGAGTCTCCAGGTGGCCAGTTTTCTCGCGTGGACGTCATCCTCGAACAAGGTGGCCAGTCGTATCCGGTCTTCAGTCTGAATCAGCCGGCGCAGGGTGACGTGCGCCAGGAGACAGCCGAACGGCTGTTCATCATGCGGCGCATCGGCAAGAGCGAAGTGCCGCAACTCCAGGCCGGCCCCGCGCGCATCGTCGTCCGCGCCGCGCGCCCGGTGCTCTTCGGCCTGCGGCAAGTGGAATCGGAAGCGGCGCGCGACGTCGAAGTGAGGCTCGAGCCGCCGCGCGTCAGCGTGATGTCGACCTTTCATTACGTCAACCATGGCGGCGCCGAATTCGTCGTCTATCGCGCCACGCCGTCGGATGTCGAATCCGGGGTCCGTGTCGGTGACGTGACGTATCCGGGATTTCCAGCCAGCGGCGCCGGCATCACGGGCGACGAAGCGACGAGGGTCGCGTTCTTCGCGCTGCTCCACGACCAGGACCTTACGACGCCTGTCAGCCTTTTTGCGCGCGACGGGGCCGGCAACGAGGCGTCAACGCCCCTCGATCACCGCCCGTTCGCCAAGCCGTTCGCCCGGAGCCGCATCACGATCGACGATCGCTTTCTCCAGATGGTGGTCCCGGCCATCGCGTCGACGACGCCCGACATGAACCTGTCGACGACGCCCGACGATCTGCTGCCTTCGTTCCTGCGCATCAACAACGACCTGCGACGAAGCAATAACGAGACGCTTGTGGAGCTGGCGAAGAAGACCGCGCCGGAGATGCTGTGGAAGGACGCGTTTCAGCCGCTCGTGAACGCGGCCGTTGAATCCCGGTTTGCTGACAACCGCACCTACGTCTACGAGGGCAAGGACGTCGATCAGCAGGTGCACCTCGGCTTCGATCTCGCGGTCACGCAGCGTATCCCCGTGCTGGCGGCCAACAACGGGATCGTCGTCCATGCGGCCGATCTCGGCATCTACGGCAACTGCGTGGTGGTCGACCATGGCCTTGGCGTGCAGTCGCTGTATGCGCATCTGTCGTCGATGGACGTCAAGCCGGGAGACCGCGTCGAGAAGGGGCGCCAGCTCGGTCGCAGCGGTCTCACCGGCCTCGCGGCCGGCGACCACCTGCACTTCACGATGCTCCTCAACGGGCACGCGGTGAATCCGGTCGAATGGTGGGACCCGAAATGGATGCAGGACCGCGTCCTGCGCAAACTCGCTGAAGGACGTGCGCCTGCCCCGCCGTAGCCACGAGCGCGGGCGGGGTGAGATAATTCACGGTTGGAGATGAGCATGACGCGACGTGTGTATACGGCGATTCCCGTTTTCATCATTACGGTTCTGACAGCCCTTCTGGCAGCAGCGTGCGGCGGCGGAAACACCGAACAGGCGGCGGTGCCCGACGCACCCACCGTCAGTCCGGTCGACGCTGCGACGGCAGGCAATGTCACCGGCCGCGTCACATTTGCGGGGACCGCGCCGAAGCCGGCTGCCGTGCGCATGGAATCGGACCCGAACTGCATGCCACCCGGCGGCGCGGCGACCGATGAAGCGGTGGTCCTCGGCCAGAACGGCGCGCTGCAGAACGCGTTCGTCTACGTGAAGGACGGCCTGGGCGACCTCCGGTTCCCTATTCCGTCGAACACGCCCGTCCTGGATCAGAAGGGCTGCCTCTACACCCCGCACGTCATCGGCGTGCAGGTCGGCCAGTCGATCGAAATTCTCAACAGCGATCCGACGCTGCACAACGTCCACGCCGTGCCGACGTCGAACCAGGAGTTCAACACCGGCCAGCCGCTGCCTGGGATGAAGCATACGCACCGCTTCAGCACGCGCGAAGTCATGGTGCCGTTCAAATGCGACGTCCATCCCTGGATGCGCGCGTATGTCGGTGTGCTCGATCACCCGTATTTCGCCGTGACGGGGCCCGACGGCTCGTTCGACCTGAAGGGGCTGCCGCCCGGGACCTACACGATCGAGGCGTGGCACGAAACACTCGGCACGCAGACACAGACCGTGACAATCGCCGCGAAGGAATCCGGGACCGCCGCGTTCGAGTTCAAGCCGAAGTCATAAGCCGATGCTTCACCGCTTTGCCGCGCTCGTGGCGGCGTCCACCGCCCTGCTGATTTTCGCGGGCGGCCTCGTGACCAGTACGGGTTCGGGACTGTCCGTTCCCGACTGGCCGACCACCTACGGGTGGAACATGTTCACGTTCCCGATCGACAAGTGGGTCGGCGGCATCTACTACGAGCACACGCATCGGCTGATCGCCAGCGTCGTCGGCTTCCTGATCGTCGTGCTGGCCGTCTGGCTGTGGCGGGTGGAGCCGCGCGCGTGGGTGCGTCGGCTCGGGTACGTCGCGCTCGCGGCAGTGATCACGCAGGGCATCCTGGGCGGCATCACGGTCCTGTGGTTCCTGCCGCCTCCGGTCTCCATCGCGCACGCGGGCCTCGCGCAACTCGTCTTCTGCCTCACTATCGCGATCGCGCTCGTCACGTCGCCCGGGTGGTCGCGCGGCGCTGCTGGTGACTCTGCCGCTGACGACCGGACGCTGCAGCTGGTCGCGGCCGTCACGACCGCTGTGATCTACGTACAGATCATCGCCGGCGCGACGATGAGGCATACCGGTGCGGGACTGGCGATTCCGGACTTTCCGCTCGCGTTCGGACAGATCGTTCCGTCGGTCTGGAGCGGTCCGATCGCGATTCACTATGCGCATCGCGTGGGGGCGGTGATCGTCTCGCTGCTGGCCCTCGCGACCGCCGGTCATGTCCTGTATCACCATGTCCGCGAAGGCGGCCTGCGGCGCCCGGCGGTCCTGCTTGTGGCGCTTCTCATCGTGCAGGTGACCCTCGGCGCACTGACGGTGCTGAGCGGCAAGCACTACGTCATCAACTCGCTCCACGTTGTGACGGGGGCGCTCGTCCTCGGCACCTCCCTGGTACTGGCGCTGCGGGCGAACCGCGCGCGGTTTACAACGCAGGCCGAACGGATGCGGGTGGCCGCGTGAAGCCGGCGGCGCACGTGGCAGAGGCGGGACGGCCATTCCCGGTCCCGGTCGAGCACGCCGGGCGGCTTGCGGATTTCGTCGCGCTCACGAAGCCGCGGCTGAATCTTCTCGTTCTCGTGACCGCGGTCGCCGGCCTGTACCTCGCCTCACCTGAAGGTGTGCCGACCTCGATCCTTCTCCACACGATCCTCGGCACCGCGCTCGTGGCCGGAGGCGCCGCGGCGTTCAACCAGGTCTGGGAGCGTGAGACCGACGCGCTGATGAAGCGCACCAGGACACGGCCAATTCCGAGCGGTCGGCTGGGGAGGACCGAAGGACTGGTGTTCGCCTCCCTGTTCTCGACGGCGGGGATCGTCGATCTGGCGATCGCGGTCAATCTTCTCTGCGCCGGTGTAGCGGCACTGACGCTGCTGACCTACGTGGTGATCTACACGCCGCTGAAGCGCCGGACCTCGCTCGCGACGCTCATCGGCGCCGTCCCGGGCGCCCTGCCGCCGGTCATCGGATGGACCGCGGCGACCGAAAGCCTCTCGCTCGCGCCACTCGTCCTGTTCGGCATCGTATTCCTCTGGCAGATGCCGCATTTCCTGGCGATTGCGTGGCTGTATCGCGACGAATACGCCGCTGCCGGCATCCCCCTCCTGCCGGTGCTGGAGCCGGATGGCCGGCGTACCGGCCGGCAGGCGCTGCTGTACGCGGCGGCGCTCTGGCCGGTGAGCCTCATGCCGACGCTGCTCGGTCTGGCGGGCGGGGCATACATTGCGCTCGCAACGGTCCTCGGGGGCGGACTGATTATTTTGTCGGCCCGGTTCGCGCGCGATCGCTCGACGACGGCCGCGAGGCGGCTCTTCCTGTTCTCGATCATCTATCTGCCGCTGCTCTGGGGTGCGCTCGTCGCGGATCGGCTCTGGATCTAGCGCCCTGATGGAGATCGCGGACCTCCCTGCTGTGAACGCGGTGCTGAACGGCACCGCGGCGATCTTTCTTACCGCCGGCTACATCCTGATCCGCCGCGGCCAGCAGGCGCTGCACAAGCGCTGCATGCTGGCGGCGCTCACCACGTCGGCGCTCTTCCTCGTCTCCTACGTCATCTACCATCTAAACGTGGGATCGCGGCCGTTTCCCGGGCAGGGGCCGATCCGGGCCGTGTACTTCTCGATCCTCATCACGCATGTGATCCTGGCGGCGACGATTGTGCCCCTCGCGCTCGTCACGGCCGCACGGGGCCTGTGGGCCCAGTACGATCGCCACGTCCGCATTGCGCGGTGGACGCTCCCGATCTGGCTGTACGTGTCTGTGACGGGCGTCGTGATCTATCTGATGCTCTATCAAATGTACTGACGCCATGCAGCCCGCGCCAGACCTGCTCGGCGTGATCGACGCAATTGGCGGCATCCCGGCGCCGGCGCCCATCCTGATTCACCCGCGGGTCTTTGCCGTGTACGGCGCGCTCGTCACCGCCGCGACGTTGACGACGCTCTACCTGTACCGGGGCCGTCCGTTCATCGTCTACTGGATTGGCTCGTGGCTGTTGTTCGCCGGATCGCTGGCGCTGCTCGCGCGCGGATACGCCGATGCGCGGCTGGGCAGCGTGATGGTCGGCCTCGCGCAGCTGCTCTCGGTCTGGTCGGCGGGGCTGCTGATGCTTGCGGCCGGAAGCTTTCCGCTTGGCCGACTCAAGTGGACGATCCCCGTCCGCGTTGCGGCCGGCACCGCCGTCTGGTTTCTCGCGGCGCCATTTGTCCTGTCGCTCATGGTCGTCGTCGCGACGGGGCTGGTTGCCACCGCCATCCTGCTCGGATGGGGAGGGGCACGCTACCTGACGCTCGCGCCGCGCACCCGCTACGTGGGCGTCGCGGTGATCGGTACCGGGCTGGTGCTGTTGTGCGCGACAAGCGCTGCTGGAGCCGCGGTCAGCACCGGCGCGTTATGGGATCCGGGCGCGCTCAACCAGCTGCTCGCGATCAACGTCATCGTGAACATGTTCGTCGCCCTCGGCATGCACGTCCTGGTCTTCGAGGACATGACCGACGAGCTGCGCCGGACCAACCGCGACCTGGCCAAAGCGCACCAGGAGGTGAAGCGTCTCGCCATTACCGACACGCTCACCCGCTGCCATAACCGCCGCTTCTTCGACGAGATTCAGCGGCGCGAAGTCCAGCGCCACCGCCGCTATTCAGCGCCCCTCTCCGTCGTGTTCGTGGACGTCAATCACTTCAAGCAGCTGAACGACACCCTGGGACACGACATGGGCGACAAGGTGCTCAAGGCGATCGGCGCCCTGCTCCGCCGCCACGTGCGCGAATCCGATTACGTCATCCGATGGGGTGGAGATGAGTTCCTCCTGCTCCTGACCTGCAGCGTCGCCGAGGCAGAAAGGAAGGCGACGGAGCTGAAGCGCGCGTTCGAGCAGGAGCGCGACGTCACCGCATTGCCGGCCGGCATCGGCCTGAGCATCGGCGTCGCGGCGGCCGATCCGGAGGCCGACGACCTGGCGGACGCCATCCGTCTCGCGGATGAGCGGATGTACCGGGACAAGCAGGGAGAGCGGTCTGCTGCACTAGAATAGGTGCGACACATGCGGTCCACTTCGCCTGCCCCACCACGCCGCTGGCAGGCCACGATCATCTTTATTCTCTTTGGGTTGGCGGTCACAGCCTCTGCAGTCACGGGCTGGTGGTACGCCCGCGAATCGACCCCGCATCAGGGGCCGATCATTCTCATTTCCGTGGACGGACTCCGGCCTGCCGACCTCGAGGCCTATGGCGGGGCGTCGGGCACGCTCCCGGCTATCGACGCGCTTTCAGCGGAGGCGGTCGTCTTCGAGCGCGCCTACGCGCACTCGCCGCTCACGCTGCCCGCGCACGCGTCGATTCTGGCCGGTCAGCTGCCGTTCGAGCACGGGGTCCGCGACGAGGTCGGCTTCACCCTGAAAGACGAGGCGCGATCCCTGCCGGAGCTGCTGCGGAACCGCGGCTTCGAGACGGGTGCCGCGGTGTCGTCGTTCCTCCTGCGGCCCGAATCGGGCGTCGCGCAGGGCTTTTCGTTTTTCGATGCCGAGACGTCCGGCGCCGCGCGTCCGAACGCGCCTGTCCTCGTCCGCGACGGCCTCGAGACGACCGATGCCGCCGAACGGTGGCTGCGCGCCAGACGTGGGCATCGCTTCCTGCTGTTCGTCCAGGTTGGTGAGGCGGCGGCCGATGCCACGGTGACGAGGCTCGTCCAGGAGCTCAAGGCGCAGGATCTTTACGATCAGGCCACCATCATCCTGACCGCGGATCGCGGCGAAGCGGGGACGGGGCTGTCGCTCAACGAGGCCGCCCTCCGCGTGCCGCTGCTCGTGAAGCAACCGGACGGCGACGGCGCGGGACGCCGGATTGCCGTACCCGTGCAGCACATCGATCTCCTGCCGACGGTGCTCGATCTGGTTCGCGCGCCGATTCCGTCCGGCCTGCGCGGCCGCTCGTTGCGCGCAGTTCTGGACGAGGGCGATGAAGAGATGCTCGGCAACCGGCCGATTTACGCCGAGACGCTGGCCGCGCAGTTCCGCTTCGGAGGGCCCGGCAAGTTCTCGCTCGTGACGCCGACCACCCGCTACATCCGCGGCGGGCGCGATGAGGTGATCGATCTCGGGTCCGGTGCGGTCATGCCGGTTGACGACACGCCCGAGACCGCCGCGCTGCGCTCCGAGCTGGAGGAGTTGATCGAGCAGCAGAGCGCGGCATTGCCCCAGGACATCACGCCGGCGGACGAGGATCTGTTTGCGGCGATCGGATATCTCGGCGGTGGGCTTCTGTTCGATCCCGGCGCGGAGCCGCTGGAGCCGGACGAGGAGGCCTCGCTCGTGGAAACGCACAGCGCCGCAGCCACGCTGGCCAGCCAGCGGGACTATTCCGGCGCCATCGTGCAGCTCCGGCAGATCGCACGCATTCACCCGCAGATGGCGGTCGTCCAGTATCAGCTCGGCACGCTGCTCGCGCGCATCGGCCGCTTCGACGAGGCGCGGCGCGCGTTTGGCGCCGCCGCCGCCGCGGAGCCTGACAATCCGCACGTCCCCATCGCGCTGGCCGGCATGCTCATCCGCGCGCGGCAGCCGCAGGACGCCGGGCCTCACATCGCGCTGGCCATTGCGCTAGCCGAGCATGGCGACGCGCAGTCGCGCCTGGCGGCCCATGAAATGGCCGCCCGCGTCGCCATCGCGCTCGAGGACTTTCCTGCCGCGGAAGCGTACGCCGAAGCCGCGCAGCGCGACGATCCCGCCACGCCGCTGATGCCGTTCGTCCGCGGGCGCGCCCGGCTGGCCGACGGGCGTTTCGAGGAGGCGCTGACGGCGCTCGAACAGGCGCTGGACGCCGCGACGGGCGGCGAGACGACGCTCGAGGATCTCCACCTGCAGCTCGGCCAGACGCTGGCGCGGCTCGAACGCTTCGACGAGGCGGAGGAGCAGTACCGAACGGAGATGCGCGTCTATCCGCGCAACGTCGCGGCCTATTCGAGCCTGGTCTCGCTGTACCAGGCGTCCAACCGCTCGGCGGATGCCGAAGAGATCCTGGATCTGCTGGTGGAATCGGTTCCGACGCCGGAGGCCTACGAAACGGCGGCCGGTTTGTGGACCGTGCTCGGGGAGCCTGCGCGCGCCGCGGCGGTCAGGGCTGACGCGCGGGCCCGCTTCCGGACGGCTCGGCCGGCGGCGCGGATTGCGCGGGGTGGGCCGCGATAATCGCGAGCCCGACGCCGGTCCAGAACAGATTCCGCACCTTCCGCACCACGGCCAGCGTAATGCCCGCCGCCGGATCGAGCGCCAGCATCGGCGCCGCCGCACCGGTCAGCGCTTCGTCAATTCCCACGCGGAACGGCACAAACTTGAACGCCACGATCACCGCCCGGTTCAGCGCCTCGAACGCGATCGCCTGCGTGAGCGAGGGACTGCGATCGCCGAGTACCCATCGCAGCGTCAGGAACACTTCCAGCACCGCCGTCGCGTGGTAGAGCAGGTCAAGGGCATACGCGCGCTGGAACCGGCCCGTCTGGCCGTCTGAAAACGCCGTCACCGCCTGCCGTACCGCGGCAATCTGTTCCCGCCATCGCGGACGCGATCCGCGGCTCTCGTCCCACGTGCCGCGCAGCAGCCGCCGCCCGGCAATGACCGCCGCGGCAATCCCTGCCAGCGCCGCGCCGAGGCTCCACTGCCATGTCGACGGCAGCGGCACCGTCAGCAGGACGACCAGCAGGCCCACCGACACCATCGTCGCCACCGACGCGGCGTAGATGACGTTCTCGGCGGCCAGCGAGGCGACGGCGTCCCGCGTGACCAGGTGATGACGGGAGAGAAAGACCTTCGTCGGCTCGCTGGCCACCAGCCCGAGCGGCGTGACGTTGCCCACGGAATCGCCGGCGAGGAACGCCATGAAGGCGCGGCCGAGCGGCAGCCGCGACCCGTCCGGCATACAGAGCCTCCAGCACTGGGATCGGAGGATGAAGCGGAAACCGGCGAGAAGAAGAAGCACGACGAGACCCCCGCCGACGCGCTGGATCCCGTCGATGATTTCGGCGGCGCCGGCGCGCCGCACGACATAGACGAAGAGTGCGGCGCCGGCGACTGTGCAGACCGCGGTCAGGAGGCGCCGGCGGCCGGTGTTCACACGCGGGGCTGGGATTCGACCTGCTTGAGCGTTTCCTCGATCAACGCCTGATTGTCTTCCTTCGACATCTGGCGCCGGAGGATCTTGGACGCGATCGCCACCGACAGGTCGACCGCCTCGCTGCGGATCTGCTGGACCGCGCGGGCGGTTTCCGTCTGGATCTGCTTCTCCGCGTTCTTGACGATCGACGCGGCCTCGGCGCGCGCCTTCTGCTTCAGCTCCTCGCGGAGCGCTTCGGCATCCGAGCGGCTCCTGGCGATCACGCTTTCCGCCTCGATCCGCGCCTGCGCCATCATCTGGGCCGACTCACGCTGGATGCGCTCGAGCTCCTGCCGGGCGCGCTGGGCCTCCTCGAGCGAGGCGGCGATGGTCTGCTGACGCGCGTCGAGCGCCTGCAGCAGCGGCCGCCACGCGAACTTCGCGAGCAGCCCCACCAGCACGAGGAACGTGAGGATGGTCCAGATGAACAGCCCGGGGTCGGGCTGGACCAGAGGATTGTCCATGACCTACACCTACCGCAGAAGGACGATCAGCAGACAGAAGACCTCGGCGAGAATCGCAACGCCTTCGAGCAGGAAGAGCGGCAGGTTCACTGCGCCCGTGATCTGCGCCGCGGCACTCGGCTGGCGGGCGATGCCCTCCGCGAGCCCCGCCGCAAGCTTGCCAATTCCCAATCCCGCGCCGATGACGGCCAGACCCAGGCCGATGCCGGCGCCCATGTAGTGCATGAATTCCATGTCGTCTCTCTCCTTGTAATTGACAGGTCACGACGTCGCACCTGCCGCAGCCTCAGCACGGACACCGGGGGGTGCCGTCTGCCTTGCAGCCTGTGCCTAGTGCCCTGCCACTCTTAGTGGTGCGCGTGAATGGCCATGCCGATGAACACGGCCGTCAGCAGCGTAAACACGTACGCCTGCACCAGAACCACGATGATTTCGAGCGCCGAGATGCCCACCGCCAGCGGCACCGAGAACGCGAGCCCGATCCCCATGCCGACCGCCTGCCCGGCCATCTCCGTAAAGATGAACACGAACGACAGGATGGCGAGGATCGCGATGTGACCGCCCGTCATGTTCGCCGCAAGTCGCATCGTCAGTGCGAACGGGCGGACGAGCATACCAAGGATCTCGATGGGAATCAGGGCGATGGCCAGCGCGGGCGATACGCCGTGCGGCACCAGGTTCTTCCAGTGGCCGATGGCGCCATGGGCCTTCGACCCGGCGACGATGATCGTGAAGAAGCTGACGATGGCGAGCGCCGCGGTGACGTTGAAGTTCGAGGTCACCGTCGATCCGCCGTGCAGCAGCTTCGCGAAGAACGTCTCCTCGCCGAAATGGAAGACCCAGTGATTGAGCAGCCCGAGGACTTCGAAGATCGGGATCATCCCGATCGCGTTGGCGACCATGATGAACAGGAACAGCGTCAGCAGCAGCGGCGTCCAGGTGCCGACCCACTTGTCGCCGACACTCGGCCGGACGACGGTGTCGCGGATGAACTCCACGAGGGTCTCGAGGGCGTTCATGAAGCCGGTCGGGACGAGCCGTTCCTGGCGGACGTACCGGCGCACGGCGGCGGTGACGATCACAAAGATGATCGCCGACACGACCCACAGCATGAACACGTGCTTGGTGACGGAGAAGTCGATGCCGGCAATCGTCGGGAGGTGAATCAGCGGATGATCGATCGGGCTGTTGGCGACGTGCTCGATGATCACCTCACCCGCGTTGAATCCCTCGGCGGCCGTTTCGGCCGCTTCCGCGCCATGTTCCTGAACTGCAGCGTCGATTTGCATTCTCAAGCTCACCCTAGACCCGGCCCGCAAAGAGGCGCTGCAGATACAGCGCCTCGACGATGTGCAACGTAATGAAGTACGCCGTGAAGCTGGCGACGAACGGCATCGGCTGCAGCATGACGACTTTCAACATCACGGCGATATACGCCCCGAAGAACAGCAGCTTCGCGCCAAAGGTCGCGACCATCATCGACGTCAGCAGATCGGGGCGCCCCGGAAAGAGCCGTGCCGCCGTCACCCAGGTCAACGCCGCGCCGGCGAGCGGCGCCAGCATGCCGAAGACCACTTCGCGATCGCTGTCGAAGCCCGGGATCATGACGATCGCCAGCGCCGTAGCCAGACTTGCCGCGGTCATCGCCCAGAGTGGCTTCACAGTGCCTTCCCCGACGCAGGCTTCATGATCGCCAGATCGTCTTGGCCAGCTCGTAGAAGCCGACGATGAGCCCGAGCACCAGTCCGCCGAAGAGAAACCAGGGCGAGGTGCCGCGCCACATGTCCACCATGTAGCCGAGGCCCCCGAGCAGGATGATCGCGCCGATGAGCGTGTAACTGGCCCCCGCCGCGGGACCCGATCGCTGCATCGTCGATTGCAGCGCCTTCAGTGAGTCTTTTCGGGCCCCAAACAAACGCTCAATCGTAGCAGACGCGCATTGACAGTGGCAACGCGGCGGGGACTATACTCGACCCGTAGGGGCACCATGCGCACGGTCAGCATTTCCCGCCTGGCGCTGTTCGCGGTCGTGTCGGCGGGGATCCTCGCCGGCGGCGTTACCGGTGTGCGCGCGCAGGCCGGCCTTCGCGAGCGGACGGTGTTCGTCAGCGCCGTCGATTCACGCGGCAATCCCGTCGAAGGCCTCGGCCCCTCCGATTTCACCATCACCGAAGACGGACGCCAGCGCGAAGTCCTTCGCGTCACGCCCGCGCTCGAGCCGATCGACATCGCGCTGCTCATCGACAACAGCGCCGCCGCGAATCGGACGATCGCGCCGACGCGCGAAGCCGTGCGGAAGTTCGTCGCACAGATGGCAGTCGGCAATCAGATCGCCATCATCGGCCTCGCCGATCGTCCGACGATTCTCGTCGATTTCACGTCGAGTCCCGAGCGGCTCGAGCAGGGCGTCGGACGGCTGTTCGCCATGAGCGGCAGCGGCATGACGCTGCTCGACTCGATCGTGGAGACCTCGAACGGCATGCGGAAACGCGACGCGCCGCGGGCGGTGATCGTGCCGATCATCACGACCGGCGCCGAATTCACCAACCGGTACGCGCGCGACGTGACCGCCGCCCTCAAGAATTCGGGCGCGGCGCTGCACACGATCGTCGTCGGCAACCTGACCATGGACTCGACCGAAGAACGGGAGCGCGCGCTGGCCGTCGGCCAGGGGTCGCGCGACTCGGGCGGCCAGCACGTGACCCTGCTGGCGGAAACCGCCATCGAGTCCGCACTGCAGAAGCTGGCCCGCGAGCTGGCCTCGCAGTACAAGGTGGTCTACGGCCGGCCGGAATCGCTGATCCCGCCGGAGAAGATTGTCGTGGGGACCAAGCGCGAGGGCGTCACGATGCGTGGGACGCCCGCACGCGGCCAGCCTTGAGCCTGATATGAAACGAACCGTCCTCGCCGCCGCCGCGCGCAGGCTGAAGCATGCGCTCTACGCACGTAGGGCGCATGCTTTAGCGTGCGCTCTGGCGTTTCTCGCCGCCATTCCGGTCCTGGCGCAGCGGCCGCAGTTCCGGACGACGGTGGACATCGTCTCGTTGAATGTCACCGTGGTGAACGGGTCCAGCCAGTACGTCACCGACCTCGAGCAGGAAGACTTCTCGGTTTTCGAGGACGGCGTCAAGCAGGAGCTCATCTTCTTTACGCGGCGGCCGCAGCCGATCGCCCTGTCGCTCCTCCTCGACAGCAGCGCGAGCATGGAAAACAACATGCAGACGCTCCAGGTCGCGGCCACCAATTTCGTCAAGAGGCTGAAGCCCACCGACCTCGCGCAGGTGATCGACTTCGACAGCCGCGTATCGATTCGGCAGGGATTCACTGGCGATCAGGCGGCACTCGAAGCCGCGATCCAGCAGACGATCTCCGGTGGCTCGACCTCGCTGCACAACGCGATTTACGTGTCGCTGAAGGAGCTCGCCAAGGTCAAGGTGCAGGCTGACGAGGACGTGCGCCGCCAGGCGCTCATCGTGTTCTCGGACGGGGAGGATACGTCGAGCCTCGTGTCCTTCGAGGAAGTGCTCGACCTGGCCAAACGCTCCGAGACGTCGATCTACACCATCGCGCTCCGCGGGAACGACAACACCACCCGCGGTTTCCGCGAGGCGGAATTCATTCTCCGGCAGCTGGCGCAGGAAACCGGCGGGCGGTCGTTCTTCCCGCAGAAGGTCGACGACCTGAACGGCGTCTACGGGCAGATCGCCGACGAGCTCGCCAGCCAGTACACCGTCGGTTATTCCTCGAAGAACCCCCGCGTCGACGGCGCGTTCCGCCGGATCGTCGTCCAGCTCGCCCGACCCAACGTGACCGCCCGCACGAAGCGCGGCTACTTCGCCCCGGGACGTTGAACGTCCTTCCCCTCGTCTTATATGCCGCCGCCGGCGTGGCGTATGCCATGCACTTCGCGCGGCGAAAGCCTCATATCGGCCGTCTCGCCACGACCCTCCTGATCCTCGCCGCGCTGAGCCATACATTTGTCATCGGCATGCAGACGATGGAGGTGCGGCACGTGCCGTTTGCCAATCCGTCGCGCGCGATCTCGACGTTCGTGTGGCTGCTCGCGCTCTCCTATCTGTATCTGGAGATCACCACCGACGAGCGCGCCATGGGCGCCTTCATCATGCCGATGCTCTTCGGCCTGCAGTCGATTCCGGCCATCTGGCCCGGCGTTGAGCGGATGGATCCGGTACTCGACAGCCCGTGGTTCTGGGTCCACGTGTCGTCGCTGCTCTTTGCGTACGCCAGCCTGGGGCTCGCCGGCGTCCTCGGTCTCACGTACGTGGTGCAGTTCAAGGAAATCAAGAAGAAGCATCTCGGGTACCTCTACACACGCCTGCCGTCACTGCAGACGCTGGACGTCATGAATTCGAGGGCCGTCACGATCGGCTGGATCTTCCTGACTATCGGTGTCGCGGTGGGCGCGTTCTGGACGGGGCAGGCGCGCGCCATCACGCCGGACGACCCGAACCTGCAGGCGATGTCGCTGAACGACCCGAAGATTCTGATGGCGGTACTGACGTGGGGCGTGTATTCGTTCGGGATGTTCGCGCGCCGGACGATGGGGTGGAGCGGCCGGCGTGCCGCATGGCTGTCGGCCTTCGGGTTTGCGATCGTGCTGCTCAACTTCGTTCCGGTCAGCTATTTCGTCACGACCAGCCATACGTTCTAGGTGACGCGGCGTGAATCTGTTCCTCTTAGGCGTCAGTCACCGCACCGCGCCCGTCGATCTGCGTGAGCGGCTCGACTTCTCGAGCCGCGATGTCGGATCGGCCGTCGAGGCGCTT
>CAMDNQ010000021.1 GCA_945903265.1 Candidatus Sulfopaludibacter sp. SbA3
GTGCTGATGGCGCTCGAAGAGAGCGTGCTGGGCTCGTCCAATCGCCGGGCCGAGGCGCTTCGCCACGTGATTCGGGGCGGGTCGGCCGAGACCTTCGATGTCCTCCATCGGCAGTGGGTCACCGGGTCGCGCGGCGAGATCTACCACTACGAGTACTACGACGGGCGCGCACGCCGGCTCACGGGCGTGTCGATCTACGAGTTCGGCGAGCGGATGCAGATCCTGTCGCGGCGCGTCTTTGCCGAGAGCGCGGTCTACGACGGCGTCGGATCGGGTGGCGCCGAGGTCTGGACCGCGAGCCAGGGATGGACGCGGGAATTGACGCCTGAGGGCGAGACGCACGCGTTTACGCCGTTCGCCCAGGCCCCCGTGACGCTCGAGGCTCCCGCGTACTTCGGGACGCAGCAGCCCGACGAGCGATTCATGAGCTATTCGCAGCTTCGCGAATACATCGAGCGCCTGCGGGCGACAGGCTTCGATGTCAGCGCGCAGCTCGTCTCGCTCGAGCGCAAGCTGTCATTCCCGTTCGTCACGCTGGTGATGACGCTCATCGCCGTGCCGTTCGCGGTGACGACCGGCCGCCGCGGCGCGATGTACGGCATCGGCATCGGCATCGTGCTGGCGCTCGTCTACTGGGTGACCATCAGCGTGTTCGCCGCCCTCGGAACAGGCGGCGTGATGACTCCGTTACTGGCGGCGTGGGCGCCGAATCTCCTCTTTGGCGCCGGGGCCTGCTACCTGCTGCTGACCGTTCGTACCTGACGTTCGTACCTGACAGGAGACCTCATGCATCGTCTGTTCGTTGCCTTGCTTGCCGCCGTTGCCGTCGCGTCAGGAGCGACTGTCCTCGATGCCCAGACGGTCTACTTCCCTGCCCCGGGCCAGTGGGAACGGCGGATGCCGGCGCAGGCCGGCTTCGACGCCGCCGCGCTGGCCGACGCGATCCAGTTCGCGTCGGCGAACGAAAACCCGATGCCGCGGGATCTCCTGCTCTATCAGGCGATCACACGCGGGCCGGCCGAACCGTTCGACACGCCGATCGGGCCCTCGTCTGTACGCGGGCCCGTGAGCGGCGTCATCATCCGCAATGGATACCTCGTGGCTGAATGGGGTGAGCCCGCACGCGTGGACATGACGTTCAGCGTGACGAAAACGTTTCTCACGACTGTCGTCGGCCTCGCGGTGCAGAAGGGGCTGATCAAGGACGTCAACGATCGCGCGCGGAGTTACATGCCGCCCGACGTCGATCTGTTCGAAGCGCCGAAGAACCAGCCGATCACCTGGGATCACCTGCTTCGCCAGACGAGCGACTGGCAGGGCACGCTCTGGGGCAAGCCCGATTGGGCCGACCGGCCGGTCGGACAGCCCGCGGAATGGCCGAACCGTCCGGTGTATGCGCCCGGCACGCACTACAAGTACAACGACGTTCGCGTGAACGTCATGGCGCTCGCCGCGCTCCATGTGCTGCGACGCCCGCTGCCCGAGGTGCTGCGTGAAGAGCTCATGGAGCCGATCGGCGCTTCGTCCACGTGGCGCTGGCACGGCTACGAGAACTCGTACGTCGAACTGGACGGCCGCCGTGTGCAGTCGGTAGCCGGCGGCGGCCACTGGGGCGGCGGGATGTTCATCAACGCGTACGACATGGCCCGCTTCGGCTATCTGTTCCTGCGCAACGGCAAGTGGAAAGATCGCCAGCTCGTGTCCGAGCAGTGGATGGCGCAGGCGCGGACGCCGGGAAGCGACAACGCCGTATACGGCTATGCGAACTGGTATCTGAATCCGGGTCGCAAACGGGTGCCTGCCGCGCCCGACTCGGCGGTGACGTTCAACGGTGACGGGCCGAACATCGTCTACATCGACTGGCAGAACGATGTGGTGATGGTCGTGCGCTGGATCCGCCCGAACGCGTTCAACGAATTCGTCGGCAAGATGCTGGGCGCTCTTCGTCCGCAGGCGACCGCCGCGCGCTAGCTAGCGGGCGTACCTGACGTCATCGATCCAGATACGACCGCTGCCGCCAAGCGGCGTGTTCAGCGTGTCGACCACGAACAGGATCGAATCGACGGCGTCGAGCGGCGGACGCTCGGTTCGCGTGGGTCCCACCGCGCGAGTGTCGTCGACGTACACGGTGATCTGGCGCGGCATGTCGTCGAGGTACACCGACCGCTGCCAGCGCTCTCCCTGCTGCCCTCCCGGTACCCGCAGCTGGACCGACATCCGCATCGGCCGGTCGGCGTTGGCCGTAAACGTCACCCTGTCGAATTGCGGGAGCGTCGGCCCGGTCGACATCACGAATCCGACATAGGCGCTCTCCGCGGTACTTCCGCCGAGCGCGTAGCGCAGAGCCAGGTTGGTCCCGTTGGTTGTCTTGCCGATATCGATTGCCGCCCGGGACGCCGGGCTCGTCTCAATCGTCCAGCGGTCGGCGGCGCCATTCGAATACTGGCTTTCGGACGCCGACACGGGCCGCGGCGACGGCGGCGTGCGAGGGTTCACGTCCCTCCCGACGTAAATCGGATTCGACAGCATCCACGGGACCGGCGGCTGTCCGGGAGCGCCCGGGACGGAGACCTCCACGCGGTAGACGCCGGCTGAGGCCTCCGGTGCGTAGTCGAGCCGTGGTTCGATGCTGCCGGCGATCTCCTGTCCATCCTTGAGGAGCGCAATGCGCGCCTGTGATGCCGATGCGAGCTCCACCGCGATTGCGACGGGTCCGTCGTTCGGCAGGACATCGCCAGCGGCGGCCGTCACGCCGCTACTCATCGCTCTGAAGTCCAGCGTTCCGGCCGGGCCTATCGCGTCGATTCTCGAATACAGATGACCCGCCCGGATGGCCCCGATCACGACTGCGGCGTCCGCTTCGGCGTCGCCGGTCAGCGCCACGTCCGGCAGCACGTTCGAGAATGCCCGGAAGAGACGCTCGTACGCCGGGAGATGCAGCGATGCGCCGTTGTCATACGGCTCGCCCAGGCCGCGGAACCCGAGTCGGGCATGCGCATCCGCGGCGGCGACCGCCACGACATTTCGTCGACGGAGCGCTTCGTCCCACCGCTGCAGCACGCCAGCCGGCCGGTCCAGGACCCCTGCCACGCTCTCGGTCGGCCGCGCGGGATACATGAGCAGCGCGCGCACGAGCGTCAATGGCGACTCATCGCGCCACTCACTATCGGCATTCAGCCACTCGATGCCGTCAACCGGCGCGTCCCAATCCATCCACTGGAGGTCCGGCTTCACGGAGCCGGGATGCGCGGCGATCGCAATGCCGCCCAGGCGGGCGATGTCCTCGAGCACGTCCCGCGCCTCGCCGCCCAGCAGGTATTGGGTCTTCGGCAAGCCGATCGCGACGATGTGGCCGCCGTGGGTGCTGATTTCGACGGCATCGATGCAGAGCACGCCCGATCGATACTGCGGCTGCAGGGGCTCGCGAGTGCCGTCACCGTGGTCAGTCAGGACGACGAAATCAAGGCCGGCTCTCGCGGCGGCGGCCGCCACGTCGTCAACAGAGCCCGTGCCGTCCGAGCGGGTCGTGTGTACGTGGATCGCACCACGAACGGTCGCGGCTTCGTCCGCGGGGGATGCCACGGCCGCCCGCGGCGGCAGCAGCAGGTACCAGACCCCCGCCACCGCGACCGCACAGACAATCAACAGCGCGCGGACTATCACCTAGGCTCGCGGATGGAACTTGTCGTAGACGGTACGCATCCGCTGTTCGAGGACGTGTGTGTAGATCTGCGTCGTCGACAGGTCGGCGTGGCCGAGCATCATCTGGATGGCGCGGAGATCGGCGCCTCGATCCAGGAGATGGGTGGCAAATGAATGGCGCAGCATGTGGGGGCTGATCGAGGCCTTCAAACCGGCCGTGCGCGCGTAGCCCTTGAGGATTTTCCAGAATCCGACGCGCGTCAGGCCGGGTCCGCCGCCGCGGGCGTTCACGAAGAGCCGCGGGCTGTTCCGCTTGCCCATCAACGTCGCGCGCGCGTCGCGGATATAGCGCCCGACCCACGAGGCGGCCTCGTCGCCGATGGGGATGATGCGCTGCTTGTCGCCCTTCCCCGTGCACGTCAGATAGGACGCGTCGAGGTTCACGTCGGCGGGCCGCAGCCCGATCAACTCGGAGACCCTCATACCCGTCGCGTAGAGCAATTCAATCAGCGCGCGGTCCCGCAGCCCGCGAGCCGTCGACACGTCGGGCTGTGCGAGGAGCAGGTCGACATCCTCGACCGAGAGGTACCGCGGCAGCGATTTCCAGGCCCGCGGCGGACGCAAATCGTCGGCGGGACTCGCCTTCGCGCGCCCGTCCACGACGAGGAACCGGTAGAAGCCCCGGTAGCAGGCCACCGCCCTCGCCACCGAGCGCGGCGACCGCCCGTCGGACATGAGGCTCCTGACAAAGGCTTCCAGGTCCTGCCGGCTGAGTGCCTCGACGCGCACACCGGTGCCGGCGGCGAATGCCGCCAGCATGGTCAGATCGCGGCCATAGCTGTCCACCGAGTTGGCGGCCAGCCGCCGCTCGACGGTCAGATGGGTCAGGTAGGCGTTCACCGGGGTTATCGCTCGAGCCACGCGTCTTTGGGGCTGAATCGGTAGAATTGTACGAGAACCTGATGGTGACACGTTCAAAATGGCAGTCCCTTCCGACCGAAGCGATTAATTCGTCCAGCCTCGGCATCGACAAGCTCTCCCCCGGCGACATCGTGGACCTGATGGTCAGCGAAGACAAGAAGATGATCGCCGCCGTCCAGCGCGAGCGCGAGCGCATCGCGGTGGGCATCGAGATGATTGCATCCGCGCTGCGCAAGGGCGGCCGGATCGTCTTTGTCGGTGCAGGCACCAGCGGCCGGCTCGGGGTCCTCGAGTCCGCCGAGATGCCGCCGACCTTCAGCACCGATCCGACGCTCGTCCAGGCCATCATGGCCGGTGGGCAGGGCGCGACGTTTGCGGCCAAGGAAGGCGTCGAGGACAACTACGAAGAGGGCGCCCGTGCGATTACCCGTTTTGGTCCGACCAAGAAGGACATCGTCGTCGGCGTGTCGGCGAGCGGCATGACGCAGTTCGTCCGCGGCGCGCTCACGCGCGCGCGGCGCGCCGGATCGCGCATCATTTTCGTCACCTGCGACCCGGGCTCGGAGCTTCAGACGTTTGTCGACCTGACCGTCTCCCCGGCGGTGGGCGCCGAAGTCATCGCCGGGTCGACCCGGCTGAAGGCCGGGACCGCCACGAAACTCGTGCTCAACATGCTGACGACCGGCGCGATGGTGCTGATGGGCAAGACATACGGCAATCTGATGGTCGACGTGCATGTCGGATCAGAAAAGCTGAAGGATCGGGCGCGCCGCATCGTCAATATCGTGACCGGCCTCGACTACGACGAGGCGGACACGATCCTCAAGAAGGCCAAGTGGAACGTCAAGGCGGCGATTGTGATGCAGAAGACGGGCGATGCGTATCCGAAGGCGCTCGTTCGCCTGCGGAAGGCGCACGACTCGATGCGTGAAGCGATCGGCGAGGATATCGAGCCGCGGCTCCGAGGCATGCTGCAGGGGCACGCCGAAGCCGCGACCAAATTGTCATAGCCGGCTCGCGGCCGGGCGATCCAGATACAGCTCGACGTGGCGGTGCAGCTGGAGAAACGACGCCGGCAGCTGCGTCGTCAGCGGCCCCTGCACCGCACTTCCGACGCACTGCGCCTTCCGCTCCCCTGTCGCGATCAGCACGATGGTGCCCGCGCCCAGAATCGTTCCCATCCCCATTGAGAGCGCCTCGGCCGGCACGTTCGCGATGTCGCCGCCGAACAGCGCCGCGTTGTCGCGCCGCGTGGACGCCGCCAGGTGCACGCGATGGGTACGGGTCACCAGCTCCGTGCCGGGTTCGTTGAATCCAATGTGGCCGTTGCTGCCGATGCCCAGGAGCTGAAGGCCGATTCCCCCGGCGGCGTCGACTGCGGTTTCGTATCGCACGCACTCGGCGTCGAGATCGGGCGCGGCGCCATCGAGAAAATGAATGCGGCCCGGCGCGAGATTGACCTCCGAGAAGAGATGGCGATCCATGAACGTCCGGAAGCTGCCGGGATGCCCGGGCGTGATCCCGGCAAACTCGTCGAGGTTGAACGTCGTAACGCGGGCGAAGTTCACATGGCCGGCGTGGTGCAGGCGCCGGAGCGCCCTGTACGTCGCGATCGGCGTTCGACCCGTCGGCAGCCCCAGCACCACGTCCGGCCTCGCGGCGACGGCATCGACAATACGGCCGGCGACAGCGGCAGCCACTTCGTCTGCGGTGTCGAACACCAGGATATCCATGTCAGATATAGGCCGGAACGGTCACAGGACCGCGTGCGGCTGCCAGTGCGAGACGGACGGCGCCGATCGCCGGCTCCACCTCGAGCAGCCGCGCCGACGCCCTGGGCGCCACCTCGGACAGCCGCTGACTGACGTCGGTCGCGAGCGACGGGATGCCACGAAAGATCCCGCCCGCGAGGATGACAGGGAACGCGTCCCCTCGCATCCCAAGACGGGTAATCACCGAGGCCGCCGCAGCGGCGAGCTCGGTTCCTGCGCGGCTCAGAATGTGACCGGCCACGGCGTCGCCCGCTTCGGCTGCCCCCTGGACGAGCGCCGCCAGGCCGGCGATGGCGTGGCGATGGAGATCCCGGTAGTAGATCTCGTGAATCAGCTCGGTGGGACTGGTCAGTCCCATCTGCGTCAGCACGAGTTCAGTGAGGCGCGTGGATGGCCCACGGCCGTCAAACTGCCGGACGACGGCCGAGAGCGCCGCGCGTCCGATCCAGAAGCCGCCGCCCTCATCGCCGAGGAGGTATCCCCACCCGCCGGCACGCGCCGCCTGCTCCGCGCCGTTCCGTCCGTACGCGATCGATCCGGTGCCTGCCACGAGCACGACGCCAGGGCCTTCGCCCGCACCCGCTTCGAGCGCGACAAGCGCGTCGTTCACGACGAGCGTTCGTGTGTTCGATCCGATCCGGCGCATGATGCTGTGCACGGTCGCCGCATCCGACGGCCGGTCGACGCCGGCAATGCCGAGGCAGATCGCCGCCGGCCGGACATCGCAGTTCGCGAGTACCGCGTCCATGACGCCGTGCAGCACCTTCTCGACTTCGAGCTCGCCCACCGACTGCAGGTTGGCGCCGCCTCCGCGCGCGTCCGCGAGGACCGTGCCCTTCTCGTCGGCCAGCAGGCAGACGGTCTTTGTCCCACCTGCGTCGATGCCTAGAACATGCATGCCCTACTTATGCTACTAAGGAGCGCGAGGTTCAGAGGTTCAGTTGGTGCAAATGGTTCAGGGCGGCGAGTTCGGGAGGTTCGGGGCTGCGCACCGTGTAATCGCCGCGGCGGTTGAGGCGCGAGCCTTCCCCGCCGCCACCGTCGAGGTCGGCGATGCGACGCAGGTGTTGTGGAGCGAGGCGTTGGGCCGGCTCACGTTCGACGCCGACGCTCCGGCCACGCGCCCGGACACCGTCTTCGATCTGGCGTCGTTGACGAAAGTGCTGTCGACGACCTCGATCGTGATGCAGGAAGTCGAGCGTGGCGCGATCGGCCTCGACGAGCCGGTCTCGCAATACATCCCGGCGTGGACCGGCGCCGACCGCGCCTGCGTCACAGTGCGTGATCTCCTGGCGCACAGCAGCGGGCTGCCCGCGCATCGCCACTTTTACGACACGATGAGCGGCCGTGCGGCAATCGAGCGCGCGGTCTGTGCGACGCCGCTCGAATACGAGCCAGGAACCCGCTCGATCTACAGCGACCTGGGATTCATGCTGCTGGGGTTTCTGCTGGAAGACCGCGTGCCGCTCCCGCAGCGATTCACCGCCCTGCGGTCCCAGGTAGGCGTCGTGGAGGACCTGCAGTTTCATCCACCCACGCACTGGCGCAGACGCATCGCTCCGACGGAGCAACCGTTTCGGAGGCAAGTCGTGATCGGCGCGGTCGGCGACGAGAACGCGGAGGCTCTTGGCGGCGCCGCCGGTCACGCGGGTCTCTTCGGCACGGCCGCAGCCGTTGGGCAGTATGCCCGGCACACCCTGCAGGTCCTCACCGGAAAGGTCGGCGCGTTTCAGCGTGAGACGCTGGAGATGTTCATCACGAAGCGCAGCGACGTACCAGGGAGTTCGCGGGCGCTCGGATGGGACACGATGCTACCGACGTCGTCGTGCGGCAGCCTGATGTCTCCCCGCTCGTTCGGCCACACAGGATTTACCGGGACATCGGTCTGGATCGATCCCGATCGTGGCCTCTACATCGTGCTGCTGACGAACCGTGTGCACCCGTCGAGCGCGAACGATGCCATCCGGCAGGTGCGCCCTGCCTTCCACGACGCGGTGATGAACGAGATCTAGAGGCCGCCGCGACCCGGCTGGGGAAATCCGCCGCGTGCGGGCGGCGCCATCTGGCCACGACCCGGCTGATTTGGCATGAGGACTCGCCCGGGACCCCCGCGCCCCGGGAGGCCGCGGCCTGCGCCTCCCTGGCGCCCGGGCAGACCGGGCGTCTGAGTCCCTGGGGGACCGCCCGCCTGCTGCGTGGCCGCAGTGCTCACGAACAGCCACTCGTTGTAGCGGCCGCGCCCGTTGTACTGACGGAGCGATTCGCCGGTGCTGCGGCTGACGACGCCAATGATTGGTCCGGCACCCTGGGCGCCGCCGGTCGCCGGACCAAACGGCGACTGACCGCCGCGTCCGGCCTGAGGCACGGCTCCTGCCCCGCGTCCCTGCAGTGCCGGTGGCGCTCCACGCCCGGTGACGGGCGGTTGACCGCGGCCCTGGAGTCCCGGAAGACCGCTGCGGCCGCCTGGTGCGGTCGGCGCCCCAATTGCGCCGGACGCAATCTGCCCGAGATAGACGGGCTGGAAGTCCTCGTTCGTGATCGGGTCCTTATAGAGCTTGCGGATGTACCTGCCGTCGCGCAACGCGTTCATCGAGGTGGGAAAGCCGCCGGTCTGACGGGAGAACAACCCGATGGCCTGGACGTATTGTTCGCCGCGGAACACCAACTCCGCTTCGCGCTCGCGCCGGGCCCACGTCTGCCAGACGGGCATCACCATGCCGAGGATGATGCCCATGACGCTGAGGCCGACGAGCAGCGCGGCCATCGCGTAGCCCCGTTCCCTGCGCGCGCGAGACATCACGGAAACTTGCTGACGAGAATCTCCGTCCGGCCGGTAGCGGTTCGCCCATCCACCGTTCGGACCGTGACTGTGACCGTTCGGCGTTGCTCGGTCAGGGCGGTGTCGTACACGTGCGCGGTAGTGTTGCCGGATGTGGTTGCCGAGCTGCCGTCGCCGAACTCCCAGCTGTAGCTTTGAATCGTCGCGTTCCCGGTGCCGTTGTCGCCACCGCCCGTCGCCGTTGCGGTGAACTCCCACCGCTGGCCTCCCGCCGTGGCCGTTCCAGGCGTGGCCGTGAGGGTGACGTTAATCGGCGTGATCGTCGGCTTCGGTGTGATGATGACCGTCGTCGCCGCCGACTGCGATTCACCGTTGATGTCGGTGGCCTGCACGGTCGCCGTATATGGCACCGACGTCGTCCCCGACGGCCCGGCGTACGTGTGGGTCACCGTTGCGGTGCCGCCTGCAAGGTTGCCCAGGGCCTGCGATGTGCCGTCGCCGAAATCGATGGTGGCCGTCCGCAGCGTGCTGCTGCCGGTTGGTCTGGTGATCGTGAACAGTACGGTCGCCGTGTTGTTCGACGCGCTCGCCTGCACCGCGGCGCAGTTGCCCGTTCCTGCCGTCGGGGCGCAGGAGATCGAGATAATCGGACCCGAACGTTGACCGACGACGAGCGCGGTGGTGGTTTTCGTCCCGGCGGTCGCCGTGACGCTTGCCTGCTGGTTCGTGGTGAGCGTGACGCGCGCCTCGCCGCCAGCACCCGTCACGGCGGTGTTCGAGCTGAGGCTCCCCTGGTCGGAATTGAACGTGACGACGACGCCCGGCAAAGCCTGCCCGTTTTCGCCGACAACCGTCGCAATGAGCTCGACGGTACCGCCCGTAGGGCCGATGCTGCCTGGATTCGCGCGCACGGAAATCGTATTCACGGCGGCGGCGCCTACGGTGATTTCGACGACGTTCGTGTTCCCCGTTCCGCCGGATGCTGCACCCGACGACGCGGTAATACGGGCGACGCCAGACGAATTGCTGGCGAAGAAGCGCGTCATTGCGAGGCCATTACGGGTCTGGGTTTCGACCGGCTCGACGCGGCCCAGGTTTGTCGTGAACCGCACCGTGGTCCCATTCTGGACGGGCGTGCCGGCCTGCTCGACGACGACCGCAGAAATCTCCGTCTCGCCATTCGATGCCAGCAACTTGCTGGCCGCGGTAACGGAAATCGTGGACTGCGTCGGCGCCAGCAGTTGCGCCTTGTCGCAGCCGGCGCCCACGAATGCCGCGCCCGCGACGGCGGCCGTGATGAATACGTGCTTCAACATCCTCATTACCAATCCGAGTATTGCGTTCCGTCGATCGCTTCGCGATCCGACCCGCTCTTCACGTCATAAATGCCCGGCTGTGCCGATGGATTCGCCGCATCCAGCTCCGACAGCACCGTCTGCCACGTCTCCGCCGTCAGGGTGAAGGGGTCAGCCGGGATTGCACGCAGGTACTTGTCCGTGACGAGCGAATCGAGCGTGGGCGGATACGCGTTCTTGTCCGCGTAGTACTGATCGATCGCGTCCCGCATCCGGAACAGGTTTTCCTTCAGCACCGCTTCCCGCGCGCGCGTCTGGCTGTTCGCGTGCATCGCCAGGCCGATGCCGGCCAGAATCACGATGAGCGTCATCACGACCATCAACTCGATGAGGGTGAACCCGTGTTCACCCTTCGGCGTGCTCCCTGCTCGGTTCGTGTT
Source organism: Candidatus Sulfopaludibacter sp. SbA3 (assembly GCA_945903265.1). Lineage (GTDB taxonomy): Bacteria > Acidobacteriota > Vicinamibacteria > Vicinamibacterales > UBA2999 > CAXNKG01. The sequence goes on from CAMDNQ010000021.1 coordinate 10,850, forward strand.
CACGTTCGGGCGGATGTTCACTGTTCTACCAGTCCCGGTAATTCGATCCGTCAAGCGCCGTGCCAGAGAACGTGGTGTAGACGTCGTACACGTTCTGTCTCCCCCAGCTCGTGGAGGTTGGCTCATCCTGGTACGACCGCAGTCCCCACTCCGTAGATGAGGTCATCGGGTCGCGCGGAATCCGTCGCAGGAACCTGAGCTTGGTACCCGAGGCATCGTTCGCGGCTGAGATGCCTTCCACGAGCGTCTCCAGATCCGGCGGATACCCCTGATTCTCGGGCTCGAGTTCGGTCGTCGGAATACGCCCCTGATCGACGCCGTTCCTGAACTGGTCGATCGCGGTGCGCAGCTCCCGCAGCGAGCGGCGCAGCTCGGCCTCGCGCTGTCGTTGTGAGGCCACCTGCGCGAGCGGCATCACCGCCGACGCCAGGATCAGCAGGATCGTCGTGACGACGATCAGCTCGACGAACGTGTACCCGCGCTGATTCATCGCACCGTCACCGCAGGGACCTGGCCGAACTGCAGCGAGACTGGCGTGCCCCGCGGTCCGGCGGCAGCCCCCGTGACGGTCAGGTTCGCGGCCCCGCCGCCCACGGCATCAAACACGATCGCGGCGAGGAGTCCGGTTCCGGCGACGCCGGTCTGATCGCTCGTGCGCACGATGGCCATGTCGACGCGTCCGGACGCGGCGTCCACCTGCTGTGTAAATGCGGCCTGCACGCCGCCCGTTCGAAGGAAGCTCCCCTCCTGCACCGTTCGAACCCGGAGCGCGGCGGGGTTGAAGGTGATCGTGAGCGTCACGCTCGACAGCTGCGAGGCGCCGGCAATCGACACGGGGACGGTGTACGGGCCCGCGCCGACACGGAATTCTGGTCCCGGGGGCGACAGGATGATCTGGCCGCCGGTCGCAACGCCGGTGGCCGCAACAGGCGGCGTGCCGCCCGCGGCACCCTGCGGCGTTCCTCCAGCGGGCGCGACGTCACCTGGCTGCGGTACGGGTGCCAGGGGCTGCGCGGGAGCGGCGGGCAATGTCGTGGTGCCCGGCACCTGCGAACTGCCCGGAGGCACGACGACAACGCCGCCTGCGCCGGGAGTTCCAGGCGTCACCGCCGGCGGCACGACGACCGGGGCCACGGGTGCTGCCACCATGGGCGTATCGTCGACGACCCCGGCAATCAGCGGCGGCGGTCCGCCGAGGCCCAGGCTCTGCTGCGATCCAATGAAGATCGGACTGACATCCTGCAGCGTGAGCTCCTGCGTGCGCACGATGCGCGGCGTCAGGAGCATCACGATGTCGGTCTGCGCGATGCGGTTCACGTTGGACGCGAACAGGTTCCGGAGAATGGGAATGCGGATGAGGCCGGGAATGCCGGAAATCGACCGGCGATCTTCCTCGCGCAGCAGTCCCGCGAGGAGATTCGACTCCCCGTCTCGCAGCCGGAGCCGCGTCTGCACGCGCCGCGACCCGAACGACGGGAGCTCCTGGCCGGCGATCGAGATGTTCCCCCCGAGCGTGCTGTTCTCGACCGTGAGGTCGAGAATGATGTCGCCCTCAAAGGTCACCCGCGGCGTCATCTGCACGTTGACGCCGACATCCTTGTAGTTGAAGGACGTCAGCGGATTGAAATTCGCGCCACCCTGGCCGATCGGCGTGAAGACGGTGGCCGGCACCGGAATCTGATCGCCGAGGTTGAGGGTGATCTGCTGCCCCTCGGCGCCGCGCAGCTGGGGCTTGGCAATCAGCCTTGTCTCCGAGTCCGACTCCAGAAAGTCGATGACCGCCGACGGCACCGACAGATAAAAATCGGCCGTCGAAATACCGCGGGTGACGGTGTTCAGGTTGAACGGCGCCGGCGAGAGCGTGCCATCGTCGCCGCGCGGATCGGTCTCCGGCGAGAACGCGCCGCCAATCGCGAATTGCGACAGGTCGATGCCGAACTGCTTCGCCCGGTCGCGGTTGACCTCCATGATCTGGACGTCGACGACGATCTCCGCCTTCGGATTGTCGTTCTGCTGCACGATCCGCTCGATGATCTGCACGATCGTGGCGCCGGCGCGGACGGTAATGGTGTTGTTGGTCTTGTTCGCCACGATCTGCGGCGCCACGGCGAGCGCCGGGATGCGGATGATCCCGTTGAGGATCTGCGCGACCTCGGTGGCGTCGGCGTGCGAAATGAAGAACGTCCGGATGACCTGCTCCTCGTACAGCGCGCGCTTCTGCGCGTTGTCGGGAATCACCATGATCGTCCGCTCGTTGATCACCTTGTAGAACATCAGGTTGCCGGCGAGGATCTGGTTCAGCGCCTGCTCGAAGGTGACGCCGCGCATCTGCACGGTGTAGCTGCGGTCGGCGTAGTCGCGCTCGAAGGTGACGTTGATGCCGGCCGACATCCCCATCGAATTCAGGATGTCGCGCAGGCTCGCGTTATTGAAGACGACGTCAAGGGGCTCGCGCGACCCCGGATTGAGGAGCGGCTCCGGGTTTTGCCGGGCCGCCTGCTGCAGCTGCTGGATGGTCGGTGTCGGGCGGGCCGCTTCGGCCATATCGCGGAGCCGCCGCTCCATCTCGCTGGCCTTCCCGGCGATCTGCCGGTTCGTCGGGTCGTACTCGCTCGCGCGGCGGTACTCCCGCAGCGCGTCCTCGATCTGCCCTCGCGCCTCGAGCAGGCGCGCCTGATCCAGGTGTCGCGCGGAGGCATTGATCATCGCGCGTTCGAGCGCAATCTGGTAGTCGACCCGGCGCGGATCCTCCTGGACGGCCTGCCGGTAGAGCTCGACCGCCGCATCCCAGTCACCGGCGCGCGCCGCGGCATCACCGCGGCCAAAGGAACGCGACCCGCCGCACGCCGCAATCGTCAGCGCGACGATGAGCAGCGCGAGCAGCCGGAATCCAGGTTGTACGAGTCGTAAATGCATCATTGTCCTGCGAGGCGAACGGTCTGCCGGCCCCTGCCGTCAACGTACGCGAGTTCGACCGCGTCGGCGCTGACTTTCAGCAGACGGTACCGGCCTTCGATCGTATCGCCTTCTTTTCCATAGACGACGTTGCCGCGGCCATCGCTCAGGATGGCCACGCGACCCGCCTGCAACGGCGCATCCATCAGTCCGATGAATCGCAGCGCAATCGGAGGTGGCGGCGGCGGCCCCGTGGGCATCGGCGGCCGGGCAATCACGGGCGTCGCGGGACGCGGCGGCGGCGCCGGCGCGGCGGGACGTGGCGGAGCCGGGCGCGCCTGGAACCGGAACGGATCGCGTGCCGGTTCGCCGATCTCCTCACGATGCTGCTCGAGCAGCTCGAGTTTCAAGTCCGTCACCGCGGGACCGCCATCGCTCCGTCCCGACGCCGCGACCCGGCCAGCCGCCGGTGTACCGGTCGGCACTACTTCGTCGTTCTGCGCGAGCAGGACAACGGCAAGGAGCGCAGCAATGCCGGACGCGGCAATCATGTTTCTACGCGACGGCCAGGTCATGACACCCCGGCACTTCGGAAATACGTCGAGAGGTCGAGGGTGACGACCAGCAAGCCACTGCCATCGGCGCCCTCGGCGAGCTGGACGTTGTCGATGACGACGAACTCCGGCGCGGTTTCGAGCTGGTAGATGAAGTCGCGCATGTTCGCGTATGTGCCGCTGAGTACGAGCTGGATCTGCAATCGTGTCAGCGTGCTGTCGGTCTCGACAACGGGCTCGTAGGTGGCGCGCTGATAGTTCAGGTCCGCTTCGCGTGCGAGCTGCGCGAGCCGCAGGTACGTCAGCCGCCTGGCCCCTGACAGACTCTGCGGGAGGACATCCGCGTAGAACGTCGTCAGCTCCGCCGACGCGCGCGACTTGCCGGTCAGCGTCCCTGACGCGGCCGCCTGCTCCGCCTTCGCGGCCGCAAGGGTCTGCTCCGCCGCCTGCTCGCGTTGCGCGACGTTCGCGACGCGTTGGGACAAGGGATAGACGACGAGCGCGTACGCGAGCAGATTCACGGCCAGCGCGATACCCAGCCCGATGACGAGGCGGCGGTGCTCGGCAACGGCGCGCCGGACGAGCGGCAGGCCGTGGGTCGAGTCCATTACTGTCCGCCTCCCTGCGCACGCGTTGCGGTGCGCGGCGGCGGCAGGTACGTGCCCTGGATGACGGCCGCGATCAGTCCTGAGTCGGCCGTCTGCTCCTGAATCGAGAGCACGTCGCGGAACCCTCCGCGATCCTCGAGCGATTCGATGAACGCGTCGAGATCCTCAGGACGCCGTGCTTCCACGCCGATCGCGATGACGAAGTCGCCGTTCCGCTCCAGGCGCGGCTGGACCGCCGTCACGCGCACATCCGGCGGCAACGTCGCTTCGAAGTGCGCGAAGAGCTCGGTCCAGGAGAACGCCCGCTGATCGATGATCGCGTTCGCTTCGCGCGCAGCGTCGGCGACCACCGCGAGTTCTTCGGCATTGATCTGCGATCGGATGCGGACCGCTTCGGCCTGAAGCCGCTCGGCCTCGACCTCCGCGGCGGAGGCGCTGGCCCCGAGCGAGTACTGGCTGACGCCGAGCCGCGCCGTCTGTACGAGATTGAAGAGGGTGAGGCCGATGACGAGGGCCGCCACCACGCCGAGCGCCACCTGCACGGCGCGCACGTTGTAGAAGGGCCTGGTGCCGAGATTGATCTGCAGCATCAGGCGCTCACCATCTCGGTCGTACGCGAGAGCATGCCGGCAAGCGGCGCCAGCCCGTCACGGACCGCCGCTGCAGTGCGCGGCATATCCGGCAATGTGACGGCAGACGCCGCGTCAATCGCGTCCACACGCGCGCCAAGCCGCTCTTCGAGGTCGCGCCGTGCGGCCTCGACGGCATCCGGGACCCGTCCGCTTCCCCCGAGCAGCACGCCCCGGAAGCCCTCGCCGGACAGGCGATCCTGGTAATACATCGCTGTCTGATGGACGACGTCGGTCAGGCTCTCCTGATCGCCTTCGGGACGATTGCGGAAAAAGATCACATCGCCGTCGCGGACGATGCCGATCGACGTGTACTCGGGGCGCACGTGCACCATCAGCCAGTCACCCGCGCGCACACGAGGCGCGGTCAGCGCCAGGTTGATGACGCAGAACGTGGCGATGTCCACGAGGCCGGCGTGTGCGCCGGCCGCCGCGCAGACGTCCTCGTACTCCGCGACGACGTCCCGCCGCGCGAGCACGACGACGAACTCTCCCCCGCCATCGGCGGTCCGGCTGCCGGCGGTGTACGACACGGCGGCCTCCTCGATCGGAAACGGCGCCGCCTTTCGCATCTGCCAGCGGACCAGCTGATCGAGGTCGTCGCGGCGCGCCGGAATGCGATCGAAGCGCACGACCGAGACCTTGGCGGCCACGTCGGGAATGATCAGCGCGACGCGGGCAGGCCGCCGCTCGAGCCGATCGAACACCGTGCGGAGCGAGGCCACCACCGATGCGCGGTCGAGGATGTTGACTGACGTCAGGGAGCCCGTGATCGCCTCAGTGGGCAGCGCGTCGACCGCGAACGACTGGATCGCCGGCGTCCCGCCGCGGGAGGACAGCATGGCAGCCGACACACGCGACGGCGCGATCTCGACCGCGGCATCAGGCGCCGGGCTGGCGAGCCAGGAGGTAAGCAGCCTCATTCGACGAACGTCACCTTATTGATCTCGCGCAGGGTGGACTGGCCGAGGAGCACTTTTTCGACCGCCGATTCCCGGAGGAACCGCATGCCCTCTGCGGCCGCCGTTTTCTTGATGTCGGAAATGGGCCGTCGTTCGAGGATCATCTCACGGATAGGATCGGACAAATTGAGGAGCTCGCAGATGGCGGTGCGTCCCTTGAAGCCGGTGCCGCCGCAGTCGATACACCCGGCGCCTTCATAGAACTGGTGCGAATCCGCGAATGCGGGATTGATCCCCGAATCCTCGAGCGCCTTCCGGTCGATACGCACCGGCCGCTTGCACTGCGCGCAGATCAACCGGACCAGGCGCTGCGCCATCACGCAGTTGAGCGCGGACACGAACTGGTATGGCTCGACGCCCATGTTGAGAAAGCGTCCCAGCACGTCCAGGACGTTATTGGCGTGGACGGTGGTGAACACCAGATGCCCCGTCAGCGCCGACTGAATCGCAATCTGCGCCGTCTCCGGATCGCGGATCTCGCCGACCATGATCTTGTCGGGATCGTGGCGAAGGATCGACCGCAGGCCGCGCGCGAACGTCAGCCCCTTCTTCTCGTTGATCGGAATCTGCGTGATCCCCGACAACTGATACTCGACAGGATCTTCAATCGTGATGATCTTGTCTTCGATCGTGCGGATCTCCGACAGCGCCGCGTAGAGCGTCGTCGTCTTCCCCGAGCCGGTGGGGCCGGTCACGAGCACCATCCCGTACGGCTCATGGATGTACTTGCGGAACCGCTTGAGCTCGGCTTCCGGAAAGCCGAGGATGTCGAGCGTCAGGTCGGTGAACTGCTCGCTGATCGATTCCTTGTCGAGAATACGGATGACCGCGTCCTCGCCGTGCACGCTCGGCATGATCGAGACGCGGAAGTCGATGGTCTTGCCGGGCATGCGCACCTTGAAGCGGCCGTCCTGCGGCACGCGCTTCTCCGCGATGTCGAGCTCCGCCATGACCTTGACGCGCGAGATGATCGAGCTGTGGAACTGCTTCGCGATCGGCCGCATTGCCGGCTGCAGCACCCCGTCGATGCGGTACTTCACATGGACGGCGTCATCGCCGGTCTCGATGTGGATGTCGCTCGCCCGTCGCTGGATGGCGGTGTAGATGGTTGAATCCACCAGTTTGATGATCGGACTGATGTCGCTGGTCAGCCGTTCGACCGTCAGGTTGTCATCGGCGGCGTCGTCTTCCTTGAGGACCTGCAGCTCGAAGCCTTCGGTCGCGTCCTCGAGGACCCGCTGCGAGCTCTCGCTCTTCTTCAGGATCGACTGAATCGCCGATGGAGCGCCGACGGTGACGCGGACGGGCATGCCCAGAATCACCCCGAGCTCGTCGATCATCGGCAGATCGGTCGGATCGGAGACGACAATCACGAGCGACCGGCCATCCCGCCGGTGCGGGACGAAGCCGTACCGCAGCATCAGGTCCGCGGGGATCGTGCGGAACAGCTCCTGGTCGATCCGGAAGTCGTCCATGTCGACGAACTCCAGCCTGTAGCGCTCGGCGAGCTTGCGCGCGCGCGCGATTTCCGCCGAGTAATCCTCCGGGGTCTGAACGAGGTTGGCTGGATCGAGAGTCGCCACGTCTACCCTCCCATGACCGAACTGAGCTCGAAGAGCGGCATGTACAGCGCGAGGACCACGGCGGCAATCACGACGCCCATGATGACCAGGATCACCGGCTCGATGATCGTGATGAACCGGCTCACTTCCGTCTCGATTTCCTCATCGTAGAAATCCGCGAGGCTGTTCAGCATTTCCTGGAGCGCGCCGGTCGATTCTCCGACCTCGACCATCTTCACGGCCACGTCGGGAAACACGCCGCGCGCGAGCAGCGCGCCCGCGAAGCTCTCCCCTTCCTTGACGCGCTGCGTGACGATTCCGATTTCTTCCGCGAGGTGCCTGTTCGTCATCGCGCGCCCCGCGATTTCGAGGGCGTTCACGAGTGGAATGCCGCCCCCGATGAGCGTGGCCAGGGTGCGGGACAGCTGCGACACGGCAAATTTCCGGACGGAGGGTCCGGCCCACGGCATCTTCAGGAGCATCCGATCGGCGCGTGCGCGCTGTTCGGGCCGCTTGGCCCATGCCGCGATGGAGATGACGCTGCCGGCGACCGCGACGGCGATCAGCAGCAGGTTGTCGACGAGGAGGTTGGAGATGCCGACGACGACACGTGTCGACAGCGGAAGCTCGCGGTCGTAGCTGCCATAGAAACCGGAGAACGCCGGAACGACCCGTACCACGATGATCAGGATGAGCACGATCATCAGGGTGACCAGGATGGCGGGATAAATCAGCGCGGAGATCGTCCGTCGCCTCACCGCGCCGATGATTTTTTCGTACGCCACATAGCGCCGGATGACGGCGTCGAGATTGCCGCTTCGCTCGCCGGCCATCAGCGACACGGGATACACCGCGGGAAAGAGACCGGGGTGTTCGCCAAAGGCGTCCGACAGGGCGGTGCCGGCCTTCACCCGCTCGTAGACCCCGTCGAGCACCGCTTTGAACGTCGGATGGGCGACCCGCTGGCGCAGGATGTCGAGCGACTGCACGAGCGGCATGCCCGCCTTGAGCAGCGTCGCGAGTTCCTGATTGAAGACGATGAAATCCTGCCGGGGGATGCGCCGGCGGCGCGGACCGCCCAGGGCCAGCGCGGGCAGACCTCCACGGCGCTGGAGGGCCAGGACGTACAAGCCCTTATCTTCCAGTTCCTTGCGGAGGTGCGACTCGCTGTCGGCCACGTAGACGCCCTCGATGACGTCCCCCGTCGCCGTGCCGAGCCTACAGCGAAATTCCATCGATCAACTCTACCAACCTCTTCCAAACCCTTAGACCGGATTGACGCCGCCACGGACGGCCCGGACGGCCCGCGAAGCCGCCGGAGCGTGCAAATGTGCGAACTGCCGCGGCCCGCGCGGCTAGGAAGGCTCGACGAACGCGCGGAAGACGCGGATCCCGAGCTCGCGCGCGTCTCCGCTCTTCAGCGCCGGAACGTGCGCCGGTACAAATGTCTTATCAACCACCAGCGTCAGGTCGACCGTCTCGCCGGTCCCGAGCTGGGCGGCTGGAATCGTCAGCCGCCGCAGATCGCTGCCGCCGGGATTCAGGGTGAAGCTGTCGATGACGGTCTCCCCGATCCGCAGCTCGACCCGCTGCGGCGGGACCGCCGCGACCGGCTGATCCACCTGCAGATAGAGGCGCGCGTCGCGTTGCGGGTTTCGAAATCCGAGGGTGGCCCGGCCCTTCGACCATTGCCATTCGCGGGCGTTGTCGTCGGGAGGCGCCTCCGTCTCGTGCCAGCCGTCCGTGAACACCATCAGATAGGCGTCGCTCTCGAGCCGCATGTCGAACATCGCGACGTCATACGCGCGCTGTCCCTCGGTTCGCCCCGCCAGCGGCAGCCGTTCCCCGCTCGCCGGAGCGAACAGCCCGACCTGGATCCGCGCCTGGCCGACGTACGGGAACTTCGGCACGAACATCGGGCGCGTGTACTCGACGGTGGATCCCGGCTTCCATTCGCGTACGGGCGTCGGCGGCGGATGGTCGTCCGTCCACATCAACTCGCCGTCGCTGTCGAGGAAGTGCGCGAAGACCCAGTACTCCTCGGCGACCGAGGGCGCGTCCGCCGCCACGTCGAAGCGGTACGTGATCTCGACGGGCGTGCCTATCGCAGGTGCCGTCTTGTTCAGCGTGACCGTCGGCGTTGCCACCGGCGGAGCGGTGTCGGCCGCGCTGGAACATGCCGCCGCCCCACCGGCCAGCAGCGCTGCGGCCAGGGCGCAAGTCCATCTGATGAGCATCTGTGAATGGAAATGATACCGCGCATTTCGTGCTAGAGTCTCCGCAAATGGCGGCAGATGCGCTCGGAATGATTGAAACGCGAGGACTCATCGGGTCGATCGAAGCAGCCGATGCGATGGTCAAGGCCGCCAACGTCACGCTCATCGGCAAGGAATACATCGGTGCCGGGTACGTCACCGTCCTGTGCCGGGGCGACGTCGGCGCCGTGAAGGCCGCCACCGATGCCGGTGCCGCGGCCGCGCGGCGCGTCGGCGAGCTCATCTCCGTCCACGTCATTCCCCGGCCGCATACGGAAGTCGAGCGCATACTGCCCCAGATATAGGCGGGAGCCCCCATGGCCGCCCCGGATAGCATCCCCTCTTCAGAGAAAGACCTCACCTCGATCGCAGAAGCCCGAGCCCTCGCGCGACACGCGAAGCAGGCGCAGGCACGGCTCGCGGAACTCTCCCAGGAACAGATCGACGCCATCGTGACGGCCGTCGCGGACGCCGTGACGCCGCACGCCGACGCGCTGGCGCGGCTCGCCGTCGAAGAGACCGGGTACGGCGTCGTCGCCGACAAGCTCCAGAAGAACCTGTTTGCGTCGCGGCGCGTCTACGAGTTCATCCGGCCGATTCGGACCGTCGGCGTCGTGAACCGGATCGAGGACCGGAAGATCGTCGAGATCGCCGAGCCCTTCGGCGTGGTGGCGGCCGTCGTGCCGTCGACCAATCCGACGTCCACCGCCATCTACAAGGTGTTGATTGCGCTGAAGGCGCGATGCGCCATCGTGATCAGCCCGCATCCATCGGCGGTGCGCTGCATCACCCGCACGGTCGAAATCATGGCCGAGGCCGCCGCGCGCGCCGGGGCGCCGGACGGCAGCATCGGCTGGATGAAGACGGTGACGCTCGAAGGCACACAGGAGCTGATGAAGCACCGCGACGTCGCCGTCATCCTGGCGACCGGCGGCATGGGTCTCGTGCGCGCCGCCTACAGCGCCGGCAAGCCGGCGTACGGCGTCGGACCGGGAAATGCTCCCGCGTTCATCGAGCGGAGCGCCGACGTTCCCAAGGCGGTGCGCGACATCATCACGGGCAAGACGTTCGACAACGGCGTCCTGTGCTCCTCCGAGAATTCGGTCGTCGTCGACGAGCCGATCGCCGAGGAGGCACGGCGGACGTTCGTGGCCGAAGGCGCCTATTTCATGAACTCGGCCGAGATGGAGCGGCTGGCCAAGGCGTTCGTCACACCGCAGCGGCTGCCGAATCCGGCGCTGGTCGGCAAGTCGGCGCGCCATATTGCGGATGCGGTCGGCATCCACGCGCCCGAAGGGACGCGGGTGCTTATCGCCCCCCTCGCCGGCGTCGGCCGCGACTATCCCCTCTCGATTGAAAAGCTGGCCCCGATCCTGTCCTGGTATGTCGTGAAGGACTGGCGGGAAGGATGCGAGCGGTGCATCCAGGTTCTGAGATACGGCGGCATGGGCCACACCATGTCGATCCACTCGAAGAATGACGAGGTCATCCTGCAGTTCGGCCTGCGCAAGCCGGCCTTCCGCATCGTGGTGAATACGCCGACGACGCATGGGTCAATCGGGCTGACAACGGGCTTGGACCCGGCGATGACGCTGGGGTGCGGCGGCTGGGGCGGCAACATCACGTCGGACAACATCTCGCCGCGTCATCTGTTGAATATCAAGCGCTTGGCGTACGAGGTGCGGCCGGCGCAGCGTTCGTCTCCAGACGTAGGGGCCGGCTTCCCTGGCCCGCGAGAAGCCGGGGGCAGCCGGCCCGTGGACAGCCGGCTAAAGCCGGCCTCCACGCCATCACTCCCCCAGCCGCCGGCGCGACCTGTCGCTGAAGGCATCCCGGTTCAGGCCCTTGCCGCCCGGATCGACAGTTTTCTGGCGTCCAGGGGCTACGTTCAGGGAGGGGAACTTCCCTCGTCCGAGGTGACGGCTCGCCCCCCCGCCCAGGCGGCGGAAGCGGCCGTCGGATTCGTCTGCGAGGAGGACGTGCGGCTGGCGCTGAGGTCGGGGCGAAAGCTCGTGATCGATGAAAAGACGATCGTCACCCCGGCCGCCCGGGATCTTGGGGAGGAGAACCGCGTATTCATTCAAGCAGGCTGGAAGTCTTGATGAGCTCTAACTGCTGAGTTCATTAGACTTACTGTTTGACCCTCGATCCCGTGAATGCTAGAGTAGCGCGGTGATGCTGAGCAGCCCGCGGCTCGTCAAGGCAGGCGTCGTCCTGAGTGTAGGGTTTCTTGCGACGGCCTGCGCGGCACGTGTCCCGGCGCCCTCCCAGGTTTCGACCCCCGTTGCGGTCGCCGCCGCCCCCACCGCCCCCGCGGCGGTCCCCGAGCCTCTTCCCGAGCCCGCACTTGAGCTGATCGACCTCTCCACCCGCCATTTTGAAGCGGGCCAGCGGGAGCTCGAACTGGGGCATCTCGACGCTGCGAAGGACGAATTCAACCTTGCGCTCGAAGTGCTTCTGGAGTCGCCCTTTGGGGGCCGCACGGAACCGCGCATCCGCGAGCATTTTGACGATCTGGTGGAGCGGATCAGCGCCTACGAAGTGACCGCCCTCGCACAGGGTGACGGGTTCGAGGAGCAGCGGACGTCCGAGTCCGCCACGATCGACGAGCTCCTGGCCAGCCTGATATTCGAGGTACCTGCGCCGACGCAGGAAACCACGCGGGCGGTCGCCGAGGATCTGAAGTCGCTCGCGCACGACATCGATATCCCGCTGAATGCCAAGGTCCTGTCATTCGTGCAGCTGTTCAGGGGCCGGCTGAGATCCTTCCTCGAAGAGGGCTTGAGCCGCAGCGTCCAGTACCTGCCGATGATTCAGAGCATCTTCCGGGCAGAAGGCCTCCCGCTGGATCTGGCGTATGTGCCGCTGATCGAGAGCGCGTTCAAGACGTCGGCGCTCTCGCGGGCCAAGGCTCGCGGGATCTGGCAATTCATGCCCGGCACCGGTCTCGAAATGGGCCTGCGCCACGACTGGTACATCGACGAGCGCGCCGAACCCGAAAAGGCGACGCGCGCCGCGGCGAAGTACCTCAAGACGCTTCACAGGATGTTTGACGGGGACTGGCACCTGGCGCTGGCGTCGTACAACGCGGGTCCCGGCCGCGTGTCGCGTGCCATGAAGCGGTCCGGGCGCACGGATTACTGGAAGCTGACGGCGACCACACGGTTCCTGCCGCGCGAGACGCGCGACTACGTGCCGCTGATCCTGGCGGCGATGATCGTCGCGAGAAACCCTGAGCAGTACGGCCTGAACGTCCAGCCGGTCGAGCCGGTCCGCTATGAGTCCGTGGCTCTGAACACACCGGTCGATCTCCGCCGGGTCGCCGAGTGGGTTGCCGAGCCGGTGAAGAAGCTTCAGGACCTCAATCCGGAGCTTCGCCGCTGGACGACTCCGGTGAAGGCTTCCGAATACGAGCTGAAGGTCCCGGAGGGCGTTGGCGACATCGTCCGCGCGAACCTGTCGCTCGCCGACCCCGACGACCTCGCGCCGCTCAACTGGCACACGGTCAAGAAGGGCGAGACGCTGCAGACGATCTCCAAGAAGCTCAAGGTCACTCGGGCCGACCTCGCGGAGGCCAACTATCTCTCGACCCGGGCGAAGATTGCGGCCGGCCAGCGGCTGATTGTTCCGCGCGCGCCCGCGCTGATGCTCGCTTCGACCCCCGACAATCCCCCGCCGGCGACCGAGACGCGCTCGGCTGATGCGGTCGTCGCGGTCAATAACGTGGCGCCCGTCGCCCGCGCGCGCACGCCGGCGTCTCTCACCTACCGGGTGAAGCGCGGCGACACATTGTTGAAGATTGCGAAGGTCTACCGGACGACGGTGGCGTCGCTGAAGACGTGGAATCGCCTGCGGGGCAATTCAATTCAAGTGGGCCAGCGTCTGACGATTCGTACCCAGGCCGGCGCGACCGCGACCGACTAACTACCGACTACCGACTACCAACCAGGATCAGGCTGTTTGACGGCCTTCACCGGACGCGCCCCCGCTGCGCGACCGCAGCTGGCGAATGCTCTGCTCGATGCGTTCGGCCAGCTCCCGTTCCTGGCTCAGCATGCGCAGGGTGTTCTGCGCTTCCTGCATCACGAACTGGACGTTCGCCAGTTTTTCCGTGAGCTGATCGACCATCGCCTTCTGCTCGCCGACGGTCTCGAGATTGACGCGGACGTCCTCGAGCAGGTTCGAGATCAGCGCCGTCTTCGACTGGACTTCTTCCACGTCCCGCCGGCGCGCTTCGATTGAGGCGATCTTGTCCTCGGTGGCCGACGCCAGCGTCAGCAGCTCCTGCACCTGGCGCCGGAGCCCGGTGACCTGATCGCGGTGTTCGGTGACGAACTGCAGGTCCTCGCGGCTCTTCGCGCTGATCTGGTGGACGGCATCGAGCTCGCTGCGCACGGATCCGATGACCGCCTCGCGGTCCGCAAGCGCCTTGAGCCGGTCGTCGATATACGCGGACTTCTGCGCCAGCTCGGCCATCTTCAGCTCGACATCCGACAGCTTCTTCTCCGAGAACGCGAGCTGGGAGCGGCGCTGCTCCAGCTGCCGGTACATCGCGTCGGCACGCCGGAGCTGTTCCTCGACGGCTTCCGCCTGGGCGACCGCTTCGCGCTGCCGCGCCTGGATGCGGGCGAGGTCTCCGAGGAGCTCGTCTTTGACGGCCCCGGACCGTTCGAGTTCCTGCCGCAGCGTCTGCATCTGCTTCATCCGGTCGTCGGCCTCGTCCGCCAGCGTACGGCTCGTGTCCGACAGCTCGATCAGCCGTGCCTCCTGCTGCGCGAGAATCTCTTCGTCGCGCTGGACGTCCTTGACGCGGGCGCCCGTCTTCTCGACGCGGTCCTCGAGGATCGACATCCGGATATCGAGCGGCGCGAGCTTCGTCTGCGAGGCGAGGACGGCATCCACTTTCTGCTGCGAATCCATCATCTGCGCGATGACGCCATCACACTGGGTTTTGAGCGCGTCGAGCTCGGCGCGCCGTTCCAGCTGTGTCGCCAGCTTGCGATCGACCTCGCTGGCGACCTCGTGGAGTCCATTGAGGCGCCCCTCCATCAACTCGACGAAGTGGATCCGCTCGGACACGCGGGCCACCTGTCCTTCAAGCGCGACCGACATGTCCGCCAGGCGCGACGCGTGCCGGAGGCCGTCGTCAACCTGTCCCAGGCGACTGGTGATCGCGGCCATCGTCGCCTCGAGCTCCGGTGTCTGCGCCCGGAAGGACGAGACACGGTCGGCGAACGATTCGAGCGCGGCCCGATCGGCCGACAGGCGGTCGCGCAGCTGCGCCGCCTCCGCGTATGACTGGTGGAACTCCTGGATGTCGTTCCGAAGCGCTTCGAGATCGCCGCGGCTCTGACGCAGGCTTTCGTGCTGCGCCGTCGTCCGTGCCGACATGTCCTGGACGAGCGCAAGATGCTCGCGCAGTGATTCAAGGCTCGCCTGCTGCCGGCCGAGATCGTCGGCCTGCTGGAGCAGGCGCTGAAACATGGCGCTGAACTCCTCCATGCGCACGGGGAGGTGGGACAACTGGCGCTCGCGTACCGCGAGCGTCTACATGCGCTGCTCGGCCTGCTGGACGGATCCGTCGAGAGCGCCGAGGCGCTGCTGGAGCGTCTCGAGCTCCTTCTTTTCGACGCCGAGCTGCTCGACGTACGCGCGCATCGTTTCGACGAGGGAACGGCCGTCCTTCTCCATGCGCGCGGTTTCCCGCAGGAATTCATCGCGCATGGTCGTGGCCTGATCGAGCTTTGCCGTCGTCTCGCTGACAATCTGCTCGACGCGGCCGAGGGTCTCCTCGCCGCGGGCCGCCTGCTTGAGGCCTTCGTTCAGGGTGGAGATCTGGGCGTCCATGTTCCACACCATCTCGTTCAGCCGGTGGGCCTCGAGCACCGCGCGATCCATGACGTGCTTCTGCGCATCGAGCGCCCGCGCCTTCTGTGTGACGTGCTCGGCGAGGGCATTGACCGTCACCAGCTTTTCCTCGGTGGCGCGGGTGAGGTCCTGGAGCTGCGTCAGCCGTCCCAGCTTGCGTTCGACGTCCTGCACGGCAGTGGTGGCTGCCTCGGCATCCTCGCGCGCCTCGCGTGAGGTGTCGCGCAGCCGGGTGTAGTCCTGCGACAGCTGGGTCGCGACGCCACGGACCTGCTCCAGTTCGGTGCGGAGCGTGAGAGCCTGGTCCACCGACTGGCGAATCTCCCTCAGCTCGGAGTGCGACTCACGGAGCTGCGTCCCGAATTCCTCGAGCGTGGCGCGTTCGCGTTTGAGCGTATCGACGGTGGCCTGCGTGTCGAGTGTCTGCGACGACAGCTGCTGCAGCTCCCGTTTCCGTTTCTCCAGATCCCCTTCCGGCGCCAGAAGCTTTTCAGCCTGCTGCTGCGCGCGGATGGTCGTCTCCATCAGGGCCTGCACCCGCTTCTCGACGTCGGTCAGCGTTGTGGCGCGCTGCTCGAGCCCTTCGATGCGCTTGGCCAGTACGTCGAGGCTGCCGGTGGCGGCCGCCGCCTTCTTGTCGACCTGCTCGAGGGCCTTGCCGGTTTCGGCCAGCTTGGCGCTGCGGGTCGTCACCTGGGTGAGCATCGTGCTGAGCGCCGTGCGCTCCTCGCGCGCGGTCTTGATCAGCGCGTCGAGTTCCTCGAGCTGTTGCTGTCGTTTGCGTCCGGTGAAGGCGTCGAGCATGCGACAGAGGATACCCGCCACGCCGCCTAAGCTCAAGTGTTGATTGCAGTTACGAACACGTCACCGCGCGCGCGGCCGTGACAATTTTGCGCACGGTGGAAGTCGAACAGGCGGAATACAGGCGTTCCACGCGACCAGCTTCAGCACGGCACCTTGCAGCAGGGAGCGGCGTGCTCGCCAGCCTTCGCAGCGCCGCCGTCTTCGGCATCGATGCGTATCCCGTGCAAATCGAGATCGACGTGTCGTTCGGGCTTCCGAATTTCACGATGGTCGGCCTGCCGGACGCCACGGTCCGCGAAAGCCGCGATCGGGTCCGGGCGGCCATCCGGAATTCCGGCTTCGAGTTTCCGTCGCACCGGATCACCGTCAACCTGGCGCCCGCCGATGTCAGGAAGGCCGGGTCGTCGTTCGACCTGCCGATTGCGCTCGGCCTCCTCGCGACGTCCGGCCAGCTGTCCCGCCGATCGATTGACGACACCATCGTGCTGGGCGAGCTCTCGCTCGACGGGGCGATCAACGGCATCCGAGGGGTCCTGCCGATCGCGATTGCCGCTCGTCGTCTGGGCCTGCGCCGGCTGCTGCTGCCGCCGCAGAATGCCGCGGAAGCCTGCGCCGTGGAGGGGGTTGAGGTGTGCATCGCCCGTTCGCTGCCCGAGGCCCTGACCGCGCTGAACCACCCGGAGCAGGCGGAGCGCGCCTCGCCCGGGATCGCCCCGCGTCCGACGGCAGCGACGGACGGCGCCGCCGACGGGGATCTGTCTGACGTGCGAGGGCAGACGCTCGCTCGCCGCGCGCTGGAGGTAGCAGCCGCCGGCGGCCACAACTTGTTGATGTGCGGTCCGCCTGGCGCTGGAAAAACGATGCTGGCGCGGCGCCTGGCAGGCGTCCTTCCGCCGTTGAGTTTTGACGAGGCGCTCGAATGCACGGCCATTCATTCGGTGGCCGGAACCCTGCGGCCAGGCGCCGGACTCCTCACCGCCCGGCCATTCCGGGCCCCGCATCACACGATCTCCAACGTCGCCCTGGTTGGCGGGGGCGCAATTCCGCGGCCGGGCGAGATTTCGCTGGCCCACAACGGCGTGCTGTTCCTGGACGAGATGCCGGAGTTCGATCGCCGTGTGCTTGAAGTCCTTCGGCAGCCGCTCGAGGAAGGACGCGTCACCATCGCGCGCGCGGCGCGGACGGTCGGCTTCCCTGCCCGTTTCGTGCTCGTGTCGGCCATGAATCCGTGCCCATGCGGGTATCAGGGCGATACGCGCCGCCTGTGCCGCTGCACGCCCCCGCAGATCGATCGCTACCGCGGGCGCATCTCCGGTCCGCTTCGCGACCGCATTGACCTGATCGTCGACGTACCGGCGGTTCCGCTTGCGGCCATCACGGACGGCGAGCCTGGCGAGCCGACCCATCTCGTGCGTAGCCGCGTGTCCGCGGCGTGCGCCACGCAGCGGATCCGGTACGAAGGGCTGCCGCCACGCATGAATGCGGAGCTTCGCGGTTCCCTGGTCCCGCGTTTCTGCGCGCCTTCGGCGGCCGGCCGGGACCTGCTTCGCCGCGCCATCGATCGCCTCGGTCTCAGCGCGCGCGGCTACGACCGCGTGCTCAAGGTCGCCAGGACGATCGCCGACCTGGCGGAGTCGGACGTCGTGGATAGCGACCACGTGGCGGAGGCGCTGCAGTACCGGTTGCTTGAATAGCGAGGCGGAGGCTAATTCCGAGTGCTGGTGGGGCGTCGTCTGAGTCTTGCCTGCGCGGCACTGGCCGCGAGGACGATGGCACCCCCTGCCAGGGTCCAGACGCCTGGGTTTTCGCCGTGGACGAACCATGTCCAGATTGGATTCAGCACGGGCTCCAAGAGCAGCAGCAACGAGATGTGGAGCGCCGGGAGATGGCCGACAGCACTCGTCAACAGGATGTACGCGAGGCCAATCTGAAACACGCCAAGGTAGCCGAGCGTGAGCCATTCAGCCGGAGACGCGCCCGGGAACGGAAACAAGGACGGGATGCCAGACATAAACGCCAGGACGTTGCCCGCAATGACCGCCGCCAGCGCCGTGCCCGGTGCGCGCTGTTCGGCCCAACGAAGGCCGAGCAGCGTGAACGCCCATGTCACGCTGCATGCGGCACCGAGCAGATTCCCCGTGAACGGGTCCGGGGCCGTTGCTGTCGCAGTTGGCTGTCCTACGAAGCAGAGACCGAGACCGGCCGCGGCGGCCGCGACGAACAACAGATCGCGGCGCTCGAAATGTTCGCGCAGGAGCACCGGCGCCAGAACCACGATGAACAACGGGGCCGTCGCCTGCAGGAAGATGGCGCTGGCAGCCGTCGTCAGCTTCGTGGATGTGACGAACAGCACCAGCGTAGCGGCATAAACGACGGCGACTGGCAGCACCCGCCAGGACCATCGGGCCCCGCTCCGGATCCACAGGATGAGCGCCAGGGCGGCGATGCCCGACCGGAGCGATGCGACCTGCATCCCCGAGAAGGCCCCTGCCTTAATGGCGGCGCCGCCTGTCGAGAACAGGACGGCCGCCGCGACGACACGCCATGCCGGGGAGGACCACATTCGCGTATTCTTCGCCTCAGCCTTTCTTTTTTGTCGAGCCCGGAACTCGTGTGGTAGCCTCAGGTTTCCCCTGCCCAGCTCCAAGGCCGGCGGAACCCTCAACTAGTTTCGCGAATGAAGCCATCCCGGCGTTACACGATTCTTCTGGCCGATCGCACCAGCGGCCTGGTGCGGCGAGCGACGATCTCATCTCGACCGATCATGGTTGCGGTGTCCGTTGTGCTCGCGACACCCATTCTGATCGGGTTCGGCGCCGCCTGGAAGGGTTGGAGCGACGTATCGGACCTCCACGCCAGCCATCGCGCGCTCGAAGTCGAGAACGCCAACTACCGCCAGGCCACCGAAGCCCTGGCTGGCCAGATCGACTCCCTGCAGACCGCGATCAGCGACCTGAGCGAAAAATCGACGCTCGATCCGAACCTGGCGCGCGCCATGAACCGCCTGCCCGCGATTACCAAGTCGCGCGCCATGGGCGGCACCACGACGCCGCCCTCCAAGGATCAGGAGCTCTCGTACGCCAAGACCTTATCCGCGCTCGCGGCGCCGGACGACACGTTCGGACTGCTGCGATCGGTCCTCGAAGGTTTGCAGGATCGTCTCAACGTCGTCGCGCGAAACGTCGACCGCCGGAACGCGCTCGCCAACGCCACGCCTTCGATGTGGCCCGCCTACGGCTGGCTCTCATCGGGGATGGGCCCGCGGCGCGATCCTGTGACGGGCGGCCCCGACTACCACTCGGGCCTCGACATTGCCGGTGAGCGCGGCCAGCCGGTATACGCCACCGCGGCCGGGACGGTGCGTCACATCGGATATCAGGGCGCGTACGGCAATCTGATCGTCCTCGACCACGGCTTCGGGCTCGAAAGCCGCTACGGCCACCTTCTCAAGTACCAGGTCAAGGCTGGCGCGAAGGTCAAGCGTGGGGACATCATCGGCCAGGTTGGCGCCACGGGCCGTGCGACCGGCTACCACCTCCATTACGAGGTGTTCGCCAACGGCCGTCTGATCAACCCGCTTCAGCTGCTCACGCAGAAGCCGCGCGACCGATAACCTCCCCACAACCTGCGGTTTCCTTGCTGGTTCGTAGCCCCGCGGCTAGAATCGGTAGATCCATCTCCTTTTGCCAGTCAGCACATGATCGATCGAGCACTCGCCAAGATCTTCGGCACGCAGAACGAGCGCGAGCTCAAGCGGCTGCGACCCCGTGTCGCCGACATCGGCGCCCTGGAGCTCCAGACGAAGGCGCTCACCGACGAGCAGCTCCGCGCCAAAACTGTTGAGTTCCGGAAGCGTGTGGCCGACGGGGAGTCGATTGACGACCTCCTCGTCGAGGCATTCGCGGTCGTGCGCGAGGGCGGCCGGCGCGTCCTGAACATGCGGCACTTCGACGTGCAGCTGATCGGCGGGATGGTCCTGCACACCGGCAAGATCGCCGAGATGAAAACCGGCGAAGGCAAGACGCTGGTCGCCACGCTCCCCGCCTATCTGAACGCGCTTGCCGGCAAGGGCGTCCACGTCGTCACGGTCAACGATTACCTCGCGCGCCGCGACTCGGAGTGGATGGGACGCCTGTACCGTTTCCTGGGGATGAGCGTCGGCGTCATCCAGCACGAGCTGACCGACGCGCAGCGGCAGGTGGCGTACGGCGCCGACATCACGTACGGCACCAACAACGAATTCGGCTTCGACTACCTGCGCGACAACATGAAGTTCGACTTCTCGTCGATGGTCCAGCGGGGCCACCATTTCGCGATCGTCGACGAAGTGGACAGCATCCTGATCGACGAGGCGCGAACCCCGCTGATCATCTCCGGCCCGGCCGAGGAATCGACCGACAAGTACTACAAGGTCGATCGGGTGATTCCGAGGCTGAAGAAGGGCGCCGTCACACAGGGGAACGTCAAGGCGGAGGATCGCGAGCAGCTCGAAACGACCGGCGATTTCCTGATCGACGAGAAGCACAAGACGGTCACGCTCACCGAGAGCGGTATGGCAAAGTGCGAGGAGATGCTCGCCGATCTGCTGGTGCCCGGATCGAAGGGTCTCTACGACCCTGTCAACATGCCGACGCTGCATCACGTCCAGCAGGCGCTACGGGCGCATAACCTGTATCACCTGGACGTCGAGTACATGATCAAGGACGGCCAGGTCGTCATCGTCGACGAATTCACCGGCCGCCTGATGCCGGGGCGTCGCTGGAGCGATGGGCTGCACCAGGCCGTCGAGGCCAAGGAGAAGGTCAAGATCGAGCGCGAGAACCAGACCCTCGCCACGATCACCTTCCAGAACTACTTCCGCAAGTACGGAAAGCTCTCCGGGATGACCGGGACCGCCGAGACTGAGGCGCCCGAGTTCGCCAAGATCTACAACCTCGACGTCATGGTCGTCCCGACGAACCGGCCGATGACCCGCGTCGAGGAGCCTGACCTCGTCTACCGCACCGAGCGCGAGAAGTTCGACGCCATCGTCAACGACATTCTCGAAAAGCAGGGCACCGGACGGCCGACGCTCGTCGGCACCGTGTCGATCGAAAAATCCGAGCGGCTGGCGGCGCTGCTGCGCAAGCGCGGCATCAAGCACGTCGTGCTCAACGCGAAGTACCACGCGCAGGAAGCCGAGATCGTCGCGCAGGCCGGCCGCAAGGCGAACGTCACCATTGCGACGAACATGGCCGGTCGCGGCACCGACATTCTGCTCGGCGGCAACTCCGAGCACATGGCGAGGCAGCAGGCCATCGCCGAACAGATTGCCGAGCGTCTGCCCCGCGGCGAAGAGAAGTTCGTCGACGACGAGGAGTTCATCTACTTCTTCCACATCGACGGTTTCTTCCGCATCCCCCGGAAGGAATGGGAGCGCATCTTCTCCCACTTCAAGCGCCAGACCGACGCGGAGCACGCCGAGGTCGTCAGCCTCGGCGGCCTTCATATCCTTGGCACCGAGCGTCACGAGGCGCGCCGCATCGACAACCAGCTCAGGGGCCGCGCCGGCCGCCAGGGCGACCCGGGATCCTCGCGCTTCTATCTCTCGCTCGAGGACGACCTGATGCGGATCTTCGGGTCCGAGCGGATTTCAGGGCTGATGCAGCGTCTCGGAATGGAAGAGGGCGTGCCGATCGAGCACGG
Organism: Candidatus Sulfopaludibacter sp. SbA3; assembly: GCA_945903265.1. Lineage (GTDB taxonomy): Bacteria > Acidobacteriota > Vicinamibacteria > Vicinamibacterales > UBA2999 > CAXNKG01. The sequence goes on from CAMDNQ010000021.1 coordinate 32,672, forward strand.
CATGGTGACCAAGGCCATCGAGCGCGCGCAGCGCCAGGTCGAGGCGCAGAACTTCTCCGTCCGCAAGCACCTCCTCGAGTACGACGACGTGATGAACAAGCAGCGTGAACACGTGTACACGCGGCGCCGCGAAATTCTCGAGGGCAAGATCCGTCTCGAAGAAGAGCTCGTCGACACCCGCACCTACATGCTTGCGCTGGGAGAAGACATCCTCGACGATTTGGTCGACCGCTTTGCCGGCAAGGACGTGGATCCGGACGACTGGGACGTCCCGGCGCTCGCGCTCGAGGTCACGCGCGTCTTCGGGATCGAGCCGCAGGCACTTGAACAACTCGGGCTGGAGGATAAGAGCGCTGCGGAGATCGCGGACGCCATCTGGCCGCTCGTCAAGGCCGCGTACGCCGAGAAGGAAGCTATTGTTCCGGCGGAGATCCTCAGACGCGTCGAGCGCGACGTCATGCTGCAGATCGTCGATACGGAGTGGAAGGACCACCTCTACTCGCTCGACCACCTCAAGGAAGGCATCGGCCTTCGCGGCTACGGCCAGCGCGATCCGCTGGTCGAGTACAAGAAGGAGAGTTTCGCGCTCTTCCAGGACATGAACGCGCGCGTTGACGAAGTGATCGTCCGCTACCTGTTCCACCTGCGTCCCGTCGCCAACGACGAGGCGCCCATTGCGGCTCCTGTCCAGCGTCGTGCGGCGCCGCTGACCCTCAATAACCCCGGGGCCCAGCCGGCATCGCCGTTTGGCGCCTCGCGCCAGGCACCGGCGCCCGCCATGGGGAATGCCCCGCAGCCGGCGCGGACGGGCGGCGACGACGTCATCAAGACGGTGAAGCGCGACGATCCGAAGGTGGGCCGCAACGACCCGTGCCCGTGCGGCAGCGGCAAGAAATACAAGAAATGCCACGGGCAGGCGGCATGAAATAATCGGTGGGGCGATGGAACTCAAAATTGACGAACTGACGACGCTGACCTCCTCGGGAACCGACATCGCCACTGCCCTGACCTTCGACGACGTGCTGCTCGTCCCGCAGCACTCGACCGTGCTGCCGAACCAGGTCGATATTTCCACACGCTTCACGCGCAACATCCGCCTCAACGTGCCGCTACTCAGCGCCGCCATGGACACCGTCACCGAGTCGGCGATGGCCATCGCGATGGCGCAGCACGGGGGCATGGGGATCATTCACAAGAACTTCTCGATTGAGGAGCAGGCGTCGGAAGTCGACCGGGTGAAGCGGTCCGAGAGCGGCATGATCGTCAACCCGATCACGCTCTCTCCTCACAACCGGATTTACGAAGCGCTGGAGCTGATGAAGCAGTACCGGATCTCCGGCGTCCCCATCACTGAGGACGGCAGCAAGGAAGGCCGCCTCGTCGGGATCCTGACGAACCGCGATCTCCGGTTCGAGACGACCGTCGATCGTCCGATCTCGGATGTGATGACGAAGGCGCCGCTGCATTCCGTGCCGGTCGGGACCACGCTGGACGAGGCGCGCGCGATTCTCCACAAACACAAGGTCGAGAAGCTGCTCGTCGTCGACAAGGAATATCGCCTCAAGGGCCTGATCACCGTCAAGGACATCCAGAAGCAGATCAAATATCCCATCGCCTGCAAGGACGCACTCGGCCGCCTGCGGTGCGGGGCGGCCATTGGCGTCGCGCGCGACGCATTCGAGCGTGCCCGTGCGCTCGTGGACGCGGGTGTGGACGCGCTCGTGATTGACACGGCGCACGGCCATTCGCAGGGCGTCATCGACATGGTCGCCAAGGTGCGCCGCGAGTTTCCCAATACCGAGCTCGTCGCGGGAAATGTGGCGACCGCTGAGGCGACGGAAGCGCTGATTGACGCCGGTGTCGACGCTGTGAAGGTGGGAATCGGCGCAGGATCGATTTGCACGACGCGCGTCGTGGCCGGCATCGGCATGCCGATGATTTCGTCGATCATGGAATGCGCCAAGGCGGCCAACGCCCGCAACGTGCCCGTCATTGCCGACGGCGGCATCCGCTACTCGGGAGACGTCGTCAAGGCGCTCGCGGTCGGCGCAAGCTGCGCGATGATCGGCAACCTCTTCGCCGGCACGGATGAAAGCCCCGGCGAGCTCATCCTGTTCCAGGGCCGCAGCTACAAGGAATACCGCGGCATGGGATCGATCGGCGCGATGCGCCGCGGCAGCCGCGACCGGTACTTCCAGGACGAGTTCGATCTCGAGGGCGGCCGGGCGACGGAGAAACTGGTCCCGGAAGGCATCGAAGGCCGCGTCGCGCACAAAGGCAGCGTGGCCGCGATGATGTATCAGCTGTCCGGCGGCCTGCGGGCCGGAATGGGCTACTGCGGCAGCGGCACGATTCCGGACCTGCAGCGCAAGGCCAGGCTGATTCGCATCACGCCCGCTGGCGCGCGTGAAAGCCACGTGCACGACGTGACGATTACGAAAGAGGCGCCGAACTACCGGATGGAATAGTTGGTGGTGGGTGGTTGGTCGTAATCCGGCGAGACTGCTCGCCGACGATCTCCATCGTCACCGTCGTCGCCCCCGCGAGTGTGTGCGAGAGACGCTCCGGCCATTCAATCGCCAGCACCCCGTCCCCCACTCCCATCTCTTCCAATCCGAGATCGGTCGCCGCCGCGCTGTCCAGGCGGTACAGGTCGACGTGATACAGCGTGAGCCGCCCGCCGCGGTATTCGTGAATCAGCGTGAAGGTCGGACTGCTGACTTCGGAGGGATCGATCCCGAGGCCTTCGGCAAGGCCTCGGACGAAAGCGGTCTTTCCTGCTCCGAGATTGCCGGATAGCAGCAGGACGTCGCCGGCCTTCAAGCTCATGGCGAGGCGCTGTGCGACTTCGTGGGTCTCGTGCTCGGAAGAGGTAACGTCTGTCGTCATGACGAAGGCGGACCTGACGGTCCGCGTCTACGAAGGGGTCTCGTCACCGCCATCGCAGAGCCGTCCGAGCGCCTTGCCGAGCAGCGCGGCGACGTCGGTCGCGGTCATCGACACCTGCCCTTCGCTTTCTTCGGCAAGATCTCCTGCGGCCCCGTGGAGGAACACGCCCAGCCGGCAGGCCGCTTCAGCGTCGAGCAGCTGCGCGAGCCAGGCGGCAATCATTCCGGTGAGCAGATCACCAGTTCCGCCGGTCGCCATGCCGGCGTTGCCGGTCGGGTTGATGAATACGCGCCCCTCGGGTGTCGCGATGATGGTGCGGTGCCCCTTGAGGACGACGTATACATGCCGCGTGGCTGCGAAGTTGGATGCCACCTCGATGCGGTTGGCCTGTACTTCGTCGACCGTTGTGCCGATCAGTTTCGCCATCTCGCCTGGATGCGGCGTGATGATGACGTCACGTTCCTCGCTGCCGACGAGGCTCGAGGGGTCCTCAGCCAGGACCACCAGCGCGTCGGCGTCGAGGACGAGCGGCACTGTCGAACGCTCGACCAGCGCCCTCACGAATTCTCCAACAGACGGCTCGCGGCCAAGGCCCGGACCGCACGCGATGACGTCGTGCCGCATCCCGAGGATCGCCTCGACGGACGCCGCTGTGACGCATCCGGCTTTCGAGTCGCCGAGCGGCTCCGTCATGAACTCGGCCCCCATCGACGCGATGATCGGCAGGCAGGATGCCGGTGTGGCCACGGTCACGAGTCCCGTCCCCGACCGAAGCGCGCCGACGGCCGCCAGGTAGGCCGCGCCGGTTTTCCCCCGCGATCCGGCGACGATCGTGACACGTCCGAAATCGCCCTTGTGCGAGTCGGCCGCCCGCGGCTCGACCAGCGGCTTGAGGAGCTCGGGCGTCAGCAGCTCGATATACGGGCCTTCGAGCCCCTCAACGACTTCTGACGGAATGCCGATGTCGGCGATGACCACGTCGCCCGCATGCGTCTCGCCGGGGGGCAGCACCAGGGGCAGCTTGGGGCACGCCAGCGTGACCGTCATCGAGGCGTCAATGCAGTCCCCGATGAGATGCGGCGTGTCGGCCGACAGGCCGCTCGGCAGGTCGATCGCGACGATCGGAATGCCGGACGCATTCACGTCCGCCACCACGGTTTCCATCATGCCGCCGAGCGCCGCCGTCAGGCCGGTGCCGAACATCGCGTCGACGATCAGCGTGCACTGCGAGATCTCTGAGAAATGGAGCTCCCACGTCTGCTCGTCGCCGACTTCGACGACCGTCGCGCCGAGGCGTCCGAGGATGTCGAGATTGGCGCGTGCGTCGCCGCGGACGTCGGCGACCGATCCGATCAGAAAGACGGCCACGTCGACGCCGCGCTGCATCAGCGTCCGCGCGACGACGAAGCCGTCGCCGCCGTTGTTCCCGCGGCCGCACAGGACGGCGACACGCCCTTCGAGACGCGCCTCGTACGCCGCCTCGAGCGCCGCGACGACCTGCCGTCCGGCGTTCTCCATGAGGACCAGCGACGGGATGCCGATGTCCTCGATCGTGAAGCGGTCGGCCTCGCGCATCTGCGCGGCAGTCAGGATCCGCATTGAGATAGTAGGATACTGCCTACTGCCCACCATGTCCGCCACCGTCAGCGTCAACGGCCGCATCTCCTCCGCGCGAGAAGCGGTCATCTCGGTGTTCGATCACGGCTTCCTCTACGGTGAAGGCATCTACGAGACGATGCGCACGTACAACGGACGGCCGTTCCTCTACGACCTGCACGTGCGCCGTCTGCGGAACTCGGCGCGCATGATCGTGCTGGAGCTTCCCTTCACCGACGAGGCGCTGGCCGGGCAGATCCGCGACACGATGGCCGCCGCGGACCTTCAGGGCGTCGAGGCCTACATTCGCGTGCTCGTGACTCGTGGCGTTGGCGAACTCACCTACGATCCGGCCGCGACGCCTCGCCCGTCGGTCATCATCATCGTCAAGCCCCAGGTCGATCCACCGGCCGAGGCGTACGACAACGGCGTGGGCGTGGTCATCGTCGACGTGGTGCGGAATCATCCTGACACCGTGAACCCGATGATCAAGAGCAACAACCTGCTGAATAGCGCGCTGGCGGCGCAGGAAGCGATCCGGCGCGGCGGGTTCGAAGGGATCATGCGGAACTACCGTGGTGAGCTGAGCGAGTGCACGACCTCGAACCTCTTCGTCGTCAAGGACGGCGCCGCGCTGACTCCCCCGCTGACCGCCGGCCTGCTGCCGGGCATTACGAGAGAGTTCCTGTTCGACATCGGGCGGGACGTCGGGATTCAGGTCCGCGAGGAAGTGCTGCGCGACGCCGACCTGTTTGGAGCCGATGAGGCGTTCCTCACCAGCACCACGCGCGAGGCGCTGCCCATCGTGACCGTGGATGGCCGGGCGATTGGCAACGGACGGCCAGGGCCGGTGACGAAGAAGCTGCTGGAAGGATTTCGAAAGCGCGCATGGGGTGCCTAAAGGCAGACACTACGTACGGCGTACGTCGTGTCCGGCTTTAGCCGGACCTATTCGAGCGGCGGGCAGGAACAGAACAGATTGCGATCGCCGTAGGGGTTATCAATGCGCCCCACCGACGGCCAGAACTTCTTCTCCCTGACAAACGGCAGCGGAAACGCCGCTTCTTCACGCGAGTAGCCGTGCGGCCATTCCGTGGCTGACACCGCTTCGGCGGTGTGCGGCGCGTTCTTGAGCAGGTTGTCCACTTTGTCCGCGCGTCCGGACACCACGTCGTCTATTTCCTTGCGAATCTGAATCATCGCGTCGCAGAAGCGATCGAGTTCCGCCTTGTCCTCGCTCTCGGTCGGCTCGACCATCAGCGTGCCGGCGACCGGGAACGACACCGTCGGCGCGTGGAAGCCGTAGTCCATCAGGCGCTTTGCGACATCCATCTCCTCGACGCCGCCTGCCTTGAACTGGCGCAGATCAAAGATCAGCTCGTGGGCCACGCGACCAGTGTCGCGGGCGTACAGCACCGGGTAATGCGCCTCGAGCCGTGCCTTCAGGTAATTCGCGTTCAGGATCGCGTAGCGCGTCGCGTTCGTGACGCCTTCGGCTCCAAGCATCCTGATGTAGCCGTAGGAGATCAGCAGGATGCTCGCGCTGCCCCAGGGAGCGGCCGAGATCGCGTGAATCGCATGATCGCCGCCCGTCCTGATGACCGGATGGCCGGGCAGGTACGGCGCGAGATGCGTCGCAACGCCAATGGGACCCATGCCCGGACCGCCTCCGCCATGCGGAATCGCGAAGGTCTTGTGCAGGTTCAGGTGGCAGACGTCCGCACCGATGGACGCGGGACTGGTCAGCCCGACCTGCGCGTTCATGTTGGCGCCGTCCATGTACACCTGGCCGCCCTGCTCGTGGACGATGTCGCAGATGGCGCGGATCTCGTCCTCGAAGACGCCGTGCGTCGAGGGATACGTGATCATCAGACAGGCAAGCCGGTCGCGATGCTCAGCGGCCTTCTTCCGAAGATCCGCGACATCGACGTTGCCGTTCGGTGCCGTCGCCACGACCACGACGCGCCAGCCGGCCATGGCGGCAGTCGCCGGGTTGGTACCATGGGCGGATGCGGGGATCAGCACCACGTCGCGGTGCCCGTCGCCGCGGGCCGCGTGATACGCGCGAATGACCATCAGTCCGGCGAACTCGCCCTGTGCACCGGAGTTCGGCTGGAGCGAGACGGCGGCGAAGCCGGTGATCTCGCACAGCGCCGCCTCGAGGTCCCGGAAGATCTCGGCGTACCCCTGTGCCTGTTCCACGGGCGCGAAGGGGTGCACGCGCCCGAAGTGTTCCCAGGTGACCGGCAGCATTTCGGTCGCCGAGTTCAGCTTCATCGTGCACGAGCCGAGCGCAATCATGGAGGTATCGAGACCGATGTCCTTCCGCTCGAGGCCTCGCACGTACCGCATCATTTCGGTTTCGGATTTGTGCGTGTTGAACACCGGATGCGTGAGGAACGCGGAGGCACGCATCAGCCCCGGGGGATATCGCGCGTCAGGTATGCGATCGGGACGGACGTCAGGCGCCGCCTTGCCCGTTGCCGTGTGCCCGAGAGCGGTCGCAAACACCCCGACCACGTCCCGAACGTCCTCGGTCGAAACTGTTTCATTGAGCGAGACGCCCACGGTGCGCGCATCGATATACCGGAGGTTGATACCCGCGGCCAGCGCCGCAGCACGAACCACGTCGGCCTTCGGCACGTCGAAGGCGACAGTGTCGAAGTAGTGAGCGTGCCGCTGCGTGATTCCGAGACTTTTGAGCTGCGCTTCGAGGAGCGCAGCGAGCGCATGCACCCGGGTCGCGATCGCCTGCAGCCCGTCCGGTCCGTGATAGACCGCGTACATGGCCGCCATGTTGGCCAGCAGTGCCTGCGCCGTGCAGATGTTGGACGTCGCCTTCTCACGGCGAATGTGCTGCTCGCGCGTGGCGAGCGCCATGCGATAGGCCCGCTTGCCGTGCACATCGACTGAGACGCCGATAATGCGGCCCGGCATCTGGCGGACGAAGCTGTTGCGCGTGGCGAAAAACGCCGCGTGTGGCCCCCCGTAGCCGAGCGGCACGCCAAAGCGCTGTGAATTGCCGAACACGACGTCGGCGCCCATCTCGCCTGGGGACTTCAGGAGCGCCAGCGCCAGGAGATCCGTGCCGACCGCGACGAGCGCGCCGGCCGCGTGCGCCCGGTCCATGATTGGCGCCAGATCTTCGACGAGACCATCGGCGTCCGGATACTGGAGCAGGACGCCGTACGGGACGCGGCCGTCCCTCGGTTCGAACGTGATCCGTGCGGGCGGCACCACCTCGACATCGATCCCCAGCGGCTCCGCGCGTCCTTTGAGCAGATCGACGACCTGCGGGAGGCACCGATCGCTCGCCACGAACAGGGGGCGCTGCCCTTCCACGGGCTTCTGCGTGCGGACGCGGTGCAGCAGCGTCATCGCCTCCGCGGCGGCCGTCGCCTCATCCAGCAGCGAGGCATTTGCCACCTCCATCCCCGTCAGGTCCGCGACCATCGTCTGGAAGTTGATGAGTGACTCGAGACGGCCCTGGGCGATTTCCGCCTGATACGGCGTGTACGGCGTGTACCAGCCGGGATTCTCCATGACCATCCGGAGGATGACGCTCGGGGTGATGGTGTCGTGATACCCCAGGCCGATATACGACCGGAACGTCTTGTTCCGTCTGGCGACCGTGGTCAGGCGCCGGAGGTACTGATGCTCGCTTTCAGCCGGCGGCAGCCGCAGCGGCTTCGCCAAGCGTATCGACCGCGGAATGGTTTCGTCGATGAGCGCGTCGAGCGACGCAGCGCCGACGGCCTGGAGCATTGCGTCACGTTCGTCTGGCGAGGGACCGATGTGCCGGGGCGCGAACCAGTCGTTCGCGTCGAGTGATGAATTAGCCAAGGAGTTCCTGATACTGCCTGCTGTCGAGAAGCGCACTCCCCTCGCCCGGACTGGAGACCTTGACCTTGATCATCCACGTCTCATGCGGAGCCGTGTTGACGACCTCCGGGTGCGACTTCACGTGTTCATTCACTTCAACGACTTCGCCAGCCATTGGCGCGAACAGCTCGGAGACCGCTTTCACCGACTCGATGTTGCCGAACGACTGGCCCGCGGTCACCTTGGTGCCGGCGTCGGGCAGCTCGATGTAGACGACGTCACCGAGCTGCTGCTGCGCAAAGTCGGTGATCCCGATCTCCGCCGTGTCGCCGGACAGGCGGATCCACTCGTGGTCCTTGGTGTACTTGCGATCGTCCGGATACGCCACGTCAACCTCGCTTATAGAACGGCATTGGCACCACGCGGGCCTTGAGCGCGCGGCCGCGTACGTCGATTTCAATCTCGCTGCCGGGACGCGATGCGTCGATGGGCACGTAGGCCATGCCGATCGCCTTCTTCAGAAACGGCGTCTGGGTACCGCTGGTGACGACGCCAACCGGGCGCCCGTCGCGAACCACCTGATATCCGTGCCGCCCGATGCCCCGGTCGATCATCTCGAAGCCGACAAGCTTCTTCGTCACGCCGGCATCCTTCTGCTTCTTGAGCGCGTCGCGGCCGATGAACTGCTCGTTCGTCCATCCGACCATCCACCCAAGTCCCGCTTCCAGCGCCGTCGTCGACTCGTCCATGTCGTTGCCGTAGAGGCGCATCGACGCTTCCAGGCGGAGCGTGTCGCGGGCACCGAGTCCGGCGGGCACGATGTCGACGGACCGTCCAGATTCGAGGATGGCGTCCCACACGCGTTCGGCGACATTCGGCGGTACGAAAATCTCGAACCCGTCCTCGCCGGTGTAGCCGGTCCGTGAGATCGTGGCGCGCGCGCCCGCCACTTCCCCATGGGCGAACCAGTAGTACTTGATGTCGGCGAGCGGGACGCCCGTGAGCGGCTGCACGACGTCGATGGCTGCGGGACCCTGCACGGCGATCAGGGCATAGCGGCTGCTTGAATCGACGACGGCTGCATCGGAGACGGCTTTGACCTGCTCGACGATCCAGGCGTAGTCCTTGGCGGCGTTCGAGGCGTTCACGACGAGCATGAAATGGCTCGGCCCCATGCGGTAGACGAGCATGTCGTCGAGAAATGTGCCGTCGGGCGTCAGGAGTCCAGCCAGGTGCGCCTGGCCGACTTCGAGGACGGACGGGTCGCTGCACGCGATGCGCTGGACCGCCTTCAGCGCGTCCTTGCCGGCAATCTCGATCTCGCCCATGTGACTGACGTCGAACACCCCGGCGCGCGTACGCACGGCCATGTGCTCGGCGGTGATGCCGCTGTATTCGACGGGCATGTCCCAGCCGGCAAACGGCACCATCCTGGCGTTCAGCGCGCGATGACGGGCGTTGAGCGGGGTTTTTCGGAGGTCGGCGGTGGTCAGAACTGTTTGACTATAGTTTCCGCGCGCTCACTTGCGCAATACTCGAAAGGATTCATGGAGAGAACTCATGCCCGATAACCCGCTGTCCGACCGAGGCCGCTCACTCGAAGACGATTTTTTCCGCAAGCAGGATCAAGAGCTGATTGAAAAGATGCGCCGCGCTGCCGCGGCTGACAAGACGCGTCAGCATCTGACGGCGAGCACGGGGCTCCAGGATCCCGCGCTGATCGCGGAGGTGCAGGCGCTCGGGTTCAGTCCTGAGACCGTCGCCCTGCTGCCTCTGGTGCCGCTGATTGAGGTCGCGTGGGCCGAGGGCGGCGTGAGCGACGCAGAGCGTGCACTCGTGGTCGAGCTGGCCCGGTCGCGCGGCATCGCCGAAGGCAGCGCCGCGAATCGGGAGCTGAAGGAGTGGCTCCGCGCCCGTCCGACCGCCGAGATGTTCGCCCGGGCAAACCGCCTTGTCCGCGCCATGCTCGCGGCCGCGACGCCAGACTCGCCGGCGATTACCGCAGACGATCTGGTCAAGTACTCCGAGAGCATCGCGGCCGCGTCCGGGGGAATCTTCGGCATGAACAAGGTGTCGGCCGAGGAGCGCGCGCTGCTGGAACGGATTGCCGCGGAGCTCAAGGGTCGATAGCGGGCGTGACACCCGTGCGCGCCCAGGCCGGCACGCGGTTCCCCGCCGGGCGCGGCGAATGGCCGTAGCGGAGATAGGCGTCGAGCGTGTGATAGCTGATGTCGAGCGCGCGGCTCGCCTGGCGTTTGTTCCTGCCGCAGCGCTCGAAGACGATCCGCGCATAGCGGCTCGCCCACGCCCGCATGGAATGCCCGGCCGCGACCGAAGGGGCGAGGACCTCGCCGTATTCGCCGCGGACATGCAGCGGCAGATCGTCGAGCTCGATGCGGGGCGAGCTCGCCAGCGCGACGGCGCGCTCGATCATCCTCTCGAGCTCACGGACATTCCCCGGCCAGTCGTATAGCCGCAGGGCGTCGATGGCCGGCTCGGACAGGGAGCGATCTCCGGTCGTCCTGTGGCGCGCCAGGAAATAGGCGGCCAACTCCGAGACATCCTCGCGCCGCTCCCGCAGCGCCGGTACCAGGATCTCCACGCCGCCCAGCCGGTAGAACAGGTCCGCCCGGAATAGCTTTCGTTCGACAAGCTCGGACAGGGGGCGATTGGTCGCCGCCACGATCCGGGTGTTGACCCGCCGTGTCCCGGTGGTTCCCACGCGCTCGATCGCCAGATCCTGAATCGCGCGAAGCAGCTTGGCCTGGGCGGACAGCGACAGGTCGGACACCTCGTCGAGGAAGAGCGTGCCGCCGTCTGCGTGCTCGAACTTGCCGCGGCGACCCCGGACGCCGGTCGCCGTCCGCTCCTCGATGCCGAAGAGCTCGGCCTCGAGCAGCGTTTCGACGACTGCCGCGCAGTTCACCGGGACGAACGGGCCCTTCCGGCGCCGGCCGAAGTCATGAATCTGTCGCGCGACCAGCTCCTTGCCCGTCCCGCTTTCACCCTCGAGCGGCCGGTAGTAGGACATTCGTGGTCGACCTACCAGCGAATCGCCTTGGGCCGGGATGGCGGCGAAAAACGGGATAGCACCAGACTGACGCGGGTTCGAATCCCCACCTGGAATTCAAGACTTCTACACGCTCGTGGGTTCGGCCCTGAGGAGCCGCGTAGATCCAACTCTCGATCTCTCTTGAGCCCGTTTCGAATTCCGGAATGCGCCCGAATTGGTCCAGGGCATTGAGTATCGCCTCCAGTAGACGCTTCGACCGACCGCACGCCCCTGTATCATCTGGAGGGATGAGCCAACAACGCTCCTTGTTCGCTAGGCTGTGGGGCCGGCTCGGCATCGCCACCGCGCGCGATGCGGCCACGCGTGCCGAGCGGTTTAGCAAGCACCTCGACCGCCACGAGAAACGCACCGAGCGCATCAACGAGATTCTCGACCAGCACGAAAAGCATGCTTCCACCATCGCTGACACGGCGGCCGACCTCACGGCCTCGGTCGCGAAGCTGCAGCAGGCTATCGCAGCTGCAGGCAATCAGGCGCGCCTGCTGGCACTCGCCCGAAAGCAGGATCTGGCCTCGCTGGATACAGTGCCCCGTCTCGCGGCCGAGCTCGAGCAGGACCGTGGCGCAGTCGAGGCACACATCGAGGGCGCGATTGCGAGAGCCGTGGTCTCGGCCGACCCGTTTCCCCATATCCTAATCGACCAGCTGCTGCCCCCGGCGTTCTACAACCGAATCCTCGAGGCGCTGCCAACGGCCGACTACTGGCGGTCCAGCGGCCACTCCCGCGACTACTGGGAGATCAACACCGACGTCGGCCCCTGGCAGACGGAGGTCATCTGGCGCTTCGTTGACCAGCGGGTCGTGGATCAGATGCTACGGCCGCGGCTCGTCGAGACCTTCCGCCATCGCCTCGCGGACTATTGGCGCGACGGCTTCGGTGTCGATGGCGCCTGCGTGAGCTACCACACGGACGAGGGACGCCTCCAACTCCGACGCAAGGGGTACCTGCTACGCCCGCATCTCGATCCGCCGCATGCCGCGTTGACGGGACTCTTCTACCTCGCACGGCCCGGCGACGATCCCAGGTATGGGACGGGTCTGTACAAAGCGTCCAGTCCTCTTCCAGTGAAGCGGAACGGGATCTACTACCCCGAGGACCACGGCATCGCACTCGAAAACGTGGTGGCGGTGCCGTTTCGCGCCAACACGCTGCTCGTGTGGATGACGTCGCTCGGCCCGCACGGCGCGGACCTCACCGCACCGGACGTGCCGAAGTCGCTCGAGCGATACACCTATCAGTTCCAGCTCGTCGTGGACCACAACACCCGGCGGCGAATCAAGGCGAAGTGACGCGCAACTCGTAGCAGCTTCAGCGGGCTATTTTCCGGAAATCGTGAGAGCGGAATGGTGGCGTCCCTGAGCATTCCGAGTTGGAACCAGATCGCGCCATTTCTCGAGTCTGTGCGGCAGTTGCGCGATTCCGCGGGTTTCGGTGCATGACTCCGGACCGGGGCACTCACTCCCCGACCCCATGGAAGCTCTCTCCCAGCGGTGATTGGAAACTCGATATTCCGTCGTTGATTCGGTACCCCAATTCGGAGAACGGCGATGCCCCGAGGCGGCCGGCGACCGCGACGAATAGACGGCAGTCGCGTTTCGGTGTGCTGCCCTGGCGGTCGCTGGGGGCCGCGACGGACGCGAGTCACAGAGTGCTACGCGGTGCTCCGGGCCGAGGACGTCTATACCGCAATCCTAAAGGACACCACGAAGGGTGCGGCTCCTGGCGCCCGCGGAAGCGCGACCTATACCGTTGAAGGGCCACCAGGTCAGCGCGGACTGGGAAGTGCGTCAGAACGATGTGTGGCGCCGCGGAAGGGTGTTCCTGCAATTTCGGTCCCGAGATTCCAAGTCCCGTGTCTGCCACTTCGCCACCTCCGGCGGTGCTCAGTGCCTGGAACTGCGCCGGTTGCACCGGTACCTGTGGACACGAGTTCGTCATTTATGGGCTGCGAGCGTCGTTTGAATGCGGACGGGAAGCCATCGCGGGGCGATGATCGCGTCCGGATAACGCGCGTCATATTTTGCGAGCGCGGTATATGCCGAATGCAGTGGGGTGGAAGGCAACGGAAGAACGCCCTCTTCCCGACGGCCGATCACGAGTGTCCGCCTGGGCGTTCCGACGTCCAGCGGGATGTCCAACACACGAAACCCTGCTGTTCCAAGCAACCAGCGCAGCGACTGGCGCGTATACGCAAGAATGTGCGTACGGGAGCGAAGACAGTAGGTCAAGTCGCCGTGGGCGCCGACGTCATCCAGGTTTGGAACGCTGACGAAGATGAATCCTCCCGTGTGCATTGCGCGCCCGAGCCGTCTTAGAATCCCCAATGGTCCCGTCACGTGCTCGAGCACGTGGTGCATCACGACCAGGTGAGCTTGATCCGATTCCGTGGACATCTTCCGAAGGGCGGATACGATGGCCAGAATGGGATCAGACACGCGTGGACGGCGAGCCAGGCGGCAGTTCACCGAAGAGTTCATCGCCGGCGCCGTCCGGCTGGTCTTGGACGAAGGCAAGACGATCGGGGCGGTCGCCCGCGAGTTGGATCTGACGCCGTCAGCCCTGGGTAACTGGGTGCGGCACGCGC
>CAMDNQ010000022.1:0-45180 GCA_945903265.1 Candidatus Sulfopaludibacter sp. SbA3
GAGCGCACCAGTACCGATGTCGAAGCGGAATTCGCCCTGCTGGAAGACGACCGGCCGATAGCTGAAGAGTGCCTGAAAAATGGCGTCCAACACGGCGGACTCCTATGAAAACGGCCCCGGACCGGATGAGGGCCGATCATACTTCAGCCCCGCCCTCAGGGACGGACGTCTGGCCAGAGCAAGAGGCCGCCGAGGACCACCCCGGCCGCCACCGACACCCACCGCGCAGCGCCCGGGCGGGCGTGTTTCAGACGGTTCCAGTACACGGCGAGCGCAATCATCGGGATCACGACCCCCGCGACGAAAATAAGCGTGACCGGCAATGACATCTGGTGGCCGTAGAACTGGGACAGGCCGGGATTCCAGACCGAGCCGTACACGACGCAGAGGTGGACGAAGTAGACGACGAGCGATTCCTGCGCCACGGCGCCGAAGGCGCGCGGCAGCTGCGAGATGCGCTGGCTGAGGAGCGCGATACACCCCATCACCAGGAAGCAGGACCCGGTGCGCAGCGCGACGTCGCTCGGAATGCCCCACATCACGGTGCTGGCCAGCCCGAGAATCAGCGCGCCCGGCAGGAGCATCCCCCATCGCGCGAACGTCCCCATGTTGGCGGCGCCCCACCGCGCGTAGACCTGGCCGGTCGCCGCGCCAATCAGCACGTACGCGACCCAGGGGAAAAGGGGAAACAGCGACCCGGTGCCGGGAGACAGGTAGGCGGCCAGCGGCAGCGGCACCACCCGCGTCCAGTCCATCCTCCACATGTACGGCGAGGCGGAGACGATCGCGACCGCGACTCCAAACGACACCCCCATGAAGACGCGGCGGGATCGGCTGATGAGCACGAGCGCCTGCACGATCAGCAGCGTCACCCCGATCAGCTGCAGGACGTCCACCGCGAACAGCGCGCGCCACTGCGGCTCGGTGACGCCGGCGAGCTTCCAGATCGGACGCGTGGGCAGGTGCAGCGCATAGCCGAGCACCACGAACATCGCGAAGCGCTGCGCGCGCTTCAGGACCTGCGGCGACAGCGTGAGGTGCGTGGCCCAGTGGCGCGTCGTCGCGATGCTGAAGGCGAAGCCCGCGAGGAGCAGGAAGAGCGCGGACGTGAGACCACGCTGGAACGTCCAGATCTCGAACCAGCGGCCGGACTGATAGCTCGTGGCGAGGAGAGCGCTCGAGGTGTGCCCCGCCACCATCAGGATGACGGCGATCGCCCGCGCGAGGTCGATAAAGATGACGCGATGGGCGGAACGAGGGCGGGCGTCGTTCACCCTTCTATGTTCTCACTGCTCGGTTCGTGTTCAGGTTCGGTTCGGGCGGCAGGCGGGCGGGCTCAGTGCGTCATTGAATAGAGGAGCACGTTGATCCCGAGCGCGTACCCGTTCGGGGAGAACTGGTAGAAGAAGCCGGGGTCTTCGCCTTCGCGCTCCCACGAGTCGGCGACGTCCGTGTTGTGCGTCATCACGACCATGATGCGGCCGTGGTCGTCGCGGATCGCGCGGAAGTGCGCGTCGCGGCTGTCTTCGCCCCGCTCCGACGTCTCGCGGCCGCGGCTGCGGCGCCAGAAGCCGATGTTCGTGATCTGCGGGATGGCGGTGACGACGAACTGGCTGGTGAAGATGGGATCCGTCATCGGCACATCTTCGATCGGGAACTCGGCGGGCGGCAGTGCCTTCGCCAGCTCGCGCGTCCACTGCTGCCAGGCAGGAGTGCCCCAGAAGTCGTCCACCCAGAGGAATCCACCCTTGAGCAGATACAGGCGCAGGGCCTCCGCTTCCAGCGTGCTCAGTCCAATCGTGCCCACGTCGGACGCCATCAGAAAGGGGCACTCGAAGAGCGCCTCGTCGGTCGCGCGCACGACGTAATGGATCGGGTCCCGCTCGCCCTCGAAGGGCACCGGCGTCTTGGTGAGCTCGCGCAGCCGGATCATCAGGTTGCGCTCGCCGTACGGATAGTCGGTGCGCCAGCCGCCGCCGGAGGGTTCGCGGCGCACGCTGGTATAGAACAGCCGGCAGAAGGAAAATGCACGGTCGGTACGGAGAGCGGGGGGCCGGCGGGCCGGAAAGTTCCCGTCGCCGCGGAATCCCTGGTCGAACTGGGCGTACGCGGCGGCGCCGGTCAGCAGCAGCGCACCGATGGCGAGCCACGCACGCATCGGAAACAGTGTATACCCTGCCCTATACCCTCCTCGGCGGCACTCTTGATATGGTGATCGCCATGGATGTGAAGCGTGTTTTGGCTATCGGAACTGTCATTGCCGGAATCGTGACGTCGGCCGTTGCCGGCTGCTCGCGCCCGGAACCTGCGGACGCGCCGGCCGGGACGGCGGCGACGAATACCGCGCCCGCGAACACCGGCCGTAAGTACCTGCTCGAACAGGTTGGCGACGCCGCGGTCGTCCAGGTGTACGCGGACGGCTTCACTGCGCTGCCGCTGCGCGAGAAGACGCTCGTCTGGCATCTGTACCAGGCCGCGGCCGCCGGCCGCGACATCTACATCGACCAGAAGCACCGCGACGCGCTCGAGATGCGCGGCGTCATCGAGCAGATCGTCGCGCATCCGGGCGGCGTCGATGCGGGGACGCTCCGCGAGATCCAGCGCTACACGAAACTCTTCTGGATCAACAACGGCCCCTACAACAACCTCACCGCGCGGAAGTTCGTGCTCAACCTGACGCCGCAGGCGCTGGCCGCCGCGGTGAAAGCGTCCGGCGGCTCGGGTGGAACGTTCGCCACGCGCCAGGGCGAAACCGTGGACGCGACGCTCGCGCGGCTGGGTCCGATGTTCTTCGATCCGAACGTCGACGCGATCGTCACCAACAAGACGCCCGGACCGGGCAGGGACATCCTCACCGCGAGCGCCAACAACCTCTATTCCGGCGTGAGCCTGGCGGACCTCAAGGGGTTCACCGAGAAGAACGGCCTGAACTCCCGGCTGGTGAAGCAGAACGGACGGCTCGTCGAAGAGGTGTATTCCATCAACGGCCGCTACGGGGCGCAGATCGCGAACATCGTGAAGCACCTCGAAGCGGCGGTCCCGTTCGCGGAACCGTCGATGGCGAACGCCCTGCGCGCGCTCGTCCAGTGGTACCGCACGGGCAGCGACGCGGACCGGGCGAAGTACGACATCGCGTGGGTCCAGGACAAGACCTCCCCCGTCGACACGATCAACGGCTTCATCGAGGTGTACCTCGACGCGCGCGGCATCAAGGGCTCGTGGGAGGGGCTCGTCTTCTACGTGAACCAGGAGAAGACCGGGCGGATTCAGACGCTGGCGACCAACGCGCAGTGGTTCGAGGACCGGATGCCGTGGAACCCCGCGTACCGCAAGCCGCAGGCGACCGGCATCGTCGCCAACGCGATCGATGTCGTGATCGAGACCGGCGACTCGGGCCCCGTATCGCCCGTCGGCATCAACCTGCCGAACGACCAGCGGATCCGCGAGCAGTACGGCAGCAAGTCGGTGTCGCTCAGCAACATCCGCGATGCCTATGACAACTCCACAACGGGAGGCATGCGAACCGAATTTGCGTGGTCGCCCGAGGAAGTCGCGCTCGACGAGAAGTACGGCGCGCTCGGCGCGGAGCTGCTGACCGACATGCATGAAGTGATCGGCCACGCCTCCGGCCGCCAGAAGGAAGGGCTGACCGGGACGCCGCAGCAGTTGATCAAGGAACACTTCTCGGCGCTCGAAGAAGGGCGCGCGGACCTGATAGGCCTCTACTTCCTGGCGGATCCCAAGCTCGTCGAGCTCGGCGTGATCCCGGCGGCCGACCACGAGAGTGTCGTGCGCGCCGAGTACAACGCGTACGCCCGTCAGGCAATCGTCCAGCTCCGGCGCGTCCGCGAGGGCACGCAGATCGAGGAGGACCACATGCGCAACCGCCAGATGGTGGTGCGGTGGCTGATGGCGAACACGAAGGCGATTGAAGAGCGGACGCGCGACGGGAAGCGCTATCTCGTGGTCGTGGACACGAAGGCCTTCCGCGAAGGCGTCGGGCGGCTCCTCGCCGACATGCAGCGCATCAAGTCGGAAGGAGACGCGGCCGCCGCCGCGAAGCTGTTCGATGCCTACGGCATCCACTTCGACGCCGGGCTGCGAGACGAGGTCGTGAAGCGCGTCGACGCGCTGAACCTTCCCTCGTATACCGGGTTCGTGATGCCGAAGCTGACGCCGGTGACCGGCGCCGACGGGACGATCACCGACGTGACGATCTCGTACCCGCTCGACCTCACGACGCAGATGCTGGAGTGGTCCGGAGTCAGACGCTAGGCCAGAGCCACCCGAAGGCGCCGCCGGTCAGCAAGCCGTAGATCAGCGAGTCGAACGTCTCCTTGAGGCTGGTCTGCCACGCCTTGCGGTACCAGATGGTGCGCGGCCACTGTCCGAGCGCGTAACTCATGAACGCCGCGGTGCTCGACACGCGGAAGACCGTCATATAGGGCGCGCCGGCCGGCAGCGCCAGGCTCGTGACATACGCGACGAAGACGCCGACGATGGCGCAGAACGCGAACCAGGCGCCGAGCTGGGCTCCCATGCCGTCATACGGCGGCATCACCGTCATCACCACGTTCGGGCCGCGCTTCATCTTCGCCATGAAGTCGGCATCGCGCATCGCCGCGGCCGAACCCGGACGAGGCATGTGGTAATCGCCGGGTGGCAGGTTGAAGGCGCGGACGGCGTCCATCGCCGCGTCCTCGGATGGCACCTTCCGGAAGTCGCTGGCGTGATACCCGAGCAACGCATGAATCGCGTAGCTCGCGAAGAAAATGAGGACCGCCGAAACCAGGATGGGAAGCCAGAGCGCAGCTATCGAAACCACGGAAGCCTCCTCGTTATGGTAGGGGCCGACCTTAAGGTCGGCCCCTACAGAAGATCAATGCGAAGCGAAGACCCGTGTCTGTCCCTGCTTGTCGAACGCGACGACATCATACGCCTGCGGCTTCTGGCCCGGCACTTCCATTCCGGGCGAGCCGATCGGCATCCCCGGCACCGCAATGCCAACGACCGATGGACGCTCCTTGAGCAGCCGCTGCACGTCGGCGGCCGGCACGTGACCCTCGATGACGTAGCCGTCGACCACCGCCGTGTGGCACGACTGCACGCGCGCCGGCACACCGCGCTGCGCCTTGATGCCCGCGACGTTGTTGCTGTCGGTGACGAGCGTCTTGAAGCCGTGCTGCTCCAGGTGCTTGACCCAGCTGGCGCAGCAGCCGCACGTCGGCGACTTGTAAACGTGAACGGTGTAGGCCTGCGAAGCCGGCGCAGGCTTCTGCGCAATCACAATTCCGCCGACGGATATCAGGGCGCCGAGCAACCCGGCCGCCAGAACACGCTTTCTCATGTGAACCCCTTGAACCTCTAAACCCTAGTTCGCACTTCCGGTCGTCGTCGCCGGTGCCGCGGCTGGCGGCGGTGCCGGCGCGGGCGCGGGCGGCTGCTGCGGCCGGCGCGGCATCTCGTCGTTCTTGAACCGCGGCAGCGGCTCGTCGCGCATCGCCAGGTGATACACCGTCGACGCGATCACGATCGCCGCCTTCTTCACATCATCTTCGACGATCCGCTCGTACGTGTCGAGGTTTGTATGCCACGTGTACGACTGGTACTGGATGGGATCCTGGAGGACGTTGATGCCCGGCAGTCCCGCCTCGTTGAACGATGTGCTGTCGGTGCCGCCGCGCTGGCGGCTTCGCGTCGTGACGGCGCCGAGCACGCCGAGATCCTTCAGCGACGCGACCGCCTCGCGGAGCACCGTTCCGGTTTCCGCCGGCCCGAAGACGTTGAGGCCGCGGGCGCGCCCGGTGCCGGTGTCCATATTGATATAGCCGGCGAACTTCGCGTACTCCGGCTTCGGTTCCTCGAACGTCCCGAAGTGCTCCTTGACGTAGGCCTGCGACCCGAGCAGTCCCTGCTCCTCGCCGGTCCAGAGCGCAAGGCGGATCGTGCGGCGCGGCTTTGCGTCGATCGCGGACAGGATGCGGACGGCTTCCATCATCACGGCGCAGCCGATCCCGTTGTCGGTCGCGCCCGTCGCCGCATGCCAGGAATCCAGATGGCCGCCGAGCATCACGACTTCGTCGGCCTTGTCGGTCCCGGGCAGTTCCGCCGTGACGTTGTACTGGGTGCGCCCTTCCGGGTACGTCGTGTTGGCGATGTCGAATTCGAGCTCCACGGCGCGGCCGTCGTTCAGGAGCCGCCAGATGCGGCCGTAGTCCTCGTTGCGCATCACCACCGTCGGCGGCGCCTTCGCCACGTCGTACGCGGGGTTGTTGAACGCGCGGATCTGGCCGTGGTCGCGCCCGGCGTCATTGATACGCACGAGCACGCCGCTGTCGAGCAGGAACTGATTGAGCTGCTCCTGGATCTGTCCGTTGGTGAGCGGCTGCGGCGCGGCGTTCTGCTGCGCGTTTGGATTGGCGGCGTTGTTCGCGGGTGCGTTGTTTTGCGGCGGCGCCGGCGGCGCTGGCGCATTCAGCTGCGTGAGCACATCGGAGTCATCCCGGCGAAGCGCGGGCGGGCTGAACGACACCAGCACCTGCTGCGGCATCCCGACGAGCACCATGCGGCCGGCGAGCGTCGGTTTCATCTTCTCGAGAAACTCAGACAGCGATTCCTTCGTCGGCCGCTGCGGGAGCACCAATTGCACCGCCCCGGCGCGGACCACGCCCTTCGTACCCGGCGTCCAGGCAAGCGCCTCGGCCACCAGCGCATCCCTGGCGGGCGAAACGATGTGCGCCACCAGTCGATCGTTGGTCCACCCGGATCGCGCGAAATCCCACGGCTCGAGCTTGCCGTTCGTGAGCCCCCACGCGTGCATCTGCTGGATGACCCACTCCCCTGCGGCCTTCACGTTCGGCGAGCCGGTGAGACGCGGGCCGTAGACGTCGGTCAGCGTGTGCAGCGTCTGGAGGATCCGGGAGTTGTCGGTGCCCTCCGAGCGAATCTTCCAGGCCATCTGCTGGTCGATTCGTTCCTGCGCCTGCACGCTGACGAACGTGGCGCCAAGGGCGAGTGCGAAGACGAAAAAGAGCGGTTTTCGCATCAGAAGCCTTCCTTAAGGACGCGATGCTAACTCAAATTGTCGATATGTACGGGCGCGATGTCGTCCGCCGGTGTGAAGCCGAAGACCGCCCCGTAGAAATAAAGCTCGGCCTCGAGGCTTCGAATAATTGTCGCAGCCTTTCGGAAACCGTGCTGCTCCCCTTCGAACGCCAGGTAGGCCACCGGCAGTCCCTTCGCGCGGAGCGCCTCGGCCATCATTTCCGACTGGTTGGGCGGCACGACCTTGTCTTCCAGCCCCTGCAGCAGGATCAGCGGGCAGGCGAGACGCTCGACCGCATGAATCGGCGACCGGGCACGGTAGATGTCCTTCGCGGCCGGATAGGGGCCGATGAGCGAGTGCGAGTAGCGCGACTCGAACTTGTGCGTGTCGATCTCGAGCACCTCGAGGTCGCTGATGCCGTAGTAGCTCGCCCCCGCCTTGAACACGTCCGGATGGAACGCGAGCGCCGCGAGCGTCGTGTAGCCCCCCGCGCTCCCGCCGCGGATGATCAGCCGCTGCTCGTCGGCGCGGCCGCTTCCGCTGAGGAAGCGCGCGGCGTTGATCACGTCGTGCACGTCGACGATGCCCCAGCGGCCGTTCAGGCGCTCGCGATAGGCACGGCCGAAGCCGGTGCTTCCGCCGTAGTTGACGTCAACGACGGCAAAGCCGCGGCTGGTCCAGAACTGAATGGCGAGATCAAACGTCGGATGCGCGGCAGACGTTGGTCCACCGTGGCTGATCGCAATCAGCGGCGGCGTGTCGCCGGCCGGCGCGCTGAACTCCTTGTTGCGGGGCGCGTAATAGAACGCGTGCGCCGTCTGCCCCTCGTCGGTCGCAAACTCGATGGGCTCGGCGACGGAGATGTTGCCGGGATCGATCGCCAGCGAGGACGCGGTACGAAGCACCTCGATCCGGCCAGACGCGAGTTCCACATCGACGAGCGCGTCCGGCGCGGCATCGAACCCCGAGACGAGCGCCACATGCGTGTCGCTGGCCGCGAGCCAGTCGTGCGGCTGGAGCGTGGCGGCCAGTGTCTCTACAGGCGGCGAGAGCCGGCCGGTGGCAAGGTCCACGAGCCCGAGATACCAGCGTCCGAGCCGCGTGTACGACACGACCAGACGCGACGGCCCCGCACAGGCCCACGTGGCGGTACCAAAGACCCACTGCGGTTTCCCGAACTCCGCATCGAGTGGTGCATTGCTGATGACTGGTTCTGGCGAGCGGTCTGAATAGAGTCGCCACCAACCATCGCGATCGCTCACGTAATACAAGCTTCCGTCGGGCGACCATCCGGGTTGATAGATCGATTCGGTATCGCCGCCTGCAACGAGGCGCTGGTTCGATAGCGCACCGCTCGCGTCAACATCGGCGACCCAGAGTTCGGTACCGTCCCACGGCATGTTGGGATGCCGCCACGAGAGCCACGCGAGCCGCGAGCCGTCAGGGCTCAGTCGCGGCGTCGAATAAAAGTCGTAGCCTGAGGCGAGAACCTCTCCACCGTCGGCTTTCCTGTCCGCCGCAGCCTTGGCGGAGGTGGAAGCCGGACCTAGCGACACTGCGACCAGCGTGTTGACCGCTTCGCCCTTCCCGCCGTGATCCTCACGCACGCAGATCAGTCGATTCCGCCGCGCATCCAGCTCGAAGTCGGCGTACATGAACGACCCCGCCGGCGTGAGTGCCTCGGGCGGGCGCGACGAGGCGATGCGATACACGCGCTGGTCGCTGAAGTTGACGCAGTAGACAACCCCGCCGCGCGGCAGGTACGCGCCGCCGCCGTATTCATGCACGCGCGTGCGAACGTTGAACTCGGGCGGCGTCACCTCCGCGATCGCGCCCTCAGCGCTCCGCCGCATGAGCGCGTACCGGCCGCCTTCGGCCGGCCGTCCTTCAATCCAGTAGAGGTCCGCCCCGTCCCGCTGGACCGCGCCAAGGCGCAGACCTCCGGCCGCCACTGCTGCCGCAGTGATCGGGGAGGTCCAGGTTCCGTAGGGAGCGGTCGTCAGTTGGTGCGGGAGGCGCCGGGACGATACATCACGCGCCAGAGTTTTCCCTTGATTGAATCGATCACGTAGAGCGATCCGTCGGGGCCCTGCGCGAGGCCCATCGGCCGTGCCGCCGCCTCCTTCGTCGTCATGATCGTCGGCATCCCGGCGAAGCCGTGCGCGAACACTTCGTACGCGCCCGACGCCTTGCCGTCGCGCATCGGCTGGAAGACGACGTTGTAGCCGCCCTGCGGCAGGGGTGCGCGGCTCGAGCCGCCGTGAAACGCGATGAAGATCCCGCCGCGATACTTCGGCTCGAACTGCGTGCCGGTGTAGACCATCATGTCGTTCGGCGCCCAGTGGGCCGGGTACGCCGCGACCGGCGCCTGATACTTGGCGCAGTCGCCTTCCTTCTTCCCGTCGCCGCCGTACTCGGGCGACAGCACGCGCTTGTTCTGCAGCCGGTCGTAATAGCAGTACGGGAATCCGTGATTCGAGCCCTGGTCGATGCGCTGCAGTTCCTCGGACGGCTGCTCGGCGTTCTGATCCGGCGTGTAGTACTCGGTCCAGCGGTTGAGTCCCGCCCGCCCGTGCTGCACGAGGTACAGCGCATTCGCGGCCGGGTGCCACGCCATCGCATTCGTCTGGCGCAGGCCAGTGGAATACTGCCGGCCATCCTTGCCGAAGACCTGCCCGGTGCGGTTCGCGTCGAAACGCCACACGCCGCCGCCCGTCTCGAGATACGTGCAGGGATTCAGGCCCGACGTCTTCGTCTGATCGGGGTCGGTGCAGGCATTCGCGCGAAGGCCGACATTGACGTACAGCCCGCCGCTGGCGTCGAACGCGAGCGTCTTCGTCGGATGCACCCGCTGATCGGGAAAGCCGGTGACCACCGTTTCGGCCGCACCGGATGGCTTCAGCTCTCCCGTCTTGATCGGGAACCGGACGATCGCGAAGTCCTGCGCCTGATAGAGATAGCCGTTGTGCAGCACGAGGCCGGTGCCGCCTGTGTCGCCGAATCGCTCGCGGACGTCCGCACGCCCGTCGCCGTTGGTATCGCGGAGACCGACGATGCCGCCGGGGACGCCAGGCATGTTGCGGAGCGTCACGAAGATGTCGCCGTTGGGCGCGACGGCGAGGTGCCGGGCAAATCCGACCTCATCCGCAACGACCGTCGCGCAGAACCCGGCCGGGAGCGTGAGGCCGCCGCTTTGGCCGGCGCTGTCCTGCGCGCAGGCGGGTACGGGCGCCTGCTGGGCAAAAAGGACCGCTGGCGCGGCAAGAACCGTCGTGACGAGCGCGGCGAGAGTTCGGTGCATGAATCAGCCTCCAGAAAGAGCGGACCCGGAAATCTTACCTGTCGGGCTTGAATACGGGTCGGCTGGGCCGTACTATCTCTCATTCCCATGCGTTTGAAACTGATCGGTTTTTCGGTGGCGGGAGCTTTGTGCCTGACAGCTCTGCCATTCAGCGCCGGGGTCCAGGAGGTTCAGGCGGTTCAGCATGTGCCGAAGGCCGTGCACGCTGCGGAACCCATTGAACCTCTTGCACGTTTTGAACTGGAACCCGAAGGCGGCATTTCTCCGGAGGTGCTGGATCTTGCGCTGAATGCCGTGCAGTGCGGCGTCGAGCGTGGCGATCTCGAGCCGCCGCCCACGCTGACCGTCATCGACTATTCGAAGCCGTCCGTCGAGCCGCGCCTCTGGGTGTTCGACATGACGCGCGGGGAGCTCCTTTTCAACGAACTGGTGGCTCACGGCCGGAAAACGGGCGAGAACATGTCGGTGCACTTCTCCGACGCGATGAACAGCCACCAGTCGAGCCTCGGCCTCTTCGTCACCGACGAGACCTACGTCGGCAGCAACGGCTACTCGCTCCGGCTGAACGGCCTCGAACCCGGCTTCAACGGCCGCGCCCGCGAGCGCGCCATCGTCATGCACGGCGCGCCCTACGTGAACGAGACCCTCGCGTCGAAGCAGGGACGCATCGGCCGCAGCTGGGGATGCCCGGCGCTGCGCGAAGCGGTGGCCCGCGACGTCATCGACACGATCCGAGGCGGCGGCGTGGTGTTCTCCTACTACCCCGACTCGGACTGGCTCAAGAGCTCGCGCTTCCTGAACTGCGGCGAGACCACATAGACGCGCACGCTAAAGCGTGCGCTCTACGTACGGCTCTACGCACCCTGTAGAGCGCAGGCTTCAGCCTGCGCGTCTAGTTCACAAACGCGCTCTTCGGGATCTTCCCCGCCACCACCTGACGCCCGTCGACCGCTTCCGCCACGTGGAAGTCGACGGCGATGCTGCAGAGCGATAACGCTTTCGCCGGCGTCATCTTCTTCTCCTCCACCAGGAACTTGACCGCCTCGGCGACCGCCAGCTTCATGGCGCGGTCGAGATCGAGGTCGATCCCCATGACGATGAAGTGGGTCGCGTTCTCGGCGCGGGGCGCGGTGATTGTCTTCCCCTTGTGGACGACAAAGCGGAAGACGCCCGTCAGCGACTGCTCCAGTGCGTTCCCGCTCACCTCGCCGTCGCCCTGCGCGCCGTGCGGATCGCCTGTGTAAAAGCGCGCGCCCGAATGGTTCACCGGCAGGTAGAGCGTCGCGCCAGTCGTCAGCGCGCGGAAGTCCATGTTGCCGCCGTAGTCGACGCCGGGCGGACCCGACCCCTGCAGTCCCGCCGCGCGCACGCCGACGTCACCCATGACCGGCGCCTTCGGCGCCACCGCCATGATGCCCATGAACGGATTCATCGCCACGTGCACGGTGTCGGTGAGCATCGCGACATGCTTCCCCTTCACCATGCCGGTGCGAATCAGATGCCGCGTGCCCTCAGGAATGTCGAGCGGCGCGTCACCCTCCTTCGCGCCCGGATAGTCGTCACGGAACACTCCTCCGGTCGGCCCGGTGCTGTTCATCCCGTACGGCACGCGCGTCTGCAGATCGAGGATCTGCACTTCGAGCATGTCGCCCGGCTCGGCGCCCTCGACGTAGATCGGTCCGGTGAGCACGTGCCCGCCTCCGGCGCCCGGCTGGCGCAGTGCCGGCCGGGCCGCCCAGAAGTCGAGCACGTCCTTGAGGATCTCGTTCGAGGCGACGCCGTACTTCGCCAGGAACGCCGCGGGCGCTTCGTCCTGCGTCGATCCCGCATGCGACAGCGTGTCGATGCGCACGGTCTGTCCCGATGTGACCGTCGCGACCGCCGGCTTGTCGATCGGGAACGCGCCCCAGGTGATCGTTTCCGGCCGTGACGGCACGTGCACCTCGGCCTTCGGTGTCTGCGCCTGCACCCCGCTCGCCTGGTGCAGCAGCAGGGCGCATCCAGTGACCGCGAGCAGACTCAGCGTCTGGCGAAGTGGTGTCAGCATGATCCCCTCAGAACGCGAGCCGGAAGCCAAGCTGCAGCATGCGGGCCTGGTAGGCGAGGTTGCTGTTGAACGACGGCCGGCCGTAGCTGGCGCTGCTCTCCTGCGTCGTATACGACCCGTAGTTCTCGTGGTTCAGCAGGTTGAACACTTCGACGACCCCCGCGATCGAGCGGTTGGCGCCGAGGGCGATCTTCTTCTGCAGCCGCATGTCGACGCGATGAATCGGGTCGCCGACAAAGCCGTTGCGCGGGACGATCGTGCCGTCCGGCCGCAGCCGCTGTTCGCTCACCGCCGTGCCCCCCGCATTCCGCAGATCCCCCCCATACGTCGTCGTGCGGCGCGTTCCGGAGCCGAAGAAATACATGCCGCTGACCTGGAGACCGAGGGGCGCCTCATAGATCCCGCTGAAGACCGCGCGGTGCCGCTGGTCGCCGGCCGCCAGCCCGTATTCCCCGCCCAGATCCTTCGCGACCTCGAACCCGAGCGCGCTCCGTGTGAGCTGACCGTCGACGATCGCGATGACCGGCGGCGGCGGTGTGCCGTCCCAGAAGCCGGCCAGCGTGTAAGTGCCGGACGCCTGCCAGCGGCTGCTGAACCGCTTCGTGAAGCTCGTTTCGAGCGCGTGGTAGTTCGAGTACCCCTCGAGGAACCCGACGTTGACGAGGCCCCATTCCGGGAACGGACGCTTGCCGATGTCGCGGAACGGATAGTTCACACCGGTGACCGGGTCGTAGCTCAGATTCACGTTGTAGGTGTTCTCTTCTCCGCGGCCGCCCGTGTAGACGTAGTTCGCCTCCACGTTCGCGACGTTGCCAAGCTGCCGCTGCATGCCGATCGATGCCTGGTGGGCGTACGACCCCTCGCGCCAGGGATGGTTGATTTCGCTCGTCAGCTCGCGGCGCAGGCAGCCCGGCACGATGCCGGTGATGTCGCACGCGGTCGCCAGCACCTGTTCGAAGGTCGGCACCGGGCCGTTGAACGGATTGGCGGCGAAGTCCGCGCGGCCGTCATTGAGCTGCTCGGCGACCGCGCTGACGGTATAGAGCGCGGTCTGGTGCGCCTCGTCTGTCGAGACCTGCGTGAAGAACAGGCCGTAGCCCCCGCGCAGCACGGTACGGTCGTTCAGGCTATAGGCGAACCCGAGCCGCGGCGCGTAGTTGTTGAGGTCGTGCGGAATGTCGTTCACCCACGGCAGCAGCGTCAGGTTCTCGGAATGCACACCGAGCTGAACGTCGTAGCGGACACCGAGGTTCAGCGTCAGCCGCGACGCCACCTTCCAGTCGTCCTGCAGCCAGCCCGCCATCAGGTGCTGCGGGACTTCGTAATGGAAGTTGGTGTTCGAGACCGCCCGCCGCACGCGGACCGTGATCGGCGAGAGCGCCGCCAGGTTCCACGTCGAGGCGTCGTCCCAGACCGGGAAGAGCTGCTGGATGTTGGCGGGGATCGCGGCGCCGTTGGCTTCAATCGCGCCGGTGCACTGCGCGCACCAGTCGATCACCGTCGGCTGGTTGATGTACTCCGCGCCGACCTTGATGTCGTGCCGGCCGCCCTTCACGAACGAGGTGACGAAGTCGTCCCTGATCGAATAGTTGTCCTGGTATTGATGCTGCCCGACGGCTGACCCGATGCTGTAGCCGCGGAGGCTGATGGTGACCGACCCGCCGCAATCCACCGGCGCGTCGGGGAAGCAGCCGCCCATCCATTTCACGTGCGAGTCGCGCGTGTAGTCATAGAGGGCGACGCCGCCCTTGATCTCGTTCACCGCCCGGTCGCCGAGGACCTGCGTGAACGTCGAGAAGTACTGGTCGCTGTAGCGCTGCTCGCGCCGCGCGGTGGACGGGTGGCTGGTCGCCCCGCCGGTGCCGCCGTACGGCTGGTCGAAGTAGTATTTCTGGCCGCGCACGTAGAGGCGCATCTGCGGCGACATCTGGAAGTCGACGCGAGCGACGGCCTTCCGCTGCCGGTTCAGCGCCGCCTGGTCGATGTTGAAGCTGGGAAACGGGCTCGAGAACGTCACGGTGCGCGGTTCGCGCTCGGTTTCGTAATTGGCGAAGAAATGCAGCCGGTCGAGGACGATGGGGCCGCCGAACGTGCCGCTGATCTGCTGGTTCGAGTACGGCAGCACGCGCTTCTGAATGTGGTCGGCCGCGTTGAAGCGGTCGCTGCGGAAGAAGCCGGACAACGTGCCCGCGTGGTCGTTGGTGCCGGACTTCGTGATCGCATTCGCCAGCATGCCGGCCGACCGCCCCTGCGTCGCGTCGAAGCGGTTCGTGATGAGCACGAACTCCGCGATGGCGTCCATGCTGTAGCTCGGCTGGTTCTGATCGGTGCCGGGAATCAGATGCGTGATCTGCTGCCCGTCGATGTTGATCTGCGAGTAGCCCTGGCGCGACTGCGGAATGTTGCTCGCCTCGTTCTGCCGGCTGCCGGGCGCCAGGATCGCCAGGTCCATCCAGTTGCGGCCGTTGATCGGCAGCTCCTGCATCTGGCGGCGATCGATGTTGCCGCCGAGCGTCGACGAGGCGGTGTCGACGAGCGGCGCCTCCGCGCTGACTGTGACGGCCTCCGTGATCGTGTCCGGCGCCATTTCGAGCTTGAGCGCTGCGGTCTGCCCTACGAGGATCTCGACCCGCCGGACGAGCGTCGCAAATCCGGGAAGCTCGATGGTGAGCTGGTACTGGCCGACACGGACCGGCAGCCGGAACTCGCCGCGTTCATCGGTCACGGCGAGGAACGTGTTGCCCGACGCCTGATGCAGCGCGGTCACCGATACTCCGGGCAGCACGCCCCCGGAGGTGTCAACGAGGGCGCCGCTCAGCGCGGCTTCCTGCTGCGCGAGAAGCGCGCGTGGGGTCAACGCGATCGCGCAGAGCGCGATCATCAGCACGCGAAGCGTGCGGGTCACAGTCGGCATCGGTAGTTCTCCTTCTTGCGGATGGCGTAGCTGACCAGCCATTGAGCAAGTCGAAGTCCATGCGATCCATCCGAGCGCAGATCGAAGATTTCGATGGATTGTCGAATGAAAGTGCCGATCGTCGAGTGACGAGTGGTTCGTCGTGCGTCGCGTGCGAGCCGACAACTTTGTGCCGGCGCACGAAGACGCCGACATCGCTGTGACTATTTGCGATCGCGACTCTACGTACGTAGGGCGGGTTCCGAGGCGAGGCTGGATCCATCCGAGCCTCGGACCCGCCGTCCCTTCGATCCCTCTACTGATTTGTGGGATGCGGTTTCGGAGGAGACAGGTTTGTCGTCAGACGTTCCAGGCGCTCCAGCTTGCGCAGCGCCGCCTGCAGCTCGTCAATCAGCTGCTCGCGCTCGTCCTCGAACGCCTTCTGCGAGCTGACGTCGCGCGCCACGACGAGTCGTCCGGCGAGCGCGCCCCAGCGGTCGCGCACCGGATCGATCGCGACATCCAGCCACTTCACCGCGCCGCCCACCGTGATCTGCACTTCGGTTCGCCACGGGCCGGGCAGGTGTGTCAGCGCTGGAACGCCGAGGGCCGCGGCCAGCGCCGCTCCGTCGATCGGGAGAATGCGGCCCGCCGCGTCGTTCGCGAACATCACCTGCCCTTCGCGGTCGAGCACGATGACGCCGTCGGTCATCCGCTCGATCAGCGCTTCGCGCGCCGACGGCAGCAGGTCGAGCAGCCCTTCGCGGAGCACCACCCAGACAAGGAGGCTCCCGCTGACGCCCAGGGACAGCGTCAGCCAGTTGAGGCCCGGCCAGGGGCCGAGCTTCAGGTTGTACATGGCGTTGCCGATCCACGGGAGGACCACTGCGACGAGGACGACGGCCATGCCGATCCGGTAGTGGCGGCCGACGCGACGGATCGCCTGCGACAGCATCACCGTCGCAGCAATCATCAGCAGGTAGTGCTGCGCCGTCAGCACCCAGAACGCCCACCCGTACTCGTAGATCGCGAAGGGCAGCTCGCCGGCGGGCACGCGGACTCGACCCAGAGCCATCGGTGCAGCGGGTTGGTCCACGCCGCCAGCAGCGCCAGGATCGGGATCGCCCAGACCGCCGCCAGCGCGGCGATCGACAGCTGCGCCCGGCGGCCGGCAAGCTCCCACGCCGCGTGGAAAAAGAGCGGCGCCGTCGCGATGACGCCGATGTACTGGATTTGCGAAATGAAGCGCTTGCCCTCGGAGGTTGGCAGGTGCAGCTCGATCGCGTCGCAGATGGCCCAGAGCGCGCCGGCCGCCAGCATCAGCGCCAGCGGCAGGCCGCCGGGCGAGCGGCGGCGCGGCCAGATGGTCGCCGCTGCCACCAGGCAGATCGCGGCCGCGAGCAGGTAGACGAACGTGAACGCCATCGCGAGCGACATAGTCTCTGGTAACCGTCCCTAGTATCCGCCTACGCCTCAGCCGTGTGTAACGTTTCGCGTCCTGTAAAATTACGACATCCCACCGGTGCCCCTGACGTCCTTCCATCCCCTCGTAGCGGACTGGTTCCGCGACACGCTCGGCGAGCCGACAGCGCCGCAGGTGCGCGGATGGCGCGCAATCCGGGAAGGCCGTCACACGCTTATCGCGGCGCCCACCGGCTCCGGCAAGACGCTCGCCGCGTTCCTGAGCGCCATCGATGATCTCGTCAAGGAATCTGTGGTCCGAGGCAATAGCGCCCTTCTCCCTGACGAAATTCGCGTCCTGTACGTCTCGCCGCTCAAGGCGCTCAGCGCGGACATTCATAAGAACCTGGCCGAGCCGCGCCGCGGCATCCGGCAGCTCGCCGAGGCGCGCGGCATCGAGCCGCCGCGCATCACCGCCGCCGTCCGGACCGGCGATACCACGTCATCCGAGCGCGCCGCGATTCTGCGCAACCCGCCGCACATTCTCGTGACGACCCCCGAGTCGCTCTACCTGCTGCTGACCGCCGAGCGCAGCCGGGCGCTGCTCAAGACCGTCCGCACGGTGATCGTCGACGAGATTCACGCGGTCATCGGCACCCGCCGTGGATCGCACCTGGCGCTGTCTCTCGAGCGGCTGGAACAGATCGCCGATGGACCGATTCAGCGCATCGGTCTCTCCGCAACCCAGAAACCGATCGAGCAGGTCGCGCGCTTTCTCGTTGGCGCCGCTCCCGGCCGCCCTGACTGCGCGATCGTGGACGAGGGCCATCGCCGCCAGATCGACCTGGCGATGGAAATCCCGAAGTCACCGCTGAGCGCGGTGATGTCGCACGAGGTCTGGGAGGAGTACTACGACCGCCTCGCGCAGCTGATCGAGCAGCACACCACGACGATCGTGTTCGTGAACACGCGCCGCATGGCGGAGCGCGCCGCGCGCCACCTGAGCGAGCGGATCGGCGAGGACAAGGTCACCGCACATCACGGAAGCCTCTCTAAAGAGACGCGTCTCGACGCGGAACATCGTCTGAAGACGGGCCAGCTCAAGGCGCTCGTGGCAACCGCGTCGCTGGAGCTCGGGATCGACATCGGTCACGTGGACCTCGTCTGCCAGGTCGGATCGCCCCATCGCATCGCCACGCTGCTGCAGCGCGTCGGCCGCTCGGGCCACACCATTGCCGGCACGCCGAAGGGACGCGTGCTGCCCGTCTCGCGCGACGACCTGGTCGAATGCGCGGCGCTCCTCCGTTCCGCCCGCCGCGGCGACCTCGACGCCGTCGTCATGTATGACGCGCCGCTCGACGTCCTGGCGCAGCAGATCACGGCGGAGTCGACGGCACGCGAGTACACCGAGGACGAGTTGTTTACGCTGGTTCGCGGCGCGTGGCCGTACCGCGCGCTCGAGCGCAAGGACTTCGACGCCGTCATCCAGATGCTGTCGGACGGCTTCTCCACCCGCCGGGGCCGCCGCGCCGCGCTCGTCCATCGCGACGAAGTGCACGCCACCGTGCGCGCACGCCGGGGCTCGCGGATGCTGGCGCTCACCTCGGGCGGCGCCATCCCCGAAGTCGCCGACTACCGCGTCATCCTCGAACCGGAGGAAACGTTCATCGGCACGCTGAACGAGGACTTCGCGATCGAAAGCCTGGCCGGCGACATCTTCCAGCTCGGGAACACCTCGTGGCAGATCACGCAGGTCACCTCCGGCACCGTCCGCGTCCGCGACGCCCACGGCGCACCGCCGTCAATGCCCTTCTGGCTCGGCGAAGCGCCGGCGCGCAGCGATGAGCTCTCGAAGGCCGTCAGCGACCTAAGGGGCGATATCGACAGGAAGTTGTCAGATGTGGGGCGGGTCCCGCTCAGCGAAGGCTCCGGCGGACCCGCCGTCATCGAGTGGCTGATGGCGGAGACCGGCATTTCCCAGGGCGCCGCACAGCAGCTGTTCGAGTACATGGCGGAAGGACGATCGGCGCTTGGCGTCATTCCGACGCAGCAGACGCTCGTCCTCGAGCGGTTCTTCGACGAGTCGGGCGGCATGCAGCTGGTGCTCCATGCGCCGTTCGGCAGCCGCATCAACCGCGCCTGGACGCTCGCGCTGCGCAAGAAGTTCTGCCGCCAGTTCAACTTCGAGCTGCAGGCCGCCGCCACCGAGGACGCGCTGCTCCTCTCGCTCGGCCCGCAGCACTCGTTCCCGCTGGCCGACGTCTTCCGCTACCTGCACCCGGCGTCGCTGCGCGACACGATCGTCCAGGCCGTGCTCGACGCGCCGCTCTTTGCCACGCGCTGGCGGTGGAACGCGACGGTCTCTCTCGCCGTACCGCGCAACCGTGCCGGTAAGAAAGTGCCCCCGCAGCTGCAGCGGATGCAGGCAGACGACCTGATGGCGTCGGCATTTCCGGACGCGGCCGCCTGTCTCGACAACATCCCCGGCGACCGCCAGATTCCGGATCACCCGCTCGTCAACCAGGCGATCCGCGACTGCCTCGAGGAAGCGATGGACATCGAGGGCCTGTCGCGCATCCTGGAGCGCATCCACCGCGGCGAGCTCACGCTCGTCTCGAAGGACACGCCGGAACCGTCAGCCTTCGCAGACGACGTGGTGAATGCGCGGCCGGATCAGTTCGTGGACGACGCGCCGCTCGAGGAGCGGCGGACGCACGCGGTCCAGATGCGCCGGCCGACGACGATCGAGGCCGGAGGACATGGGTCGCTCGACGCCGACGCCATCCAGCGTGTCATCGACCAGGAGCGTCCGGACCCGCGCGACGTCGACGAGTTGCACGACGCGCTCCTCGGCGCCGGTTTCCTGCTCGACACCGAAGCGGAGGCCGCTCTGTTTCAGCAACTCGCGGAGCGCTCCAGAGCGACACATCTTTTGAATTTCTGGATCGCCGCCGAGCGCATTCCTGAGATCCTTGCCGTCCATCCCGGCGCCGTTCTCGACCCGCCGATCTCCGCCCCACCCTCACGCGCGGCGAAGACGTGGACGCGCGAGGACGCGCTAACGGAGATCCTCCGCGGCCGTCTGTCACTCAGCGGTCCCATCACGGTGGACCGCCTCGCCGCCTCATTCGTCGTCGCGCCGCCTGAGGCCGAGGCCGCGCTGCTGGATCTCGAGGCCCAGGGCATCGTGCTGCGCGGTAACTTCACGCCGGGCGCACAGGCGACCGAATGGTGCGACCGTGTGCTGCTCGCGCGCATCCACCGCTACACGCTGAACCGCCTCCGCGCGGAAATCGCCCCTGTAACCCCGGCCGAGTTCATGCGGTTCCTGTTCGACTGGCAGCACGTGGCGACGTCTGCGGCGCTCACCGGACCCGATGGCCTGCGCGAAGTCATCGCTCAGCTCGATGGGTTCGAGCTGTCGGCGCGCGCGTGGGAGAAGGACATCCTGCCGGCCCGCGTGCA
Organism: Candidatus Sulfopaludibacter sp. SbA3; assembly: GCA_945903265.1. Taxonomy (GTDB): domain Bacteria; phylum Acidobacteriota; class Vicinamibacteria; order Vicinamibacterales; family UBA2999; genus CAXNKG01. Next base: position 20,153 of record CAMDNQ010000022.1, read on the forward strand.
GGGCTACGAGCCCTCGCTCCTCGACATGCTGTGCCTGACCGGCGCCGCCGGCTGGGCGCGGCTCTCGACCGGACCGACACAAGTGGTCGGCGCCACTCCGATCGCCCTTTTCCTCCGCGAGCACGCCGATGCCTGGCTGGCGCTCCGCGGCGATGGTCCGCCTGAAGACGAAAATGGGGTCGGAGGTCATTTAAAGGAGACAGTCGGCCAGATCATCGAGCACCTGCGGACGCATGGCGCATCCTTCGCCCACGATCTCGCCACGGCATCCGGCATCACTCTCGAAGAGACCCACACGGGGCTGGCCGAGCTCGTCGCGCTCGGCCTCGTCAGCTCGGACGGCGCCGCGGGCCTCCGCCGCATCATCGGCCCGACGTCCTTCACGACGTCGTGGACAACAGGCGCGCACTCGCTCTCACACCGTGCCGGCGCCGACGGCCGCTGGTTCGCCCTTGCCTCGCCGAGGCCGCGAAGCGGCGAAGGCGAGATCAAAGAGGCCGGCCAGGAACGCAGAAAAGACGATGTCGAGACGCTCGCCTGGACGCTGCTCCGCCGCTACGGCGTCGTCTTCCGGCGCGTGCTCACGCGTGAGGCGTCGGGCGTCCCCTGGCGCGAGCTGGTTGGCGTGTATCGGCGGCTGGAAGCCCGCGGAGAGATTCGCGGCGGCCGCTTCGTCTCGGGCATGTCCGGCGAGCAGTTCGCGCTGCCGGATGCGGTGGAGCGGCTGCGTGAGCTGCGCCGCTCGGGACCGGACGATACGCTCCTGACGATCAGCGCCGCCGACCCGCTGAACTTTACCGGCGTCATCACGCCGGGCGACCACATCCGCGCCATCGCCGCCAGCCGCATCGTGTATCGGAACGGCGTCCCGATCGCCGCGATGGAAGGCGACATGCTGAAGCGACTGACGGAAGACGTCGAGCCCGACGTCGCCGCGAGTGCAGCGGCGCTCGCCGCCGGCCGCCGCGTGCCAGTCGTCGCCGGCTACGTCGGCCGGCTCGGATAACCTCGCAGGCGCGGGTCCGAAAAAACGCTCTAATCCTCGTGAAAGGCCGACGGGTGCAGGCCGTGCCCGCGGTTCTCGCCCAGGTTCCGCGAAATATCGTTGACGGTATCGAGATCGCCCGGCGTCAGCGCCAGCTGCACCTCGGTGCCGCGCAGGTCGTTGAAGCCAACCGCATTGCCGTGAATGACGTGCATCAGCGGGTCGGGATCCGACGCCTCTGACAGCTCGATCGCGACGACGTCCACCGCGGCGGGCCTGTCGCTCACGAGACTCACCTCGTTGTTCACGATGACGTTGTTGGTGATGCTGAGCGATCCGATCCGGCCAAACCGGAAGTCCGCGTAGATCACGATCCCCGTGGCGCTGTATCCGCCGCAGTCCGCGGCGCTGACGTGCACCGTGCCGCTGATCCGGTTGTGCGACACGACGTTGTCGCTGACGACCCCGCCGTTGTAATCGCCGACCAGGATGGCAATGCCGCCGCCGCAGCGCGTCCGCAGATCGACGACGTCGTTCTGTGTGATCGTCCAGCGGCTCCCGAGCCAGTTGGTGATCCCCTGCACCGGATTCATCAGCGTGTTGTGCGCGATGGTCACCTCGTCCACGACGTTGAACGATGCGTTGATGACCGCGAGATCCACGGTGAAGCGCAGGTGGCTGATCGTCGTGCCGTCGCTGCCGTCGAACAGCCGGAAGCCCTGCGTCATGCCGGATGGATGCAGCGGGCCGGTGGAAATCGTGGCGCCCCCGGTGCCCTGGATGTGCACCGGTTTCGTCACGAGCGCGCCCGCATGCGATCCGGGCCCCACGAGAATGCGGTCGCCCTCCTCGACGAGCGCGCTGTCGATCGCCGCCTGAATCGTCGCGAAGTCGCGGGGCACGCGCCAGTCCGCGGCGAACGCCGCTTCTGTGTTCCAGAACAGCACAACGATGACGAAAACTGTGGCGCGCAGCGACGAATTCATTCGATTTGCTCCTGAAAGTCGATGACTGTCCCGGAGCAAGGGCAGGCGGCGTGCCAGGTTGGAACAGCGGGTTTATATGTGCGGTATCGTCACAGCATGAAGACATCGCGGCTGGAGGCGTTCAGCGACGGGGTCATCGCCATCATCATCACGATCATGGTGCTGGAATTTCAGGAGCCTGAAAGCGCCGACTGGCGCGCGCTCGGCGAGCTGGCGCCGATCTTCTTTTCCTACGTGTTGAGCTTCGTGTACGTCGCGATCTACTGGAACAACCACCATCACCTGATGCACGTCACTGAAACCGTGGGTGCAGGCGTGATGTGGGCCAACATGCACCTGCTCTTCTGGCTGTCCCTGGTGCCGTTCGTGACCGCGTGGATGGGCCAGAACGACTTCGACGAGATTCCGACCGCGGTCTACGGCTTCGTGATGCTGATGGCAGCGGCCGCGTACTGGCTGCTGGTGCAGGCCATTCTGGCGCACGAGGGCAAGCGGTCGAAGCTGCGCAAAGCGCTGCGCGGCGACACGAAAGGGCAGGTCTCCCTGGCACTCTATGCGCTGGCCATTCCGCTCGCGTTCGTGAGCCAGTGGATTTCCGCCGCGCTGTACGTCACGGTGGCGCTCATGTGGCTCATCCCCGATCGTCGAATCCAGAAGACCCTGGAAGCGGAGGGTGCGTGATGGCTGACATCTCCGACTACGAGCTTGCGAAAGAGGACACCCCAACCCCGCCGCAGCGGCGCGAATCGAGGACGGGGCTGATGGCCGGCGTGGCGCTGATCGTCATCGCGGTGGCGGTCGGCTGGTATGTGATGCGCGACGGCCCCGTGACGCGGGACCAGGCCGAGGCCACTGACCCCGGTTCCGCGGGCGATTCGCCGGCGGAACGCATGCCCGAGATTCCGCTCCCGCCGCTCGATCAGACCGATACGCTGGTGCGGACGCTCGCGATGGGGCTTTCATCCCACCCGCTCCTCGCATCCTGGCTGGCCACCGATGGTGTCATCCGCCGCTTTGTCATCGTCATCGACAACATCGCGTACGGCCAGCCGGTGCGGAAGCAGCTCACAGAAGTCACGCCCGCGGGGTCGTTCCTGGTGGTGGGCCGGGGAATACTGCGCGCGGATCCGCGCAACCACGCCCGGTACGAGCCGCTCACGGCCGCCATGGAGTCGATCGAGCCGGTGCGCGCGGCGCAGATGTATTCGATGCTGCGGCCGCGGCTCGAGGAGGCCTACCTGGAACTGGGACGAGGGGTGTCGTTCGAGCGCGCGCTCGAGCAGGCGATCATCGCGCTGCTGCAGGCGCCGCCGATTCGCGGGGACGAGGCGCTCGTGCCGGCGCGCCCGGTCGGCTATGCCTTCAGCAATCCGCAGCTCCAGGCCCTGACGCCGGCGCAGAAGCACCTGCTGCGCATGGGACCTGAGCACGCACCGCGCGTGCAGGCGAAGCTGCGCGAGATCGCGCTCGCGCTCGGCATTCCACGCGAGCGCCTCCCCTAGCGGGGATCAGGGATCAGGGATCAGGGATCAGGGATCAGGGATCAGCCAATCGGAATGCGCGAGGCGTTCGCGCGCAGCCAGGTATCGAAGTTCTGAAGCGCCGGGTTCAGCGCGCGCGCGACTTCGGGGGAGCGGTTGCGGCGGAAGGCTTCACCGAGGATCGCGTGGTGCTCGTACATGTTGCCCATGTCATCCGCTCCAGGAAAACCGAGCGCCCGATAAGCGTCGAACGGCATGTCATAGAAGGAGACCGGCACTCCCAGGTGACGCGAGAAGGCGGCCGCGTACTCAGGACCCGACAGGACATCGCCGGCCACGCCGAACCGCTGGCCGGCGGCCTCAGGCCCGCGCTTGAAGATGCCGTACGCGCACCTGCCGATGTCCTCGGCTGCGATCCCGGGCAGCTTGCCGCCACCGAGCGGGAGCCCGAGCACGACGCTGCCATCCACCATCTTTCGCGGACCCTGGCCGAAGAAGATGAAGTTCTCCCAGTAGAAGGCGGCCATCAGGTAGCTGGTCGGCGCCGCCTCCGCGCGGAAGATGGCGTCCGCTTCGCCCTTGGCGTCGAAGTGCGGGACTTTGTACTTTCCCTGCAGGGTTTTGAGCCGTGGATCGTCGAGGGGGAAATCGAGGCGCGTGTCTTCCAGCGTGGACCAGACCGCGTGCTTCACGCCGGCGGCCTTCGTGGCGCGCGCCATTGCCGACGCCTGCGTCAGCTCGCGTTCGGCTGAGAAGTGCTCCCAGAAATTGGTGACCACAAAGACGCCGTGGGCGCCCGCGAACGCGCGCTCCAGGCTCGCCGGATCGTCGGCGTCGGCGGCCACGACGTCGGCGCCCGCTGCAGCCAGCGCACGCGCCTTGTCGGAATCCGTCTTGCGCGTGACGGCACGCGCGGCGAACCGGCGTTCGGGGTCCGCGAGAATGGCGCGCACGAGCCCTCCGCCCTGCGCTCCAGTGGCACCGATGACGGCGATCGTTTTTCTGTCGGACATCCGTAAATACTATCGCCTGCCGTCGTACCACTGGTAGCAGTCGTCAGGATTGCGCAGCGTGCGGCCGCGCGTCGCGATCGTCCTGACCATGAAGCTGAACGCTTCGCGCGGCGTGTAGAGCGTCGCCTTTCGCGCGCTCGTCACAAGCGGATGCGCGTGGAGGATCACGATCGTCCGCCCTGTCCGGCGCGCCACCCGTTTCAGCCGGCGAAAGAAATCGATCTCCTCGGACGCGTACAGCTCCAGGCTGAAGCCGCCGAGCTCGCGAAACGCCGCCGCGTCGCAGAAGATGAACGACCCCGCAGCCCACTTCATCGCGCGGCTCACCAGGTTCCACGAAGCGACGGCAAGGGTTGGCGCCAGTTCGCGGGTGTCGAGTTGAACCGTGCTGCCGCCGGCAAGGACGCGGCCTTCCTGCCCCGTCTGCTGCGTTGTCTGCTTCAACGCCCGCACGACATCGGCAAAGAGCTCAGGGCTGGGATGGGAATCGGCGTCGACGAACAGGAGCCAATCGCCGGTCGCCGCTGCCGCGCCGGTGTTCCGCGCCCGCGAGATCTGGTTGACCGGTTCGAAGACGACCTCTGCGCCCACCGCCCTGGCAATCGCGGCGGTTCGATCAGTCGAGTTGTTGTCGCAGACGATCAGCTCCGAGCGCCATCCGGCCCGGTCAAACGCGCCCATCGCGGCGCGGATGCTCCGGAGCGACTCTTCCAGGCCCTGCTCTTCGTTGAATGCGGGGACGATCACCGAGACCTTCATGCGTTTTCACATCATCGAACGGTATGATGATTGGCGCAAATGGCCAGCCAGATTGAAGCAATTGAAGTGAAGCGCAAGATGTACTTCGAGCACGAGGGGGCGCCGTACCACTGTCTCGACGTCGAAGTCTCGAAGCCGACCGCCCGCGGCGGCCAGACGCTCGTCCGCCTGAAGATGCGCAACATGATCACCCGCGCCGTCTTCGACAAGACGTTCAAGGCGGGAGACAAATTCCGGGAACCCGACCTGGAGGTGCGACCCTCGACGTTTCTCTACACCGACACCGAGGGCTACCACTTCATGGATCAGGAGAGCTTCGATACGCTGACGCTCCGCGGCGACCTGCTCGGCGACGACAAGCTGCTGCTCTCGGACAACCTGCCCGTCCAGATCCAGAAATTCAACGGCAACCCGATCGCCGTCCAGTTGCCGACGATCGTGGAGCTGACGATCACCTACACGGAGCCTGGCGTCAAAGGGGATACCGCGAGCGGCGGCGTCACCAAGGCAGCAACGCTGGAGACCGGACTGGAAATCCGCGTGCCGCTCTTCATCAAGGAAGGCGAGCGCGTGAAGGTGCACACCGAGACGCGCGAGTTCGCCGGAAGAGTGTAGAGCGCACGCTTCAGCGTGCGCGAACTACCAATTGGTTTCTTTGTAATCCTTCAGGAACTTCCCCCACACGTGCGTGCCCGTGTTGAACCCGCTGATGATGGGGTCGACGATGCGGGCGGCGCCGTCGACGATGTCGAGCGGCGGGTGAAACCGGTGCTCTGACACTTTCCGTGCGGCAATCTCCGCCGGATCCTCATCGGTCACCCAACCCGTATCGACGCTGTTCATGTGAATGCCGTCGTGCTCGTAATCGGTCGCCGACGTGCGCGTCATCATGTTGAGCGCCGCCTTCGCCATATTCGTATGCGGATGCCTCGTCGTCTTGAACTTGCGGTAGAACTGCCCTTCCACCGCCGACACGTTCACGATGTGCTTGTCGCGCTCGGGCGTGCGCGTCATGAGCGGCTTGAGCCGCCCGTTGAAGATGAACGGCGCCACCGCGTTGACCAGGTGCACCTCGAGCAGCTCCACGGTCGGCACCTCGTCCAGCATCAGGCGCCACGAGTTGCGGCCGCGTAAGTCGACCTGCTGCAGATCCTGATCGAGCTGACCCGTCGGGAAGAAGTGTCCCTGCGGCGCGAGCTCCTCTTCGAGCAGCTTCACCTGCGTCAGCTCCGCCGAGTGCGTGATGCCGACGGCGCCTACCAGGCGGCCCGCGGCTGCCGGCAGCGATCGGGCGGCCTCCTTCTCTTCCTCGAGCATGTGGGCGTAGAACTCGGGCGGCCGGCGCACGGTCTGGCAGGCGTTGTTGATGATGAAGTCGAGCCGCGAGCGGGTCAGCATCTCGCGGCAGAACAGCTCGACGCTCGGCGTGTGGCGCAGGTCGAGACCGTACACCTCCAGCCGATCGCTCCAGTCCGAAAAGTCAGGCTCCTGGGAGTAGCGCTTGGCGGCGTCGCGTGGAAACCGCGTGGTGACGACCACGTGGGCGCCGCAGCGCAGGAGCTTCAGCCCGGTCTGGTAGCCAATCTTGACGCGACCGCCGCTGAGCAACGCCACCCGCCCGCGCAGGTCGGCGAGCTCGGTGCGCTTGCGGAAGTTCAACTCGGCGCAAGGGGGACAGAGCTGGTCGTAGAAATGGTGCGCCTGCGTGAACATCTCTTTGCACACATAGCAATGCTGACGTTCCAGTTCCCGCGGCTCTTCCTGTATCTCCGTCGGCGGAAACACATTGGGCGTGTGGAAGACACGTTTTCTTCGCAGGACCTGAATCCCGGTGAGCGCCCGCGTTTCCAGGTCACGGTTGACGCGCGCGTTGCGGATCTCGCGCGCCCGGCCCTTCGTCCTGTGGCGGCGCGCCGTGCGGTCAGGGTGAACCACCGTTGAGACCGCCTTGAGCAGGCGCTTCCGCTCCTCCTCAGGCAGACCTTCGAGGACGCTCCGGTCCGCGCCAATCGACTCGAGCAGCTCGACCGCGTCGCGCAGGCGTTCCACAGTAAGCCGCTCATCTCGTACAGCCATCCGTTCAGGTTACGATCCACTCATGAAACGCGCAATGCTCATCGGCGCGCTCCTCCTGGCACTCGGCGTGCTCGGCGTGACCGCCTGGGCGCAGGTCGATCGGCGTCCGCCGAACGGCGCGAGCCAGCGTCCGGCATTTACCGGCCAGACCGATGCGCCCGCGCAGACTGGGGGCGTCGCCTTCGACGTGCTCACGGTCGCCGCGGGCCTGCAGTTCCCGTGGGGCATGGACTTCCTGCCGGACGGACGCATCCTCGTCACCGAGCGTGACGGCCGCCTCCGCGTCGTCAGCCCTGGCGGCAACCTCTCCTCTCCCGTTGATGGCGTGCTTGCGGTGGACGCTCGCGGGCAGGGTGGCCTGCTCGACATCGCGCTGCATCCCGACTTCGCGTCGAATCAGCTGGTCTACTGGACGTTCTCCGAGCCGCAGGGCGGGAACAGGAACGGGACGAGCGTGGCGCGCGGCAGGTTCGTCGATGGTGCTGCGCCGCGCATCGAGGGCGCGCAGGTCATCTTCCGCCAGGCGCCGGCGATGAACTCCGCCCAGCACTATGGCGGACGCCTTGTCTGGGCGCCCGACGGCACACTCTTCGTGACGATGGGCGACCGGTCGATCAACGAAGGCCGGATGCAGTCCCAGAACATGGACAGCCTGGTGGGGAAGATCGCGCGCATCAACGCCGACGGCTCGATCCCCGCGGACAACCCGTTCGTCGGCCGCGCGGGCGTGCCGCAGCAGATGTTCTCGATCGGCCACCGCAACGTGCAGGCGGCAACGCTCCATCCCGAGACCGGCGAGCTCTGGGAAGTCGAGCATGGCACCCGCGGCGGCGATGAAATCAACATCGTCCGGGCGGGCCAGGACTACGGCTGGCCGACGATCGCGTACGGCATCGAGTACAGCGGCGGACCGATCACGGGCGCCATCACGCAGAAGCCGGGCATGGAGCAGCCGGTCTACTACTGGGACCCGGTGATCGCGCCGAGCGGCATGACGTTCTATACCGGCGCGCTCTTCCCCGAGTGGCAGGGAAGCCTTTTCATTGGTGGATTGGCGACTGAAGATCTGGTCCGTCTGTCGCTCGACGGCGAGCGCGTGACCGGTGAGGAGCGCCTGCTGCGCGACGTCTCTGAGCGCATCCGCGACGTGGTCCAGGGCCCCGACGGCGCGCTCTACCTGCTCACAGACAGCATCCGCGGCCGCATTCTGAAGATCATTCCCAAATAGAAAGGGCGGGCTGTTTCCAGCCCGCCCCTACCGACTACTGACTACCGACTACCAGCTGACAGCTAGCTGGTCGCTTTAACGTATTTGTTGAACCACGCCACGGTGCTCTTCCACGCCGCGTCGGCCGCGGCCTTGTTGTAGCGCATCGGCGTCGCGTCGTTGTTGAACCCGTGCACGGCGCCAGGATAGATGTGGCCTTCGTGCGTGACGCCCGCGGCCTTCATCGCCGCCTCGTACTCGGGGTACGCGTCGACCAGGCGCTTGTCTTCCTGTCCGTGGTGCACGAGCACCGCGGCCTTGATCTTCGGGACGTCGGCAACCGGCGGGGCGCCGCCGTAGTACGGCACCGCAGCCTGCAGATCCGCGCCCATGCGGACGGCGAGCTGGTTGGAGACGCCGCCGCCGAAGCAGAAGCCGGTGACGCCGAGGCGTCCCGTGCTGTCGGCGCGCTTCTTCAGCCACACCGCCGAGGCATAGAGGTCCTCGTTCATCTTGGGACGGTCAAGCTTGCCGAACAGCGCGCCACCCTTTTCGTCGTCACCCGGGTAGCCGCCGACCGAGGTCAGCGCGTCGGGCGCGAAGGTCATGAAGCCCTCGAGCGCCAGGCGGCGCGCGATGTCTTCGATGTGCGGGTTGAGGCCGCGGTTCTCGTGAATGACGAGGACGGCGGGCAGGCGGTTGTTGCCGGCGTTGGCCGGGCGCACGAGCAGGCCGCTGATGGTGCCATGGCCCTGGGGCGACGGCACGCTCTCGCGGCTGGTCCGGATGCGCGGGTCGGTCGGCGCGACCTGCTGGGCTGCCGCGTAGTTCGGCATCAGCTGATCGACGATGGCCGCGGCGGCGGCGCTCGACACGGCGACCTTCTTCACGCGGTCCATGAACGACCGGCGGTCGATGTGTCCGTGGATGAACAGGTTATAGGCGGAAACCGCCTCTTCGGGCACGGCCGGCTTGGTTGGTTCCATCAGTGAGCTCCTAATTCAGAAGAAACGGGGATCAGAAGGGCGCCCGGGAGAATACCACGCTCCCCCCGCGCCTGTAAGACGTCTGCCGCCCCCCCTCGCACGTGGGGCGGGTCCGGCCGCGAGGCTGGTTCCAGCGAGCGGACGACCCGCCGTCAGACTCCAAACTGCCGTAGGTGATGGTCCACATGCAGCCATGCCCAGCGGAACCATTGATCGGGACGCATGGCGCCGAAGGCGGGATGGCGGTACGAGCAGAAGTCCTGGTCGGGTTGCGCGAAGCCTTCGATCAGCCGCAGGAGGTCCGTTCGGTCCCGCTCGAACTCTGTCGGCTTCGTCCCGCCGATCTCCTGATCCATCTCCGGCATCGTGCGAATACCGTGCGGCCACTTGCCCGGGCCGTTGAGAGCGACCGCTTTCAGGAGCGATCGCGTGATCACGTTGCTTCGGTCGACGACGCTCTTGCGGCCGGTTACGCCAAGAAACGAATCGCTCAAATGGCAGACCGCCTGGTGCGCCGTCATCCGTCCCCACTGGCGCGGACTGTTGGCCCGAAGCGTCGCGAGCCGCTCGAGGAGACGCGCCTTGTCAGCGGGAACCGCGAGCGTGTTCTTCGGCATCGCTAGATCTTGTATCGATCGGCGAACAGCCGCAGGTGATGCTCGATGTGGCCGTAGGTGACGTAAACAAGCGCTACCGCCGTGACCCTCTTGCCATTGGCGATTCCGCTTCGCTTCCAGGCTTCGGCCGGGAGTCCCCTGACGAGCGCCAGCGTCGCGTTGCGGACGGCCACCCATTCCTCGAGCACGTCGCCGAAGTCGCGCTGCTCGAAGGCGCCGGCGGGCACGTAGGTGTTCTCGTCGAAGCCTGAGAGCGGCGTTTCATCGCCGCGGCCGATGCGCATCAGGCGATAGGCGAAGACGCGCTCGGCGTCGGCGAGATGGCCGACCACCTCGCGGACGCTCCACTTCCCTTCCGCATACCGGTACGCCGCCTGTGTCGCGCTCACACCCGCCAGCTTCTGCCGCACCGCATCCCGCTGCATCGTCAGCAGCTTCACGGCGTCGGTGAGGTCGGGCGCGGCGGCGACGTAGCCGGCCATGCCGGGCGAGTGATCGCCGGCGGCAGGGCGTGGCAGTGTGACTACCGACGAAAGCGTTCGTGTGGTCATGGCGGGTCCTCCGCGAACTCATCTGCAAAGCGGTGAATCAATTCGTCCTGCGCGGGCGTTTCGGGATGCCCGCCCGCCTCGAGAATTCTGGCGCGCGCTTCTTTTTCGCTCATTCCGAGCGCGATGGCAACACAGGTCGCGAGCGTTCCCGTCCTGCCGATGCCCATGGCGCAATGAATGAGGATGCGCTCGCCCGCGCGAAGGCGGGCGGCGGTGTCGTGTGCAAGCCGGGCGAAGGCGGCGCGGTCGTCGGGGACGCCGAGGTTCGCGATCGGAAAGACGTCACGCTCGCCGCGATACGTCCCGGCCTCGAGCGACCCGGCGTACGACGGCGACTTCCGCGCGATCTCCTGTTCGTCGTTGAGGCAGATGGTCCGCGTCATCTTCCGGGTGCCGTACTCGCGGAGGAACGACTCGATCGACTCACAGCGGCCCGGCATGCTGTGGAGGTAGAGCGATCCGGCGACGCCTTCAAGATGCACGGCTCGGAACATATGGTGCAGCGGAGACTCAGCTGAAGCACGGCAGGCCGAGCCGGCCAAACCGGCTCGTGGCGCGCCGGCGTGTGTCGATCAACAGTCGGCCGCCGGTCCCTTCCAGCTCCACATAGTGCCGGGTGAAGTGTTCGAGGATACGCGGATACGCGGCCAGATCCTCGAACACCGGGTCGTGGGTCGAGACGGCAAACGGCACAGACTGCCGCTCGAGCAGCGCCAGCGACTGCGCCTCGTGTGGCGGGTCGGAGCGCCACCCGTGAGCCCACTGCAGGTGTCCGCCCGCAATCGGCCGTTCGGCGAGGTATCCCACCTGATACGGCGTCGAGCCGGTGACAAACAGGCGGTCCCCGCCGGTCGTGCAGTCGTGCATGTAACGGATCAGCATCTTCAGCCGGAAGTCCTCACCCGCCTCCTCCCATCCTGCGGCATCGAGGCGTCGAGCCTCCTCCGCCGGCTGATAGGCATCGATAGGCGGCGCCGCAAGAAGCTGCCCGTACACGTTGCGAAGTTCGGCACGTTCGGATGGCGCGAACAGGTCGCGGTCCAGGCTGGCGATGGCCGCCACAGTCGTGACGAGAAACACCGCGATTGAGGCGGCAATGCCGAGCGCGCGCCGGATGCCGGGCTCCGCGCGCCACGCCTGGGTCAGCAGTCGCGCTCCGAGCACGGCGGTCAGCGGGAGCAGGGCCTGGTAGTAGCTGGGCTGGCGCAGCAGCCTCTCGGCAATGAACGTCGCGAGCGCAGCGGCCAGCAGGCATCGGCCGGAATCGAGTGATGTCGGTTCGCCACGCCTCATGCGAGACAGGACGGTGTATGCGGCCAGGCCCAGGATGAACACCGGCACGAGCATGGTGAGATGAAACAGCCATTCGACGGCTGTGTCATTCGGCGGGAGCCTGAACTCGCCTCCGCCGATCGGCACCATGCGAAGAGGATTGGCGTCGACGAGCGAACGATAAGGCGATTCGGCTGGCGCCCATGTCTCGCCCCATGCCGCGCGCGTCCGCACGTAATCGACCAGCCCCTCATTGACCTGCACGACCACCGCCCACGGGGCCAGCAGCGCGGCAGCCGTCAGCCCGTAGGCAGTCGCGTCGCGGAATGCGCCACGCCAGCCACGGGACGCCGGGACGATCAGGCGGGCGAGCGCAAAGGCGAGGACGGACGCGACGCCGATGTACAGGCCGTGATCGTGCCGAAACAGGAATGCGAGTCCGGCGATCGCTCCGAGAGCCGCGGCGCGGCGGACCGAGGGCCGTTCCATGTACCACCAGCCCGCCAGCACGGCGCACGGGTAGAAGAACATCTTCGGAAACTGGAACGTCGGCGCGCCGAGCAGAATCACGATCGCCACGAGCACGCTGGCGAGCGACGCGACCGGTGACCCCGACAGGCGCACCGCCATGTGGAACGCGATCACCATGCTCGCGACGATGAACGTCCAGTGGACGACAAACTCGCCAATCAGGCGATAGCCGCTCAGCCACTGGACGAGCGTGGAGACAGCCGTCAGCAGCGGCCACCCGGTCTGGAAGAAATCGCGGTAGGGATGATCGCCGGCGAGGAGCGCCGTCGCTTCCCACAGGACATAGAAATTCGTGTCGAAGACCTGTTCGACGACGCCGTACGCGAGGACGGCCGTCGTCAGCGTCCCGACCAGCGCGTACAGACTCCAGTGCGCGCGGTACGGGAGCGCCATGGTGGTCAGATCAATCGTTCGGAGACGACCGGGATGCGCTTCTCGACGATGACGTCCCACCAGCCGAAGTGGACGGCAAGGACGTGATCGAGCTCGCGGGTGTCGACGGTGCTGATTGCCTGGCCGGTGGAGGGCATGCAGTAGGCGGCGTGCGGCGACGCGGCCAGCATATGGAGCACGCCGGAGGAAAACCCGCTGCCGCCGTACGCGACGCAGCCCGACATCGCGAGCGAGCGGACGTCCTCGAGGGCGTACGGGATCTTCTCGTCCACCGACCCCTGGCTATCCTGGAACTTGCACTCGATGGCGAACGCCTTCTGCCCTTCTTCGCTGACGCAGAAGACGTCGACGCAGCGGTCCTTGCCGATGATCGTCTTGCCGACGCGCACTTCGCGGTAGACCTTCAGCCCGCGCGGCCCGAAGCGCGTGGCGATGTACGACGCGACAAGGTTGGCGTAATCGGCGCCCGTCATCGAGGGTGCGTAGTGTCCGGCTTCATCGGGGGTACGTAGTGTCCGGCTTTAGCCGGACCTCCTCGAGCAAATCGGGTTGTTCGTCAGGCGGATCCGCGGGCAGGTCGTCCGGCACGCGCCCTTCCCCGAACTCGCGCAGTCGATTCGCGGCAATGCGGACGGCTTCGGGATTCAGGTCGTTGCCGAGGAACCGCCGCCCGAGCCGCACGGCGGCGACGCCCACGCTTCCCGATCCCATGAACGGATCGGCGACGACATTCCCTGGCGACGAGCTCTGATTGATGAGAGCCTCGGCCACCTCGGTGGGCTTCTCCGCCGGATACCCGCCGCGGACGCGCGACACTTCGATGATGTCGGCCATGCCGAGATCGTTCAGCTTGCGCTTCCCTTTCTCGAAAAACAGGATCAGCTCGTAGCGCGCGCGGTAGTGATACCCCATCCCGATCGTCTGCTTGTCCCACACGAGCGGCTTCCAGAACTTGAAGCCGGCCAGCTCCGCTTCCGGCTTCGCCACGAACATCGTTTCGGCGTCGCAGAGCAGGTAGAAGTGCGAGTCCTTCTTGAGGACGCGGTACACCTCGCGGAACAGCTCGCCGAAGCGCGCGTTCGGAAAGATGGCGAACCAGTCGTTGCTGGACGACTTGCTGTGCTTCAGCCTCGTCGTCGTCCCGATCGCGCGATGCTTTTCGAGCGACTCGTAGGCGGGATCGGTGATCAGCAGGTCGACGGACGCGGCCGGCTGCGTCTGCAGCCAGGCGACGGCGTCGAGATGCGCAAGTTCGTAAGGGGAGGCAGCCACGCGGATGCCGTCATTCTACGACGGCCGGCGTGACAGACTAGGTCACATGCGCGCCCTCGCCGCCCTTGGTGTCGTCGCAATCCTGACCTCGGCCGGGCCAGTCGGGGCGCAGGAGCTTGCCGGCACGTTCGATCAGCTGCGCGTCCTCGTCAAAGCGGGCGACCGCATCCGCGTCGTGGATACGTCCGGTGTGGATATTCGCGGGACGATCGCCGACATCGGCGCATCGTCTCTGGCGGTCATGTCCGAAGGGACGCGGCGCGACCTTGCCGAACGCGACATTGCCACCATCCATCAGCGGCGCCCGGATTCGCTCGCCAACGGTGCTCTGTGGGGATTCGGGATCGGGGCCGGTCTCGGACTGGCCGGTGGCATCGCGCTGTCGGACCTCGGTTCGGCGGCGATCGTCCCGATCTTCACGCTGCTGTATGGGGGGATTGGCGCCGGCATCGGCACCGGCCTGGATGCGATGGTTTCCGCCGAGCGGGTGATTTACGCCCGGCGGATCGTCCTCTCGCTGTCGCTGCGTCCTTAGCTAGTCCAGCTTCGACGCGATCGTGATCTTGAAGCCGCTCGGCTCGGTGACGTTGAACGCGCGGGCGCCCCATTCGGTGTCGTGCGCGTCCTTGTCGAGCGCGACGCCGTTCTTCTTCGCCGTCGCCGCGAGCTCGTCGATGTTCTGCGCGGTGCTGATGTAGAACCGGAGGCCCAGACCCTTCTTCCGGTCGCGGCCCGCCTTCCAGTCGTCCTGGCTCAGGCCCACCTCGACGTCGCCGCCCTTCATCGTCGCACCAAGGAGTTTCCCTTCGTGCTCCCAGCGCTGGCCGGCGCTGAATCCGAGACCCTCGAAGAATTTCATGCTCGCCTGGAGATCGTCCACCGTGAGCGTGGGCATGATCGTCTTGGCCTGAAAGGGTGCGGTTGTCTGGGTCGTCATGGCGTCTCCAGTTACGTCGAGCGCGGCGTGTTGGTCTTCAGGAACGAGCGGAC
The DNA here is from genome assembly GCA_945903265.1 of Candidatus Sulfopaludibacter sp. SbA3. Taxonomy (GTDB): domain Bacteria; phylum Acidobacteriota; class Vicinamibacteria; order Vicinamibacterales; family UBA2999; genus CAXNKG01. The sequence goes on from CAMDNQ010000022.1 coordinate 35,272, forward strand.
GTGGCGGACAGCAAGAGGTATCCGCGACGAGGGTTCTTTCCAGGGATAGAGGCTCACCTGCGCGTTCGGCGCGAGCATGGCAGTTTCCATCGCCACGGCGTACGGGTGCGCGGGGATGTCGTCCGGCAGGATCAGCACGGGCGTCTTGCAGCTCTTCACGAACTCGCGCGAGACGGTGAACACGAAGTCCGGATTCGTCCGGTACATGCGCGTGAGGAACTGATCGACCTGCGCCATCGTGATCTCGGGCCGGCGCTTCACGAGCTCGGGTCCCCAGCCCTTGATGTTGTTCTCGTAGAACAGATCGCGCGCTTCGGGTCGCGACCCGCTCGGCTGCGCGAGGACGGCCGCGACGACGCGTGCGGGCGCGCGCTCGAGGAGATTCCAGATGAAGGGCCCGCCGATACAGAAGCCGAGCACCGCGAACTGCTTGATGCCCAGGTGGTCCATCAGGGCGAGCTGGTCGTCCGCGTGCATGTCCCACGGCCGCTCGATGTCGAGCGGCCCGGTGGACTGGCCGTTGTTGGAGTTACGCGGGTCGAATGCGATGCAGCGGTACTCCTTGCTGAACTCCTCGACCGGATTGAAGGGCGAGTTGAGCGTCCCCTGAATCGAGCCGTTCAGGCCGCCACCGGAGATCAGCAGCAGCGGGAACCCGGAGCCCCACTCCTGATAGCGGATGCGAACGTTCCCCCTCTCGAAGAACTTCATGCCCGCGCCGACCGGTTTGGGTTGCTGAGCGAACAGGCCCTTTGTAGCCGCAACTGCCGTGGCCGCCGCCGCTGCACCAGTCTTCAACAATGAACGTCTAATTTCGTCAACCATCGTCGTCCCTCCGCGCCGTTACTCTATGTGAAGACAAGGCTTAATGACAGTCGCATGATTATGCGAAACACCCCCGTGTCACCGCGCGTTCGAGACAACGTTAACAACGCTTGTCCCGGACGACTCGGAGGCAGTTCGGCCATCAGCAGATTCATCGACGCGCCCCCATGGCTACAGCGTCTCTAGTAGATCGTTCGAATGGATGAACGGATGCCGCATCGAACGCTAACCGGAATGACAGCTTACGTCACACTTCCCGAATGAGACCTCGCGAGGACGACATTTGAAAGAACGTAGAACGTCACTTACCAGATTCCCAACTGCCCGCGCACCAAGCCCACAAACTCTTTTAATGAAGCCAACAACTGTTTCGCACGATCTGGCGAACCTCCAAAAAATCCAGCTTGGAGAGGTGCCCATTCCACCCCTTGAGTATCTAGTTCGCTTTCGATCTGCTCGATCAATCCGCTCCGGCGCCAGACGAAGGAGCCTAATGGCGCCCAAAAGCGTTCGCGCTTATCAAAGTCGGCGTAGGTAAGGGCCTGAAGTAATTCGAAGCGATCAAACGCACGAACATACTCGTCATCGTCTGGAACGAACTCGTTGAGAAAACCCTTCAGCGTTTCTTGAAAGTAGTCCGATACCGGGAAATAGTGTCGTTCTTGCTCAGGTAACCACTTCCACTGCCTCTGGGCAAATCCGGCCCCGGTGTGCAGAGCTCGAATGAGCGGAAGCTCCGCGTCTTGATGGCGTTCGCGCGATTTGACATCAACCATCAGACGACGAAGCATGACGTACGATTCATTCGCCACAGCCGCGATTCCCCCGCAGTACAACCCGCGCAATGATGGGTACCGGATTACGTTTTCCCAAAGCTCATAAAATGTGCCTTGGGGCTGGGGAACGATGGTGATTTGCTTCAGTGCCGTAGTAAAGATCTTGGCTTCATTAGCGCTTGCCCAAAACCCTCCGACAGCGAGCACCTGACAAATGTCGTTTGTCGCTGCATCGGCCTCACTTATCCTTTGCAGGAACGATGCCTCGGTTGGCGGCTCTGAATATTTCACCAAACTGCTTGCCAGGACCTGCTCCTTCGCATGGAGGGCGATAGGGACAACGACATCGTGCAGGGCCATCAAGTGTGATGGCTTCGAAATTAGACCCTTGATTGTTCCCACAAGCGCGGACGCCTCGTCGGGAACATGCAATTCAATCCATTGCTTGGCTGTATCAGACGTCGTAACAAAATCATGCTTAACGACTAACGCCGAGCCCTCACCCGACCCGTCGAACGGACTTGATCCGAGCGGAGGCTTACCGGGATCCGGAACCTCAAAAATTTCGCGCAACAAGGTTTCCAAGCTTGTCGCGTATTTCGCATCGTCCTCAAAATCAATGTAAAGGCGGTATCCCAAGAAGGCGGGCACGGGCGGCGTGCCAGAGCCTCGGATGATCGGGATGAATTTCTTAGTTCCCAAGTTCGGTATAAGTTCAGCTGTGACGATCATCTTCTCGTAGCCAACCCCGCCCTTACCCTCTTCCGCGCGCTCGACGTAAATATTGGAGCAAACGACAATCACGCGGTCCGCAGACTTCAGACCCATCTCCATGAAGGCAGCAATGTCTTGGCCGGGACTCAAATCCCACTGATCAAGGACTGCGTCGACTCCATTTCCCCGAAGGTCTGAGGCGAGTTTTAGCACCCACAGTTTGTGAGTGGGCGAATCGTGGGAATACGAAATAAAAACGTTTGGGGCAGTTTTCGCCATTTGTTTTCAAAAAAGCGAAGGGGCGGACATCGGTCCGCCCCTTTTGTTCATCAGCCCTCGCTACAGCGACGGACTTAAATCAGGCGCAGCCGCTGGTTGTCCCGCAGTTGACGCACTTGTAGCAGGAGCCGCTGCGGATCATCAGCGATCCGCAGGTGGAACAGGGCGGCGCGTCTTCCTGCGCCTGGATGGCCGCGAACTCGCTCGGCTTGCCCTTCGGCTCGGTCCGGCTGCCTGCCCCGACGGTGAGCGAGCCGGGGAAGCCGGACACTACGTCTGAAGGTTTCGAGCCGGACGCTACGTCTGAAGGGGCCTTCGGTGCCGGCGCGGCGGAAGCCTGAACCTTCGAACCGGAACCCTGATCCCCGATCCCCGATCCCTGATCCCCGGCAGGTTCCTTCATGTTGACCCCTGCGCGGAACTGGGCCTCGTGCGACAGGAACTTCGTGGCCATCCACCGGAAGATGTAATCCACAATCGACTTCGCGAAGCGGACCTCGGGGTTCTTCGTCATCCCCGACGGCTCGAACCGCGCGTGGCTGAACTTGTCCACCAGCACCTGCAGCGGCACGCCGTACTGCAGCGCATATGAGATCGCCTGCGCGAAGGCGTCCGCAAAGCCCGAAATCGTCGAGCCCTCCTTCGCCATCGTCAGGAAAATCTCGCCAGGGGTCCCGTCCTCGAACAGGCCCACCGTGATGTAGCCCTCGTGGCCCGCGATGTCGAACTTGTGCGTGATCGACGCGCGCTCGTCGCCCAGCTTCCGCCGGCGCGGGGTCTCGACGATCTTGATGACTTCCTTGACCGTCTCGACCGACTGATTGAAGGCGGCGCCCACGTTGCGCGTGTCGGTGACCTGCGCCTTCGAGGTGTTGAGCGGCTGCGTCCGCTTGCTGCCGTCGCGGTAAATCGAGATCGCCTTCGCGCCCAGGCGCCACGACTCGAGGTAGGCCTTCTCGATGTCCTCGACCGTCGCATGCCGCGGCACGTTCACCGTCTTGCTGATCGCGCCCGAGATGAATGGCTGCGTCGCACCCATCATCCGGATGTGGCCCATGTACTCGATCGAGCGCTCGCCCTGCGCAGGCTTGAACGCGCAGTCGAAGACCGCCAGGTGCTCGTCCTTCAGGAACGGCGCGCCTTCGATCGTTTCCTTCTCGTCGATGAAGTGGATGATCGCTTCGATCTCGCCTTCGGCGTAGCCCAGCTTCCGGAGCGCCATCGGCACGGTGCCGTTGACAATCTTCATCAGGCCGCCGCCCACGAGCTTCTTGTACTTGACCAGCGCGATGTCCGGCTCCACGCCCGTCGTGTCGCAGTCCATCATGAAGCCGATGGTCCCGGTCGGCGCCAGCACCGTCGCCTGCGCGTTCCGGTAGCCGAAGTCCTCGCCCAGCTCCACCGCCTCGTCCCACGCCTGCTTCGCGCCCGCGAACAGATCCTGCGGGACGACCTTCGAGTTGATCTCGCTCACCGCGTCGCGATGCTTCCGCATCACGCGCAGGAACGGCTCGCGGTTCTTCTCGTAGCCGGCAAACGGACCACCATGGTCGCGCGCAATCCGCGCCGACTGCGCGTACGCCTCGCCCGTCATCACCGCGGTGATCGCCGCGGCATACGCCCGGCCCTCGTCGCTGTCATACGGCAGGCCGCGCGACATCAGCAGCGCGCCCAGGTTAGCGTAGCCCAGGCCGAGCGGCCGGTAGTCGTGGCTGTTCTTCTCGATCGCCTTCGTCGGATAGCTCGAGTTCGGGACGATGATCTCCTGCGCGGTGATCATGATGCGGCAGGCCGCCTTGAACGCCGCCACGTCGAGCTCGCCGTCTTCCTTGACGAACTTCATCAGGTTGATCGACGACAGGTTGCACGCCGAGTCGTCCAGGAACATGTACTCGGAGCACGGGTTGCTCGCGTTGATGCGGTCCGTGTTCGGGCACGTGTGCCAGTCGTTGACGGTCGTGTCGAACTGCATGCCCGGATCGCCGCAGATGTGCGTGCCGACCGCGATGTCGCGCATCAGGTCGCGCGCCTTGTAGGTGTCCACCACCGCCCCGTCACGCACCGCCTTCGTCGTCCACTCGCCATCGTCCAGGACGGCGCGCATGAAGTCGTCCGTGACGCGGACGCTGTTGTTCGAGTTCTGGAAGAAGACCGAGCCGTACGCGACACCCGTGAACGAGCCGTCGTAGCCGGCGTCGATCAGCGCCCACGCCTTCTTCTCTTCCTCGACCTTGCAGTTGATGAATTCGTGGATGTCCGGATGGTCGGCGTTGAGGATGACCATCTTCGCCGCGCGGCGCGTCTTGCCGCCCGACTTGATGACGCCCGCAAACGCGTCGTACCCCTTCATGAACGAGACAGGGCCGCTGGCCGTGCCGCCGCCCGCCAGGAGCTCCTTCGACGACCGGATCGCCGACAGGTTGCTGCCGGTGCCCGAGCCGAACTTGAAGAGCATCCCCTCGGTCTTGGCCAGCGTCAGGATCGCTTCCATCGTGTCCTGCACGGCGTTGATGAAGCAGGCCGAGCATTGCGGCGCCTTCTCGAAGCCGCAGTTGAACCAGACGGGGCTGTTGAACGCCGCCTTCTGATACACGAGCATGTGCTTCAGTTCGGCGGAGAACGACTGGAGCGCATCCTCGCTCGAGAAGTACTTGTCCTGCCGCGCCCACATGGTGATCGTGTCGACGACGCGGCCGATCAGCTGCTTGACGCTGCGCTCGCGCTCCGGCGTCCCGACCTGGCCGCGGAAGTATTTGGAGACGACGATGTTGGTGGCCTGCTGGGACCAGAAGCGGGGAAACTCGACGTCCCGCTGCTCGAAGACGACCTTGCCCAATTCGTTACCGATGACCGCCGCGCGGGTTTCCCATTCGACCTCGTCGAACGGATCCACGCCCGGCAGGGTGAAGTAACGCGGAAACTCGACCCCCGGAATCGCAGTGTTTCTCTGTTCCACGCTCTTGCGCGCGCGGACCGACGAATCGCCCTGCGACGTTCCCGTCGCCGACGACTCCAACTGCTGTCCTGCGGGGGCAGCTTCGCGGGCAGGCCCTTCTTCCATCAATCCCTCCGAACGACGGATCGCCCACCCCTAGGACGGATCCGCAAACCGACTATGTTGTGAGTTTTGCGCTCAGATGACCCGAGAATCGCCCGGAAGCTGGGAAGGATCCGTTTTCATCTCGTTCAAGCGCGAGAGGCAATATGCGCCCCGCGTAACCGCTTTGTCAACTCAAAAAACCACAACATGTAGCGCTTTTTTATTAGGGCACACGCAATATGTGGATTTCATTGTCGCATACCGCCTAGGGCAGCGCTGGCAGGCAAACCGTGAATGTGGTGCCCTTGCCGGGTTCGCTGTCGACCGCAATCGACCCGCCGTGCTCGCGGACAATCCCGTAGACGACCGCCAGCCCGAGACCGGTCCCCTGGTCTCCTTTTGTCGAGAAAAACGGCTCAAACACCCGCTCACGCACCTCGGTCGTCATGCCCATGCCCGTGTCCTCCACGTGCAGGCAGACGTACACCCCGGCCGCAAGAGCCGGGTCGCCTTCCTCGACGCTCAGCCGTTCCGCGGAGACCGTAAGGACGCCGCCGAACCTCCGCATGGCGTCGGCGGCATTGGTCGCGAGGTTCATCACCACCTGATGGATCTGCGTCGCGTCGCCTTCGATGGGCGGCAGGTCGGCCGCGAACGACGTGCGCAGGCGGATGCCCGAACCGAGGGATCCGCGGACGAGAGTCAGCGCCTCCTCGACGACCGGTTGCAGCAGCATCACCTTGCGGACGGTTTCCCGGTGGCGGCTGAACGTGAGGACCTGTTGAACGAGGGCGGTCGCCCGCGCGTTCGCCTTCACGATCTCGTCGAGCGACTCGCGCACCGGGCCCGGCGGCGCCAGCGGCGCGGCCATCGCCGCGTTGCCGCCGATCGCCGTGAGGATGTTGTTGAAGTCGTGCGCGATCCCGCCCGCGAGCCTGCCGAGCGCCTCCATCTTCTGCGACTGCCGGAGCTGGCTCTCGACGGCGCGGCGCTCCTCGTCGGCGATCTTCCTCGCGGCCAGTTCCTCTTCCGCGCGCCGGAGCGCCGTCGAAATGTTCCCGGTGGCCGTGTGCACCAGCACGATCGACACACCCATGTAGATGCAGTTGAGCATCCAGAGCGCGAGCTCGTCGTACTGCGCCGTCTGGACGAGGATGCCCTGCCACCCCGCCGCGACGAGCGCAAAGCCCAGTGTGGCGCAGACGGCCGCGGTGACAACTGCGGCGCGCGCGCCGAGCAGGACACCGGCCATCAGCGGGAACAGGAGATATGCGGTCACGCCGGGACTTCTGATGCCGCCGCCCGACAGCGCATTGAAGGTGACGAGCGAGACGAGTCCCGCCACAAACAGTGCGCTGGCGGCGCGCGTCGATCGGCGGCCGAGGACAAGGAGCGCCGCGCCGAGGGCGTTCACGATGGTCACGGTCCGGAGTGCGCGCGGCAGCAGCTCGGGCCGGCTGATCGCCAGCATCAGGAGGATGCCCGTCACGACGACCATCGTCGCGAGCACCACCGCCTGGAAGTTCCTGGCTCTCGCCGAGTCATGCCCTGTTGCCGCCGGGGCCGACGAAGCCGCCATCGTCATGGGTACGTATCCTACGCCGCTCGGGTACGAGGCAGGAGGGGAGCTACCTTTCGGCTGCTCCCCCATGCACAGGAAGGGTGAACTTGCAGAGTGTGTCCCACCACTTTCGCTGCGGGACGGGGCAACTTTCTTACTGGCCCCCTATAGAGCAGGGCTTATGCCAGCCCGTGAATTCATGACGGAAGATGAAATTCCTTAGGAAATCGCGCGGGCCTGGTTCCGACCCGCTGAGGGGTGCAGAAAATGCTCAGCTGTCGACGCTGAGACGTGAGTATCTGACGGGGTATGTGTGTAGCGGGCTCTACTGCAGCAGCTCAGCCGCGAGGGTGGCGGCTTTGTCGGCGAGGGTTTCCGCGAAGACGAAGTTCTTTTCGCGGAGCGCCTGCTGCGCCTGCTCGGTGAAGCGCTTGGACTGGTCGTACTGGGCGCGCCCGTCGGCGCTCAGGCGCGCGTAGTCCACACGACCCAGGTCACGGGCTGAACGCGCCAGGAGATCACGGACGTTCCGCTCGACCGCCGCTGACGTGGCGGCGCGGGTCTGGAGCTGACGGGTATCGGCCGGCGCAGGCGGAGCCTGGGCAGCCACAGGAGGTGCCGGCTGCGGCTTTGCGGCGGCGGGCTTCGGCGCCGGCTTCGGAGCCGCGGCTGTCGGCGACGCGGGTTCCGGCTCGGGCTGGGCGGCGACAGGCGCGGGCGCGTCGACAGGCACGAGCACGCGCGCGGGCGGGGCCGGCATCGACAGAGGAGGACCGTCGGGGACTGTGGCGGCTCGCGCCTTGGCGCACCCGGCGGCGCTCGCCAGGCAAAGCCCAAACCCCAAACCCCAAACCCCAAAGTGTCTAAACATTGCCGCGTGGCAGCAGAATCTTGAAAGCGGTGCCGTGGCCCGGCGTGGACTGCACTTCGAGCTCGCCGTCGTGCATCTGAATAATGCGATACACCATCGAGAGTCCAATGCCGGTGCCGCGATCCTTCGTAGTGTAGTACAGGTCGAAGATCTTTCCGAGCTGTTCCGGCGGGATGCCCACGCCTGTATCTTCCACCCGCACCTCGATCTTGTTCTGCGCCGCCGGACAGGCGATGAGCCGCAGCGTGCCTCCGCTGGCCATCGCCTGGCACGCGTTGATCGCCAGGTTCAGCACCGCCTGGCGCAGCATCGAGGCATCGCCCTGCACATCAGGGAGCGACATCGGCGCGTCGAGCTCGATTTTCACCTTGTGCGCCTGCGCCTCGGGCTCGATCAGCGGGAGCAGCTCCTGAAACAGCGTCGGAATGCTGACCGGCTGCAGCTGCAGATCCTCGGGACGCGTGAACTTCAGAAAGCCCTGGACGACTTCGTCGAGCCGGCGCACGGCGCTCTCGATCACTTCCACGTGCTGCAGCGCCGCCTGCACCGCAGGGTCGGGCGCGCGGTCGGCCGCCGTCGCCCCAAGTCCGAGTCCCGTGGTGGCCGACGCGGCAACCGGCTCGGGTGCGCGCGACAGTGTTCCCGAAAGGGCTCCGCTCCGGATCTTCGTCCGCAGCAGCTCAAGGTGGATCATCATTGCGTTGAGCGGGTTCTTCACTTCGTGCGCGATGCCGGCGGTCAGCCGCCCGAGCGCCACAAGTTTCTGCGAATACGCGAGCGCGCGCTCGACTTTGCTCTGCAGCGTCACGTTGGATGCGGCGACCCCTGCCTGTGTGAGCTCCGATCCCTGCGCCCGCTCGGCCGAGAGCTGCTGGCTGATCGTGTTGAAGTAGTCGCCAAGCTCGCCGAACTCGTCGCCGGGCGGCAGGTCGAGCTTCACGTCCGTCTCTCCCCTGCCAAGGCGCGTCAGCCCGCTCCGCAGGACGTGAATCGGCTTGAGCAGGAGCTGCGCAAGCAGCCCCGCCACAATCACCGCGATCAGGAGCGACATGGCCGCGGTAATCAACGCCGGCCGCAGCGCGGCGTTCAGCTCCTGCCGCATGAGAAGCGTCGACACGCCAATCCGGATCGAACCGAACGCGTCGGTCCCCAGCGTCATCGGCTGGCGCACTTCGAGCGTCTGCCCGTCGCGGTTGTAGATGACGCGCAGCTGCTGGAGGCCGCTCTGCTCGACCAGCTGCGCCAGGTCCGGCTGCTCGGCATGCTGTGACCCGACGCGAGACGGATCGCTGCTCGCCGCGATCGTCCCGCCTGGATCGAGGATGTAGGCGCCCGTCACGCTTTCACCGTAGATGCTGGATTCGAGGATCGACCGCATGCCCGGGTCGTCTCTGAGCGCGGTGTACGGGTCAGTACTGCCGGTGACGACTTCGCGCGCGCGGTGAAAGATCGCGCTCGAGAGCAGCTGGCCGCGGGCGTGGCTTCCGTGAAGGACGACCGCCGACAGGCGCGTCACGTACAGGCCGCTCAGCGCGGTGACCGCGACGCCGACGATCGCGGTCACACCCGCGATCTGCTTCCCTTTAATCCCAAGGCGCATGGAGGAAGGTTCTCGGGTGCTCCGGTGCTCGGGTGCTCAAGCGATTACTGCGCAACTTCGGTCTTTGTCCGGCCGCGAAGCTTGTTCAGTTTGTTGTGCAGCGTCTTGAGCGAGATGCCGAGGATTTCGGCGGCGCGCGTCTTGTTGTCACGCGTGTGCTCGAGGGTGAGCAGAATCAGGCGACTCTCCGCCTCTTCAACCGTGACGCCAGGCTCGAGCGAAATCGACGCGGACGCCGGCGCG
>CAMDNQ010000023.1 GCA_945903265.1 Candidatus Sulfopaludibacter sp. SbA3
GGCACAGCAGCAGCGACCGGCGGCGCAATCCGCGCAGGCCGCCCCCGCGGCGCCGCAGGCTCCGGCCACCCAAGTGGCCCAGCCCGCCGGCTCACGGTAAATTCTGAAGAGTGAATAGCGAATTCATCATTCGCTATTCACACCCTGCCCTTGGCTTTCTGGGATCTGTTTACCCGCCGCCGCAAGGAAGAACCGTCTGATGCCATCGACGGGCCGGGCCAGCCAACGAAGGCCCTCGACCGGTTCCTTGCGGGCTTGAACGGCCGTACCGCGCCGGTCCTCCTCGATCTCGGCCCTGTTGTGGGCTCCAACGTCACCTTCTTCGGCCAGGAGATCGGTTGCAAGATCCTCGTAGAGGATCTGTCGAAGGACATCGACCGGCATGTCAACGACGGCAAGCTCGAAGATCTCCCGCACTTCTTCGATACGCGCTTCCCGCAGGACTCCGAGACGATTGACGGCATTCTCTGCTGGGACATCTTCGACTACCTGGACAAACCCGCCGCCGACCGGCTCGCCAGGCAGTTGAAGCGGGTCCTGCGTCCTGACGGCGTGCTCCTCGCGTTCTTCACGACGGCCGAGCCCCGCCCGAGTGCGCCGCCCCCGACCTACACCAAGCACGTGGTCGTGGACCGTGGGCACCTGCAGCACAAGCCGTACACCGCGGCCCGCGCCAAGCAGCGGCCGGTGCTGAATCGCGATATTCAACGCCTCTTCGATCCGCTGCGGATCACTGACAACTTCCTTCTCAAGACCAACCTGCGCGAGGTGCTGTTTCGCAAGCCCCCCAAGCCGCAGGTCGATGCCTAGACGCGTTGTCGCTTAGACCCGTTGTCGCGCTGCTGACCGACTTCGGCGTCAGGGACCATTACGCCGGCACGATGAAAGGAGTCGTGCTCGGGCTGTGCCCGGACGCGACCCTCGTCGACATCTCCCACGACATCGATCCCCATGACATCCTCGCGGGCGCGCTGGAACTCGCGGCGTCCTACGCGTTTTTCCCTGCGGGCACGATTTTCCTTGTGGTCGTCGATCCTGGCGTCGGGTCGGCGCGGAGACCGCTGGCGGCCGAGGCCGGTGGCTACCGGTTTGTCGCGCCGGACAATGGCGTGCTGAGTCTTGTCTTCCGGGAAGCGGCGCCGAAGCGGGTCGTCGAGCTGACCGAGCGGGCATACGCGCGGCCGACCGTCAGCCGGACGTTCGAGGGCCGTGACACGTTTGCGCCGGCCGCGGCGTGGCTGGCGAAGGGGCTGGAGCTGAGTGCGCTCGGCCGCACGGTCACGACATGGACGACGCTCGACGTTCCGGAACCGGTGGTCACGGAGTCACAGGTCGTCGCGGAGGTCCTGCGGGTCGACCGGTTCGGCAATCTGATCACGAATCTCGATCGCCGGACGTTCGAGCGATTTGTGAACAGGGGAGCGAACAGGGGCGCGGCCACGGGCATCGAGATTACTGCCGGAACGCAGGCGGTCGACCGTGTGGTGGGCACCTATGCGGAGTCCGATCCCGGATCGGTATGCGCGCTGTTTGGCAGCTCCGATCATCTGGAGGTCGCCGTGAACGGCGGCAGTGCCGCCGAGCGCCTGCAGCTCGCTCGCGGCGCGCGGGTGACTGTGGTACGTTTGCCCGGATGCTGAGTGTCGATCTCGACGCAGATCGGCCGACGCGGTGCTCGCTGCCGGCCTGGGAGGGTAGAACTCAATGACCACGACGCGGAAGGTCGACCGGCGCAGCGACGCGGCGGCCCGCTCATCGACTGACGCCGATCTGTCGCTCGACTTCCTGCGTGTCGTGGAACAGGCCGCTGTCGCCTGCGCCCAGACGATGGGGCAGGGGGACCGGCACAAGTCCGACAAGGTCGCCGTCGAGGCGATGCGCCACGAGCTCGACTCGGTCCCGATCGACGGCACGATCGTCATTGGCGAGGGCGAGCGCGACGAGGCGCCGATGCTCTATATCGGCGAGAAAGTCGGCATGGCGCACAAGTCGCCCAACGGCCGCGCCTATCCGCAGATCGACATCGCGGTGGATCCACTGGAGGGGACGAATCTCTGCGCGTTAGGGACGCCGAATGCCATCGCGGTGCTCGCCGCGTCCGAGCGCGGAGGACTCCTTCATGCGCCCGACCTGTACATGGAGAAGCTCGTCGTCGGCCCGAGCTCGAAGGACGTCGTCGATCTCGATGCGCCCATCCGGTTCAATCTGCGCGCGATCGCCCAGGCGCTCGGCCGCCGCGTGGAGGATCTGGTCATCATCGTCCTCGACCGCCCGCGCCACGAGAAGCTCATCGCCGAGATCCGGGAGACAGGCGCGCGCATCCAGCTGATTGGCGACGGCGATCTGTCGGCAGGCATCGCGGCGGCTGTTGTCGGCAGCGGGGTGCACGCCGTGATGGGTATTGGCGGCGCCCCCGAAGGTGTCCTCACGGCGGCGGCCATGCGCTGCCTCAACGGCGAAATCTTCGCGCGGCTCGTCATCAACAAGCCGGAAGACGAGGAGCGCTGCCGGACGATGGGGATCACCGACCCGAAGCGAATCTACCGGTCGAAGGACCTGGCGTCAGGCGAGAAGATCATCTTCGCGGCGACGGGCGTCACGGACGGCGCCTTGATGAAGGGCGTCCGGTTCTTCGGCGAGGGCACCCGGACGACGTCGCTCGTGATGCAGACGCATCCGCATCAGATCCGGTTCATCGACAGCATCCAGATCAATCCTTCGAAAGACGTCAAGATCCGTTTTTGAGCGGAGTCCATAACTGGAAGCGCAACCAGGCCGCAATCACCGCCGCGGCCTTCGTCGGTTTCACCGGCTTCACGCTGGTGATGCCGTTCCTGCCCCTTTACATTCGCGAACTCGGCGTCACTGACGTCGGCGAGATCGCGCTCTGGACCGGCCTCACCCTGGGTGCGTCGCCGGCTCTTGCCGCGCTGACGGCGCCGCTCTGGGGCCGGGTGGGCGACCGGTTCGGCAACAAGCTCCTCGTCCAGCGGTCTCTGGTCAGCTTCATCCTGGCGATGACGGCGATGTCGTACGTCACCGAGCCATGGCATCTCTTTGCCCTGAGGGCGATCCAGGGATTCTTTGCCGGGTACGGGCCGCTGACGCTGGCCATGGCCGCGCAGTCGGCTCCGCGGGAGAAGATGGCCTTTGCCATCGGAACCGTCCAGACGGCGCAGCGGATGGGTCCGGCGATCGGCCCGATTATCGGCGGGATACTGGCGCCGATCTTCGGCCTCCGCCATTCATTCATCGTGGCCGCCGGGTTCTATTTCATCGCGCTGATCATGATCAGCGTCATGTACAAGGAGCCGCCGCGTGCGTCGCGGGCGGTCACCGGGCGGGGAAAGACCCCCTTCGCGTCGATTCTCGCATTCGAGAACTTCCTCCTCGTGATGGTGGTGCTGTTCGGCCTGCAGCTGGTCGATCGCAGCTTCGGTCCGATCCTCCCGCTGCACCTCGACCAGATCGGCTATCCGGCGGACCGGGTGCCGGTTGTGGCTGGTTTTCTCTTCTCGATCCTGGCGCTCACGGCGGCGACCGGAAACCAGCTCTCCAGCCGGCTGCTGAAGCGCCATTCGCCCCGGGTCGTGATTGCGTGGGCGGTGCTGATTGCCGCTTCTGGCCTCGGGCTGTTTGCCGCATCCACGACGTTCTGGGTGATGGCGACCGCGGTGGGGATTGTGGGGCTCTGCATCGGCACGTCGGTGACGACGGCGTTCGCGGCGGGGGGAGCCGTCATCCCGCAGGATGTGCACGCCACGGCGTTCGGATTTCTGACGAGCGCGTCGCTGGCCGGCGTGGCGTTGAGCCCGATCCTGGCCGGACTGATCGCGGCCCGCAGCATCCGCGCGGTCTTCATTACGGGCGTCGTGCTGCTGGTGATCCTGGCGCTTGTCGTCAGGCGCGTAATGGTCGAGCGCAATCCACCCATCGAACCGACGCCGGCGGTCGAGGAATAGCGTTATCGTAGGAACAGGTGGCTGCATCCAAGACTGAGCGCGCGGCCCTTGTGGGCCTGATTACCGGCTCCGCGCGGCGAGTCGATGCCGAACACTCGCTCGAGGAGCTGGCCGGCCTCGCGGACGCGGCCGGCGCCGTGGTCGCGCTCCGCGTCCTGCAGGAGCGCCAGAGGCCTGATGCCGCGACATTCATCGGCAGCGGCAAGGCACTGTCCCTGGCTGCGTCCTGCGCCAGCGCCGACATCAACGTCGTCATCTTCGATAACGAGCTCACTCCGGCGCAGCTGCGCGAGCTCGAGGAGCGCCTGGAGCGCAAGGTCGTGGATCGCACCCAGCTGATCCTCGATATCTTCGCGCGGCGCGCGCGGACGCGCGAAGGCAAGTGGCAGGTGGAACTGGCGCAGCTCAAGTACCTGCTGCCCCGACTCGTCGGCACCGGGACGATCCTTTCGCGACTGGGCGGCGGCATCGGCACCCGAGGCCCCGGCGAGACGAAACTCGAAACCGATCGGCGTCGCATCCGGACGAGGATTCAGTCGATCCAGCGCGAAATCGATCAGGTCCGTCAGCGGCGCGCGCAGCTGCGCGAGCGGCGGCAGAAACAGTCGGTGCCCACCGTGGCGCTCGTCGGCTACACGAACGCGGGAAAGACGACGCTCTTCAACCGCCTGACGAATGCCAAGGCGACCGCGTCGGATGCGTTGTTCGTCACGCTCGACCCGCTCGTCCGCCAGATTCACCTCCCGGACCGTCGCGAACTCCTCCTGTCGGACACCGTTGGATTCATCGACCGCCTGCCGCACACCCTGGTCGCCGCGTTCCGAGCCACGCTCGAAGAGGTGGCCGAGGCCGACCTGGCGCTGCACGTCATCGATGCGTCGGCGCCGGAGCGTGAGCGGCAGGTGACGGCGGTGCGCCGTGTCCTCGAAGAGGTAGGGGCCGTGTCGGTGCCGGTGGTGGACGTGTATAACAAGATTGACGCGATTACGCCGGACGAGCGCCGGCGGATCGCCGCGGCCGATCCCGCGGCGGCCCTTATTTCGGCGCGGACTGGTGCGGGAGTCGCCGAGCTGGTCCAGATGATCGCGTCCCGCGTCGCGCTCGACACGCGCCGCATTACGATAGCGTTTGATACGGGCAAGGAATTCGATCGTCAGCAGATTGCCCGGCTCTACCGGGTTGCCCGTGTCGTCAGTCACGTGGCGACCAACGGCCGGGTGGTGATCGAAGCCGATGTGCCGCGCCGGTATATCGCCCGCCTGACGACGCCGCTCGAAGGAACACTGGAAGAAACGCTTGAAGAGACGCTTGAAGACACACTGGAAGGAACGGATGCGACGGAGTAAGGCCATAGCCGCCGGCCTCGGGCTGGCGCTCCTGGTGGGGTGCGCGACACGCACGGCGCCGCCGCTGCCGGCGTCGCTGGCGCATCCGGAGTTCATGTACCCGGTGGTAGCTGCCGGCGCTGGCAGCCCCGAAGAATCAGCGGCTATCGATCGCGGCTGGCGATATCTGCAGAACAACGACCTTGGCAACGCCCAGCGGGAATTCGCGGCGCTCTCCACGCAGGGCGCGGTCGCGGTTCCCGCCGGGACCGGCAGCGCCTACGTGGCTCTGGCCGGCGACGATTATGGCCAGGCGGTCAAGGCGTTCGACGGCGTCCTGGCGTTGTCACCGAAGTACGTGCCCGCGCTCGTCGGCCGCGGCCAGGCGCTGCTGCAGTTGAAGCGCGACGACGAGGCGCTCACGTCGTTCGAGGCGGCGCTTGCCCTTGACGCGGCGCTGGTGGATCTCCGGCAGCGTGTCGACGTCCTGCGCTTTGGTGCCCTGCAGGAGCTGATTGCCTCGGGACGGACGGCGTCCGCAGCCGGGCGCCTGGACGACGCCGCTGCGGCCTACGGCCGCGCCATCGCGGCCTCTCCCGACAGCGGCTTTCTCCATCGTGAGCTCGCGGGCGTCGAGCGGAAGCGCGGCAATGACGAGGCGGCGCTGCTTCACCTGCGCCGGGCCACCGAGATCGATCCCACCGACGCCGTCGCGCTCCTGCAGATCGCGGAGCTGTTCGAGGCCCGGCAGGATTTGGCCGAGGCTGAGGCTGCGTTGCGGCGGGCCGCGGCGATCGACCCATCACCCGACATCGCGGCGCGTCTGGCGGCAGTCGCCGAGCGCGCGCGCGAGGCGCGGCTTCCGGCGGAATTCCGGGCGCTTGCCACGGCCGCGCAGCTCACCCGCGGGGACCTTGCGGCGCTGCTGGGGGTCCGCCTCGAAGACGTCGTGCGGCAGGCGCCGCCCCGTGAAGCCGTCATCACGGATCTCCGGGGGCATTGGGCCGCGGCGTGGATTACACAGGTTGCCCGCGCCGGATTGATGGACCCGTTCGCCAACCATACCTTCCAGCCGCGGGAGCCCATCACGCGTGCTGAACTGGCCGCTGCCGTCAATCGTGTGATCGCGCTTCTCGCCCCGACCCGTCCGGCGCTGCGCGGCTTTCTCACCGATCGTCCCCGCATCGCGGACATGGCGGCGAGTCACCTCAGCTATCCGGCCGCGGCCGTCGCCGTGGCCTCGGGGATCATGCCGCTGCGCGGGGACGGCCGATTCGATGTTTCGCTTCGGGTGTCGGGCTCGGAAGCCGCCGACGTGATCGCCAGGCTCCGCACGCTCGCTCTTCCGTCCGCGAACGCACGCTAGCACGTGGGCAACCTCACCGTCGCCAACCAGCTCACGATCCTGCGGATCATACTGGTCCCTGCCTTCGTGCTGCTGGTGGTCTACGGCTATCTGGGGTGGGCGCTCATCACCTTCATCGTCGCCGGCCTCACCGACGCGCTCGACGGGCTGATCGCGCGAAGCGCCGGGCAGCGCACCAGCCTCGGCGCCTGGCTCGATCCGATGGCGGACAAGCTCCTGCTGGTCACGACATTCATCGTGCTCACACTGCCGGGCATCCCGCTCACGAACCACCTGCCGCTGTGGCTCACCGTCCTGGTCATCAGCCGCGACGTGGTGATTGTCGGCGTCGTCGCCATCATCAGCATCGTCATGGGCCCGCGCCCGTTCAAGCCGTCCATCTGGGGAAAGAGCGCGACCGCCACGTTCATCGTCACGAGCGTCGTCGTGATGTATTACAACGTCCGGCAGGAATACAGCCTGCTGATCGATGTGTTTGTCTGGATGTCCCTGACACTGACCGTCGTGTCGGCCGTCGATTATTTCTTCAAGCTGCGGCGGTTGATCAACGAGCCGCAGAGCTAGACGGAGATTGCGGAGGGAACGGATTTCACAGGAGCAACGAAGCACGGAGGACGAACGGAGGGGACAACGCCGATGAAGCCCGCCTTCGGCGGGCCGATCCATCCGCGCGCAGCGCTCATCGGCGTTGTCGCCATCTCCGTGCGTCTCCGTTTTTCCGTTTCTCCTGTAATTCTGTCCCGTTGCCTCCGGCCCCTCCGAAGCTACGCAACCCTCTGCTTGAAATAGGCGATCGTCTTCAGGAGCCCCTCTTCCAGGTCGATGGTCGGCTCCCAGCCCAGAAGGGTGCGCGCGCGAGTGATGTCCGGGCGGCGCTGCTTCGGGTCGTCAACCGGCAGCGGCCTGTACACGATCGTGCTCGGTGAGCCGACCAGCCTGATGATCGTGCGCGCAATCTGCTCGATCGTGATCTCGTGGGGATTCCCGATGTTCACCGGGTCATTCGTATTCGAATCCAGCAGCCGCAGGATGCCGTCCACCAGGTCTGAGACGTAGCAGAAGCTGCGCGTCTGCGTCCCGTCGCCGAACACGGTGAGGTCTTCGTTCTGCAGCGCCTGCGACATGAACGCCGGTACGGCGCGGCCGTCGCGGAGCCGCATCCGGGGACCGTAGGTGTTGAAGATCCTGACGATCTTGGTGTCGAGGCCGTGGTACCGATGGTACGCGAGCGTGATCGCCTCGCCAAACCGCTTGGCCTCGTCGTAGACGCCTCGCGGACCGATCGGGTTGACGTTGCCCCAGTACGTCTCTTTCTGCGGGTGCTCGAGTGGATCTCCGTAGACTTCCGACGTCGACGCCAGGACGAACCTGGCGCGCTTGGCCTTGGCGAGGCCCAGTGCGTTATGCGTGCCGAGCGACCCGACCTTGAGCGTCTGAATCGGCAGCTCGAGGTAATCGATGGGACTCGCCGGGCTGGCCCAGTGGAGCACCGCATCGACGGCACCCGATACGTCGATGTACTTCGTGACGTCGTGATGAATGAACTCGAAGTCGCGGGTGCGCAGGTGCGCGATGTTCGCGAGATCGCCGGTCAGCAGGTTGTCGATGCCGACGACTGCGTGCCCGCGGTCGAGGAGCGTTTCGGTGAGATGCGATCCAATGAACCCGGCTGCGCCCGTTACGACGACTCTCAAATGGCCGCGTCCCGCTGGAAGACGCCGCGCACGAGGGTCAGCCACATGATCTTGATGTCGAGGGTCACCGACCAGTTCTCGATGTAATACAGGTCGTACTCGATTCGTTTCTCGAGCGACGTGTTGCCGCGCCAGCCGTTCACCTGCGCCCAGCCGGTGATGCCGGCCTTGACCTTGTGGCGCAGCATGTACTGCGGAATGCGGTGCTTGAACTGCTCGACGAAGTACGGCCGCTCGGGACGCGGTCCGACGATCGACATGTCGCCCCGCAGCACGTTCCAGAACTGGGGGAGCTCGTCGAGGTCCAGGCGGCGGAGCCAGTGGCCGAGTCTCGTCACGCGCGGATCGTTGTCGCGCGCCCAGATCGGCCCGGTCACGTCTTCGGCGCCATCTTCCATCGATCGAAACTTGTAGACGGTAAACGCCTTGCCGTCCAGACCCATGCGTTCCTGCCGGTAGAAAATCGGGCCGTTCGACGTGATTCTGATGAGGGTGGCGATCAGCGCGAGTGGCAGCGCCAGGACGATCAGCGCCGCCCCTGAGAAGATGACGTCGAGCGATCGCTTCACCCAGGCGTTGAAGCCCTGGAGCGGCACGTCGTTGACGTTGATAACCGGCAGCCCATCGAGGTCTTCCAGACGGGCGCGGAGCGCGATGAACTGCAGCAGGTCGGGCACGACCTTGACGTCGATGCATTCGCGGCTGGTGATCTCGATGAGGTCGAGGAGCTTGGCGTGTTCCTCGAGTGACAGGGCGACATAGAGGTGATCGACCCGCTCACGCTGCGCGATCTCGCCGACTTCCGCCAGGGTGCCCAGCAGCGGCAGTCCGCGGTATCCGATGTGGTCGCCGCCCGCGCGGTCATCGACGAAGCCGACGACCTGGTAGCCAAGCTCGCGGTGCTGGAGCATGCGGTCGGCGACAAGGCGGCCCAGGTCGCCCGCGCCGGCAATCAGAATCCGCTTGAGGCCGATCCCCGCCCGCCACCGGCGCTCGAGCAGCTCCCGCACGCCTTCACGGGAGGCATAGGTGAAGAGCACGTTGATCACGAGGAACAGGCCCCAGACGAGCTGCGACACCTCGTACGCGCCGCGCGCCTTTTCTTCCTCGGTTGCGAGATAGGCGCCCACGTACAGGGTGGCGATCACGCCAAGGACGACGGCCAGGATCGTTCCGATGAGGACCGCGAAGAAGTCGTCCACGCGCGACCGGCCGCGCCGCAGCCGATAGACGCCCTGGAGCTGGAAGGCGAGGGGTGTCAGCAGCGCGATAAAGGGCAGCACGTTGAGGTATTGCTCGAAGGGCGGATAGCCCTGTGTCACGGGAATGAGGCCGCTCTCGAACCGGACGGCGTACGCCAGCACGAACGCCCAGAGGGCGAGCACCGCGTCGGTGCCGATGTAGAAGGCGACGAGGAGCCGGTTGTACCGCTTTACCATCGGGTTCCCACGGGTGCCGCCACCGATTCGGCGATCACCCCGCGCATGGCGCTCACGTGGCGCTCCTGCGCGAACTGCTCCGCGTGCGCCCGCAGGCGCGCGCGGTCGAATGTGATTCGGGCCACGCGTTCGAGCGCCGCGGCAAGCGACGCCGCGTCGGGGTCTCCGAAGAGCACGCCCGTCTCATTATCGACGACAGTCTCCAGCGCGCCGCCACGCGCCAGCGCCACCACCGGCCGGCCGCAGGCCTGCGCTTCCACCGGCACGATGCCGAAATCTTCTTCGCCGGGCATGATGACCGCCAGCGCCTGACGGTACTCGTCGCGGACCGCCTCGTCGCTCAGGTGGCCGAGGAACGCCACGTCCGGACCCGCACGGCGCTCAAGCGCCGCGCGCTCCGGCCCGTCGCCGACGATGCGAAGAGGGATGCCGAGGCGCGCGCACGCGTCGATCGCGATGTCGACCCGCTTGTAGGGCACCAGCGCCGACACGATCAGCATGTGGGAGCCAGGGGCGACATCGGATGGGTGAAAGAAGTGTGTGTCAACCGGGGGATAGACGACTGTCGCCACGCGTCTATAGTATCGGCGGATTCGCTCCGCGACGTGCGCGGAGTTCGCCACGAACCGGTGCACGCGCGACGCGGTGGCCGCATCCCACCGCGCCAGGCGCGACATCACCGGACGGTAGAGCAGCCGGCTCGCCAGCACGCCCTTCCGGGCCGGCCCGAAGTACGCATCGAACTGATCCCACGCGTAGCGCATCGGCGAGTGGCAGTAGCAGATGTGGCGCGCGTGCGCCGGCGCGAGCACCGCCTTCGCGGCACAGTGGCTCGAGCTGATTACCAGATCGTACGGCGTGAGATCGAAGCGCTCGACGGCGAGAGGGAAGAGCGGCAGATACTGCCGGTAGCGCCGCACCCCCATCGGGAGCTGCTGGATGAACGAGGTCGTGATCCGGTGACGCTCGATCGCGGGCGAGACGGCGCCGCGCCGGTGCACGAGCGTGAAGAGATCGGCGTCCGGATAGAGCCCGCACAGCGCCTCGAGCACCCGCTCGCCGCCGCGCATGCCGGTGAGCCAATCGTGGACAAGAGCGGTTCGCATGCGGGAGCTACGACGCCCCGGCGACCTCCTGATAGACGCCGCGGGTTCGGGCCACGGATTGCTCCCACGAGAACTCCCGCGCGCGGGCCATGCCCTTCTCACGCAGCTCCTGGCTCAGCGACGGATTGGTCAGCACCTTCTGCATGCCGCCGACAATCGACTCGACGTCATACGGATCGACCAGCACCGCGGCGTCGCCGGCCACTTCGGGCATCGACGAGAGGTTGGAGGTCACGACAGGCGTTCCGCACGCCATCGCCTCGAGCGGCGGCAGGCCAAACCCTTCGTACAGCGACGGGAAGACGAAGACGGCCGCCAGCCGGTAGAGCACCGCAAGAGTGTCGTCGGGTAGATAGCCGAGGAACCGCACATGTTTGTGGAGTTTGTGCGTGTGCACGGCGCGCCGGAGCGCCGGCAGCTTCGAGATTTCGTCGCCGATGATGAGCAGCTTCAGGTCTTCGAACCCCCGCTGGCGCAGCAGGTCGTACGCCTCGATGAGGCGGACCAGGTTCTTGTGGGGCTTGATGTTGCCCACGTAGAGGACGAAGCCGTGATCCAGCTGGTACCGCTCGCGGACGCGCGCGATGTCCGCGTCGGCCGGCACGCGCCGGAACCGTTCGTCGATCGCGTTATATGCCACGACGATCTTTTCCGGCCGCACGTTGAAGAAGTGCATGATGTCGCGCTTCGAGGCTTCCGACACCGTGAGAATCCTGTCGGAGCGATGCACCGCCATCCACATCGACGCGCGCGCGTAAGCGTGGGCCGCGCGGTTGGGAAGGTACTGCGGGAACATCAGATGGATGCAGTCGTGGATCGTGACGACCGATGGGCACGTGACGGCCGGCGGCAGCACGTAGTGGGGCGCGTGAAAGACGTCGGGGCGTTCACGCCGGAGCACCCACGGCACATGAAACTGCTCTCGGACCGAGTAGTTGGGCGACGGTTCCAGGACGGTCCGGAAATTGGGGCCGAACTGCGCGGCGACCCCGAGGTCGGGTTCGTGGCACAGGAGCACGTACTCGCTCTCCTGATCCAGCCGTGCCAGGTGACGAAGAAGGTTCCGTGTGTAGGTGCCGATGCCGAAATCGTGAAGCTTTCGGGCGTCGATCGCGACCCGCATTAACCAATGATACTCAGCGGGTTACCTGTCCCAGCCGTGCCACTCGAGCCGGCGCTGGCGCCGCAGATCCCGCATGACGCCCGGATACACGCCCTGCCGCCGCGCCGCTTCTCCTGCACGCATCATCCCCGCGTGGATCGCATCGGCGTTCGTACGCACGACGCGCAGCCATTCCTCGCAGTTGTACGCCCCCGAGGGCGCCAGCGTGATGCCGTTCGGCTCGAACGCGACAAACCACGGACGGTCGGCCGTGCGCGCAACCGGGCGGATGCAGCTGGGGCCGTAGCGGGTCCAGTAGTCGTCCAGTTCGTCGGCCGCCTGCGCGACCGATTGGAGCGCCGCGTCGTACGCCTGCGTGCCCTGGTCGCGCAGGTCGCCGGCGGTCGAGGGCGGGCCCCCCATCATGCGGTTGAGTCCCTGCAGCGGCGTGGCCGTCGTCGGTGCTGTCGTTGGTGAGGCCGCCCCGTTCAATAACTGCACGGCGTGGGTAATCGCCACCGCGAACGCCACACCCTGGCCGCCGCGCTCCGCGACGCGCATCGTATTGATGCCGATGACGACGCCGCTGCGATCGACGAGGGGGCCGCCACTGTTGCCGGGATTGATCGCCGCATCGGTCTGGATCAGGGTGATGCCGCCCGTGCTCCGCACCGCGCTGACGATCCCGCGCGTGACCGTGTTGGACAGCACGCCGAAGGCCGAGCCGATCGCGACAACCTCCTCGCCGACACGCACGTCATCCATGGACCCGAGCCGCAGGATCGCCTGCTGCGGGTTCGGGCGGTCCACCTGAAGAATCGCGAGATCGGTGCCGGGCGAGACCGTCGCGACGCGTGCGGTGTACCGCGCGCCGCCTGCCTGAAGCTGCACGGACGACTGGCCCTCGACAACGTGCGCGTTGGTGATGACCAGATTCGATCGGACGAAGAAGCCGGTTCCGCGCGACTGCCCGGCCTGAATCGAGGCGACCGCGGGAAGGCTGACGGCCACCGTATCCTCGAGCGATGGCAGCGGCGCGCCCGGAGGGGGAGAGGTGGGCGTGAATGTATCGTTCGTCGCGGATATCCCGGCGGGTGTGGCGGCAGCCGGTTCAACCGACCGGGCTGCATCAGGAGACGGCTCGACCGCATCGCGCCCGGTGGTGACGCCGGCTGACGCGGCCTCCTCGCGGCTGGCCGGGCCGAACTGAAACCAGAGCGCGGCCGCGAGCGCGACGCCGAGGCAGATCCCCAGCAGCAGGCGCAGCGGACCCTGGCCCGCAGGCGGATCGAGCGGGGCGCGATCCACGGCGAACGGGGCGTGTCCCGCGCCGAGCGGGACGTCGACCGGTCGCGCAGACCCGCAACGGCAGGTGTCCACGCGGCGCGGCACCTGTCGTCCGCACGACGTGCAGGTCCAGACGAAGGAGTCAGATAACGACATCAGGGGCGTTCAGGGAGATTACCCGAAGTATCGGGCAAGAGGCGCCGTAACTTCAGGTAACGACGGAGGATAGGCGCCCACGCCGGTCTGTGCTTTTCGTAGAACGCGACCTGGCTGGCCCGGTATGCGGCGGCCGTCGCCAGCGGCGCCGTGGCGCCCGACTTTCCGCGAAAATGAATCACCTGGGCGCCCGGAACGAACAGGACCTTCCGGCCGCGGGCGCGGATAGCGGCGCACAGGTCCACATCCTCCGCATACATGAAATACCGCTCGTCGAAGAGGCCGGCCGCCTCGGCATCCGCCCGCCATACCAGCAAGCAGGCGCCGCTGACCCAGTCAACCTCGCGCGGGATGCTGGTCAGACGCTGCACACGGGCAGCGACGATGGGCCACCCTCGGTCGTTTCCGCGCACCAGCAGCTTCTGCCGGAGCTCCGCCAGCGGGCCGATCATCGAGCCGAACGACAGTTCCGGGCGTCCCGAGCCGTCAACGAGCCTGGGTCCCGCGGCTGCCGCGTCCGGCCGCGCGACCAGCGCCGCCACCAGCCGGTCGATAGCTCCGGGTTGGATTTCCGTGTCGGGATTCAGAAAGAGGACGAGCTCGCCCGTGGTCTGGCGGACGCCGATGTTGTTGGCGCGCGCGAATCCGACATTGGAGCCGACGCCGATGACAGGGACGGAGGGCCAGCGATCGCGAACGGCGGCGGCTGTGCCGTCCGTCGAATGGTTGTCCACGACGACGATCTCGCGGGTGGCGGATCCGCCGTGCCGCCGGATCGAGTCCAGGCAGCGATCGATATCGCTTCGCGAGTTGTAGGTGACGATCACGATCGAGATCCGCATCAGCGCGCGGCTCGCACGAGAGTACTGAGGACCGACGCCGCGCATGCCTTCCATGAGTACCGCGGAAGCAGGGCGGCGGCGGCAGCGAGGATCCGGGTCCGCTCGGCGTCATCGTGGAGCAGGCGGGTGAGCCCCGCTTCGACGACCGCCGCGTCTGGCGCGCTCAGGTAGAGCGCGGCCTCCCCGTACACTTCGCGCGCAATTGGCGTGTCGAGCACGGCAATCGGCACTCCGGCCGCCAGCGCCTCGAGCGGTGTAAACCCGAATCCTTCGTACTCGGAGAGAAAGACGAACGCCCGCGCCCGCGCGTAGAGGGCCGCCAGTTCCGCGTCCGGCACGTACGAGCGCAGCGCGATCCGGCTGCCGATGCCAGACGCCGCGGCCAGGGCTTCGAAGTCGACGCGCGGATTCGTGCGATTGTCCCCGACGATCTCGAGCCGCACGTCAGGGCGCTGCCGGGCGAGCCGGCTGAACCCTTCGATGAGCGCTGGAACATGCCGCCGCGTGAAGAGCGACCCGACGAACAGGACCACGTTGTCCCGGGTGACCGGCGTGTGCGCCGGCGCCACCGGATTGATGCCGGGGTAGATCACTTCGATGCGGGCGGGATCGACACGGAGATGGCGCGTGATCTCGCGCCGGGAGAACTCCGAGCTGGTCATCACGGTCGCGGCCCGCCGGGCGCTCATGCCGGTCAGGAGCCGGCGCCGCACACCCTCGCGCGTCCCGAACCATTCGGGATGCGCCGCGAATGAGACGTCGTAGATCGCGACAACCAGCGGGACGGCGGAGACGACCGGGCCGGAATAGGCAGGGGCAAACAGTACATCCGCGCCTGCGGCCCGGACGAGCCGGGGCAGCGTGAACTGCTCCCACAGGGTGCCGCTTTGGGCGATACTGCACGGCCTGGCGGGGCTGAAGCGGACGAACTCGTGTGCGCGCGCCTCGGGCAGCGTCTCCCAGGCCTCGAGGATGCCGGCCAGGACGCGGCCAACGCCAGTGGGCTGTCCCTGAAGCTCACGCGCATCGATCGCGATCCGCATGCTAGCGTGCGGCCCGCCGTGCAATGGCATCGGTATACGCGCGATGCAGTGTTGCCGCGGCGCGGGTCCAGGTAAACGTCGCCGCGCGCGCCAGACCTGCCGACGCCGCTCGCGCCGCCGCCGCGTCGTCGGTCGCCACCGTATCGATTGCGCAGGCCAGTGCCTCACGATCCGTGGGGTCGACGAGCCAGCCGGCATCGCCCACGACTTCCGGCAGCGAGCCGCGGTTGGCCGCGATGACCGGCACGCCCGCCGACATCGCCTCCAGCGCCGGAAACCCGAACCCCTCATCGAGCGACGGCATGACCACCGCCCGCGCGCCGGCATAGAGGCGCTCCCGCTGATCGTCCGCCACATATCCGAGGTGCCGCACGTGTCCCGATAGCGGAGATCGCTGGATACGCTGGAGCCAGGGATCGGCGGCCGGCGTCGCCTTGCCGGCGAGCAGCAGCTCGGGAACGGGACGCCTCCGGCCGATCAGCAGCTCGTACGCATCGAGCAGCGCGCCGACGTTCTTTCGCGGCTCGAGCGTGCCGACAAACAGCACGTAGCCGCCCGGCGCCGCACTCGCTGCGGAACGGGGTGTCCATGCCGGCGCACCAGGAGGGCAGAGGTAGATGCGATCCAGCGGAACGGAAAGCTCCGCGTGGATGATGCTCCGCCCGTGCTCGGTTGACGTCACGATGGCGTGCGCGCGTTTCGCGTGGTCAACCGCCAGGTCCGCGTAGTCGCGTCGAATCTCTGCGCGCGTCGAGTCCCGATGCGTCAGGAAGAAGAGATCGTGAATGGTGATCACCTGCGCGGCGCGCCGGGCCGGAATCAGCAGCGGATGCGGCGCATGGACGACGTCGGCCTCGCCCGCCAGGGCCTCGATGGGCGGCCAGCCGGCGCGGTGCCACAGGAGATTCAAGAGTCCCACCGGGACTCGGCGATCCACCACGCGCGCGCCGAGCGTTGCCGCAAGCTCCGGATCGGGCCGGTCCTTCCATGAGCTCGTAAAGACAGTTGTCTCTCCGGGGTACGCGGCGCAGTAGGCCTGGATGAGCCGATGGACGTACTCGCCAACGCCGGTGCGCTCGCGGAGCGCGGGCCGGTAATCGACGAGGATTTTCATCTGAACGGCTATGATAGCCTCTGCGGTTTTTGAGGCGAACGGGTGACGAAAGTGTCTGTGAACGGATGAAGATCGCGGTTATCGGGACGGGCTATGTCGGCCTTGTTGCCGGCGCCTGTCTCGCTGAAAGCGGCAACGACGTCGTCTGCGTCGATACGGACCAGTCGAAGGTCCGCACGCTTCGTCGCGGGAAGATGCCCTTCTACGAGCCGGGGCTCGAAGAGCTCGTTCGGCGGAATCGCCAGGAAGGCCGGCTGGCGTTCACCGCCACACTTCCGAAAGCGGTCCGTGATGCCGCGATCATCTTTATCGCCGTCGGGACGCCGCCCGGTGAAGACGGGTCGGCGGACCTGCAGCAGGTGCTCGGCGTGGCGCGTGACGTGGCGCGCGCGATGAACGGCTACAAGGTCATCGTCGCCAAGAGCACCGTGCCCGTGGGCACCAGCGAGAAGATTCGCGCCGCCGTGCGCGGCGAGACGACGCACCCGTTCAGCGTGGTGAACAATCCCGAGTTCCTGAAGCAGGGCGCCGCGGTCGAGGACTTCATGAAACCCGATCGCGTGGTGATTGGTGCGGAAGACCCGCGCGCGGAAGAGATCATGCGCGAACTGTACAGTCCGTTCACGCGTACCGGCGCGCCGATCATGGTGATGGACTGCGCGAGCGCGGAGCTGTCCAAGTACGCCGCGAATGCGATGCTCGCCACTCGTATCTCGTTCATGAACGAGATCGCGAATCTCTGCGAGGTGGTTGGCGCCGACGTGGACCAGATCCGCCGCGCCATCGGGTCTGACAAGCGCATCGGGACGTCCTTTCTGTTTCCGGGCATCGGATACGGCGGCAGCTGCTTCCCGAAGGACGTCCAGGCCCTCGTCCACACCGCCGGGCAGAAGAAATACGACTTCAAGATCCTCCGCGCCGTCGAAGCCGTCAACGCGCAGCAGAAGACGCGCCTCATCGGCAAGATCCGCGCGCACTTTGGCGTGAAGGGTGGCAGCCTGAAGGGCAAGACCGTCGCCGTCTGGGGGCTCGCCTTCAAGCCGCGCACCGACGATATGCGGGAGGCTCCGTCCGTCCCGCTCATCGAGGCGCTGCTCAACGGCGGCGCCCGCGTGCAGGCGTACGATCCCGAAGCGATACCTGTGGCGAAATCAATCTTCGGATCGCGCATCACGTTCGCGTCCGGCAACTACGACGCCCTGAAGGGCGCGGATTGCCTGGCGGTGGTCACCGAGTGGAACGAATTCCGGCGTCCCGACTTCGCCAGGATGCGATCCCTGATGGCGGCGCCGGTCGTGTTCGACGGCCGCAACATCTACGAGCCCGTGCAGATGCGGCAGAACGGATTCACGTATTACTCCATCGGGCGCGAGTGACGGGCCACTTTCCGCGATGACGGCGCCGCGCACCGTAATGATCACCGGCGGAGCCGGTTACATCGGGAGCCATACGGCCAAGGTGCTCCGCCGCGCCGGGTACCGCACCGTTATCTTCGACAATCTGTCCGCGGGTCACCGCGAAGCGTGTCTCGGGGCGCCCTTCATCGAAGGGGACATCCGCGACACCGCGTCGGTTCGCCGCGCGCTCCGCGACAGCGGGGCCACCGCGGTGGTGCACTTTGCCGCGTGGCTCGTCGTGCCCGACTCGATCACGGATCCGGCCGGGTACTACCGGAATAACGTGCTCGGCTCGCTGGCGACTCTTGAAGCGATGGCGGCGGAAGGATGCCAGCACGTCGTGTTCTCCTCGACCTGCGCGGTGTACGGCGAACCCGTGAGCGTTCCGCTGGAGGAAGATCACCCCACGGCGCCCATCAGCCCCTACGGACAGACGAAGCTCGCGGTGGAGCAGGCGCTGCCCCATTTCGAGCGCGCGTACGGACTCCGTTCGATCCGCCTGCGGTACTTCAACGCCGCTGGCGCCGATCCCGAAGGGGAGCTCGGGGAGGACCACACTCCGGAAATCCATGCGATTCCGCGAGCGTTCGACGCCGCGTCGGGAGGATCCCCGTTCGAGATCTTCGGTGAGGACTATCCGACGCCCGATGGCACGTGCCTTCGTGATTACATCCATGTGATGGACCTGGCCGACGCCCATCTGCGCGCGCTGCAGCGGCTCGAGCAGGGAGGCGCGTCGGCGACCTACAACGTCGGAACCGAGCGGCCCTCGTCGGTCCGCGACGTGCTGGCGGCGGTGGAGCGCGTGACCGGGCGCACCGTGTCGCGACGATCGTCGCCGCGCCGTCCCGGCGATCCGGCGACGCTCTATGCGTCCGCGGCCCGGATCCGCGCCGAGCTGGGGTGGGTGGCGTCCCGGCCGGCCCTCGAGACGATCGTGGCGGATGCGTGGCGGTGGCACTCGACTCACCCGCGCGGATTCGCGGGAACGGCTCGAACGGAGCCTGCCTGATGTCGAAGGTGCGGGGCGTCCTGGACGATCCGCTGCTGTCGGTGGTGATGCCGGTCTACAACGAGGCCGCCACGATTCACGAAATCATCCGCCGCGTTCTCGCGGTCCCCGTGCGTACGCAGCTGATTGTCGTCGACGACGCGTCGACGGATGGCACGCGGGACCTCCTGGTGCACCTGCAGGAGCAGCTGGGGTTCACGTTGCTGCTCCAGCCGCGCAATCGGGGCAAGGGTGCCGCGCTGCGGCGCGGGTTCGAGGCTGTGAGTGGCGATCTCGTCGTGATCCAGGACGCGGACCTGGAATACTCGCCCGAGGAACTGCCCATGCTGATCGAGCTGATCTGCCAGGGCCGGGCGGACGTGGTGTACGGATCGCGGTTCCTCGGCCGCCACAGGGTCTTCCTGTTCTCGCACTATGTCGGGAATCGGATGCTGACGCTCCTGACCAACATCCTGTACAACACGATGTTGAGCGACATGGAGACCTGCTACAAGGTCATGCGCACCGACGTCCTGCGGTCGATGACCCTCCGCTCGAACGGCTTCGGCATCGAGCCCGAGCTGACGGCGAAGATCTTCAAGCGCCACTATCGCGTCTACGAGGTGCCGATTACCTACGACGGACGCGGATACGACGAAGGCAAGAAGATCGGATGGCGCGACGGTGTCGTCGCGCTCTGGGTGCTCCTGCGGTACCGGTTCAGCGAGTGAAGGTCTTCCTCCGCCTTCTCGAGTATGCGCGGCCGCACCGCGGACGCCTCCTGTGGGCACTGGCGGCCATGGTGCTGTACGGCGCCGCCTCTGCCGGCCTCGCCGCATTAATTCAACCGATCTTCGACGAGGTGCTGCCGAACCGCGAGAACCTCGGGATGATCGCGGCCGCGATCCTCGCGATCTACCTGGCCAAGGGCGTCGGCGCGTACCTCTCCGGCTATCTGATGACGGATGTGGGTCAGCGCGTCGTCCGCGACCTGCGGAACGTCCTCTTCCGTCACATCCTCGGGCAGTCGGCGGCGTTCTTCTCGGTGCAGACGACCGGCCGTCTGATGTCGCGGATCACCAACGACGTGGCGCAGGTGCAGCGCGCGGTGTCCGAGACGATCGGCGACCTGACGAGGGAATCGCTGGCGCTCGTGGGATTCGCCGGGCTCCTCTTCTATTACGATGCGCGGCTCGCGCTGGTCTGCCTGACGGGCGCGCCGCTGGTCGTCTATCCGCTCGTCCGCCTCGGACAGCGGGTGCGCCGGACCGCGCGCCACAGCCAGGAAGCGCTCGAGCAGATGTCGCACGTCAGCGCCGAGGCCATCACGGGCCACCGCATCGTCAAGGCGTTCGGCGCCGAAGCCCGGGAGCTGTCGAAGTTCAGGCAGGCCTCGGATTACTTCTACCGCACGAGCATGAAGGTCACGAGCGCCCTGTCGCTGATGCCGCCGCTCATGGAATTCATCGGCGGTCTCGCATTCGTCGGCGCGCTCTTTTACGGGTCGCAGGAGATCGGGGCCGGACGGCTGACGCCCGGCGAGTTCACCGCGTTCGTGGCGGCGCTGTTCATGATGTACGCCCCCGCGAAGAAATTGAGCCGCGTCAATGCCGATCTCCAGCAGGCGATGGCGGCCGCGGAGCGCATCTTCGAAATTCTCGATTCACATAACGAAGTCGGGGAGCGGCCCGGCGCCGTGGCGCTGCCGCCGTTCGCGCGGCGCATTGACTTTCGCGACGTGCGCTTCGCCTATGGCACCAGCGAAGCGGGGGCGACCCTCGACGGCGTCACCTTCAGCGTGGGCGCAGGGCAGATGCTGGCGATCGTCGGCCGCAGCGGCGCAGGCAAGACGACGCTGGTCAACCTCATTCCGCGGTTCTACGACGTCACGGGTGGCACCATTCTGGTCGATGGCCATGACGTCCAGGATGTCACGCTGGCGTCGATCAGATCGCAGATCGGCATGGTCACACAGGAGACCGTGCTCTTCGACGACAGCATCGCGGCCAATATCGCGTACGGCCGGCCGGATGCCGGCCGCGACGCCATCGAAGCGGCGGCCCGCGCCGCGCACGCCGACGAATTCATTGCGCGGCTCGACCACGGGTACGACACGATGATCGGCGAGCGGGGACAGCGCCTCTCGGGCGGCCAGCGACAGCGGATTGCCATTGCCAGGGCGATTCTGCGGGACTCGCCGATCCTGATCCTGGACGAGGCGACGTCCGCACTCGATACCGAGGCCGAGATGCTCGTGCAGGACGCGCTCTCGAACCTGATGCGCGACCGGACCTGCTTCGTGATCGCGCACCGCCTCTCGACGGTACGGCGCGCCGACGCGATTGTGGTGCTCGAACGGGGCCGCATTGTCGAGTCGGGGACTCACGACGAGCTCATGGCGCGAGGCGGCCCGTATGCGAAACTGTACGACCTGCAGCTGCAGGAAGAGCCAAATGAAGTGGAGATCTGACGATTGACGATTGAAGATTGTCGATGATCAAGTCCATGACCGGCTTCGCGTCGCTGACCCACGAGGACGACCGCGCCACGATCGGGGTCACCGTCCGGGCGGTCAACCACCGCTTTCTGGATCTGCAGCTCCGCATCCCGTCGTCTCTGGCTGACCTCGAGACGCGCGTGCGCGCGATCCTGCAGAAACGGCTCGCACGGGGCCGGGTGGAGCTCGCCATCACGGTGCAGCTGCGCACGGCCGCGGCGCCGACGGTCGAACTGAATGCCGACTTCGCGAACGCCCTGACCGCCGCGCTCGATCAGGCGCGCGAGAGGGGACTGATCGCGGGTCCGCTCACACCGGGAGACCTGCTGCGACTGCCGCAGGCCATTACGATTCGCGACCGTCCGCAGGAGGCCGACCCCGCCGTGGAAGCGCAGCTCGGCACGAGTGTCGAGGCGGCGGTGGAGCAGGCGCTGGCGGATCTGGACGCGATGCGCATGCGGGAGGGGAGCCACCTGCAGGCCGACCTCGACGGACGCCGCCAGATGCTCGCCACACTGATCGGCGGGCTGGCCGCGGCCGCCGACGAGGGCCGGTCGTCGCTCGAGGCGCGGCTGCAGGAGCGCATCCGCGAAATCAGCTTCGAGCTGCCGGTCGATCAGGGGATGATTGCACAGGAGATCGTCCGGACGGCGGCCCGCTCGGACATCGCCGAGGAAGTCACGCGTTTCCGGGCGCACCTGGCCCACTGGGAAGCGCTGCAGGCGTCGGACGAACCCTGCGGCCGGAAGCTGGACTTCCTGATCCAGGAGATGAACCGCGAGATCAACACGGTCGGCTCGAAGGCCGACGGGCTGAATGTGTCTGAGCTGATCATCAACGCGAAGGCGGAGCTCGAACGAATGCGCGAGCAGATCCAGAATGTCGAGTAAAGCGGCTCAGGGACGCGGGCTGCTCTTCATCGTCTCGGCGCCGTCCGGCACCGGCAAGACGACGCTCGTCGAGCGGCTTGTGCATCTCGTGCCCAATCTGCGCATGTCGCGTTCGTATACCTCACGGCCGGCCCGCACGGGCGAGTCGGATGGCGTCGACTATAATTTTGTCAGCCGGGCCAAGTTCGCCGCGATGGTCGAGGCGACCGAGTTTCTCGAGTGGGCCGATGTCTTCGGCCACTGCTACGGCACGGCCGCGACCGACACCGAAGCGCTGCTGGCCGCGGGCCAGGACGTCGTGCTCGTGATCGACGTCCAGGGCGCCAGGCAGGTGCGCACCCGGGGCATCGAGACCGTCGGCATCTTCGTGCTCCCCCCGTCGGCGGCCGTCCTCGAACAGCGGCTGCGGGGGCGCAGCAAGGATTCCGAAGAGCAGATCGTGCACCGGCTCGAGATCGCCTGCCGCGAAGTCGCAGAGTTCGCGCAGTACGAATACGTCGTCGTCAATGACGAGGTCGAGGCGGCGGTCGAACGGCTCCAGGGAATCGTCATGGCGGAGCGGGCGAAAGTGAAGCTGATGCGCCGCGACGCCGAAAAGATCATTGAGACCTTTAAACATGGAAAAGCCACCCAAAGAAAACCGGTTTGAGTTTGTCGTCCTGGCCGGGCAGCGTGCCCGTCAGCTGCTGGCGGGGTCGGTCCCTCGCGAACAGGGCGACAAGAAGATCACGATTGCGCAGAAGGAAATCCTCACGCGGAAGGTCGAGAAGCTCGAGGAGTAGGTGGCGTTCATTGCTGTAGGCGTCACCGGCGGAATCGGCGCGTACAAGGCGGTCGAAGTCTGTCGCGGCCTGCAGAAGCAGGGGCACGACGTCGTCGCCGTGATGACGCGCGCCGCGACGCGGTTTGTCGGGCCGGTGACGTTCGAGGCGATTACGCGCCGCCCGGTGATCACGTCCCAGTGGAAGCCGGGCATGAACGCCGACATCGAGCACATCGCCATAGCCGACGGTATTGCGCTGCTGGTGGTGGCCCCGTGTACGGCCAACGTACTCGGCAAGTTCGCCAACGGCATCGCCGACGATTTCCTGAGCTCCCTCTACCTGGCGACGCGCGCTCCCGTGCTGATTGCGCCGGCGATGAATTCGAACATGCTCGCGCATCCGGCGGTGCAGCGGAACGTCGAGACGCTGCAGGCGCGCGGCGTGCAGTTCGTCGAGCCCGGCGAGGGCTACCTTGCCTGCGGCTGGATCGGCAGAGGACGGCTCGCCGAGCCGGCGGACGTGGTCGCGGCAGCGGTCCGGATGCTAGGGACTGACGCCGGGATTAACGCCGCGTCTGACGCCGGGGCAGTCGACTCCGGGCAAGGGTCTGTCCTGCGCGGCCGCCGCGTGCTTGTGACCGCCGGTCCAACGCTCGAAGACATCGATCCGGTTCGCTTTCTGGGCAACCGCTCGAGCGGGCGGATGGGATTTGCCATCGCAGCCGAGGCCACGCGCCGAGGTGCGAAGGTCACGCTGATTGCCGGTCCTACGCGCGTAGAGCCGCCGGTCGTTGACGAGGTCGTTCGCGTCCGGAGCGCACGCGACATGCACGCCGCCGTCCTCCAGTCGGCCATTCGAGCCGACGTCGTGGTGATGGCCGCTGCCGTCGCCGACTACACGCCAGCGGCGCCCGCCGGGGAAAAGGTCGCGAAGACCGACGGCCCCCTGACGCTGCGGCTCGAACGGACGCCCGACATCCTCGCGGATCTCGGAAAGATGACGTCCAGGGCCACCGGCGTCCCGCTGCTCGTCGGCTTTGCCGCGGAGACGGGCAACGCCACCGCGAAGGCCCGCGAGAAACGGACGCGCAAGGGCATCGACCTGATCGTCGCCAACGACGTCTCGCGCGCGGATGCCGGGTTCGATGTGCCGACCAACGCCGTGACGATCATCGGCTCCGATGAGGAGCAGGACGTGCCGGTCCAGTCCAAAGAGCGCGTCGCCGCAGCCATCCTCGACCGCGTCGAGCGGCTGATTCGCAGCCGCGCCGCCACTCCCGCCCGCGCGTAAATGTCACACGAGCAGCTGAAAGCACACCTGGAGTTCTTCGGCGAACTCGGGGTTGAAGGCGTCCGAGCGGAGCCGCATTGGCGAGGGCGCCAGGAGCCCGAGCGAGCCGAACCGGCTGAACCCGTTGCACCTGCTGAACCAGAACCGACGCCGAAGGTTCAGGGCGTTCAAGAGGTTCACACGGTTCAGATCTTCGCGTCCCCAGGTGCTGCGCTGTCGGCCATACGCGACGATCTTGGCGATTGCACCCGCTGCAAGCTGGTGGGCCTGGGACGACAGCAGATCGTGTTTGGCGTCGGCAATCCGAACGCCGATCTGATGTTTGTCGGCGAGGCGCCGGGCGCGGACGAAGACATCAAGGGCGAGCCGTTTGTCGGGCGCGCCGGGCAATTGCTGACGAAGATCATCGAGGCGATCGACATGCGCCGCGAGGACGTCTACATCGCCAACCTGATCAAGTGCCGCCCGCCCCAGAACCGCAATCCCGAGCCGGACGAAGTGGAGCAGTGCGAGCCGTTCCTTCTCCGCCAGATCGACATGATCAAGCCGAAGGTCATCGTGGCGCTCGGCAAGTTCGCGGCGCAGGCGCTCCTGCGCACCACGGAGCCGATCACCAAGATCCGCGGCCGCGAGTTCACGTACCGCGATGCGATCCTGATTCCGACGTATCACCCGGCGTACCTGCTGCGCACCCCCTCGGCCAAGCGGGACGTCTGGGAGGACATGAAGCGAGTCCGAGCGATCCTCACGGGCGAGTAGTGCGCCTCGTGTCCGTCGCGGTCCCGGTCCCGTACCTCGACGCGCTGACGTACAGCGTCCCCGATTCCATCCCGACCCTTCCTGTGATTGGCGCGCGCGTGCGCGTGCCGATCGGAACACGCACGGTTGTCGGATGCGTGATCGGGCACGACGCCACGCTTGATGCCGCCACGACGCCGCGCGACCTCGTCGAGGTGCTGGACGAGGCGCCGTTCCTTCCGCCCGACGTCGTCGCCCTGTGCCGCTGGGTCGCGGAGTACTACATGGCCGGTGTCGGCGACGCCATCATGGTGGCGATGCCGCCGGGGTCCAAGCGCGCGTCTGCCTACAAGACGCAGCGCGTCATCTCGATTACCGCGCACGGCCTCTCGGCGCTGGAGGAAGCGACGAGGAAACAGCGGGAGGTGCTGGAGATCCTCGCCACGGCGCCGGCCGGCTTACCTGCCTCTGACCTCCGGGATCGCGGCGTGAGTGCCGACGTCATCCGCCGGCTGATGACCAATGGCCTCGCCGTGGCGCGATCGGCGCCGGACGAACGCGACCCGTTTGAACGGTCGGCGCTCCAGGGCGTCGTCCGCGATGCGACCCGGGACCTCACGGGGGAGCAGAGCGCAGCGCTCGCGATCCTCGGCGAGCTCGCCGACACGCGTGCGTTTCATGTCGCGCTGCTCCACGGCGTGACGGGGAGCGGCAAGACCGAGGTCTACCTGCGCCTGGCCGACCGCATCTGCGCCCAGGGCCGTCAGGTCCTGCTGATGGTTCCAGAAATTGCGCTGACCCCTTCGGTCGCGGCCCTCTTTCGCTCGGCGTTTGGCGGCCGTGTCGCCATCCAGCACAGCGCGCTCTCGGACGGCGAGCGCCACGACCAGTGGCAGCGCATCCGGAGCGGCGACATCCAGGTGGTCGTCGGAACGCGATCGGCGGTGTTCGCGCCGCTGGCGAGTCCAGGGTTGATCATCGTGGACGAGGAGCACGACGGCTCATACAAGCAGGACGAGTCGCCGAGGTATCACGGCCGCGACGTCGCCATCGTGCGGGCCCAGGCGGCTGGTGCGCTCGTCGTGCTCGGCACGGCAACGCCCTCCATGGAGACGTATCAGAACGCCGCGACCGGCAAGTACACCAGCGTCAGCCTCGAGCGGCGCGTCCTCGATCGCCCCCTCGCCTCGGTTCGCCTGGTGAACATGCGCGACGAATACGCGGTGGACGGCCCCGACGTCGTCATCAGCCGTCAGCTGACGGACGCGATCGACGATCGCCTGAACCGCCGTGAGCAGGTGCTCGTCCTGCTGAACCGGCGGGGATATGCGACCGCGGTGTTCTGCCGCCAGTGCGGCGACACGTTCGAGTGCCCGAACTGCAGCGTGTCGCTGACGGTGCACCGTGCGAGGGCGGGATGGCGAGCCCGTTGTCACTATTGCAACTATGCGATGCAGGTGCCGAAGACCTGCCGCAAGTGCGCGGCACCGTATCTCGAACATGCCGGCTTCGGCACCGAGCGGATCGAGCAGCATCTGAAGGAGCGCTTCCCGGAGGCTCGCATCGGGCGGGTCGATCGCGATTCGGTGCGCCGGAAGGGCGAGCTCACAAGACTCCTCACGCAGTTCGGCGCAGGCGAGCTCGACATCCTCGTCGGCACGCAGATGATTGCGAAGGGACACGATTTCCCGCGGGTGACCCTCGTCGGCGTCGTGTCAGCCGATGTCGGCCTTGGGCTCGCCGACTTTCGAGCGTCCGAACGCACGTTCCAGCTGCTGACCCAGGTGGCGGGACGTGCGGGGCGGGGCGAGCAGGCCGGCGAGGCGATCGTTCAGACGCTGTACCCGGAGCACTACAGCATCCAGGTGGCGTGCCGGCAGGACTACCGCGCCTTCTTCGAGCGCGAGCTCGAGTATCGGCGTGCGATGCGATATCCCCCCATGGTCGCCCTCATCAACACGCTCGTGCGTGGGCGGACGTTTGACGAAGCGATGGACACGGCGGCGGCGATGGTCCGCCATCTCGAGCCTGCCGCCAGCCGCGTGCCCTTTGTGATCCTGGGTCCTGCTCCCGCGCCGCTCGGGCGGCTGCGAGGCGAGCATCGCGTGCAGTTCTTCTTGAAGGGGACGCGCCGCGCCCAGATGCGCGAGGCCATGAAAGCTGTCCTGGCCGTAATGCCGGACGTGCGGCGGCGCGTGACGGTCGATATCGACCCGCTGAACGTGCTCTAACCGCGCACGCTAAAGCGTGCGCTCTACGTGGATGTAGAGCGCAGGCTTCAGCCTGCGCGTTACGGTGAAGAAACGAGATCGAGCGGTTCGATGGGCGCCGGTGTGAAGCAGAGCACGAACATCAGCACCGCGAAGAGCGCGAGCAGCTTGCGTCCGCGATCCAGCGGGACATGCTCGTCAAACGTCTTCGGGTGCCGGGGCCCGAACGCCACGAGCATGACGACGGTGAGGACGGTCCAGACCAGCCAGGACGTGGAAACGAACGTCAGGCCGATCAGCGCGACGACGGTCGCAAGCGTGACCAGGGTGCTCTTGCGGCCAAGCACGGCATAGGAGATGTGGCCGCCATCGAGCTGCCCGATTGGAAAGAGATTGAGCGCGGTGGCGAGCAGGCCGAACCAGGCGGCAAATGCCATCGGGTGCATGTTGATCGAGTAACCCTCCGGCGGAGTTCCCCAGAACAACCACGCGACGCCTTTGAAGAGCAGCGGCTCGCCCAACTCGACGAAGCCGCTTGTGTCCGGAGGGAGTGGTGTCAGCCGCGAGAGACTCATGCCGACGAGCAGCACCGGTACGGCCACGACGAACCCCGCGATCGGGCCGGCGATGCCGATATCGAACAGCTCGCGCTTGGTGGGAATCATCTGGCGGATGCGGATGAAGGCGCCGAGCGTCCCCGTCAGTGGCAGCGGCGCTGGCAGGAAGTAGGGCAGCGAGGCGTCCACCCGGTAATACCGGCATGCGTAGTAGTGCCCGAACTCGTGAGCGCCCAGGATGGCCAGAATCGACGCGCTGTACCAGAGGCCGTTCAGAAAAAGGCGGACCCCCGAGAGGTCCAGCCGCTGGTTCCCGAAATCCATATAAAAGCTGGCGAAGTGGTCCGCGCCCACTAGAGTGGTGGTGAGGACCGTCAGGGCGAACAGAAGGATGTGGCGCCATGACCGCTTGCGCGGCGGTTCGGCCGGCACGGTCGAAATGTAGGTCAGGTCGTCCGAAACGGGTCCGGACCGGAAGGTTTCTGGCGGAGGTGAGCCCATGTCGGGCCGTTAACCGATATTCTGGAGCTCTTTACCCGGCTTGAACCGGATCGTCCGCCCCGGAGGGATGCGGACTTCCTTGCCGGTGCGGGGGTTGCGGCCGATGCCGCGCTTTCGGGGTTTTACCTGAAAAACACCGAAGCCGCGAAGCTCGATTCGGTCCCCGCGCTGCATGGAGAGTCGCATCGCGTCGAAAACCGCATCAACCGCCAGCTCAGCCTTCACCTTGGTGATGTCGGCGATTTTCGAGACCTCGTTGACGATGTCGACCTTGATCATGCCTGGGGAATTCCTTCAGGGGACAATTGACGTAACTACTATAGAAAGAACCACTTACGCTGTCAAATGAGTCGACATAACCCTCCTTCCGTCGTCCTGATCGGCCGTCCCAACGTCGGAAAATCGACGCTCTTCAACAGGCTGACCGGCCGCCGCCGGGCGATCGTCGCCCCGATTGCCGGGACGACCCGCGACGTCATAACTCATCCGGCGGAATGGCAGGGGCGGCACTTCGAAGTCGTCGATACCGGTGGGATGTTTGGCGCGAGCAAGGACCCGCTCCACGAGCTGGTGCTCGAACGGGGCCGCCGCGCTGTCGAGCAGGCCGACCTCCTGGTCCTGCTGGTAGATGGGCGCGAAGGCCTGACGCCGGGCGACCGTGAAATCTCGAAGGTGCTGCGCGCCGCGAACAAGCCGGTCATCGTGGCGGTCAACAAATCCGACGACAAGCGGGCCGTGCAGGGCGCGATGGAGTTCTACCAGCTTGGCTTCGAGCCTATCCTCTCGATCTCCGCTGAGCATGGCGAGGGCACCGGCGATCTCCTCGACGCCATCGTCGAGACGCTGGGAATCGAACGGCAAGCAGACGATGTCGTCACCGAGGATCCGGGCGGCGAGCGCCGTGTGGCGGGGGAGCTGCGGGTCGTGATCGTCGGGCGTCCGAACGCGGGCAAGTCCTCGCTCGTCAATCGTTTGCTGAAGGAAGAGCGGATGATCGTCAGCGAGATCCCTGGCACGACCAGGGACGCCGTGGATGTGGAGCTGACCTGGCACAAGCGCAAGTTCCGGATTGTGGACACGGCGGGGATGCGGCGCGCGGGCAAAGTGTCGGGCGGCGGCCAGATTGAGTCGGTCAGCGTGCTGCTGACGCGCCGCGCCATCGAGTCGGCTGACGTGACCGTGCTGATGATTGACTCGAACGTCGGCGTCACCGATCAGGATGGCAGTATCGCCGGCGCCGCGGACAAGGCGGGGTCGAGCATCATCATCGCGGCGAACAAGTGGGACCTGATGAAGGACCGCGGCCATGACTTTTCGAAGGTCTTCGACGACGCGACGCGCCGGCAGCTCAGGTTTCTCGATTACGCGCCGATCCTGCACCTGTCGGCCCTGACCGGCGAGCGGACGCCGAAGCTGCTCGAGATGATCGATCGGGTCGCCGTGGCGCGGATGATGCGCGTCAAGACGCCGGAGCTGAACAAGTTCATCGCGCGGGTCACGGCCGCTCATCCGCCGCCCAGCCCCGGGCGGACGGAAGTGCGGATCCTGTATGCGGCGCAGACCGGCGTCGGGCCGCCCACCTTCGTCCTGTTCACGAACGTGGCGACGGAGCTCCATTTCTCCTATGAGCGATTCCTCATCAATCAGCTGCGGGAGACGTTCGGATTCCTGGGGACGCCGATCCGCCTCCACGTCCGGAAACGGAAGCGCTGACTGCTATACTTCCTGCGGTGACCCCAAAGGTGTACAAAGCCTCGGAGGTCTGCGAGGCGACGGGCGTGCAGTCGTACGTGCTGCGGTCGTGGGAGAAGGAATTTCCCGGGATCGGCGTCCAGAAGTCTCCCGACTCGGCGCGGCTGTATCGGCAGTCGGATGTCGACCAGGTGCTGCGGATCAAGCAGCTGGTCTTCGGTGAAGGCCTGACGCTCTCGGGCGCGCGGCGCCGGATGGAAGGCGACGCCCCCAGATCCGCGGACGTCACCGAGGCCGAGATCGCCGAAGTGATGGAAACGCTCGGCGACGACGTCAGGACGCGCATCGACATCGTCCGGCAGGGTTTGCGGTCGATTCTCGATGTCCTGTCGAAGCGCGCGGGCGCCGCGGCGGTGGCGCAGCTGCCGCGCAATAGTTCTTCAGGCGGTTCTTCAAACGGGTCGGCGAAGTCCTCGAGTGCCTCACGCACAAAGCGGGCGGTGAAGACACGGCCGGCGCCGAAGCGCGAGGCACAAGCGAAGAGAGGCACTGCACGAAAGCCGGTTGCGCGTAAAGCGAAACGGGCACGCACGTAGTTCTAAGTTTCGGGATGTGGCGCAGCCTGGTAGCGCACCTGACTGGGGGTCAGGGGGTCGCAGGTTCGAATCCTGTCATCCCGACCACATTTCACGGGCCTGATCGGTTCGCCGGTCAGGCCCGTTTTGCTTGGCGGTCACTCGTATCACTTACAATTGGGCCTTCTTTATTCCCGAGGTCCAATATGCGACACGACAGCCGGCGAATCGTTCTCGCGGCGCTAATCCTCGTCTGCTCAGCCCCGGCATTTGCGGCCACCCTGGTCGTCGATCAGGATGGGCAGGGGAGTGCCACGAACTGCTCGGCAGCTTCGGTGGCGTTCACGTCGATTACGGCAGCCATCACCGCCGCTGCTGCCGGCGACATCATCGTCGTGTGCCCGGGCGCCGGGCCCTATAACGAGCAGCTGTCGATCTCCAAAGCGCTGACCATCCGCGGGGCCACCAACACGAATGTGATTGTGCGCCCGAGCCCGATGATGGCGAATTCGTCGAGCGCGTACAGCGGCAGTCCCATCGCGGCGGCCATTGTGGTGGCGGATACGACCGCGACCCTCACAAATCTCGTCGTCGACGGTACGGACGCCGCGATCGGCGGTGCGTCGTGCAGCGGGCCGAACATGATCGGAATCTTTTTCCGTAACGCGTCGGGCACCGTCTCGAATTCGACCGTGCGCAACATGAAGCTTGAACCGGGGCTGGAAGGATGCCAGTACGGCCTCGGGATCTTCGCGCAGAGCGGTGGTGGCGGCACGTCCACCGTGACCGTCGACGGCGTCAACGTGCACACCTACCAGAAGAACGGCATCGTCGGGAACGAGGTCGGGACGACGATCGACGTCGTGAACTCGCTGGTGACCGGGGAGCCGTCGGCGAATGTCAGCGTGCAGAACGGCGTCCAGATCGGGTTCGGGGCCACCGGGTCGATCAGCAGTACGCGGATCGTCGACATGGTCTATATGCCATGCGCCTTTCCGTATACACCCGGAAGCGGCTGCGACACTGGATCGTCGCTCGGCATCCTCGTGTTCGACGCGGATGTCGATGTGATTGTTCAGGACAACGTGATTACGAACACCCAGGGCGGCATTTTCATCGGAGGCGGCATTATCGCGAACGGTAGCAACAGGACCGACATCTCCAGAAACGTCATCTCCGACACCAAGGTGTTCCAGGGCATCATCATCATTGGAGACGATCACACTGTCAGCGGCAACAACATCACGCACACCGACGACGTGGCGATCTTCGTGAGCGGGAATGTCAATCGCGTGAACACCAACCGTATCCATGACGCGCCCGCGGGTGTGTGGGTGTATAGCGGCACCGATAACGTCGTCAACGTGACCGGGCCACGGACGAACCTGTTCTTCAACGTCGAGACCACGACGATTCTGCCGACATCACTGCTGTCTACGGCACGCTCGTCGCCTGCCAAGGGATCGTCATCTACCAAGGAAAGCGGCAAGGCGCGCGGCCGCGCCCCACACGTCAAGGCCGAGCGGTACTAGACCGCGCTACAGGGATGGCGGCAGGGCGCGGAAGGCGGCGACGCGTTTCATGGCGATCGGGATAAGTATCACCCCGAGCGTCAGCAGGAAGAACCCGAGCGCGATGGGGGATTCCCAGAAGATCGACAGGTTTCCCTCAGAAACGATCAGCGTCCGGCGGACGCCTCGCTCGAGCAGCGGACCAAGAACGAGCCCCAGGACCAGCGGCACCGGCGAATAGTCGAGCTTCAGCATCACGAAGCCGATCGCCCCGGCAATCAGCGCGATCGTGACGTCGCTCATCGCGTAGTGGATCGAGTACACGCCGAGGAGCACCAGGCCAATCACAATCGGATAGAGAAACGCCGTCGAAATGAACACGATGCCGGCGAGCACCGGAATGAGCAGCGTCGTCAGCACGACGAGCATCATGTTGCCAATCCAGAAGCTGCCGAAGACCGTCCAGACGAAGTCGGGATTCGTCGCAAAGAGCAGCGGCCCTGGCTGGAGCCCCACCATCAGGAGGCCGCCCAGCAGCACGGCGGTCGTGCCTGACCCCGGGATACCAAGGGCAAAGAGGGGGATCATCGCCGCGTACGAGGCGCTGTTGTTCGCCGCTTCAGGCGCGGCCACCCCCTTGATCGACCCGCGGCCGAATTCGTCCGGGTTCTTCGAATACTTCTTCGCCGTCGCGTACGCGAGCATCGTCGACGCGGTCGACCCCACGCCGGGAACGACACCAACGAAGAACGAGACGAGCGAGCTCCAGACCAGGACCGCCTTGCACTCGACCAGATCGCGCAGATTGGGCAGGAGCGACCGGAAACTGTAGCGCTCCAGTTTCCCCGTCGTCTCCTGGCCGAGGCTCACGAAGATCTCCGACAGGCCGTACAGACCGACCGC
The DNA here is from genome assembly GCA_945903265.1 of Candidatus Sulfopaludibacter sp. SbA3. Taxonomy (GTDB): domain Bacteria; phylum Acidobacteriota; class Vicinamibacteria; order Vicinamibacterales; family UBA2999; genus CAXNKG01. The sequence goes on from CAMDNQ010000023.1 coordinate 32,953, forward strand.
GATCACCGTGAACTCGATCCCCTCGAACAGCGCGACGAACCCGAAGGTGTAACGGGTCGGCCCCGCAATCGGATCCAGGCCGATCATCCCGACCCACATCCCGAGGAAGAGCGCAGTGAATCCCTTGATGATGTTGCGGCCGCCGAGCACCGTGACGAGCGAGAGGGCGAAGCACATGAGCGCCGTCATCTCGGTCGGCCCGAACGCCAGCGCCGCCTGCGCGACGGGAACCGACAGCAGTGCGAGCAGGACGATGCCGATGACGCCGCCGATGAAGGAGGCGTAGACGCTCATGCCGAGCGCGCGGCCCGCCTCTCCGCGCTTGGCCATGGCATGTCCGTCGATCACGGTCATGACCGACGGCGCATCTCCGGGGATCCCGAGCAGGATCGAGGTTACGGCGCCGCCGAACATCGCACCGTAGTAGATCCCGGCCAGTCCCGCAATCGCCGCCGCCCCTCCGAATCCGACGGCGACAGGGAGCATGATCGCGGTGCCTGCCGCAGGCCCGATCCCCGGCAGCACGCCGACGACAAGGCCGACCAGGACACCGATCAGCGTTGCCAGCAGCAGCTCGGGCGTCGTCGCCCGGACAATGCCCTCGCCAAGCAGGATCAGCGGTTCCATCAGAATCCCAGCGGCCCTTCGACCAGCGGCACCTGCAGATAGACCGCGAACAGGTAATGGCACGCGACCGGAAACACCAGCGCGATGGCGGCGATCGTGGCGGCGAAACGAAGCGTCCACCGCGGGCGGAGGACGAACGCAATGACGGGGATCAGCAGTGCGGTGCCGGTGAGCATCCCGATAAACGGCGTCAGCAGGATGAACACCGTGATTGCCGCGAAGATGGACAGCGCCTTGTAGAGACCGGTAGCGTCGAATGTGGCGTCGAGCTTCTCGGCGCCGGTGACACTCCGGATGATGTTGATTGCGCTGAGAATTGTCAGGCCAAGCCCGATCCACAGGGGGAAGAAGCCTGGCCCCGGCGTCGTACCCCGCATGTACCCGTACTCGAGCGCGTTCCAGACGATGTACAGCCCGAGCAGGAGGAGGATGCCGGCGAACAGCCGGTCGACAGCTGTGGTAGTCAAACGCAGGTCGTCAACGTTTGATGAGACCGAGCTCCGACATGATCTCCGTGTAGAGCGTGTTCGTCGACTCGAGGACTTTGCCGAACTCGACCGAACCAAGGAACCGGGGCTCATCGCGGAAGCGATCGAGGTATTCGCGCTTCCACTCGGGGCTTTCCGCGACGCGCCGGAGCGCGCTCTCCCAGAACGTGAGCGCCTCCTGCGGCATGTCAGGCGGCATCACGACGCCGCGCAGCTGCACGTGCTCGATCGGATACCCGAGCTCCTTGAATGAGGGAACGGCGGGGAGCGACAGCAGCCGCCCCGCGGTGCTGACCGCCAGCGGCCGCAGCGTGCCCGCCTCGATCTGCGGGAGGATCTCGCCCGGATTCCCCAGCATGAAGTCGATGTGGCCGCCGAGCGCCGCGGTCATGACTTCGCCCTCGCCGTCGAACGGCACGGTGTCGATGGTGATGCCGCTCGCATTCTGCAGCATCCGCGCGAGCAGCACGGGGTCCGAGACCACACCCACCGTGCCGGTCGTGAGCCGGCGAACCTTCTTCACGTCGTCGAACGTCTTGTATGGAGACGCCTCGCGGACCGCCATGATGTACGGGGACATCGCGATGGCCGCGACCGGCGTGAAATTCCGGAAGTTGAACTCAGACGCGCCGAGCAGGGGAGTCGTGAAGAAGCTGACGCTGACGGTGGCCAGCGTGTACGGGTTGCCCTTCTGCTTCGCGACGTAGGTGTAGCCGATCGCGCCGCTGCTGCCGGGCCGGTTCTCGACGAGCAGGCTCACCGGCAGGATCTTCAGCTCCCGAATGACGTTGGCGATCGTCCGGCTCAGGACGTCGCTGCCGCCGCCGGCGCCGAACGGCACGATCATCGTGACGTCCTTCAGCGGGTATGCGCCCGATTCCTCCGTCGCGTTGCCGCCGCCGCAGGCGGAGGCCGTCAGCGCGAGGAGGAGCACCAGCGTTTTACTTGCGCGCATCTATCGTCTCCCGCAGAAGGTACCCATGGCTGTCGCGACCTTCGAGGAGGTTCTGCCTCGGATCGGTGATGCGCGACGCCGCAAGATTCTCGTAATTCGGTGTGAAGCCCAGCCCCGGACCGCCCGGAATCGTCAGCTTGCCGTCTACGGGATCCGGCGTGCCGTTGAAGAAATGCTTGCCGGTCATCCACATGCCGTAGTGGAACTCCACTGGTCCGCCATTCATCAGGCCGCACAAGTGGTGCATGTTGAAGATCGGCCAGCCGCCGCCGTTGGCCATCGGCAGGTTGAACGCCTGCGCCATGTGGCCCACCTTGACCGTCTCCGTGATCCCGCCGTGATAGAGCACGTTCGGCTGGATGACGTCGACCGCGTGGTGCACGATGAGCTCGCGGGAACGCCACCGGTGGCCTTCCATCTGGCCCGCGGCGACCGGGATGCCGGTGACCTGGCGGAAGTCGGCCAGCGCGCGGGCGTCGTTCTGCTGGATCGGCTCTTCGAACCACATCACGTTGCAGTCTTCGATGCCGCGCGCGAGCAGGCGGGCGTCGTGCGGGTTGAACCAGCAGTTGGAGTCGATCATCAGGTCGATGTCTGGCCCAATCGCTTCCCGCGCGGCCTTCACGCGGCGGATGTCGTCCCGCCACGTCCGCGTCGGCTCGCCGCCGACCACCATCTTGAGCATGCGATGGCCGTCCTTGACGAACTTCTGGCCGTATTCAGCCAGCTGCTTCTCGTCAAAGAACGGATAGCCAAAGGTGGCGTAGGTGGGGGCCCAGTTGCGGAAGCCGCCGAGCAGCTCGTGGATGGAACGCTGCTCCTTCTTGCCGCGGATATCCCAGAGCGCGATGTCGATGGCGGAAAGCGCGTTGGAAATGACGCCCGTGTACGTCCGGCTGTTCAACTTGCGCCAGACGTGCGAGTGAATCTCCTCGGTGTAGAGCACGTCTCGTCCCTTGAGCGCCGGCGCGAGGTGATGCTCGATACACGCGATGACCGCCCAGGGCAGGATGGAGCCCGTAATCCCGAATCCTTTGAGCCCCTCATCCGTCTCCACTTCGACAAAGACGAACATCCGGCTCTCAATCGACGCGCCGATGCCGGGCAGGTCGATCTCGTGCTTGTGCAGGCTCGCGGTGATATTCCCGATCTTCATATGCCGGACGATTTTATTCGCAATCGGATATCATTTGCGGCCGAGGGAGCTTCAATGCTGAAGAAAGTACTGGCCGGAGTCATCGTCGTCGCTGTCGCAGTCGTCGCACTCGAGGCACAACAGGGCGGCGCACCCGCCGGCCGGGGCGCCAACCCGCAATTCCCGACGCCCGAAAAGTTTGCGGCATCGAAGCAGGCGCAGCAGCACATCGCCAATGCCATGAAGATCGCGGGCAGCGATCTGCAGGCGGAGGCCAAGGCCTTTTGCACGCCCACCGGGCCGCAGCGCGTGGCGCTGGCGCGGCAGGCGCAGGGACTGCCGGCGCTCGAGGATCGGCCGCTCGAACCGATCAAGATGTTCGAGAACCTCTACTACATCGGGTTCAGCGACGTCGGGATGTGGGTTATTCCGACGAGCGACGGCATCATCCTGTTCGACGCGCTGAACTCGGGGGACGAGGGACGCGACATGATCGCAGGCGGTCTGAAGAAGCTCGGCATGAACCCGGCCCAGATCAAGTACCTGATTGTCGGCCACGGTCACAACGATCACACCGGCGGCGGGGCATACCTGCAGTCGACCTATAAGCCGCGCGTGATCATGGGCGGGCCCGACTGGGATACGCACATCAAGGGCGCCCGGGCTGACCGGCCGTCGATGACGCGCGACATGGTGGCGACTGACGGCCAGAAGGTGACGGTCGGCGATACCACGGTGACGGTCATCCTGACGCCGGGCCACACGCCGGGCACGATCGGCATGCTTGTTCCTGTGAAACACCAGGGCCGCACGCATACCGTGATGATCCTGAGCGGCACCCAGATGCCGACGCGCCAGTCGCTGGCGTCGTTCGAGCACGTGTACAACGATTTTGCGAAGAAGCAGAATGCCGAAGCGGCGCTGGGCGCCCACCCGGACATTCTGATGAACAAGCTGACGGCGATGGAGCAGATGACGAAGGCGTATCCGACGGGCGCCCATCCGCTTCTGATGGGTCCCCAGAAGTTCGCGCGCTATCTCGACATCATGCTCGAGTGTGGCCGGGCGCGCCTGTCAGCGCTGGAGTCGTAATCACGACGGGCTTCCGCAGGGCGGCGCTGGCGGCTACGCTGCCGGTGCTGGCCCTCGCCGGAGCCCTTGCGCCGCTCCCGCCCCTGGCGGTCGAACAGTGGTTTTCGACCGCAGCCTATCCCGCGCTTCAGCACGTCATCACGCCGCTCTCGAACAGTCTCCCGATTGCGATATTTGACATTCTGTGCGTCGCCGCGACGATGGTCGTCGTGGTTGTCCTCGTTCGTGGCGTCCGAAGGGCGAGGCGCGATCGCAGCGTGCGCCCGATCGCACGCGCGCTCGGGGTCCTGCTCATAGGAGTTGCCGGCGCCTACATCTGGTTCCTGCTTTTCTGGGGACTCAACTATCGCCGGGTACCGATGACGGAACGCCTCCGGATGGATGGAGCCGGCCCGGCGCCCGCAGCCGTTCTGCAGCTTGGGCGCGACGCGGCAGGTCAACTCAACGCGCTTCACGACGAGGCCCATGCCATCGGATGGCACGAGCAGCCCATCGACGATGGAATGCTGCGACGGGGATTCGAGGAGATTCAGCGCGCGCTGAGCGACGCACCGCCGGCCGTTCCCGGGCGCCTGAAGCCGACAATCCTCGGACCGTATTTCCGGTGGACGAGCGTGGACGGCATGGTGAACCCGTTCGGCCTGGAAGTCCTGGCGAATCCGGATCTCCTGCCGTTCGAACGGCCGTTTGTCGCGGCCCACGAATGGGCGCACCTGGCGGGGTACGCGGACGAATCGGAGGCGAGCTTTGTCGGCTTTCTGTCGTGCCTCCGCGGCGGTCCGGCGGCGCGATACAGCGCGTGGCTGTTGATGTACTGGCAGGTAATGGCGGAACTGACGCAGGAGGAGCGCGCCACTGTGGCCGCGACCCTCGCGCCGGGGCCACGGGCCGATCTCGAGGCGATCGTGGCGCGGCTCCGGCGAGGGGAGTGGCCCCTGCTCCGCAACGCCGGCTGGCAGGTGTACGACCAGTACCTGAAGGCCAACCGCGTCGAGGAGGGGGTTCGCAGCTACGGGCTGGTCGTTACGCTCCTGCTGCGCGCGAGATTCGACCCGAGGTGGATGCCGGTACGGCGCGACCCCTAAGTCAAATCCTGAAGCGCAACAGGGCTCCCACGCCGCCGACGTCCGCCAGCAGGTTGGAGTCCTCAATGAATCGGATGCGGGCGCTGTTCTGCTGCGCGAGCGCCACGAGCTGACCCGAGAACTGTTCTGGATCCTTGGAGCGCAGGTCTTCAGCACGCGCGGTCAGGAGCAGCTCCTCGACCTGCTGTTTCGTGAGTGCGTCAATGGTCGCCTCGGGGCCTGCAACGCCGAGGCCCCGTGCTCCGCACTCGTCGTGCATCGTCTGGACGCGCTCGGCGTCGGTCACGCCGTCGTGCTGCCGCAGGGCGTCCATGGTCTCCGCGAGGACTTCGTGTTCCGGCGCCTTGATATCGAGTGAGACGGTGTCGATGACCTTTGCGGCGAGATGCTTGGGGAGCTGTTCCATGAGCGCTGGCCGCGACACCTCGTCGCACGCCAGCACGAGCCTGTCGATGCCTTCCTCGCGCATGACACGCTCCAGCACCGTCACCACTTCCTTCATGTGATGCAGGTGCACGTTCTCCGTGTGCCGCTGATACCGCTTCTGCGACCATCCACCCCCGGCGCCGCCACGCGTTTTCTCATTGGTGACCCGCTTGCGTGATTCGACACGTCCAAGACTGAAGACGAACAGTCGGGCGGAGTTGGTATCGAAGACGAGAGCCGCGTACCTCGGGTATTGATCGTTCAATCGGGCGAGCGGGTACAGGTGCGGCTCGGGTCCCACGAACAGGGCATGCTCTCCGACCGGCGCGTCGAGCTGGACCGTCTCGAACAGCCCATCCGAGCCGGAGCTCGCGAAGACCGCCAGACCGGCCACCGATGCCGGCACCTCGGTTTCCACGTACGCGCGAATGCGCTCCGCAACCGCCTCGAAGCTCTTGCGCGCGTCGCCGTCAAGCGACGCCGTCCGTTCGGCGACGACCTTGCGCAGAAAGGCGAGAGCCTGAGTGTCGCGGCCATGTTGATCCGCGCTGAGGTCGAGGTAAAGGCTTAAGACAGGAGAGTCGGACGGTTCGAGCGAGGAGAGTCGGTCGAGCTGTTCCCGCAGGGGGGTCTGGAGGGCGGTTGTCGTTTTGGGCATGCACAATCTGTCGCAAGCCGTATGCCCATCAGGGGTTAGGGATCAGCGATCAGGGATCAGGGATCAGGAATCGCCACGCGTTCCGTGGCGGCGCGCGTCAGCCGGTCCGCCACCGCCTGCCACAGGCCCTGGGTGTGCGCCACCTGCTGCGCGAGGATGAGATCAAGGTTCGCCGCATCCAGTTCGCGGATCGCCGCGTAGAGGCGCCGGGCGACGGCGTCGGCATCCTGCTCGGACCCGAGATCGACGACAGGAACAGAGAGCGGCCCCAGCGCTGCGATTTGCTCCCGCGTCGCAAGCAGCCCTACTGTGAGGCCGTCGGCGGTTGCCTGGTGGATCCGTCTCACGATTGCCAGCCGCGTCGCGTCAGGCGTGCCGCTGTAGAGCGCCATCGGCGTCCGTGGTGAGTAGTGCTGGGAGAGCAGGCCCGGTGATCGCGCGGCTTCACCGCTCGCGACCGACGCCCCGAATATCTCCAGGTGCGGCAGCAGGGCGCGGAGACGCTCGACGGATACGCCCCCCGGGCGAAGGACTCGCGGCGGCGTCGACGTCAGATCGAGGACCGTGGACTCAACCCCAACCGATGTAGGTCCGCCGTCGATCACCATGTCGATCCGGCCGCGAAGGTCCTCGAGTACGTGTGCTGCCGTCGTCGGACTTGGTCTCGAGAAAAGATTGGCACTTGGCGCAGCGATCGGAATCCCCGCCGCTTCGAGGAGTGCACGTGCGACCGGATGCGCCGGGACGCGGACGGCAACCGTCTCGAGTCCGGCCGTCACTTCACGAGGAACCGCACCGTGCCGCGGCAGGACCATCGTCAGCGGCCCTGGCCAGAACGCATTGGCGAGTGCGCTCGCCACGGGGGGCATGCCTGTCGTGAGCACGGCCGCCTGATCGAGGTTGCTGACGTGCACGATCAACGGGTCGTGTGCCGGGCGGCCCTTTGCCGCAAACAGCCGATGCACGGCTGTGACGTCCATCGCGTGCACGCCCAGCCCGTACACGGTTTCCGTGGGGAACGCGACAAGGCCGCCCTGGCGAAGGCAGGCGGCAGCCCGGACGATCGAGGCCGGATCGGTTCCAAGGACGACGGTCATTCCACACATCGTACGTGGGTCCGAAAAACGGAATTGTCCGGCCGTGTGCCGTAATCGCACACCGTGCGCCTTGGAGCTCCTGCAAATGCTCAGAAACATTGGGAATATGGGGTGGTCGCACACTTGCTCCGGGCGGCCCCATGGCCAGCAATCCCCGGCTGTTCGTCATCGACGACGACCGCGCCGTGCTCTCGCTTGTGGGGACGACAGTCACCTGCCTCGACGTGCTTCAGGCGCTTCGAAACCTGAGCCCGCAGTGTGAGGCGGTTCTGATGACGGGTTACAAGGACCTCGAGACGGCGGTTGACGCCGTGAAACAGAGCCTGCCGGCAGGGACCGAGGCGCTGCGGGTGCCGTCACCCGGCGCGAGCCCCTCTCAGCCGGCGCCGCTGGTCGATGTCGCCCGCGAGCATATCGTCCGGACGCTGGAAATGGTGGAGGGCAACAAGGCGGTCGCCGCCCGTCTGCTTGGCGTCAGCCGCCGCGCGCTGTATCGCCAGCTCGAACGCCACGGCCTGCACCGGCGCATTCCTGCGCGCCGCGGGGCTGGCGCGGTCCATCAGCTGCACCCCGCACGGTAATGGAGGGAGCGCCTCCAAAGAGCCGGCCGACCCGGGTGCTGGTGGCTGACGATACCGACAGCATCCGCGCCCTGTTCGAGAAGCTGCTCGCGAGCGACGGCTACCAGGTCACGAGCGTCGTGGATGGGTTGCAGGCGCTCGAAGCCGCGCACAGCATCCGCCCGGACGTCGTTCTGCTCGATGTCGGCATGCCGGGACTCGACGGCATCGAAGTGTGCCGTCGGCTGAAAAGCGATCCGACCATGCGTCTGACCCCGGTCGTCCTGGTGACGGGACTGTCGGACCTCGCCGACCGCATTCGCGGAATCGAAGCGGGTGCCGACGACTTCCTGACCAAGCCCGTCCATCCGCACGAGCTGCGCGCCCGCGTGGCGTCGCTGTCGCGGATGAAGCACCTGACGGACGCGCTTGATTCGGCGGAGAGCGCGTTCATGGCGCTGGCGCTGACCATCGAGGCGCGCGACCCGACGACGAGGGGCCACTGCGAGCGTCTGGCGAAGTGGGCCGTGCAGCTGGGACGCGCGCTGGGCCTTGCCGCCGACGATCTCGATGCGCTCCACCGCGGTGGATATCTGCACGACGTCGGCAAGATTGGTGTCCCCGACGCCGTGCTCCTGAAACCAGGACCGCTGACCGCACAGGAATTCGAGCAGATGAAGCGGCATACGGAGATCGGAGACACGCTGTGCGCTCCGCTGCAATCGTTGCGCGACGTCCGGCCGATCGTCCTGTCGCACCACGAGAAGCTGGATGGCAGCGGCTATCCGCAGGGACTGCGCGGAGACGCTGTTCCGGTGCTCGCGCAGATTGTCGGAGTCGTCGACGTGTACGACGCCTTGACGTCGGATCGGCCGTACCGGCTCGCGCTGGAGCCTGAAACGGCGGCGCGCCATCTTGTGGAAGACGTGGAGCGGGGGCGGTTTTCGAAGCTGCACGTCGAGGCGTTCCTCGACAGCCTGCGGCTAACCTCCGCGGGTGTGCATCTCGAGGTGCGGGTCCCGTCGTAGCGTATCGATCGGGATCAGCGGCGCGCGGTCGCGCATGGCGAGCCGGTCCTCGGCGCCTCGATCCCGCCGGTTCACCCAGATCCCGCGAATCAATTCAACGAGCTCGGTCCTCGACGCACCGTCCCGCAGCGCGCGGCGCAGGTCGACTCCGCCCGCCGCGTACAGGCACAGATACCAGATGCCGTCCGCTGTGAGCCGGCTGCGGTCGCAATCTGCGCAGAACGGCGCCGTCGTGGACGCGATGATGCCGAAGATCGTTCCATCCGGCAGCCGATAGCGGTCCGCCGGCGCGGACGAATGTTCGTCGACGGCCACGGCCGACCCGTAGTGCGTCGCGATCCGCGCCAGCATCTCGTCGCGCGGGACGACCTTGTCCATCGACCAGTGCGTGGCGCCGCCCACGTCCATGTACTCGATGAACCGCACTTCCGCTCCGTACCGCCGGCCGAACTCCAGGAGCGCCACAAGCTCGTCGTCGTTGGTACCGCGGATGACCACGGTATCGATCTTCAAGCCCGGGAAGTGGGGCGCGGCCGCGGCGATCCCGTCCAGCACGCGGGGCAGATCGTTCGAGCGCGTGAGGTCGCGAAAACGGTCCGCCTGCAGCGTGTCCAGACTGACCGTCAGCCGGTGGAGGCCCGCCGCCTTGAGCGCCGGCGCCGCATCCGCCAGCAGCACGCCATTCGTGGTCAGTGCGAGGTCGCGAATCGCGGGGCGTGCCGCGAGCCCTTTCACGAGGATGGGCAGATCGCGGCGAAGGAGCGGCTCGCCGCCGGTCAGGCGGACCTTGTCCACGCCCAGATCGGTGAAGACATCCACGAGCCGCTCGATTTCCTCGAAATGGAGGATGTCCTCGCGCGGCAGCCAGACGTAGTCCTGTTCCGGCATGCAGTAGCTGCAGCGCAGGTTGCACCGGTCCGTCACGGAGAGACGGAGATTGCGCAGGGGCCGTTCGAACTGGTCCAGGACCACCGTGGTTATTGTAGGGGAACGCTCCATCGGCCGGGGATCACGGCGGCGCACGCCGGGCAGGCGCCGAAGGGCGTGAGCCGATACTGCTGAATCTGGTAGCCGTAGCGGGTGATCAGGCGCTCGCCGCACTGATGACAGTTCGTGTGCTCGAGATCCCCGACGCGCCCGGGCTGGTTACCGGCATAGACATAGCGGAGGCCCGCGGTCCGGGCAAGCGACGCCGCGTGCGTCAGCATCGCCGCCGTCGTATTTGGCGCATCGGTCATGCGGTAGTCCTGGTGAAACGCCGTGACGTGCCATGGGATGTCCACAGAGACGCCCGCGATGAACTCCGTCAGCCCCCGCAGTTCCGTCTCACTGTCGTTGAATCCAGGAACGAGCAGCGTCACGACTTCCACCCAGACGCCGCTGCGATGTAGCCAGGCGATGGTGTCGAGGATCGGCTGCAGCCGCCCGCCAAGCTCGCGGTAGCGGCGATCGTCGAAGCTCTTGAGATCGACTTTGTACAGATCGATGTGCGGCCGGAGGTATTCGAGGACGCGCGTGGTGCCGTTGCCGTTGGAGACAAAACCGGTCACCAGACCCTGAGCGCGGGCCTCCTTGAAAATCGCGACGGCCCATTCCGCGGTAATCAGCGGCTCGTTGTAGGTGGAGACGACGATCCGGGCGCCCTGACGCAGCGCATCATGGACGAGCGATGCGGGCGTCGTATCGCGCGGCGCCGCGACGGCCTCCGGATCGCGCAACGCCTGGGATGTCACCCAGTTCTGGCAGTAGCTGCAGTGGAGATCGCAGCCCAGCATTCCGAAGCTGTAGGCGAGTGCCCCGGGATACGCGTGAAAGAACGGTTTCTTTTCAACCGGGTCGCACTGGACGCCGCCCACGTAGCCCCACGGGACGTGAAGCCGTCCGCCGTCGTTGTAGCGCACTTTGCACACGCCGCGGGCGCCGTCGGGAATGGGGCACTCGTGCCCGCACGCGTAGCACCGGAGCCGCCCGCCGCTGATGGATTCGACCAGCTCAGGAGCCGCGTCACGCGTACGAACCGCGAGGACCTCTTCCAGCGTGGGCACGTCGCTCATCGTACGATACGATCAGAAGTTCCAATGCCTCGAATACTCGTCACCAATGACGACGGCGTTCAGTCCGAAGGAATCCACGCGCTCGCGCAGGCTCTCGCATCGCTGGGCGACGTCACCATCGTCGCCCCGACGCAGGAGGCCAGTGCGATCGGCCATGCGCTGACGCTTCGCCGGCCGCTGCGCCTCGAGACGAGCGGCGCCAATGTGTTCGCGGTGGACGGCACGCCCACCGACTGCGTGAACGTCGCGATTGCGCACGTCCTCAGCGGCAAGCCCGACCTGATCGTGTCCGGGATCAACAAGGGGTGGAACCTGGGCGACGACGTGACCTACTCGGGAACGGTCTCGGGCGCGCTCGAGGGCGCGCTGCTGGGCATTCCGAGCATCGCGGTTTCCACCGAGAATCACCTGAGGAAGTACGAGTTCGAGTTCGGCCCGTCGGCCGAGGCCGCGCGCACGATCGCCGAAGCGGTGCTGGAGCAGGGGATGCCGCGATTTACGCTCCTGAACATCAACGTGCCGTTCGGTCCGAACAAAGGCTTCCGCGCGACGGTTCAGGCCCGGCGGAACCACATTACGGTCGTTGATAAACGCATCGATCCCCGGAACAGTGCGTATTTCTGGATTGAGGAAGGCGAGAACAACTGGGAGCCGCACGACCGGTCGGACTACCAGGCGGTGCGCGATGGCTACATTTCCATTACCCCGCTGCAGCCCGACATGACGGCCCACGATGCGATGAAATACGTCGAGGAGTTGCAGGTCACGACGCCGACCCGCCGGTGATCTGATAAGCTCTTAGTTTGTCGGGGCGTGGCTCAGCCTGGTAGAGCACTCCGTTCGGGACGGAGGGGTCGGAGGTTCAAATCCTCTCGCCCCGACCA
>CAMDNQ010000024.1 GCA_945903265.1 Candidatus Sulfopaludibacter sp. SbA3
GACGCCGAGCTGCTCCATGGCACACACGGCGCCGACGATGTCGATAATCGAATCGAGCGCCCCTACCTCGTGGAGGTGGACTTTCTCGACAGAGATGGCGTGAATGGCGGCTTCAGCGTCGGCGAGGCGGGCGAAGAGGCCCTTCGCCGTATCCCTCGCTGCCGGCGAGAGTCCCGATCCGTCAATCAGCCGGTAGATCTCGGCAACATGGCGATGCGGGTGCGCGTGGGTCTGTTCGTCGCGCACCTGAAACTTCGTGGCGGACACGCCCGCCCGGGTCACGCGCTCGGTCCAGATTTCCTCGCGATCGATCGGCAGGCTTCCGAGCGCGGCGCGCACATCCGCGAGCGGCACGCCCGAATCGAGCAGCGCGCCGAGAATCATGTCGCCAGATGCGCCGGAGAAGCAGTCGAAGTGCAGATGCGTCACACCTGACCATTATTCCCCGCACGGGTGCAGGCGTCCAGCTTCGACAAGCGAGAAGTAGCGCTGATCGGCCAGGATCACGTGATCGACGACGTCGATGCCCATGATGGTTCCCGCGCTGACCATGCGCGTCGTGAGGACGAGATCGTCCGGGCTCGGCGTCGGATCACCCGACGGGTGGTTGTGAAAGAGCACGATCGCGGCGGCTGACGCGGACGCGGCTTCCCTGAACACCTCGCGCGGATGGACGACGGTCGAATCGAGCGAGCCGATCGACACGATCTTGATGCGAATCACCCGATGCTTGGTGTCGAGCATCACGATCCCGAACTGTTCCACGCTCCCGCCGCCGTACTGCGGCAGCAGATACGCCGCGAGCTGGCGTGGCGTCGTGAGACGCGGCCGCTCCGTCGCGCTCCGGACGAGCGTCCGCCTGCCCAGCTCGACGGCAGCAATGACCCTCGCCGCGCGAACGGGCCCGACGCCGCGCACGCAGCGGAGATGATCGAGCCCGAGCTTGGTGAGCGCGTGCACGCCGCCCGCATGCTCGATCAGTTCATTGGCCACGCCGAGCGCATCGAGATCGCGCGACCCGCTGCCGATGAGGACGGCAATCAGTTCGTTGTCACCCAGGCCGCCAGCGCCCAGGCGTTCGAGCTTCTCGCGAGGCCGGTCGTATGGTGCGACGTCTTTCATCGACGCTATACTCAAGTGCTCATGCCGCAGTCGTGTCTGCCTGCCGTTCTGCTGTTCGCTTCCCTGCTCGTCGTATCCGGATGCGCCTCACCGCCGAACAAAGAGATGGATCAGGCCCAGGGTGCCATCGACGCCGCCAGAGCCGCCGGCGCCGAGCAGTACGCCACCACTGAGTTCACGGCCGCGACCTCGTCTCTCCAGAGTGCCCACACCGCCGTGGCGACCGGCGATTACCGGCTCGCCCTGAACCACGCGCTCTCCAGCCACCAGCGCGCCCAGAACGCGGCTCGCGAAACCGCAGACTCCAAGGCCGCCATGCGCGCAGGTGTCGAGCGCACCCTCGCCGAGCTCGACATCTTCATCAGCGAAACCGAGGCACGGGTCGCCACCGCCCAGCGTGCGCGTGTCGCACAACGGCTCCTGGCCGAGCCCGTCACGGCGCTCGCCACGATTCGCTCGGATGTGCAAGAAGCGCGCGCGGCAGTCGACGCGGGTGAATACGTCACTGCGGAAAAGGGATTGGAAGGGATGCGCGCGCGAATTGACGCGGTCCTGGCCGCGATCGCCGATGCCACGACGCCGCAAACCGCGCGGCGCCGGCGTTAGGCAGTACGCCGGAACGTCGTCACAACCACTGACCTTCGAACAGGATCTCTGCCCACCCGGTCAGAAAGATTCCCTCATCACGCCATTCGACCCGCTGCGTGCCGCCGGGTGCGATGACGTCTATCTCCCGGGCGGCGCCGCCGTGGGCGGCGGCGGCCACCGCTGACGCGCACGATCCGGTTCCAGAGGATGTCGTCGGCCCCACCCCCCGCTCCCAGATCGCGATCCGTACCCGATCGGGCGCGTCCACCTGGACGAACTCGACGTTCGTCCCCTCCGGGAACATCGCGTGTGTGGCGATGGCGGGGCCTAACCGGTTGAAACGCGCGGCATCCGGGAGCGGACCGAGCAGGATGCACTGAGGATTCCCCGTGCGGAGGATCGTCGCCGTCACCGTTTCGCCCGCCGCCTGAATCGAAGCCTGCCGGATGCCTTCCGGAACGCCCATGTCGGCCCTGAACGTCAGCCGCTGCCCCTCGCGGCTGCGCAGTTCGAGGCGCTTCGTCCCGGCATCCGTGACGATGGTCACAACATCGCCAGGCCCAGACGCCTGTTCCCGCGCCACGAGCGCCGCGAGACACCTGAGGCCGTTTCCAGACAGCTCGGATGCACTGCCGTCCGCATTCAGCAGGCGCATCGTCGCGCCACCGGCCTGCACCCGGTACAGCAGCAGGCCGTCGGCGCCAATCCCGGAGTGGCGATGACAGAGTGTTCGGGCGAGGTGGGACTCGTCGCCGCCCGCCGCGGCCTGCTCGACGAGCAGAAAGTCGTTCCCGTACGCGTGAGCCTTGACGACCGGGATCGGCATCAGGGGAACTGGAAGGCGTCGAAGACGTAGGTGAAGCCGGCGGCCATGCCAACGGTCGGGTCCGCTGCTGCAAGGCCAAACATGATTGCCGCATCGGCACGCCACGACCCGATGGTGTGGCGGGCGCCAAACCGGAACATGCTGCGCGACTCCGTTCCCGGCGGCGGATCGCCCTCGCGGGTATCCTTCCGGCCGTTGACCTCGCCGACAACCTCGCTGTTGGTCGCGATGGCCCGCGCGAACGAGACGCCGTACATGATCACGTCATTCTGGCGGTCGCCGCGGGTGGGGTCGCCCAGAATACCCAGGCCGATATTGCCCACGAACCGGACCGACTGGATCGTCTTGGCGACGAGCAGGGTCGAATAGAAGTCCATCGTGTCGAGGCCGAGACCTTTCTCGTTCCCGGCCATCGGCAGCCGCGTCGCCGACCGCAGCGCGATCGACGGCCGCGACGTCCCTTCCGACACCAGGCGGACTTTTGTCCCCACCGTCATGTCTTCGACATCGGTCGTCGAATCGCCGGGCACGACGAGGAAGTGCGACAGCGCCGCCGGTCTGCGACCCGTGATCGCCAGATGGTTGCGGAGCCCGCCGTCGATCTGTATTTCCCCGATCGCGCCGACGCCCATGCTCAACCCGATCAGCGGTGCCCGCAGCAGATTCCCGCTCAGGCCGGACGCCGGATAGTCAACCTCGCGGGTGTAATCGACACCCGCCTCGATCAGCATCCGGCCGGCGCCGATGGTCTCGGGGTCTTCCGTCACGAGCGGCCGCTGCTGGGCGGCACACGTCAATGGCAGCGCGCAGAGCGCCGCTGTCACGATTCCTGTTCGTATGGACATATGGGCTTAGTGGCGGATCTGAATGAGAGATGTGGCGTCCTCTTCCGCGCGCAGAGCGACGCTGTCACGCAGCTCGCCGCTCGGGTTGAGACGGGTGTCGAGGAGGTGACGGGGCATCACGTTGCCAAGCGCCTTCAGCATCGAGTACTTGACGCCGGGGTGCTCGCGCTCGAGATCGAGAATGAGCCGCTTCACGCGCTGGCGCTGGAGGCTCAGGTCGCCGCATGCGGGACAGCAGCAGCCGATGATCGGCAGGTTGGACTGCTTCGCGAACTGCCGCGCCTCGTCTTCGGTGACATACACCAGCGGCCGGATGACCACATGCTCGCCGTTGTCGGAGACCAGGCGCGCGGGCATGGCCTTCAGGGCGCCGGAAAAGAAGATGTTCAACAGGAGCGTCTCGACGAAGTCGTCGAGATGGTGCCCGAGCGCAATCTTGGTGGCGCCCACCTCCCCTGCCAGCCGGTACAGCACGCCGCGGCGGAGCCGGGCGCACAGCGAGCACGGCGTGGCATTCGCCTCGAGAATGTCGTCCATCAGCTCGCCGATCGAGGTGTGCTCGATGCGATATTCCCAGCCGCGCTCCTCGCACGTGCGCGCGATGACGTCGTGCTTAAAATCCTTGTAACCCGAATCGACATTGACCGCGATCAGCGAAAAATCGATGGGTGCACGTTGCCGAAGCAGATCGAGCGCCTGGAGCAGCGCCCAGCTGTCTTTCCCGCCGGACAGGCCGACCATCACGCGGTCGCCGTCTTCAATCATCTTGAAGTCGACGATCGCCTTGGTGGTCTTCTTCGCGATGCGGGTTTCGAGCGGAGTGGCGTACGCCATTTCCTACAGTGTAGCTTTCACGACGTAGAGCTGCGAGGCGTCGGTCGCGGGGTCGATGGCCTGGCGCATCAGGCCGCGCAACCCGACAATGTCGCGCAGCACGCCGAACGTCCGCGACAATCCGTATTTGGAGCGTCCCGACCGGCGGGGACGATGGTTCACCACGACCTCGGCGACGCGGTTCCCGAGCTGGCTGGCCAGCGCGGGCAGGTAGCGGTGCATGCCCGGGGCGAGCTTCAGCGGCTTCACGACTTCCGCGCGCAACACCTTCAGCGAGCACCCGTTGTCGTGGAGCCGGATGCCGCTGGCCATGCCCAGGAGCCAGTTGGCCGCAATGGACGGCACGTGGCGAGTCAGGAACGCGTCCTGCCGGTGCCGGCGCCAGCCGCACACGATGTCGTGGGTCCGCGCCACGTCGAGCAGGCGCGGAATGTCCGCCGGGTCGTTCTGGAGATCCCCGTCGAGGGTCACGATGAGGGCGCCCCGCGCATGCGCGAACCCGGCGGAAAAGGCGGCCGTCTGGCCGAAATTCCGCTCGAACTGAATCACGCGAAGGTGCGAATCCGCGGCCTGCAGACGACACAGCGAGCTGAACGTCGCATCCTCGCTCCCGTCGTCGATGAGGAGAATTTCATAGGGCCGGCCGACCGAGCGCATGACGCCGGTCAGCTCCTGGATCAGCGGCTCGACGTTGTCCTCCTCGTCGCGGAGGGGAATGACGATGGAAATCTCTGGGGCCAATTAAGAGATTTTACGTCGGCGAATGAGCCACCAGACCAGGACGCCGGCCACAATCAGCCCCACGAGCCACAGGGCCACTTCACGGCCGCGCGTGCGCATCACCTCCAGGGCCACGTCGCCGTACCAGACGGCGAGCAGGCCAAGCAGGGTGTATCGGAGGCCGCGGGCGATGGCGATGGCGCCCACGAAGTGCAGCGGGCGCACACCGGCGACGCCGGCCATCAGGACAAACAGTTTGAACGGCGCGGGTGGCGGAAGGAGCGCGGGCACCATCAAGGCGAGCAATCCGTGGCGCTTGTACAGGGCGAGGGCGCGCTCCGTATGACCGGGGCGCAGGCGCTTTCGGAGAAACGCGTCGCCGCCGCGTTCCGCCAGGTAGTAGATCACGTAGCAGCCGGCGATCGACCCAAGCGTCGCCATGACGACGTAGTACGGCATCAACGGCTTGTTCTGCGTGACCATGAGGACGACGAGGATGTCGTTGATCTGGGGAAGCGACAGAAAGGACGAATCGAGAAACGCGATTGCCAGGAGGCCCGGCCCGCCGATGGCGAGCGCGAACCCGGACAGCCAGTTGATCAACGCCTTCACGGAGTAGGTAGGCTACCTTAGGAGCGGTGCTCATCGCTCGCGCCGCGGCCGCGGCGGCCGTCACACTCGCACTGGTGGCGTGGTGGTTCTTCGACCGCGCCGGCCTCGTGCTCAGTCACTACGATGCCAGGGCCCACCTGGTCGTCGCCCGGCGGATTGCGGACAGCATCACGCCCGGGTGGCAGCAGTTCGGCGGCGTCTGGCTCCCGCTCCCCCACCTGCTGAACGCGCTGCCGGCACAGAGTGACTGGCTGTATCGGACCGGCGTGTTTGCGTCGCTGATCTCCGTGGCGTGTTTCGGCGTCACGGCCTATGCGCTTGCCCGCCTCGCCCTGCTGCTGACCGCGTCGCGCCTGGCCGCGACCGTGGCCGTGCTCCTCCTGATTCTGAACCCCAACCTGCTGTACCTCCACACGACGCCGATGACCGAGCCGCTGCTGCTGGCGGGGGTGACGTTATGCACGTTGTGGTTGTGCGAGTGGGTGCTGCTGAACCAGGACGCCGTCCCGGCGCGGCTCGGATTAGCGCTCTTTGCCGCGATGTGGACCCGCTACGAGGCGTGGGCCGTCCTCGGATGCGCACTCGTGGCGGCGCTCTGGGCCTCGTCTCGTTTGGGGGCCTCAGGGCCAGCGCTCATGCGGCGGGCATGGCTGCTTGCGGCCTGGCCGGCCGCCGCCGTGGCCCTGTTCCTGGTGAACAGCCGCATCACGACGGGCACCTGGTTCGTGACGGGCGGATTTTTTGTACCCGATGCGGCACGCCAGGGCCAATGGGGCGCCAGCCTGGTGAGCGTCTGGGGGGGAACGCATCAACTCAGCACGCAGGCGACCGTGATCGTGGCGCTCGCCGGCGCGGTTGCGATGCTGGCGCGCGCGCTGCTGATTCGACGCGATGCGGTTCGCGTCGTGCCGCTCGCCTTGTTCGGTGCGGCGCTGCTGCCGCTCTACGCCTTCTATGAGGGCCATCCGTTCCGGGTCCGCTACATGGTTGCTGTCGTCATGGCGTGCGCGCTGTTCGGGGGCGTGGCGGTCGGAACCGTCCAGCGGCAGGCCGCGACCATCCTGGCCGGGTTCCTCGTCGGAATCACGCTGGTGCAGGCGCCGCCCTGGCAATCCAACGCGCCGATGATCGCCGAGGCCTCGTGGGACCGCGAGGCGAGTCGCGGGCGGGAACGCGTGACCGCCTGCCTCGCACCGGTCTATCGCGGCGAGAAGATTCTGGCGAGCATGGGCTCACTCGCCCACTACATGCAGGAGCTCTCGGCTTCGGGTCTGGATCTCGCCGACTTCGTGCACGAAGGGAACGGGGTCATCTGGGAGCTGGCGATGGACACCGGTCCCCGTCCTCACGCCGGCTGGATGCTGGTCGAAGAGACAGCTGAGGGGGGCGACGTGCTGGCGCAGCGAATCAGGCGTGACGCCGGATTCGCTGCGGGAATGGAGCGCGTCTGCGAGGGGGGCGGAGTCGCGTTGTATCGCGCTAGAACCTGAGTCCGACTGTGGCCTGGTACGTCCATCCGCCAAGGTCGATTCGCAGATCAGGGTCCACCGTGGCAAACCGATCGCCGAGCGGCGCGTCGGCGCTCTGGTAGCGCACCTCGAATCCTCCGCTCATCGCGTCGCCGGCAAAGCGCAGTCCGCCGAGTACGACTGGTCCCGTCGCATTGCCCGAGGCGACGTACTGGTCCCGGAAGATCGCGTTGCGGTTCCGAAAGTCGACGAACTCGCCAAACTCGCTGTACCGCCATGCGACCACGCCGAGTCCTCCGCCGAGGTACGGCTGCACCGGCGATGTCTGGCCGAGTGGCAGCACACGCACGGTGAATGCGGCCGGCATCAGCCGCATCCGCGACTCCTGCTCGATTTCCGTGCCGTCCGAATCGATGAACTCCGCGTACACCGACGGCACCGTGCGGCGGGAAAAGGACGCGCCGGCTCCCGCCTCCAGGTAGTTCCCAAGGGGCACCAGCCACTCAATGCCGATCGACCCGGCGTTGAATTCGCTGATCTCGAATTCGCGGAAGTTGCGGTTGTCGACGAGCACGTCGTGCTCGACGCGGGCGTCCTCACCTCGAACGGCGAAATACCCGAAGGTGAAATTGAGCGTCTGCTGGGCGGCGGCTGGTGCGGCCCCGCCGAGGACCAGGGCGGCTATGGCCGCGGCGAGAACTCGAGCTTGTGTGCACATGACTCGACTGTGTGCACGGCAAATGCCAGCGGTTATGTCCTGTCTGGAGCACGCCGGCCGCGATATTCGGCGATCAGACGGGCCATCTCGTCGTGGATGTGTCCGTTCGAGGCGACGAGGTGCGCCGCAGCGGCATCGAAGGGCGCGCCGTCCATGCCGGTCACGCGGCCGCCCGCTTCCTCGACGATCAGCGCTCCGGCCGCCACATCCCACGGTTTGAGGTGCTGCTCCCAGAACGCATCGAACCGCCCTGCGGCTACGTAGCAGAGATCGAGAGCCGCGGATCCAAGCCGCCTGACCGCGCGGGACCGCGAGAGGAACAGCGCGAACAGCTCCACGAGCGGCGCCGAGTTCTGATGGACGTCGTACGGAAATCCCGTCACGAGGAGGGCCTCGCTGACGGCTGTCGTGGCCGACACCGCCAGCGGCGTTCCGTTCAGAAACGCACCGCCGCCCCGCTCCGCGGTGAACAGCTCCCGCCTGCTCGGGTCATAGACCGCGGCCACTTCCCGGTGCCCGTCGATCTCCAGTCCCAGAGATGCGCAATAGATCGGCAGGCCGTGCGCGTAATTCGTCGTCCCGTCGAGCGGGTCGAAAATCCAGCGCCACCGGGACGGCGCCCGTTCGGTCGGGACGCTGCCCATTTCCTCGGCGAGGACATCGTGTCCTGGAAAGCGCTCCGCGATCACCGCGCGGCACATCCGCTCGCACTCGAGATCGACTTCGGTCACCAGATCGATCGCGCCCTTTTTCGAGATGGTGAAGCCGGACTCCTGGCGCGCCAGCTGAATCTCGCCGGCGCGGAGCACGATGTCGACGGCTGTGGCGAGAAGGGCGGGATCGGGCAATTACGCGCTTTGGTGCTGAACGCGCTTGACCATTCGCAGCTCCATGCCCCCTTCGGGAGCGCGCTGCAGGACGAGTTCGTCCATGAAGCTGCGGATCAGGAAGATGCCGCGGCCGCTGCACTTGAGAAGGTTCTCGGGAGCCACGCAGTCGGGCAGCATGGCCGGATCGAAGCCCGATCCTTCGTCCCGGACCCGAATGGCGAGTCCCGGCGGATCGGCGTCCTCGAGCGGAGTGAACTCGACGTAGACGCGCTTGCGCTCGTCACCGCCGTTCCCGTGCTTGATGGCATTGATGACCGACTCGCGGACGGCGACGCCGACCCAGTGCAGCGATTCATCGTCCAGCCCGGCGGCGCGGCCGACCTGCTCGCTGACAGACTGTGCGACGTCGAGCATCTCGAGGGTGCTCGGAAAGTCGAGGCGGACGGGGGCGCCGCGCTGCATCGCTCCAGCGATTATGACCCACTCTCCGTGTCAACGAGCAACCACCAACTACCAACCACCCGCCGCCGCTGACCCAACCACTAACCACCAGCCACCAACCATTGTTATAGTCGTCTGCATGGCCAGCGCAGCGGCTGTCGTCCACCCCGCTCCGCGCGTGCGCGGCCGCGTTCGTCCTCCCGGCGACAAATCCATCTCTCATCGGTATGCGCTGCTGGCCGCGATCGCCGACGGCCCGTCGCTGATTCGCGGCTACTCCACCGGCGCCGATTGCGCATCCACGCTCCGCTGCCTGCGCGGCCTGGGTGTCACGGTGGAACAGGCGACACGGCTCGCGGGAGGCGGGACGGATGTACGAATTGCCGGGCTCGGCCCGCGCGGCTTCCGGCCGCCAGGCAGCATCCTGGACGCCGGCAACTCCGGGAGCACCATCCGGATGCTGGCGGGAATACTCGCCGCGCAGGCGTTCGCGACGTCGCTCACCGGCGATGAGTCGTTGTGCCGCCGGCCGATGCGCCGCATTATCGTCCCGCTCGAGCGCATGGGTGCGCGCATCGCGTCTGAGGACGGCCGCCCGCCTCTCACGATTCATGGCACCGCATCGCTGTCGCCGATTGATTTCACGCCTGAAGTCCCCAGCGCACAGGTCAAGAGCGCCGTCCTTCTCGCCGGACTCCATGCCGACGGGACGACGCGCGTGCACGAAACGATTGCCACACGCGATCACACCGAGCGTGCGCTCGTCGCCTTCGGGGGACGCGTCACGACGGCAGACGGAACGGTTGCCGTCGAGGGGGGCCAGCGGCTTCGCGGCTGCGACCTGCTCGTGCCGGGCGATATCTCGTCGGCGGCCTTCTGGATGGTGGCCGCATCGGCGCTGCCGGATTCTGAGGTGGTGGTCGACGAAGTGGGCCTCAATCCGACGCGGACCGGGATCATCGACGTCCTGCAGCGGATGGGCGCCGACATCACGATCGACCGCGGAGCCGCGGCCGATGACGGCGAGCCGATGGGCACGATCACCGTGCGTCACAGGGAACTGCGAAGGACGCACATCGAGCCGGACGAAGTGCCCGGCGTCATTGACGAGCTTCCGGTGCTCGCGGCGCTCGCGACGCACGGCGGTGAGCTCTCCGTGAGCGGCGCCGGGGAGCTGCGGGTCAAGGAAAGCGATCGCATCTCGGCACTCGCGGACGGACTGCGGCGGATGGGCGCGGATATCGAGGAGCAGCCCGACGGATTCCACGTCCGGGGGGCGCGCCGGCTGCGCGGGGGCGAGGTCGACGCGCACAATGACCACCGGCTGGCGATGGCGTTCGCCGTCGCGGCGCTCGGGGCCACCGGCCCTACGACCATCCACGACGCAGGCGCCGCCGCCGTTTCGTATCCGGAGTTCTTCTCCGTGCTCGAATCGCTTCGCGCGTGAAAACCGACAAACTGTACCTGGTTGGCTTCATGGGCGCCGGCAAGTCGACTGTCGCGGCGGCGCTCGGCCGCCGCATCGGCTGGCCGACCGAGGATATCGACGCGCGCATCGAGGCGCTGGAGCGCCGATCGGTCGCCGCAATCTTTGCCCGGGACGGCGAGCCGTATTTCCGCGACGTCGAGCGACAGGTCCTCCGCGATCTGCTGCCGCAGCGGAATGTGATCGTCGCGGCGGGCGGCGGGACGTTCGAGGACCCGGAGAACCGCGCCGCCATGCTGTCGGATGGAGCAGCGGTATGGCTGGACCTGCCCCTGGACGAAGTCGTCAAACGCGTGCCCGCCGATGGCCGCCGACCCCTCGCCGCCGACCTCGTGCAGCTCGAGCAGCTCTACGGCCGCCGGCGCCTCTCCTACCAGCAGGCGCACGTCCGCGTCGATGCCTCGAAGCCCGTCGACGAAGTCGTCGAGCGGCTCCTCGAATGGATTGGGTACTAGTGCGGTACCTCGTCATCAGCGACATTCACGCGAACCTGGAAGCGCTCGAGGCGACGCTGGCCGCCGCCGCCAGCGGCTACGACAAGGTGCTCATGCTCGGCGATCTGGTTGGCTATGGGGCGGATCCGAATGCTGTAATCGACCGCGTGCGCGAACTGCCGCTGGCGGCCGTGATTCGGGGCAATCACGACAAGGTGGCGGCAGGCATTGAGAGCACCGACGGCTTCAACTTCGTCGCACGCGCCGCCGTGACCTGGACCGCAACCGCGCTCACGCCGCCACACCTGGAGTGGCTGACGGCGCTGCCCGCCGGTCCGCTGGCGATAGACGATGCGATTGAAATCTGCCACGGCACCCCGTACGACGAAGACGTCTACGTGTTCGACGACATGGACGCGTTTCAATCGATTCGCGCGTCCACGCGCGCGCTCTGTCTGTACGGCCATACGCATGTGCCGGCGGTCTTCCGGCTGATTGACGGATCGGCGCCAGGCGACGCCCATCGGGACCCGTCGCTCGATCTCCTGGGTCCGACAGGCGGCCCCCGATTCAAGGTGCAGCTCGAGGAGGATGCGCGTTTTCTGGTGAACTGCGGCGCGGTAGGACAACCACGCGACGGTGACCCTCGTGCGTCCTACGGAATCGTGGACACGACCGCCGGGCTGCTGACCATCTCCAGGGTCGAGTACGACATCCCCGCCGCGCAGAGGAAGATTATCGCGGCCGGTCTACCCGACATTCTTGCGCGGCGGCTCTCGGTTGGCCGGTGACTGGCGGCGGAGTTGCGCCGCGTAGGCATCCGCCGCGGCGCGCGACCCGAGGATCCACCCGATCACGACCCCGAGAATCAGGATCCCCGGGATGTAGATGAAGTGGGCCGCGGTGGGCATCAGGTCCGTCCGCTGCGCTTCAGGTCGGACTCGAGCCGCTCCAGCTCGCGCTGCACCGTCGCCATCCGCCGGGCCACCGAGACAACGTAGGCGAAGAGCGCCAGGGCCACGAACGAGTACGCGGCCACCAGGAGCGGCGCGGCCGGGAGTTGATCCTGCGCAGGCAGCTCGTCGATCGGGACGAACTCCTCCTGCTGCTGCGGCGCCGGTTGCTGGGCCCACACGATCGCCGGGCCGGCGAGCGCCACGCATACACACACCATCGCAAAAAGAATCCTGTGCATCGTCCTATTCATCCGTGGCGAGATATAACGCGTCGAGTCGTGACCGCTGCTCTTCAAGGCGCACACGCAGGCGCAGCAGCAGCACGAACATCAGCAGGAACGTTACCGCACTGAACCAGAGCGGAAGGCCGAATGAGGTCGGCAGCGTCGGGACGACGTTCGTTGTCGGGTGAATCGTCCGCCAGTAGTTCACCGAAATGTAGATGAACGGCACGTTGGCCATTCCGAACAGCGCCAGGCCGGCACCCAGCTTGTCCGATCCGGGGCCGCCGTATTTCCGCAGCAGCATGTAGGCGACGGCGACCATCCATCCCATCAGGCTCGACGTCAGGCGGACGTCCCACTGCCACCAGACCCCCCACGCCTTGCGCGCCCACAACGGACCCGTGATGAGTGTGATGGCGCCAAACAGCACGACGAGCTCCGCCGCCGCCCACGCTGTTCTGTCGTGGCGCGGGTTGCCGCCGAAGAGATACCGGAGGCTGGCGACGCCGCAGACGATCGCCGAGAGCAGGAAGATCCAGGCGGACGGGAGATGCACGTAGAAGATCTTCTGCACCAGCCCCATCGTGGACTCGTACGGTGCCTGAGCGATCAACACCGGCGCGATGGCGAACATCAGGCCGCAGACGACCGCGGCGGGAACGAACCACTTTTGCATTTAACCCTCGCGCAGGCTGAAGCCCGCGCGCTACACCCATCTTGTAGAGCGTGGGCTTTAGCCCACGCGTCAATCCGTCATCAACGGTTCGAAGGTCCAGAGCGCCAGCGTGACGAACACCACGTCGAAGCATACGAGCAGCGCGAGCCAGAAGTAGATGATGCTGGCGTCCACCTCCGGCTGCAGCAGTGCGGCGGTCGCGCGAACCCCGGCAATGATGACCGGAACGGTAATCGGATACAACAGCACCGGCAGCAGCACGTCACGGCTGCGTGCGCGAACGAGCATGGCCGCGAACAGTGTGCCCACGGCCGCGAATCCGAGCGTCCCGAGCACCAGGATGATCGCCAGCCACCCTGGCCTCGACAGGAGCGGTGCCTGGAACAGGAGCGCGACCAGCGGCACGAGGATCATCTCGGCGCCAAGCAGAAGCGCCACGATCCCGAGCAGCTTGCCGACATAAATCGCGGGCCGGGCGGCCGGCGCCAGCAGCAGCGCACGCAGTGTTTCCGATTGCCGTTCCCGCTCGAACGTGCGCCCCAGCGCCAGCGTTCCCGCAAACGCGATCGCAATCCAGAGGATCCCCGCAGCGCCTCCCTCGGGTGCCTGGCCTTCCTGGACCAGCGCAAACGCGAAGATCAGGACGCACGAGACCGCGAAGAAGAGCATGGTGTACGCAATCTCCAGGCTCCGGACTTCCACGGTGAAGTCCTTCCGCAGTACGAGCCAGACGATGCGTGCGAACACTACGTCGCCATCACTTTCCGGTACAGCGCCCTCAGCGCCTCAGGGCGATCCGCAACTTCTACCATGCGGCCGTCGCGCAGGAAGATCGCGCGATCGAGCAGGTCGCCTGCGAGGTCGAGGTCGTGCGTGGCGAGGACGATGATCGCGCCGGAATCACGGAGCGCGCGAAGACGACCCAGGAGCGCCGACCCCGACGCGTCGTCAAGGCCGGTGAACGGTTCGTCCAGGAGCAGCAGCGTCGGCCTGTGAATCAGCGCGCGCTCGAGTGCCAGGCGCTGGCGCATCCCGCGCGAAAACGTCGACACCTGATCGTCGGCGCGCTCTGCCAGTCCCGCGTGCGCAAGCGCCTCGATCGTCGCGGCACGCGGATCCGGCACGCTGTACATCCCGGCAAAGAATTCCAGGTTTTCCCGTGCGGTCAGCTCGGGATAGAGAAAGAGGTCGTGACCGAGGACGCCGATCGAGGCGCGAAGGGATGCGCCGTGATGCCGGGGGTCAATCGTGCCGTATCTGATCGCTCCGCTCGTCGGACGAAGCAGCGTCGCCAGCATCGCGAGCATGGTCGACTTCCCTGCTCCGTTCGGACCAAGCAGGCCGACGATCGTGCGTTGGGGAGCGGTGAATGTAACGTGAGAAACGGCGCGGCGGCGGCCGAAATGGCGGGAGACGTCGTCAACCTGGAGCTGTTCGAATGAACTCACGCGGCGACGTCCTTGCCGCCTCCTCGCGGGTCTGGGTCGACATGATCCAGCTCGCCATAAATCTGTTCCAGCTCGGCGACGATGCGCTGGTGGCGCGCTTCATCGGACGGGGACAGGGCGCGTCGTCGCCGTTTGTCTTCGAGCGCGGCGAGCTCCGCGAGAAGCTTCTCGCGCCGCTCGGCCAGCCGGCCGGCCCCCGCGTCGACCCGCTTCCCGCGGAACCCGAGCCAGAGTCCACCAGCGATGACGAGGCCGCCGAGGGTCAGCGCCGTGTACACGGGGATGCGGCTGTGCACCGGCAGGTTCGTCAGTTGCATGGTCAGGGTCGATCCGGCCGGCATCGCGTTGCCGCTGGCGAGAAGAAACGGTGTTCCGGTTTCAGGCGCCGTGACATCCCCGACGGTGGAAAACTGCGCCGACGAGATCGACACGTCGCCGATCTTCTCGATGGCGACATTCAACTGCTCGAGTGCGACAGGCCAGGTCTGCTCAACCGTGATGTCCGACCGGTTGTAGAGCAGCTGGAACCCGATCTGGACGGATGTGACGCCCGACGCAAACGGTCCGGTCACCGTCACCACGTCGCCGTTCACGGTGGCGCTGGGCGACGACCCCTCGAGCGTCGATGCGCCGCCCGCCCCTGACGGCAGCTGGAGAATCAGCGGACCGCCGATGTCGACCCGTGCGCGCGCGTTGTTGACGATGTCCAGGATGTAGAAGACGCGCAAGGTATCGTCGCGGAACTCCATCAGCACGCGGGAGTTCGGACCGAGCCCCACCGAGCCCTTGACCGGCGGCGCCGCGGCGGCTGCGGCATCCTCCTGATCCTTCCGCGCGGCCGCGTTCTTCATGCCGGCGACGAGAATCACACGGAGACCGCCGGATGCGGGCACCGTGAACGAATCGGATGTCAGCGCTTCCCCGTCGACCGTCGCGTTGGCTCGAACCTCGGCGCCGGGAGTCAGCCCCGGAAACTCGGCACGGCCTTCGGCATCGGTGGTGGCTGCTCGGGGCTGGCCATTTACGGTCAGGCTCACCGCCTGGCCGACGATGTTGTTGCCAATCGCTTCACGGACGACGCGAACCGTCACCGTGCCGGCAGCAAGATCGCCCGCGGGAATCGCCCGGCCGTGAATCAGCGATGGATCGGGCATGTTGATCTGGGCGGACAGGCCCCCAAATCCCAAAAGCCAAATCCCAAATCCCAAAGCGACGCGCTTCATGCCTTCACCAGCCCTGCGCCACAGTTTTTGCAGAACCGCGCGTCAACTTCGTTCGCCGTTCCGCAGCTCGCGCACGTCGGGGTCGCGGGCACGGTCACGCGCTTCGCGATTTCCTGTTCGATCGCCTGGCGGTAGCTGGCGCCCGAGTCGAGCTGCCGCATGAGACCGGCGGCCCGGACGCGGAGCCGCGCACCCATCTCCGTGAAGTCCTTCTCCGATACCTTGCCCATGGCGCGGTCGAACTCGAGATCCTTGATCGCGCGCAGCACGAGCGCCTTCTCTCGCTCGAGCGCCGTACGGGTGCGGCCGCCGAGCATCTGCGGCGCGGCGACATCGTCCGGGTTGCCGAACGGCGCGAATGTGCGCCAGGCGGCATAGCCGACCAGCGCGGCGCCGAAAATAATCAGGCTGAGGAGAATGACGCCGGCGGGCGTCTCGCCGCGGGAAATGAACACGACGACCGTCGCGCCGATCAGGCCGGCGAGGGTGAACAGCTGCCAGGGTTGGAACGCGTCAGTCGAGGTTTCGGAGTTCATCGTCGAGACGGGCGCTGATGGTCGCGTCCATTCCGGCGTCGCCGGCGGCCGCCGGAACGGCGCGGGTCGACCAGCGGCGCGCAGTCACGACAACGCCGATGAGGGCGGCGAGCGCGACAAGATACGGGACGAGCCAGGCAAGGCGATTGAAACCGCGGTCGATCGGCGCGGCAAGAATCGCCTGGCTCCCGAACTCGGTCACCATCGCCTCGCGCACCCCGTCGTAATCCTTGCCTTCGGCGAGGAACGCCTTGAGGCGGGCCTCCTGCTGGTCGTAATGGCCACAGTTCGGACGCATCGGGCAGCTCCCCATCGGAGCCTGGCATCCGCAGGTGCACATGATGTCGCCCTCGAGCTGCCGGTGCAGCGTGCTTCGGTCCGCGGGGGCGACCTGCTGCCCCGTCTGAGCGGCGGCGACGCCGGGCCACAGCAGGAGCGACACCAGCAACAGCGAGGACGTAACGGCGTTCGACGGAACCTTGGCGAGCGCGAATCCGAGCGCCGATTCCGGCAGGAGCGCGATGCCCGTTCCGAGCGCGAGAATGCCGAACCCAAACCACACCCAGTTCACCAGCGGATTGACGACGATCTCCATGCTGGCGCTCTGCTCCTGCAGGTCGAACGCGGGCAGCACCAGGTAGAGATCTTCGGAGAAGGTGCGGCGAATCGCGACCTCGGTGGTCGGCTGATCTTCGTGCTTCCGGAAGTACCACTTCGCCGGATACATCTTGCCGAGCTCTTCGCCGTCACGGAACACGGTCGTATGCGCCGTGATCATCTGCTTCTGGCCGTCGTCGGTGACGCGGACGTTGTCGAGGCGGACGGTGAAGGCGCCGACCTGTGCCTGCTGGCCGGGTTTGAGCAGCACCTGCTCGTCCTGCTTGAAACCTTCGCCGGCAAAGCCCAGGAACATCAGGACGATGCCGATGTGGACGATGTAGCCGCCGTATCGGCGCTTGTTGCGCGCCGTGAGCCCGATGAGTGCCGTGAAGACGTCGGTGCCGGTGGCCTGCTGGCGAACACGCGCGCCACGCCAGAATTCCTGGCTGATCGTCCCGACCACGAATCCACAGAGCGCGAAACAGATCCCCGATGTCCAGACGCGGACGCCGAGCGCAACGAGCGCACCCCCGACGACGAGCGCCGTCGCGACGGGAATGAGGAACTGCTGCCGCAGGTTGGCGAGCGAGGTCTTGCGCCACGCGAGCAGCGGCCCGACGCCCGTCAGCACCAGCAGCATCAGACCGACCGGCAGCATCCACTTGTTGAAGAACGGCGGTCCGACGGTCAGCCGCTCGCCCGTGACGGCCTCGCTGATGGTCGGAAAGAGCGTCCCGAACGCAATGAAAAATGCCGAGAACAGCAGAATCCAGTTGTTGGCGAGGAAGGCGGCTTCGCGCGACATCCACGAGTCGAGCTCGTTACGCGCCCTCAGCAGCGGCAGGCGGTAGATCACGAGTCCGAAGCTCACCGTCAGGATCGTGATCATGAAGATGATGAACATCCGGGCCAGTTCCGGGTCCTCACCAAACGCATGGACGGACTGGACAATTCCCGACCGGGTCAGGAAGGTACCGAAGATGGTGAGGAAGAACGTGAGGATGACGAGCGTCACGTTCCAGACGCGCAGCATGCCGCGCTGTTCCTGGACTCGTATCGAATGCAGGAACGCGGTGGCGGTGAACCACGGCAGCAGCCCCGCGTTCTCCACCGGGTCCCAGCCCCAGTAGCCGCCCCATCCGAGCTCTTCGTACGCCCAGATCATCCCGAGCCCGAGCCCGACCGACAGGAACAGCCACGAGATCATCGTCCAGCGACGGACCGCGCGAAGCCACGAGTCGTCGAGATAGCCCGTGATCAGCGCCGCCATGCCGAACGCGAACGGAATCGTCAGGCCGACGAACCCCGTGTACATGGTGGGCGGATGGATCACCATGTAGAAGTTCTGCAGGAGCGGACTGAGGCCAGCACCGTCGGTGGGGCTCTCGGTCAGATACGTGGAGAACGGGTTGTTGTGAATGATCATCAGGAACAGGAAGAACATCTGCACCGTCGAGATGACCGCCACGACATACGGGATCAATTCCCGGTGGCGTTCCCTGTTCACGAAGACCGCGGTGCTGCCGAAGCACGACAGCAGGAACACCCAGAACATGATCGAGCCGTCGAGTCCGCCCCAGTACGACGTGATCTTGAAGAAGAGCGGCTGGACGGAATCGGAATAGCGCTGGACGTACTTGATGGAATAGTCGCCCACGACGAAGGCGTAGACGATGACCGCCGACGCGGCGGCCATGATGGCGGCGACGAAATAGAAGGCCCCGATGCCGCTTTCGATCAGCCGCGTGGAACGGCGGCGCGCGCCCGCCACTGACGCGGCGAACGCGTAGGCGCAGACGACGAACGCGGTGAGAAGGAGGTAGTAACCGAGGGATGCCATGTCAGCCCCCTCTAGTACGACGTGCTGGACGTGCCTGAGGTGCCGAGCGTGCCGGGGGCGCTCGTCGTTTCCGGGGCTCCGCCCACCTGCGGCTCATACTTCGACGGGCACTTCGCGGTCATGCTGGTCGCGTGGAAGCCATCTTCGGTGAGCGTCCCCTGAAGGACCACTTCCGATTCGTTCTTGAACGTGTCGGGGACGATGCCGGTGTACGTCGCGCGGACGACGTGCCCCTTGCTGTGCATCTCGAAGCTGTAGTCGAGCGAGTCGCGCTTGCGGCGGATGTCGCGCGCGTAGCCGTGAATCTGAAGCGGCTTGCCGTACCAGGGGGCCGGCTGGACCATCACTTCCTCGACATGCTTGTAGTACTGCGCGCTCTCGCCGAGCGTTGAATACAGCAGCCCTCCGAAGGCGAGGACGAGGACCACCCCGGTGAGCCCGATTTTGGCGGCTTTGTGACTCATAAATAAGGACTTCTGCCCCTGCGGTGCCCTCAGGATATCAATATTCCCGCGTTCTTGCACAGGTTGTAGACCACGCCGACCGGCAGACCGACCACGTTCGTATAGGACCCGGAAATGGCCGTCACAAAGCGCGAAGCGAGGCCTTGAATGGCGTACGCACCCGCCTTGCCCTCCGGCTCCCCCGACGCGACGTACCAGTTGATTTCCTCGTCGGTCAGGTGCGCGAACTCAACCGCGGTGCTCGCGACGTCCGTATGACGCCCGGAAGCCTGCGGCGCGACCAGGCATACGCCGGTCAATACGAGATGTGTGCGCCCGGACAGCAGTTCCAGCATCCGCTTCGCGTCGGCCGCGTCAGACGGCTTCCCGAGAATGTCGGTTCCACACACGACGACGGTGTCGGCGGCCAGCACCGGCCTGCCCGCTGCCCTGTCCAGCACAGCGGCGGCCTTCGCTTCCGCAAGCCGCGCCACGTACGCATCGGGCCATTCATCCGGCCGTCTCGACTCATCGACGTCAGCCGGGATCACGTCGAACTCGATGGCCGCGGCGCGCAGCAGGTCCGCTCTCCTGGGCGATGCCGACGCCAGAATCAGTCTCACGCGCCCAATGCTATCCTCCTCGACGTGGTTCCCGTCCATCAGGTACTTCCGGATGTCGTGACGTCCGTCGTCCGCAAAGCTCCGCTGACGCCAGAGAAAGTCGCGTTCGCATGGCGCATGGCTGTCGGCGCGCGCGTGGACGGTGCGACACAGGTTGAGCTGCGCAATGGCACCTTGTTTGTGACTGCGACCCAGGCCGGGTGGCTGAGCGAAATCGAACACTCGGCCGCCATGATTCGATCGCGGATGGAGGCTCTGCTCGGCCCCGGCGTGCTCCGCTTCATCAAGGCGACGCCATGAGCGAGTCGGTCATCGTCTCAGCCGTTCGGACACCCACCGGCAAGTTCCTGGGCGGTCTCAAGGATTTCTCCGCTACCGAACTCGGCGCCCTCGTCGTCCGTGAAGCCGTCGCCCGCGCCGGGATCGATCCCGCGATCGTCGAGGAATGCATCATGGGCAATGTCGTGTCGGCCGGCCTTGGCCAGGCCCCCGCGCGGCAGGCGGCACTTCGCGGCGGGCTGTCCGATCATGTCGCGGCGCTGACGATCAACAAGGTGTGCGGGTCCGGGCTCAAGGCCGTGATGCTGGCGGCGCAGGGCATCGCCACCGGCGATATCGAAGTCGCGGTCGCGGGCGGCATGGAGTCGATGAGCAACACGCCGTACCTGCTCAAGGGCGCGCGTGAGGGCTTCAAGATGGGCCATCACGAAACCCTCGACTCGATGGTCAACGACGGACTGTGGTGCTCGTTCGAGCAGTGCCACATGGGTACCGCCGGCGAGGTCGTGGCCACCGAGTACAACATCGCCCGCGACAGGCAGGACGAGTACGCGGCGCAGAGCCACGCCAAGGCGGCCGCGGCGCAGGCGGCCGGCCGTTTCAAGGCTGAAATACTTCCGGTCGACGTTCCCGTACGTAGGGCGGGTTCCGGTCAATCGAAGGCAACCGGACCCGCCGATTCGGTCGTGATCGACCGCGACGAATCGGTTCGTCCGGACACAACCGCGAAGACGCTGGGCGCCCTGCGCCCCGCGTTCCGCAAGGACGGGACGGTCACCGCCGGCAACGCGCCGCCGGTCAACGACGGAGCGGCCGCGCTTGTCGTCATGTCGGCCGCGCGTGCGTCGCAGCTCAAGCTGACGCCCATGGCGCGCATCGTCGGCCAGGCGACCAGCGGACTCGCGCCGAAGTATCTGCTGATGACGCCGGTGGAGGCGGTCCGCCGGGTCCTGAAGAAGACTGGCTGGTCGATGGACGACGTCGATCTGATCGAGCTGAACGAAGCGTTTTCCGTTCAGGCGGTCGCGGTCCTGGGCGAGCTTGACCTCGACCCCGCAAAGGTCAATGTGAACGGCGGCGCCGTGGCGCTCGGCCATCCCATCGGCGCCAGCGGTGCGCGGATCCTGACGACGCTCCTCTACGCGCTGAAGGATCGGAATCTGAAGCGCGGGATCGCGACGTTGTGCCTCGGCGGCGGCAACGGCGTCGCACTCGCGATCGAGCGGGTGTAGCGAGGTCTTTCCGCGGTTCCTGCGCCGGGCGGAAACTGCGTCCCCGAGCCTGGCACCGGGCGGCAAATCCTGCACTCACCGGTCCGAGGGGGCGAAAGTCTGTGCCGCCGTAAGTGGTTGACAGGGTTGGATGAAACGGCTTGGCATGCACGGATTTTCGCTTGACTTTCGTGCGGCACGCTCCTAGTATCGACCTCGGCCGTGACCTGCCCTGTCAACCCCCGGCGCCATCATCGCTGGACATGCATACCGGGTCCTGTCGGATCCGGCACCTAAGGAGTTTCTGAATGCCCCTCGACGATCAGAAAGAACGGAACAAAGCCCTCGACATCGCGGTCGGCCAGATTGAAAAGCAGTTCGGCAAGGGGTCGATCATGCGCCTCGGCCAGAAGGGCTCGATTGGCCCGGTCGACGTCATCCCCACCGGATCCATCAGCATCGACTACGCGCTCGGCATCGGCGGCATGCCGCGCGGCCGCGTGGTCGAAATCTACGGCCCTGAATCGTCCGGCAAGACAACCCTGGCGCTGCAGGTCATCGCGGAGGCGCAGAAGAGCGGCGGCATGGCTGCGTTCGTCGACGCCGAGCATGCGCTCGACGCGCAGTACGCCCAGAAGCTGGGTGTCGACCTCGAAAACCTTCTGGTCTCGCAGCCCGACCATGGCGAACAGGCGCTCGAAATTGTCGAGGTACTGATTCGCTCCGGCGGTGTGGACGTGGTCGTGGTCGACTCAGTGGCCGCGCTCGTGCCGAAGGCCGAGATCGACGGCGAGATGGGCGACGCACAGATGGGCCTGCAGGCGCGCCTCATGTCCCAGGCGCTCCGGAAGCTCACGGGCGTCGTCTCGAAATCGAAGACCACCCTGATCTTCATCAACCAGCTGCGCGAGAAGATTGGCGTCATGTTCGGCAATCCCGAAACGACGACCGGTGGCAAGGCGCTCAAGTTCTACGCCTCGGTCCGCGTGGACATCCGCCGGATTGCGAGCATTAAGGATGGCGATCAGGTCATTGGCGGCCGCACGCGTGTGAAGGTCGTCAAGAACAAGATGGCACCGCCGTTCCGTGAAGCGGAATTCGACATCATGTACGGCCTGGGAATCTCGAGGGAGGGCGACCTGCTCGACATGGGGGTCGAGAAGCGAATCATCGAGAAGAGCGGCGCCTGGTTCGCGTTTGCGGGCGAGCGCCTCGGCCAGGGGCGCGAGAATGCCAAGCAGTTCCTCAAGGACAATCCCGACATCCGGCAGATCATCGACGAGCGGGTGCGGAAGGAACTGGGACTCGTGGCGCGCGAACCCGAAGTCGCGCGGGCGGAAGTGGCCGCCGTTTAAGAATGTTGCGGGAAGGGTGCGCGGTTGAAAAATAAAGTGGTGCCGAGGGACGGAATTGAACCGCCGACACCGCGATTTTCAATCGCGTGCTCTACCAACTGAGCTACCTCGGCACTCCAGGCATCTGCCTGTCTAAGCGGAATCAGCAGTATACCAAACCCAGTTCAGCTCTCTGGTAGTCTTAGCTCCGTGACTTTCATCTTCCGCGTCGCCCGCGTCGCCCTTATTTCTTTCCTTGTCCTTCCCCTGTCCGCCGCCGCCCAGGCTCCCGCACCCGCCCCGGCGGACGCGGCGGTCAAGCCGATTGTGGAGCCGCTGCCCGACGTCGTGGCCCGCGTCAACGGCGAGGCGATCAGCAAGGGGGATCTGGAGGAGGCGATGACGCAGCTCCAGGCGCGCGTCGGCCAGCCGATTCCCGCCGACCAGCGCGACAAGATCGTCCGCTCCATACTCGACCAGCTCATCTCCTTCCGGCTGCTCCGCCAGGAAAGCACGTCCCGTAAGGTGGCGGTGCCGGATGCGGCGCTCGAGGCGCGCATCACCGAGATCAAGTCGCAGTTCAAGTCCGAGGAAGCCTTTGCGCAGGTCCTCGCGGAGCAGAAGATGACGGCCGAGGGGCTGCGGGCCAACCTCCTCGAGGGGATGCAGATCGATCAGATGATCGACGCCGAGGTGAACGCCCGTGCCGCAGTGACGCCCCAGCAGGTTGAAGCCTTCTACACGGGCAACCCGGGTGAATTCCAGCGCGCGGAACGCATTCACGCCCGCCACATTCTGATTCGCGTGGCGCCGGATGCCGATGCCGCGACGAAGGAGCAGGCGCGGACGAAGATGGCCGACCTCCTGACCCAGGCGCGCGCCGGCGGCGACTTCGCCGCGCTCGCCAAGCAGCATTCCGAAGATCCGGGGAGCGGTCCCACCGGCGGTGATCTGGGCTTCTTCGAGCGCGGCCAGATGGTGGCCCCCTTCGACGAAGCGGCATTTGCGCTGATGCCCGGCCAGACCAGCGAGATCGTGGAGACCCAGTTCGGTTTTCACATCATCCGCCTCGAGGAAAAGCAGGCGGCCGGCGCCGTGCCGCTCGCCGAGGTCCGTCCCCAGATCGAGCAGTTCCTGCAGGGACGCAACCGCGAGGAGCAGGCGCAGGTGTTCATCGACGGCCTGAAGGCCAAAGGCAAAATCGAGATCCTCATTTAGACGTTCACGCTTCTGGCTTCTCACTTCTCGGTTCGTGTTCACGTTCGTGTTCGACAGCACCCAAACCTGGAACTGAACCCCGAACCCGAACCAGAACACGAACAGAGAAGCGAGAATATAGAAGGGTGAACGAGAGCATTCGCCTGGACGTCTGGCTCGACATCGCCTGCCTGTTCAAGACGCGCTCCGAGGCGAAGCGTGCGTGCGAGGGCGGCAAGGTCGAGGTCAATGGCGAGTCCGCCAAGCCGAACCGCCAGCTGCGCGAAGGCGACCGCGTCCGCATCTCCCGTCCCTTCGGCCGCCACCAGGACGTCGTCGTCCGCATCGTCATCGATCAGCACATTCCCAAGTCGCAGGCGAAGGCGCTCTACGACGACACCACGCCGAAGCCCTCTGCTGAAGAAGTCGAAATGCGGAAGGTCGAACGCACCTACCGCGGCGCCGCGCGCGCGGCTGGAACGCCGGATCGCCGCCGCCGGAAAGAACTCCGCCGTTTGAAAGAGGGTATGTAGTGCCGCGCAATCAGGAAGTGATTCGGCAGTGGCGGCTGCTTCACGCGCTCGAATCGTCACGTCACGGAGCGACGATTACCGCGCTCGCCGACGATCTCGCCGTCACGACCCGAACCATCAGACGCGATCTCGCCGCGCTGCAGGAAGCCGGCTTCCCTCTTTTCGACGAGCACGATGACGACGGCCGGTCGCGGTGGCGGCTGGAGGGTCAGGTGCTCAAGGGCCTCGAGACCGGCTTCACGCTGCGCGAGCTCTGCGCGCTCTATCTGAGCCGCAACCTGCTCGAAGCGGTCGCCGGCACTCCATTCCAGCGCGACCTCACGCTCGCCTTCGGCAGACTCGAAAAGCTGCTCACGCCGCGGATGCGCCAGTTTCTCGATCGTCTGCCTGCGGTCCTGTCGGCGAAGTCGGGTCCGCGCGCGCGCGCCGGTGACCCCGCCGCCGACGTCGTCGGCCGGCTGCTCGAAGCGACGCTGCACTATCGCGTCGGCACGATGCGGTATCACTCCGTCTCGAGCGGCGGCATCAAGGACTACACGATCCACCCGTACCGGCTGGCGTTTGCGCAGGGCGGGCTGTATCTGCTGGCGTATGTCCCTGCCTATAAGGCCATCCGCACCTTTGCCGTGGATCGCATCTCGTCCGTGTCGCTCGAGAAGGAGACGTTCACACCGAAGCAGCCGATCGGCGAGGACGTGTTTGCGAACTCGCTCGGCGTGAACACAGGCCCCGCGGCCAAAGTGGAAATCGAGTTTGCGGCGCGGGTCGCGCCGTACGTCCGCGCGCGCGTCTGGCACGCCTCACAGCAGCTGCGGGAGGGCGACGAGGACGGTGTGGTGCTGTCGATGAACGTGTGCCACGACTGGGCGCTCCGGAGCTGGATTCTCAGCTGGGGCCCGTTTGCGCGTGTTGTCGCGCCCCGGGGGCTGGCGAAGGAGGTGGAATCCGACCTCGAAGCCGCCGCGGGGCGTTATAGTCAGGCCTGATGCTGACACGACCGCTTCGCCTCTCCGTCTTTGCGGTGCTCGGGCTGCTGTTCTTCGCCGGTCCGTCCAGTATCCGGTTCTATACCGACTGGCTCTGGTTCGGCGAGCTCGGGTACCAGAGCGTCTTCCTGACGATGCTCCGCGCGCAGGCGACGCTGTTCACGGTCGCGTTTGTCGTGGCGGCGGCCTGGCTGACCGCCAACCTTCGGGTGGCACTCGGCTCGATCGGCGACGTGCGGCCGGTGTTCACCACGCGCGAGGGGATCGAGGTGCCGCTGCCCGGGCGCCGCCAGCTTCGCACCATTGCGTCGGGACTCGGCATCGTGCTGGCGATCGTGATTGCGCTGTTCGCGTCGTCGCAGTGGGAGACGTGGCTCACGTGGCAGAACGCCGTCCCGTTCGGACAGGCGGATCCGATTCTGGGCCGGGACACCGGGTACTACGTCTTCACGCTTCCCTTCCTGCAGTTCGTGCGCGGGCTGCTCCAGGGGCTCGTCCTGCTCGCCGCGATTGGCGCCGGGCTGCTCTACTTCGTCTCCGGGAGCCTTTCGTCGCGGGTCGGCGCCGTGGTCTGGATGACGCCTGGCGCGCGCCGGCACCTCGCGCTGCTGGTCGCCGCATTTCTCGTGCTGCTCGCATGGGGCGCGTGGCTCGGGCAGGCGGAGCGGCTGGTGCAGCCGTCGGTCATCATCTACGGCCCCGGCTACGCCGACGTGAACGGACGCATGCCGGCGTCGCTCGTCCTCGCGGTGGCGGCGCTCATCGGCGCGATCCTCGCGGTCGTGCATGCGACGACACCGCGCAACTGGCCCATTCCGGCGGCTGTCGGCCTCTATCTCCTGGCCGCTATCGGCGGCGAGGTCTACAGCACCCTCCTGCAGCGGTTCGTCGTCAGTCCGAATGAACAGACCGCGGAGTCTCCGTTCATCCAGCACAACATCGATGCGACGCGCCGGGCGTTCGCCCTCGACAAGGTGGAAGGACAGGAGCTGAGCGGCGATGCCCCCCTGACTCCCGAGGACGTCGGCCGCAACAGACCCACCATCGACAACGTCCGGCTGTGGGACCACCAGCCGCTGCTCGACACCTTCGGGCAGCTCCAGGTGATCAGGACCTATTACGACTTCGTGGGCGTCGACAACGACCGCTACCGTCTCGACGGGCAGCTGCGGCAGATCATGCTGTCGCCGCGCGAGCTCAACACCGCAAACCTGCCCAATCGGACGTGGGTGAACGATCGGCTGACCTTCACGCACGGCTACGGACTGACGCTGGGGCCGGTGAACCAGGTGACGGAAGAAGGCCTGCCGGTCCTGTACGTCGGCAATCTTCCGCTCGAGACGATTCCGCAGCTGCCGATCGAAGAGCCGAGCCTGTACTTCGGCGAGCTGTCGAACGACTATGTGATCGTCCGGACGAGTACGCGCGAGTTCCACTATCCGGCTGGCGAGGGCAATAACTTCACGCAGTACGACGGCCGCGGCGGCGTGTCGATCGGGAGCCTGTGGCGCCGCCTGCTCTACGCGTTCCGGTTCGGCGCGTACCAGATTCTGCTCAGCAACGAGATCAACGATGACAGCCGCATCCTGTACATGCGGAACATCCGCGAGCGCGTGCAGAAGCTCGCGCCCTTCCTCTCGTTCGATCGCGATCCGTACATGGTGGTGGCCGACGGCCGGCTGTTCTGGATGTACGACGCGTACACGACGAGCAACCGCTACCCGTACTCGACGCCGGCCGGCGGGCTCAACTACATCCGCAACGCCGTGAAGATCGTGATCGATGCGTACCACGGCGAGACCAAGGTGTACCTGGCCGACCCGAACGATCCGATCGCCGCCACGTACGCAAAGATGTTCCCCGGCTTCTTCGCGCCGCTCGACGACATGCCGGCGTCGCTCCGCGCGCACGTGCGCTATCCGGAGGACATCTTCGCGATTCAGGCGTCCGTCTTCGCGACGTACCACATGACCCAGCCGGCGGTGTTCTACAACCGCGAGGATCAGTGGGAGGTGCCGGTCATCGAGGACACGAGCGAGTCCGGGCCGATGCAGCCGTACTACACGATCATGCGCCTGCCGGGAGAATCCGAGCCGGAGTTCATCCAGATGCTGCCGTTCACCCCGCGCAACCGCGACAACCTCGCGGCGTGGCTCGCGGCCCGCAGCGACGGCGAGCACTACGGCACCCTGCGCGTGTTCCAGTTTCCCAAGCAGAAGGTGATCTTCGGTCCGCGTCAGGTCGTGGCGCGCATCGCCCAGGACCAGACCATCTCGCCGCAGGTCACGCTCTGGAATCAGCAGGGATCGCAGGTCATCTGGGGCACGCTGATGGTGATTCCGATCGAGGAGTCGCTGATCTACGTTCGGCCTCTCTACCTGCGCGCAGCCGGCGGACGGATTCCTGAACTGACGCGCGTCATCGTCGCCTACCAGAACCAGATTGTGATGGAGCCGACGCTCGAAGGGGCGCTCGCCCGTTTGTTCGGCGCAGGCGCGGCCGGCGACGGGACCAGCGCGGGCCCTGGCCGGAGTCCCGCCATTTCGGGGTCGGAGCCTGCGGCGTCAGCCCCTGCGCAGCCGGCGAACCAGTCGGCGGAGGCGCTCACGACCCGGGCGCGCGGCCACTATGACAGGGCCATCGAAGCGCAGCGCAGCGGCGACTGGGCGAAGTACGGCGAGGAGCTCAGGCTGCTGGGTGAGGTGCTGTCGCAGATGAGGGCGCAGTAGATTTCCGGGTACGACCGGGCAGCGTGCGACTCAAACTCACGATCGAATACGCGGGGACCCGTTACAGCGGCTGGCAGATTCAGAAGAACGCGCGAACCGTCCAGGGCGAAATCGAACGAGCCTTGCGGGAGGGCGCCGGTGCCACGCGTTTCGAGCTGTACGGTTCCGGCCGGACTGACGCCGGCGTCCACGCGATTGCGCAGGTAGCCCATCTGGATCTGGACACGACGCTTCCGGCGGAGCTGCTTCGCCGCCGCATCAACGACGGGCTGCCGTCGGACATCAACATTCTCAAGATCACTCCCGTGCGCCACAAGTTTCACGCCCGTCACGACGCGGTCGCACGGAGCTATCTGTACCAGATTGCCCGCCGCCGGACGGCGTTCGGCAAGGCGCTCGTCTGGTGGGTCAAGGACGACCTCGACGCCGGCGCGATGCGGACCGCCGCGCGGCATTTTGTCGGCCTGCATGACTTCCGGTCCTTCTCGGATGACAACCCGGACGAGAAGTCGACGCAGGTGCTCCTCGAACGCTTCGACGTGCACGAGCGCGGGGACGCGCTGCTCGTACATATCGAGGGCTCGCACTTCCTGTGGAAGATGGTGCGGAGACTCGTGGGTGTACTTGTGGAGATCGGACGCGGAGGGATGACGGAGCGTGACGCGGCAGCCATGCTCGTGGAGCCGTCCCGGCTGCCGGCGCGCCTGACGGCGCCGGCGTCCGGCCTATTCCTGCACCGCGTGTACTACCCGGACGAGCCGCGCACGGAATCGCTCGAGACGGTGATGGCGCTGCCCCGCTACTAGCTATTCGCGTACTAGCTATTCGCGCGCCCGGTAGGGAGCGAAACGGCCGGCCGCCGTCGGAAGGTAGATCACCGGCTCGTCCGCGTCCCCGCGTCTGAAGACGGGAAGCCCGGCGTACTCGCCTACGCGCTCGAAATTGCCAATCGCGCTCACCGAGGTTCCCGCACTTACCCACTGCATGTCGAGAAAACGGATCCAGATGCCATCGTTCCCCTGGGGACGACGAAGGGTGACGAGAGGCGCTGCCGCCCTCGGTGTGGGCAGAAATCCTGTCGTCCCGACCACTTCACGCGGCCCCGTGACGGCCGCCGCCGGAGTAGCCGGCGTATAGACGCTGATCGCGCCAACCGGGACCGGCAATCCGGTCGGGGCGGAGGGCGCTGTGGCGATGACGGCCGTATCGGGACGCAATGCTGTTGGAAATGCCGGTGCGCGGCTGCCTGACGTTCCGGCGAGCTCGCCGCGCCGCGGCCGTTCGTACGGCTGCAGCATGCCGCGGCTGATCGGCACCAGGATCACGCTGAACGGCTCGACGGTCGTGTCCGCGTACAGGGGGACACCGTTGTAGTGTCCGGTCCGCACCATGGTGTTGCCGTTGAAAAAGACGGTCGCGCCGGCGCGATAGTAGAGCTCTCCGGCAAATTGCACTGGCTCGCCGAGGATGTACCACGAGTCGTTGGCCGCGGTGACAAGCGGCGGATCTGTGGGTCGTGTCTGAATCTGAGCGGCAGCGGTCGCGCTCCACAGGACGGTTGTGAGCACAGCTGCGAGCACAGCGGTAATGCGCATAGCTCCTCCACCGCCATCGTGCGCACACTGCGTGCCAGCCACGGCCCGGCTTATCCCGCACCTCTTTACGACCCGATCATCCGAGGGGTAAGATCCGCCAGACCAATTCGTCTGAAATCCACATTTACTCATTACACGCGGAGAAACACGCCTATGAAATACACGAAGCTGATTCTGGCCGTTCTGGCGCTCATCGTTACGGCAGGTGCGTACGTCGCGATCGCGCAGCAGAAACCTCAACCGATGACGTTCTTCGTAACGAGCGCGGGCAAGGGCGACGGCGCCAATTACGGCGGGCTCGCCGGAGCGGATGCGCACTGCCAGGCGCTGGCGAAGGAGGCGGGACGCGGCGACGTGAAGTGGGTCGCGTACCTGAGCACCCAGGGGGCGGGTGCGGTCAACGCACGCGATCGCATCGGCGCCGGACCGTGGGTCAACGCACGCGGGCAGCAGGTTGCGGCCAACGCGGCCGACCTGCACGGCGACACGCTCGAGGCGGCACGGCTTGGAAACCGGATCCACAAGACGTCAGCGCTGACCGAAAAGGGCACGCCGGCGAACGGCGTCGGCGACATGCCGAACCAGCACGACATCCTCACCGGATCGACGCCGGACGGCCGC
Source organism: Candidatus Sulfopaludibacter sp. SbA3 (assembly GCA_945903265.1). Taxonomy (GTDB): domain Bacteria; phylum Acidobacteriota; class Vicinamibacteria; order Vicinamibacterales; family UBA2999; genus CAXNKG01. The sequence continues at coordinate 29,980 of CAMDNQ010000024.1, forward strand.
GCGTACACGGACGCGATGGATCACACCTGCAATAACTACACAAGCAACGCGATGGGATCCGTGCAGCTCGGACATCACGACCGTCTCGGCGGACCGAACGCGTCGTGGAACTCGGTGCATGCGAGCAAGGGCTGCAGCCAGGCGAACCTCGTGTCGACTGGCGGCGCCGGACTGCTCTACTGCTTCGCGCCCGGTAACTAGACCCTGACGACGACAACTCCCGACTTCCAATCTTTAACTCCCCAAGTGGGCGTTTAAGACGGTGGAGTTGGGAGTTGTTGCGTACAGTGCCGGGGCGCTTACAGCAGTGTCCTGACCGCCGCGATGAATCGATCGATCTCCTCGATCGACGTATAGATGCTCGGGGTTACCCGGACCCCGCTGTAGTCGAGAACCGGCCCCGGGAGCCCCTGATTGACCGCCGCGCTCACCACGATCCCGTGCTTCTCGAGCAGCATCGGGACAACGGTCGCAGCATTGACGCCCTGAATCGCAAAGGACGCGAGTCCCCAGGTCTCGTTCGGCTCGAGACTCGAGAGAATTCGCACCTGCGGGCGGCTGCGCAGTCCGTTTATCCACCGCATGGTGAGGTAACGCAGCCGTGCGGCCTTCCGCTCGCCTCCGACAGCCCGGTGAAATGTCAGCGCCTCCGCGATCGCCGCACGGGCAGCGGTGGGATGCGTGCCGATCTCCTCGAACTTCCGGACGTCGCCCCGCATGGAGTCGGGCGCGGCATAGAGCGGCCACACGCGCTCGATCATGTCCCGGCGGACGTACAGGAACCCCGTTCCCTTCGGCGCCATCAGCCATTTGTGGAGGCTGGTGCCGTACAGGTCGCACTCCAGATCGCGGAGCTGAAACGGCAGGTGCGCCACCGCCTGCGCGCCGTCCACGATCGAGACGATCCCCCGCGCGCGTGCGAGACGACTCAGCTCGCGAACGGGAAACAACTGCCCCGTCGTGTTCGTGATGTGACAGAAGTGCATCACGCGCGTGCGCGGCGTGATCGCGCTCTCGAACCGCTGAAGCAGATCTGCCGCTGTCGTGGGTACCGGAAACTGCACGCGCTTGATAACGATGCCCTCCCGGCGCGCGCGTTGATCCCACAGCCAGAGCATCCGCGGGTAGTCCTGGTCGGTGGTAATGACCTCATCGCCGGGCCGCAGATCGAGACCCAGCTGCGCGATGTGAAGGGACTCGGTCGCGTTGCGCGTCAGCGCGAGCTCCGCGGGATCGCATCCGAATTCAGTGGCGAGCTCGCGGCGCACCTCTTCGACTCGTGCCTGGAGCGTCAGGTAGTGCATCGGCAAGCGGTTCGAGTCGTCAAGATGCCGCTTGAACGCCTCGTGCACCGTCTGCGGGCTGGGCGGGGTGTTGCCGTTATTGAGGTTGATGAGCGACGGGTCGAGCGTGAAGGCCTGGCGCACTTCGCGCCAGTAGGGCTCGATGACCGCCACTTCCTCAGCCGACTGCGGTCCACCCTGGGCCTCTGCGGCCGCCAATGCGTCGAGGCTCGACAACGCGGCGGTGGCCACCGTCGCGCCCGCCGCCGATGTGCGCAGGAATTCCCGCCGGCTCACGAGGGATTGATGTGTTCGATCGGTCACACGGGATAGTATTCCACCGATGAGCTTCTGGCCGAACTCGATTACCGTCGCAACGATCCTCATGGTCGCGTCCGCGGCATCGGCCCAGACCAGGGTGAACGCGATTTCGGGTGACCCGTCGTCGGCGACGCATTGCGTGTCGGGGAATTCGGCGAACGTACATGGTCTTGGATGGGTCGACGCCGGCACCAACTACACAGTGACCTTCGAGACCGGCATTCCCATTCACACAGCCGTTGGCCGCGTGGCTCTAGCTGAGCGATCAAACAGCACCTCTTACGGAACGCCGGACATTGCCCGCAGCGCTGCGACGGCCGGAACGATGGCGCTCTTCGTGGGTGGCGGCGGCCAGTCCGGCTGCTACCGCTACAAGGTGGCCATCAGTGCCGGGGCCGCCGCAACCGCTCCATCAGATATTCGGACACCGAGTGTCGTCGTCCAGGCTGTGCCAGTCGCTTCCGCGCAGACGATCTCGGGTGCGGCATCGAGCGCCACGCACTGCACGACGACCGCTGCGGCCGCCAACGTCCACGACCTTGGCCGCGTCGAACAGGGCAATCGAATCAGCCTGACGTTTGCCGCCAACTTCGACGCCGTCGCAGGAGCGCATATCGTCAACCTGCCGACCCAGCAGAGCGTCGGGTATACCGATGACAACTCCGGCGGCGGGACGGACCCGGCACTGACCATCACCGCTCCGCATACCGGCTCGCTCGCCTTGCACGTCGGCGGCGTTGGCGGTGCCTTCGGCTGCTACCGGTACAAGGTGGAAATCCGATGAACGTCCCGCGTGTTCTCGTGCTCGTCACGCTCGCGGCCGTCACCGCTCTGACGACGACTATTCAAGCGGCGCAGGATCTGCCGCGGGGCGATGCCGCCGCAATCCGCGCGATCACCGGTGTTCCCTCGAGTGCCCGTCACTGCGTCGGCGGGACCGCCGCCAACGTTCACCCGCTTGGCTGGATCGCCGCCGGCAACGGCTACACGGTGACGTTCGAGTCAGATATCGAGTTATCGGCGACGATCGTTCGATTCGATCTGCAGGCGGAGGCGTCCACATCAGTGATCGGCTCGCCTGACTTCAATTTCACCGCGTCGACGCCCGGGACGATGGCGCTGTTCGTCAGCGGTAACGGAAATTCCGGCTGCTACCGGTACCAGGCACAGGTGGACCGATCGGCCACAGGGTTCTCCGTGCCCATGGTGAGCGCGCGCACCGTTGTGAAGCGCGCTGTGAAGCCCGCGAAGAATCCAATCCGGACCATGGCGTTCACCGGACTCGCGTCGAGCGGCCGGCATTGTATCGGCGTCAACTCCGTCTCGAAAGTGCATCCGATTGGCTGGGTTGGAGAGGGCGCCTCGGTCGTGATTACGTTCGATTCGGATTTTGACCCCGTTGCGGGCGTGGCGATCACGGATCCGTCGGCGCAGCGCAGCCGCTGGCTGTCCGACGATGATTCTGGAGGCGACCTCGATCCGCGCCTTGCGCTGACGGCGCCAATCGCGGGAACCCTTGCGCTCTATGTGGCGAGCGGCGACGACCGCCCTGGCTGCTACCACTACCGCGTGGAGATCGAGGGCGGCGCGGCGCAGCCGACCATCGACCAGTTCAACGGCGCCTGGACCGGCACATTCAGCGGTTCGGCGAGCGGCACGGTTGCGTTCTCGGTGCTGAACGGCATCATCACGGCGACGCAACCCGGATCGGGCACGGGCACCCTGGCGCTCGCATCGGGCGCGCGGGAAGACCTCGCCGCGTCCCTGCACGGCAGCGGCTCCTTCTTTACGATCGCGCCGCAGGGCGAGTGCACCTGGACCGGGCCATTCCTTGGAGGCGGCGCCCGGCAGTTCAGCGCGGCTGGCCAGTGGGCCTGCAGCAACGGGACGTTCGGTTCCTGGACAGGCACCCGCGGATTCCGTACGGCTCCGGCGCCGACGCCAACCCCCACACCGACGCCCACTCCTACCCCGACACCCACGCCCGGCGGGTCCTACGATGGTACGTATGACTTCACGCGGAACTCTTCCGTTGGAACATTCACATCGGCGGGTTACGTGAGAGTCGCAAATGGCCGGCTGACCAGCACGGATGGCGCGCTGGCAGGCACGATCGACAATGCAGGGAACGTGCGATTTACCGGACCGTGTTGGTACGACGACGGCAGTGCGAACCAGAACACGTCGGCGACATGGGTTGGCACAATGACGCCGAATGCGACACCGAAAACCGGCCAGGGTAACTACACCTGTCGCGGCGGCTACACCGGAAATACGTGGCGTCTGTATAACGGGCGCTAGTATTAGAGCGTATGCGCACAATCCTCGCGGCTCTTCTACTCGTCCTCGTCAGCCCTGATGTCTACCGTTCATTCGCGGCCGCACAGCAGCCCGGGGCGAGCTGGAGCGCTGATATCGCCGAGATCCGACGCGCGGCCAACCTGATTCCCGGCGCGAAGCCCGTGCGCATCAATTTCGTCAAGTTCGCGGCGAGCCTTCGCACGAAGAACTTCTCGGTCCAGGGCGCGCCCACCATCCCAAGCGTCCAGGCGCGCACGGCGTTCCAGGTGATGTACCCCGACTCCTACGTGATGGTCGACGCGGGGATGGACCAGACGGTTCATGACTTCTTCGGCCGCGGCACCAAGGAACCCTACGACGCCGCGGCGGCGGCCGAAGTCGCAAAGGCCGTCGCGGGCGCCCGGATGATCCTTGTCACCCATGAACACGGCGATCACGTGGCCGGCGTCATCCGCGGGCCACAGGCGGCGCAGTTGGCGCCGAAGACTATCCTGACCCGCGCGATGGTCGACATCCTGACCACGAAGCCGCAGATGCCGGAGATCCAGCTCACCGCGGAGCAGGCGCGCCGGTTCATCGTGGTCGACTATGAGAAGTACCTGCCCGTCGCGCCCGGGATCGTTCTGATCAAATCGGCCGGCCACACCCCGGGATCGCAGATGGTGTTCGTCGCGCTCGCCTCAGGGCGTGAGTACCTCCTGATCGGCGACGCCACGTGGCACATGGACGGCGTGCGGGAGGTCAAGGGCAAGGCCGCCCCGTGGGTGACGGAGGACGTGAACGCCGTCCTCGATCAGCTGCGGTGGCTCAATCAGCTGTCGAAGACCGATGCGAACCTCGTGATCGTCGCCAGCCACGACGAAGAGCAGCACGCCGATCTCGTGCAGAAGATGCTGCTCACCAACCGATTCGAACTCAGATAACCAGGGGAGACACCAATGATTTACTACGGAGCCAGAGATCTGGCCGCGAGCTTCCGCGTCGTACGCGCGAACACTGTTCAGATTGCCGAGGACATTCCAGAGAACAAATACGACTTCAAGGCGGCGCCCGACTGTCGCAGCGTGCGGCAGACGCTGACGCACCTGGCGCTGGCGTATCCCGCGATGCAGATGAAGTTTCACCAGGACCGTGTCTCTGACGCCGCCAAGTTCAACTTCATGGAATTCTTCCAGAAGGTTGGAGCCGATGAGGCCACGCCTCGCTCGAAGAACGAGATTGTCGCACTCCTGAAGTCCGAAGGTGAGAAGTTCGCGACGTATCTGGAGGGGCTGTCGGAGGCCACTCTGGCGGAACCGGTCGCGATGCACCCCGGCTCGCAGCCGGCGACGAAAAGCCGCTTCGAGATGCTGCTGTCAGCCAAGGAGCACGAGATGCATCATCGCGCGCAGCTGATGGTCGCGGAGCGGATGCTGGGCATCCTGCCGCACCTGACACGCCAGATGCAGGAGCGGATGGCGTCCCGCCCCGCCGCGCGGACCTGACAAGGTCCGCGCCACGGTCTTGTGGGGCGAGCCTTGTCAGGCTCGCCTCAATCCAGATCCATCACCTTGAACAACGCGGCGGCGGCTGCTGCCGCCGCGAAGTTCGCCGCCAGGTACATCCACGCGTTCGCCGCGCTGACGATCCCGAGCACCGTCATGCCCAGAACGACCGCGGGATTGAACGCCGCGCCAGACACCGGCCCCATCGCGTACGCGCCGGCCACCACGACAGCGCCGATCGCCAGGCCGTAGAAGGGATTGCCGCTCGTGCCCTTGCACGTGGCGACGTGCAAGACGACCGTGCAGAGCGCGAACGTGTAGAGGAACTCACCGGCGAGTGCATAGGCGGGATCCACGATGATAGGGCTCGTCGCCGGGTCGCCCTTGATGAACGCCACCGTCAGTGCCGCCAGCCCCGCTCCCAGGCACTGCGCGACGACGTAGCCGGGAATGTCACCGGCGCCGCACTTCCCTCGCAGAAAGACCGCGAGCGTCACGGCCGGATTGTAGTGCGCGCCCGAGACGTGCCCGCCGGCGAATACCATCGCCACCAGAATCGCGCCGATCGCGACGGGCGCCATCGCTCCGGCGTCGTTGGGCGCCAGCACGGTGCTGCCAATCGTGAGCATCAGGAAAAACGTCCCGACACATTCCACGAGAAGCTTCTTCATCGGGGGTAAGGATATACTCCGCCCACTAGGAGGAACCGCCGATGTCGAGATCCCTCGTCCTCGCGCTCGCAACCGCGCTTGTAACAACGCTGTTCACCCTGATGTCTTCATCGCCCGCCCGCGCCCAGCGCCCGGCCGAGGAGGCGGCGACGTTCTCGGCGTTCCTGGCGACCGGGACGCAGGTCAACGCGAACATCACCTATCTCACGGCATCAGGCGTCGACCTGAAGCTCGATGTCTACCGTCCGCGCGGGACGGAGCCTCGGCCGACGGCGATCATCCTCCACGGCGGCGGGTACCGCATCAACTCCACGAAGGAAGCCTTCGCGCTCAACGTCATCCCCTGGCTGCAGATGGGATGGAACGCCATCAACGTGGAATACCGCTCGAGCGGGCACGCCCTGGCGCCGGCGGCCGTCGAAGACGTGCGCTGCGCGCTCCGCTGGGCGACGCAGAACGCGAAGGAATTCAACATCGACCCGAACCGGATCGTGCTGACGGGACAGTCCGCCGGAGGCCACCTCGCCTCGATTGGCGGCATCATCCCGGAATCGGCCGGCCTCGATCGTCGCTGCCCCGGCCGCGAGCCGGTCAAGGTGGCGGCCATCATCAGCTGGTACGGCGTGTTCGACTACACGGTGCTGGTAGAGGATCCGACGCGGGACTACGCGGTCTCCTGGATCGGCCCGCAGCCAAACCGCATGGAGGTCGCGCGGCTCGTCTCCCCGATGACGCACATCCGCCCGGGTCTCCCGCCGATGCTCCATATCCATGGCGACGCGGATCCGACGGTGCCGTATGACCAGGGCGTGCGCGAGGTCGACGCGCTCAAGAAGGCCGGGAATGTCGCCGAGCTGGTGACCGTGCCAGGCGGCCGCCACGGCAACTTCCCGCGCGACCAGGTCATCAGGATCTGGACCGCCATCGAATCCTTCCTGGCCAGGAATGGATTGACGAAGGACGGCCCAGGCCAGACGGCGCAGCGGTAGCGACCGCTCAGACGGTCACGAGCTCGGCCGGTTCAGCCACATCGAACCGGTCGAGATGCATCACCTTCTCGAACGCCGCCACGAAGTCGCGCACGAACTTCTCTCGGGCGTCATCGCACGCGTAGACCTCCGCCAGAGCGCGGAGCACCGAGTGCGATCCGAACACCAGATCCGCCCGGCTCGCCGTCCACGTGACCTTCCCCGTCGACCGGTTCACGCCTTCGAAGGTGTCCGCGACGTCTGATGTCGGCCGCCACTCCGTGCCCATGTCGAGGAGGTTGACGAAGAAATCGTTGGTCAGCGTTTCCGGCCGCGTCGTCAGGACGCCGACACTCGACTGGCCGGCGTTGGCGCCGAGGGCGCGCAGGCCGCCCACGAGCACCGTCATCTCGGGAGCGCTCAGCGTCAGCATCAGCGCCCGCTCGATCAGCAGATGCTCAGCCGGGACCGCATGCCCCTTCCCGAGATAGTTGCGAAACCCGTCCGCGGTCGGCTCGAGCACGGCAAACGACTCCACGTCCGTCTGCTCCTGTACCGCATCCGTACGTCCCGGCACGAACGGCACGGTCACGTCGTAGCCCGCCTTCTTCGCGGCCTGCTCGACGGCCGCGCATCCGCCGAGCACGATCAGGTCGGCCAGCGATACCTTCGTCGTCCCACCGGCATTGAATGCCTTCTGGATGCCCTCGAGCACTCGCAGGATCTTCGCCAGCTGGGGCGGGTTGTTGACGTCCCAATCCTTCTGCGGCGTAAGACGGAGACGGGCGCCGTTCGCCCCGCCGCGGTTGTCGGTGCCTCGGAACGTCGCCGCCGACGCCCAGGCCGTGGAGACCAGCTGCGCGATCGACAGCCCTGACGCGAGGATCTCCCGTTTGAGGCGCGCGACGTCGCCGGCGCCGATTAACGCGTGTGTGACAGGCGGGACGGGGTCCTGCCAGAGTTGCGGCTCCGCGGGAACGAGCGGACCGAGGTACCGCGCGCGCGGTCCCATGTCTCGGTGCGTCAGCTTGAACCACGCTCGGGCGAAGGCGTCCGCGAATTCCTCCGGGTGCTCGTAGAAGCGCCTGGAGATCTTTTCGTAGGCCGGGTCCATCCGCAGCGCGAGGTCCGTCGTAAGCATGGTCGGGGACAGCTTCTTCGACGTGTCGTGCGCGTGCGGCACTGTGCCGGCGCCCGCGCCGTTCTTCGGAACCCACTGGTGCGCCCCGGCCGGGCTCTTGGTCAGCTCCCAGTCGAAGCGGAACAGGTTTTCGAAGAAGTTGTTGCTCCACCGCGTGGGCGTCGTTGTCCAGGTGACCTCGAGGCCGCTGCCGATCGCGTCGCCACCCTTGCCCGTGCCGAAGCTGCTGGCCCACCCCAGGCCCTGCGCCTCGAGGGCCGCAGCTTCGGGCTCGACGCCGACGTGGGTTGCCGGTCCTGCGCCGTGCGTCTTTCCAAAGGTGTGCCCCCCGGCGATCAGCGCCACGGTTTCCGCGTCGTTCATCGCCATGCGGCGGAACGTTTCGCGGATGTCTCGGGCGGCCGCCACGGGATCGGGGTTGCCGTTCGGGCCCTCCGGATTCACGTAGATGAGGCCCATCTGCACCGCGGCAAGCGGGTTCGCAAGCTCCCGGTCGCCGCGGTAGCGCGCGTCGGCAAGCCACGTCTCCTCGGTGCCCCAGTTGACCTCAGTCGGTTCCCAGACATCCTCACGTCCGCCGCCGAAGCCGAACGTCTTGAATCCCATCGACTCGAGGGCGACGTTACCGGCAAACACCATCAGATCGGCCCACGAGAGCTTGCGCCCGTATTTCCGCTTGACGGGCCACAGCAGCCGGCGCGCCTTATCGAGGTTCACGTTATCCGGCCAGCTGTTCAGCGGCGCGAAGTGCTGCTCGCCTGAGCCCGCGCCACCGCGGCCGTCGTAAATGCGATAGGTACCCGCGCTGTGCCACGCCATGCGGATGAAGAACGGCCCGTAGTGCCCGAAGTCGGCCGGCCACCAGTCCTGCGAGGTGGTCATTACCGCCTCGATGTCCTTCTTCACGGCCGCGAGATCGAGCGTCTTGAACTCGGCGGCGTAGTCGAACCCGGCGCCCATCGGATCGCCAACCGGGGCGTTCTGATGCAGGACGCTCACGTCCAGATGGTTCGGCCACCAGTCATGGTTCGACCGGCCGCTATGCGTTTTGCGGGAGAACGGGCACTGCTCTTCGTTGTTCATTGCTGACGATGACCTCTAAGTAGACCCCGGGCGTGACGGCGAGGCAGGCTGACAGCATAAATCAACAACCGGGGCCATTCCAGATGTCCGGGCAAAAAAAGAGGGCCGGGGATTCCTCCCCGACCCTCTTCCTACAACCCGCCCGCCAGGCTATTCCAGCTCGATCTTCGTCGCCAGAATCGACCCGTCGGTCTGCGTCGTTCCCTTCACCTCGACAACCGCATCATTCGCCAGCGCCGTGCAGAGCACGTCGTCGAACTTCGTGTCGGCGTTGGTGGTGACCTTCGTCGTGGTGGGCGTGGTCGTGCCGGTCACGACGTTGAACGTCAGCGCGGGGCAGGTGCCCGCGAGGCTGGAGATCTTTCCTTCGACCTTCGCGCCGTCGTCATCCTCGTCGTCATCGTCCGCGTCATCGTCCCCGTCATGATCCATGTCCTCGACCTTGATTTCGGTCGCGGTGAACGTCGTGCCGGTGGTCGTCGTGGCGGTCGTTCCCTTCACCTGAACGTGGTCGCCAACCTGAATATCCGCCATCAGCAGTGTCCGGTTGCCGTGACGGATCTCCGTCCCGGCCGGCACGGTGACAACGACGCCTCGCACCGTGATCGTGGTTGCGGAAACGGCGGTCACGAAGCCGGACAGGCTGCCGCGATTCCCCTTGGGGTGTGGCGCCTCAGCCTCGTCGTCCTCTTTTTCTTCTTTGCCTTTGCCCTTCTCACTTCCGCCGCCGCTGCCGTTGTTCCCGCGGCCGTTGCCGTTGCCGAGCGTGGCAAACGTGTCGGAGAGCGACGACGCGGTCGCGACATCCATCTCGGCGTCGGCGGTCAGCGCCGTCGGGCCGACGATCCCGCCCAGCGAACCGGACGACGACAACGGCGATCCCTGACCGCAGCCGATGGTGACAAACGCAGCGATGCACGAGACCACAAACAGGGAGCGCACACGATTCCAGGTCATACCGATCCTCCGGGGGGAGGAACCGGACAACCCAATGGCAAATCGTGTTCCGCTTGAGCTCGGGTCCTCCTAAGTCGAGCAATCTCTGAAGATTGCCGGGATCCCCTGCAAACGCCGGCGGCTCGGAATGCCGGATCGCTCGTGCAGAAATTACCTGGCGCGCACAGAAACGCAGCAATAACAAATTCGGACTTCTTGTTGCAATAACGTCATCGGTGAGGAAAGCGCCGGTCATTGTGGCGATCGTGGCCGTCGCCGCAGCTGCGGGATTGGCCGCGCAGGCGCCAGAGACGCGCGCGTCCGTCATTGCCCGAGCCCAGGTCTGGTCGCCTACCGACGTGAGATCGATGGACCTGTTCTCGGGGCCGGACGACCCCGGGCGGTTCGAGTTCGGCCAGGAAATCCGTTGCAAGTACATCGATAAGGCGATGAACGGACGTTCACCCAAATTCGCCTGCGTGACGCCAGCGGGAGACGAACTCAAGATCAAATACGGCGAAACCAACGGAGAAGTGCACGGCGAGGTTGCGGCGACGCGCCTGCTGTGGGCCCTGGGATTCGGCGCGGACAGCATGTACTCGGTCAGCGTCCTGTGCCAGGGATGCCCCGACACCATCGGGCTGGCAACGGCGCGCAGGGGCGAGCGCCTTGTCAATCCGGCAGTCGTAGAGCGCAAGATGCCGGGCCGCGAAGTCACCAGCGCTGGGCTGGAAGGCTGGTCGTGGCTCGAGCTTGACCTTATTGACGAAGCAGCAGGCGGCGCCAGCCGGACCCACCGCGACGCGCTCAAGCTTCTCGCGGTGTTCCTTCAGCACACCGACACCAAGCCCGAACAGCAGCGACTCGTCTGCCTCGATGACGGGGAGTCAGCCGACGGGACGTGCGACCGGCCGTTCATGCTGATCAACGACCTCGGGTTGACGTTCGGGCGGGCGAACCTCGTCAACAGCAATCTCGTCGGCAGCGTGAACTTCCAGGGCTGGGAGCAGACGCCCGTCTGGAAGGACGATGCCCGGTGCGTGGGGAATCTTCCCCGCTCATTGACGGGTACGCTGAAGGATCCCGTCATCAGCGAGGACGGCCGGGAGTTTCTGGCGGCGCGCCTTTCCGCACTGTCGGATATGCAGATTCGCGGCATGTTCGAGGCGGCCCGCATCGAACTGCGGTCGTCTCCGGCGACAGGCACTTCCTCGGGCATGGCACCCCGCGCGATTGACGAGTGGGTGCGCGTCTTCAAAGACAAGCGGCGGGAGATCGTCGAGCGGCGTTGCGACGTCCTGTGGCCGGCGGGCCTCTCGGCCCTCTTCGGCACCGCCCCCATTCTGCGGCTTCAGGAACGATCCTCACACGCGCTGACCATGGCCATGAACGGCATCTCGCTGTTCGGATACACGCGGGTCTACCTCGCGCTGGCGACGGTCCTGGCCTTCATGTACGGACTTCGTGCGGGCGCGGCACTTCTGCTGCTGCTGGCACTCAATGGCGTCATGACCGACGGCGCCAAGGCCATCGTGGCGTCCCCACGGCCAGACGCCGTCGACAGTGCGGTGCAGAATCTGGATGCCGTCTTCACACTGGGCCAGTCGTTCCTGGGCGACAGCGTGAATCAATCAGTCGATTCTGAGGACGGCTACGGCTTCCCTTCCGGGCACGTGGCGGTCACGACGGCCTTCATGTTTGGGGCGGCCCATCTCTTCGGGCTGAGATCGATATGGCCGGCGATGCTCGTGCTGATTCCGGCGATGGCACTGTCACGGATCTATCTGGGACGGCACTTCGTCGGCGACGTCCTCGGCGGGCTTGGCGTGGGAATCATCGCGACCGCGCTGGCGTTTCTGGCTCTGACACTCGGGCGTCTGACGCGCGACAAGGGCGCGATCGAGCCGGCCTCACGGACTCTGCTTCTCGCAGGCGGGTGCGCGCTGCTCGCACTGGGGAGCGGCATCGGTCCATACGATTCAGGGCGATTCCTTGGACTGGCGGCCGGCGTGTTCCTTATCGTCTACACGCAATTGGACCGTCACCTCTCCACCGCGGCCCGCACAGCGGACTCGCCATGGCTGGCTCGTGTCGCGAGAGTGATCGCTGCGGCCGTGATTTACTTCGTGGTGTGGCGCGGTACGAACGCCGCGCTCGATGCGGCGGGAATTCTGACGACGCCGGAAGGCGCGCTGATCGCGGGCGCGCTTCCCGCCTTTGCTCTCCTGCCTGCCCCGCTGTTTCTCGAGCGGGTCCTCAGCTTCGCCGCGACGTACAAACGAAAGGCCGGTCATATTGACCGGCCTTCACATCTTGTTGGTCGGGGCGAGAGGATTTGAACCTCCGACCCCTCCGTCCCGAAC
>CAMDNQ010000025.1 GCA_945903265.1 Candidatus Sulfopaludibacter sp. SbA3
GATGGATCTCGTCGACTATGCCAGAGGGGCATTCGACCAGATTGAAGGCGAATATCAGGAGTTCTGTGCCCGGATCGGCCTGCCCGACGTGACGTGCATCCCCATCTCGGCCGTCACCGGCGACAACGTCGTGTCACGCAGTGCCGCGATGCCCTGGTACGGCGGCCCCGCGCTGCTCGGACTGCTCGATGCGATCCCCGTCCCGGACGATCCCGCCGCGAAGCCGCTCCGCCTGCCGGTGCAACGCATCGCCCGCCCGCACCAGGACTTCCGGGGGATTACCGGCGTGATTGCGAGCGGTGTTCTCCGCGCGGGCGACATGGTATCTGTGCTGCCTTCGCATCGCCAGAGCCGTGTCACGCAGGTCCTCGTCGGCGACCGCGAGGTGGAGAGCGCGTCGGCGGGCCGGTCGGTGACGGTCACGCTGGCCGACGACATCGACGTGGCGCGCGGCGACGTGCTGTCGGCGCCGGATCACGAGCCAGGCGTGGCGGACCAGCTTCAGGCCACGATGGTCTGGATGCACGAGCACGCCCTGATGCCGGGCCGGTCGTACCTGATGAAGCTCGCGACGCAGACGGCTATCGCTACCGTCACGCGGCTCAAGTACGCGATCGACGTCAACACGCACGCCCACGTGGCGAGCCGGCGACTCGAGATGAACGAGCTCGGCGTGTGCGACCTCGATCTGGGCAGACCGGTCGTCTTCGATCCCTATGTCGAGAACCGCGACCTCGGAGGTTTCATCCTCATTGATCGGCTCACGAACGAGACGGTCGGTGCCGGTCTCGTGCAATTTGCGCTGCGGCGCTCGCAAAATCTGCGGTGGCAGGCATTCGAGGTCAGCGGCAGCAGCCGCGCCCGCCTCATGGGCCAGCGGCCGTGCGTGGTCTGGCTCACGGGCCTGTCCGGCGCCGGGAAGTCCACGATCGCCAACATCGTCGAAAAACGTTTGCACCAGCTGGGCCAGCACACGTATATCCTCGACGGTGACAACGTTCGGCACGGGCTGAGCAGGGACCTGGGATTCACCGAGGCCGACCGGGTGGAGAACATCCGCCGTGTGGCGGAGGTCGCCAGGCTCATGGCGGACGCCGGGCTCATCGTGCTCGTCTCGTTCATCTCTCCGTACCGTGCCGACCGGACGATGGCGCGCGAGCTCCTGCCGGACGGGCAGTTTATCGAGGTGTTCGTGGATGCGCCGCTGTCCGTGGTGGAAGCGCGCGATCCGAAGGGGCTGTACGGAAAGGCCCGCCGGGGCGAATTGAAGAACTTCACAGGCATCGACGCGCCCTATGAGGCGCCCGAGGATCCGAATCTGCATATCGACACCAGTACCGTGAGCGCCGAGCAGGCCGCCGACAGGATCGTCGACGCGCTACGATCGGCTGGCGTCATATCCGCCCACTAGCCGTCCCGAATCTCACGCATGGCTCAGACCGTCATCATCAATCTTCGCATCCCGTCGCTGACCCTCCGTACGGAACCGCTCGGCGAGGTCACGCGGATCTCCAACGACGCCATCAGGTTCATCACCCCCATGGAGGTGGAGAGCATTCCGAAGGTGGGGGACGTCCTCACGATGGAAGCCGCTCCCGGCATGACCTTCACGTGCGATGTGCTGACGGTCAACTGGCGCGATACGGACAACGCCTTCGTCGTGGCGTGCCGCTACTCGAAGCGCACGATCGCGGCGCACGAATATCACGCCCTGCTGAACGCTCCCCAGTGGGAGTCGAGGCCGTTGCTGTAACCGACCGGATCGAACGCACAGGATCGACAGAGGCATCACAAATGCGCACCGACGACATTGCGAAGACACTGGCGGGGCTCTTCAGCGAGCTGACCGCCGGTTCCCCTGCCTCAGGCGCCTACATGCTGAATCCCGAAGACAAGGGATTGCTGGCCTCCCTCGACACGCTCCCGGCGGCCGCCGCATCCGCGTTAACTCCGACCGGATCCTCCATCGCCGCGCACGTCGATCACGTCCGGTACGGGTTGTCGCTCCTGAACCGGTGGAGTGCCGGCGCCAACCCGTTCGAGGACGCCGACTGGAGCGCGAGCTGGAAAAAAACGACGGTGTCTGACGAGGACTGGTGGGCGCTGTGCGTCGACCTCCGGCTCGAAGCTGGACGCTGGCTGAAGGCCCTGGAGACGCCCCGCGAGGTGAACGAGGTCGAACTGCACGGCATGATCGGGAGCATCGCGCATCTGGCCTATCACCTCGGCGCCATCCGCCAGATCAACCAGGCGCTCCGCGGACCCGCCCAATCCAGTCGCTGACCGCCCGCCCGCGCCGGCGGTCGCCGGGGTCTCCTGGCGCTGGCACGGCTCGTGATGATCAGGTGGTCGATGCGCCGCTTTCTCTGGGTCGCCCTCGCTTTGCTCGTGATTCTCGCTGCCGTTACTGTCGAGTTGGCGACAGGCACCACCTCTTACGTCCGCGATCACGTCGTGGAAGCCCTCAATGCCCGATTCGGCGGTACGGTGGCCATGGAGGGTCTGCAGGTCCACGCCTTCCCGTCCCCTGGGGTCACCGGCCAGGGGCTCGTGCTTCGACATCGCGGCCGCGACGATATTCCTCCCCTGCTGAGCGTCTCCTCGTTCTCGGCCACCGCAGGCATCCTGGGGTTGCGCCGCTCCCCCGTCCGCCTCGAGACGGTCGAGGTCGAGGGGCTGCACGTGAACGTGGGTCCGGGGACGAAGGGCTCCGGCGCCGAGTCGCCGGGCGGACTGCCGACCATCTATATCGATCGGCTCACGGCGAAGAATGCGGCGTTCGAAATCTGGCCGCGCGATCCCGCGAAGTTGCCGCGCCACTTCGACATTCATGATCTCGAAATGCGCGAAGTCGGTCGGACGTCCGCCGCATCCTTCCATGCGTCGATCACCAATCCAAAGCCGCACGGACGGATCGATACCGAAGGCACGTTTGGTCCCTGGAATCCCGATGACCCGCAGCGCACGCCACTGCAGGGCGACTACCTGTTCGGGAACGCGAACCTCAACACGATCAAGGGCATCGGGGGCACCCTCTCGTCGGGCGGCACCTTCGAGGGTCTGCTCGAGCGGATCATCGTGCGCGGACACACCGAGACACCAGATTTTTCAATCGACGTGGCGGGCCAGCCGATGCCGCTCAAGACCACGTACGTCGCCGTCGTCGACGGGACGAACGGGAATACGTGGCTCGAGCGTGTCGAGGCGCGGCTCCGCGATACGTTGATTGTGGCCAAAGGCGAAGTGGTGCGCGCGCGCGAGATCAAGGGGCGCCACATCACGGTGGACGTGGTCATCGACGACGGCAGGCTCGAGGATCTGCTCGGGCTCGCGGTCAAGGCGGCAAGCGCCCCGATGTCGGGCGCCATCACCGTCAAGACGCGCCTCGTCATTCCTGCTGGCGAAGAGGATGTCATCGACAAGATTCAGCTGGCGGGCGAGTTCGCGATCTCCCAGGCGCGATTCGCGAACCTGAACGTGCAGAAGCGGATCGACGACATGAGCCGGCGTGGCCGCGGCGATGGTGCCGGGGAGAACGAGGGCCAGAGCGTCGTCTCAAATCTGAGAGGCCGCTTCACGATGCGCGATGCGGCGATCGACTTCTCTCACCTGAGTTTCGGCGTACCCGGCGCGATGGTGCAGCTCGCCGGGCGGTACAGCGTCCGGCAGGAATGGGTCGACTTTCGAGGCGACGTGCTGCTGGATGCGTCACTGGCCGAGATGACGACCGGCATCAAGTCGGTGGCCGCGCGTCTGGCACAGCCGTTCTTCCGGCGGCCCGGCGGGGGGACGAAGCTCCCGATCCGCATCTATGGCAACCGGACGAAGCCGTCGTTCGGTCTCGACGTCAAACGCGCGTTCCTCCCTGGCTAGGGCCTATCCACGTGACTTCCGACACTGACCCGTCCGGGCCGCAGCCCGACGCTGCTGAACCTCCTGCCGATCCGGAGCGAGGCCGCAACATCGCGATCACGATCGTCGCAGTGGCCGCGGCGATCTGGCTCGCGCAATACATGCGCGACGTGCTGATTCCATTCGTGCTGGCCGGGCTGCTCTTCTACGCGCTCGACCCGCTGGTCGATCGTCTTCAACGCCTGCGCCTGCCGCGCGCCCTTGGAGCGGGCGTCGCCATCGCGCTTCTCTGTAGCTTCGTCGGGGCCGGCGTCTACAGCCTGCGCGACGATGCGATGCGCGTGGTCGAGGAGTTGCCGGACGCGGCGAGGCGCGTGCGCGCGAAGTGGGCGTCGGAAGCTGGTGGAGCGCCCACGGCGATCGAAAAAGTCCAGGACGCCGCCCGGGAGATCGAGGGCCTGGCGGAGGAGGCCGCCGCCACTCCCGAGGAAAATACCGCGCCTCCAGGCGTCGAGCGGGTGCAAATCGAGGAGCCGACGTTCCGCATGTTCGACTACGTCTGGTGGACCTCCATCGGGGCGCTGACGCTCCTCGGGCAGGCGGCACTCGTACTGTTCCTCACCTATTTCCTGCTCGTCTACGACGATCTGTTCAAGCGGAAGCTGGTGGAGAGCGTCGGCACCCGTCTGGCGCACAAGAAGATCACCGTGCAGATTCTCAACGACATCGCCACGCAGATCGAACGGTTCCTGCTCGTGCAGATCTTCACGAGTGTGATGGTGGGTATCGCGACGGGCCTGGCGTTCTGGTGGATGGGCCTCAGCTATCCCGGGTTCTGGGGCGTGGCGGCCGGCGTCTTCAACATCGTCCCCTACTTCGGGCCGCTCGTCGTGGCGTCGGGGGTCGGCCTCGCGGGATACCTGCAGTTCGAGTCGATGCAGGCCGCGCTGGAGTTCGCGGGCGTGGCGATGCTGATCACGACTATCGAGGGCTACTGGCTGACACCCGCGCTGATGCGGAAGGTCGCGGACATGAACCGGATCGCCATCTTTGCGGGGCTGCTCTTCTGGAGCTGGCTCTGGGGCATCCCGGGAATGCTGCTCGCAATCCCGATGATGGTCGTCATCAAGGCGGTGTGCGATCGGGTGGAAGGGCTCCAGCCGGTCGGCACCATGCTCGGAGAGTAGCCTCGGAGAGTCGCTACGTCCTGGCGCGTTTCGGCTTCCTGGCGTCCGCCCGCAGGGTGCGCATCGTCGTGGCCAGCGCCGCGAGCTCTTCGCGGGTGAGAACGGCCCTGGCCTTCTTGAACATGTCTCGCTCTTCCTCCTCGATGTGGTGCTCGATGTTTTCCTTCAGTACCTTGAACTTCGGCCCCCATTGCTCGTCGCTGGTGGCCAGGTCGTACAGTTCCCCGACGATCAGGTCGGCCACGTGGTGTTCCTGGTAGCCCTCGAGCACGATCTCCCTGGTCTCGGCGTGGGGCGCGAGCGCGGGATAGAGCGCCTGCTCCTCGAGCAGCTCGTGGAGGTTCAGCTCCGACGTGAGCGTATCGAGCACCTTCGTGCGCGTTTTCGCGGCGCGGGCGGTCGTCCCCTCTCCCGCCTTCAAGAGCGACTCGAAGCGACGATGATCCGCCTCCAGAAGACGGATGGGGTCGGCTTCCCGTGCTCCCCACGGAAGCCGCTCGGCCAGCGCGCTCAGCGCCCCTGAGGCAGTGCCGCGAATCAGCGCGGCAGCCGACGAGATCTTCGACGGCGTCGGCGGTTTCGGCGTGCGCGCCTTGCGATTCTTCCGGGTCGCTGCCGCCCGCGCAGCGGTCTTGCGCGCGGCTGTGTTGGCCTTTCCCGCTGCCCGTCGCTTCGCCGGGAGTTTTCGCTTCACTGATTTTCGTGCCACGGTGCCTCCGGGGAGCCACATCCAAACGCTCTGCCATACTTGCGGACAAACGAGGACAGGATGCCCAAACGGTGACTTTCAAGAAAGTCCTGGTCGGGACCGAGGTGAAAATGGCTCCTCGCCTGAGGGATTCTGGCGGGCGGGCACGGTCGAGGTTGGTTCGAGCGCAATACTGCCTACAATGCGGTGTGCCGCCTTCGTCGCCCACACAGTCCGTCCTCGTCGTCGAAGACGATCGAGCGCTGCGGGAGTTTTACAGGACTGTGCTGCGGGGTGCGGGGTATGAGGTGGGCGCAGTCGAGGATGGAACGGACGCGCTCAGGCGTCTTGAGGAGTGGCACCCGGATGCCATTCTCCTGGACCTCGCACTGCCCCAGCTCAATGGTCGTGAGCTTCATCAGGAGCTCCGCGCGAACCGCGACACGCGGCACATTCCGATTGTCGTCGTGAGTGGCAACGACACGAGCGACCTGAAGCCCGCCGACTTCGCCGCGATCCTGCAGAAGCCGGTCGATCCGGGCACGCTGATCGACGCCATCACCAGCGCCATCCGGCTCCGCGGAAGCGCGCTCTCCTAGCTCGCCGTCACGCTGATCCTTCGGCGAGGACGATATGGGCGCCGCGTATGAGCAGTGGCGTCGCGAGCCATCGATCGTCGTCGTGCCGAACAAAGCCTTTCACCACGAACCGCTTCAGAATGCGCTGCGCAGCCTCGAACGACATACGGTCGTCTGCGAGGTCTGCCACACCCAGGCCGTTCTCCACGGCGAGCAGACGCGTCATGAGACGACGCGGGCATTCTGCGCGCCGGCGGTAATCACGTCTCTCGTCGTGGTCACCTATCGTCTCTCGTGGCATGTCAGTGGGTTCCTTTGACCTCTCGCCTGCGGGGGCGTACGAGATCCTGAATCGTCGCGAGGAAATACCCATCGTCGCCATGCGTTGGCACCCACGCATTGGCGCCGAGCAAACACGCGGAGGCGCCCGAATGCGCGTCGTCGGCGAGCACGACGACAGGCGGGAGCCGACGTATCTCGGAACCTTGCAGCAACCGGAACGATGCGAGGTCGCTGATCAGGATCGCCGGTAGAGCGACGTCATTCAGGGCAGGCCATACTTCAGCTGCCGTGACGGCGTAGCCGCCAGCCTCGAGCGTGGCTTCGTGAGCAGCACGGGCGTCAGGATTCGCTTCGATCAGAAGGACGTGCGTTTCCGGCGACGACGGGTCTTGCGGAACGGCACCCATGCAGAGGGTTGGCAGCACGTACCGTGCCTATCTTTGACGGCAAATATTGCGCAGCCTGACGGGAACTCTGTATATTGCCTTCGCTGCTGAAGCTGAGATTGCGCTTCTCCGACGAGTGTTCGGGTTGATTGGGAGGATCTGATGAGTGGACGGCGATCGGGCTTGTGGCTGGCGGGACTGCTCACACTCTCCCTGCTGGGAGCCACCGTCGCCCGCGGTCAGGCCGGCCCCGCCGCTCCGGCCGCGCAGAAGCCGCTGCTGTCGGAGCAGGCATTCAAGGACGTCCGGGAGCTGCGTGGAATCCCCGTCAAGGAGTTCATGGAAACGATGGGGTTTTTTTCGGCCTCATTGGCGTTGAACTGTTCGGATTGTCACAGTGAGGCCAGCGGCGCCAGCTGGGCGAGGTACGCCGACGAGACCCCACTGAAACAGAAAAGCCGCGCGATGATCCGGATGATGAACGCGATCAACAAGACCAACTTCGGCGGGGCGCCTTTCGTGACGTGCTTCACCTGCCACCGCGGCAGCCAGAGGCCGAAGGCGATCCCGAGCCTGGCGCTGCAGTACTCGGTGCCGCCGGACGAGGATCCCGATGAGATTGCGCCGCATCCGGCCGTGCGCGTCACGATGACAGCCGATCAGATTCTGGATCGGTATATCCAGGCGATTGGCGGCGCGGCCGCTGCGGCCAGGCTCACCAGCTATACCGCCAAGGGAACATACGAGGGGTTTGACTCCGACTTCGAGCAGGTTCCGGTGGAGATCTACGCCAGGGCGCCGGACATGCGGGCCACCGTCATCAAGATGCGCGGCGGCGACGTCATCACGACCCATGACGGCCGCGAGGCCTGGGCCGCAGGCCCGCAGGATTTGACGCCGGTGACGCTCATTTCACTTGTCGGGGAAAGCCTGGACGGGGCCCGTCTCGACGCGCAACTGTCGTTCCCCGGACAGATCAAGCAGATCCTGACGGACTGGCGAACCGGATTCCCGCCGCTCACAATCGACGACCGCGCGGTGGATGTGATTGACGGGAGGACGGCGCGGGGGTCGCGCGTCAAACTGTATTTCGACAAGGCGACGGGGTTCCTGGTGCGATCCGTGCGCTATTCCAGGACGGCCGTTGGCACGGTGCCGATCACCGTCGTGTATTCCAATTACAGCGACGTACCTGGCCTGGGGATGAAGCTCCCCTTCACGTTCCAGGTGACGTGGACCAATGGCCGAGGCACGTACACGCTCACGTCTCTGCAGCCGAACGTCGCGATTGACGCAGCCAGGTTCGGCAGGCCCACGCCGCCATAAGACGTAGCGCGCTTACTGGCGGACGCCTCTGTCGGCGCGCCCGCCGTCGTCGCCGCCGGTCTGGGTATCGCGCATCGTCGTGCCGTCGGCGAATTCAACCTTATTGAAGCGGCCGGCGAATGCGCCCGTCTTGGCCTGCCAGACGTACAGCGTGACGACATCGCCAGGAGCGACCGTCGTCCGGTTCCAGCCAATGAGCTGCGCCGACACGGTGCTGCCCATTTCCATGATCCACTGCTGGACGTTGCCCTTTTCGTCCTTGTAGTCGGCCTTGATGAGCGGGTGGGGATTGATCCAGATGAATTCCGTCACCACGGCGCCCTTCAACACGACCGGCGTGGTCAGGTTGAACGCCGCGTTGCCGTGATGCGCGAGCGACGGGCTGTCGAACGCCGCGAGTCCCGCGAGCAGGGCGGCCGTCATCAGAAACTTGGTTTTCACTATTTACCTCCGCTGGCCGGATCGGCCATCTCTTTCAAGTACATCTGCACCGACGACGGCACGCAGGAAAAGTCGAAAAATGTCTGGCTCGGAATCCACCGGAAATACACGGTACCTAGCTTAACAGGCCGGGTGTAGAGCTTCGGATCGTCCATCGTGATCGTCATCGTGAGATCGTTCTTGCTCTCCCGGTGAAAGCGTTCCGTCACGCGCGCGTCGATGCTATGGGGGTAGCCGCCCTCGGTCGCCCAGGTCTCCGGCGCCATGCCGGTCGTCTCCACCACGAAGGTGAAGTCGTCTTCCCAGCGGCCGATCGAGTAACCGTTGTAGGTCGGATCGTGAGCATCCCTGCCCCTGGCGCCCACATTGGTGGGCAGGGCTCTCCCGTCCGTCCAGATCTCACGCCAGACATTCATGAACTTGAGCAGCACAAACGTCCGCTCCGGCAGCGCCGTGATCGTCATCGAGCGAATCTGATCGGTCATGTTCCGGGGGAAACCAAACGGATCGCAGTATCGGACGTGAGGATCGTTCGACTGGGCGATGAGGACCCCGCTGCTTTCAGCCTTGTTCCGGTCGAACAACTGCTTGCCCAACGGCGTCAGCGGCGGCGGAGTCTCGGGACGGACGATATTCCGAACGCCTGCGCCGGACGACTCCCCGGCCCACGTCCCGGACAAATCGCGCTTCGGAGCGGGCCCACCGTCGCCGGTGTTGGCCCTCGCATCCTCCGGGTAGTACTTCCACGGCGACCTGGGCGCATTGTTCGTTTGCGCGGTGTTCGTTTGAGCGGTCTGAGCGGTCGCCATCGCCGACAGCAACAGCGCGCCCGCTACGCCTGCGATGATGCCCGTGCACGCTTTTCGCATCGTCTGCTCCATGTCTGTGTCCCTATGGGATCTGGATCCCCGACGGCCGGGCGAGCGAGTCGCGATACTCGATCCCCTCCGACGGAATGCAGATCGTCTCGGCAAACTCCTGGCCCATCACCCAGTAGAAATTGGCGCGCATCCAGGTCCACGGCTTCGTGTAGAACTTCGGATCGTCGATCGTCACCGTCAGTTGCAGGTTGTGCTCATCGAGACGCGTATACCGCTCCTGGATGCGCGCCGAGGAACTGCGCGGACGACCCGCTTCGTCCAGCCAGGGCCGTTCGTCCACACCTGTCGTCTCGATGACCAGCGTCCGATCGTTTTCCCAGCGACCCACGGAATGGCCGTAATAGCGCGACTCGGGCGCACCCCGCACGTCCACGGCCTTCGGCAGCGCCCGGCCGTCCGTCCAGATTTCACGCCAGACGCGCTGCTGCTCGTACGAGACCAGCAGGCGGTTCGGCGCCGATCCGAAGACGAAGCGTCCGCGGCTGCTGACGGCATGGGCCAGCAGGTTGCGGGGAAAGCCCAGCGGATCGCAGGTAATGAACGGATCGTTCGACGCTCCGAGGTCGGCGTTCCTGCTGGCGTCGCCGTAGGGTTTCCGCTCCTTGAACAGCGCCTCACCCGCCGGCGTCATCGGCGGCGCCGGATCCGGCTTGTTGTCGATCGGTCCCACCCACACTCCCGAAAGGTCGCGCGCGGGAGCCGGCCCAGGAGGATTGGGCATCCTGCGGATGCCCTCGCGAAGGAACCCCTCGGGGCCGGTACGCTGCGCGCTGCCCGTCACGGTCGTCAGGCACGCCAGCACGGCGATCGAGAAGACGATGGAACGTGTGCTCATCTGGTGCCTATTTCTTTTCAGGTTCAGCGAAGGGGTCGTACCGGGTCTTCGGCGCATCTCCGCCAAGCTGCGTGTCGCGGAGCTCACTCCCATCGGCAAGGGTGATCTTCTGCAGACGGCCCGCGGGGTTGCCGTTCTTGGCGACGTACATCCGGACGGTAATGACGTCGCCGGGCATCACGGAGGCCTTGTCCCAGCCAATCAGCCGGAGGGCCTGAGGAGCGGCGGTCTCAACGACCATGTGGACGACGTTTCCCTTCGCATCCTTCGCGTCGAAACTGATCAGGGTGTGGGGATTCGCCCACGCGAATTTCGTGACCGTGGCCTGCGTGAACTCCGTGATCTCGTCGGCATATGCCGCATTGCCATGATGCGCTGACACCGGCGCGTCCGACATCGGCAGCAACCCGAGGCTCAACACGGCAGTCGCGAACAGGTAACGTTTCATGGTGGCGCAGTATACCTCTGGCTTTGTACTTCAGGCTATTAAGTGGTATAAGCAGCCCCAAACGGCCGCCCTTCCTGCGGACACGAGGAGCTCACGATGAATAGATGTCTGACCTGTTTGCGCGGTGCATTGATCGTTCTGCTCACCGCCAGCGCCGCCTGGGCGCAGGCAACCGCGCAACTGAGCGGCACCATCCGCGACGAAAGCGCCGCGGTGCTGCCCGGTGTCACCGTCACCGCCACACAAACCGACACAGGCCTCGTGCGTACGGCCGTGAGCGATGAGTCGGGCGGATACCTTCTGACGAACCTTCCGACCGGTCCGTACAGGCTCGAAGTTTCACTCCAGGGATTCCGGACCTACGTGCAGACCGGGATCGTGCTGCAGGTGGGTGGGACACCGACGGTCAATGCCGTGTTGGGCGTTGGTTCGCTGGAGGAGACGGTCACCGTCGACGCCGCGGCCCCGCTCGTCGACGTCCGCAGCGCGGGCGTGAGCTCGGTCGTCTCCAACGAGGACATCCTGCAGCTCCCGCTGCAGGGACGCCAGGTCACCGATCTGATCATGCTCGCTGGCGGCGCCGCGCCGACCGGCGGGGTAAATGGCAACGGGCAAACGGAACGTGGCGTCCCGGGCGGCGTGTACATCTCGGTCGCCGGCGGCCTGCCGGGCGGCGTCGCCTACACGCTGGACGGGGCCGAGCACAACAACCCGCAGAGCAACGCCGGGCTGCCAATGCCGTTCCCCGATGCGCTTCAGGAATTCCAGGTGGAGACAAGCGGGCTCTCCGCCGACAACGGCGTCAAGTCGGGTGCGTCGGTGAACGCCGTGACCAGGTCGGGGACCAACGTGTTCCACGGGGGCGGCTTCGAGTTCCTGCGCGATCGCCGCTTCAACGCGCCGGAGCATTTCGCCGCATTCGGTCCCGACGGCAAGCAGAAGGACGACGGCCTCCGGCGGAACCAGTTCGGCGGTACGATCGGCGGCCCCATCATCCGCGACAGGCTGTTCTTCTTCGCCGGCTACCAGGGCACCATCCTGCGTCAGGTGCCCACGAGCGCCATTTCGTACGTGCCGACGGCCCAGATGCTCGCGGGCGATTTCACGACGATCGCGTCACCGGCGTGCAACGCCGGGAGGCAGATCAACCTGGGCGCCCCGTTCGTCGGCAACCGCATCGATCCGGCCCGCTTGAGCCCGGCGGCGAGGAAAGTCACCGCGCTCCTGCCCACGACGACGGATCCCTGTGGCCAGGTCCAGTTTTCGGCCCCCCAGGGCCGCGACATTCATGAACCGATCACGCGGATCGACTTCCAGGCGACCGGCAATCAGTTGGTCTTCGGCCGCTACATGGTCTACAAGAACGACCTCCCCCCAGCGTGGGAGGGCCCTGGCGACAACATCCTCAAGTCGGGTAACGACCGCGAGGGCACCGCGGATGTCCTCAGATCGCTGGTGCTGGGTCAGACCCATGTCATGAGCGCGGCGCTCGTCAACGCCGTCCGGTTTACGTGGAGCACGACGGATTCGCACCGGTACCACAACCCGGGGCTTCCCAGCCCGGCCGACATGGGTGTGAAGATGTACTCCTATCCCACGGAAGAAGGCTCCAACGTGAGCAGCCAGTTCCCGGTCAACGTCGCCGGCATGTTCGCGATGGTTGGCAGCGGGGAGCGGCGGTCGAAGCACAACCTCTACGCGGTCTCCGACGATGTGACCATCGTGCGGGGGACCCATCAGCTCGGCTTCGGCGCGAGCACCCGCTACTGGAAGTTCGATACGCGGTCCACGTCCCGTACCGGCGGCGCCTGGACCATCGACGGGAGCCTGACCGGGCACGCCCTTGCGGATTTCATGACGGGACGCATAGCGAGGCTCGAGATCGGCGGCCCCAGCGTCCTGGATATCCACAACTGGTACGTGGGCGCGTATGCCCAGGACGCATGGCGCGTGTCGAACCGGGTGACGATCAATGCCGGCGTGCGGTGGGAGCCGTACTTCGGCCAGTACGTCGAGAACGACGCGGTTGTGCTCTGGCGGAAGGAGAACTTCGACCGGGGTGTCAGGAGCACGGTATTCCTCAACGCGCCGCCAGGACTCATCTACCCGGGCGACGAGGGTTTCCCGGACGGGAAGACCGGCCTGAACAAGCAGTGGTTGAACCTGGCGCCGCGCCTGGGCGTGGCGTGGGACGTCCGCGGGGATGGCCGCCTCGCCCTGCGGTCGTCGTACTCGATGGGTTATGACTTCATGGCGGGCGAGTACCACAACATCAACTCCGGAGCCCCGCCATTCGGCAACCGCTCGCTCATCACGGATCCTCCGGGCGGCATGGACGACCCGTGGGGGCACCTCCCGGGCGGGGATCCGCACCCCATCGTCGCCAGTCCCACCGTGTCGTACATCCCGTTCGGCGCGTTCGGTTCGATGGATCCCGACATCAATTCACCGCGGGTGCAGCAGTGGAACCTGATGCTCGAGCGGCAGCTCGGAACCAGCTGGGGCGTGTCGGCGACCTATCTGGGCAGCTACTCCGACCGACTCTGGGCGCAGTCGGCGCTCAACCCCGGGGTGTTCCTGGGTCTCGGTCCCTGCACGCTCAATACCGACACGGGCCCGCGAACCTTTCCGGTCTGCTCGACCAATGCGAACCTGAACCAGCGGCGCGTGCTGTCGCTGGAGAATCCGACGAGGTCAGGGCAGATTGGCGCGCTCGACCTCAACACGGACATCGGATGGCAGAAATATCGTGGCCTGAAGCTGGCCGCGCGGCACCGGAGCACCGGGGGCCTGAGCCTCAACGGCAGCTATACCCTGTCGAAGTGCGAAGGGACGGCCACCGCGACGACCTTCAATCAGACCAGCGCCGGGTATTCGATTCCGGATGATCCGGATTTCGACGCCGGCTATTGCGATCAGGACCGCAAGCACCTGGGGTCGCTCAACGCCAACTACCAGACACCGGACGTTGGCAGCGGGGTGGTGCGCGCTCTGGCGTCGAACTGGCGGCTGGGGGGCATCGTCACCGCGCGAACGGGGAACCGGCTCAACATCACCAGCGGCGTCGACCGCGCGCTCATCGGTTCGCATTCCTCGGTTCAGCGGCCCGACTTGTTGAGCGATGACATCTATGGTCCTGGCAAGGGGCTCTCTGACCTGAAGCCTGGTCAGCAGATCGAGAACTACTTCAACCGCGCGGCGTTCGCGCTGGCGCCTCTGGGCGAACTGGGCGATGCCAAGCGGAACCTCGCAGTGGGACCGTCCTTCTGGCAGATTGACATGCTGGTCTCGAGGCTCATCGAGGTGGGGACGCAGCGGGTGGAGCTGCGGTTGGACGTCTCGAACCTGCTCAACAACTTCAACTGGGGCGACCCGGTCATCAACTTCAACTCGGGAGCGTTCGGACGCATCACCACGCAGGCCGGCGCGCCGCGCATCCTGCAGTTCGGGATCAAGTACGACTTCTAGCTGGTAGTCGGTAGTCGGTAGCCGGTAGCTTCTGGCTACCGGCTACCGGCTATTTCGTTGGCCGGTTCGGTCCCTGCGACAACGTCCGCACTTTGTAGACGGTCCCTGAACCCACGATGTAGAGGGTCTTTCGATCCTTCCCGCCGAAGGCCAGGTTTTGCGGCTTGCGGATATTGGCGGTTTCGGCGCCCCACTGGACGGGCATCACGCCGAGCAATTCCCCCTTCGCACTGAAGACTTCCACGCCGGAGTTCGTCGCCGCATAGACGCGTCCGTCGCTGTCGACGGCCATGCCGTCCGCGCCGTTGTCCTCATCCCACGACGGGTCCTTGTGTCCCGGAATTCGAACGCTCTTGTACCTGGCGAAATTGCGACGGTTGGAGATCGTCCCATCCGGCGCCACATCGAAGGCCAGCATGTACACGCCGTCCTTGTTGTGGACGTAGAGCGTTTTTTCATCGGGACTCAGGACGACCCCATTCGGCCTGGGGACTTCGTCGATGATCCTGGCCACGCGTCCGCCCGGGGGCAGGTAGTAAATCCCCTGCGTATCCGTGAAGTACACGCCTCCGCGCTTGTCGAGCGCCATGTCGTTCAGCGCATCGAACGGTTTGCCCTGGAAGTTGTCCGCAAGCGTCGTCACCTTGTCGGCGGGGTACAGCACGCCGACCTTTTCATTGCCTTTTCCGCGCTGCACCGAGATGAGGCGCCCCTGCTGGTCCCAGCCCATCCCATTGGTCTGGTTGGCGTTCTCGATGAACGTGGTGACGATGTCGGAAGCGTCAACTTTGAAGATGTTGTTCGGACCGCTGACGAGCATGCTGCCGTCCTGCATCGCGACGGGGCCTTCGGTTCGTCCGAGTCCGGGCTTGACGAGTTCGATCTTCGTGCCGGCAGCGACGACGCCCGGAATCGCTGTTGCGGTAAAACTGGCCGGCGGCGCGGGTGCCTGCTGACCGCCACCTGGCCCACCACCTTGCGCGAATGCGGCGCTGCTGATCAGCACGCTGGCCGCGACGAGGCATATCGATCTCATATTCGTCCTCACTGAATTCGGCTCCATCTGTCTCAACACAGGGATGAGCGTCCGTATCAACGCTGCGCGGCGCGTTCGAGCGTCCCGTAATACACGCTGGCGCCGAGGATGTGGCCGTCCATGGCCTTCATCACCGCGTCGCGACCGGCGTCCGCGGGAAGCGCGAGCGCCTGGTCGAGCGCGTACAGCTTGAACTGGTAATGAATCGGTCCGGCGCCCGGCGGTGCGCACGGCGGGTCATACCCCACGATGTTGTCGTCGCTCGGCAGCTGCCGGCTGCCGTCGGGCAGCTCCGGGCCGCGCGGCTGCCCTTCCGCGAGCTGCCTCATCTCGACCGGGATGTTCCACCGTCCCCAGAAGAATGCCTGGATGTGGCCGCGCTGCCGCTGGTTCTCGGGCCCGGTGAGGATGATCGCGAAGCTTCGCGCAGCCGCCGGAACGTTCGTCCACTGCATCGCCGGCGTGATCGCCGTCCCGCCCTCGGCATAGCAGGTGAACCGCAGCGGAATCGGACCGGCATCAGTGAAGGCGGGGATCGTGAGCTTCAGCCGCGGGCCGCCCTGCTGTGCGGTCACGACCGCGCCGCTGCACGCGAGAAGAACGGCAAGCCATCGTACGTTCATGCGTAGATCCTCCACTCGTTCCGGCCGCTTTCCAGCCTACGGCGTCAGCGAACCGAGGTAGCCGGAGATCGCGACGATATCTTCGTCCGTCAGGCGTTCTACTGCGGCCTTCATCATCGCGGCCGTAGGCCCATTCCGCCTGCCATCCTTGAACAGATAGAGCTGACGCGCAGTGTAGATCGGATGCTGTCCCGCCAGTCCGGGCACGTTGCCGAGTCCCCGCATGCCCGGCCCATGACACGCGCCGCACGCAGTCGTCTTGCCGGCGCCGCCGGTCTCGACCAGCGTCCGGCCCGCCGCAAGACTGCCGACGGGTACGTGCGCGACGTACCCTGCGAACGGATCGCGCCGCCGCACGCGTTCCGCATCCTCCGGCAACGTGATGATCCGGGCACCGATCGGCTCCATGCCGCCCCCCGGCTTCGCAAAGCGTGTCCCGCCTCGAGGGCCGACGAACGACTCCGGGACGCTGCCGGTTTCAACAACACGGGTAAACGCCCGCGACTCGAGCGATGCGAACCAGTCCGCCGCCTGCGTGGCCTCCTGGCTGGAAAGGTCCTGCGCCACATTGTTCATCCGCCCGCCTGCATCGATCCTCGCGCCGCTCTTGAAATCTGCCAGCTGCTGCACGATGTAGCCGGCCGGCAACCCTGTCAGGCCACCCATCTCCGGACGACCGAGACCGTTGATGAGATGGCACGACGCGCACGCCTGCGCACGGCCGTGACCCTTCAGGATGATTTCGGGCGACGCCGGGTGCCGGTCGGGAAACCAGTCTGGTGGATTCAGCAGGTCGTAAATCTGCGCGAATGTGTAGCTCCTGCTGCTGCCAGGCAGGGTCTGCGGCTCCGGCCCCTCCGGGATGTTCATCTCGGTGATGAGCGGGAAGGCCCACGTCGGGCTGTTTGGCGGTTGTTCCTTTATCTGCTGAGCGTGGGCGGCCAGCAGCGGAAAGAGCGCGCAGAGGACCGCCGCGCACAGCGCCACGCACGGTGTTCGTCTCATGAGCGTTCGTCTCACAAACGCATCTCCTGACCCCTGCGGTCTATTCGCTTCCGAGGTACGGCAGGAAGCGGCCGAGAAAGATCACGCCGATCCAGAGGCAGATTGAACCGGCGGCAATGATCCTGCCGGTGAGCGGCGCGTGGTCTGCCGGCGTCCCCGCGCGATCGTGATCCCACATCGTCGGATACAGCAGCGTGATCCCGGCGATGAGCATCAGTCCGATCTTCAACACGAACGCGCTGTTCTGCGTGTACTGGCCGGGCGCCGCCAGGAAGAACAGCATCCCAGTGACGATGTTGATGCCGAGGCCGGCCATGGCCCAGGGGAGGAGCCGGTTCACGTCGGCGAACGCCACGCCCTTGATGAAGCCCAGTAAGCGCAGGTTCACGAGCAGCACGACGCCGAATAGCAGGCACAGCCCGACGAAGTGAAACACCTCGCAGATCGGCCAGACCCACGGGTTGTCGAGGACAAATGCCGCGCCGGCCGCCGCGGTCCTGGGCCAGGTCGGCCCCGGCGCATCCACTCCTGCCCCCAGTATTTCAGGATGGCGGATGTGGCCGCCGATGTTCGCGGCGCTCGCCATCAACGCGAGCGTCACCATCGCGAGCACGAGGACTCCTCTCTCGTGCCACCGCCGGAAACGCCAGAGGGCCATCCAGGCGACGAAGCCCATGATCTCCATGACGATCAGCGCCAGCAGCGCCGCGTCCTGGTGCGCGGCCATCACGTCCGCTGATACGCCGGGTTGATCCTGAAGCGCGATCTGCGCGGCGCTGCCAGTCAGGTACGCCGGGATGGCGACCAGCGCGAGCAGAAAGAAGCCCACGAAGGCGGCCTGTTTGAGGTCCTCGCTCTTCTTCACGAGCCCAGCGACAAGAAGGCCGAGTGCGATGCCAAGGCCGAGCGTCGGAAAGTGATTGAGGAGAAGGTGCAGGTGCGCGAGGTTCACTGGACGAACTCAGCGACGTAAGCCATCAGGCGGCCAGCGCTCAAGGCGCCGAACCAGCACGCCAGCGATACGGCGGCCAGCATCCTGCCGCTGTTCTGCCCGCCCGCGCGGAACACGCGCGTCCAGATCAGCGCGAGCGCCGTGACAGCTCCCAGCACGAAGATCAGCTTGATCGAAAACGCGGGATTGGACCAGTGCCGCGTCGCGTCGGCGACGAACAGCAGCAGTCCGGTGATCGCCGTCAGGGCCAGACCGCTCCACATCAATGTGAAGAGCCTGGCGAGCGACGCTATTGGAATGCCGCGCGCGAAGCCGAGCAGCCGCAGGTTTATGGCGGAACTGAGCCCGACCAGTGTGCTCAAACCGAGGGTGTGGAGAAAGAGGATGAGGGGGTACCCGTAAAGGACCCCCGATTCACGTATCCAGACGGCGACGCCGCTCTGTTCGAGTTGCCCGGCCAGCGATCCCATTCGGACCTACGAGCCGGTCCTCCATGCCAACTGGGCTTCGTAGCATTCGAGAAGAACCTTGTTGAAGCGGTCAACGGCTTCGGTGCTGACGAACGGATGCGGCTCCCCCTCGAACTTCACTGAGACTTCCGCGATCGCCGAATGATCGGGATTGCGGATCCTCCATTGGCGCAGTTTCTCGACCATGTTCCCGTGCGCGAGCGTCGGCGTCAGGACCGTGTCGACGCCCGCTTTCTCCCCGAGGTCGATGAAGCGCCGCAGCGACGCGATGTGCGTCCTCATCATCGTCTGGCCATCGGGGTAATACTGGACGCCCTGCCGGCCAATGCTCGGATCCGTCCCGCCCCAGATCGCGGCGACGTGCCGCCCCTCGTCCGACGCGATGCTCTTCTTGTTCCAGAGCGGCTCGATGATGAAGGAGAGCGTGCCCGGCGTGTGGCCGGGTGTGACGTAGGCGGTCACGGTGACGTCGCCGAGCGTGATCTTCTGGCCGTCGGCGATCACCAAGTCCCTCTTCGGCTTGAACTGTGCCGGCGAATTGTCCTTCGCGACGAGGTCCCAGTCGGCGGCTGACATGCCGATGCGGGCGTTCGGATATGTGTCCTGGAGCGCTTTCGCGCCCCAGTAGCGATCGTCATGCGCGTGCGTGACCAGCACGTACTTGATGTTCTCCGGCTCGATGCCGAAGTTCAGCAGCCCCATGACGAGCTCCTTGCTGCTGTAGTGGAAGTTGGCGTCGATGACGATGACGCCTTCAGGGGTGTTGATCGCCCAGACGCCCGCGGTCTTCGTCCCGATGAAATAGAGGTTATCGAAGACATTGGCCGGAAAGGCGAACCAGTCCTTGCGCGGCACGACTGCCGAGCGGTCGTTGGTGCGCATCTGATCCGGCAGCATCGGCTTGGCGCAGGCCTGGTCGAACAGCGCCTTGAAGGTATGGAGCGTCGCGTTCGGAGTTTTCGGGGCGGCCGCGACCGCCGCCCGGGCCGCGTCTACATGAACTTGCGCGGCGGCCGCCTGTGCGTTCGCAGAGGCGGCGCTCCCGCCGGCGAAGAGCGCGGCGCAACAGACTGGTGCGATAAAGCGCGTCATCGTCTCGCTCCTCGTTTTACTTGGGTTGTTCCCCGGGTTCCTGGTACTTGGTGCCCGGGTAGCCGTACTCGACTTCGGCGCGCGAGACCTCCGGATCGCAGGTGACCCATCCCGGCTGCAGGCCGCCGCGCGGAATCCGCGCCCACGTGAAGGCGTACTTGAACGGCCGCGTCAGGAACGTCGGATCTTCCAGCGTGATCGTCAGCCGCAGGTTGTCATCGTCGATCTTCGTGTAGCGCTCGGTGATCTTCTTGCGTGTCGACGAAGCCATGTGCAGGTGATCGTCGATGCCGTCGGGATCGAACGTGAAGTGATCCGAGACGATGATCAGATCGTTGCCGTCGAAGTGCCCGCGCGAGATGCCATGCTGAAAAAACTGGCCGGGCATGGGCTTCGGGCCGGTGCCGTTCATCCAGACCGTGCGGTACAGGAACCAGGGGTTGGAGGAGATACGGATCTCGAGACGGCCCGGGTAGGCCATGATCTCGCTGCCTTCACCGAGCACTGCCGGAAATGGGATCTGCTGACAGTCGGCCATCGACGGCGACTGGCGGGCATCCATGTATTTGAGCCACGCCTCGGCGCGCGCATTCAGGGGAAGCAGGTCGACCGGCATCGAGCAGTTGAGGATCTTTTCGCCATAGTCGCCGAGCCGGCCGCCGCAGTTGCCGCGATCCTGCTCGTTCGGGCTGCCCACCTGTCCGTCCCAGTTGCCGATGAAGGGATAGATCTTCTCGAACTCCTCGTCGGTCTGCGCGCTGACATCCGCCGCGGCGACGAACATCGCCAGCGCGAAGGAGACGCCGGTCAGCAGGATTCGGTTGATCATGGCTGTCATCTCGCTGCGCTTACTCAACGGGAGGCCCGCCGGGGCAGCCGCCGAGGCACACGACGCGGCTGTTCTCGTCAAGGAATGTGACGACGCCGGCGGCCATGGCGGTGCCGCCCACGCGGCGGGTGGGGTTGCCTTCGACCGTCACACGCTTGCCGATGAACTCTTCGACCTTCCATCCCTCGCGTTTGGCGTTGACGGCGCCGGTGCGCGCGGTGATGTGCCAGGTGACCGGCTTGCCGGTGGCATCCTTCGCTTCGAGCGTCATGTCCGAGTGGGGGCTGACGAGCCGGAAGGTCTTGATCACGCCCTCGATCTTCACGGTGCGGGAGATGTCGAAAAAGGTGTTGAACGAATGGTGCGCGAAGGCGGGAACCGCGAGAACGGCCGACATGACGGCGAACACCGCCAGAGAACGCAGTTTCATAGGTAACTCCTTGGCCGCGGGCATCCTACACCGACTTGGTCACCGATCCAACATGAGGTAACGTAAGCGCGCTTCAGCCAGTTTACTGGCGACAGGGAGGTTTTTCCGCCATGACGTTCCCCTCGCTTCTCGTGGTCCTGTTTCTGATGCCGCTCGCGCAACAGGCGGCGCCTGCGCCCGCTGCTCCCGCGGGCGATCCCGCGAAGGGCCGCGTCCTCTGGCTGGAGACCGAGCACGTCGAGTGCCGCGAGTGTCACGGCGTCAAGGCTGAGGGCGCATTCGGCCCCGACCTGGCTGGCCGCAGGCTGACGCGGGCGCAGTTCCTCTACGCGGTCCGGAAGCCGTGGGGCGCGATGCCGGCCTACCCTGCGTCCCAGATCAGCGACCGGGAGCTGATCGATTTGATGGCGTATTTCGACACGCTCCAGACGGTGGAACAGCCGGGACCGTGGCGCCGTGAAGTGCCGCCCGGGGCGCCGCGGGGGCTCGCCGTTGCGACGACCGCGGGGTGCGTGCAGTGCCACCATCCTGCGTTCAACAACGGCCGCGCCGTGATGGGCGCTGTCAATGCGGACTTCCAGTGGTTCATGTCGATGGTCTACGCGCAGACGACGGCGTATCCGCCCGTTCGGACGGCCCTTGGCGAGCCGCCGTACGCGCGCATGGCGATGGGCAACTTCAATCCCACACGCGTCACGGAGCCGATGCTGCGCGACGTCTGGGACTACCTGAAGGACCTTGGATTCCGCGCGCGGATGCGTGGAGAACTGAGCGCCGGCCAACCGACGAAGGATGGAGTGGTCTACCAGCTGAACGTCCGTAACACGGGCCTCGTCGGCACCGGGCTGACGGCCGAAGACATGACGATCTTGCTGGCCGTGCCGACCGGAACGACTGTGGTTAGTGCGACCGGCGCTGGGTATGAAGGTGTGCGCCCTGATGCGCAGCTCAAAGCCGACGCCGCCGTCTGGAAAGTCGCGAAGATGGGACCCGGCGAACGTCAGTCGTACTCGCTGACCCTGTCGAAGGCAGGAACCGCCACGGACAACGTGCGCGGCACTCTTCGCTGGATGAAGCCGGTGGTCAAAACCGGGCCGAGCGATTCAGAAGTGATTCCTCCCGCGCCGCTCGGCACCGCACCGGCCCACTAAGACCGCTCGCGCTACTTGCGCGCTCCGAACCGCTCGCCCGTAATCTGGTCTTTATCTAACTCCACGCATGTCGGAGCCGGAGGGAGCAGGGCGCCCGGATTGATCTGGCGCTCCATCGGCGCGAGAACCCACGGCTTGATGAATGCGGGGTCGTCGATGGTGGTCTCGAGCCGGAGCACGTCACCCTGCCGCGTGAACCGCTCGGTCACTTTCGTCGCCGCGCTCATCGGCCACCCTCTGGTGGAGTACCAGACGGAATCTTCCGCAAAGTCCACGGTTTCGACGACCAGCGTATCGCCTTCCCAGCGGCCGACCGTGCTGCCGCCCAGGATGTGCTGGCCTTCGTATTCCTCTTCCTTGCGGAGCGGCCTGTCGAGTGCGACTTCACGAATCCCCGAACGGGCCCCTCCGTAGCGGAGTAACACCTTGTGCGGCATCTGGATGATTTCCGCTGGAAAGCCCCGCTTGACGATGCCGACTTCCTGACAGCCAAAGCCGGGATCGAGCGCGCGCTCGTACCCGTATTCTTCGTTGATGCGAACCTGCTCCCAGAATTCGGGCTTGTAGAGGGGCATGTTCTCGCGGTTCGACTTGACGATGATCTCCTGGTCGATCTCGAGCCAGTAGAAATCGGCGTCACGCACGGCCCACGCGCTGGCGACTTCGTTCTCCGCGGCGGGCGCCTCGCCGTCGTAGAGATAAAACGCGCGCACACCGCCGCCGGCGTTCGGCGCGGGAACGGCCCGGTTCCAGACGCCCGAGAGATCCGACTTGCCCTGTGCCGTGCGCGGTGTAGGCGCGCTGAGCAACTGCTCGCGCGTGCGCTGAGCATTCGCCGGCGGATTCTGTGCGAACCCCTGCGACGCCGCACCAGCGATGATTCCAACGGCCACAAGCGCTGTCGACACAATACGCATTTCGTTTCTCCCGCTAGTTCTTGCGCGTCAACGTCATCAACGTCAGGTCGTAGCCGGGCAGATAGTCCACCGGCCGCGCCTCGTGACCCTGGGCCGTGTTGATCTGCAGGCGGCCGCCGGGCTGGATGCGAAAGATGCCTTGCCAGACGTCGCCTTCGTGCGGCCGCGTCAGGTTCTTGCCGCTGAACGCGAGGTCGATCGTCCCGGCCTTCGGGTCTGCCTTATAGGTTCCTGACCAGGAGGCGCGCTCGCCGCGATCGATCGCGAACGTCTGGTCCTTATTGAAGGTGAGCGTGGCGCCCTTCATTTCCTGCGGCGGAAACGATTTCCGTACGGATTCGACCACTTCCCAGCTACCGACAATACTCGGAGGAGACTGGGAGTAGACGACACTGGCCGAGAGGCAGGCGAATACGGCGAGCGCCGCCGTGAATCGTGGGGCCCTGTGTGACATCAGTTACCTGCCGAGCGGATCTCCCGACCACACGATATGGGACTTTCCGTTCGCGATGATCTCCGCGAGGAAGCCAGTCGTGCTGCCGTTATGGGCACGCAAACCGCGAATGGTGTACGTCGTCCCGGGCTTCAGGGTGTCCCTGCCGAGGCCCTGATCGTTGAGGCCACGAATGCCGACGGTGGTGATCTCCCACTTCTCGGCCTCGCCCTTCGCGTTCTTCACCTCGAAGTAGAGATGGACATGGGGGTTGATGAACATCGCCTTCGTCAGCACGGCGTTCTCGAACTTGAACGGCCGGTCGTAATCGAATTGTGCGGACAGGGAATGGTGCGCGTGCGTGGGAGACGCGACCCCCGCCACCACCGCGATTGCCAGAACGACGCCCAACCACACCATGCTGCCGGTCGATTTCTTCAGTGGCTCCATGACAGTCCCTCCTCTAACGCGGGATGTTCTCGGGAACGGGAAAAATGACATAGGGGTTGGTGCACCAGCACGTCTTGATGGCCACATCAAGAATTGTACGGCCATTCAGCTTGTGCACAATGCGGCTGGGAGAATTAAACCCGCTGAACGGTTCATCGCTCTGTAATGGATCAATCGGTTCGAAGTCCCGGTATCCGGAATATTCCGCAGTCAGGGTCGCCTGTTTCAGGACGGGGTGATTCACCGTCATCTCGACCAGCTCGGGATGACGGTCCCGATTGAGTCGAATCTTCATATTGTTGACGGGGACACTCAGCTCATAGGTCCGGTTCGCCAGTTCGGTCACTCTCACCTGCGTGACGTTCCGGTGAGCGAGCTTGATCGCGCCCCCGGGGGTGATGGCGATCAGCGCCTGCCGCCATTCCCGGAGCTGCGGCGCCGCGGTCTGCGACGTCCCCGCCGGCGGTCCTTCACGTACAACGCCCTGCTCGTTCCAGGAGACATCGCCGGCGACCACCCCCACGGTGCGGTCCCCCTTGGCAGGGGTGAGGTCGAGACGAAGGCCCGCTTCGGGCTCGTAGGCGACTTCGGCGTAGTACCGGCTCAACTCAATCCGGGGCCAGTCCGCGGGGTTTGCCCCGGTGACCTCCCACATCGCCCCGGAGCCTTCGTAGCGCAAACTGGACCAGACCTCGTATTCCCCCACCCCGCGCAACATGCCCATCGCCCGCGCGGAGGTATAGAGAAGTCTGGCCGCTGTTGGCTCGAAGGAGCGAACCACCCAATCGCTCGCCCGGGGGTTTGCCGGCGCCCCTCCCTGCCCGTAGGTGAGGTGGCCGAACCCGACGACGCACGCACAGAGCACGAGGATGAATACTGGCTTGAAAGAATGCGCCCTGATCGTCATGTACGTGGATCCTAAAGGAAAACGCCACAGCCCAACAAGTCGAGCTTACGATCGGAATGAACCTTCGGGAAGTGGCTCCTCGCACTGGACGATTTCCGCAACTGGCTCATCCGCGCAGCATGATCCGCGGCTTGTTCGGCGCCCGCGCGAGGTGGCATTCGGACTCTGTCAGGTCCCTGGGATTCCGCAACTTGCAGATTCTAAGTTGAAGTGCCGACGTTGCCAGGAATGCCAGCGAAGCCGCGGCGCCTTGCCCGCTATTGCGGGCAAACAGAGGTTCCGATTCTCGTTGAGTGAGGGCTTTCGGAAACTGGTTTTGGCGTTTCGGGCCCTCTCCGAACAGCCGCTTCGGTTACCGTCTGCTCCTCGAGCGATCCGCCTGAGGACCGCGCGACCGGACCGTCTGAAGCCGCGCTCGTCGCGCGCTCTCAAGCGGCGACCTCCTGGTCACGGGCAGCGCGGCATGCGTCGGCGACTTCTTGAAGCCGAGGCTGAGGATGTCGTGGGCCGAGTAGCCGCTGGCATCCTCCGGGTCGCTGTAGCATTCGTCACGTTCAGGTTCGCACTCATCTGGTCACTCCTCCTGTCATTCAATAATCGTCCTTCGCAAGGCCCGTCTACTCGATGCCGGCCACCGATCCTGCGCGCGCTCGGTCACGCCGCCTAGGTCTTGACCGGCTACCGCCAGAGCTCCTCGATCTTCACCAACGACCTCTCACTTCCGGCCCGTCGCAAACGCGGTGTCCACCGATTCGCGGGAGACCGAACCGCCGTGCCCGAGATAGAACATCTTGATAGGCCGCTTCAGTACCGCCTTGATGTTCTCGAGGTTGCGAGCGCGGTCGGCATGGAAGTCGTGCTCGCCAGCCCGATGGGAACTGAGCGCCCCACCCACGTAGCCTCCCGCCATCATGTCGCCGACAAATGCACGCCCGTCGTCGAACAATACGACCAACGAGCCCGGCGTGTGCCCGGGCATGGGGATCGCCTGTCCTCGAATGTCCCACGGTGTGAGGTCCAACGCGTCGTTCACCGCGATGTCTGGCACAAACGACCTGAAGTGCAGGTCGATGATCAGGTGCTTGAACAAGAAAGCCGTGACGCCGGTCGGCTTGAGATCATCGTTGTGTCCGGCGTGGGCCATCCCGACGTCGCCCTAGCCCAAGGCAACCTTGGCGCCACCGACCCGCAGTTCAGCGGCAAGGCCGGCGTGATCGGAGGGGGCGTGGGTCAGGATAACGAGCGCGAGGTCCGCCGGCCGAAGGCCTCTCGGCGCAAGGGCCGTCGTGAGGGCGTCCAGATCTTTCGGAGAGCCGCCATCAATGAGTACGGGTCTGGCGGTCCTGATGAGAAAGACGTTGGAGAGACTCAGCTTGATCTGGACCACTTCCGGGGTAGGGCTCGACCCAGCAGTAGGCGCCGTTGCCTGGCCGCAGCCTTGCGCCACCGCCAGTGCGAGAAGCCACAAGACGCGTCCAAATCGCGGGGGCAACCTGTGAAGAGTCACGTTAGGACCCGCCAAATCGGAGACGGATGACGTCGCCTCGATACTGAAAGATCTTCCTGAGTGCCGAGCGGATGAAGACGCGATTCGCCAGCCGCCCGACGAGCCCGAGCGGCGGCGTGTAATACACGCGATCCTCCATCACCGTGCGCGGGCCATCGGCCTGAAACGTGTGTTCGTGACACCAGAAGCGGTACGGGCCCATCTCTTGAAAATCGGCAAACCTTCGCCCCGGCTCCCACGCGGTGATGCGCGTGCGCCAGTGCACGGGCAGGGGACCGACGCGCACGCGGTAGTCGATCACAGCCCCCGCCGCCATCGGCGGCGCCTGTCCCTGAATGGAAAAGCGCATCGCCGCCGGCGTGATCACGCCGAGGTTCGCGGCCTTGGAGAAGAACGCGAACGTCTCCTCGAGCGGCGAAGCGATCACCGTCCTGACCCGCAGTTCGTAGCGAGCCTCCCCGGCTCCTTCGGGTCTCGACTGCGCGGGCGAGATCGCGACGGCTGTGCCGCCGACAATGTCCTCGAGCGCCGAATCCACAGTTGGAAAGTCGAACGCGAACTGAAGCTCTCGCAGCACGCGAGGGTCGACGCGCTGGCTTGCCAGCAACACGGTGGCCGCCTGGCCAACGATCACCTTGAGCGCCAGTGCCGGCAGCGGAAGCATCGCAGGGCGATGCAGGGCGCGCCCGAGCGCGCGCGCGAACGAGCGGCTCGTCGCCTGCTCGGGCGCCACGCCGTTCACGGGTCCGCGATAGCGGTCGTCGACGAGCGTCACGGCGATAATCTTCACCAGATCGTGGAGATGAATCCACGGCAGGTACTGCGTGCCCGATCCGACGGGCCCGCCCACACCCAACTGGAACGGCGGCAGCATCTGGGCCAGGGCGCCGCCGGCCCGACCCAGCACGACGCCGGTTCGCAGGAGCACTACACGCGTACCCAGCCGCTCGGCGTCCTGGGCCGCGCTCTCCCACCTCCGGCACAACCGCGCCAGGAAATCGTCACTGCCACCCGACGCTTCGGTGAGCTGTTCGTCGGCGCGGTCACCGTAGTAGCCGACGGCGCTGCCGGACACCAAGACGCGCGGGCAGGACGTCGCCTCGGCCATGGCCCGCACCAGTTGCTCGGTGACGGTGATGCGGCTGTCTTCCAGAATCGCGCGGCGGGCGGCCGTCCATCGGCCACCGATGACCGGTTCGCCCGCCAGATTTACCACGGCGTCCGAACGCGCCATCGCCGCGGCCAGCGCGCCGGGCGCCGTGTCAGCCCGAAGTAGCTCGACCTCGGGGCCCAGGAGGCTCCGGGCGCGCGCTGGTGAACGCACCCACGCCACCACGGCATGCCCGTCGCGTTGGAGCCGCGGAATCAGCGCCCGCCCGACGAAACCGGTGGCGCCCGTCACGAACACACGCATGCCGCGCCCTTCCTAGATCTTCCGGCTGTCGTACGCCCAGTGCAGGACGGCCTGTCGCTGCCGCCTCCGGCACTCGAGGTCGCCCGGCTCGCAGTTTTTGCGAATCGCGGCCACGTGCCGGGCGACCGCCCGCCATCGTCGAATCTGCCGGGCGTCGTCGGCGCTCCTGCGGCCCATGTAGTACCGGCAGTACCACTGAAACCACCCGCGCGGATCCTGAGCGCGAAGCCAGCCGCTGCGGCGCCATATGGAGAGCGACTGCGAGGCGTTCACGCCGAAGCAGTTCAGGCGCGCGTCGTGCCGCTCGGCGCACAGCTTGGCGCCCACGAACCAACTCGCGGGAAATTCCTGATCACAGTCCGTCATGTACTTCCCGCCGAAGACGCCCAGCCGCAGCATCTGTTTCGGCGTCAGATCCGGGGTGAAACCCGGCGCGAAGTTCCTGCCGACCGGCTTGGTCCGCCAGTAGACGTAGCCGTGCTGCATCCGATCGTTGACGATCACCTTCTTCGGCATCCCGGTCACACGTGGTTGCGCAGCATCAACTCCACCGGATGCGGCCGCAGATAGACCTGATCCGCCAGATACGGCACGCCGCAGCGGCGAATGTGATGGGCGAACAGCGTGAGCGGCACCACAAGCGGGACGCGCCCTCCGGCGTAGTCTTCGATGAGGGCGAGCAGTTCGGCCCTGCTGTCTCGGTCGAGCGTCTCTTTGAAGTAGCCGAGCATGTGCTGCAGCACGTTAGCGTGCCGGCGCGGCGTGGCCATGGTCGCGAGCGCCGTCATGAATTCGGTCGAATAGCGCTCCTGGAATTCGGGTCGCGGCATCGCCTTGCCTGATGCCACGAGGCGGCCCAGTCGCTGGTAGGCCTCCGGTCGGTGGGCCATGAGCGTGAGCTTGTGAGCCGTGTGGAACCGCACGACGTCGCCCATCGACCACCGTGCCGCAAACAGCGCCGTGAGCCGACGATACGCAAAGACGCGCTCCACGAAGTTCTCGCGCAGCCGCGGATCGTTGAGCCGCCCTTCCTCTTCGACCGGTAGCAGGGGAAAGCGCGTGACCAAGGCGTCGGCGAACAGTCCTCGGCCCGACTTCGCCGGCACCCCGCCGGTCCCGTAGACCTTGACGCGCTCGAGGCCACAGGTGGGCGAGTCTTTCTTCAACACGAAACCGAACAGCTCGCCGTCGGCCAGTTCCTCGACCCGGCGGCGCGCGTAGCCGCGCATGCGCGCGGTGTGATCCTGAGCCGACTTATTGGACAGCAGGCGAATCTGGCCGTCGGCCTGTACCAACCGCATCGATTCACGCGGGGCGTCCAGCCCCGACTCGACCTCCGGGCACACCGGCACCCAGTCGACGAACTGTCCAAGCGATTCCACCAAGAAGGGATCGCGCTTGTGGCCGCCGTCGAAGCGCACCGGTTCGCCGAGCAGACACGCCGAAATCCCGAGGCGGATCCGTTCATGGGTCATGGGGAGGCTCATACCTTTCGATCGCGAATCCAACTGAACGCACGGGGCGGCTGCTTCGCCAGCGCGGCCGCGGTACGCTCGGCCAGCCGCATGTACCGTTCGGACTGGCGGCAGAGTTCGTCTTGCGCCCGGGCCGCCTCACCCGTGACCGCTCGGCCCGCGATGTCCCAGGTCGTGACCAGGTGCTCGATGATGGAGGCGTAGTCGCGCACGGTGTAGACGTCGGTGCGCTGGGCGACGACGGCAAAGTGATCGAACAGATCCGGATCCCTGCCGTCGTCCATGAACCGGCCGGGCATCGCGATGCGGCCGCGGAGCATCGATCGGAATGCGAGGATCCCGCCCGCCGGATCGTGTTCGAGCACTTCCGCCATCATGCGCGTGTAGAACGCCTCGTGCCGCGCTTCGTCGCCGGCAATCACGCCGCAGATGCGGGCGAGGTTCGGGTCGCCGTGCCTGGCGGCGATCCGCCCGACGTTACCGTGTGACAAGCGCGTGGCGCGTTCCTGAAACGCGGTATACACCAGGAGGCTGTAGGGATCGGCCTGGCTCTGCGGATTGAAGCCGCTGGCCACGAGGCCATGGATCGTCCGTTCCACGGCGCGCATGTGCACGCGGCCGGTGAGACGGAGGTAAGCGTTGAGGAGATCGCCGTGGCGGTTTTCCTCTGCGGTCCAGCCCCGAAGCCATCGCGCCCAGGGAGCCGGGTTCATGCCCTCGTCATCCCTGACCAGTCCGTTGAGCGCGACGGAGTAACTGGGGAGCGCTTCTTCGGTGACCATGTCGCCCACCAGGACGACCAACAGCTCGTCGGAGACGGTCTCGGCGGCCGTTCGGAACCGTTCGACCTCGTCCCGCCAGCTCACCGCCTCGAGGTCCGGCAGATAGTCGGTGGGCTGCCACGCCCGGTCGAGCGGGAGCAACAGGCTCAGATTCGCAGCCACAGCCGGTTCGATCGCCCGGATCACGTCGTGGCGTTCTGCCAACGTGCGGTGGCATCGATCGGCGGACACAGGACGTTCCATGACCTTCCCCACCTAGGCCGCCGATTCGCTGGCGCCCGCACCGCGCTGTTGCACGGCGGGTTCAGACCACGGCTCGTTGAAGAGGACGCGCTGGGCCCCGTTCTTCGACAGAACCAGCCGGAACAGCCCGGTGTGGCGTTCGAGGAACGTCGCTTCGCACGATCCCAGATACAAGTCCCACATGCGAATGAAGCGCTCGTCGAACCCAAGGGCACGCACGCGCGTGAGGTGCTGATGGAAGCGGGCGCGCCACGCGTGCAAGGTGCGCGCGTAGTGGGTGCCGCAATTCTCGGCGTGATACAGGGACAGCGACGTCGTCCGCGCCAGCGACGCGAGTATTTCTCCCACTGACGCGAGTTCGCCGCCCGGAAAAATGTACTTCTCGATCCAGTCCGGGGTGCCGTGGTAGTGCGGGAACCACTGATCGTCCACCGTGATCGTCTGCAGGAACATCATGCCGTCCGGTGCCAGCAGGCGGTCGACGGCCGAGAAGTAGTCGTCGTAGTGCGTGAGACCGACGGCCTCGAACATCTCGATACTGACGACCTTGTCGAACCGCCCGGTCAGTTCCCTGTAGTCCGCGCGCAACACCTCGATGCGCGCACCGGCCTCGCCGATCCGCGACCGCCAGTCGCAGACGTGGCGATATTGTTCGTCGCTGATCGTCGTGGTCGTCACGCGGCAGC
This sequence comes from Candidatus Sulfopaludibacter sp. SbA3, assembly GCA_945903265.1. Classification (GTDB taxonomy): domain Bacteria; phylum Acidobacteriota; class Vicinamibacteria; order Vicinamibacterales; family UBA2999; genus CAXNKG01. The sequence goes on from CAMDNQ010000025.1 coordinate 30,775, forward strand.
CGTAATGGGTCGCCGCCCAGACGGCGAAGCCACCCCACCCGCTGCCGATTTCGAGGACGTGGTCGCCGGGCGAGAGTCTCAGCGCCCGGCAGATGCGATCGACCTTCTGCGCCTGCGCCTGCTCCAGCCCGTCGGTGGCTGATTCGAAGTAACCGCAGGAGTACATGAGCAGATCGGCATCGAGGAAGAGGCGAAAGAAGTCGTTGCCGAGGTCGTAGTGCCGATGGATGTGCCGTCGGCTTCCGGCGAGCGAATTATCCCGGAGCCGACGGGCGATGCCGCCCGCCATCCGATGCAGCGCGCCTGCGAGGCGATTCTGCCCGTCGAGCACCCGCCGGTTGCGCAGCATCAGCCGCACCAGGGGCACCAGGTCGGGCGTCGTCCAGTCGCCGTCCATGAAGGACTCGCCGAGGCCGATGTCGCTGCCCAGGAGGGCCCGCAGGAAGAACCGCTCGTCGCTGACCGTCAGGGTCGCATCCAACTCGCCAGGCTCGCCGTACCGGTACGTGCGGTCTGGGCACTCCACGGTCAGCGTTCCCCCGGTCACGCCGCCGAGGCCAGAGAGAAACGCCGTCTTCGCCCACTGCGTCAGCATGCTCCTTACTCCTTCCACGAACCAGCCTGTCGCGTCGTCATCGCCGCCTGAGCCGCGCGTTCGCCAACGCCATCAGCCGTGACACGCGGCACGACAGGCGCGCCCTTCCACCAGAGTTTCAGCGCCTCCCAGTGAATCCCGGCCATCACCCGCGCGGTCATCGCGGGATACCGCACGAGCACCCGCCGTATCTCCCCCGCGCTCCAGGGCCGGCGTTCAAGCGACAGCGTCGCATCGAAGCCGACCGATCCCGCCTGACTGGTCTCCATGTGGGCCACCAGGCGGCCGTCTGGCGGCGTGAAGGCGAACGTGTACTCGAGGTCGGCCGGCATGAACGGCGAGACGTACAGCGACTTCGCGGCCCCGGCGCGAAAGGTGCGGGAGGCCGGATCGGGCCGAAGCCAGTAGCGGTGACTTCCGCCGAAGGTGTTGCGCACCTCGGCCAGGACCACCTGCAGCCGGTCCGCCCCATCAAAGCAATAGAAGAAGGAGACCGGATTGAAGCAGTACCCGAGATACCGCAGGTGGGTCAGCAGGAAGATACGGCCTGCTGGCAGTTCGATCCCGTGGCGTGTCGCGTCGACGACGAGCCGGTCCCGGAGGGGAAGGGCCGGATCGCCAAGATGATCGCGATCGTCGAAGCTGGCCCAGTTCCAGCGGTTGTGGCTCGTGAGCCGCGACAGCCGCATCAGCTCCGGGACGCGATCGATGTCGAGCAGAGCCATGAACAGGGGATACGTGAAGACGTGCTCGACGGGCGTGAATCGCCGGTGGCGCAGCGTGCCGACGAATAATCCCGAGTCGATCACCACCGGACTCCAAGCGCACCGGCCACCCTGAGCGCTGACTGCAAGCCGTCCTCGTGAAACCCATAGCGCCAGTAGGCGCCGCAGTAGTGGGTGTGATTGACGCCGCTCACCTCGGCCCACCGCGCCTGCGCACGGACGGCCTCGCGGGTGTAGAGCGGATGGCGGTAGACGAACCGGCGTAAGACGCGACCCTCATCGAGCCCGCCGTTGGGGTTCAGCGTCACGCAGTACTGTTCGGGCGTCGTCAGCCCCTGCAGGCGATTCAAGTCGTACGTGACGGTCGGGGCCGCGTCCGCGTCGGCGGCGAGCCGGTAGTTCCAGGACGCGCGGGCCCGCGGCTGCGCGGGCAACATCGAGGCGTCCGTGTGCAGGCAGGCCACGTTCGTGGTGGTTGTGAAGCTCGAGAACACATCGCGCTCGCGATCGCTCGGGTCGGCGAGCAGCGCCAGTACCTGATCCCCGTGGCACGCAAACACCACCTCGTCGAACGTCATCGACGGGCGATCGCGGAAGGTCAGCGTCACCGCACCCTCACCCCGCCGTACGGCCTGAATCGCTGCTCCTTGGTAGACGTGTCCCGACAGCGGCGCGACGAGCCTCGGAATATACGTGTGGCTGCCGCCGGCAACGACTTTCCACGTTGGTTGCGCCGTGAGCGACAGCAGTCCGTGGTTGTCGAAGAAACGAATGAGCGTGAGCGCGGGAAACGAGCGAATCGCATCCAGGGAGGTCGACCAGATAGCCGAGGCCATGGGTAGCAGGTACTGGTGCGTAAACGCCTCGCCGAAACGGCGGGACTCGAGGAAGTCGCCCAGCGTCTGGCGCTCGGCCTCGGGCGCGCCGAGCAGAGCCGGCGCCTCCCGATTGAAGCGCGCGATCTCCCAGAGCAGCGCGAAGTGCGAGGGCCTGACCAGGTTCCGCCGCTGGGCGAAGAACCCGCTGGCACCGCGACTGCTGTATTCGAGTCCGCTTCGCCGGCACGACACCGCGAATGACATGTCCGAGTCGCGGGTGGCCACGCCGAGTTCCGCGAACAGCCGCACCAGATTCGGATAGGTGCGGTCGTTGTAGACCAGGAAGCCGGTGTCGAGGGGCACGGTTCCGCTCGGTGTCTCGACTACCACCGTGTTGGTGTGGCCCCCGAGCCGCTTCTCCTGTTCGTAGAGGTGCACGCGGTGCCGGCGGCTCAAGAAATAGCTGGCCGCCAGACCGGAGATGCCCGCACCGATGACCGCGATGGTCTTCATCTGGCACCAAATAAATACCAGTCCAACCCTGTAGTGTCAAGTTATTGTCCATGACAAATACTTGACAACATGAACGCGCAGGAGTAGCGTCTGTGACTACACCGCGTTCGAGAGAAGGTTAAAGACCATGTTCAAAACGGGCGACTTTCTGATTCTTGGCGCCGCATTCGTCTCGTTTCTGTTTTCTGTCGCGCTCTGGTTCGGCATAGCGGGTCCACCGAACAAGGAGGCCGGGCTCTTTGTCGGCCTATGGGTCCCGTCGATTCTGGCGACTGGGGTCTACTTCGCGATCCGCAGCGGAAGGAGGTAGGCCGTGGACACCCTTATCTTCACGATCGGCGTGTGCGTCACGCTTCTCCTCGCGGGCGGATTGACATTTACGGTTCTCGAAGTGAAGCGGCTTGAACGACGGGGACTGCAACAGACCGATGACACCCGGTTCCCCCTCTAGGCGGCTAGTGGTGGGCTGTGGATACCTGGGCCGGCGGGTCGCGCAATCGTGGTGCGACGCGGGGGACCAGGTGTACGCCGCCACACGAGGAGCAAGGGCGGATGCCCTGGCTCAGACGGGGCTGGCGCCGCTGACGATGGATGTCACCCGGCTTCCGTCATCGCTCGCCCTACCGCCGGTCGACACGGTGCTGTTTGCGGTGGGGCGAGACCCCAGGGCCGCCGCCTCGATGTTCGACATTCACGTCACCGGGCTGCGCGCGGTGCTCGACAGGCTGCCCGCGTCTACGGGCCGGGTGATTTATGTGAGTTCGACCGGGGTCTACGGGCAGGACGCCGGCGACTGGGTGGATGAAGACTCGGAGTGCGGACCCAGGCGGGAGGGGGGAGCCGCATGCCTCGCCGGCGAACAGCTGCTCTTTGCGCACGCGCGCGGCCGTAACGCGATCGTGTTGCGGTTGGCCGGACTCTACGGGCCGGCACGTGTGCCGCATCGGGCGGATATTGCAGCAGGCAGATTGATTGCCGGCGCCCCTGAGGCGTTCGTCAATCTGATTCACGTGGATGATGCCGCGCGCGCCGTGGCAGCTGCCGCCGATTTGGGGCCGGTGGCCGGTCGCACTTACGTGGTGTCCGACGGTCGCCCCGCGGCGCGCCGGGAGTATGTCGCGCAGTTGGCCGCGCGACTGGGAGTGGCCCCACCGAGGTTCGAAGGCGGCAGTGGCCTCGGGAAGCGCGTGCGAAATGCGCGAGCCGTCGACGAGTTGGGCCTGCGGCTGCAGTACCCCTCGTACCGCGAAGGGCTTGCGGGGGTGTAAGCGCGGGGGGCCGAGGTCAATTCGAGGAATGGAGATGTTCATGGGACAGACAATCAAGCTTGCGGCGATCGGCGCAGTGGCGTTCATGATGCTCGACGGCATCTGGCTCGGCGTGGTGATGAAGAACTTCTACCGCGACCAGCTCGCGCCCATCGTGCGCCTCTCCAACGGCGGCATCGCACCCAACTGGCCCGCAGCGCTGGTCGTCTATGCCCTGCTCGGGACGGGCATCGCCCTCTTCGTCCTCCCCCGCGCGGCAACCGTCTCGCTTGCGGCGGTCTACGGCGCATTGTTCGGCCTCGTGGTGTACGGGGTCTACGACTTCACCAACTACTCGACGCTGCGCCAGTGGCCGTTCGTGCTGACGCTGGCCGACGTGGCGTGGGGTGCGGTGGCATCGGCAGCGGCCGCGGCGGCAGTCCGGTTCCTGGTTCGATAAGCGAACCAGTCGTGGGCTCTCCGCTCTACCCGATCCGGGCCGTCTCCAAGCTGACCGGCATCGGCGTCGACACGCTGCGCGCCTGGGAGCGACGCCATCATGCCGTCACGCCCATCCGCGACAACCGGGGCCGGATGTACACGGACGCGGAGGTGGCGCGCCTGCGGCTCCTGCAGGGCGCCCTGTCCAACGGGCACAGCATCGGCCGCCTGGCGGCGCTCAGCGATGACCAGCTGCGCGCATTGGTAGCCGCCGTCGAACCGGCTCCGGTACCGGCGGTGGATCCGACGCGACGGGCGCCGCTCGACACGGCCGCGCTCGTCGGTGCCTTGCACTCCTATGACGCCGCACGGATCGACCACGAACTGGCTCGGCTGGCGGCCGTGCTACGCCCGCTCGAACTGCTCCAGGATGTGCTGATGCCCCTGCTCGCGCAGATGGGCGACGACTGGCACCGCGGCCGCGCGTCGATCGCGCAGGAACACGTGATGTCGTCCGCCGTGCGCACGATCCTCGGGTCCCTCCTTCGCCTGTACGCACACGCCAACGTGCCAGCTCGGTTGCTCTTTGCCACGCCCGCCGGTGAGCGCCACGAACTCGGAACGCTCGGGGCGGCGCTGCTTGCGGCCAGCAGCGGCCTCAGGGTGGCCTATGTCGGGGCCGACCTGCCCGCCCGCGACATCATCGACAGCGTGCGGGCGGCCGGCGCGCAGGTGCTTGTACTGGGGCTGACCGCGGTCCCGAATGGGAAAGCAAGAGAACGGGATCGTCGCGCGCAGGAGGGGGAGCTTCAAACGATCGTCCGCGATCTGCCGCGGGAGATCGAACTGTGGGCGGGCGGCCGCGGCGCCGAGCGCTCCGCGGCGATCATCGCCCCACGAGGACTGGTCTTGCCCGACTACCACGCCTATCAACAAGAACTCGCCCGCATCGGTGGACGCCTCCCATGACAGCCGTGACTCTTCGCGTGCACTCGCGTCCTTCGCCTGTACGCACCAGGTCTGCGCTGGCCGGTGCCATCCTGATCGTCGTCGCCGCGTCTGCCGCCGCACAGGACACGACCGGCGTCGGGGCCATCAGGGGCGTGGTCGTGAACGCCGTTGGCCAGCCGACCGAGGGAGTACGCGTCTGCGTGCTCGACACATCCGCCTGCGCCACGAGTGACGCCCGGGGCGCTTTTCGCATCGGCGAACTTCGGGCGGACGCGTATCGCTTGGAGATCCTGCCGCTCGAAGGGTTGCCGTTCACCAGCGAACCGGTCGACGTGCGTGCCGGGATGGAGGGCACCGTGGACATCACGCTGGCCAAGGTGGAGAACCTGCAGGAAACGGTCACCGTCACGGCGCCGGCCTTTCAGGCCCCCGAGGCCGTCAAGACGTCGGGCTTCGTGACCGAGCCTCGCGAGATCCTCAAGAGCGCAGCGGCACTGCAGGACGTGTCGCGCTACGTCCAGGGCTTGCCCGGCGTGGCGATTGGCACCAACGATTTCCGCAACGACATCATCGTCCGGGGCGGCAGCCCCCTCGAGAATCTGTTCGTCGTGGATAACGTCGAGATTCCCAACATCAACGCGTTCGCCAACTTCGCGTCGGCCGGGGGCACCGTGGGCTTGCTGGATGCCGAATTGCTACAGGACGTGACCTTTCTCACCGGTGGCTACCCTGCGCCCTATGTCAACCGCACCTCGAGCGTGCTGCAGGTGACCCAGCGCGAAGGTAGCCGCCGGGCATTCGGCGGGAAGACGACGGTCGGCTTTGCCGGCGCCGGCGCCATTTTCGAAGGCCCCCTCGGCGCGGGCAAGGGCTCGTGGGTGGTATCGACGCGGCGCAGCTTCCTGGATCTGGTGACCAAGGACGTGGGTATCGGCGGCGTGCCGGTGTTGTACACGGTCAACGCTAAGGCCGTGTATGACCTCACGCCCACCGACCGCGTCTGGGCGGTGAACATTGCCGGCGTCGACAAGATTCGCCTCGGGCTCAACGATTCCACCGACCTCACGGATGAACTGGCCAACTTCGACATCCGGTACAACGGGTGGCGTAGCGCCACGGGCGTCAACTGGCAACGGATCTTCGGGGCGCGTGGCGTCGGTCTGCTCGGTGTCACCAACTCCGAAGCCAAGGTTGGCCAGCAGGTGAAAGACCTCGTGGCCCAGGGTGCTCCCCCGGCCGGTGTCCTGCCAGGGGATCTCATCGCCAACAGCCCGGTGGTGTACTTCGAGAACTCGCGGGAACGCGAGACCACGGTGAAGTACGATCTGACCGTGCACGCGAGGTTCTCCACGACCGTGCAAACTGGCGGCAGCGTCAAGCAGTTACGCGCCAACTACCGGGTGGACTCGCCTTACGGCAACGACACGCCGTACTCACCGGTGACGGGGATCAACGCGTTCTCGCTCAACACGCGCTTCCGCTCGTATCAGACTGGGGCCTACCTGCAGGTGTCGAGACAGGTCATGCCCCGGGTGAACCTCACCGTCGGTGGACGCGTCGACGACTACGCCATCCTGTCGCAGACCAGATTCAGCCCGCGGGCGGGCGTCAAGGTGCGTCTCACCAACGCCCTGTCGTGGAACTCGAGCGCCGGGTCGTACTACCAGCAGCCACCGCTCCTCTTCGTGACGGCCTTTCCCCAGAACAAGGAGCTCGCCCCATGGCGCGCCGATCACTACGTCACGGGACTTTCCTGGTCGGCCAGCACCGATCTCCGAGTCACTGCCGAGACGTATCGAAAAGCCTACAGCGACTATCCGGTGGCAAGCGATCTGCCCTCGGTATCACTGGCCAACATCGGTGACACCTTCGCCGTGCGCGAGATCCTCTTCCCGCTGACGAGCGCCGGTACGGGGTACTCGCAGGGCGTGGAGTTCTTCGTGGAGAAGCGCCTCACCTCGAAGATCTACGGACAGGGCAACCTGTCCTTCTCGCGCACGCGCTACACAGGCCTCGATGGGGTGCTCCGGCCTGGGTCGTTCGACTACCCGTTCGTCTTTAACGTGCTCGGCGGTTACCGGCTCTCGCCGGCGTGGGAACTCTCAACCCGGCTCTCGTTTCTGTCGGGTCGGCCATTCACACCTTACGATCAGGCGGCGTCTCTCGCACAGCGGCGCGGCGTGTACGACCTCACCCGCGTCAATGCCGAACGAGCGCCCGACTACGGCCGAGTGGACGTCCGCGTGGACCGCACGTTCACCGTCGGCGGACAGCCGCTCAACCTCTTCTTGGGCGTGCAGAATCTGACAAACCGTCGGAATTTTGCCAGCTACAACTGGAACCGCCGCACGAACGCGCTGCAGTTCGGCGAGCAGCAGGGCATCTTTCCGATCCTGGGACTTGACTGGCGGTTCTAGGCACCATGTTCCGCGTCCTCGCCGCCGCCTGTGTCATTGGAGTGCTCGTCATGTCGATTGCCACACTTCGAGCCGGAACCGCGCAAGATTCCTTGCGGGTCGGTGATCGGCTTCCCCTCCTCAAGGGACAGTTCTTATCGGGCCGTGATGCCGAGCTACCGCTGGCGTCGTCGGGCACGGTCGCGCTGGTGGCAATGGGCTTCACGTACAAGTCTCGATTCCCGGTCGAGGCGTGGGGTGAGTGGTACCGCGCGACGCGAGGCCAGCGCTCGGACATCACGTTCTTCATCGTCATTGACAAGACAGCGATCGTGCGGTGGCTCCATCGGGGCGGGTTCGACCAGGCGCGCGCCGATGAGCTGCACGGAATTCTCACGTCGCTCGCCGACGGAAGCACAACGATGGCCGTTCACAACCGCCCGGATTGGTGAAGCGAGCCGTGACGGCACATGAACCGCGCGGGGAGGAGAGACCTGCCGTTCTCCTGACCGGCGCGACCGGGTACATCGGCGGACGGCTGGTGTCCGTCCTCGAATCCGCTGGCGTTCCACTGCGCTGTCTGGCGCGGCAACCGGCCGCGCTCGCCTCTCGCGTGTCGCCGACGACGGAGATTGTCACCGGTGATCTCCTCGACCCGGCGTCACTCGAGCGCGCGCTGACGGGCATCGACGTGGCCTATTACCTCGTGCACTCCATGGGAACCCACGGCGACTACCGTGATACCGATCGCGTGGCCGCCCGTAATTTCGGCGAAGCGGCGCGGCGGGCTGGAGTGCGCAGGATCGTCTACCTCGGTGGCCTCGCGACGGGCAACGAGCCCCTCAGCAAGCATCTCAGCAGCCGCATCGAGACCGGCCAGACACTGCGGGACAGTGGCGTTCCGGTCGTGGAATTTCGCGCCTCGGTCGTCATCGGATCCGGGAGCCTGTCGTTCGAATTGATCCGCGCGCTCGTCGAGCGGTTACCGGTGATGATCTGCCCGCGGTGGGTCTCGACCTTGGCGCAACCCATCGGCATCGATGACGTGCTCGCGTATTTGGCAGCGGCGCTGCACCTGCCCGACGCGGAGAGCCGCACGTTCGAAATCGGCGGGGCCGATCAAGCGAGCTACGGCGACGTGATGCGCGAGTACGCGCGGCAGCGCGGGCTGAGGCGGGTCATGATTTCAGTGCCGCTGCTCACGCCGCGCCTGTCGAGCCTGTGGCTGGGGCTGGTGACGCCGGTCTACGCGCGGGTCGGGCGCGAATTGATCGACGGGCTGAAGAATCGGTCCGTCGTCACTGATCCCGCGGCGCTCACGGCATTCCCGATCAGGCCCGTCGGCCTGCGCGACGCGATCGGTCGCGCCATTCGCCACGAGGATCGCGCCTTTGCGTTGACCCGCTGGTCGGATGCGCGCTCCTCGGGAGGAGCGACAGGGTCGCCGGCTGACACGCGCATTGGGAGCAAGTTGATCGACCGACGGCAGATCCACGTGGCGGTCGATGCGGACCGCGCCTTTCGTCCCATCGCGGGCATCGGGGGCGAGCGCGGCTGGTATTTCGGCACGTGGCTGTGGCGCATCAGGGGCGCGGTCGACCTCCTGATGGGCGGCGTGGGGATGCGTCGGGGGCGGCGCGACCCTGACGCGCCGGCCGTCGGCGACACGCTCGACTTCTGGCGCGTCGAGGCCTACGAACCGGGCCGACGATTGAGGCTCGCGGCGGAAATGAAGTTACCGGGGCGCGCGTGGCTCGAGTTCGAGGTGGTGCCGGGCGCGGACGGCGCGGTGGTGCATCAGACGGCTGTGTTCGAACCGGCCGGACTGTCCGGCCTGCTCTACTGGTATGGACTCATGCCGGTGCACGCGGTGATCTTCGGCGGGATGCTGCGCGCGATCGCACGGCGGGCTCAGGGCGGCCGCGCGTGATCGCTGACGCCCCGTCATGCCGGAAGGCCCGGCGGTCGTGACCGGCACGATGACGGCGCTCGCCGGCCTGGGCGTCATCCTGACGGCCCTGACGCTCGCGTGGATCTTCAGTGTGAAGTTGCGGGATGCCAGTATTGCAGACGTCTGCTGGGGCTCGGGCTTCGTGCTGCTGGCGTGGCTGTACTGTCTGCTGTCGCCGACGTTGACATCACGGTCCTGGCTGGTCGCGGTCCTGATCACGCTGTGGGGCGCTCGTCTCTCCCTGCACATCGTTCGCCGCAATCATGGAAAAGGCGAGGACCCGCGCTATCAGGCGATGCGCGCCTCGCACGGACGGGCGTTCTGGTGGCGGAGCCTCTTCACCGTGTTCTGGCTCCAGGGCACGATCCTGTGGTTCGTCGCCCTTCCGGTGCTCGTCGCGGTGCGCGCCGCTCAGCCGGCCGAGTTCACCGTCCTCGATGGCCTGGGAGTCGTGCTCTTCGCGGTTGGATTCGGCTTCGAGGTCGTGGGCGACGCTCAACTCGCGCGCTTCAAGGCCGAGCCGTCGAGTCGCGGGCACGTGCTCGACCGTGGGCTGTGGCGGTACACGCGGCATCCCAACTACTTTGGAGACGCCACCCTGTGGTGGGGCCTGTATGCCATCGCGGCCGCAACGCCGGGCGGATGGCTCACCGTGCTGAGCCCGGCCCTCATGACCTTCCTCCTGATGCGCGTGTCCGGGGTGACGCTGCTCGAGGACGGCCTCAAAGCCTCGAAGCCGGGTTACCGGGCGTACATCGCTCGCACGCCGGCGTTCTTCCCCTGGTTTCCGCGCGCGCCGAGGTGAGCCTGTGCGCTCCACTCAATGATCGTGGCCCGTTCAACAGCGGTCCGACCGATCAGGAACGCGCGATGGTCGAAGCGGCGGCCGCCGAGCCCGTTCATGTCACGGTGAAGACCGACGCGGGCGAACGAGAGTTCAACACGAACGTCGGGAACGTGTACCGCAGGACGTTTACGGTAGACGGCACGCCGTTCAGCTCTGCGACGTGTTCATGTTGATCGATGGCGTTCCGTCCGCTCCCGTTTCGGCCTGCGGTCAAGCTCTCCGCTCCCAATCACGGGCAGGACGACAGGAAACATGAGGGCCGTTTCGCGGCCACCGCGACGGCGCGTCGTCGCGCACTCGATTGGGATATCTGCGGCATCTTCATCTTCTCGTCCTCGGCCTCAGACCCACGCATGCGGGTCTGTCCGCGGACCGACCTCATCATGGCACCGCCCGATCACGTGTGCGCGGTCTCTGC
>CAMDNQ010000026.1 GCA_945903265.1 Candidatus Sulfopaludibacter sp. SbA3
ATCCAGGGCTTGAACTGCTCTTCGCGTTCGAGACGGCCGGCGACGGTCTCCGCCTGGCGGCGGTCTTCGAACTTGCCAACGCGCACCCTAAAGTTGGCGCCGGCGGTCGTCACGAACGCCGGATAGCCCTTGCCGCTCAGACGCGCGGCAATGCGCTCCGCTTCCGCGCGCTGACGCGTCGCGGCTACCTGCACGACAAACCCCGTTCCGCCTGGCTCGGTGAGTGACGTTGCCGCGACCGCCGCCACGGGTGCCGCAGCGGGAGCCGGCGCCGGGCGCGCGACCGGGGGCGGCACCGGAAGCGGCGCAGGAGCCAGCGCTGCGGCCGCCGGTTTCGGGGCCGGCGTCAGAGCCGGCTTTGGAGCAGGCGCCGGAGCAGGCGTGGGAGCCGCAGCCACGGCGGATGGCGGACGCAGAGCCGGCGCTGGCGCAGGCGTCGGAGAAGGCTTCGGAGCAGGCGCCGTCGCCACGGCCGTTTCCGCAAGCGGTGCGAGCGTTTCAGCCGGGGGATTCGGGTCTTCGAGGAGCGACGGATAGCTCAGATCTTCGGCGGCGGTCAGCGACTGCGTGCCCGTTCCCGTGCTTGCTGTGGATGATGGCGGAGGAACGGAGGCAGTAGGGTCGATCGGTGAGGACTCGCCGGCATCGGCGATGAGCGCCCGGGACGGGACCCCGCGGCCCACCATCACCCCGCAGAGGAAGATCACGACAGCCACCACGGTGCCTGCCATGAAGAGAAATACGAGCTGTTTCCCGTTTAACTGGATCTCGTGAAATCCCTCATCCTGCATGAGTTATGGCGCCGATAGTAGCACGATTGCCGAGTCCGGAGCACCACGCCTACTTCAACGAGTCGAGCAGCTCCTTCGCCGCCGCGTTGGCCGGATCGCTCCAGACGGCAATCGTCAGCGCATCGACAGCATCCTGCTGCCGGCCCGTCCGAAGGTAGATGCGTCCGAGCAGCAGATGCGCCTCGCTCTCGTACGGCGAGAGGAAGAGCGTCCGCCGCAGCTCGCCCACCGCCTCCTCGTCTCGCGCGTCGGCGAACAGCCGGCGCCCGCGGTCCAGATGGAACGCCGCGACCGCCCGTTGATCGCTCTGCTCCGCCTTGACGACCGCCGCATCCACCCTGAGGGAGAGCGGGACGTCGAGCTCCGTCCGGAGCCGCTCGAGGCCGCGTGGCACCGTGTTGGCGCCCGGCTGCTTGGCTTCCCACTCGGCGTAGGTCGACGACAGCCGGCGGGCCAGCTCTTTCTCGCGCGCCGCTTCGGCCGCCTGACCTGACGCCTGCAGCACCACCCCCAGCACGTAATGCGCCTCGTCGTCGGCCGGATTTCTGCGGACGGCTTCGCGCAGCCAGTAGGTGGCGCCCTGCGGATCCTTGTCCAGCCAGTAGGCGTACCCGAGATTGAAGAAGAGATCCGGGTCGCTCGCGTCCAGCGTCACCGCTTCGCCGAAGAATGAGACCGCACGGCCCCCGGTTGCGCCTGGCGGCCGGCGCAGCTGCGCGACGCCCATGTTGTTGAGCAGCGCCGGGTCGGGCGCGAGGCGGTTGAGAACGCTGTATTCGGCGAATGCGGCCTGCTGCTGCCCCAGATGCAGCATCGAGGTGGCGGCCAGGAACCGTGCGTCGCGCGACAGGCGATGCTCGGGCGGCACTTTGGCGATGACGTCGAGTGCGTCCGAATGCTCGCCCAGGTCGGTGTGCACTTCCCACAGGGCGAGCCGCGCGCGATGAAACGTCGGCGCCAGCTTGAGCGCCTGCGTCAGAAAGGTCACGCGTGCTTCGAACGCTTCCGCGAGGAGGCCCTTGATGTACTGCTCGAATGCCGGCAGGGACGGATAGATCTGCGCGAGCTGTTCCGCCGAGATCCCGGCATTCGGCGGCGCGATGCGCCGCGCCAGGCGGCCGTAAATATTCAGGATGTCGGTGAGCGGGCCCCGCTCGGAGAGCTCGGGCGTCATGCGGCCGGTGTCGAGGCGGATGACGCGGGCGCGGACCACGAGCTCCTCGCCCTGCAGTTCATACGCCCCGGTTACGACGTCGATGGCACCCACGACCTGCCCGACGCGAATCACCGTGGCATGGCTGAGGGCGGCCACGGGAGGCACGCGCAGCCGCTCGAAGGCGCGAAGCCGATCCTCCCGCCTGATGGCCGGAGCACCGAGAGCGACCAGGTCGTCGGTGAGCAGGACCGCCGACGCTTCGCTCAGCCAGTAGATGCGCGGCTCGCCGGTCGCGTTCTCGAAAGGGACGACGAGATAGAGCGCTGAGGGCGCCGCCTGCACTGCCGGCGGAACGGTTTGCGTCGATGCCTCCCGCGCGACAAGGAGCAGGCACAGGACCGCAAGGACGCCACGCGTCATCCCGCCGCTCCAGCCGGACGCACGAGCACCACCATCTGGCATTGGGCCGCCCCTCCTCGTGTTGCGCGGCAGTGCTCCATGTCGACGTCAACCTCGAGGTCGAACAGGTGCATCAACCGCCGGATTCCCGCTGCGTAGAACTCGCAGAGCGGCTGCTCCACGCGGTCGCGCACCTCGCAGAAGATCGATCCGCGAATGTCGACTGCGCCCCTTCCGCGCCGCCATTTCCCAATCGCGCGGCTCCCGGTATAGGTCCGGCGGATCATGGCGCGCGTGAGCCGCATCACCAGGTGCACACGAATGACGGTCGGCATCGCGAGAATCCAGCGGCGGCGGAGCGGCGACATGTCCAGGACGCTCCACTCCGCGGCGTACTCGCCGGCGCGCGCCGTGACGAGGCGATAGGGCTCCCCTTCCTGGCGCAGAAAGCTCAGCACCGCGGCGAGCGGCGCCAGTCCAATCTTGCCGTCGCGCAGTCCGGTCGGATGCAGCCACGCCTCGTAGAACTCGAGCCGTGTCGGCAGCAGATCGGCGATCGCCTGATGGAGGCTCGCCACGAGGAGCCGCCCGATGCCCGCGTCATTCATGGTTTAATGGGTTATTTCCTGGACAGCAGCCATCCTTGCCGGCGGTCGGGCGCGACGGCTGGGCGGCGTCGACAAGAGCGCGCTGGTCATCGGTTCCGCATCGATCCTCGATCGGCAGTTGTCCCTGCTGCGAGCGCTGACCCCGCACATTCTGATCGTCACGAGCGACGGATCGCGCGTCGAGCGGCGCGATCGCAGTCACGGCCAGCATGTCGGCGTGGCGATCGATCGCGTGGCCGGGGCGGGGGCACTCGGCGGCATTTATACGGCGCTCATGGACGCGCCCACGGAGCAGGTCATCGTGATTGGGTGTGACATGCCGTTCCTGACGACGCCGTTCCTCGCGTTTCTCGCCGCGCAGGGAGCCGATGTCGATGTCGCGGTGCCGGCTGACGAACGAGGCCGTCATCCGCTGTGCGCCTCGTATCTCCGCCGGACGGCCCCGCACTTTCGCTCGTGCATCGACGCGGGACAGCTGCGCGTCGGCGATGCGCTCGCCGCCCTGGCCGTGCGCGAGCTGGGAGCCGATGAGCTGGCGCCGTTCAATTCCGATGGCCGGTTGCTCGTCAACGTGAACACGCCCGACGACTACGCGCGCGCGCAATCATCCGGCAGTTGATCAGCGTACCGCAGCAGGATACCAATCGCAATGATTCTGCCCGTTCATGACCGCCTCCGCGGCCACCTCACCGGTGTGCTGCGCGAGCTGTACGCGCTCGACGAGACCTCCGTGCCGTCGATCGCGCTCGAATATCCGCCGAACCGGACGCTCGGCGACCTCGGCACGCCCGTCGCCTTCGAGCTGGCCCGCCGGCTCCGCAAGGCGCCGCGCGCCATCGCCCAGGAGATTGCCGGTGCCTTCGGCACGCTCGAGGGCATTACCCAGGTCGGCGCCGCTCCGAACGGTTATCTCAATTTCTTTCTCGAGCGCCGGCCCTTTCTGATCGACCGCATCGCCGGCCGTTACCCCACCGCGCCGGCGCCGGCAGGCAAGGCGATCGTCGAGCACACGGCAATCAATCCAAACAAGGCGGCCCACGTGGGCCACCTGAGGAACTCCGCGCTCGGAGACACGCTCGTCCGCGTGCTGCGCTTCCGCGGCATTCCCGTCGAAGTACAGAACTACATCGACGACACCGGCGTGCAGGTCGCGGATGTCATCGTCGGCTTCAGGGTGATCGAGCAGAAGACCCTCGAACAGATCCAGGAGATCGCCGATTCCACGCGGTTCGACTACTACTGCTGGGACCTCTACTCCCGCGTCACCCAGTGGTACGACGGCGACAAGGATCGCCTGAAGCATCGCGCGGATACGCTGCACGAGATCGAGCATGGCGGCACGGAAGCCGCCGCGATTGGCGCGTTCGTCGCCGACCGGATTGTCCGGACGCACCTCCGGACGATGGCGCGGATGAACGTCGACTACGACCTGCTGACGTGGGAGGGCGACATCCTGCGGCTGAAATTCTGGGCGCAGGCGTTCGACGTGCTCAAGGCAAGCGGCGCCGTCTACCTGCAGACCGAAGGACGGCTCGCAGGCTGCTGGGTGATGCCGATCCAGGAGGACGAGGAGGCAACTCCCAAGACGCAACTCCCAACTCCCAAGGAGAAGACGGAGAAATCGGAAGAGGCGGAGGAACCGGAGGAAGAGCGCGAGAAAGTCATTGTGCGCTCCAATGGCGTCGTCACCTATGTCGGCAAGGACATCGCTTACCAGTTCTGGAAACTGGGACTGCTGGGGCGGGATTTCTGTTATCGGGTCTTCACGACTCGCCCGCACGGTCCGTTGTGGGCGACATGCGCATCCGACGGCGAGAACGACCATCCGGACTTCGGCGGCGCCGCGTACGTCTATAACGTCATCGACGTGCGGCAGTCGTACCTGCAGAAACTGCTGAAGCAGGCGCTCGTCGCCGCGGCCCACCCGGAGGCGGCGGATCGATCGCACCACTTCTCGTACGAAATGGTCACCCTGTCGCACGCGACGGCGCGCGAGCTCGGGTACACACCCAGTGAGGACGATGCGAAGCGGCCGTTCGTCGAGGTGTCAGGCCGCAAGGGACTCGGCGTCAAGGCCGACGACCTGCTCGATACGGTCATCCGGAAAGCGGGCAGCGAAGTAGCGTCGCGCAACCCCGAGCTTTCGGGCGAGGAGCGCGACCGCATCGCGCAGATGATTGGCATCGCCGCGGTGCGCTACTTTCTCATCAAGTTCTCGCGCGGCAAGATGATCGTGTTCGACCTGGACGAGGCGTTGAGCTTCGAGGGAGAAAGCGGTCCGTACATCCAGTATGCCGTCGTGCGCGCGAACAACATCTTCCAGAAGCTGAAGCAGCGCGACGGGACTGACGAAGCCACGCTGCGTGCGGCGCTCAACGACGTTCCGGCGGGTGAACTGGCCGGAGACAACGGGTCGCACGAGCTGTGGGAACTGGTGCTGGAGGCGTCGCGCCTGGATGAAGTCGTCGATCAGGTGATCCGATCGCTCGAATTCTCGGTCCTGGCGAAATACGCGTTTTCGCTGGCGCAGGCGTTCAACGCGTTCTACCATCGGTCACCCATCCTCAACGAAGAGCGCGATGACGTCCGTCGCTGGCGGGCCGCGGCGGTCATTTACCTGCGGGATCAGCTGACGCGCGCGCTCGATCTGATGGGAGTCTCGGTTCCTCCACGCATGTAACCATGGCCAGGATTGCAATCGCCCCGTGCGGCAAACTGCACGACTACGAAGAATCGGTTCGCCGCGCCGGCGGCGACCCGTGGATTCTCGACTCGTCCACCGACCATCCCGACGCGGTCATCGGGTCCGTACAGGGGCTGCTGCTGGCGGGCGGAGGCGACGTGCATCCGGATCTCTATGGGGCCGCCATGCATCCGTCGTTTTCACCCGCCGAGACGGGGCGCGACGTCTACGAGTTCGAGCTGATCGAGCGCGCCCTGGCCGCCGACGTTCCGCTCTTTGCCATCTGCCGCGGCATTCAGGTGCTGAACGTGTCGCGGGGCGGCACGCTGGTGCAGGACATCGCGACGCTGGTCCCGGACGCGCTCGATCACCGGCTCGAGATACCGCCGCACGAAGCGATGACGCTCGCGCACGAAATCTGGATTGACAAAGGATCTCTGCTGGCGCGCATCACGCGCGAGGCGCTCGAAGGGAACGACAGCTGCCAGGTGAACAGCCGCCACCATCAGGCGGTCGATCGACTCGGCAAGGGATTCGTCTCGACGGCGACCGCACCGGACGGGGTCATCGAAGCGATTGAAGATCCGTCCCGCCGCTTCTGCCTGGGCGTTCAGTGGCACCCCGAGAACTTCTACCGGACAGGCGAGTTCCGCTCTCTGTTCGAGGGATTCATCGCGGCGTGCCGGGTCTGAAGCCTTCCTCCTAAAAGCCCGGGCCTACATCCGGACGAACCGCGCGATGGCTTCGACGTGCGCGGTGTTCGGAAAGAGATCCATCCCGCTCACCCGCTCCAGCGCATAGCCCGCATCGAGCAGCGTGCGCGTATCCCGCGCGAACGTCGCCACGTCGCACGACACGTAGACCAGCCGCTCGGGCCCGCTGCGAATGATCCCCGCCAGCGCCTCTTTCGACATGCCGGTCCTCGGAGGATCGACGATGTACGTGGGGCGGGTTCCGCGGCGAGCGGTTTCCGTATCGAGCCGCGGACCCGCCGACAGATACGACTCCACGCTCTTACGCTCGACGCGCACGCGCGATCCAAACGGCTCGGCATTCTCCACAAGCGACGCGCCGCTGATCGGATCCCCTTCGACCAGCGTCACCTGCTCGTAGCCGGCCGCGGCCAGCGACAACCCGAACAGTCCGACCCCCGCATATAAATCGACGACGGGACACGGTGGCACCAGGCTCATCACGTACCGCACGAGCGGCTCGAGCAGAAAGCGGTTGGCCTGAAAAAACGCCCGGACGTCGCGCGTCAGACGCAGGTGCGTGCCGGGGTCATCGGCGCGAACGTGAAGGATGTCGGTGACCGAAGGAACGCCCGACAGAATTTCGATGCCGGCCCGATCCGCGCACTCGGCGGACAGTCCCGTGATGCCGGGCAGCCGTCCAAGAACAGCGAACGGCGCCGCGACGACGCGCGCATCGAGCAGGAGATGACACGCGCGCTCGTCGCCCGCGGCATTCTCCGACAGCTCCACGCCTGACAGTCCGCTCAACCGGCTGTGGGCAATCGCCTGCTCCGCCTCGGCAATCCACGCGACCGCGGCCGGCAGCAGCTGTCCGGTGGAACCTGCATCGCAGAGGTCGTGGGTCCCCTCTCGAAAAAACCCGAGGCGGCGGTCGCGGCAATGCAGCCGCGCGCGCATGCGATAGGCCTGTTCCGGCGATCCGACAATGTCCGGAGCCGCCTCCATCCGCACGCGGCCGATCCGTTCCAGGGCGTCCCGAAGAATGTCGCCCTTGAGCAGCCGCTGCCGCTCGTAATTGATGTGCGCAAAGACGTTGCCGCCGCACAGACCGTCTCCGGCCGCCGAACGACGATCGGGGGAAGCCTCGACAACCTCGGTGGTGGCGGCGTACAGGACGCTTTTCGCTGCCCGCTCGACACGCGCGCGGACCCGCTCGCCCGGGATGGTTCCGGACACGAGCACGATCTGGCCGTCGTGACGGGCCAGCATGCGTCCGCCAGCCGCCGGCTTCTCTATCGAGAGAACGAGTTCCGTACCGGGCTCAATCAAAGGCAATACTGGGAAGCTGAGCTCGCTCCCGAATGAGCCGGTCGACGCAGGCCTGGTGCGATTGCGCGTAGATCGCCGGGGCCATGCGGTCCCTGAAGGGGGCGAGCTGGGTGTCGGCTTCCGACGCGAGGCTGCGGAGCGCGTCGGCGTCGCACCCGTCGCGCGCGGCCGCCAGCAGCATGCGATCGAGCTCCCGCAGCCGCTCGAGCAGCGCCTCACGGCGCTCGCCACGCACTCCCTTCGCGCCCGCGCGCGCTGCGTCGAGCTCGCGGACTATGGCTTCCAAAGCGGCGTCCAATGCCGTATCCAGCGCCGCGCCGAGCGATCGATCCGCGCCTCCACGGCGCGTCGTCAGCCTCGCGACCACCTTTTCGAGATGCGCCGACAGCGATTCGCGCGGCCGGACGGTCCGCTCGCCGGCGGGATCGTGCGCGTCCGTCGACGCATCCACGCTTGTCTCCACGCTTGTCTCCACGACGCCAACCGAACGCCGCCACTCGTCGAACACGTCCATCACGTCGGCTTCGCAGAACTCCACGCGCACAGGACGCCGACGCGGTCCCTTGGCGTAGTAACGCTCGAAGTACCGATCGACGCCGCGACACACCACCTTGAGCGGAATCCCGCGCGCCGCCCAGCCGCGGACCTGCTCGAACGCCGGGCCGACGATGCGTACGAGGTGGCCGTCGTTCTTCCGGCACAAGTAGGCCTCGACGTCGCGGCAGAATGTTTCGGGATCGTCCATCAGAGCCACGTTACTTCACCGGAGATCACCCTGGCCGTGCCATCGGACGTTCGTACCAGCAGCGCTCCGTCCGCGTCGATGTCATCGGCGATCCCTTCCACCTGTGTCCCCTGCGCCTCCCATCGGACGCGCTTCTTGAGGCTGGCGACCGCGCGCGCGCGCCACGCGTCCACGACGGCCGTGCGCTGCCCCTCCCGAAGCTGAGCGTAGCGTGTGGCGAACGCCGACAGGCATTCCACGAGGAGCGATCCGCGATCGACGGCGCGGCCAAGCTCGCGCTCCAGACTCGTGGCGCGCGACGCCACGGCAGGCGGATACGCAGCGGGGAGGACGTTGATCCCGAATCCGAGAATCACATACCGAAGCGTGCCTTCGGCCAGAATTCCTGCGACCTTGCGGCCGGCGATCAGCACATCATTCGGCCATTTGAGATCCGTCCGCAGGCCCGTCGCTGCCTGGATGCCCTCCGTCAGCGCGACGCCGGCAGCGATCGTGACGAGCGGAATGACGTCAGCATCCGGCCGGAGGACGATCGACACGTACAGCCCGGCGCCTGCCGGCGACACCCACGTCCGGCCAAGACGTCCCCGGCCCGCAGACTGCGCATCGCCGACGACCACGCATCCCTCGGGCGCACTACCATCGCCGAGGCCGGCGGCGACGTCGTTCGTCGACGGTACGTTGTCGTAGTAGAGGACCTGCCGGCCGAACCGGCCCAGGCGAGGCGCGGCGGCATTCAGCGGATCGGCAAGATCAGCCGGTAACGGGCTCGATTTCAAAGCTCAGGTCGATTGCGGGAGCGGAGTGTGTGAGGGCGCCGATCGAGACGTAGTCGGCTCCGGTCGCCGCCAGGTCGCGCATCCGCGCCAGTGTGACGCCGCCGGAAATTTCCGTCTTCGCGCGTCCGCGGCAGCGCGTCACGGCTTCGGTGATGTCAGCGGTCGACATGTTGTCGAGGAGGACGATATCGGCGCCTGCGTCGAGCGCTTCATCAACCTCCGCGAGTGTCGTCGCCTCGACTTCAGTCGGCATCTCGCGGTTGCCCTTCCGCATCTTCGTGACGGCCGGGCCGACGCCCCCGGCCAGGCGGATGTGGTTGTCCTTGATCAGGATGCCATCGTCCAGGCCGCTGCGATGATTCACCCCGCCGCCGACCCGAACGGCGTACTTCTCGAGCGCCCGCAGCAGTGGCGTCGTCTTCCGCGTGTCGAGAACGGTAATGCGCCCTCCCGCGGAGTCCACGAACTGGCGCGTCAGCGTCGCGATGCCGGAGAGCCGCTGCAGGAAGTTGAGCGCCGTGCGCTCGGCGGTCAGCATCGCCGCGGCGTAGCCGTGGTACTCAGCTACGACGTGACCGGGTTCGCACCGGTGGCCATCAGCACACTTCAGGGTGATGGCGATCGCGGGATCCATCTGGCGGAACGCCTCGGCCGCCACGTCGAGACCGGCAACCACACACGGCGCCTTAGCGAGCATGATGCCCTTCGCCTTCTGGTTTCGATCGATCACCGTCTCGGTCGTCACGTCTCCCCACCCGAAATCCTCGGCCAGGGTCCGCCGGACGATCTCCCGGTACACGCCGGGATCGAGCGGTTCGAGCGGCACCGCGATCATGCGGCTGGCTCCTCAGCGAAGATCAACTCGGGCGCCGTCACATCCGCAAACGTGAGCTGACGGATATGCGTCGCCGCCTGGAAGTCCTGTGCCGCGGGTGTCAGCGCCTCGAAGGCGGCCGGCAGTACGGCGCTCGCAATGACCGCCTTCGTGGCCTTCTTCGTTGCGGCCTTGATGCGGCGGACTTCGGCCAGCGCCGCCTGTGTCTGGATGTAGACATTCAGCGCAGAGGCCTGGGCCCCGCCTATCGGTTCCACGATCTCGGCCGGCGTGGGCCATCGCGCCTGGTGGACCGACCCCGGCCGCCACCAGGACCACACTTCCTCGGTCACGAACGGCAGGTACGGCGCGAACAGTCTGAGGAGCGTCGACAACGCGACGAGCATCGCACTGTTGGCCGATGCGGCCCCTTCGGGCGTGAAGTCGCCATAGCGGCGCGACTTCACCAGCTCGAGATAGTCGTCACAGAACGTCCAGAAGAAGCGCTCGGTCCGCTCGAGCACACGGGCGTAGTCGTACGCCTCGAGCTGCTCCGTAGCCTCGTGGGCCAGGTGCGACAGCGCGGTCAGCATCCCCTTGTCGAGTGGCTCGGTGATCGGGCCGCGCGGGTGGGCCTGCAGCAGCGCGAAGCGCGCCGCGTTCAGGAGCTTCATCGACAGACGGCGGCCGATCTTCATCTGGCTCGGATCGTTCGGATCGAACGCCGCATCGCCGCCGGGCCTGGCACTGGCCGCCCAGTAGCGCACGCCATCGGATCCGAACTGCTCGAGCAGTCCCACGGGCGTGACGACGTTCCCCTTGGACTTCGACATTTTCTTGCGGTCGGGATCCACGATGAAGCCCGACAGCGCGGCATGCGTCCACGGCAGCGAGTCGTGTTCGAGATGCGAGCGCAGGACTGTCGTAAAAAGCCAGGTACGGATGATGTCGTGCCCCTGCGGGCGCAGGTCCATCGGGAACACGCGCGAACACAGTTCGGGATCGTCCAGCCAGCCCGACACGATTTGCGGCGTCACCGAGGACGTCGCCCACGTGTCCATCACGTCGGGTTCGGCAGTAAATCCGCCCGGCTGGTCTCGCTGCTCGGCGCGATAGCCATCCGGAAGGTCGATCGACGGATCCACAGGCAGCCGCGATTCGTCGGGCACGATCGGCTTCGTGAAATCGGCCGCACCGTCCGCAGCGACGGGATACCAGACGGGAAACGGCACGCCGAAGAAGCGCTGCCGGCTGATGCACCAGTCGCCGGCAAGACCGTTGACCCAGTTCTCGTACCGATGACGCATGAAGTCGGGGTGCCAGTGCAGCTGGCGCCCCCGCTCCAGCAGCGCCTCCTTGTAGTCCATCGTCTTGATGAACCACTGGCGGCTCGTGATGATTTCGAGCGGCCGGTCGCCCTTCTCGTAAAACTTGACGGGATGCGTGATCGCGCGCGGCTCGCCAATCAGGTCAGACGACTCGCGGAGCAACTCGACGATGCGCGTGCGGGCCTTCGTGGCGGAGAGGCCGACGATCTGATCGTACGCCTGCTGCGCGCCCGCGGCGTCGGCGCTTTCCCAGCCCGACGATCCCCATGCGACCTGGCGGAGCGTCCCGGTCGGCGTGAGCACCGCGCGCACCGGCAGCCCGAGCTCGCGCCACCAGATGACGTCGGTCACGTCGCCAAACGTGCAGATCATCGCGACGCCAGTCCCCTTTTCAGGATCGGCGAGCGCGTGCGGACGGATCGGGACCGGCACGGAAAACAGCGGCGTACGCACTTCCGTTCCGAATAACGGCTTGTACCGCTCGTCGTCGGGATGCGCCACGAGCGCCACGCAGGCGGGAATCAGCTCGGGGCGGGTGGTATCGATCTCTATGTAGCCGCCCGTGGCGGGAAGCAGCGAGGGCGTTACATGCTGGAAGCGGATGCGGTGATACGCGCCCGGCATGTCGCGATCTTCGAGCTCGGCCTGCGCCACCGCGGTGCGGAAGTCGACGTCCCAGAGCGTCGGCGCTTCGAGCTGATAAGCGACCCCTCGTGTGAACAGCCGCAGGAATGACGCCTGCGACACGCGCTGCGCGCGCCGATCGATCGTGGCGTAGGTCATCGACCAGTCAACCGACAAGCCGAGGGAGCGCCATAAGTGCTCGAACGCCTTCTCGTCCTCGTGCGTCAGCCGGTTGCACAGCTCGACGAAGTTCGGCCGCGATACGGCGACTGGCTGCTTCCCGGGCTTTTCCGGGGGCTGGAATGACGAATCGTACGGCAGCGATGGATCGCAGCGGACGCCGTAATAATTCTGGACGCGACGTTCGGTCGGCAGGCCGTTGTCGTCCCAGCCCATCGGATAAAACACTGCCTTGCCGCGCATGCGCTGAAAGCGCGCGATCAGATCCGTATGCGTATACGAGAAGACGTGACCGATGTGGAGCGACCCGCTGACTGTTGGCGGCGGCGTGTCGATCGAGTACACGTCCGCCCGACTACGAGTGCGATCGAACCGATAGGTGCCGTCCCGCTCCCACCGCTCGTTCCACTTCGCCTCGAGCCCCTCGAGGGCCGGCTTCTCGGGAAGGGTAATGGGATGGTCCGGAGTACTGACGTCAGACATTTTTCAAACGCTCCGCCACCCGTCGCGCCAGTTCGTCGAGAAAGCCGTCCGTCAGCCGCGGCTCGCCGCCGCCCAGGATGAGGCGCACCGGCTTTGCGCCAGGCTCGCCTTCTTCGAGCGCCAGCAGCGCCGCGAACGCTTCGGCGACGAGGCTCGGCTCTGCCGCCCGCGTCCGTGCCGGAAGCGCCGGTTCGGGCTGTGTTTGCTCGGACGGCGCGTGCTCTGACGGCGTCGGCTCGGAGGGCGCCGCCTCCCGCGCTTTGAGCGCGGCTTCCAGCTCGTTGAAGTACTCGTCGACGTCCGTCATGGTCACAGCGTGTCCACGCGCGACCGCGCGTTCTTGCGGATGAAGTCCACGATGTCCTGCATGGGTGTCCCCGGCAGGAAGATTCCTGTAATCCCGATCTCGCGCAGCTTCGGGATGTCCACGTCCGGAATGATGCCGCCAATGACGACCCGCACGTCGTGCAGACCCTTCTCCTTCAGCAGCGTCATGATGCGCGGGCAGATGTGCATGTGCGCGCCTGACAGAATGGACAGCCCGATGACGTCGGCGTCCTCCTGCAGCGCAGCCGACACGATCATCTCCGGCGTCTGGCGCAGACCCGTATAGATCACTTCCATGCCAGCGTCCCGAAGCGCGCGGGCAATCACACGCGCGCCGCGGTCGTGGCCGTCGAGTCCCGGCTTGGCGATGACGACGCGGATCTTCGGATCGGTCAAATGACGGGCACCTCTTCGTATTCGCCCCAGACGACGCGGAGCGCGTCGCACATCTCTCCAATGGTGGCATAGGCCCGGACCGCATCGAGCAGCGCGGGCATCGTGTTGGCGTCGCTCCGCCCCGCCTCCTGCAGCGCGTCCAGGGTCCGCGCAACAGCCGCCGCATCGCGTTGCGCGCGCACACGCTGCAGCCGCGCCATCTGCTGGTCAGCGGCGGTCTCGTCGATATACAGCGTGCCAATCCGCTCGCCGTCGTGGTCGACGAACTCGTTCACCCCGACGATGACCCGTTCGCGCCGCTCGACCGCCTGCTGGAAGCGATAGGCGCTCTCCGCGATTTCCTTCTGCGGGTACCCGCGCTCAATCGCGGCGACCATCCCGCCCATGCGGTCGATCGTATCGAAGTACGCGAGCGCCTCTGCCTCGAGATCGGCCGTGAGTCTCTCCACGAAATACGAACCGCCGAGCGGATCGGCTTCCGCGGTCACGCCGGTTTCGTGCGCAATGATCTGCTGGGTCCTGAGCGCCAGGGTTGCGGCTTCGGCGGTCGGCAGCGACAGCGCCTCGTCCAGCGAATTGGTGTGCAGCGACTGCGTCCCGCCCATCACCCCCGCCATCGCCTGCAGCGCCGTACGGACAACGTTGTTATACGGCTGCTGCGCGGTGAGGGACACACCGGCGGTCTGCGTATGGAAGCGCAGCTGCCAGGACCGCGGATTCTTTGCCTTGAAGCGATCGCGCATCACGTGCGCCCAGATCCGGCGCGCCGCCCTGTACTTGGCGATCTCCTCGAAGAAATCGCTGTGGGCATTGAAGAAGAACGAGATCCGCGGCGCGAAGGTATCGACGTCGAGGCCCGCGTCGATGCCGTACTGGACGTACTCGATCCCGTCGCGCAGCGTGAACGCCAGCTCCTGCGCGGCGGTCGAACCGGCCTCACGGATGTGGTAGCCGCTCACGGAGATCGAGTTCCATCGAGGCACCCGCTCGGTGCAGAAGGCGAACGTATCCGTCACGAGCCGCATCGAGGGCCGCGGCGGATAGATGTATTCCTTCTGCGCGATGAATTCCTTGAGAATGTCGTTCTGAATCGTCCCGGACAGCGCGTCCCAGCTCACGCCCTGTTTTTCCGCCACGACCAGATACATGGCGAGCAGCATCGACGCCGGCGAGTTGATCGTCATCGACGTCGTCACAGCCGCGAGATCGATGCCGTCGAACAGCACCTCCATGTCGGCAAGCGAGGTGACGTTCACGCCGCACTTCCCCACTTCGCCCAACGAGAGCTCGTGGTCCGGATCGCGCCCCATCAGCGTCGGCAGGTCGAAGGCGACGCTGAGCCCGGTGCCGCCGGCGGCGAGGAGCTGCTTGTAGCGCGCGTTGGTCTCCTCCGGCGTTCCGAAGCCGGCGAACTGGCGCATCGTCCAGAGCTTGCCGGCGTAGCCGGTGGGATGAATCCCGCGTGTGTAGGGGAAGGCGCCCGGGTCGGCCAGATCGCGCGCGTAGTCGAGCGTCGCGACATCGGCCGGGCTGTAGAGCGGCGCAATCTCCCGCCCTGAGATCGTGGTGAAGGCCACTGGCTTTCATTCTAGCCGGGTACAATCGACCCATGGCCGAGCACGGCGCTATTTTCGGCGCGATGCTCCAGGAGTTCGACGAAGCCGCGCGGCTCCTGAAGCTCGAACCGGGCATCTGGAAGATCCTCACGCACCCGAAGCGGCAGATCGTCGTCTCGTGTCCCATCCAGATGGACAACGGCGAGATCGAGGTCTTCACGGGCTACCGCGTGCAATACAACATCACGCTCGGTCCGGCCAAGGGCGGGATCCGGTATCACCCGGACGTGAGCCTCGACGAGGTGACGGCGCTCGCCGCCTGGATGACGTGGAAGTGCGCGGTCGCACACATTCCGTTCGGCGGCGGCAAGGGCGGCATCATCTGCGACCCGACCCGCATGTCGAAGCGCGAGCTCGAAGCGCTCACGCGCCGCTACATCGCTGAAATCATCGATGCGATCGGTCCTGAGAAGGACGTGCCCGCACCCGACGTCAACACCAACGAGCAGGTGATGGCGTGGATCATGGACACCTACAGCATGCACGTCGGTCACACCGAGACGGCGGTCGTGACCGGCAAGCCGATTGAACTCGGGGGATCGCTCGGGCGCCGCGAAGCCACCGGGCGCGGCGTGATGATCGTCACGCGGGAGGCCGCGAAGCATCTCGGGAAAGAGCTCGCAGGCTCCACGATCGCCATTCAGGGGTTCGGCAACGTCGGATCCGTGTCGGCGGATCTCCTGGCAAAGGCGGGCGCGACGATCGTCGCCATCACCGACTACAAAGGCGGCGTCTATAGCAAAGCTGGCCTCGACGTGCAGAAGATGCTCGAGTACGTCGCGAAGAACAAGACGATCGACAAGTTCCCTGGCGGCGAGGCGCTCAGCAACGAGGATCTGTTCGGCCTCGACGTCGATATCCTGATTCCGGCGGCGCTCGAAAACCAGATCACCGTGGCGAATGCCAAAGACATCCGCGCGAAGATCATCGTCGAGGCCGCCAACGGACCTGTGACGCCCGAGGCGAACAATATCCTGCACGACCGCGGCGTCTTCGTCGTCCCCGACATCCTCGCGAACTCCGGCGGCGTCACCGTCTCGTACTTCGAGTGGGTGCAGGATCGCTACGGATACTTCTGGGAAGAGGTGGACGTGAACGATCGCCTCGAGAAGAAGATGCACGAGGCCTTCCACGACGTGCTGCAGACCTCAATCAAGTACAAGTGCGACATGCGCACCGCCGCCTACATCGTCGCCATCGCCCGCGTCGGGACGGTGACGAAGATGCGCGGCATGTACGCGTAGGCAACACTTCCCCTATCCGTTCGCAACGCTTCCCCTTACGCGTACGTAGAGTCCGGCTTTGGCCGGACTCCCACGCACCCCGCGTCATCGGGTATCTCGACTCCGCGTCCGGCTCGGCTCGCCCGCTGAGAGGCGTGACGTTCGAGCCTTCGTCCTGACGCCGGTTCCCCGGCGACCGAGTCCGGCCGCTCCGCGAGACACCCGACGCCGCAGGGTGCGCAGGCCGCCGTCACAGATACAGCTGGGGAAACGTCACAACTGGGTGACGAGTGTCGGTGCGCTTCCTGCGTACATTCCTGATCAGTGCGCGCTTGCCGCCATTCCCCGGGCGGCAGGCTTTCTGCCTCTGCAAACTCATGTCTGGAGGGCGCGAGCCGGACGACGGTATGCTGAAGGAGGCGGAAGTGCCGAATGTCATCGAGCGAGTTTCCTATGTCGAGGGGCAGGTGAACGAACTCTCGTTGCGATTATCGGGAGTTGAAACAGCCATCGTCAGGCTGGAGCAACGGATAGACACGCGGTTCGACGCCGTCGACCGTCGTTTCTTCTGGATTATCGGTATTCAGATCGCGACGCTGATTGCGATGCTGTCGCGCGCGTAGGTCTCAGAACTGCGCGAGGTGATGGCGGAGGTGACGCAGGTAGTCCTTCATCAGGAACTCCAGCGTGACCGGATCGCCTGCATTGATGACGCAGCGAGTCGCGAGCTTCGTTTCGGGAACTGATTCGATCGCGCTCGCGACCTGGGTGTTGAAGGCAATCCACACATCGACGAGCTCGGACCAGGCGCGCGTTTTGTAGCGCTGCGCGGCTACCCAGCTGTCCTGCTCGTACCCCGGAAACACCAGCGCGTCGCCGAGTTGCGCACGCACGATGCGCTGATGGTTGTTGGCGGCGGAGTCGATCAGGTGGCCGAGCAGCTCCTTGCGGTTCCACTTTCTGGACTCGAGGCCTGCGGACGCGTCGGCGTCGGTGAACTTGCGCAGGACGGGCGTGGCTCGTGCCATCTCGTCGCGAAGGTCATTAGCGAGGGGTTGCAGATCAGGCTCCGACGCGAAGCGGGATGAGTTCCTTCACTTCACCGGTCGCGCCTTTGACGGTGATCTCGATCAGATACTCGCCGGACGCGATTGCCGCCAGGCTCATGTCGATCTGGTGCGTGCCGCCGACGGATACCGTCGCCACAGGGATGTCGGCCATCCTCTGGCCATTGCGGTTCATCAGCAGCGCCGTCGGCGTCGCGTTGCCGTAGACATCAAACCGAATCAGCAGCCGCTCGCTGCGGGAGAAGTCGCGGGCGATGGCCGGAATGGCGGCGGCGTCGGCGGATATGGTCCGGAAGTCGAGCGCCGTGCGAGCGCGATGCACGCGCGGCGTGCTGATGGCAGCATCCGGAGCCGTCAAATCGGGGATGGTGATGGTGCGAATCTCGCTGTCGAGCACGCCTCCGGCGCCGACACCTTCCACCGAGAGCCGAAGCTCGAGCGCTCCCGGCGGCGCATCGAACTCGAGCCGTTGCGGGGTGGTTGCCGCCGTCGCCCCAGGAGTCGCGGTTGGCGTCGTCGAAGCAATCGCCGCGTCCGGGACACGCCCACGGAACACCAGGTCGCCGTTCACACCGGCCGCAATCACCGACACGCGCCCGGGCTGCGGCTGATTGCGCAATGCGCCTGCCGCCGATGCCGGGATCGGTTCCCAGATCAGCGTGACGCGCGTCTTCCCCGCCTCACCCTTCGACGTGCCGAGCCACGTGCGCACGTACTTGCCGGCCTGCACGGACGTCGAGATCGACGCGAGCGCCTGCTGAATCGGCTTCGGGGTTTCCGGCGTGACGATGTCGGCTTTCCGGACGTCGTCGGGCGTCAGCGCCCAGTAGCCCTTGCGCGCGCGAACATCGGCGCCGCGGCGGCGCACGCGCACCTGGATCGGATGGAACTTTCCGTCCTGCGGCGCCTGCGTGGAGTTGTAGCCCATGAGGTAATAAAAGCTGGAGTCGCGGACGATCTGCGCGAGCCCCGGCCCGAGATCATTCTGGTTGACGATTGCGCGACCGTCGGTTTCCTCAGCGAGTGACCGGAGCGTGTCCTGCGTCAGCCGCAGCGCGCTGGCGTCCTGCCGCGGCCCGACGCCTTCATCGATCCCGTACTCGAACGGCGTCAACCCTCGCGGGTCGAGCGTGTAGATCGCGGCATTGTTTCGATTCGCGGTCGTGAACACGTCGCGCAGCTGGGAATAGAGGTCCGCTTCAGCGAAGACCGCGGCCGTCTGCTCGCGGGGGTTGTTCTCCCCCGCCATCGGACTCACCGGAGCAATGCCGCCGCCCGGATTTCCCAGCCGTCCCCTCGAGGCGTCCATGTTGCGCATCTGCGGGGGCAGCAGCACCGTCAGGCCCTCGCTGACATAGATGATCGCCTTGCGCCCCTCGCGAAGCCCGCCGAGCCGCGTCGACAGGCCGCGCAGCGCCGTCATCACGACCTGGTTGCGGATCTGCTCCACGATCTCTGATGGCGCGCGCGCGTATTGTTCCTCGAGCTGATTCCGCGGCCGATAGTCGAACTTCCGCCCCTCGAACCGTTCGATCGCGCTGATGATCGACGCCGTGTTCCGCGTGAACGAGATGCCGTCGAGCGGCGTCAGCGGATACATGATGCCGACGATGTCGTTGGGACGAAGCTGCGTTTGAACGAACTGGATGAGCGGCGCCTTGACAGAGAGCGAGTTGCCGAGCCGCACGTGGTAGTCGTCGAAAAACAGCACGAACACCCGCACGTCGTCTCTGCCGAGTTCGAGCTCTTCGTCGATGCGGTTGCGCAGCTGCCGCGGCACCGGATCGCCTGGACGCGGATTGCCGTCGACGCGCACGAGGCGGAACTGTTCGATCTTCTGGGCCTTGCCGTCCTCGAGGACTTCGAAGTCGGCTTCGGTGAGGTCGGTGATCGGCTGGCCCTTGCCATCGCTCACGATCACGTCCACGCGGACGAAGTTGATGCCCGCGCGAAACACGGGCTGCTGACCCTCAGGCGGCGCCGTCTGCTGCGGCGTCTGCGGCGGCGTCTGCTGGGGCTCCTGCGCGCTCGAGCCGGCCTGACAGAGGCCGAGAGTGACGGCAAGGGCGAGCGCGATCCGCGTGCAGTTCATGCGCAAGATCAGCCTTTCCGCGATAATAGCACCTTGCCACACGTCGAGGCGGCCTCCGGATTGACCACCCTTCACGAGGACGAAGCACTCTTTCGCGACAGCGTGTACGAGTTCGCGGACCGCGAGATTCGGCCGCTCGTCCGCGAGATGGACGAGCAGGCCTCGATACCGCGCCAACTGATCGACCGGCTCTTCGAGCTCGGGGTGATGGGCATTGAGATACCCAAAGCGCGGGGCGGGTCAGGGGCCCAGTTCTTTCACGCCGTGCTCGCCGTCGAAGCGCTCTCCCGCGTCGACCCCTCGGTCGGTGTGCTCGTCGACGTCCAGAATACGCTCGTCGTGAATGCCCTGCTGCGGTGGGGATCGGAGGAACTCAAGCGCGGGTACTTGCCTCCGCTCGCGTCCGGCACCGTCGGCGCATATGCCCTGTCCGAAGCCGGATCGGGGAGCGATGCGTTCGGGCTCGCCACACGCGCAACCGAAAGCGGCGAGGAGTTCATCCTCACCGGCCGCAAGCTCTGGATCACCAACGCGAACGAGGCGGACATCTTCATCGTGTTCGCCACCATCAATCCCGACGCGGGCTATCGCGGTATCACGGCGTTCGTCGTGGAGCGTGGCTTCGAGGGATTCTCTGTCGGCAAGAAGGAAGACAAGCTCGGGATTCGCGCGAGCAGCACGTGCGAGCTACTGCTCGAGGAGTGCCGTGTCCCTCGCGCCAATGTCCTCGGCGAAGTCGGCAAGGGCTACAAGGTGGCGATCGAAACGCTGAACGAGGGACGCATCGGGATTGGCGCGCAGATGATCGGGCTGGCCCAGGGCGCCTTCGATCACGCGGTGCACTACACGCGCGAGCGCAAGCAGTTCGGCAAGGCCATCTCGGAGTTCCAGGGGGTGCAGTTTCAGCTGGCGCGCGCGGCGACCGACCTCGAGGCCGCGCGGCTGATGGTCTACAACGCGGCGCGGCTCCGCGATGCGCGCGTGCCGTTCCTCAAGGAAGCGGCGATGTGCAAGCTGTTCTCATCGGAGGTGGCCGAGCGCGTGACGTCGCTCGCCGTCAACCTGTTCGGCGGGTACGGGTTCGTCAAGGACTACCCGGTCGAAAAACTGTACCGCGACGCGAAGATTGGACAGATCTACGAGGGGACGTCCAACCTGCAGCTGCAGACGATCGCGAAACAGATCCTCGGCTGAAGCCTCACTTCGGCTTCACCTCACTCATGAGGGCGAGCACCTTGCCGTCGGGGTCTTCGAAAAACGCCATCCACTCCTCGACGCCCGATGCGTGACGGTGAATCATGTGCGGCGCGCCCCGGAACGTGACAGCCCGGTCCGCCAGCTGGCGACACGTCGCCTCGATGTCCTCGGTTCGGAAGTACAGGACCGAGTCGCCCGGTTCGCCGACCTCCTTCACGCCAGCCGAGAGAAACAGCCGGGTGCCATGACAATCGAAAAAGGCCAGATTGCCGAAGGTAAAGAGATGGGGCAGGCCGAGGACGTCGCGGTACCACTTGACGGCGGCGTCGATGTCGCGGACCTGGCGCGAGATCTGTCCGATCGGCCCCAGCGTTGCGGTTCCAGGCATCACATGTCTCCTCTCAGTCTATCTAATAGGGGCACCGTGCCAGTGCTTGAGCTCCGCCCGTGAATCGAGTCCGAGTTTTCCGAGCACGTTTGACACGTGATATTTGACGGCATCCAGGCTGACGCTCAGCCGGCGGCTGAATGACGCGGACGACCTCGTCCCATAACTCAATGCGCCGGATTGTAGGCTAGGGAGTCGACGAATTTCCTTCCCGCACTCTCGCGGAGACGGGGATGCTACGGGCGATGAACCGAAGGGGATGTGTTCGGAGATTCGCTCAAGGTCGTCTGCCGCGTCCGCTGTCCAGGCAGGCGAACTTGAACACGAACCGAGAATGGAGAACTGAGAAGGGTGAACGACGCCTTCTCAGTTCAGCGTCCAGAGCGTCAGGCTCGACAGATCCTTCACGAAAATACGGTTGCCGGAAAGCGCGGGCTGCGTCCACGTGTCTGTGTCCGCCACCTTGTAGCGCTTCACCACGTCGAATCCGGCACGGCTCGTCCTGAAGATGACGAGCTCCCCATCGTTCTCGAGGGCGAAGATCGTATTGCCCGCGCGCTGCATTGCGACGTTGCCTGCCTGGCGCGGATCGGAGGACCAGAGCGTCTTCCCGCTCTTGGCGTCCACGCCGTAGTACTGGCCCATGTTGCGGCTGGTGAGCCCGAACATCACGTCGCCGTCGAGTACCGAGTTGCTCATGCGGCCGGGCAGGTCGGCGTTCTCCCATGCGGTCTCGGCCACCCACTTGTTGTCGCGACGCGCGATCGTCACCGCGGTCATGGGCCCGCCGTGTCCCCAGACGATGACGGAGTCGCCGAATTTGACCGGGGTGATCGAGTTCGTGAAATTCGGGCTGACGAGCGGACGCTCCCACAGCGCGGCGCCCGTCGCGGCGTCCACGCCAACCAGCTTGCCCTGAGTAATCGTCACGAGCTGCCGGACGCCACCGAAGGCACCGACGATCGGCGAGCCGTACCCGGGACCGTCGCCGGCCCACGTCCAGCGCACTGCGCCCGTGTTGACGTCGTAGGCCGTCAGCGCGCCCTTGTCGTGGCCGCCGACATGAAAGATCACCGTGCCGCCCTCGACGATCGGCGAAAACGCGTGCGACGTATACATCGGCACGGGCATCGTGCCTGGCTTCTGCCAGAGCTGCTTGCCGGACGCCGCGTCAAACGCCGTCACTGTCCCGGTCATGCCGATGGAATAGAGCCGGCCGTTTGAAAACGCCGGCGTGGACTTCGGGCCGGGACCGTGTGGCTTGGCCGCGCTGTTCATCTCGAACGGAGCGGCATACCCCGTGCGCCAGATCTGCTTGCCCGTCGCCGCATCAAGCGCGAGCATCACTTCGTCGTCTGCCTGGCGCGCAAAGACGTAGACACGGTTGCCGACGACCAGCGGCGTCGCGTAGCCGGAGCCGACCTCGACCTTCCACCGCTGCGTCAGCTGCTCGGGCCACGTGGCGGGGGCGGTGAATCCGGTGACCACGCCGTCGCGATTGGCGCCGCGCCACTGCGTGACATCGGTGGACTGCGCCAGACCGGACGTGGCGGCGCAAACGACAAGAATGGCTGCGATCGCTGTTGTGCGCATAGTTAGTTAGCCTTGATGTTGTAGGCGGTAAGAATACCCTGATCGCGGACGTACAACCGGCCGCCGGTGATGACCGGATGGGCCCACGACGGCCACCCCTGATCAGGAATCGTGAAGCGCCCTTTTTCGCGATACGCGGCGGGCGTCGCTTCCGCCAGTCCCACCACGTTGTTTTCGCTGAGCAGGTACAGATGGCCGTCGGCGTACGCCAGCGAGCCCTTGCCGACGCTGCGATGGCGCCACATCACTTTGCCGGTCGCAAACTCCATGCAGGTCAGGATCGAGTTGTTGAACCCATAGAGATAGCCGTTCACGACGATGACGCCGCCGTGGTGGTTCTGCATGTCGCGCGTGAAGTACACCTCCTGCGCCCGGACTTCGCCTTTCTCCGCGCGCAGCGCCAGCAGCGCGCCGCCCGTGCCGTAGTCCGAGGTATAGAAGACGCGATTCTCCGAGAACACCGGCGTCGCAATGTTGGCCGTGCCGTTCGCAACCGACGGATGACGCCACATCACCTTTCCGTCCGACGCACGAACACCGATGCCCGCTCCAGACGTGAGCGACATGATGGTGCGCACGCCCTGCACATCCGCGATGATGGGCGACGAGTAGCTCGCCTCGTCGCTCAGCTCCTTGCTGACCCAGACGGTCTTTCCCGTCATCTTGTCCAGCGCGACCATCCCCGCGGCACGCCCGCCCGGCGAGACGATCACGTTGTTGCCGTCAATCAGCGGCGACTCGCTGATCAGCCATCCGATGTTGCGCCCGCCGAAATCGCGCAGGATGTTCCGCTGCCAGACAATGGTGCCGTCCTGCTGGGTGAGCGAAGCCAGATCGCCGTTCTCCGTCAGCACGTACAGACGGTCGCCGTCGACCGTTGGTGTGCCCCGCGGCCCCGGGCCCTGGTAGTTGTCGACCGACCGCCCGACCGGCTTGCCCCACACAAGCTTTCCATCGGCGCGGTTCAGAGCCGAGACGATGCTCTGGTTCGCGCGCATCCCCTGCACGTAGATGCGATCACGGCTGACCGCGATCGAGCCGAAGCCGCCCCCGAGGTTTGACGCCGCCCAGACACGGGATGGGCCCGCAGCCGGCCACGTGGCGAGCAGACCGGTCTCAGGCGAAATAGCAGAACGGGATGGACCCCGCCACTGCGGCCAGTCGGTCGTCACCTGGGCGTGCGGAGCGGCGACGCCGAGGCAGAGAATCGAGGCCAGCAGAAGGACTTTGCGCATCAAAACGTGACTCCTGCGCTGATGCCGAACGTCCGGGGCGCGCCCATCTCGCCGAGAAATCCCGAGGGTGCCAGCTGCGGATCGAACGGCAGCGCGACCGGAATATAGCGCGTATCGAATGCGTTCCTCACCCACGCTTCGCCGAACAGCGATCCGGCGCGGATGCCGGCGCGAAGATTCGCCAGCGAGTACGCCTCCTGCCCTGCCCGATTCAGATCGTCGTACTGGAACGCGCCATAGCGGGTCATCTCCGCCCGGCCGTAGACCGTTCGATCGGCCCGAAGCGCGCGCGATAACTGCGCGCCGAACGTCGCCGTGTAGTCGGGCGTGTTCGGGATCTCGTTGCCGCCGACGCTCACGCCGCTCGAGACGCTCCCCTGCTCGAACTCTGCGCTGGTGAAGCCGAGGGCACTGAACAGATCGATCCCGTCACGAACCCGGGCGTTGACCTCGAGCTCCGCGCCATTGCTGACCGCACCGCCCACGTTGGCGATATAGAACTGCGCGAGAACGAGCGGGTTCGACAGATTGAGCTGCAGGTCGTCCCAGTCAATCCGGAAGAGCGCGGCATTTGCCGTGACGCGGCCTTCGAGCCAGGCGGTCTTCACGCCCCCCTCGAGGTTCCACGTCTGCTCTTCCCCGTACGCCTGAAAACCCGGTGGCGACGCGGCGTTGAATCCGCCGGCCTTGAACCCGCGGGCGATTGCGCCGTACACCATCCGGTCCGGCTGGAGCCGGTAGGCGATGGCGATCTGGGGAGACACGTTCGAGAACGATTCCTCGGCGTCAAGCTCCTGCGGAGGCGCGATGGGCGGCGTGAAGAATGAACTCAGCGACGCCGACTTGCGCTCGTGATCGAGCCTCGCGCCGACGACGATGTCGATGATGTCGTCGAAGGTGGTCGTCGCCTGGCCGTAGATGCCGAGCCCGAGATCGTCAAGGACGGCCGGCGCGTGCTGCGCGACGCTGAACGGCAACAGCGGGGACAGGACGAACGGTCCGAGGGTATTGACCGCCTCCTGGTCGTAATTCTGCGTAAATACCAGCGCCCCCGCCTGCCAGCGCAGCGTCGCGTGCTCGGAGATCTGCACGCGTGAGACCTCGGTCGACGCAATCCGCACTTCCTGCGTGAACTGGACGCTCTCCTCCGCGTTGCTGCGCGTGAGCAGCGGCCGCCGTGTGTAATCCAGATCCGTTTCGTCCAAAGTCTTCCAGCGCACCACGCCTGTCGTGGACGACAGGTTGAACGCCTCGCCAACACGTCTCGCGAGGAGCGTCGTCGCCAGCACCGTGCGATCGGTGTGCCCCTCGAAGTTGCGCGACACCTCGAACGGGCTCGCGCGCAGCGCGCGGAGGTCGTTGAGGGCGTAGTCGCCATCGCGCGCGTGCTCTCCGCTGACGACGAGCCGCGTGTCCCAGATGGCTGATGGGGCCCAGAGGACCTGCCCCTTGCCGAGGAACGCCGCCCGCTCGTCCACGTCGCGGCCGGTGACGGTGTTCCGGGTAAAGCCGTCGCGCTGCGCGTAGGCCAGCGTGCCGCTGACGCCGATCCGTCCAACCGCCAGCGGTCCTGAGAAGCTGGCTCGGAGATCGCGTGAATCGAAGTTGGCGACAGGCACGACGACCGTCCGCGTCCAGTCGGTGAGCGACGGCAGGGTGCTCACGACATGGACGACGCCCGCGAGGGTATTGCGCCCATAGAGCGCGCTCTGCGGTCCGCGGACAAACTCCACGCGCTCGACGTCGAGCAGATCCATGCTCGACGTATTCGCGTGCAACTGCGGGACGCCGTCAACGTAGGTGGTGATGGCCGGGTTCGACGGGCTGGATCCAATCCCTCGAAAGCGCGCGTTACTCAG
The DNA here is from genome assembly GCA_945903265.1 of Candidatus Sulfopaludibacter sp. SbA3. Lineage (GTDB taxonomy): Bacteria > Acidobacteriota > Vicinamibacteria > Vicinamibacterales > UBA2999 > CAXNKG01. The sequence continues at coordinate 25,608 of CAMDNQ010000026.1, forward strand.
CTTGCGCGCAGTGAAATCCGAAAAGTACACGTTCGGGGCATAGATGGCGGCTTCGCGCAGTACGGTGATGCCGGCGTTCGCCAACGTGTCGCGTGTGACCGCGGTCACACTCACCGGCAGCGTCTGCGCATCGGCCGGCTCTTTCTGAGCCGTCACGACGACCGTCGGGAGGACGATGGGCGACACCTGACCCTGCGCGCTGAGCTCGGATACAGGCGCGTAAATACAGAACAACACGACGAAGAGGACACGAAGCATGAGGCCAATTATGCAGGTATATTTGTCGCATGCTGAAGAAGAGTTGCGCCGCGGCGACAGCGGTGTGCGCGCTGACGCTCTCGCTGCAGGCGCAGGGGCCCGCGCGGGTCGCCGTCGGCGACTGGCCCGAGATGCGCGGCCCGAGTCGCGACGGTGTGTCGCGCGAGACGGGCCTCATCGAGAAGTGGGCGCTCAACGGCGAGAACTTCCTGTGGCGCGCGCCCTACGGCGGCCGCTCGGCGCCGATCGTCATGGGCAACCGCCTCTACGTGCAGAACCCGTCCGGCCGCGGCGTCAATCTTCAGGAGCGCGTCATGGCGCTCGACACCGACAGCGGCAAGGTCGTCTGGGAATATAAGTTCAACCTGTATCAGAGCGACGTGCCCTCGCACCGTATCGGCTGGGCGTCTCCCGCCGCCGATCCCCAGACCGGCAACATCTACGCGTTGAGCGGCGGCGCCGAAGTGATCGCGCTGAGCCGCGACGGAAAGCTCCTCTGGTCACGCTCTTTCGGCGAGGAGTTCGCCGCCTTCACCACACACGGCGGCCGGACGATGTCGCCGGTCGTCGATGGGGATCTGGTGATCGTGAGCGCCGCGGTGTCGAACTGGGGGACGTCGGCGGCACGGGCACACCGGTTCATCGCGCTCGACAAGCGCACCGGCGACGTCGCGTACGTGGCCAATCCCGGCGGCCGGCCGTATGACACTGCCTACGCGTCGCCGATCATTGCGAACATCAACGGCATGCGGCTGCTGATTGCCGGACTGGGCGACGGCGGCATCCACGCCATCAAGCCGCAGACCGGCGAGAAGGTGTGGAGCTTCCCCGCCGCCAAGCGCGCCATCAACACCGGCGTGGTGGTGCGCGGCAACGAGGTGTTCGTCTCGCACGGCGACGAAAACCTCGAAGGCAACGAACTCGGCATCCTCGCAGCCATCGACGGTTCGCAGACCGGCGACATCAAGACCACGAAGTGGGCGGTGAAGGGCATCGAATTCACGTACTCCCCGCCGGTGCTCGATGGAGCGCGGCTGTACCAGATCGACAACAGCTCGAAGCTGAAAGCCTTCGATGCTGCAACCGGCAAGGAACTCTGGGAGCTTCCCCTCGGGACGGCACAGAAGGCGCCGCCGGTGTTCGCGGACGGCAAGATTTACGTCGGGACCGACAACGGCACGTTCCACATCGTGCGGCCGCATGCCGAGCGCGGCGAAATGCTGTCGGAAGTGGAGCTGCCCAACAGCGTGACGAGCTGCTGCGGATCCGAAGGCACGCCTGAACAGATTCTGGCAGGCGCAGCGGTCTCACGCGGACGCATTTTCTTCGTGTCGAGCGACGCGATTTACGCGATCGGTCCTCGACAACCCCGGGCGGTGAGCGGGTTCGCTGTCGATACGCCGGCCGACACAGGCCAGGCGGGAGCGCCCGCGCATCTCCAGGTGATGCCGACGGAGCTCGTGCTCGAACCGGGTCAGACCGTGAAGCTGCGCGCCCGGCTCTTTGACGACAAGGGCCGCTTTCTTCGTGAGGACAGCAGCGCCACGTGGACGCTCGAGGGACTCAAGGGCACGCTCGCGAATGGCGCATTGACGGTGGCCAACGAACCTGTCGAGCAGGCGGGGTTCATTAAAGCGACCGTCGGGACGCTCACCGGCCAGGCGCGCGCCCGCGTCGTCCATCCGCTCCCGTGGAAGGAAACGTTCGAGGGATACGCGGACAAGGCGATCCCCGCGGGCTGGGTGAACGCGCAGGCGCTGGCGTTTTCAGTCGGCACGCTCGACGGGCAGAAGGTGCTGCAGAAGGCGCCGGTCGATACGATCTTCATGCGCGGCCGCGCGTTCATTGGTCCCGTCACCTGGTCGGACTACACCTTCGAATCCGATGTCCGGACCGCCACACGACGCCGGCAGCTGGGCGATGTGGGCATCACCGCGCAGCGGTACTCGCTGGTGCTGTACGGCAATTCGCAGAAACTGAAACTCGAACCGTGGGAACCCGAAACAGCCCGGACCATTACGGTGCCGTTCGCGTGGAAGCCGGACACCTGGTATCGGCTGAAGCTGCGGGTCGATAACCTGCCAAACGGGCAGGTGCGCGCGCGCGGCAAAGCGTGGCCCGCCGGCGACGCGGAACCGGCCGCCTGGACGATCGACATGACCGACCCGAGCGGCAACCGCCAGGGAGCCCCGGGCATGTTCATCAACGCGCAGTTCGGCGCCTACTACGACAACTTCGTCCTGACCAAGAACCAGTAGTCATGAAAAAAGCCGTCCTCATCGCGTTACTCGTCGCCGGCGCGTCGCCGATCAGCGCGTCTGACCCCGGCACTCCCAACTGGCCCATGTGGGGCGGCACGCCCGATCGCAACATGGTGTCGAACATGAAGGGCGCTCCGACGGAGTGGGACGTCAAGACGAAGAAGAACATCAAGTGGGTGGCCGACCTCGGGTCACAGAGCTACGGCAATCCGGTTGTCGCGGGCGGGATGGTATTCGTCGGGACGAACAACGAGCTGCTGCGCGACCCGAAGCAGCCCGGCGATCGCGGCGTGCTCATGGCGTTCAGGGAATCCGACGGCATGTTCCTGTGGCAGCAGGCGCATCCGAAGCTCGAGTCGGGCCGCGCCAACGACTGGCCGTTCCAGGGCGTCGCGTCGTCTCCCCTCGTCGAAGGCGAGCGGCTCTACTACGTCAGCAACCGCGGCGTCGTGCACTGTCTCGACATCCAGGGATTCCGCGACAACGAAAACGACGGGGCGTTCAAGGATGAGAAGCTGACCGGCCAGTTCGACGCCGATGTCATCTGGACGTTCGACATGATGGAGCAGGTCGGCTCCTATCCGCACAACCTGTCGAACTCGTCACCGGTGATCTGGGGAGACCTGCTGTACGTGTCTACGTCGAATGGGCAGGACGAGAGCCACGTGAATATTCCGTCGCCGCGCGCGCCGGCAATCATCGCGCTCAACAAGAACACCGGCGAGCTCCGGTGGGAAGACAACTCTGTCGAGGACCGGATCCTGCACGGCCAGTGGTCGACGCCTTCGGTGGGGACCATCGGCGGCGTCCTGCAGGTCGTGTCGGCGCAGGGTGACGGCTGGGTGCGGGGCTATGAGGCGGAGAGCGGCAAGAAACTGTGGGAGTTCGACACCAATCCCAAGGAGTCGGTGTGGCCGCGGACGCGCAACGAGGTCATCTCGACGCCGGTCATCTATGACAACCGCGTCTACATTGCCAACGGGCAGGATCCGGAGCATGGGGAAGGGACCGGCCACTTCTACGCCATCGATGCCACCAAGCGGGGCGACATCACGCAAAGCGGGGCGATTTTCCACTTCGAGAAGATCCGCCGCTCGATTTCCACGGCGGCGATTGCCGACGGCCTGCTCTATATCGCCGACTTCAGCGGCTACCTCCACTGCCTCGACGCGAAGACCGGGCAGCTGCACTGGACGCATGACGTCCTGGCCGCCGTCTGGGGCTCGCCGTTCGTGGTCGACGGCAAGGTCTATCTGGCGGACGAGGACGGCGACGTGATCATCCTGGCGCACAGCAAAGAGAAGAAGGTGCTGGCGGAGCTGAACATGGGCAGCGCCGTCTACGGGACGATCGTCCCCGCGAACGGCACGATCTACCTGAATAACCGGAGCCAGCTGTTCGCGATTGCGAATCAGTAATGGGGATCAGGGATCAGGGATCGGGGATCGGTAAGACGTTCTTCGTTCTGGTTCTGCTGGCCGCGGCGCTTCGACTCGCTGCGCAGGCACCTGCGGGTGAATGGCGGCAGTTCCGGGGGTCACCGGCGCTGACCGGCGCATCCTCCGCTACCCTCAGCGCCTCGCCAAAGCTTCTGTGGAGCTACGACGCCGGCGATCCGATCGACTCCTCCGCCGCCATCGTTGACGGTGTCGTCTATGTCGGCGCCGGCACGGGCGATCTTCTGGCGCTCGACCTCGCGTCGGGCAAGCTGCGCTGGAAGTACACGACCGGCAATCTGATTGGTGAGTCCTCCCCTGCCGTTGGAACGGAAACGGTGTATGTCGGCGATCTCGCTGGACTGTTCCACGCGGTCAACCTGCGTGACGGCTCGAAGCGGTGGACGTTCAAGACCGGCGCGGAGATCAAGTCGTCGCCGGTGATCGTCGGCAACGTCGTGCTGATCGGGTCGTATGACACGCAGCTCTACGCCCTGGATGCGGCCACCGGTGCGCTGCGCTGGAAGGTAGCGACGAAGGGCCAGGTCCACGCGACACCGGCCGTGCGCGACGGGCTGGCGTTCATCGCCGGCTGCGACACGATCTTTCGCGCGATCCGCGTGACCGACGGCCGCGAGATGTACCAGATCGTCTCGGGCGCCTACACCGGTGCGTCACCAGTGCTCGACGGCGGCCGCGCCTACTTCGGCACGTTCAACAACGAAGTGCTCGCCCTGGATCTGGCATCGCGCAAGGTCGTCTGGCGCTACGACGATCCCGACACCGACTTCCCCTTCTACTCGTCCGGGGCGCTGGCCGGCGGCCGCATGTTCGTGGGCGGCCGCGACAAATTGCTTCACGCCATCGATACCGCGAAAGGCACGCGCGCGTGGACCTTCGCCACGCGCGCCCGCGTCGACTCGTCACCTGTGGTCGCCGCCGGGAAGGTCTATTTCGGCTCGAGCGACGGACGTCTCTACGCGCTCGACGCTGCGTCCGGGAAGAAGGTGTGGGAGTTCGAAGTCGGCGCCGGCCTCACGGCCTCACCCGCGATTGCCGGAGGCCGCCTCGTCATCGGCGGCCAGGACGGCCGCATCTACGTCTTCGGATAGCTCTCACCCCCACGCTACCAGCAGACGCCGGACGCAGTTCTGAGATACGCATTGTCCGACATCTGGTTCAACATGAAATCGGCGACGTCGGCTCGAGAGATCCGCACCGTCCACAGAAGGCTTCCAACGATGTGGCCGTGGCGATAGCCGCCACGTTTCGCGCCATCTGTCAGGGCGCCTGGCCTCACCACGACCCAGTCAACATTGCTCGCCGCGATCAGTCGTTCCTGCCGCGTCTTATCCCAGAAGTAGAACGGCAGAATGACGGGGATCACGAAGAAGGTGTAATAGAGACCCATCCGTCCGGCACTGGCCCCGATGCCGAGGCTGGTCTCGCAGACGAAGCGCCGGACGCCATGAGTTTCCATGGCGCGCAGCACGTTCCGTGTTCCCTCCGACAGCGTACGAGTTGGACGAAAGAACTGCTTGTGCCCGAGCGCAGAGACCACCGCATCCTGACCGCGCACCGCCGCTTCAACCGACGGGTAGTCGAGCACATTGCCCCGCAGGACAGTGAGTCGCGGATGTTCGACGTGAAGCGCCGACGGATCACGGGCCAGCGCCGTCACCACGTGGCCACGTGCAAGGGCCTGCTCGACGAGCTGACGACCCGTTCCGCCGGTCGCTCCCACGATCAACACTCGGGTGGGCCGTTCTGCCGGCGTCGGAGCCACGCTGCCCGCAATCGACGGAAGTCCCCGACGTCGAAGTCCGACTGAAAGCGCCATCGCGTACAGCAAGAACAGCAGGAACAGTTTCATAGTCGAGCAATCGACGTCGCTCTCGTTCGCGGCAAAAAGCGCCCGGTCCGCTGCATGTACGCCCGATAGGCCTCGCCAAAGCGAGCCAACAGCTTCTCTTCTTCGGTGTGCGTTCGGACGACGAGGAGAGCAAAGGCTAGTCCGCCGGTCAGCAGGAGGAACCAATTCGCCGCAATCACAGAAACCGCCATCATGAGCAGCGCAGCGGAGTCGTAGAGCGGATGCCGGACCCACCGATAGGGGCCATGTATGACCAGCGCGTGCTGTTGCCGTGTGACCACCGTATCCGTCAGGTTCTTCCCGAGGCAGAGGAACGTCCATACCAGCAGCCCGCAGGCCATCGCGATCATGCCGACTCCTGTCCACCTCAGCCATGCTGGCAGGGACACTGAAGACCAGGCCAGCCAGCCAGGATCGACCATCCAGGCTATCAGCCCCAGCCAGAAAGCCATGCCCACAGGCCGTAGCGTCGCCAGAATGAACAGGCCCTCCTGCGATCGATCGAGTTTCTCGCGCGTCGCTTGTGACCTGAGCCTGTGGTAAATGCCGATTGGAAGGATCAAGAGAAAGACAACAATCAGTACCGCCCGGAAAGTGTGTTCGTGGTTCATGGGCGATATGACTTTGCCGCGCTGGCTATTACTCGCATCCGTTCTGTCGTTCGTGTGCGCTTAGCGTGGCGCTTCAGCCGCGCCGGCCGATGATGCGATCGGCGGGCGTAGGCTGCAAGCGAATGTTAGGCGACGCATTGGCGGGACCGCAGAATCCGTTGATTGCGAGCCTCGAGGAACGCGGTCGTGGCCTCACGGTACTCTCGGTACTCATCCGCGGTGGACGGAACCGGGGAACGGCTAAAGTCGCTGAATGGCGCTGCAATCTTGACGGCGGAGCTATCCGGACCAACTAGGTCTTGAAGCAGAAAGAACTCCACGTAGCCCCGGAAGTCCCGAAACAGGCCAAAGAAGTCGGAGTACCTAGCCAGCACGTCAGCGAGGGGACTGTTGCCACCGGAGTAGTGACGGCGTATGCATTCGAGCGTCAGGTCAAAACGATCTGCGATAAGTCCCTCGCAGCCCCGTGCCTGATTGATCGTCCACTTGCGATCGATTTGGAATCCCGGAAACACCATCATTCCGCCAATGGTGTAGCTGATAGCATCAAAGGCCTCGAGTGCGTCGGCAGAAGTTAAGCTCAGGATGTCTGGTCGGTAGTTGTAGGTGGGAATCACTGAGTCGCTCGACAAGAAGAACTCTCCCGCGACCGACTTGTGGTGGAGATAGCACCCAGGTGTCAGGTCGTCGAGAACAAAGACCAAGCCGCTGGGCAACGGCTTACTCCAGAGGATCCTGTGATACCGGCGGAGAGTCTTGCTGTGGGTATCGGGATCCCTTCCCTTGGAGGTATCCCGCCTGACGTCAAATGTGACGTCGATGTCTGTGCTCAACCCTCGATTCATATCCCGCTTGCACTCGGTATCCATGTTGGCGTCCGCTCGCCTAACGAATAGTAGGCGGATCTGGATATTCCAATACGCCTGCGGTGGCCGCAGTGTAGCGCCGAGGGCGGAGACCTTCCAATACCTCGGAACTCGCTCAGGAAGCGTGCCCTGGCGCCGAATCGCAGGAACGAAGCGGACCGGAATATGCGGATCTGCATAGCAGGAAATGGCACTTCGGCTGTCGCTGCATAACCGGCGCAGCGCCGGCGAGCCGCGGCCAGCAGGGCGTCACGGTCGGTCCTGAATCGACTCGAGTAACGCCAGGAACTCCGCTAGCACCATTGCGGTCGCGCCCCAGACCTGTTCGCCGTCGATGCAGAAGCACGGGACTTCCATCTCCTCGACGCGGCCGTCAACTTCTCTTGTCCGATGCGCGATCTGGACGATCGAGGTGTCGCGGAGCGATTCGAGCGGCAATTCAATCAAACGCGCCACTTCCCACTCGTCTGGACGGAACTGCGGACGCGCGTCCGTGACACCGATGACAGGATGGAGCAGAAATCCGCTGATAGGTATCCGTACCGGCGTCAACTGGCCGACGACGCGGACTGCGGCCGGATCGACGCCGACCTCCTCGGCCGCTTCGCGCAGTGCGGCCGCCTCAATCGACTCGCCGGCGTCCACTCGCCCACCCGGGAGCGACACCTGGCCGGTGTGGTGGCGCAGGTCGGACCCGCGAACCGTCAGCGGAATATGCCAGTCGCCGGCGTGGGGATACAGGAGGAGCAGCGCCGCGGCGTCGCGGCCGCCATCCGGAAAGCGCGAGGGGTCCCACGGCATGCGCGGGTTCGGCGACATGCGGAGCTGCGCCTCGCTGCCGGGCAGTCGCGCGATGGCGGTGCGGAGCTCCGTTTCAAGCGAGGAGCGCAGGGCTACGCCCTTCCAATTTCGGGGACGCCAAGGTTTCGGCAGATCTTCCGAACCAGGTTGTTGGGGATTTCGGTATGGCGGGGTATTGCTTCGACGGCACCCGTCCGGGGGTTAGTCCAGAGCGAGTGAGCGCCGCCTTCGCGTTTCAGGGCGCATCCGTGCCTGCGCAGATACTGCAGCAGGGAGCTCCGTTTCACTTCACGGTTACCGTCTCACGTTCGGCATCCGGCGGAACTCCCCGAAGGCCGTCTTCGCGTCTGTCCTGAAGAATGAGCGCAATCGCATCAGCAAGGCTCGTACGCGCTTCCTCTTTGGTTCGTCCCTGGCCGTTGGCGCCAGGAATCTCCGGCGAATACGCAACGTACCACTCGCCGTCGTGTTCGAACACCGCAGTGAATTCGTTGTGCATGATGTCCTGCGATTACGATACGCCACCTATGGCTGACTGTCGAACGTGTCAGTCAGGCGTAGCGCCGTCTGCAGCAACAGCCCATCTTCGCCGCGATCGGCGGTGATCTGCAGGCCGAGCGGCAGGCCGTGGTGCGTCCCCATCGGAATCGAGATGGCAGGCGTCCCGAGCGCCGTCCAGGGTGCGTTCATGCGCGGGTCGCCCGTCGATGACAATCCTGCCGGCGCCGGTCCCGCAGCGGCCGGGACGAGAATCGCCGGCGTCTGCTTGTAGACCTCGCCGATCAGCTCGCGGGAGGCATCCACACAGCGCCGCGCCTCGTCGTACGCGGCCGTCGTCATCGCCAGGCCGTCGCGAATGAGGTTCGCGATGACGCCAAGCGCGTCGCCGTGCTCGCGATAGCGGGCTTCGTGAAAGCGCGCGGCTTCATACGACATGATCACGCGCGAGGCATCGTTCAACCTGTCGAGCATGTCGCCGAGATCGATGGGATGAAGCGACGCTCCGGCGTCTCGCAGCCGGGTCAGCGCGTTCTCGAAGGCGGCCGCCATTGGCGGTTCGACGACAGGCATCGGATCGGGATAGCCGAGATCGAAATCTGGATTTTGGCGGGTCCGCGGCTCGCGTGACGGGACGTCTCGCCGCGGGAGCCGCCCTACGTACGACTGGAGTGACTCCCACACTTCCACCGCGTCGGCGACGGTGCGCGTGAAGATGCCGAGGGTGTCGAGGCTGGACGCGAACTGGAGGATGCCTTCCATCGACAACAGGCCGTACGTGGGTTTGAAGCCGACGATGCCGCAGAAGGAGGCGGGACGGAGGACGGACCCCTGCGTCTGCGTGCCGAGGGCGAGCGGCACCATGCCTGCCGCCACCGCTGCGGCCGATCCGCTGGAGCTGCCGCCGGGCGTGTGCTGCAGGTTGTGCGGATTACGTGTCGGCGCCGGATCCCGGTAGGCGAACGCCGTCGTGTGGGTCTTGCCGACGAGGACCGCGCCAAGGCCGCGCAGCATTGTGATAATCGCTGCGTCGCCGGTGCCGATGCGCCCGCGATAGACCGGCGATCCGTACTCGGTCGGCAGGCCGCGGGTCTCGATGATGTCTTTGGCGCCGAACGGCACGCCCAGGAGCGGCCCCTCTTCCGTCGCCGGCTGCGGGTCGACTTTCACCCACGCGTGAATCGAGGGATCGCGCTCGCGGATGCGCGCGAGGCAGGCGTCGAGGTCCCTCGCGATCACCGCGTCGCGTTCGTCAGGCCGACGAACGTGAACTTCTGAACGCGGCGGTTTTCCGGGCGGAGGGGCGTGACTTCGGTGACGTAGAGATTCCCCTTCGAGTCAGCGTTCATGTGGTGCATCGTGCCGAACTCGCCTGGCGCGGACCCCCACTGCCCGAACTCGTCGAGCAGCTCCAGCGTCTTCCGCTCGAACACCATGATCTTCGCCTGGCTGCGATTCGCGACGTAGAGGAAGCGCTGCGCCGGATCGGCCGAGAACGCCGTGCTCGCGGCGGTCGTGCCGTTCCCGCACGCGGGCACGCGGCACTCGCGGCCGATGAACACCTGCGTCACATACGTGCCGTCCAGATTGAACACCTGCACGCGCTTGCCGCCGCGGTCCGACACGTACACGAGTCCATCGCGCGATACGCGCACCGCGTGGAGCGGCTGCACGAACTGCGCGGCGCCGCGCAGATAGCCGTCTGCGACGGCGGGATTCGGACCCTCGTCCAGCGCCTTGTTGCCGAACGCGCCCCACATCCTCTTGAAGGCGCCTGAATCGGCGTCGAACACGATGATGCGGCGGTTGCCGTAGCCATCGGCGACGAAGAGCTCGTTGCTCGGCGCGTGCAGAAAGACGTCGGCCGGCATGTTCACGTTCATCGTGTCGCCGTTCCCCTTGCTCTGCTTCGCGCGGCCGATCTGCATCACGAACTTGCCGGCACGAGTGAACTTCAGGAGCTGGTGATCGCCGGCGCCGTTCCCGCCAATCCAGACGAAGCCTTTTGGATCGACGTAGATGCCATGCTCGGTCGTCGGCCACTCGTAGCCCTGCCCCGAGCCGCCCCACCCCTGGATGTACTTGCCGGAGGCGTCGAACTCGAGCACGGGCGGTGCGGCGCGCCCCTTCTCCTCTGGCGCCAGCGTGCCGGGCCGCTGCAGCACCCAGACGTGGTCCTGCGCGTCGATCGAGACGCTCGAGACCTGTCCGAACTGCCAGTTATTCGGGATCGTCGGCCAGGACGGGTCTACCTTGAAGCGCGGCACATCGCGGACCTGCGCATGGCTGGCGGCCGTGACGAGCAGCAGGACGATCAGCGCCAAGAGTTTTTTCATTTTGTAAAAATCGATTTCGGGATCATCGCGTGGATCCCCTTGGTGCCATCCACGAGCTGCGTGACATGCAGGTCCATGCCAATCGACGCCAGGATGTAGGCATCGTCACGGCTCAGGCCTTTTGTCGCCACCAGAAACTCAATCATCTCGCGCGTCGCAATCTGTGACGCCTCGTCGAGATCGGGATGCAGTCCCATGAGGATGAAATGCGTCGGCGTCTCGGCGCGCGGCCACGTGATGCGCATGTCCTTCCGCAGGAGCACCTGCACGGTGCCGCGGACCGACGTCTCGAGCCCCGTCAGCGTCACTTCCCCATTCCCCTGCATCGCGTGCGCATCGCCAAAGGACAGCAGCGCGCCCGGCACGTGTACCGGCACGTACAACGTCGATCCGGCCACGAGCTCCTTGTTATCGAGATTGCCGGTATGCGGTCCGGGCGGGCCGCTCGAGACACGCCGAACCAGCGCGCTCGGCGCCACCCCGATCGAGCCGAAGAACGGCCGCAGCGGCAGCGCAATGCCGGGCGCGAAGTTCGCCACGCCGCGGTCGAGATCGAATCGAATCAGCTTGAATCGGGAGTACGGGAATTCGTCCGGGAGCGTCCCGCTTCCCGGGATGAATCCGGTCACTCCGTACGGATGCAGAAACTCGAAATTCTGGATGCGGACTTCGAGCACGTCGCCCGGTTCGGCGCCTTCGACCCAGACAGGCCCGGTCAGCGGATGGACGCCCGGGCCGCGTTCCGTGATCGCCCCTTCGACGGCTTTCAGCGAGTCCGGAATCTCTGACTCCGGAATCCCCGCCGCGCGCAGCCGTCCCAGCCCTCCGGCGACCATCGTCTCGACGCGCAGCGCATCGCCGGATGCGATCCGCAGCACGGGTTTCACTCCGGAGTCGTAGTACCCCCACTGCTGGACGTTCTGGGGCGTGAGGGGCAGGTCGTGCGTGCGCGGAGTCTGCGCAAAAGACGGCGTAAATAAAAAGGCGGCAACGGAAACCGCTGCCGCCCCAAAACCAATCGTCAGCTTGTTCATGGCTGACCCAAGGCTACCCTGCTACCTGCTCGTATTGTTAGCCGCAAGAACGTTGCTTGCCGCCGCTTCTGCGACAAGTCTGTCGGCATCTTCCTGGAGCAGGAACTTCGAGGCAACCGCCTTCGTGGCCGCCGCCTTCACCGCGGCGACGTAGCCTTCGTGCGTCTTATAGCGCTCTTCCAGCGAGAGCCGCGGATCGCCACTTGCCATCCGCTCCGCCCGGGTGCGCGCAAACGGCACCATGCCGCCGGCGTAGTTGCAGATCTTCCCCTGGTGGAAGCCGGCAGCGACGACGTTCCAGCCGAGATACGTGCCGAGCGGGGCTTCGCGCAGGACGACCGGCACGCCACCGAGCTCGTTGCCGTCGGCATCCACCCTCGGCACCTTCATCCTGATCACGTTCTTGATACGGGGCGGCACCTGCGAGGGGACGCCCGAGCCGTCGATGTAATTGAAGTTGGTGCCCCAGTCGTAGTCGAGCATCGGGTTCACCATGCCGGTCGGCGCGTTCGCGGGCACACCCGGAATCGTCGGGAAGCCGGTCGCTTCCTTCGTCGGGTCAACCAGCATCTTGTTCCCGAGCGACGGATAGACGCTCGCCGGCATCTCGCCGTTCTTCATGACCCAGTTGCGGAAGTGGACGCGCAGGGCGTTGATGGTCTCGTCGTGCGGAACCGGATTCGCGGGGAACATGCCGCGGCCGAAGTTCGGACCCGGACAGTTCGGCGCATCGCCGGGAGTGACGCTGAAGCCACCGTCGCCGCCGCCATGCGGCGTGCTGCCGATGTAATAGCGGCGCACGTTCGCCGGGACCGGCAGATCGCGGTTCGCAGCCGTCCCGATGAAGGACGGGCTGAGTGTCAGCGCCCACATCTCCGCCGCGCCGAAATGCTCGAGAATTTTCGGACACGTTTTCGTCGCGGTGCAGCGGTCCAGAATGCCCGCTGCCGGCAGTCCGCGCACGGTATCGGCTTCCTTCGTCCACCACTGCGGCCCTTCACTGCCCGCCTCGTACAGCTTCAGCGCGCCGTCCGGCATCGCGAAGCGCGTGTTCAGCGAGAGGCGGCGGCCGGCGATGATCGGCCATGCGCCGTCATGCACGATGCGGTTCGCCTCGTCCTGGTTGAATCCGAGGTGCAGGAAGCCGCGGATGAAGTTCCCGGCCTGCGACTGCCCGCGCGACACCGCCCACTGGACGTTGCCGGCCACCGGATTCGGCGTGCCCTCGGCATCCGCCTTCGCATGCTTGAAGAACGACGCGACGTCACGGAACGCGGCGTAGCCGACGCCAAGGACATACGGGTCCTGCGCCGTGAACGTCACCTGATACAGCAGCTTGGGATCGAATCCGCCCTTGACGCAGATCTGCGTCGGGTCGGGCTTGCCCGGGAATGGATTCTCGGCGGTGCAGCTGGCCCACGCCCAGTCGCCCGCGGGAACCGCACGCTCGCCCATGACCTTGCCGTCGATCGTCTCGCCGGTCCTCGTCACGAGTGTCGACGTCGACGGGTCGAGGCTGACGGGCTTGTACGGAACCGGATTGGCGTTGACCAGCATGGGTCGCGACGCGGGGCCGTTGGCGTTGACGATCCGGCCGATCACGAGTCCGGTAATCGGGGAGCCGTCGGCATTCTTCGCCACGGGCACCGTCACCCAGTCGTTGTTGTCAGCCGGCGCGGTGCGCCCGGAGTTGTCACCCTGCCACCCACTGCTCAGGCCGATGTCGCCCAGCATCCGCTCGGCTTCCGGAATCGTGAGCCGGCCGCCGCGGTTCGGCACGCCGTGCCACAGCAGGCGGCTGCTCTTCGACATGTCGATCGGCTTCACGAGGAAGAACGACGACACGTACTCGACGCGCCCATTGCGGTTCCGGGGCGCAAACTGGAGGTCGGTGATGATCTTGTTCTGAGGCGCGTTGGGGTCGAGCTCTCCGAACGCGCGTCCGGCGAGGGTTTCGTATGCCCCGATAGTCCCGTAGGTCTTGCCGTCAAACGCCGGCGACACCTTCCGGTCGATCACGATGCGCTTCACTTCGGCCGATGCCGTGGACGCGGCGGTCAGCAGCGCCAGCACGATGGCGAAGAACTTCATCTCAACCTCCTCTAAAGCCGAGCCGGGATTTCCTGGTACCGGGCGGATCTTACTACCGACCGGGCACGACCTCGCCGGTATCGCGAATGACCATCCACGTGCCGTCCGCCTGCAGCTGGTACATGGTCATGAAGCGCCCGTTGAACTTCCTCGTCCCCGGGCCGGACTTCGGCATTTCGGTGCAGGTGTCGGTGCCCCAGATCGCCGCAAGCCGGTGGACAACGGTCACACCCTGAATCGTCCACGCGCAGTCGAAGCGCACCTGCTCGAACTGTCCCGCGTGAAAGCGCTGGATGGCGTCCTTCCCCTGCATGGTGATGCCCCCTACGAGGAGCACGGCATCGGGTGCATGCATGTTGGCCAGCTCAGTCGCGTTCCCCGAATTGAACGCGTTGTACCAGGCCGTCGTCCGCTCGCGCGCCCAGTCGGGAACCGCCTGCGCCGACGCCGTCGCGGCCGACCCGATCACCAGCATCATCATCGACACGATCGTCAGGAACCTTCTCATCACGCCTCCGGACTGCCTTCCTGAACAGGGGCTACGGCGAACCGATCGCGGATCGCCTGTGGAATCGGAACCGCCTTAAGCGGCTGTCCCGGTGTGACACTGACACACGCCGCAACGAGCGTCCCCCGCGCAATGGGCGTCTCGCCGCGCGACATTTCGCAGGCGTACCGAATGGTTCTCTCCGAGAACCCGGTTACGCGGATGACCATCTCGAATTCGTCGCCGAACCGAAGCGGGCTCTTGAAATCGAACGACGCCGAGACACGCGGAAAGAAGACGTCCTGCACTGCCGCGACCGACAGACCCGCCGCGCGCCAGAGCGCGTGCTCGGCCTCTTCCATGTAGCGATAGAACCAGCTGAAATGCACCATGCCCGCCGCGTCGGTCTCGTGAAACTGCACGAGCCGATGGAGCCGATGCTCGGATACGCGCGCGGAATCCATGCACCCGTAGTGTCCGGCTTTCGCCGGACCCGGCGCAAGCACGATGACATACAATCCGCCCCATGACGTGGGTATGGTTTGTGATCGGCGCAGTGCTCTCGTGGGGATCGTACGGCGTGCTGCTCCACATGGGACAGACGCTGCTGGGCAATCCGCTGAAGGCGCTGCTCTGCGTCGGGATCGCCTATTTCCTCATCGGCGTGCTCGTCCCCGTTGCGGCACTCGCCTCGCAGGGGCAGCTCGGAGGATTCAATACGACCGGACTCATGACGGCGACGATTGCCGGCGCGCTCGGCGCCGCGGGCGCGGCCTGCATCATCTGGGCGTTCCGGACGGGTGGGCTGCCTGTCTATGTGATGCCGCTGGTGTTCGGCGGCGCGCCGATCGTCAACGTGCTCGTCTCGATGGCCATCCATCCGCCGAAGCAGCCGATCAATCCGATGTTCGTCGTGGGATTCGGGCTGGCGTCGGTCGGCGCCGCGCTCGTGCTGTATTACCGGCCGACCGCGTAAAGATTCCGCTGCGCCCGGAAGTACCACCGGCCGTCGACGAGCGCCGGCGACGCCAGGATGCTCTCCCCCAGCTGGTTCACGTGCATCAGCTCGAACTTCGGCCCCGCCCGCAGCACGAACGTCTCGCCATCGTCGTTGGTGAAGAAG
>CAMDNQ010000027.1 GCA_945903265.1 Candidatus Sulfopaludibacter sp. SbA3
GGCCAAGATGGAGTTGTTTGATTACATCGAAGTGTTCTATAACCAACGGCGCCGGCACTCGACGCTCGGCCAGATCAGCCCGGCCGCGTTCGAACGACGGGCCACTCAAGCGGCGTAGCTAAACCGTCCACCAAATCGGATCAAGCTCAACGTGACATCGAGTCGCGAAAAGTGTGCTCTGACACTCGTCGCTGCAGATGAGGTCTGCTTAGCGTTACGGTCGTGCCGTTCGACTCGTCAACTTCATGGTCGGCGAGAATCTCGGGCTCGTACGCCACTATCAGCTCGGCTTCGCCGCCCTGCGTCATCTTCGCGAAGTCCATCCGAAAATGAGTGAGCCACTTATCCTTGACCGTCCGCACTTGGACGACTTCCGCGATTCCGAATCCGGCGAGCTTCCCGAGGCCCTTGCGGCCCATCACCATGCGGCCAAGGTCGGTCCGGTCTTTCCCGGTTGCCTTGCGCCTGTCGCGACCAACAACGAGGTAGCCCGTCTCGACATCCTGCCATGCCATGCCGTGACCGTTATCAGACACGACGATTGTCTTGCCTTCGAATGTCTGATCGAACGGAACGGTGACGTCGACACGCGTTGCGTCGGCGTCCCATGAGTTTGAGATCAGTTCCGCGAGAACAGGAACGGCTCCGCGGTACATCGACAGGCCCAGGTGCTTCACCACGCCACCGGCGTACTGCATCCGTAACTTGCGGGCCTGTAGCTGTTCTGCCGGCGTTGCTGGAACTGTCATAGTGAATCGGATTGGGATTCGCCCGAATGATATCAGGCGCCGAGTCGGGACGGCGTCCAATGAGGTCATGTCCTCTCCGGCAGGGCCCCACAGTGTGACCGTCTTGTGACAAGCAACGGGAGCACCCGGGCCGCTGCCCTGCGTCATCGTGAACGCGGATCTTCCCCCAGCGCGTTCGAGTTGCATCGACTCGGCTCGGACGTTTTGAGCCGTGTGACGGATGTCGTTGCGAATCAGCGTCTAGATGCGCGGGGTGCGGCAGGGTAGGAGCTGAAGGAGATTTCCGGCATGCGGCGCGGGAGGCGGGTCGGCGACATGTCTCGCCCGGCGCATCAGGCGAGCCTAACAAGGCTCGCCCCACATGCAGATTAGCTAGCGCTTGATCAGAGCCAGAAGCGGCTCGACTTCCTTCGGCAGACCGGTGCTGAGAATCTCTGCGCCGGTCTGCGTCACCAGGATCGTGTCCTCGACGCGGATGTGCAGCTGCTGGGCGGGGATGTCGATGATCGGCTCGATGGCCATCACCATGCCCGCCTCGAATGGCAGCGACCAGTCGCCGACGTCGTGGACTGACAGGCCGACGTAGTGGCCGACGTAGGCATAGCGCGGATCGAAGCCGTTCTTCCTGAAGATGTCCTCGGCGATGCGCCGCACCGTGTCCCGCGTCACGCCAGGTCGAATCGCCGCGATGATCGCTTTCTGCGCCTCCAGCGTCGTCTGATAGGCCTTCAGCTGCGCGTCGGTGAAGCGTCCAGACACAGGCCACGTCCGCGTAATGTCGACGGTCAGATGATCGAGCGACCCCGCGTAATCCATCACCACCAACTCACCGGCGTTGAGACGCCGGCCGTTGTCCTCGTAATGCCACCGGTTGCCCATCGGGCCTGATCCGACGATCGCGGGATAGGCCGCGCCCTGCATGCCGTGCTTCAGCAGCCAGTGGGTAGCCTCGGCCTCGAGCTCGTATTCGAATTTGCCGGGCGCGGTCGCCTGGATCGCGCGCTGGAGGGCTTCGGCGCTGATCCGGCCGTTGTAGCGCAGGATCTCGATTTCACGCGGAGTCTTGATCAGCCGCAGCCTATCGAGATGCGGCACGACGTCCTGCACGGTGTAGTACGGAAACTTCTCGCGAAGCGCGGCCACGCGAAGGGCGTCCTCGGTCGGGTGCTGCGCGAACGGATTGGTGAGCCGGCGGGCGGTATTGATCGCTTCGTCGGTGCGTCCGCTGTTGACGGTGTCGCGCTCAGACAGCCGCGTCCAGACCGTGTCGGATCCCGCAACGCCCCGCCGCCGGGCGAGAAATTCAGGAAGCGCGGTCAGCGGCTGGAGCGACGCGAATCCGTATGTCTTCGCCGCGTCGGACTCCTCGAGCCAGTTCGGCCCCTCGTACCGGATCTCCCCGGCCGTGAGCTTCGGCATGAACAGATGCGCCGCGCCGCTGGCCGCATCCATGACGAGCACGGCGTTCAGCGACTCGTTGCCGGTGAGATAGAAGAAGTCATTGTCCTGCCGGAACCGCAGGCCAGGGGTCGGCGTGGTCGCGCCGAACAGGATGACGGTGCCGCGCTGCAGTCCCTGGGACAGCCGTTGGCGCCTCGCGGCGAATTCCTCCGGCGCATAGCCCATGCGCTCGGCGGCCGGTACGACCGGCCAGATCAGGAGGGTGAGGAGAACCGCGACCGACAGCCGCGTCAGCGGCGCTGCAGCGTAAGGCAAACCCATTCGTCCTGCTCCGCGCGTGTGGTGACGGTCAGTTCCGAGTAGGCGGACAGCACGTCCGATTCTTCGTCGCGCGTGAAGCCGCTCAGGATCATGCGCGCGCCGGGCGCGGCCAGGTCCTTCAGCTGCGCCGCCGCGTCCCTGAGCAGCGCCCCCGTCAGGTTGGCCAGCACGACGTCGAACGGCTCGATGGCAATCGAGCGGACGTCCACCAGCCGCAGCGACACATCGGCGCCTCGATTCAGGGTCAGGTTCTCCTGTGCCGCGCGGAACGCGTTCGGATCTTCATCGATGCCCAGCACGTGCGACGCGCCAAGCCGGCTCGCCGCAATCGCGAGCAGGCCGGAGCCCGTGCCGACATCGACCACCCGGCACCCCTGCAGACCGATCTGCTGCAGCGCGGTCAGGCACAGACTCGTCGTGGCGTGGTGCCCGGTGCCGAAGCCGGTGGAGGGCTTGATGACGATGACGAGCGGCCGGCGCAGCCCCGCGACGCCCGCGTCCGCGCCGGACAGCACAGGCAGCTTTCCCGTGTGCGGCACGTCCCAGGGTGGCGCGACGATCGTGTTGCCGATCTGCACGGCTTTGAGGGCCGCCTGTGATTTTTCCACCCAGTCCTCGTCAGGTACGTCGACCGTTCGCATGAGCAAGTCGGGGAACTGCAGGCCGAGCGCCTGTGCCGCCGTCTTCCGGTCCGCGTCGCTGTGAAAGAACACCCGCCACGTGCCGGGCCGCGTCGACTCGTCGACGGCGGCTACGTTGTAGTCCATCAACGCCGCCTGGAACAAATCGGCTGTTTCCGGTGGGCTGATGTCCAGCGCGGGCCAGCTTCCCATCGTCAGCCGAAGATGTCCTTCACCTTGTCGAACAGGCCTTTGTCTTCCTGGTCGGACAGCGGTGTCGGCTCGAACTTCTCGGCTGGCAGCGAGGCCGCCAGCTGCTGCAGCAGCTTCTTCTGGTCTTTCGTCAGCTTGGCGGGAGTCACGATCTTGACGGTCACGAGCAGATCGCCGCGTCCGCGGCCGCTGACGTCGGGCATGCCCTTGCCGCGCACGCGGAACGTGCTGCCACTCTCGGTCCCCTCGGGCACCTTGAACGGCTCGGTGCCGTCGAGCGTGGGAATCGTCATCTCGCCCCCGAGCGCCGCGGTGGGGAAGTTCACGGGAATCTCGCAATAGAGGTCGTTGCCGTCCCGCTGGAAGAACGAGTGCTCCTGCACGTGAATGACGACGTACAGGTCGCCGGCCGGGCCGCCCGCAGGTCCGGCCTCGCCTTCGCCGCTGAGGCGCAGCCGCTGGCCGGTCGCGATACCGGCAGGCACGCGGACGGTCAGCTTGCGTTCTTTCTCCACGCGCCCGGCGCCGCGGCATGTGGCGCACGGCTTCGAAATGACCGAGCCGGTGCCGCGGCAGTAGCCGCAGGTGCGCGCCAGCATGAACGGTCCCTGCTGGATGCGGATCTGGCCGCGTCCCTGGCATTGCGCGCAGGTGGTCGGCTTGGAGCCCTCGGCCGCGCCGGTGCCCTTGCAGGTCTCACACGCTTCCTGCCGTGGAATCTGGACCGACGTTTCCGTGCCGGTCGCAGCCTCCTCGAATGTGATCTCGAGGTCGTAGCGCAGGTCCGCGCCGCGCTGCGGACCACGACGACGCGCACCACCGCCGCCGCCGCCGAACATGTCGCCAAGGCCGAACATGTCGCCGAGGCCGCCGAGGATGTCTTCGAATCCGTTGAAGACCGTCGGGTCGAAGCCGCCCGCGGCGGCGCCGCCGAGTCCGGCGTGCCCGAATTTGTCGTACAGGCGCCGCTTGTCGGCGTCGGCGAGGACCGCGTAGGCCTCGGCCGCTTCCTTGAATTTCTCCTCGGCGTCTTTCTTACCGGGATTGCGGTCGGGATGGTGCTGGAAGGCCAGCTTGCGGTACGCGCTCTTGATTTCCTGATCCGACGCGGTGCGCGTGACCTCGAGAACCTCGTAATAATCGCGCTTGCTCACGCCTTCGCTACCTTGACCATTGCCGGCCGCAGCAGCCGATCGCCGAGCTTATAGCCGCGGGCGAACTCTTCCATGACTTCGCCCTCCCTGTGGCTGCTGCTGGTTTCATGCGCCACGGCCTGGTGGAGATTCGGGTCGAAAGCAGTGCCGACGCTCTCGACGGGCGTCACGCCGCGTTTGCGGAGCAGGTCGATCATCTGCCGGTGGATCAGCTCGACCCCTTTCCGATAGACCTCCGCGTCGCTGCCGACCGGCGCCAGGAGCGCGCGTTCGAGGTTGTCGACGATCGGCAGGATCTCCTCGACGGCGCCGGCGACCGCGTAGTCGGCCTGGTCGCGGCGTTCGCGCTCCACCCGCTTGCGATAGTTGTCGAACTCCGCAGCCGTCCGCAGCAGCCGGTCCTGCAGCGCGGCTTTCTCCTGCTGCAGAACTGCGATCGGATCGGACCCGGCGTCGGGGGCATCGGGCTGCTCGCGATCGTCAGCCACCGCTTCACCCCCGCGTCCCGTCATCTCGTCGTCATCAAAAGGATTCGCCATCGTTCCCGTCAGTTGGTATCGCGGAGGACCCGGGACATCGCCTGCGCCGTCCCGTCCACCAGCGAAATCGCGCGCGAATAGTGCATGCGTGTGGGCCCGATGACGCCGACCGTGCGCGTGCTTGTTCCGTCAACCTGCGTCGAGGCGATCAGGCTGAACGAGCGCAGGTCCGGCGACGTGTGTTCGTTGCCGATCACGATCGTCAGGCCCGGGCCGTCGATGTACTGGTTGAGCAGGTGCACCATGCGGCTCTTCTCTTCCATCATCTCGAGGAGCGCACGCATCGTGGGGAGCGAGAAGCCGGCGTGCGTGTCGGAGCCGAGGAGCGCCGCGGCGCCTTCCACATGGAACGTCTGCTGCGCCGGAATGTCGGAGAGCGTCGAATGGGCGAGCCGCAGCGCGCGGGCGAGGAGCTGATCGTACAGCGTCCGCTCCTGCTCGAGCCGCGCCATAACGGCCTCGCGCACGTCGGTCAACGGCAGCCCGCCGAATTCCGTGTTCAGGTATCTGCCGGCCTGCGCGAGATCGTCCGGCCGCAGCTCTTCACCGGCATCGACGACCTTCTGGGCAATCTGATGGCCGCGCGACACGACCACGACAAGCACGCGGGAGCCGCCGAGCGGAACGAAATCGATGCGCTGCAGCACGGCCGAGGAGCTCTCGGCGAGCGCAAAGCCGACGTGGCGCGCGGCGCGCGACACGAGGTGCGAGGCGCTGACGAGAAGCTGGTCGAAGAGCGGCGAGCGTTCCGCCTGTTCGCGCAGATGCGTTTCGACGGCCGCCGACGGACGGGTCGGGCGGCGCCCCTCGAGCAGCATGTCGACGAGCACGCGATACCCGCGGTCGGTTGGCACGCGGCCGGCGGAGGTATGCGGCTGATGCACGTACCCTGCGTCTTCCAGCTGGACGAGCACGTTCCGCACCGTGGCCGAGGACACGCCGAGCCCGCACTGGCGCGCCACGAGCTGTGACGGCACCGGCTCGCCGGTGTCGATATATTCGCGGACGAGCGTCGCCAGCAGGAGGCGCGATCGTTCGGTTAGCTCGTAGGTGGAACCCATTGGTATTCAGACGCTTAGAGGCGTCTTTGATTATAACCCCGCGCTTCGCGCGGGGCAGGCCCCTGGCGAGGAGAGGAAGGCGGCTGGAGCTAGCGCTTCGCCAGCGCGCCGTCCCACCGCATGCTCACGGCGGCGGTACCCGGTTCGCTGATTTTGCCGTGTTTCACGGCAATCAGCTCGGCGACGATGCTGACGGCGATTTCCTGGGGGGTGATGGCGCCGATGTCCAGCCCGATTGGGGCGTGGATGACTTTGAGCGACTCGGACGCGACCCCCTCTTCCAGGAGCGCGTCGAAGATCCGCTTCACCTTGGCCTTGCTGCCGATGAGCCCCAGGTAGCGCAGCTGGCGCGCCGAGAGCGACCGCATGGCGTCGAGGTCGTGGGTGTGCCCGCGCGTGACGATCACGGCGTACGACGTGGGCGGGAGCTGGTGCGACTCCAGCCATGCCGGAATGTCCTCGACGACCACCTCGATGCCCTCGCCAAAGCGCTCGCTGTTCGCGAACTTCTCGCGATCGTCAATCACGTGGACGCGGAAGCCGACCTCGTGGCCCATCTTCGCCACGAAGTGCCCGACATGGCCCGCGCCAAACACGTACAGCTCGGGCGACGGCTCGACCGGCTCGATGAACACTTCCATCTGCCCTCCGCAGACGAGTCCCGTCTCCTGGGCGAAGTCGTCATTCAGGTCGAACTTCATGGTGACCGGCGTGCGGTTCTTGATCGCCTCGCGCGCTTTCCAGAACGACTCGTTCTCGTAGCACCCGCCGCCAATCGTCCCGACGGTCCGCCCGTCAGCGTAGACGAGCATCTTCGCGCCGACCCGCTGGGGCGTGGAGCCGGTGGACGACACGATCGTCACCAGCGCCACCTCCTCGCCACGCTGCAGCGCGTCGTTGAGGGCGGAGAAGACCTCCTGGTTCACAGACCAATTATAGAACCTGTCGTTCAGGCTTCTGCGTTCTGTCTGCTTGGTTCGTGTTCAGGTTCGGTTCGAAGTTCGAAGTTCGGGCGTTCGGGGTTCGAAGTTCGAAGTTCGAAGTTCGGGCGTTCGGGGTTCGGTCTTGATGTGGACGTTTCGGCGTACTCGGAGGAACTTGGGCCTTCCAGTATTGGCGGGATGGATGGCATTGGACCTGCCATTGATCGAGGCATGGGCGAGCAACGCTTCACTGACCTTCGGGCGTGGCAGGCGTGTGACGTCTACAAGAAGCGCGTGTACCGGCTGATCGAGGAGACCGAACTCGCGCGCGACTGGGATCGACGTGTTCAGTTGGAGAAGGCGGTGAAAGGGCCGCCGGCGCATGTCGCCGAGGGCTTTGGGCGCTTCAATCCTGCCGACTTCGCTCGGTTTCTGGTCATCGCCCGGTCGTCCCTTATGGAGTCACAGAACCACCTGCGCGACGCCGTAGACCGCGGCTACATTACCGAGGCAGCGCGCCTCGATTGCGACGCACTGGCTGGAGCAGCACTCGGGGAGGTGACCGGTCTCATGGAATACCTGCATTCGCCGGAAGCCTTGCGCAATGCCCGCCGCGCCCGCGAACGTCGAATCGCATCACGCCCAGAGCGCCGAGCGACGAACTTTGATTCGTCCGATAACGGACTGCCGAACAACGAACCCTCGAACAACGAACCCTCGAACAACGAACCGTCGAACAACGAACCCCGAACCGAACCTGAACACGAACCGAGAAGGAAGAAGTCAGAAGTCTGAACCGCTCCCTCACCAGCGATGGATTTCGCAGTAATCCCTCGGCTCGTAGCCGGCGAGGAACGACTCGTTGTAGACGCGGGGGCAGGTGGGAAGGGCGAGCTTGCCGGTGTCGCGATCGATTTCCGCGAACGTCACGCCGCTCGGGACGTCGAACGGGATGCTCGGGCGGCCGGCAAGCGCCGTGCGCATGAACTGGGTCCAGATCGGCAGCGCGGCCTGTGTGCCGCTGAGCGACAGCGGCTGGTTGTTGTCGTAGCCCACCCAGACCACCGTCAGGAGCTCGGGCGTGAAGCCGACGAACCAGGCGTCGCGCAGGTCGTTGGTCGTCCCCGTTTTGCCGGCGGCGTCGAGCGTGAACCCGGCGCCGCGGGCACCGGCGGCAGTGCCCTCGTTGATGACGCTCCGCATCATGTTCGTCACCAGGTAAGTCGTATCCTCCCGCGCGGCGCGTTTCGGCGCGGGTTCCTTGGCGCGCAGGTCCCCGTTCGGGGTTGTGACGTGAGCGATCGACGTCAGCGGGCGCACGCGCCCGCCATTGACGAAGAGCGTGTAGGCCTGCGCCACTTCGAGGGGCGTGAGCTCGAAGACGCCGAGCGTGATGGCCGGCACCGCTTTCAGCGGCGTGCCGATGCCGAGACGCCGCCACGTCGTCGCGACGCGATCGAAGCCGATGGTTTCGCCGACGTGGATGGTGCCGAGGTTCCGCGACATCGCCAGCGCGCGGCGCCACGTGATCTCGCCGTCGTAGTCGTCGTAGTTTCGTGGCTCCCAGACCTGCGCGTCGAACGAGAAGGAGGCCGGCTCGTCGACGGTCAGCGAGGCGGGCGACAGATCGGTGCGGCCTTCCTCGGCCGCCAGCTCGAACGCCGCAAGAAAGACGAACGGCTTGAAGACGGAACCCGGCTGGCGGCGGGCGGAGATGACGCGGTTGTACTGCGACTGGTTGTAGGAGCGCCCGCCCACCATCGCGAGAATCTCGCCCGTCCGTGGATCGACCGCAATGAGCGCCGCCTGCGGCCGCTCCGCGCGGCGGCGGCGCGCCAGCAGTTTGTCCACGGTCGCGAGGCCGTCCCGGACGGCATCGATCGCCGCGCGCTGCAGATTCAAATCGAGCGTCGTGTAGACGTCCACCTGGCCCGTCTGCGCGGTCACGCCCGGAAACGCCCGGGCGACCTGCTCGCCGACCATGTCCACGAAATACGGCGCCTCGTTGTCGACCGCGCTCGCGACGACGCGGAGCGGCGTGCGGGACGCGCGCTCGGCGGCCTCGGGGGTGACGTAGCCCTCGTCGGCCATCGCCTGCAGCACCAGGTTGCGCCGCTCGACGGCGCGCTCGGGGTTCGCGAACGGCGACCGCGGGCCCGGACTCTGGATGACGCCGGCAATGAGCGCTGCCTCGCTCAGCGAGAGATTCGCGACATCCTTGCCGAAGAAGAGGCGAGCCGCCTCCGCCACGCCATGGATTGCGAACGATCCGCGCTGCCCGAGATAAATGTCGTTCAGGTACAGCTCGAGAATCTCTTCCTTCGACGCCCGCCGCTCGAGCACGAGCGACATCAGCGCTTCGCGCATCTTGCGCCCGTACGACCGCTCACCGGCGGTGAGCTCCGCGTTGAACTGGTCGGCCAGGAAGAACATCCGCGCAAGCTGCTGCGTGATCGTGCTGTAGCCGACCAGTGTCGGGCTGTCGCCGAAGATGTTGGTGACCGCCGCCGCGAGGATGCGGATCGGGTTGATGCCGGGGTGCGAGTAAAACCCCTGATCCTCGATGGCGAGCACCGCCTGCTGCATGTAGTCCGGAATCGTCGACAGCGGCACGCTGCGCCGCTTTTCACGTCCTCCGCTCCCCATGAGGGCGGTGAGCAGCGGGGCGTCGAGCTCGACAGACTGCACGGGTGTCCGCCCGCCGCGATCGATCCGTTGAATGCCCTTGGCGAGCGTCACCCGGATGGGCGCGTCGCCGAGCTCGCTGGTGCGCGGACGGATGGTAATCATGCCGCGCTCGACGGTGAATTCACTCGGCGCATCCGCGCGCGCCCGCTGCGCGTACCCGAGGTCGTTGAGCCGCGCGATCAGCTCCGGTTCGGTGAACGCCTGCCCCTGCCGCAGCGTCACGGGCCTGGCGTAGACGCGGGGGAGGGTCCGCTCGCGCTCGCCGTGCAGCCTCTCGTCGATGAGCCGCGAGAAGGAGACGTAGTAATAGGCGAGCACGCCAAGGCAGACGACGGCGACGATCCCGGCGCCCCAGAGGAGGTACGGGGTCTTCCTCTTTTTCACAGCCTGATCACAGCGTTGGTCAAAGCGTTGTTCAAAGCGCGATGACCCAGTGATGGGCCTGATCGAGCGGCAGTTCGTCGTTGAGCCGATCGATCAGCGTGGGACCGTACTTGTTGAGGAAATAGACGAACCCGAGCGCGCGTTCCTGCGGGTGGCCGCCAGGAAACGCCTGCGCGCGCGCGTGATGGAACTGCCGGCGGAGCGTCTCGTCCTTCCGCTTCGCCGCCTGGATGATCTTGCCGTGCAGTTTCTTCAGGTCGTCCTGCATCCGCCCGGCTGTGGAGCGGGCCGCGCCGTCGAGCGTGGCGTCGAGATCCGCGACGGCCTGCGCCAGCGCGTCCATCCGTTCCGTGACGGTTCGCACCGCCTCGTCCATCGAGCTTGTCACGCCGGCCGGAATCTGCGCTTCGAGCAACTGGTTGAGCACCGCCTCGTCCTGCGCGCGCAACGAGTCGAGCGGCAGGGTGTTCCGCGTCAGGAAGCGCATCGCGTTGGAATCGAGGATCGTGGCGGTGGAGCGGTGGCACATCAGCGGCATCGGCAGGCCGAACGCCGCATAGACCGGCCGGAGCTGGGCGAGATACGCGAGCTCGTTGGGTCCGGCCACGTAACAGACCGTCGGGAAGAGCGTGTCCTGCACGAGCGGACGAAGCAGCACGTTCGGACTGAACGCCGCCGGCTGGGTGCGGACGCGATCGAGGTGCGCGCGTGCCTCGTCAACCGTGATGCCCGTGCGAACACCATCGACATGGAAGAGCGCCGTCTGGTCCGCCTGCGGCGTCACCTGCGCGTGGTACCCCTTCGCGACAAGCGCGGCACCCGCCTCGGTTGCGAGGCGCGACGTCGCGCCGGCATGCTCGATTTCATGCGCGAAGAGCGGCGCCACCAGCGGCTTGGCCGCCGGGTCTGACGCGTCGAACACCACCAGGCCATGACGGCCAAGGACGCTCTCCATCCAGCGGCCGAACGCGTCCGCCATGCCCGCGCCGGGCGCATAAGCCGCCCGCAGGTCGTCCAGCAGCTGGGGTGTGAATTCGGTGGGCGACAGCAGCGCAGCCAGCTGGTCGATCGCCGTCGCGGCAGTCGTGTCGAGCCTCACGCGGGCCACCGGCCCTTCTCCGGCTCCCGGCAAGGTCGGAAGCGTGACCTCGGCCAGCTTCATGTCGGCATCGATCACTCCGCACGACTTCACTTCGTCCCAGTCGTGGTCCTCGGCGTCGATCCAGAAGATCGCGATCGCCGGCACGCCCTGCTCGTCGCTGACGCGCCGCGCCAGACGTATCGCCGTCAGCGCCTTGAGCAAGGTGAACAGCGGTCCGCCAAAAAGTCCGGCCTGCTGGCCGGTCACGACGGCGACAGTTCCGGGATCGCGGAGCCGCTCCGCGGCCGTGACTGCCTCCGCGGGGGCGCCGCGCCGCGTCAGCTGCGCCTGAAGGACGTCCGCAATCGCCGCGTGCTGGCGGGGATGGCGCTGCGTACGCGCGATCGCGTCCTGCCACGCGGACGGTTCCGCGGGATTGCCTGTAAAAAAGTCCGCGACCCGCGCATAGTCAAACGCGTAGTCGGCCGCGAGACGCTTAATCCAGGGGAGGCGGCGAATCTCGACGGGAACGCAGTTGCTCGTACCCGTCGAACCTGCTGGTGGGAACACCGGACCGTACTGTCGCAGAGCGTTGCGCGCGGTGTCAAGAAAAGGAGATGATCAGTAAATCCCTTCATGAACGCCATCCTTGCACTCGAAGACGGCACCTGGTATCGGGGCATCGCCGCCGGCGCACAGGGCGAGACGTCGGGCGAAGTCGTCTTCAACACGAGCATGACCGGCTACCAGGAAGTGCTCACCGATCCGTCCTATGCGGGACAGATCGTGACGATGACGGCGCCGCATATCGGCAACTACGGCGTCTCCGCGGGCGACGAGGAGTCGCGGTCGCCGCACGTCGCCGGCTTCGTCATGCGCGAAGCGTCGCCGCTGGCCAGCAACTACCGCGCGAGCGGCACGCTGCGCGACTACCTGACGCGCCACAACATCGTCGCCATCGCGGACATCGATACGCGCGCGCTCACGCGGGTGCTCCGGTCGGCCGGTGTGATGCGCGGGGTGATTGCGACCGGCCAGGTGGATCCCGACCAGCTCGTCGAAAAAGCGCGCGCCATCCCGAAGATGGAAGGCGCGGATATGGTGCGCGGTGTCACATGCGACCAGGCGTACAACTGGGGCGACGTGGCGCCGGCGCAGGGAAACGCGGACCATGTCGAATTCGGCATCGCTCCGGGGCGAAAAGCCACACGCCGCCTGCGGGTAGCCGCCTACGACTTCGGCGTGAAGTGGAACATCCTCCGGCGGCTCGACGCGTACGGGTGCGACGTGAACGTCTTTCCCGCGTCAGCGCCGGCGAAGGACCTGCTCGCGATCGAACCCGACGGCATCTTCCTCAGCAACGGTCCTGGCGACCCGGCCGCGCTGTCCTACGCCATCGACAACGTCAAAGAACTGGTGAAGGCGGAGCGCCCGATGTTCGGCATCTGCCTTGGCCACCAGATTCTTGGCCTGGCGGTCGGCGGCGATACATTCAAGCTGAAGTTCGGACACCGCGGTGCAAACCACCCGGTGAAGGAACTGTCGTCAGGAAAGATCGAGATTACCTCGCAGAATCATGGCTTCGCCGTCGATCCGGGGTCGCTCCCGTCGGATGTCCAGGTGACGCACCTGAATCTGTACGACGGCACAGTCGAAGGCTTCCGCCACACGTCGAAGCCGATTTTTTCGGTGCAGTATCACCCCGAGGCGTCGCCGGGTCCGCACGACGCCGATTACCTCTTCGAGCAGTTTCTCGAGTCGATGGAAAAGAAGTAGTGCCGAAGCGGACCGACATCAAACGGGTTCTCGTCATCGGCGCCGGGCCCATCGTCATCGGCCAGGCGTGCGAGTTCGACTACTCCGGGACGCAGGCGTGCAAGGCGCTGCGGGCCGAAGGGCTCGAGGTGATCCTGATCAACAGCAATCCCGCCACGATCATGACCGACCCGGAGATGGCGGATCGGACCTACGTGGAGCCGTTGACGCCGGAGATGGCCGAAGCCGTCATTGCCAAGGAGCGCCCCGACGCGGTGCTGCCGACCGTCGGCGGCCAGACCGCGCTCAACCTGGCGGTCGCGCTCGCCGGGCGCGGCGTGTTCGAGAAATACAACGTCAAGCTGATTGGCGCGTCGATCGAAGCCATCAACCTCGCCGAGGACCGTCTGCTGTTCCGGAACGCGATGGGCGAAATCGGCGTCGAGGTGCCAGCCAGCGGCGTCGCCAAGTCGCTCGAGGACGCGCTGCGGATTGTCGAGAGCACCGGCTTTCCGGCCATCATCCGCCCCTCGTTCACGATGGGGGGCGTCGGCGGCGGGATCGCCTACAACATCGAGGAGTTCCGCGAGCTGGCGGGACGCGGGATCGACCTCAGCCCCGTCCACGAAATCCTCGTCGAAGAGTCGGTCATCGGCTGGAAGGAATTCGAGCTCGAGGTGATGCGCGATGCCGCCGACAACTTCGTCGTCATCTGCTCGATCGAGAACATCGATCCGATGGGCGTCCATACGGGCGACAGCATCACGGTCGCGCCGGCGCTGACCCTGACCGACAAGGAATACCAGCGGATGCGCGACATGGCGCGCCGCATCATCCGCCGCATCGGCGTCGAGACCGGCGGATCGAACGTCCAGTTCGCGATCAACCCACAGGACGGCCGCATCGTCGCGATCGAGATGAACCCGCGCGTGTCGCGCTCGTCCGCGCTCGCCTCCAAGGCGACCGGCTTCCCGATTGCGAAGATTGCCGCAAAGCTCGCGCTCGGCTATCACCTCGACGAGATCCCGAACGACATCACGCGGCTGACACCGGCGTCTTTCGAGCCGACCATCGACTACATCGTCGTGAAGTTCCCGCGGTGGAACTTCGAGAAGTTCCCGCAGGCCGATCGCACGCTGACGACACAGATGAAGTCCGTGGGCGAGGCCATGGCGATCGGGCGCACGTTCAAGGAAGCGTTCCTCAAGTCGGTCCGCTCGCTGGAGATCGGCAAGTTCGGCAGCCTCTTTCCGTCCGGCCCCGACGACGGGGCAGACGATGCGGAAGACGAGAGCTCGCTGCGCAAGCGGCTCGTCGTCCCGAACGATCGGCGCATGTGGGCGCTCTTCCGGGCGCTGCGGCGCGGCTGGAGCATCGAGACGCTTCACGAGCTCACGAAGATCGACCCCTGGTTCCTCGAGCAGTTCGCCGAGATCGAAGAGCTCCGCAAGATGGCCGCCCTGGGCGAGTTCCGCGACTCATCGCCCGACCTGCTGCGCACGCTGAAGCGCACCGGGTTCAGCGATGCCGAGATCGGGGCCGTCCACGGCATCGGCGAAGAGGTGGTGCGCCAGCGGCGTGCCGAGCTCGATCTGCGCGCGACCTACAAGCGCATCGATACATGCGCCGCCGAATTCGAATCGTTCACGCCCTACATGTACGGGACCTACGAGCAGGTCTGCGAGTCGAATCCGACCGCGAACAAGAAGGTCATCATCCTCGGGAGCGGCCCGAACCGCATCGGCCAGGGCATCGAGTTCGACTACTGCTGCTGTCACGCCGTCTTCGGCTTCCGCGAGGAAGGGTTCGAGACCGTGATGGTGAACTGCAATCCGGAAACGGTCTCGACCGACTATGACACCGCCGACCGCCTCTACTTCGAGCCGCTGACGTTCGAAGACGTGATGGCGGTGATCGAGCGCGAGCGCAGTGCCGGCGGCGCCGTCTCGTGCGTCGTGCAGTTCGGCGGGCAGACGCCGCTCAAGCTCGCTCTCGCACTGCAGGAAGCCGGCGTCGACATCCTCGGGACCTCGCCCGATTCAATCGACCTGGCGGAGGACCGCCGCCGGTTCTCGCAGCTGCTGTGGGATCTCGGTATTCCGCAGCCGGAGAGCGGCACCGCGATTTCCCGCGAGGAAGCGCGTGCGGTGGCCGACCGCATCGGTTATCCCATCGTCGTGCGCCCGTCCTACGTGCTGGGTGGCCGCGGGATGGCGATCGTGTTCGACGCCGGCGCGCTCGACCGCTACATGACGGGGGCGGTTGACGTCTCGCACGACCGGCCCGTGCTGATCGATCGGTTCCTCGAGGACGCCTTCGAGTTCGACGTCGACGCGGTGGCGGATGCGGTTGGCGCGGTGGTCATCGGCGGCATTATGGAGCACATCGAGGAGGCGGGCATTCACTCGGGCGACAGCTCGTGCGTGGTGCCGCCCTTCATGGTGGCGGAACGCCACCTGATCACGATCCGCGACTATACCCGCCGCATCGCGCGCGCGCTCAAGGTGGTGGGCCTGATGAACATCCAGTACGCGTTGAAGGACGACATGGTCTACGTGCTGGAAGTGAATCCACGCTCGTCGCGAACGGTGCCGTATATCTCGAAGGCGACGGGCGTGCCGCTGGCGAAAGTCGCGGCACGGGTCGCGGGAGGAAAGACGCTGGCGGCGCTCGGGCTGACCGAGGATCTCCAGGCGCACGGCGTGTTCGTGAAGAGCCCGGTGTTCCCGTGGGTCCGCTTCCCGGGTGTCGATACGATCCTCGGCCCGGAAATGAAGTCGACCGGTGAGGTGATGGGCGGCGCCGACAATTTCGGGGCGGCCTTCAGCAAGGCGATGATGGGGGCCGGGCAGCGGCTGCCGGAGCGAGGCTGCGTGTTCATCAGCGTCAACAACAGCGACAAGAAGACCGTGCTGCCGATCGCACGTGACCTCGCGCAGCTCGGCTTCACGCTGGCGGCGACGCGCGGCACGGCGGCGTTCCTGCGCGCCCACGGTATCGACGTCGAGGTCATGTTCAAGGTCAACGAAGGCCGTCCCAACGTCGCGGACCAGATCGTCAACCGCCGGATCGACATGGTCATCAACACGCCGCTCGGGCGCGACTCGTTCTTCGATGACCTCTCCGTCCGCCGCGCCGCGACGATGGCGCAGGTGCCGTGCATCACGACACTCACCGGCGCCTCGGCGGCGGTCAGTGCGATCAAAGCGCTCCGGTCGCAGACGTTGACGGTGCGGTCGCTGCAGGACTACTACGCGGGAGTCAAAGCCGAGGCGTAAGAACATGAACCACGAAGGCCACGAAGGCTTGTCAGGTCCGCGGACCTAGCGAAGCTGCCGCAGCGTGCTCGCGTTGCGGGCGGCGACGATGGCGGCCACGCCGTTGGACGCGACGAGCACGGCAATCGCACCCATCTTGTTGTTGTTCCTCCACATGCGCTCGGCCGCGACAATCGTCCCGACCGTCACGCCCGCCTTCAGGGCCATCATCCCAGAGGTACTGCCGGCAACGCCCTGCATCAGCGGGTTGGCTTCCCGCGCGCCGCGCGACAGCGCCTGGCGCGTCGAATAGACGTCATAGGCCTGGAGGCCGGCGTAGCTGGCGTAGAGACCGGTGAGCAGTGCCGGACGGGACACCGACTGGCGAACCTTTGCGGCGGCAGGCACCGGCGCGGCGATCACGATCGTGTCCTCGGCGTAGGCCGGCATGGCGGCGGCGGTGACGACGAGGACGAGGGCGGCGGCGAGTGATCGTGCGTTCATCTGAACTTCTCCAGTCGGTCAGGCAGCGGATGCTGCGCGATGCCCGACTTAGAGCGAACGCGGTGCCGCCCGGAGCGCACGATGGAAGTTGTTGAAAATGAAGAAGTTAGGATCGGAGACTGTGCGCGCCAGGGGGTGTGCGATGGGCGCGCGCGTGTGCGGTCAAGGCGCAGCGCACACGTCAGCGCAGGCCGAACATGTCCAGCCGCCGGTACAGCGCGCGCCGGCTGATGCCGAGCACCCGAGCCGCCGCCGACCGGTTGCCGCCAACCTGCTGGAGCACCCGCTCGACCTTGAGGCGATCCAGCGCAGGCTCGAACTCCTCGCGGGCGTCAGCCGGCCTGGCCGCGGCGGCGCGGGACGGCCGGACGCCGCCGAGCGCCGCAAGCACCTCGCGCTCGCTGAGAATCCGTCCTTCGCTCAGCATGCACGCCCGCTCGATGACGTTCCGGAGCTCGCGGATGTTGCCCGGCCACGGGGCGTCGTGCAACAGCCGCTCGGCGCCGCGGCTCACGCCCACGAGCGGCTTGTGGAAACGCTCCGCGAATTCCTTGATGAACGCCGCCGTCAGATACGGAATGTCCTCGCTCCGATCCCGCAGCGGCTCGAGGCCAATCTCGACGACATTGAGCCGGTAGTACAGGTCCTGGCGGAAGCGCCCGGCGGCGACCTCGGTGGCGAGGCGGCGATTGGTGGCCGCCACGGTCCTCACGTCGACACGTCTCGCATCGGTCGAGCCTACGCGCTGCACGTCGCCCTGTTCGAGCACCCGCAGCAGCTTGGCCTGCACCGGGAGGGGCAGCTCGCCGACCTCGTCAAGGAACAAGGTGCCGCCGTCGGCTGACTCGAAGAGCCCCACTTTGGCATCGACGGCGCCGGTGAATGCGCCACGGATGTGTCCGAAGAGCTCGCTTTCGAACAGCGTTTCGACGACCGCCGAGCAATTGAATGCGACGAAGCGCCGGTCGCGGCGCGGGCCGAGCTTGTGGAGGGCGCGCGCCACCAGCTCCTTGCCCGTGCCCGTTTCGCCCGTGATCAGCGCCGTTCTCGCGTGCGGCGCCAGCCGGCGGATCATGTCGAACAGCTCCTGCATCGCTGGGCTGCGCCCGATCATTCCGCAGAACTCGAACCGGGTCGCCAGCTCGCCGTCGGCCGTCATCAGCCGCTGCCGCCGCTCGATCCCGAAACGGACGGTCGCGAGCAGCTCGCGCAGCCGCGCGAAGTCGAGCGGCTTGCTCAGGTAGTCCAGTGCGCCCAGCTTGACCGCCTCGATGGCCGAATCGATTGTCCCGAAGGCGGTCATCAGGATGACCTGGCATTCCGGATCGAGCTCGCGCATGGCGCGGAGGATGTCGACGCCGCCGACGTCCGGCATCTGCCGATCGAGCAGCGTGACGTCCGGCTTGAGCGCCGGCAGCTCCGCGATGAGATCGCGGCCGCCCGTCCGGGTCACGACCTCGAACTGCTCGCCCTCGGCAAAGCGCTGCACCAGCGCGAGCACGCGCGGCTCGTCGTCAACGACAAGCAGTCGGGGACGCCGGTCAGGCACCACGGGTCAACGCTGGAAGATTTTGGGCAGGAGCGCGACCGCCGCGTGGCTGGCGAGGTGGATCTGCTCGAGATCGGTGCGCAGCGGGTGGTCGGGCGGCAGCTCGCTGAGCAGGAGGTCGCAGAACCCGACGACGACCGCCATGTGGTTCTTGAATTCGTGCGCGAGCCGATCGTCCGCGTCGGAGCGATCCGGCGGCGCCCCGGCGAGGTCGTCGGTCATGCCGCGATAACTGTGTGCAACTCGTGCAGATCACGCAATGCGCGCAAAGTGTAGCGCGCGGAAATCGGGCCGTCCGCGAAAAAGATCACGGTTTCCGCGCCTCGATCACCATCGGCGAACGGACGTTGTGGACAAGCGTGTACGTCTGTGGACCTGTAAGCGCCGCTAGCGGACAGCGCACCGCCGCAATGACGAAATTGATATCGATCGGGCCGCGGGTCACGGCCGTTTCTGCGGCGCATGGCGCTAAGTCATTGCGCAGCGGCCGCCAGCGGTCGCGATCGGCTTTGCATTCCAGCGTGGCATGCGTCTCGTCGGCGTGCCGCCGGCCGTGGTGCTCGTCGCCGGCGCGGCGACGGGCATCGCGTGGAGTGCGGCCGGTCCCCTCGTTCCGCTCGCCGTCGTTTGCCTGATCGGCGGATGGCTCGCGTTTCATCGGCGCTCATCACTGGTCGCTGTTGGAGCCGTGCTCGCCGGCTTCGGCGTCGCCGGGATGGCGCTGGCGTCCGATGCGCGCCGTGCGGCGCTGGATACATCGCTGCGCGCGGTGCTCGACGACATGCCGGGCGGTTTCTCGATCGAGACGGTAGGCGCCGGCGTCCGCCACGATCCCATCCGCATCCGCGGTGTTCTCCTCGAGGATGCGTCACGTGGACCCGAGGTGGCGACCGTCCGGGCGCGGGTCGAGGAGCTGTGGCGCGGTGGGGCATGGGTTCCGGTCGATGGGGCGGTCGCGTTGTCGGTCGGCGGTCAGGGGCCGGCGGCGTCGGTGGAGACATGGCGGGCAGGCCGGACGGTTGCCCTGTCCGCGACCTTTCGCAGGCCTGCCGTCTATCTGAACGACGGCGTTCCCGACTTCGAGCGCCGGCTCGCGCTGGACGGGACGACGCTGTTCGGATCGGTGAAGAGCGCGCTGCTCGTTGACGTCGAGAAAAAGGGAAGCCTCGTGGCAGAGACGGCCGCGGAGGTGCGCGCGCACGTGCGCCGAAGCGTACAGGCATGGGTCGGGCCCTACGATGCTGTATCTGCCGCAGTCGTCACGGCGGTACTCATTGGCGATCGGAGCGCGCTGCCGGACGACAGCCGCGAACGGCTGCAGCGGGCCGGCACGTATCACGTCATCGCGATTTCCGGCGGCAACATCGCGATTCTCGCGGGGTTCGCGCTCGGGGTTCTCCTGCTGTGCGGCGTGACCGGCCGGTCCGCCGCGCTTGTGACGATCCTCGTGCTCATCGCGTACGCGCAGGTCGTGACGACAGGCGCGTCGGTCTGGCGCGCGACCGTGATGGCCGTTGTCTACCTTGCCGCGCGCCTGCTCGATCACCGCACGCCGCCCTGGCAGGCGATGGCGTGCGCGGCGGTCGTCCTCGTGGCGGGGCACCCGCTCGACGTGCGCGACGCCGGTTTCCTGCTGACGTTCGGCGCCGCCGCCGCCCTGATTGAGGGAGCGCGGCGGGTGGGCGCCATTGCGCCGGGGGCCGGGCCCTGGCGCTGGCTGCTGGCATCGCTGGCGGCATCCGCGGCGGCCGAACTCGCGCTGCTGCCCATCAGCGCCGCCACGTTCTCGCGGGTGACCGCGGCCGGACTGATCCTCAACCTTGGCGCCGTGCCGCTCATGGTGGCCGTACAGGCGAGCGGCATGGCCGTCACGATCTTCGATCGGATCGAAACCATTGCGGCGCCGGCCGGATGGGTCGCGTACTGGGCGACGAGGGCGCTGCTCGAGAGCGCGCGGCTGGTGGACATCGCGCCATGGCTCTCGGTGAGGGTGCCGCCTCCCCACATGGCGGTGATCGCCTGCTACTACGTCAGCCTGGTAGGAAGCCTCCTGGTGCGCGGCTGGCGGCGTGTCGTCGCGATCGTCGTGTGTGCCGTGTCAGGGGTTGCCATTGTCACGGGCCAGCCGGCGTCGTGGCTGCGAACGGCCGGCGACGCTCCACACCTGCGGCTGATCGCATTCGACGTGGGGCAGGGCGACTCGACGCTCGTGCAGTTTCCCGACCGATCGACGCTGCTGGTGGATGCCGGCGGCACGCCGTTCGGCAGCACGGCGTTCGACATCGGCGAGCGCGTGCTGGCCCCGGCGCTCTGGGCTCGCGGCCTGCGCGGTCTCGATGGACTGGTCATCACGCATGGCGATCCCGATCACATCGGTGGTGCGCCGGCGGTTCTCGACGACTTCCGGCCGGGACGGGTGTGGCAGGGCATTCCTGTGCCCGGGCATGCGGCGCTGGACGCTGTTCTCGATCGCGCGATCGCCGCAGGCGCGGGCATCGACGACAGGCGGCGCGGCGAGACGCTTCGATTTGGAGAGGTGGTCGTCCGGGTGCTGCATCCGCCCGCTCCCGACTGGGAACGCCCGCGCGTCAGGAATGACGACTCGATTGTGCTGGACGTCCGCTACCGGGACGTGTCGATCCTGCTGTTGGGCGACGTCGGTGCCGCCGTCGAGCGGGAGATCATCCCGCTCCTGCTTCCCGCGCCGATCCGCATTCTCAAGGCCGGCCACCACGGCAGCCGCACATCCACATCGCAGGAATTCCTCGATGCACTGCGGCCACAGATTGCGATCATCAGCTGCGGTCGAGGGAACACCTTCGGTCACCCCGCGCCAGACGTCCTGCAGCGTCTCGAAGCGATCGGCGCTGACATCTATCGAACCGATCGCGACGGCCAGATCACCGTGGAAAGCGATGGTCGCGGCATCAGCGTGAAGACATTCACTGGAGGACGGAGATGAACCACGAAGAGCACGAAGGAAGCGAAGGGCACGAAGGAGATCAACGGTCGGAGGAGACGCACGCGTTGGCGCCGCGACATCGCATGCGCCTGCCCTCGCCGCTCTCCTCCCATGCCGAACTGGTGATGTCGGAGACGATTGGATGCGCAATACGAGTCCATCGAGCGCTGGGTCCCGGCTTCCTGGAGTCTATCTATCGAAAAGCGATGTGCGTCGAGCTGATGTCGGCGGGCCTCTCTTACGAAGCCGAACGGCCGGTAACGGTTCGATATCGAGATGTAGACCTTGCGGGCCAGCGAGTGGACTTGATTGTCGAGCGCACCGTCGTCGTGGAGTTGAAGGCGGTCATCAAGTTGGACGAAGTTCATCGGGCCCAACTGATTTCCTACTTGCGGACGACGGGACTGCGTGGCGGGTTACTGATTAACTTCCGCGTAGCGCTGCTAAGACACGGACTAAGGCGTGTCGTCCTATAAGATTCTTCGTGTCCTTCGTCCCCTTCGTGCCTTCGTGGTTCACGACAGTGTCTTCACCCGTTGCCATTCCGCTTCCATTTCTTCGAGCGTCGCGTCCTGCAGCGAGCGTCCTTGCGCGGCGAAGGCCTGCTCGACCGCATCGAAGCGGCCGGTGAACTTCTC
The DNA here is from genome assembly GCA_945903265.1 of Candidatus Sulfopaludibacter sp. SbA3. Classification (GTDB taxonomy): domain Bacteria; phylum Acidobacteriota; class Vicinamibacteria; order Vicinamibacterales; family UBA2999; genus CAXNKG01. The sequence goes on from CAMDNQ010000027.1 coordinate 21,800, forward strand.
GTTCGCGCGGCGCAGCGCGGCTTCCGGCTCGATGCCCAGCTTGCGTGACAGGTTGGCGATCGCGAAGAGCAGATCGCCCATCTCTTCTTCGGCGCGCGACAGATCGCCGGTGGCCCCCGACTCCACTTCCTGGCGCACCTCTGCGACTTCCTCCTCGATCTTGTCGAGCACGTCGGCGGGGCGCGCCCAGTCGAATCCCACGGTTGCCGCCCGCGCGCTGATCTCGTACGCACGCAGAAGGGAAGGCAGCGTCTTCGGGACCCCGCTGAGCGTCGTCTTTGCGCGCTTCGGGTCGTTTCCCTGGAAAGGGCCCTTGGATAGACCCTGGGAGGCGCGCTCCCGCGCCTTGATGGCCTCCCACTTCTCGAGCACCTGGCCGCTCGTCATGGACGAGTCGCCGTCCTGCCGCGCGAAGACGTGGGGATGCCGGCGCACGAGCTTGTCGCAGATGGCCTGGATGGCGTCGCCGATGGAGAAGTGGCCGGCCTCCTCGCTGATCTGGGCCAGGAAGACCGCCTCGAACAGAAAGTCGCCGAGCTCCTCGCGCAGATTCTCGGGACCGCCGCTCTCGATCGCTTCGAGGACCTCGTACGTTTCTTCGAGCACGAAGGGCCGCAGGGAGGCGAGCGTCTGTTCGCGGTCCCAGGGGCAGCCGTCCGGCGCGCGCAGCCGGCGCATGATCTCTACGAGCGTGTCGAAGCGGGCGCCGGCGGTCTCAGCCATGATGACTCCGGCTCGTATGCTACTTTACGGAAGATGAGCGACGAACAGCACGCGTACGACGACCAGGAACCCGCGTTGAGCTTTGCGGCATTCGTGTTGTCCCTGGCACATACCGCAGCGGTCCACTTCGGCGACATTCCCGATCCGGTCAGCGGCCAGACCGGCCGCTCGAACCTGCCGGCCGCGCAGCAGATGATCGACATCCTCTCGCTCCTCGAGCAGAAGACGCGCGGCAACCTGTCGCCCGAGGAGCGGCAGCTGCTCGACCAGATTCTGTACGAGCTGCGTCTGCGCTGGGTCGATGCGGCGGGCAAGGGGCAGGCGTCCCAGCCCGAAGAGAAGTCGCGCATCATCATTCCTTGAGCCCGACGCCGGCGCGCGTGACGTTCCTCGGTTGCGGCACCTCGACGGGCGTGCCCGCGATCGGCTGCACGTGCGCGGTGTGCCAGTCGGCCGATCCGCGCGACAGGCGCCTCCGTCCGTCGATTGTCCTGCACGCGGCTGGCGGCACCATCCTCGTCGATACGTCACCGGACCTTCGTCAGCAGGCGCTGACGTACGGCGTGACGCGCGTGGATGCGATCCTCTTCACGCACAGTCACGCGGACCACATCCTCGGCCTCGACGAGATCCGGCGCTTCAACGCCATGCAGGACGGTCCCATTCCGTGCTACGCGGCCGCCGATGCGTGGACGTCGATTCGCCGCACGTTCTATTACGCCTTCGACGGCGTCCCGCGGAAGGGCGGAGGGATTCCCCGGATCGACGCACGGATCATCGACGGTCCGTTCGACGTGGCCGGCGTGCGCGTGGTCCCGGTTCCGCTGTGGCACGGCGACGCGCCGATTCTGGGATTCCGTTTCGGACGCTTCGCCTACCTGACCGATTGCAGCGCGCTTCCCGACGCCTCATGGGCGCTCGTCGCCGGCGTGGACACGCTGGTGATCGATGCCCTGCGCGAGAAAAAGCACACCACGCACTTCAACGTGGAAGAAGCCGTCGAGGCGGTGAAGCGGATCGCGCCGAAGCGCGCGTACTTCACGCACATGGCGCACGATCTTGGCTATGCGGCGACGAATGCACGCCTGCCCGCGGGAATGGAACTCGCATATGATGGCCTCGTGCTCGACGTCGATGTCGACGTCGCGTCGTAGCCGCCATGGAGGTCCTGCATTTTCCCGATGACGCGCGGCCGCCGTGGGCCGTGCACCCCGTCCTCGCACTCGGCAATTTCGACGGGCTGCATCGCGGGCATCTGAAGATCATCGAGCGCGTCAGGCGCGGCGCCGCCGAGCATGGCGGCACGCCGATGGCCATGACCTTCGACCCCCATCCTCCGCGCGTCGTCCGGCCCGACAAAGCCCCTCCGCTGCTCATGACGATCGACCAGCGGCTCGACGCGCTGGATCGCGCCGGCATCCATACGGTGGCGGTGGTGCGGTTTACGCGCGAACTGTCGCAGTGGGAGCCCGAGACGTTCGTGCGGAATGTGCTCGTCGACTGGCTGCGCGTCTCCGAAGTGTGGGTCGGCGCCAACTTTCTCTTCGGCCACGACCGGACCGGGAACTTTTCGCTGCTGCGGACGCTGGGCCAGCGCTACGGCTTCCGCGCGGAGAAGATCGATCCGGTGCGCTACAAGGAGTTCGTCGTCAGCAGCACGCGCATCCGCCGCCTTGTCGCGGAAGGACGCGTGGACGAGGCGGGGGCGCTGCTGGGTCACCCGTACACGCTCGCCGGCATCGTCGTCGAAGGGAAGCACCGCGGCCACGAGCTCGGGTACCCGACGGCGAATCTCCAGACGTCGAACGAGCTGATGCCTCCGTTTGGCGTCTACGCGACGACGCTGGGGATTGAGGGAGTCGTGCACGCGGCGGTGACCAGCATTGGCGTCAACCCGACGTTCGGGGACATCACCGCGCCCGTGGTCGAAACCCACGTGCTGAATTACAGTGGCGACTTGTACGGCAGGCGCGTGTCGCTCGCGTTCGTCCAGCGGCTGCGCGACGAGCGCCGGTTCGAGGACGTCGATGCGCTGAAGGCGCAGATTGACGCCGACTGCCGTCACGCCGAGCGCCTGTTCTCTCGTCTGTCGGTCTGACTATGATTCGTCTCTTCAATACGCTCACGCGACAGGAAGAAGCATTCTCGCCCTCTGTCGACAACACCGTGCGCATGTATGCGTGCGGGCCGACCGTCTATGCGCGCGCCCACATCGGGAACTTCCGCACGTTTGTCTGTGTCGACGTCCTCCGCCGCGCGCTGAAGCATGTCGGAGGGCATGGCGTCCGCCAGGCCGTGAATTACACCGACGTGGACGACAAGACGATTGCCGGTGCGCGGGAGGCAGGCGTGCCGCTGCGCGACCACACCGAGCAGTGGATACGCGTGTTCCGGGAGGACTCGGCCGCGCTCGGCATAGAGACGCCCGAGGAGACGCCGCGGGCGACCGACGAATTAAACCTGCGCGCGATGGGCGACATGATTCTCGCGCTCGAGAAGAACGGCCACACCTATCGCCGCGACGGGTCGATCTACTTCCGCATCGCGAGCTTTGCGCAGTACGGCCGGCTCGCCCGGCTCGACCGCGACGGCATGCAGGACGGGACGAGCGTCGACGTCGACGAGTACTCGAAGGACGACCCGCGGGATTTCGTCCTCTGGAAGAGCCCGCGCGAAGGCGAGCCATCGTGGGACTACGGGACCGGCCCGGGCCGCCCCGGCTGGCACATCGAGTGCTCGGCCATGTCGCTCCGGCTGCTGGGGGCGCCGCCGATCGACATCCACGCCGGCGGCATCGATCTGATCTTTCCGCACCACGAAAACGAAATCGCGCAGAGCGAGGGCGCGACGAATCAGGCGTTCGCGCGCGTCTGGGTGCACGTCGAGCATCTCTTCGTCGAGGGCGAGAAGATGTCGAAGTCGCTGGGCAACGTGTACACGCTGTCCGAGATCGCCGCGCGAGGGCATCGTCCCTCGGCGCTTCGGTACCTGCTCCTCTCGTCGCACTACCGCAAGCAGCTCAACTTCACCTGGGCCGGCATGGACCAGGCGGAGGAGGCGCTGCGGCGGTTCGTCGATTTTCTCGCCCGCCTGGACACCATTTCTGGCGATTCCACATCTTCTCGAGTGGGTGAGTGTGTGACTCGCGCCCGCGCCGACTTCCGCGCCGCCCTCGAATCCGACCTGAACACCGCGGCCGCGCTGGCTGCCATTTTCGATCTGGTCCGGGACGTGAATGCCGCGATAGACGCGCATGATGTCTCGGTTGTCGACGCCGCCGCTGTCCGGGAGCTGTTCGACGAGTTCGACCGGGTGCTGGGGGTGATCAGCCTCCGCCAGGCCGAGGACGCGCAGCCGCCGATGCCGGTGGAGGAGATCGAGCGGGCGATTCAGGACCGTCAGGCGGCGCGCCAGCGCCGCGATTTCGCCGCGGCCGATCGCATTCGCCACGAGCTGGCCGATCGCGGCGTCCTGCTGGAGGACAATCCGGGCGGAACCCGATGGAAGAAAAAATGACGGTGCCGATGATCAGGACGAGCCTGCCTGGTCCCAAGGCCAAGGCGATCATCGAGCGCGACGCGAAGGTGGTGTCGCCGTCCTATACGCGTGACTATCCTCTGGTCATCGCCAGAGGCGAAGGCGCGACCGTCGAGGACGTCGACGGCAATCTGTTCCTCGACTGCACCGCCGGCATCGCCGTCACCGCCACCGGGCACTCGCATCCGGACGTCGTCCACGCCATCGTCGATCAGTCGAAGAAGTTCCTCCACATGTCGGGCACCGACTTCTACTACGAGCCGCAGGTGCGCCTGGCGGAGGAGCTGTCGTCGATTGCGCCGATGCAGGGGCCGCACCGGTCGTTTTTCGGGAACTCGGGGACGGAAGCGAACGAGGCGGCACTGAAGCTCGCGCGTTATTACACGAAGCGGCAGAACATCGTCGCGTTTCTCGGCGCGTTCCACGGCCGCTCCATGGGGTCGCTCTCACTCACGGCCAGCAAAGTCACCCAGCGCAAAGGCTTCTCTCCGCTCATGCCCGGCGTCTTCCACGCGCCGTATCCCGATCCGTACCGCTACACGGGATCGCTGGATGCGTGCGCGGCGGAATCCATCCGGTTCATCGAGCAGCAGCTGTTCGTCCACCTGGTGTCGCCCGACGAAGTCGCGGCCGTCATCGTCGAGCCGATCCAGGGCGAAGGCGGCTACATCGTCCCGCCGCCGGCATTCCTGCAGCAGCTCCGCGAGCTGACGACGAAGCACGGCATCCTGCTGATCGTGGACGAAGTGCAGTCGGGCATGGGGCGCACCGGCCGCATGTTCGCGGTGGAGCATACGGGCGTTCAGCCGGACATCGTCTCGATCGGCAAGGGCATCGCGTCCGGTCTCCCGCTCGGCGTGGCGACTGCGAGAGCCGAGGTGATGTCGTGGCCGCCGGGGTCGCACGCGAGCACGTTCGGCGGCAATCCCGTGGCATGTGCGGCGGCGCTGGCGACCATCGGTCTGCTCCGGGCATCGCTCGTGCGAAACGCCGAAACCGTTGGCGCGCACCTGATGGCGGGGCTCAAGGAGCTGATGTCGAAGCACCCGATCGTGGGCGACATTCGCGGGCGCGGGTTGATGATCGGGATCGAGCTCGTGCGCGACCGCACGACGAAAGAGCGTGCCGACAGGGAGCGCAACGCGCTCGTGCAGGAGTGCTTCAGGCGCGGCCTGCTGGTACTCGGGGCGGGGCGCAACGCGATCCGGCTGTCGCCGCCGCTCGTGCTGACGACGGCGCAGGCGGACACGACCGTGGCGATTCTGGACGACGCGCTCGGGGCGCTGAGTCTCTGACCACGAAGGCACTTCGTCCCCATCGTGGCTTCGTGGTTGGTCCGGGATGTGCGTATGCGCCGCGGATGGCCGCAGATTCCAGGCAATCTCTCGGTAAAATGGGCGAAGAACTCGCGTGCGGCGAGCTGCGGCGCCGCGGGTACGACGTTCTTGCGCGGCGCTATCGCACCAGGCACGGCGAAATCGACATCATCGCGCGCGACCGTCAGGCGATCGTGTTCGTCGAGGTGAAGGCGCGGCGGGACGATCGGTTCGGGGGCGCTGCGGCCGCGGTCACCGCGTTCAAGCAGCGGCGGGTGGCGCAGATGGCGGCCGATTTCCTGGCCCGCCGCGGGTGGCTCGACGCCGAGTGCCGGTTCGACGTGGTCACGATTGAGTTCAACGGCGACACTCCAAGGATCGAAGTGATTACACACGCATTCACCGCATGAGCGAGCTTCGCAAAGATCCGGTCACAGGCCGCTGGGTCATCATCTCCAACGAGCGCCGCAAGCGCCCCGGCGACTTCCTGCTCGAGTCCGTCCACCCGACCTCGAATGCCTCGTGTCCCTTCTGCGCGGGCCACGAGCAGATGACGCCGAAGGAACTGATGGCGTACGGGCGCAACGGCAGCGGACCCGATACACCGGGTTGGTCGCTGCGCGTGATTCCCAATCAGTATCCGGTGCTGCGCGTCGAGGGCACGCTCGATCGCGAGGCCGAGGGCCTCTTCGACAAGATGAACGGCATCGGCGCGCACGAGGTCGTCATCGAATCGCCGCGCCATGAGGACACGCTCGCGACGCTGGACGAAGGGGCAGTGGAGCAGGTGCTCTGGGCCTGCCGTGAGCGACTCATGGATCTCAAGCGCGATCGCCGCTTCCGCTACATGATCATCTTCAAGAACCACGGCGCCGCGGCCGGGGCATCGCTCGATCATTCCTGCACGCAGCTGATCGCGCTGCCGATCGTCCCGCGCGAAGTGCGCGATGAGGTGGACGGCGCGCGGACGCATTTCATGACCAAGGAGCGATGCGTCTTCTGCGACATCCTGCGCCAGGAAACGGCCGATCGGCGCCGGCTGATTGCGGAGAACGCCGACATGGTAGCCATCGCGCCGTACGCGCCGCGGTTTCCGTTCGAAACCTGGATTCTGCCGCGCCGGCACCAGGCCTGTTTCGAGGATTCGCCGCGCCACGAATACGCGTCGCTGGCGAGAATGCTGGGCGACATCCTGCGCCGCATGAACAAGACGCTGCGGATGCCGCCGTTCAACCTGCTGATTCACAGCGCGCCGGTGGCGGAGGAGGCGGGGGAGTATTACCACTGGCACGTGGAGATCATCCCGAAGCTGACCAAGGTCGCCGGCTTCGAGTGGGCGACCGGGTTTTATCTGAACCCGACGTCCCCGGAAGAGGCCGCCGAAGTCCTCCGGGATGTCCGCCCGTAGTACCCCAGAGTACGTAGTGTCCGGCTTCAGCCGGACCTAGTGGGCAGCCGGACCTAGAACCGATATCCCAGCGTCAGCGCGAACGCGCGGTCGCTCGACTCGCGTCCGAGTGCGGGCGACTGGTCGTAATCCAGGTCGTGCCGCACGGCCATGACGAACCCTGCCGCCAGCGCCAGGCGCACCCCGTTCTGCATCTTCATGAAGAAATTGTCGTCGCCTGTCACGCCGACGTACGCGTCGTGCAGGTGAAAGAACTCCGCGCGGCCGGGTAGCAGCCCCGCGGTCATTGACACGGATTCCCGGAGCGCCGCGTAGCTGTCGTCCGGCTGTGCGTCGAAATTCTCGCTGACGTATCCGAGCCCGGCATCGGCCGTGAGCGTGACGCGTCCGGTCTCGAGCACCTGATAGCCGACGCCGGCGCCAAGCGCGGTCCGGAGGTCGAGATCGCGGAACCGGTCGTTCGTCAGGCTCCCACTCGCGTTCAGGAACAGGCGCGGCGTGACAAACCGGTCGTACTTCAGCCCCGTCGTCCAGGTGCGCGCGGTTTCTATGCCTTGATCCTTCGCTCGGATCAGCGCCGCATTTCCCGTGTAGCGGTTGGCGGCCGTGCGCGCGACGACGTCGGCGTCGAGGCGGAGGCTGTTGACGTCGGTATTGCCGCTGGTCGTGATGTAGCCGGCGTTCGCGCCCCCCACGATGACCATGGCGGGCTTCGGGCGCGACAGCGCCGTGATCTCGCCGAGCCTGATGAGGCCACCGGGCTGCAGCGTCGCCTGGCCGTCGGGACCGGCCGCGATAGTCACCTGCACGGGCGGGCTTGTGCCGGCGATGACCATGACCGGCTGGTCGACGGTCAGCGCGACGACATCGGCCCATGGGACCTGGACGGTGCCGCCGTATGTGACGAAGGTCAGCGTCCCGCCTGCCAGGCTGACGGTCTGGCCGGTAAAGCGGTCGCCATTGGCGAGCCGGAGCTGGTCGGCCGCGGCCGGCGCGGCGAACAAAATGATCAGGACGCAGAGGGAAAGTGGTCGATTCACGCCGCGTAGTTTATCGTTGTGGTCGTCCGCTTCTAGTGCGTAGTGTCCGGCTTCAGCCAGACCCGTCTTGATGGGCTAGATCCGCTACGGTATGATGGGGTTTCGTCGCGAGCGGGAATAACTCAGTGGTAGAGTGCGACCTTGCCAAGGTCGAAGTCGCGGGTTCGAATCCCGTTTCCCGCTCCACTTTTCTTCCCATAAGCCCGCATCGCGGGTACGCTGATCCCGCGAGACATCCCGATCGGCGCCGTCGCCAAGTGGTAAGGCAGAGGTCTGCAAAACCTCCATCTCCGGTTCAAATCCGGACGGCGCCTCCATTCTTTCCTCAACAAATCGACTGATCGGCATCGCGTCGCGGGGGCCGTTGACCGCCCATTGTCCCCATTTTGTCCCCGTCGCCTTCGCGGCGAGCTTTCGTACGGCCTCGCGCAGGTCGCCATCACTCACGATGTTGTAGCGGTCGAAGACGGATCGGGTCTTGTGACCGGTGAGCCGCATCGCCACGCTCTCGGACACGCCGGCCCGCACGAGATTGCGCACGGCGGTGCGTCGCAGGTCGTGCGGGATGCGGCCAGGACAGCCGGCGGCGCGGCAGGCCTGCGTCCACGCGACCTTGAACGTCAGAATCGGGTGTGGAAACTTCTCGCCCCCTCGTGCATGGGCGACCAGCCGGAAGAAGACCCACGGGACGATGAGACTGCGCGTGCGCGCGAGAGCGTCGGCTTGCCGGCGCTGCTCCTCCAGGAGCTCTCGGAGTTCTGGTGTGAGCGGGAACACCCTGCCTTCACCGTTCTTCGTCGTATGGGCATCCAGCCGCACCTCGCCGGCCTCCAGGTCGACGTTGCGCCACTCGAGCCGCAGGACTTCACTGGGGATAGGGCCGTCTGGACTGGGGGAATCTCAATGACTGCACCGTTCGGCGCCGTGATTCGTTGTGTCCGAACGGGCTCACCCGGAGCTGACGTCACCAGCTCTCGTAACACTGGTGATTTCGATTCCGTCAGTTGTTCAAGCGCCTCGCCAAAGAGATCACCGAATGCCCGATCGTACTCTGGCAGCGGAAACAGAAAATCCGGGTCATCCTGAGGATCCCCGGGTCGCTCCATCGCGAACCGATAGGGCGCGATAGTGCTTGTGAATGTTGATAGAAAATAGAGTCGGCCACCCGGCCAACGAACTGCGGAGCGCCGTGCGCCGATCTGCGCCTCGTCGACGTCAACCATTGTGTCGTGGGTCTACATTATGGCACGCAGATCGTGGCGCTAAGCCGCGTGGTGTCCACCCGACTCCGATCGACGCGGTCGCGGTGACGCTTGGACAAATTCCGCCTGACGACTGGCGTGACGACCTTAGCTCTGGGGAAGGGTAGGCTTCGTCATCCGGCCTTCCTCCGCCAGCCCGGCCCCAGACTGTTCGCGGGCAGGTCGACGACGAATTTCCTACTGCCGGCCGCTCCCTGGAGAGATCGGCACGGTGAAGTGTCTACTGCGACGGCGAATCGGCGTGCGATCTGTCTGTCCCCAAAATTGTCCCCGTCGCGAGCAAATTAGGGACAATTGTGGCCAACGCCAGCCAACTCGTGCGAACGACAGAAGACTTTGCGGTGCAAGAATTTACGAGTCTTTCTTTGATTTTCGCCGAGTGATTTTCTCAGGCTGCAAAACCTCCATCTCCGGTTCAAATCCGGACGGCGCCTCCATCCTTTCCTCAATAAATCAACTCATCGGCGTCTTCGGGGACTAGTAAGCTGACTGTATGGCTGATGCAGGCGGGCCGAAGTCTTCGTTCGAGCTGGCGATGGAACGCCTCCGGAAGAAGGATGCCGAGGACGGCGTCACGACACAGCCGATGACCGACCTGCAGAAGGCCGCCATCGCCGAGGTGCGGAGCCTCTACGACTCCAAGATCGCCGAACAGGACATCCTGCAGCAGTCCGCGATGAACAACCTGCTGAACGCCGACCCCGCGGAACGCGAAGAGGTCGAACGGCGGTTCCGGCGCGAACGCGAGCGCCTCGCGTCCGAGCGGGACGTCAAGATCGAAGGGATTCGCCGAGGCGCATGATCGAGCTGCTACCGTTCACCGTCGTGTGTGGCACAAGTCTCTGGGTTCTCATTGATTCCCGGAACATCGGTATCAGGAAAGGTACAACCACGGGCTTCTTCAACATGGGACCAACCGGGTGGTTCTTTGCATGCCTGCTGTTTTGGATTGCTGCCTTCCCGGCGTATCTGGTGAAAAGGCGCCAGCACAAACGGCCGGCGCTCAGCGCCGTGTCTGCACTTGTGCCCGTGACCGCCGAGCCATCCCATACCGACTTCATGTCCCAGCTCAGCGCCCTCGCCGACCGGTCCTCGCAGGGTCTCCTGACCGACGAAGAATTTCAGGCCCAGAAGAAAGCGCTCGTGCATCGGATGCTGGAACAGTCATCTCCGGACGCGTAACGTGTTGTCGCCGTCCGGTCTCGTAGCCGACACGGACAGTCTCGGTCGGCTTGTTCGCGCGCTGGCCCTCGATCCAATCGTGGCTGTCGATACCGAATCCAATAGCCTGCACGCCTACCGCGAGCAGGTGTGCCTCATCCAGTTCTCCACTCTCACCGTCGATTACATCGTCGATCCGATCAGGCTGCCGGACCTGAGTTCGCTCGCGCCCTTCTTCGCTAATCCCGGCCAGCAGAAGGTGTTTCACGCTGCCGAGAACGACATCGTCTGCCTCAGGCGCGATTACCACTTCGAGTTCGCGAACATCTTCGACACGATGAGCGCCGCGCGCACGCTCGGCTGGCCGCAGGTCGGCCTCGCCGCGATCCTCGACACCCAGTTCGGCGTGAAGATGAGCAAGAAGTACCAGCGTGCCGACTGGAAACGCCGTCCCCTGACGCCGGAGCAGCTGGACTACGCGCGACTCGATACCCACTATCTCGTGGCGTTGCGTGACAAGCAGTTCGAGGCGTTGACGGCATCCGGCCGCTGGCCAGAGGCGGAGGAGGAATTTGTGCGTCTGGCGCGCCTGCGTGGCGACGCAGACGACGCGGGCCAGGCCCCGCCGGCGTTCTGGCGCGTCAAAGGGGCGCGCGACCTGTCACCCGAGCGGGCCGCTGTCCTCGAGGCGCTCTTCGCGTACCGCGAGCAGCAGGCCGAGCGCATCGACCAACCTCCCTTCAAAGTGATGGGGGAGGCCACGCTCATGGAACTCGTCCGCCGCGCACCGACCTGTGCCGAAGACCTGCAGACAGTGCCCGGCATGACGCCGGATCAGATTCGCCGTCATGGGCACGCTGTGCTGCACGCCGTCCAACAGGGACTCCATGCCCCCGGCCAGCGCGCGCCTCAGGCCGATCGCGAGTCCGACGAGGTACGCGATCGATACGACCGCCTGCACACATGGCGCAAGGAGCGGGCGAGGGCGCGCGGCGTGGAGTCGGACGTCATCCTTCCGCGCACGGCGCTCCTGGATCTTGCCCGCCGCGCCCCCAGTAGCCGCGACGAGTTGACGCTCATCGTCGATCTCGGTCCCTGGCGGCGGGAGACGTACGGGGAGGAGATCCTGGCCGTGCTGTCCCGCGCCACGCCGATGGGTACGCCGACGGGCACGACGACGGACTAGGGCGCCAGCTGCGACAGTTGCTCGAGGAGCTTGCCGCGCGGGCTGTCGGAGGGAACCAGCCGCTGCACGCGAAGACCAGAGAACACCTCGCCCGTGTAGATGTAGCCGCGCGAGTCGGTCGCCGCTAATTCCAGGCCGAAGAACAGCCCGCCGTTGTCCCCCATGGACCCGTAGCGGCCGAGGACGGTCCCGTCGGCGCGGTTGAGGAACCAGATCGTGTTGTTCTTCATGTCCGCGACGTAGAGGTACTTCTGCTCCCGGTCGGCAGAGAACGTCACGCCGCCGGCCGCGCCACGGCTGCCGGTGCGGTCGTCACGCGCGGTCCCGGCGGGCGCGACCAGGAACTCCTTCACGAACCTGCCTTCTCTGGTGAACACCTGCACGCGCTCGGCCGCCCGGTCCGCCGCATACACGAATCCGTCGCGCGAGATCCCGACGGTCAGGTGCGACTGGAACTCTTTGGGCGGCGTGTTGCCCATCCACTGGTGATCAGCGGGATCGGTCGAGATGTCGGCCAGCGCGTGCCCGTAGGCGCCCCAGCCGCGCTTGAACTGCAGTGTGTTGAGGTCGAACACCAGCACGCGCCCGCCAAGATAGTTCTCGGCGACGAAGATCTCGTTGTGCGCCTCGTCCACACGGACCTCCTCGGTGGTGCCGACCATCATCGGCGTGGACGGAGGGTACTTCGCGTAGAAGCCAGCCAGCGCCTTCATCTCCGCGGCCTCCAGAGCGACTGGGTTGTACCCCGGTCCGTTCGGCGGCAGCAGGAAACGCGCAATCGGCGCAGGGCCTCCCTGCCCAGGTACACGCGGCGCGATCCTCGCCGGCTGGTTCGGTCCACCGCCGACGCGTTCGGGGATGCGGGGAATCTCGCCCACGAGCGCGCCCGTTCGCGTGTCGTACTTCCGGACGGTATCCTGCCCGAGGTACGCGAAGCCGCGGTCGTCGACGTCCATGCCGTGCCCCTGCGGCGCGTCGAACGAGCCGAGCACGCTCCCATCCTTGCCGATATGGATCATCGAGGGAGGGCGCACGCAGCAGTCCGACACACCGACCTCGGCTTCGAGCTCCAGGCTCGTGAGGTCGGTCGGCCGGTGGTACACCCAGACGCTGTCGTCCTGGGTGATGCCCAGCCCGATGACGCCGCCCATCTTCCATTTGTTCGGCAGCGGCTTCGGCCAGGTGGGGTCGTACAGGTAGCGCGGCGCACGCAGCTCCTGCGCCCCCGCCGCGACATACAACCCGAGTGCACCCAGTGCAGCGGCGACGACAACGGCGTACGCGCGCACACCGCGATGAACATTGCACTTCATACGCTCTCCATGACGATAGACAGTATTACGGTTACAGGGTAATTTAAGTGCCCGCATGGTGGATAAATCGGCCTTGAAGGCCGCGATCACGGAGCTGCGACAGCTCCAGAAAGACTTTCACAAGTCGCTACGAACGCGGCTCGATCGGCTCGAGGAGGAGCTTGACGGGGCGCTCTCCGATGAGCCTGTCGCGGATACCGTCGGCCCGTCGCACGATTGGACGGAACGATCCGATCATCGGGATCATCTCTATCAGTTCGTCGCGTACGGAGACATGCGTCCCATACATGCGGTCCTGGATGTCGGCTGCGGCATGGGGCACGTGGCGGAGCAGTTGACCGGCTACCTTGTGCCGCCCGGCCGCTACGAAGGCTTCGACGTGCGCGCGAATGTCATCGCAAAGGTGCAGAAGCGACCCATCGGCACCCGGTATCCGCACTTCCGGTTTCGCCACGCGAATGTCTACAACAAGCGATACAACCCCGAGGGCAGCGTCCAGGCCAACGAGTACGTCTTTCCATACGACGATGGGACCTTCGATTTCGTTTTTGCTTATTCGGTCTTCACGCACATGTTCCCGTCAGATATCGACCACTATCTCGCGGAGATCTCCCGCGTACTCAAGCCCGGCCGCCGGTGTTTGCTGACTTATTTTCTCCTGAACGAGGAGTTGACGCGCCTCATCGACGCCGGGATCATGCGGAAGACGTTCCGCTTTCATGGTGAGCACTACCGGTACGACAACGAGGAGTTCCCTGAAAACGCGCTGGCCATTGAAGAATCATTCGTGCGCCAGACGTATGCGCGTCACGGGCTGAAGATTCTCGAGCCCGTGCGATACGGCAGCTGGTGCGGGCGTGCCGGTGCTGAAACACGCCAGGACATGATCGTCGCCGTCAAGGAATAGGGGTGTCGCGAGCCAGGTAGCCGGCCGGCGTCATGATCGCGATGCCGCGAAACGGATTCAGGTCGAGGAGATCCTTGTCGCCCGTCACGATCACGTCCGCGCGCCCGTTCACCGCCGCTTCGAGGAACTTGTCGTCCTTCGGATCGCGCGACGCGCGAATCGACTGCAGGACATCGATGATTTCGACGAGCGATGCCACGCGCTCGAGAAGCGCGTCACGCCGTTCCCGACGCACGTAGCGGTCGAACTTCGACGCGTGCAGTGTCTCGATGAGTTCGCGCAGCGTTGCCATCGTTGCGACGAGCTGCGCTGTCGTGACTGCTTTTTCGACGGCCCGAGCAGGCGTCGATGACGCTGACAGGAGACCGCTGATCAGGACGTTGGTATCAATGACGACGCGCTCACGCGTCATCGTCGGCGAGCAGCTCGTTCACGCGTTCGTCAGTGAGCCCATTCGCGGCAGCTTCAGCCGCAATCTGGTTTCTGAGATCCAGAAATGCCTGGATATTTCCGGTTCGCAGTCGCTCGTAATCTGCCATTGAAAGCACGACTGCGATGTCCCGGTCCTGGCGGCAGATGACGATGGGTTCACGCTGTGCATCGTCGAGGATTGCGCCTAGGCGATTCTTGGCTTCGGTAGCAGGCACTGTTTTCAAGGTGTTTCTCCAAAGTGAGCTAGTTTAGCTATTATAGCTTAATCAGCTCATCGCGGACACCAGGAGCCACTTTCGTTCCAAACAGCTCGATGCTTCGCATCGCCTTGTCGTGCGGCAGGGTGCCGTGGCTGTATTTCATGTTGAATCGCGAGAGGTCGAGCGCCTGCGCGGTTCTGATGATCTTCGCGGCCACCGTATCGGGCGCGCCCACGCAGAGCGCGCCGTCGGGGCCGGCCTCGCGGTCGAATTGCTGGCGCGTCGGCGGCGGCCACCCGCGTTCGGCGCCGATGCGCGCGATCATCGTCTCGTAATGCGGCCAGAGATCCTCTCTGGCCTGTTCGTCCGTCTCGGCAACGTGCCCCGGTGAGTGGACGGCGATTGGCTGCACCGGGTGGCCGAATTCTTCGAGTGACTTCAGATACAGGTCAACGTACGGGCGGAACCGCTGCGGACTGCCGCCGATAATCGCCAGCGTGAGCGGAAGTCCGTAACGTGCCGCGCGGACAACCGATTGCGGCGTTCCGCCGACGCCGACCCAGGTCCGAAGACGTCCGTGCTCGATGGGTGGGTATACGGTCTGGCCGGTGAGCGGTGCGCGCGTGCGTCCACTCCACGTGACCGGGCCGCCCTTCAGGAGTGCAGCGAAGATGGCGAGCCGCTCCTCGAACAGCGCGTCGTAGTCGGCGAGGTCGAACCCGAAGAGGGGATAGGACTCGGTGAACGAGCCTCGCCCGAGGATGACTTCCGCACGGCCATTCGACACCGCATCGAGCGTCGAGAAGCGCTCGAACACGCGGACCGGATCGTCGGTGCTGAGGACGGTCACGGCGGAGCCGAGCAACATTCGCTCGGTCTTACAGGCAATCGCCGCCAGCACCACCTCCGGCGCCGAAATTGAGAAGTCGCGCCGATGGTGCTCGCCGACGCCAAAGGCGTCGATGCCGACCTGGTCGGCAAGCACGGCCTCCGAAACGACAGCGCGCAGAGTGTGGGCGTGGGAGTGGAGCGTGTCGTCAGCAGACTGCGTGACGTCGCCGAACGTGTCAACGCCCAGCTGGAACCGGCCGGCCATGCGCTCCCCCTATAACGGGGTGACCGGATCGGGGACAGACATCCTCGATCGAAGCCACCGCACGCCTCGCGCGGCGAAGCGCTTTTCGCGGAGGTCGTCGAACAAGGTATACGTCACGGGCGTGACGAGCAGGGTGAGCACCAGCACGAGCGACTGGCCGCCGATGACCACCCAGCCGATCGAGTGATTGGTCGCCGACCCCACGCCGCTCGACACCACGAGCGGTACCATCCCCGCTACAAACGCGAGTGTCGTCATGAGAATCGGACGCAGTCGGTTCCGGCAGGCCTCGACGATGGCGTCGCGGGTGCTGAGTCCTGCTTCTTTCAACTGATTGGCGCGGTCGATCTGCAGAATCGAATTCTTTTTCACGACGCCAAAGAGCACCAGCAGACCGAGCGCGGAAAAGACGTTCAGCGACTGCTGAAAGATGATGAGTGACAGCAGCGCGAACGGAAGCGTCAGCGGCAGTGAGAGGAGGATCGTCACCGGGTGGAGCCACGACTCGAACTGCGCCGCCAGTACCAGGTACATGAAGATCAGCGAGAGCGCGAACGCCGTCAGGAACGCCGTGGCTGTGCGATTGAGCTCACGCGACTGGCCGCTGAACCCTCCCCGATAGTCACCACCGAGCCCAATCGCCGCGGCCGCGGCGGTCATCTCGTCCTGCACCGCTGCCTGCGAGGTGCCCGGCAGCAGGTTCACGGTCACGGTGACCTGCCGCTGCCGTGCGAGCCGCCGAACGTCCGACGCCGCCTCGCCGCGCTCGAAGCTCGCGACGTTCTCCAGTGCGACCGGACCCAGTCGCGACGGCACGGGCAACCGGCCGATCGCCGCCTCGGAGTTGCGATCGTCCGCCCGGGCGCGGACATGCACCTCATATTGCTCGCCGCCCTCGTTGTACGTGGTGACCGCATCACCTCCCACGAGCAGCCGCAGCGCGTCGGCCGCTTCGGCCAGCGGAACGCCCAGATCCGCGGCCTTCGGGCGATCCATGCGCACCGACAACTCGGGCTTGCCGATATTGAGCGTCGTGTCCGCGTCGACGACGCCGGGAATGGTTTTCACCTTCGCCAGCATCAGTTCGCTGTATCGCTGCAGCTCCGTGATATTCGGTCCCTGCAGCACGTACTGCACTCCGCCTCCACC
>CAMDNQ010000028.1 GCA_945903265.1 Candidatus Sulfopaludibacter sp. SbA3
CCGCGTCCCGGAGCGTCTGCATAAATGCGGGCAGTTCCCGATAGGGTAGTGCGGCGTGATGCCCTTTCGCCGCGCGTTGCTTCGGCAGGACCTTCGTAATGCCCTGGGTGGGGTTGTCGCCCGCGCAGTAGCCCTGTGCTTTGCACCAGTCGAAGACGGCGCGGACCCGCTGGAGTACGCGCCGGGAGGTTTCGGGCCGCTTCAACCAGCTCGGGCTGAGGGCCGCCAGAATGTCGGCGCTCGTGATGGCGTCCACGCGCTTGGAGCCGAACGCGGAGAACACCCCGTCGAGCGACGACAACCACTGCTTGCGGTGCTTCTCATTCTTGAACGAAGCAGCGTGCGCGCTGTGGACGGACTTGGCCGCATCCTCGAAGCTCGGCACGGCTCGGCGCTCCTGCCGTCGCTCCGCGAGGGGATCTCCGCCTAAGCGGGCCATGCGTCGGAGCCGTCGCGCTTCTTCGCGCGCATCGGCGAGCGACACGAGGTCGACACTGCCCAGACCGATGTCGCAGCGCCGCCCCTTCACCACGGTTCGCAGCATCCAGCTTTTCGATCCGCCTGGTGCCACGAGCAAGTACAGACCGCCGCCATCGGCGTAGCGGCCGGGCTCGGTCGTGGCGCTGACGGTCCGCGCTGTAAGGGCCTTGTGGGGATGTCGTCCTGGCGTGCTCATTTGATCTCCCTCGTTTGCTCCCACAAATTATGTGGGATTACTTAGGAAGTCAAACGCTTGCGTTAGACGATCAATGGCGCTGTAAATACCAGTGAAAGCTAGTCTTAGTAGATATTACGAGACTTTGTAGGATTGAACGCAGGCGGACACTCTCTCCGCCAATCCTGCTCTTCGATATCCCACGCGCTCGTCTTCTCGGGCCGGCTTCTTCTGTCCCGTCTGTCAGCCAAAGTCAGCCCGTTCGCGTCAGTGACCGGGGCGTCAGCTCTCGGCCGGTGAGTCCCGGTTATCATGTCGCTTCGCTGACAGAAAGGATCGAGATGAAACGGTGCGCGGGAATCGTGGCGGCGCTCGCATTTGCCGCAGGCTGTTCGGCCGGGGAGTCGCCGGCTGGTTCGGCGGGAGGGACACAGGCGCCTGCCGGTCCACCGGCTCCGTACAAGCTCGGCATGTTTCAACAGGCGGAGCGCACGTTTCCGGGCCTCGTCGTGGACGATCGCCTCGTCGTCGACCTCTCCGCCGCGAATCTCAAGCTGCCGCCGACGCTGCACGAATTGATCGCCGCCTGGGATCAGGCAACGGCCGACCGGCTTGGCGCGGTGGCCGGTGCGGCGCAGCGTGAGGCGCCCGCTTCATCGTTCCAGCTGTCGGCGCTCGAGGTCCTGCCCCCGATCAGCGATCCCGACGCCATCCTCATGGCCGCGCGCAACTACGCCGACCACGCGAACGAGATGGCGCAGGTGGGACGGACGCTCGGCACGACCACCGTCGTGGACGACAATGTCCGCGCGGGCATTCCGGGTCTCTGGGCGCGCCAGCAGGACGATGCCCGTCCCAACCCCTATCTCTTTCCCAAGCTGAAATCGTCGCTGGTGGGCGACAAGGCCACCATCCTGTTGCCGCCAGGCCGCACGCGTGTCGACTATGAGTGCGAGCTGGTGGCCGTGATCGGCAAGCCGGCGCGGCGCGTGCCGGTGGAACGCGCACTCGACTACGTGTTCGGCTACATGGCGATGACCGACGTGTCCGACCGCGAGGATCGCCTCGACGGACGCTACGGCTCCGACTGGCTGATCAGCAAGAGCCACGACACGTTCGGTCCGAGCGGCCCCTTCATCGTCCCCGCTGCCTTCGTCGGCGATCCGCAGAACCTGCGCGTGCAGTACGTGCTCAACGGGCAGACGATGCAGGACGACAGCACGGCGTTGATGGTCCACACGGTTCGGGATCTGGTGGCCTATGCGTCGAATATCGCGCGGCTCAGTCCTGGGGATCTCCTGGGGACGGGCACGCCGGGCGGGGTTGGCGAAGGACGGACACCGCCCGTGTACCTCAAGGCGGGCGACACGGGTGTCTGCTCGATCGAAAAGATCGGATCGTTGACGAATGCCGTGGAGATTGCCGGCCCGATGTCCGCCACGGAATAGCGTCCGCCACTGAATAGCCCGGCGACCGAATAGACCTGAGTTCGAAGATGACACACGGTAAGAAAGTTCTGATTGTCGATGACGAGGCGCCGATCCGCGAGCTCCTCACGCGCTGGGTCAACGGATGGGGGTTCGCCGCCAGGGCGGTTGCCAGCGCCGCCGAGGCTGTAGACCTGATGACGACCGATCCGGCCGACATCATGTTGTGCGACGTGGCGATGCCGGAACGGGATGGCCTGTCGCTCGTCGAGCAGGTGCGCGCCCAGTGGCCTCAGACCGCCATCATCATGGCCACGGGCCGCGACGACCCGCCGACGGTGCAGGCCAGCCGCAGGCTGGGCGCCATCGCCTACGTCGTCAAGCCGTTCAACCCCCTGATGCTGCAACAGGCGCTCGACGTGGCTTGCGCCTCGGCCGTTCAAGGCAAGTAATCTAGGAGGCGCATGTCGCCTCACAAATCGTCCGCCGCCGGCTTTTCGTCTCTGGGCCTCTCTCCAGCCCTCATCGCCACGCTGACCGATCTCGGATACGAGGAGCCGACGCCGGTGCAGGCGGAGGCCATTCCGCTGATGCTGGCGGGGCGTGACCTGCTGGCGCAGGCGTCAACCGGCACCGGCAAGACCGCCGCGTTCGCGCTTCCCATGATCCAGCGGCTCGTCGAGGATGCCGCAGGCCGCGGCCGCACGCGCGGCCTCGTGCTGGTCCCGACCCGCGAGCTTGCGATGCAGGTGTCCGAGGCGGTTCACAAGTACGCCCGCGGCACCACGATCCACGTCGTGCCGCTCTACGGCGGTTCCTCAATGGAGCAGCAGATCCGCTCCCTGAAACGCGGCGCTGACATCGCGGTGGCGACGCCGGGGCGCGCGCTCGATCATCTGCGCCGCGGCACGCTGAAGCTGGATGCGGTCAAGGTCCTGGTGCTGGACGAAGCCGACGAGATGCTCGACATGGGCTTCGCCGAGGACATCGACACCATCCTCGCGGCAACGGCCGGGGCGCGGCAGGCCACGCTCTTCTCGGCCACTCTGCCGTCGCGGATCCTCGCCATCGCGAAGCGCCACCTCTCCAAGCCGGCCAGCGTGACGATTGCGGGGGAAAAAACCGCGGCGGGCAAGCAGCCCCGTGTCCGGCAGATCGCCTACATCGTACGGCGCGCGCAGAAGCCCGCGGCGCTGGACAGAATTCTCGACATCGAAAACCCGGCGTCGGCGATCGTGTTCTGCCGCACGCGCATCGAGGTCGATTCGCTGGCGGAAACGCTCAACGCCCACGGCTATCAGGCCGAGGCGCTCCATGGCGGGATGCAGCAGCGGCAGCGCGACGCCGTCATGAACCGGGTGAGGGCGGCCAAGACCGACCTCCTCATTGCGACTGACGTGGCCGCCCGCGGCCTCGATATCAGCCACCTCTCTCATGTCATTAATTACGACCTGCCCGCGGCGCCCGAGTCGTACGTGCACCGCATCGGCCGTACCGGCCGCGCGGGGCGTGAGGGGACGGCCATCACGCTGGCCGAGCCGCGCGAGCAGCGGCTGCTCCGGACCATCGAGCAGCTGACGAGGCAGAAAATCGAAGTGGCGACGCTGCCGACGGTCGCGGATCTGAAGGCGCGGCGTCTGGAGGCCATGAAGGCGTCACTGCAGGAGCGCCTGGTCGCGGGCAATTTCGGCGAGCTCCGCGCGGTGGTCGACTCGCTCGCCACGGAATTCGACGTGCTCGATATCGCGGCGGCCGCCGTGGCGCTCGCGCAGGCGGCGACGGATCGCGGCGGGGACGATCAGGAGATAGAGATTCCGCGGGAAGTACCGCGCGAGATGTCTCGCGAGGGGTCGCGTGATGCCCCGCGCAGTGGTGCTGGAAGCGGTGCTGGAAGCGGTCCCGGAAGCGGCCCTCGCAGCGCTCGCGGTGCGAAAGGGCCTCGTGGCGCGTCGGAGGAGCCCGGAACGCGGCTGTTCATCGGCGCCGGCCGGCGGGCGGGTATCAGGCCAGCCGATCTGGTCGGCGCCATCACCGGCGAAATCGGCGTGCCGGCGCGCGCGCTGGGCGCGATCGAGATCGCGGAGAACTTTTCGCTGGTGGACGTGCCGGAGGAGCTGGCCGACGAGATCATCGCCGGCATGAAGAAGGCGAGCCTGCGCGGTCAGAAGGTGATCATCCGCCGCGACCGCGAGAGCCGGAGTTAGCTGGCTGGTTTGGCCGGGTGCTCGGACACCCACACGGCATAGGCGGCGGCAGTCGCCAGCCGGAGCGCGTCCCACCGCTGACCGCAGCGGCCGCAGTACCAGTCGCCGCCCCCCGCGAGCGCGCCGGTCGTCATGCTCGCATCAACCGTGTGACACGAGGGGCACGTCACGAGAGCTGAATCTACTGAAACCATGCCGGGACTGTACACCGTTTGCGGCCGCCGGCGATGTTCCCTTGTGAACAGGTGCCCGCAGGGCGCGCGCGGTACGCTTCACTCAGTGGCTAGCGATCAGGACAACAGCGACGGAAAGCAGACGCGCGTCAACGCGATGATTGACGAGTTCCGTGCCGCGCGGCAGCGGCGGCTCGTGACGGGCGGCGTGACGGGCGGCGTCACGCGCGCCGTTCGTCCGCCCGCTCCGGTTGCGACCGAGCCGGACCCGGACCCGGCGCCGGCCCCGGCTCCCGAACCTCTTCCGCCCGACGAGGAGGGGCACTGACCGCCGTGTCCACGACCGTCCCCTCGATCGTGTCGTGAGGCCAGTCGGTCGCTGGCAGGACAGTGCGTCGACGCCAGGCGCGCGGCAGGACCGCGCGCACCATCAGCAGCGCCGCCGCCGCGATGGCGCCCAGCACCACGATAATCGCTACGGCCGCGGTAAGAACGCCGGCCGCAAGCGCGATCACCGCGAGCGCGATGAGTGCCCCGAGGCCGCCGGTTCCACGGTACGTGATGCGCATCTCAGCACCATCATCCATCGGACCGGTCGCGTCCGCTGTATCCAAATGAACAGGGAAGGTAGCCATCGTCGCCTTTTCCTGACACGATCCACACTCTGACCGCTTTCTCGCCTCCGGGCTCATCTGTCATTGAACTGCTCGGCATCGAGCTGCTGGAGGAACACGCCCGCCGGCTCGCGGCCCTCTTTACGGTGTCCGGCCTGCCGCGCGGCCGGAGCCGCGGCCATCTGCGCCGGCTCAATGAGAACCGCCGGAAGCTGACCGCGGTGTACGTCGCGCTGGCTGAGGATGCGCAGAAGGGCGAACCGGCGTCGCCTGCCGCGGAGTGGCTGCTCGACAATTTCCATGTCGTGTCAGCCGCCGGCCGCGACATCGTCCGCGATCTGCCGGCCGCGTTCTTCCGCCGGCTCCCGACGATCGCCGCCGACGAGTTCGCCGGCGTGCCCCGCATCTACGCGCTCGCCCTCGAACTCATTCGCACCAGCGCCGGTCATCTTGACGCGCAGCGCCTGCAGCGGTTCATTACCGCGTATCAGTCGGTGACACCGCTCACGATGGGCGAGCTCTGGGCCTGGCCAAGCTCGCTCAAGCTGGCGCTCGTCGAGCACCTCCGCATACGAGCCGATATCCTGGCCGCGACGCGCGCGGAACGCGCGCATGCCGACCGCCTGGCCGCGTCGCTCGGCGCCGCCTCCGCGACGGACGAGCGGTGGCCGGGCGAGATTCACCCCGCGTTCGTGACGCGGCTCCTGCAGCGTTCCCGTGAGTACGGCGCCGCCGCCGCGGCGCTGCGCCATCAGCTGGTGACCGCGCTCGGCACCCGCGGGCAGACCGTCGAGGATGCGATCCGCTCGGAAGGGCGCCACCAGGCGGTGGAGCAGGCCTCGATGGCGAATCTGATCGGCAGCCTGCGGCTCATTTCCTCCTTCGACTGGAGCGAGTTCTTCGAAAGCGTCAGCCTCGTCGAGCAGGTGCTCCAGCGCGATCCCGCGGGCGTGTATGCGCGGATGGACTTCCGGACGCGCGACCGCTACCGGCACGCGGTGGAAGAACTGGCGGAGACGAGCGGCGAAGCGGAGCTGCGCGTGGCGCTCAAGAGCGTCGAGCGGGCGAGGCAGGTGTCCGAGAAGAGCCCCGACGCGCGCGAGGGCCACGTCGGGTATTACCTGATCGGCAAGGGACGCCGGCAGTTCGAGCGGAGCGTGGCATGGGGGCCGGGCCTCCTCCAGCGCGTCCAGCGCCTCTTCTTCCGGTGGGCGACGCCGGGCTACCTGGGGACGATTGCGAGCGGAACGGCACTCGTCGTCGCCGCCGCACTCGCGTACGCGTACATCCACGGATGGCGAGGCTGGCCTCTGGCGGCCCTCGCGCTGCTCGCGCTGATTCCGGCGAGCGAATTCGCGACGCAGGTCGTCCAGCGGATCGTCAGCTACCTGGTGCCCCCGCGGCGGCTGCCGCGGCTCGAGTTCGATCGCGTGCCCGCCTCGTCGCGGACGATGGTGATCGTGCCGACGATCCTCGACAGCGTGACGCAGGTCGAAGAGCTGCTTTCGCATCTCGAAGTGCAGGCGCTCGGCAACGTCGATCCCCACATCCATTTCGCCGTGCTCAGCGACTTTCGCGATGCGGGCAGCGAAACGCTGCCGCACGATGACGAGATTCTCTCTGCCGCGCGGCAGGGGATCGAGGCTCTGAATGCCCGCCATGCGGGGCAGCGCGGCGATCGCTTCTTCCTGTTCCACCGTCGCCGGCTCTGGAATCCCGGCGAGGGACGCTGGATGGGGTGGGAGCGGAAGCGCGGCAAGATCGAGGAGTTCAACCGCCTGTTGCGGGGCGCGATCGATACCAGCTTCACGGCGAGCGTGGGGGACATGGACTTGCTGCCGCAGGTGCAGTACTGCATCACGCTCGACAGCGACACGCGGCTGCCGCGCGATGCCGGACGGCAGCTGATCGGGATCATGGCGCACCCGCTCAACCGGCCGCAGTTCGATCCCGTGTCCGGCCGCGTGACGGAGGGCTACGGCATCCTGCAGCCGCGCATCAGCGTGACGTTTGCCAGTGCCGCCGGATCGATCTTCGCGCGGTTGTATGCCGGCCACACGGGCGTGGACCCGTACACGACTGCGGTCTCCGACACCTATCAGGACCTGTTTGCCGAAGGCATCTTCACCGGCAAGGGGCTGTATGACGTCGATGCCTTCAACGCCGCGCTCGCCGGGTCGGTGCCGGAGAACGCGCTGCTGTCGCACGACCTGTTCGAAGGGCTTCACGCGCGCGTGGCGCTCGTCTCGGACGTGGAGCTGGTCGATGAGTACCCGTCGAGCGTGCTCACGCACGCGCGGCGCCAGCATCGCTGGATCCGCGGCGACTGGCAGATTCTCTTCTGGCTGTTTCCGTTCGTGCCGTCCGGCGTCGGCCTGAAGCGCAACACGCTTCCGCTCATCGCCCGCTGGAAGATTCTGGACAACCTGCGCCGCAGCCTCGTGGCGCCGGCGCTGCTCGTCCTGCTCGTGGCGGGCTGGATCGTCCTGCCCGGCGCGCCCTGGTTCTGGACGGCGCTGGTGGTCGGTGTGCTGGCCTCACAACTCCTGCCGATCGTCGCCGCACTGCTCACGGGACCGGGCCGGGCGCAGTCGGTGCCGGTCTTCTTCCGCAATCTGATGCGCGATGCGGGCACGTCGCTCGCGCAGATGTCGCTCAGCGTCACGTTCATGGCGTTTCACGCCGTCGACACGCTGCACGCCATCGGCCTCACGCTCGTGCGCCTGGGCGTGACCCGGCGCCGCCTGCTCGAATGGGAAACGGCGGCCACCGCCGCCGCCAAGGCGGCAGGGTTCGTCGGACAGCGCGGACTGCGGCGGTTTGCGCGGGAGATGATCGCCAGTCCGGTCACCGCCGCGGTCGTCACGGTCGCGGTGCTCGCGCTGGCGCCGGAGGCCCTGCCGTGGGCCGCGCCCTTCCTCCTCCTCTGGACCGCCGCGCCCGCCATCGGCTACCGCCTGAGCGTGCCGGTGGGCGCCCGCGTGCGGCCGCTCGCCGACGCCGAGCGCGTTCTGCTGCGGAGGACGGCGCGCAAGACGTGGCGGTACTTCGAAACGTTTGTCACGGAAAACGAGGGGTGGCTGCCGCCCGACAACGTTCAAATCAACAGCGTCCAGGTTGAAGACGGCGAGCCGACAGTGGCGCGGCGCACCTCGCCGACCAACATCGCCATGAGCCTGCTGTCGACCCTCGCGGCGCATGACCTCGGATACATCACCACCGCCGATCTCGTGCGGCGCGTGGATGCGACGCTCACCACGCTGGAGGGGCTCGAGCGGCACCGCGGCCACTTCCTGAACTGGTACGACACGGCCACGCGCGCGCCGATGCACCCACGCTACGTCTCGACCGTCGACAGCGGGAATCTTGCCGGCGCGTTGATCGCGCTGGCGCAGGGGCTCACCGCGCTGGCCTCGGAGCCGCAGACCGTCGAGCAGCGGCGGGCCGGTCTTGCCGATGCCGAGGCGCTGCTGGCAGAGGAGCAGACGCGGACGGCCCGCGCGGGCGCCGGCGATAACGGCGCCGACGATGACGTTGACGTGTTGTTCTGGCGCGACGCCGTGCGGCGCGCGAGGGAAGCGATTGACGCGCCTCCGCCGCTGGCGTCTGCTCCGTCGGCCGCCGAGTGCGAGACGCTCGCGCGCAGGGCCGGGGCGCTGGCCGACGGCATGCGCTTCGGGTTCCTCTACGATCGCCGCCGGCGCATCTTCGCCATCGGCTACCGGCTCGCCGACGCCGATGGTCCCGGCCGGCTCGACCAGTCGTTCTATGACCTGCTGGCGTCGGAGGCGCGGCTCGCCAGCTTCGTCGCGATTGCCAAGGGCGACGTTCCCCAGCATCACTGGTTCCACCTCGGACGGCTCGTCACGAGCGTTCACGGGCACGCGACGCTCGTCTCCTGGGGCGGAACGATGTTCGAGTACCTGATGCCGCTGCTGCTGATGCGCACCTTCGCCGGCACGCTCCTGGACCAGAGCTGCCGGGCGAGCCTGCGCCGGCAGATTGAATACGCGCAGGAGCACGGCGTCCCGTGGGGCATTTCCGAATCGGCGTACGCGTTTACCGACCGCGCCGGCAACTATCAGTACCGCGCGTTCGGCGTGCCCGGCCTCGGGCTGAAACGCGGACTCGGCGACGATCTCGTCGTCGCCCCCTACGCGACGGCGCTGGCGGCGCTCGTCGATCCAGCCGCCGCGGCGGCGAACTTCGTGAGGCTGGCCGATCAGGGCCTCGACGGCCGATTCGGGTTCTGTGAAGCGATCGACTACCGTCCCCGCGCGCGCGACATCGACGCCGGCGCGGACGCGCCCGCGCAGCCGGCGCTCGTCCATGCCTATTTCGCGCACCACCAGGGCATGTCAATGGTCGCGATCGCCAACGTGATCGCGGACGACCCCTTTGTCAATCGCTTCCATGCGGACCCGAGGGTCCGGGCGACCGAGCTGCTGCTGCAGGAGCGCGTGCCGCGCGAGGCGATCCTCTCGGAGGCGCGTCCGGCCGAGACCGGCAGGGCCGTGCGGTCGATGCCTGTCTATGCGTCGCGGCGGTTCCGGTCGCCGCACACGACGAGCCCGCATACGCAGTTCCTCTCGAATGGGCGCTATACCGCCGCTCTCACGAACGCGGGGGGCGGGTTCAGTACGTGGAAGGGCCTGGCGGTCACCCGCCAGCGCGTCGATCGGACCACCGACACCGCCGCGCACTACGTCTTCCTGCGGGATCCGTGGTCCGGGTACGTCTGGTCGCCGACCTATCAGCCGGTCTGCCAGGAGCCGGACGCGTATGACGCGACGTTCGATCTCGACAAGGTGACGTACCACGGCCGCAACGGCGACTTCGAGACCCAGCTGCAGGTCACCGTGTCGTCCGAAGACGACGTGGAAGTGCGGCGGCTGTCGATCGTCAATCGCGGGAATCGGCCCCGCGAGATGGAAGTCACAAGCTTCGCGGAAATCGTCCTCGCGCGCCCGGAAGACGATGTGGCGCACCCCGCGTTCGGCAAGCTGTTCATCGAGACCGAGTTCGACGCGCAGAGCTCGGGGCTCCTGTTCAGCAGGCGGCCGCGCGGCGCAGACGAGGCGCCCGTCTGGGCGTTCCACGTGCTGGGCGTCGAGGGGCGGCTCGGGGGCGCCGTCGAGTGGGAAACCGACCGGGCCCGCTTCATCGGCCGCGGCCGCACGCCGGGGAATGCGGCGGCCCTCGACGGCCGGCCGCTGTCCGGCACCACCGGCGCGGTGCTCGATCCCGTCGCGGCGCTGCGCGACCGCGTGCGTCTGGCACCCGGCGGCGTCGTGCGTGTGACGTTCGCGACCGGCGTGGCGCCCGACCGCGCGTCGGCGCTGGCGCTCGCCCGCAAGTACCGGGACGGCAGCGCGGCCTCGCGCGCCTTCTCGATGGCCTTCACGCACGTCCACATCGCGCTGCAGCACCTGGCGCTGACCGACGACCAGGCGATGCTCTTCGATCGGCTCGCCTCGCGCGTCTTCGGCGCCGATGCGACCTGCATCAGCCCCGAGGCGCTCGCGCGCAACACGCTGGGCCAGTCAGGGCTCTGGGGTTACGGGATCTCGGGCGACGTGCCGATCGTGCTGGTGCGGATTACCGACGCCGCGGCGATCCCACTCGCGCGCGACGTGCTCCTGGCGCAGGAGTACTGGCGCGTCAAAGGATTGCACGCCGACGTCGTGATCCTGAACCAGCATCCGGCGGAATATCTCGACGAGTCGCAGAACTACCTGACGATGCTCGTGCAGGAACCGCGGTGGGCGGCGTGGCACAACCGGCCCGGCGGGACGTTCCTGCTGCGCGACGAGGGGATGCCGGAGGCCGACTGCCGGCTGCTGGCGGCCGCCGCGCGGGTGGTCCTCGACGGCGACCTCGGCGATCTGACGGCGCAGTTGAACCGCCCGGCGCCCTGGCTTCGCCCGGACGAGACCGTGGCGCCAGGCGCCGCGCTCCCTGCGCCCGATCCCGCCACGGTGCCCGTGCCGGTGCCGCCGCTCGTGATGGAGAACGGGCTCGGGGGCTTCACGCCCGACGGCCGCGAGTACATCGTCACGCTCGACGGCGACCGCGAGACACCGCTGCCCTGGTCCAACGTGCTCGCGAACCCGGACTTCGGCACGATGGTGACCAGTTCCGGCGCGGCCTTCACGTGGTCGGACAACAGCCGCGAAAACCGGCTGACGCCATTTGCGAACGACCCGATCTCGGACCCGACGTCTGAAGCGATCTATCTGCGCGACGAAGACTCCGGAGCCGTGTGGGGAGCCACACCCGCGCCGCTTCCACGCCGTGCCGACGGCGGACGCTGGGTCGTGCGGCACGGAGCGGGCGTGACGCGGTATCAGCACGCCGTCGCCGGCATCGAGCAGGAACTGGCGGTCTTCGTGGCGCCGGACGCTCCGGTCAAGTTCGCGATGCTCACCATCGCGAATACGTCACAGGTGCAGAGGCGGCTCAGCGCGTTCGGCTACGTGGAATGGTGTCTCGGGCCGCCGCGCGCCGGCGAGCGCCGATTCGTCGTCACGGAAGCGCATGACGAGACCGGCGCGATTCTCGCGACCAACGCGTACAACACGGAGTTCCGCGACCGGGTCGCCTTCTGGCAGGCGTCCGAGCGGCCGCTGGCGTACACGTGCGACCGCGCGGAGTTCATCGGCCGCAATCGCTCACTGGGCCGGCCGGCGGCGCTCGTGCGCGAGCGCCTCATGGGACGGAGCGGGGCAGGACTCGACCCGTGCGCCGCACTCCAGGTCGCTCTCACGATTGAGCCGGGCGCGTCGCGTCGCGTCGCGTTTGTGCTCGGACAGGGTCGGGACAGGGCGCAGGCGCTCGAGCTGATGGCGCGCTACGCGAACGTCGAGTCGGCGGACCACGAGCTGGCCGGCGCGCAGCAGCACTGGGACAAGATGCTGGGCACGATTCAGGTGCGCACGCCGGACGATTCCTTCGACCTCATGGTCAACCGGTGGCTGCCGTATCAGTCGCTCGCATGCCGCGTCTGGGCACGCAGCGGACCGTATCAGCCGGGTGGGGCGTTCGGATTCCGCGATCAGCTCCAGGACGTGATCTCGCTCATCTACGCACGACCCGATCTCTGCCGGGAGCAGATCCTTCGCGCGGCCTCGCGGCAGTTCGTCGAAGGCGACGTGCAGCACTGGTGGCATCCGCCGAGCGGACGCGGCACGCGGACGCGCTGCTCCGACGATCTGCTGTGGCTCCCGTACGCGGTGGCCGGCTACATCTCGCGTACGGGTGACGAGTCCATCCTGGACGAACAGGTGCCCTTCCTCGAAGCACCGCGGCTCGAGCCGGGACAGCAGGAGACGTACATCCTTCCGCGCGTGTCCGGCGAGAGCGGCACCGTCTTCGAGCACTGCATCCGCGCGATTGCCGCGGCGTCCAATTACGGCGTGCACGGCCTTCCGCTGATCGGGTCTGGCGACTGGAACGACGGCATGAACCGCGTGGGCCACGAGGGACGCGGGGAGAGCGTGTGGCTCGGGTGGTTCCTTGTCACCGTCCTCAAGGAGTTCGGCGCGATCTGCGGCAGGCGGGAGCGCGCCGACCTCGTGCGGCGCTACCGCAACGACGCGGATGCGCTGACAGGGATGCTGGAACTGTCGTGGGACGGCGGCTGGTATCGCCGCGCGTATTTCGACGATGGCACCCCGCTGGGATCGGCGCAGAACGAGGAGTGCCGCATCGATTCGCTGACCCAGTCGTGGGCCGTCCTCTCGAACGCGGCGCAGCCGCGGCGCGCGGCGCTGGCGATCGAAGCGGTCCGCGCGCATCTCGTGCGCCGGGAGGCGCAGCTGGTGCTCCTCCTCACGCCCCCGTTCGATCGGATGGCGCACGATCCCGGTTACATCAAGGGGTATGTGCCTGGTGTGCGTGAAAACGGTGGACAGTACACCCACGCGGCGCTCTGGACGGTGATGGCGCTCGGGCGTCTCGGGCTCGGCGACGAGGCGATGGAGCTGTTCCACATGCTCAATCCGATCAACCACATGCGGACGCCGGAAGACGTGGACCGCTATCAGGTGGAGCCGTATGTCGTCGCCGCTGATGTGTACAACCATCCGATGCACGTGGGGCGCGGCGGGTGGACCTGGTACACGGGATCGGCCGGCTGGATGTATCAGGCCGCGATCGAGGGGCTGCTCGGACTACGGCGCCGTGGCGCGACGTTCAGCGTCAGTCCGTCCGTGCCCGCGATGTGGCAGACCTATTCGATCGAATGGGTGGTCGGCGGGTCGCGTTACGTCATCACGGTGACCAATCCCGAGCACCGGTGCCGCGGCGTCGCGGCGGCGACGCTCGACGGGGCCGCCGTGGATCCGCAGGCGATCCCGCTCGTAGACGATGGCCAGACGCACGAGGTCGCGATTGTCCTGGGGGAGTCCCGGACCGCGCGGCGCGCGGCGGTCTAACCGAGCGCGGCAATCTCTTCCGCCACCGTCTGAGCGATGAGTTCGTCGGCGGTCGCTTCGGTCGGACACGCCGCGGGGACGCGGCCCCGTGCGCCTTCGGCGGGTGTCATCCGGTCGACTGAGTAATGCACGCGATCGCTCTCGCGCACCGGACGGTCGGGACCGAAGAACTTCTGGATGATCGGCGCGGCGGCGTCGGCCCTCGCATCCGCGACCGCGATGTCCGCATCCGTGATCGGCAGGCCCGACGCCTTCGCCTTCCGGTACATCCAGCGCAGCGTGACGTTGTGCAGCCCGGTGCCGCCGTTCCCCCCGCCGACATCCGCATGCGTGCCGCGAAACCACACTTCGTGGCCCCGCTCGATCCGCGTCACGCGAAACGACGTGCGCTGCTCGTCGAGCGCCATCGCGTGGAAGCACCGCTGCACGCCGCGCGCAGGCAGCTCGAGGTGATGGCCGAAATTGAGCTTGCTGAAAAAGAATCCCAGATTCGCAATGCCGAACGCCGCCACCACATCCCAGAGGCCCAGAAATCTGATCTCGGGATGGCGCTCGACCACGCGCTTCGTGGCGGGATCGACGATGCCCGATCGGTACACCTTGTGCGCAAAATCGAGCGCAATCGCGGCGCCGCGGCTGAATCCGACGATGTCGATGTCGGTATCGCCGGCGACGTACGAGCGGCACAGGTAGTCGTAGGCGTGATTGACGCGGTCGCGCCAGCCGGCGCCCCAGAGTCCGCCTGCGATCTTGCCGAGGATGCTCCAGCGTCCGCCGACGCCGACGGCGTAGTAGTTGATCCGATCCGGGGCGTTCTGTTTGTACGCGTCGTAGAACCGGACGACATTCGTGCAGTTCAGCGGGTTGTCGTCCCGCTCGTTCCATGTGCCGTCGAATGCGTACAGGGCCATGCGCGCTCCTGACGAGAGGGTGCGGTGAGCGGGGAGGTCGGTATGCTGCTGCGGTTCCCGCGGGGACGCAATAGAAAGCGCGCGGGTGGGCCAAATCGTCGTGCAAGCGGGCCGGTTTTCTGGCACTATGGCACCGCCTTTATGGAGGGTGCACATGCGTAAGACCGCCATCGTATTCGCGCTCGCGCTCCTCGTGTCCGGACCGGTGTCGGCGCAGGAGTTCATCGATTACCGGAACGCCGAGGACGGGTTCGCCGTGAACTTCCCCGGGCAGCCCAGGGTGACGACGACAACCTGGAAAACGCTGTTCGATTACGAGATGCCCGCCAAGGTGTTTACCGCGAACCGCGGGAAAGAGATCTACACCGTCACCGTGGTCGATTACACCAGCCTGGAACAGCAGGGGATCGAGCGCGCCAAGCGGTGCGAGCCGGGCAACGCGCAGTGCCGGCAGAACGCCGGGGTGATGGGGCCCGGCTACTGGCAGCACGACATGCGCGCGACGATCATGCACGCCACCTCGAAGTTCGTGCTGCGCGAAGGCGCCAAGGTGACGCAGATCGGGTGGGAATGGTTCGAGATGGTGGAAGGCAACTATCTCCACCTGACCAATGCCGACAAATCCCGCTCCTTCGTCTGGATCACGATGCATGAGAAGAAGCTGTACGTCGCCGAGGTGACGGTGCCGCCGGGCAGCCCGGAGCCGGGCCTGTTCCAGCAGTCGTGGAGCTTCGTCGACGCCGCCGGGCAGACGGTGCGCTACCAGCAGGTGATCTACTCGAATGCGTACCACGGTATGGGCGCCTACCCGAAACCGACCTATGGCAACCAGGGCCGCGGCGCCGGAGCCGGCGCCGGCGGTCGTGGGGCAGGCGCGGCACCAGCTCCGGCTCCTGCCGGACGTGGAGCCGGCGCGAATTAAGAACCGATACGGTTCAGGCCCGGTGCTTGCTACAGCTCAAGTGCCGGGCGCTACGCTACCTCATCCGGAATAAATGGTTGTTCCGGAGGCAGGCGCCCATATAAATAAGAGGACGTCTCTCGTGTCCGTGCCGCCCACTCCCGATCCCACCCGCATTTCGACAGGCACTCCCGGACTCGATCAGCTCCTTCGAGGAGGGCTTCCCGCACATCGAATGTACCTGGTGGAAGGCTTGCCGGGCACCGGCAAGACGACGCTGGCGATGAAGTTTCTGCTGGAAGGACGGGATCGCGGCGAATCGACGCTCTATGTGACGCTCTCCGAGACGGAGACGGAGCTCCTCGGCGTCGCAACCTCGCACGAGTGGTCGCTGGACGGGATCCACATCTTCCCGCTCCCGGTCATCGAGGCGGCGAGCCTCGAAGATCAATACACGCTGTACCACCCTGCTGAGGTCGAGCTGGGCGAGACCGTCAAGAGCGTCCTCGCGATGGTTGACGAACTGAAGCCGTCGCGGGTGGTGTTTGACTCGCTGTCCGAGTTGAAACTGCTCGCCCGCGACCCGTTGCGCTATCGGCGGCAGATCCTTGCCCTCAAGGAATTCTTCTCGGGACGTGACTGTACGGTCCTGCTGCTCGACGACCTGTCCGCCGGCGGGGGGGATCTCCAGCTCCAGAGCCTCGCGCACGGGGTCATCGGCCTCGAAATGCTCCCGTTCGCCTACGGCCGCGCGCGCCGGCGCGTCCGCATCGCGAAGCTGCGGGGCGTCAACGTCATCGAGGGATTTCACGACTTCGCGATCCGCCGCGGCGGGATGGAGGTCTTTCCGCAGATCAAGGCGGGTGAGGGCCACGGACCGCTGGAGGGGGAGGGGGTCCAGAGCGGCCTGCCCGAGCTCGATCAGCTGCTGGGCGGCGGCCTGACGTGGGGCACGACGGCGCTGTTCATCGGGCCGGCGGGCTGCGGGAAATCCACGCTCTCGGCGCAGTATGCGGCGTCCCGCGTCGCGAAGACGAAAGCCGCGATCTTCCTGTTCGACGAACGCGCGAAGACATTTGTCACCCGATGCGACGCGATGGGCATGGGGATCAGCGAGCGGGTGCGCAGCGGCGATGTGATCCTGCAGCAGATCGAGCCCGGCGAGATGTCCCCGGGCGAATTCAGCCATCGGGTGGTGACCGCCGTCAACAGGGACGGAGCGCGTGTCGTGGTCATCGATAGTCTGAACGGATATCTGAACGCCATTCCCCAGGTCGAGGCCCCGCTGGTGCGGATGCACGAGTTGCTGTCCTTTCTCAACGACCGCGGCGTGGCGACGATCATCATCGTGGCGCAGCACGGCGTCGTGGGCAGCCACATGGTCACGCCGCTGGACGTCAGCTACCTTGCCGACACGGTCGTCCTGCTCCGGTTCTTCGAAGCGCACGGCATGGTGCACCGGGCGCTCTCGGTCATGAAGAAACGCAGCGGCACGCACGAATCGACGATTCGTGAACTGCGCATCGGGCCGAACCGCCTGCATGTCGGCCGCGCCCTGTCTGATTTCCAGGGCGTGCTGACCGGGGTGCCGCAGTACGTAGGCGGTGCGGAAGGGCTCGGAAGTGAGCGCCGGTGACCTCGATCGTCAGGTGCTCGTGTGCGCGCCGATCGGACGCGACAGCGCGCTGACTGTCGCCCTGCTTCACCGTGCGGCGATTCCGTGTTTCGCGTGCCGGGATGTTGCGGAGCTATGCGAGCGGCTGGAGACGGGCGCCGGCGCGATTCTGCTCACCGAGGAAGCCCTGAACGATCCTGCCATCCCTGCGTTGACGACGGCGCTGGCAGAGCAGCCTCCCTGGTCCGACATCTCGGTGCTGCTCTTCGCAGGTGGCCAGCGCGACGAGACGTCGATCCGGACCCTGCGGAAGCTCGAAGTGCTTCGCAACGTGACCCTGCTGGATCGACCCGTCCGGAGCTCGGCGGTCATCAGCACGGTGCAGGCCGCGCTCCGCGGGCGTCAGCGCCAGTACGAACAGCGGGACATCCTGGTCGCGCTGCAGGCCGCGCGCGAGCAGGCGGAGGAGGCCAATCGCCTCAAGGACGAATTTCTGGCGACGGTCTCTCACGAGCTTCGCACCCCGCTCAACGCCATCATGGGGTGGGTGTCGCTGCTGCGGCAGGCGCGCTTCGATCAGAGCCGCGTGGCCCACATCCTCGAAATCATCGAGCGCAACGCGAAGTCGCAGGCACAAATCATCGCCGACGTCCTCGACATCTCGCGGATGATCACCGGCCGTATGCACCTTTCCCGTGCGCCAATCTCGCTCGGGCGCATCGTGTCGGAGGCGCTCGATACCATTCGGCCCGGCGCGATCGCCAAGGGCATCGAGATTCAGGCGGATGTGGACGAGGGTCCCGTCGTGTACGCGGATGCCGAGCGGCTGCAGCAGGTGTTCTGGAATGTGTTTTCGAATGCCTGCAAGTTCACGCCGCAGGGCGGACGGATCACCGTCGTCCTCGAGCAGGAGGGCCGCTGGTCGTCGGTCCGGATCTCCGACACAGGCGCGGGCATCTCGCCGGATTTTCTTCCGTTTGTGTTCGATCGGTTCCGCCAGGCCGACCAGAGCTTCACGCGCGCGCACGGCGGCCTCGGCCTGGGTCTCGCGATCGTGAAGCACATGGTGGAAATGCACGGGGGCAGCGTCCGTGCGAGCAGCGAGGGCGCCGGCCAGGGCGCGACGTTCGTCGTTCGCATTCCGATTTCGCCCGTGCTCGCCGCCCCCCAGACACAGGACGGCCGCGCGCACGGGAATTCCTCGGTCCTGCCCGACCTCGATTTCGGCGGCCGCCTGGTGCTTGTGGTGGACGACGACGAAGCCACGCGGGAGCTGATGCACGCGGTCCTTTCGGAATGCGGTGCCCGGGTTGTCGCCGCCGCGAGCGCGATGGCGGCGCTGGCCCAGCTGGACGCCGAGCTCCCTGCCGCGATCGTGGCAGACATAGGCATGCCGGAGGAAGACGGTCTGTCGATGGTGCGGCGCATCCGGCAGCGCTCCCCGGCGCGCGGAGGAATCGTGCCGGCGATCGCGCTGTCGGCCTATGCCCGCGCGGAGGACCGGCAGGCGGCGCTGGCCGCTGGATTCGATGATTTCCTTGTCAAGCCGGCGATGCCGGCCGACATCGTCCGGCACGTCGCCATGCTGGCCGGCGCCAGTCCGGCCGTGCGGTCCGGCTCCTCCCGATAGCGCCGCGACACCGCCCTTGATCATCGCCCGCGGGAAGCGTAGTCTTCCCGTGACCGTCAGCCGTTCCTGAGATCAGACCGAAGGAGGTCCGCCGTGCCAAGACCCACTCACTATCCGCGCGCGCTGGGGATCGCGTTCGCGATCGTCGTCGCTGTGTTGCTGTTCGGGGTGAGCACCCGAGAGGTCGTCGGCCAGCGGCCGGCGGTCGCGATCGACGCCGACGACATCGGCGGCGTGGTGACCGGTCCCAAGGGTCCGGAAGCCGGCGTCTGGGTGATCGCCGAGACCACCAACCTTCCCACGAAGTTCATCCGCACCGTCGTCACCGACGATCAGGGCCGGTACGTCGTGCCCGATCTGCCGAAGGCGATGTACACGGTCTGGTCGCGCGGCTACGGCATGGTCGATTCGGCCAAGACGCAGAGCGAGCCCGGCAAGATGGTGAACATCACGGCCATGCCGGCCCCGAGCCCGAGGGCGGCGGCGGAGTACTACCCGGCGCAGTACTGGTTCGCCATGCTCAGGGTTCCTGGCGCCGCCGACTTCCCAGGCACCGGCCCCAGCGGCAACGGCATCTCGCCGAACATCAAGAGCCAGGGGCAGTGGATTGCCGATACGGTCGGCACCGACGCGTGCATCTCCTGCCACGGCATCGGCAACAAGGCCACGCGCACCGTTCCCAAGGAGCTCGGCGCGTTCCATGACAGCGCGGCTGCGTGGGAGCGCCGCGTGCAGTCCGGCCAGGCGGGCAGCCAGATGATTGGCCGTCTGACGAATTCGGGCCGCGCGCGCTCGCTCAGCATGTATGGCGACTGGACGGATCGCATCGCCAAGGGCGAACTGCCGACGTCCGCGCCGGCGCGCCCGCAGGGCATCGAGCGTAACGTCGTCGTGACGCTCTGGGACTGGGCGGACGAGAAGGCCTATCTCCACGACGAGATCTCCTCCGACAAGCGCAATCCCCGCGTCAACGCGAACGGCCCGATCTACGGCGCGCTGGAAGCGAGCGCCGACTATCTTCCGGTGGTCGAGCCCTCGAAGAACAGCTCCTCGCAGGTCAAGCTTGTCGTCCGCGATCCGAAGACGCCCACGAGCGGCGCGACCGGTCCGCAGATGCCGTCGCCCTACTGGGGCGAAGAGGTGATCTGGAACAGCCAGGCGAACGCGCACAGCATGGCGATGGACGGACAGGGCAAGGTCTGGGTCGCGTCGAGGATTCGCACCAACCAGACGCCGGAGTGGTGCCGCGAGGGATCGACCCATCCGTCGGCGCAGGCGTTCCCGATCAATCAGAGCGGCCGCCAGGTGGCGATGTATGACCCGGCGTCGAAGAAGGTCACCCCGATCGATACGTGCTTCGGCACGCACCACCTCAACTTCGCCGAAGACAACACCGACACTCTCTGGTTCTGCGGCGGCGGCCCGGTCGTCGGCTGGTTCAACACGAAGGTCTACCAGCAGACGGGCGACGAGAAGCAGGCGCAGGGCTGGACGGCGCTCGTGCTCGACTCCAACGGCAACGGCAAGCGCGACGCCTATGTCGAGCCCGATCAGCCGATGGATCCCGCGAAGGACAAGCGCATCAACGCGCCGTACTACGGCGTGGCGCCGAGCCCGACCGACGGGTCGATCTGGGGTTCCGTGACCGGATTCCCAGGCGCGGTGGCGCGTCTCGTGCCGGGCGCGAACCCGCCGCAGACGGCGCTCGCCGAGTACTACGAGCTGCCCATGAAGGACGGCAAGCCGGTCGCGGCCTACTCGCCGCGCGGCATGGACGTCGATCGCAACGGTGTCGTCTGGATTGGCACGGCGAGCGGACATCTCGTGAGCTTCGATCGCCGCAAGTGCAAGGCGCCGCTGAACGGCGCAAAGGCGACCGGCCAGCATTGCCAGGAGGGCTTCACCACGCACACGCTGCCGGGCCCGAACTACCAGAACGCCACGG
Organism: Candidatus Sulfopaludibacter sp. SbA3; assembly: GCA_945903265.1. Classification (GTDB taxonomy): domain Bacteria; phylum Acidobacteriota; class Vicinamibacteria; order Vicinamibacterales; family UBA2999; genus CAXNKG01. Next base: position 20,511 of record CAMDNQ010000028.1, read on the forward strand.
AATCAGGCAGCGCGGACTCGCCGTACTACACGTGGGTTGACCGCTTCGACCTGCTCGGCACCGGCAGCAACAACGTGCCGATGGTCACCGGCAACGAGTCCGAGGCGCTTGTCGCGCTCGTCAATGGCCAGATGCGCACGTTCCGCGTGCCGTATCCGATGGGCTATTACGGCAAGGGCTTCGACGGCCGCATCGACGACCCGAACGCCGGCTGGAAGGGCAAGGGCGTCTACTCGACGTTCGCGACGCGCGCCCCGTTCCACTCCGAAGGCGGCAAGGGCACGACGAGCAAGGTCGTGAAGTGGCAGGTCCGTCCGAATCCGCTGTCGAAGTAACTCTGTAGGGATCAGGGATCGGGGATCAGATTCCTGATCCCTGATCCCTGATCCCTCTCTAAAACCCCAACTCACTTCCTGCGTTATTTCGTCCCGCTGGCCACCACGTCTGGCCGGCCAGTCCGTGGTGGCGGAAGTTCCGGATCATCGCCTGCGTCGACGGGTCGAGCAGAAAGCGCTCGAAGCCGCGTGCGCCGGCCTCGTCGACTCCCGCAATCCGCGACGGATTCACCACGATCGACACCATGACGCGGGGCAGGAGGGGATCGTTCAGGACAAGCGCTTCCATGCCGAGCGGACGGCCCTGCAGGCGGCGCTCCTCCAGCAGCCGGACGAAGGGCACCAGCCCCCACAGCGTATAGGCGCCGCGTTGCGCCGCCATGTCGATGGCGGTCTGGTCGCGAAGCTGGAGGTCCACCTGCCAGCCGCTTTTCGCGGGTGAGCCCGCCGCCCGCCAGAGCACATCGGCCAGGTAGCGTTCCGTCGGCGCGTTGTTGACGAAAAACTCGCCACCCCGTTCGCTGATACGGCGAATGGCGTCGGCGGCGTCGGTGGATCCGCGAATGCCGGCGGGATCGTGCGCGGGTCCGATCAGCACCGCCTGGTTCGAGAAAATCATCCTGGGCCAGCGGCCAAGTCCGTCGGTCATGAAGGCTTCCGTCCCCTGGTGCCCGTAGTGCGCGATGACGAGGTCGGCCTGGCCGGCGCGAGCCACGTCGAAGGCGCCTTCCGTAATCTGCAGCGTCACGCGATAGCCCGTGCCGCGCTCGAAGACGGCGATCAGATGCTCCAGCAGCACGTCCGGCGTGATGACGACCGCGATGCGAAGCACGCGCGTCTGTGCCTGCACTGGCGCCGCGAGGAGAAGAGTGATGGCCGACACCGCTGCCCAAACTGCTACACGCATGTGTGCCTCCCTGTGTGGCACACCCTATCGAAGGCTGGCGCGAACCGCTTGAAGGTTGGGTCAGGATCCGGTGAGATTTGCGTTAAGCCGGTAGCCCACGTTGCGCACGCTCAGGATGCACGCGGGATGCTCGACGTCCTCCTCGATTTTCCTGCGGAGCGCCGCGACGTGGGTATCGACCGTCCGGTGAGTGACGTAGACGTCCTCGCCCCAGACCTGCTTCAGGAACTCGTCACGCGTCACCACATCTCCCGCATGCTTCACGAGAAGAACGAGGAGTTGAAACTCGGTCTGCGTCAGTTGAAGTTCGCGCGTCTCCTTGTAGGCGCGGTGCTTCCGCAGGTCCACCTTGATGGGCGGCGCTTCGAGCACGTCCCCCGTCGGGGGGACGGCGGAACGCCGCAGCACCGCGCGAATCCGTGCGACGACTTCCGCCAGGCTCAGCGGCTTGGTGACGTAATCGTCGGCGCCAAGCCCCAGTCCGCGAATCTTGTCGGCTTCCTGATCGCGAGCGGTGATCAGAATGATGGGCGTCCGCACGCCCTGCGCGCGCGCCTGCTCACAGATCTGGAAGCCATTGGGTCCGGGGAGCATGACGTCGAGCAGCACCAGATCGCAGCGCGATCGCAGGATCGCGTCGAGTCCGGCGCCGCCGTCCGCGGCCAGCTCAACCTGGAAGCCCTGGAACTCGAGCTCGTCCTTCAAGGCGAGCCGCAACCCTGGCTCATCCTCCACGACGAGAATCCGTTTCGTCACGCCGGTCATCCTTCGGCGGGCGGCAGCCGCAGCGAGAACCGGCTGCCCCGGCCCGCCTCGCTGTAGATGGAGATTGAGCCGCGGTGGCGATCCATCACGTGGCGCACGAGCGACAGGCCGATACCCACGCCCTCGGCGTTCAACGATGCCGCCTGCCGGCCGCGGTAGAACTTCTCGAAGATCTTCGTTCGTTCTGACGGGAGAATGCCGATGCCGCTGTCCTCGACGTCAACGAAGTGCACGCCGTCGGTCGAGCCGCATGCCACGCGGATCGGGGCGTCGGGCGGCGAATACTTGGCGGCGTTGTCGACGAGGTTCTGGATGGCGTGCGCCAGAGCCGTACGGTCCGCACGCACCCAGAGCGGCTGTGACGGGCCCTCCGCGAGCTGGAGGCGATCCGTCCGCATCGTCGTGCGGCTCGTCGAAACCGCCTCGCGTGCGGTTTCGGCCAGATCGATGCGATCGAACGAATACGTCTTCTGTCCCTCCTCGATCAAGGCAAAGTCCAGCAGCCGCGTGACGAGGTTGCTCAGCCGCCGTGCGTCCTGCCCGATGATGGAGTGATATTCACGCCGGCGATCCGGATCGTCCACCCGATCGAGGCGTTCGGTCAGCGCCAGGATCGACGCAAGTGGCGACCGGAACTCGTGTGAGACGGCCGCCACGAAATCACTTCGCAAGCGTGCCAGCTTCGACTCGTGGGACACCGCTCGGTACATGAACGCGCTCCCGAGCACGGTCACGACGATGAGCAGCCCCATCGAGTAGGGGAAGAGCTGTTCGCGCAGGATGCCGGCCGCGGGCGCCGGTCGATCCTCGAAGACCACTTCGAAGAACGGAAACCCGGTCAGTCCTATGCTGTCGGTCGGCCGGCTCGAGGGACGCTGGGCGGCAATCCAGGCGGTCGCCGTAAACGGCTCCGCGGCGGTAATCGCGGCGAGCCGCGCATTCGCATGTTCGAGGACCCGTTCGACGTCCACGACGTACCCGTCGGGATCCAACGGTGGTTGCACGACGAGCGCCGCCAGTCGGGGAAAGTACTGAGCGCCCGCATTCCGGCCGGCCGCGGCGTCGCGTCGGAATGCCTGCACGCGCGGAAAATACTGATTGACCACCGTGTCGCGCGTTGGTGGCAGCGAGGGAGGGCCGCTGTCGAACGGGCGCTGCTCGGGCGAGTCGTCTGCGGACAGGGCCAGCTCGAAGTCGGGGAAGACAATCCGGCCGGCGTCCGCATGGAAGTGAAGGAGGGCCGTGGCGCGCGCCGAGCCAGGGCCTGCGGCAAAGAGCCACCCGGCGAGGTCGTCATTCAGCTCGGTCACGACGTCGCGCTGCCGTGCGGCAATCTCGTACTTGGCACGGATGCCTTCGCCGCGCATCGCGCGGACGACCAGCAGACCGAACACCGTCACGGGCAGCACGACCATCAGGCCGAAAAGCAGCGCCATCCGCCGATGCCGATGTACCGCCTCGCGAAGATGTCGCACGGTGCCGGGAGTATAGTCGTCTCAGTACGGACGCGCGTGAAGGTTGGGTGAAGAAGCGATGAAGAAAGACCAGTTTCCGGTCGAAAAAACCGACGACGAATGGCGGAAGGCGCTCACACCGCAGCAGTACGCGGTGCTCAGGGGGCACGCTACTGAGCCTCCCGGCTCATGCGCGCTCCTCACCGAACATCGCGCGGGTACGTTCAGCTGTGCGGGGTGCGGGCAGCAGCTCTTCGTGGCCGATCGCAAATTCGAAAGCGGCACCGGCTGGCCCAGCTTCTTCGCGCCGCTCGAAGGCTCCATCGAAACCACCGTAGATCGCACCTTTGGTATGCAACGTACGGAAGTCCACTGCAGCCGGTGCGGCGGTCACCTCGGCCACGTGTTCGACGATGGCCCCCCGCCAACAGGCCTTCGCTACTGCATAAACGGGATTGCGCTGAACTTTCAGCCCGCCTGAGGCGACTCGGGCCAGGCACGGCCTGGTCGTTGCATTTGTTCCATCCCAATAGAGGGATCTGGAAATGGCTGAGCGGAAATATCCGCGGGACGCACGCATAGAAGAGATCATCCGTGCGTTCGAGCGGGAACGCGAAACCGCCCACGATCTCCATCGCCGCCATACCGATCGGACGCGTGATTCACACCAGCGCGACCAGCAACTCTTCATCGAACGCCGCCAGAAACCGCGCTAGCGCGCCTCGCACGTTCGCACACCCGCACCGTCGCACCGGTGCTCGTCCGTTTGATATGATCTCCACTTCATATGCAGGTAGGACTCATTGGCTGGCGCGGAATGGTCGGCTCCGTGCTCGTGCAGCGGATGCGCGAGGAGCGCGATTTCGACCTCATCGACCCGATTTTCTTTACCACGTCGCAGGCGGGCGCCGCGGCACCCGCTATTGGCAAGACTGCCGGGAAGACGCCGCCCCCCCTCAAGGACGCACGTGATATCGCCACGCTCATGGGCGCCGATGTCCTGATCTCCTGCCAGGGCGGCGAGTACACGGCCGAGATCTATCCGAAGCTGCGCGCCGCCGGCTGGACCGGCTACTGGATTGACGCGGCGTCCACGCTGCGCATGAAAGAGGATGCCGTCATCATCCTGGACCCGGTGAACCGGCAGGTGATCGACACGGCGATCGATGCGGGCGTCAACGCGTTCATCGGCGGCAACTGCACCGTCAGTCTGATGTTGATGGCGATGGCGGGGCTCTTCAAGGAGGGCCTGGTCGAGTGGGTCAGCCCGATGACCTACCAGGCCGCGTCGGGCGCGGGCGCCAGGAACATGCGCGAGCTCCTGTCACAGATGGGCGTGGTGCACGCGGCCGCGTCGGCGCGTCTCTCGGATCCGGCCTCGGCGATCCTGGACATCGACCGCACCGTCACCGAGACGCTGCGCGGCAGCGCGCTGCCGACACACGAGTTCGGGCATGCGCTGGCGGGCAGCCTCCTGCCGTGGATTGACAAGGATCTCGGCAACGGCCAGAGCAAGGAAGAATGGAAGGCGATGGCCGAAGGCAACAAGATCCTCGGCCGCGATCGCGCCCCGATCCCGATGGACGGGCTCTGCGTCCGCATCGGCTCGATGCGGTGCCACAGCCAGGCGCTCACGATCAAGCTGACGCGCGACCTCCCGTTGCAGGAGATCGAATCGCTGCTCGCGGGCGCGCACGAGTGGGTCCGCGTGGTGCCGAATGACAAGGAGGCCTCGCTGCGCGAACTCACGCCGGCCGCCGTGTCGGGGACGCTGAAGGTCCCGATCGGCCGGCTGCGCAAGCTGGCGATGGGACCGGAGTATCTGACCGCATTCACCGTCGGCGATCAGCTGCTGTGGGGCGCGGCCGAGCCGCTGCGCCGCATGCTGCGGATCCTCATCGGCGTCGGAGCGAAGGCGCGTACCACCGCGACCGTCGCGTAAGGCGTTGGTCGTCCAGAAATTCGGCGGCACCTCTGTCGCCGATCCTGCCGCTGTTCAGCGACTCATCGAGATCGCACGCTCCGGCCGTGGCGATGCCCGCGGCCCCGTCGTCGTGGTGTCGGCGCTGAGCGGCGTCACCGACGTGCTCCTCACCATTGCCGCCGAAGCGGGCGCGTCGCGGACGGAGATCGCGCTCGCGCACGTCGACCGCCTTCGCGAGCGGCATCTGGCCATGGTGCAGGCGCTCGTCGCCGACCGCGACCGTGGCGAGCTGACGCAGGCTGTCGAGGGGCAGTTTACGGAGCTCGCGGCCGTCGTCCAGGCGCTGGCCGTGCTCCGGGAAGTATCGGTGCGGACGCTCGACGTCATTGCGGCGATGGGCGAGTTGCTCAGCTCGCGCATCATCGCCGCGGCGCTCAGGCACGCCGGGCTGCCAGGCGAATGGGTGGATGCCCGCCGGGCCGTGGTGACCAACGACGACCACACGCGCGCCGTTCCCCGCATGCGCGAGACGACAGCCGCGATGCGCGCCATGGTGACCCCGCTCCTCGATGCCGGCCGCGTGCCGGTGATGGGCGGGTTCGTCGGCGCCACCGCAGAAGGCCATACGACGACGCTCGGGCGGGGCGGATCGGACTACTCGGGGGCGATCGTCGGCGCCGCGATCGGCGCATCCGAGATCCAGATCTGGACCGATGTGGACGGCATGTTGACGGCGGATCCGCGCCTGATTCCACAGTCGAAGCTCGTCCCGCACCTCTCGTTCGCCGAAGCGGCGGAGCTCGCATATTTTGGCGCGAAGGTGCTGCACCCGAGTACGATCCATCCCGCCGTCGAGCGGAATATTCCGGTGCGCATCCTGAACTCGCGGAAGCCCGAGGGTCAGGGCACGCTGATTACCGAGAACCCCGACGCTCAGGGCGGGCCGCTCACGGCGATGGCGGCCAAGCGCGACCTGACGGTGGTGGACATCACGTCGAGCCGCATGCTGATGGCCTATGGATTTCTGCGGCAGGTCTTTGAAGTGTTCGAGCGATTCCAGACGGCGGTCGACGTGGTGACGACATCGGAAGTGAGCGTGTCGGTGACGGTGGACGACAGGCGGCACCTCGATGCGATCGTCGAGGCGCTGTCGGAGTGCGGCGCAGTCTCGGTGGAGCCCGACATGGCGCTGCTCTGTGCGGTGGGCGATCGGCTGCGCGCCGATCCGGCCATCGCCGCGCGCGTCATCCGGGTGCTCGAAGAAGTGCCGCTGCGCATGATCTCGCAGGCCGCCTCACGGCGTAATATCACCGTCATCATGCGGCAGACGGACCTGCCGCACGCCATGCATCGACTTCACGAGGAGTTCTTTCAGTGAAATTGCTCCTCGTCGGCTACGGCAAGATGGGGCGGCTCATCGACGAGATGGCGCGGTCGCAGGGCGCCGACGTCACCGGCCGCGTCGATCTGGGTACGGGTGACTGGTCCGCGGACGCGGACGTCGCGATCGACTTTTCGACCGCCGAGGCACTCCGCGGAAATTTCACCCACTATACGGAGCGAAAGCTCCCGGTCGTCATCGGCACGACCGGATGGTCGGCACATGCCGCGGAGCTGCGCGAGCAGTCTGAACGCGCCGGGCTGGGCGTCGTGGCCGCGGCAAACTTCTCCGTTGGCGTCAACCTGTTCGAGCTCATAGTGGCCGAGGCTGCGCGGCTGATGCAGGCGCAGCCGCAGTACGCGGCGTGGATTCACGAGGCGCACCACGCGGCGAAGCGCGATGCGCCGTCGGGCACGGCGCTGGTCCTGCACGATGCGATGGTCGAGGCGTCGTTCGGGAGACCGATCGATGTCTCCTCGACCAGGGCCGGATCGATCCCCGGCATTCACACCGTCGGATTCGACTCGCCGTCGGATACGATCGAGCTGACCCACACGGCACGCGATCGGCGCGGATTCGCGGCAGGGGCCCTGATGGCGGCGCAGTGGATCCAGGGACGCCGCGGGTGGTTCACAATGAAGGACGTGCTCAGGGGGACAGCATGACGCGCACTCCATTCACCGGCGTCGGCACCGCACTCATCACGCCGTTCAAGAAGGACGGGTCGCTCGACGAAGCCGGCATCCGGCGGCTTGTGCGCCGCCAGATCGATGCGGGGATCCATTTCGTATCGCCCTGCGGCACCACCGGCGAAGCGCCCACGCTGAGCGCTCGCGAGAAGGTGCGCGTGTGCGAGCTTGTCGTCGACGAAGTGGCCGGCAAGGTGCCGGTGCTTGCTGGCGCCGGCGGGTACAACACCCGGGAAGTGATCGAGCTGATTCATGAGCTCGAACGCATCAAAGTCGACGGCATCCTCTCCGTCACGCCCTATTACAACAAGCCGACCCAGGAAGGCCTGTACCAGCATTACAAGGCGATTGCCGAGAGCACCTCGCTCCCGATCGTGCTGTACAACGTGCCCGGCCGCACCGGCGTGAACCTCGAGCCGGCCACGGTCGTCAGGCTCTCCGGCATCCGCAACATCGTGGGCGTGAAAGAGGCGTCCGGGAACCTGGTGCAGATGAGCGACATCGTCGCCGGGGTGCCGCCCGAATTCTTCCTCGTGAGCGGCGACGATCCGATTGCGGTGGCCGTGATGGCCATTGGCGGCCGCGGTCTGATTTCGGTCGCGTCGAATGCCATCCCCTCGGAAATGGTGCAGGTGATGGAGCTCGCCGAGAAGGGCGACTTCGCGGGAGCCCGGAAGCTGCACGGCTGGCTGCTGCCGTTCCTCGAAGTCAACTTCATCGAGGCGAACCCGATCCCGGTGAAAGCCGCGATGGCCGCCATGGGTCTCGTCGAGGAGACGTACCGGCTGCCGCTCGTGCCGCCGGGCGCCGCGGCGCGCGACAGGATCATGCACGTCCTCCAGGATCTCAAGCTGCTCGGTTCGGCCGTCCGCGTGTGACGCTCGATCAGGAGATCACCTCGCTGTTTGAACAAGGCGGCGCTGCGCCGAAAGACGCCGCGCGCGCGGCCTTCCTGCGCTTGCGCGACGAGCTGGCGGCGGGACGCGTGCGCGCCGCTGAACCGGATGCGTCCGCGCCGACCGGATGGCGCGTCAACGTCTGGGTGAAGCAGGGCATCCTGCTCGGCTTCCGTGTCGGCGACCTCGCCGACATGACGGTCGACCACGGACGCTGGCCGTTCTTCGACAAGGACACGATGCCGCTGAAGAAATTCACCGCGGCCAGCGGCGTCCGCATCGTGCCGGGCGGATCGTCCATTCGCGAAGGCGCCTATCTCGCGCCCGGTGTCATCTGCATGCCCCCGATGTACATCAACGTCGGCGCATGGGTTGGCGAGGGGACGCTGGTCGATTCCCACGCGCTCGTCGGTTCGTGCGCGCAGATCGGCGCGAAGGTGCACCTGAGCGCGGCGGCGCAGATCGGCGGCGTCATCGAGCCGGTGGGCGCGATGCCGGTGATCATCGAGGACGAGGTCCTGGTCGGTGGCAACTGCGGTGTCTACGAAGGCGCCATCGTGAAGCGCCGCGCGGTGCTCGCGTCGGGAACGATCATCACCGGCTCGACGCCGATATACGACCTGCCCAACAGCCGCATCATCGCGCCCGAGAAGGGACAGCCGCTCGTCGTGCCCGAAGGGGCCGTCGTCGTGCCCGGCGCCCGCGCGGTGACCGTCGGCGCCGGCAAGGAGTGGGGCCTGTCGCTCGCCACGCCCGTCATCGTGAAGTATCGCGACGAGCGGACGGATGCCCGCACCGAGCTCGAGCGATGGATCCGCTAAGGGCGCCACTGGATCCGGTCGCGCTCGCTCGCGCCCTCATCGACATCGATTCGACAACCGGCCGCGAGGGAGAGCTCGGCTCATGGCTCGCGGGGTTTCTGCGGGAGCGCGGCTATCGCGTCGACGAGCAGCCGGTATCGGAGGGGCGCTTCAACGTGCTGGCGATGCTCGACGCGGCGCCGCTGGTCGTGCTGTCCACGCACTTCGACTGTGTCCCGCCGTTCTTTCCGGGCCGTGAGGAGCGCGGGCTGCTGTTTGGACGCGGGTCGTGCGATGCGAAGGGCATTCTCGCCGCGCAGGTCGCGGCGGCCGAACGGCTGCGCGCCGGCGGTGAAACCCGGATCGCCCTTCTGTTTGTGGTGGGCGAGGAGCGGGGGAGCGATGGCGCACGCGTGGCCAACACACGCGCGCCGGCCGGCGTCCGTTACCTGGTGAACGGGGAGCCGACCGACAACCGGCTCGGTCTCGCCACGCGGGGCGTGCTGCGCGTGCGTCTCAAGGCGCGGGGCCGCGCCGCTCATTCCGCGTTCCCCGAGCTGGGCGAATCGGCCATCGACAAGCTGCTCGACGCGCTGATGGTGATTCGCGGCATCCAGCTGCCCGACGATCCGATCCTCGGGCGCACGCATTACAACGTCGGCCTGATTGACGGCGGTGTCGCGCCCAACGTGGTGTCGTCGCAGGCCTCCGCGGAGCTGCTGTTCAGGATCGTGGGCGATGCAGCGCCCGTTCGCGAGGCGCTCGGACCCATTGAAGGCATTGTGGACGTGGAGCACGTCCTCGACATTCCGGCAGTCCGGATGCACACGGTGCCCGGACTCGAGACCGCGGTCTTCCCGTACACCACCGACGTCCCGCTGCTCGACAGGTGGGGAACGCCGCTGTTATGCGGTCCCGGCTCCATTCACGTTGCGCATACAGATGAGGAACACGTCGCGATCGACGAGCTCCAGGCGGCCGTCGGTCTCTACGAGCGCCTCGTGCTGGAACTCCTGCACCTGTAGCGGTGCGTACGCTAAACTGACTTTTTTGGTGAGCCGCACCGCGGCCCGGACCCTGTGCGACTTCAGCCTGCGAACCGCGTCAGGGCCGGAAGGCAGCAGCGCTAAGTAGACCCTGCGGTGTGTTTCAGGTGCATCGGGTCGCGGTGGGGCTCACCAGAAATTCCAAATCCCAAAGCCCAAATCCCAAAGCCCACATCCCAACGCGGTCCATGTCCTATCAAGTTCTCGCTCGCAAGTGGCGCCCGCAGCGGTTCGACGACGTCGTCGGCCAGCAGCCGGTCACGCGCACGCTGCGCAACGCGCTTGCCAGCGGTCGTCTCGCGCACGCGTTCGTGTTCGCGGGACCGCGGGGATGCGGCAAGACGACGACGGCGCGGATCCTGGCGCGGGCGCTCAACTGCGTCAAGGGGCCGACGGCGGATCCGTGCGGGGAGTGCGACGCCTGCGTCGAGATTACGCAGGGGCGCGACATGGACGTGCTCGAGATCGACGCCGCGAGCAATACCGGCATCGACAACATTCGCGAGGTCGTCATCGCGGGTCTCTCGATTACGCCGGCCCGCGACCGCTACAAGATTTTCATCATCGACGAGGTCCACCAGCTGTCGACCCCGTCGTTCAACGCGCTCCTGAAGTCGATCGAGGAACCGCCCTCGCACGTCGTCTTCATGATGGCGACGACGGAGCTGCACAAGATTCCCGACACGATTCTGTCGCGCTCGCAGGTGTTCGAGTTCCGCGCCATCTCGGCGCGGGCGATCGCCGAGCAGCTGCGCACGATTGCCGCCGCCGAGAAGATTGAGGCGTCCGACGCCGCGCTCGCGCTGATCGCGCGATCGGCCGAGGGCAGCATGCGCGACGCCCAGAGCGCGCTCGACCAGGTCATGGCGTTCGCCGGCGGGCGGATCGCCGTGGACGACGTGTCGTCGGTGCTCGGACTGGTGGGCCGCGACCTCCTGTTCGAGCTGCTCGAGTCGGTGGTGACGGAGGATGGCCCGCGCGCGTTCGCGCTGGCGGACCGCGCCATCGAGTCGGGGCATGATCTGCGGCTGGTGTGCCGCGAGCTCACGCGCGTCGTGCGCGACATGATGCTCATCTCGATCGACCCCTCGCGGGCGGGCGACGGCGAGCTGGCTGAGGACGAGCTCACCAGGCTGCAGGCGCTGGCGCCACAGTTCTCGCGCGAGGATCTCATGCGGGCCTTCGAGCTGCTCTCGACCAGCGAGCAGGAGATCAAGAACGCATCACAGCCGCGCTATCACTTCGAGATGATGCTCGTCCGCTGGATGCACGTGCGTAAGCTGGTGCCGCTCACCGAGCTGATGGAAACGCTCGGACGGGGATCGGCGCTCGCTCCAAAAACCCAACTCCCAACTCCCAAATCCCAAAGCGTCGTCGCGCCAGCCGTGCGCACCGCCGCAGCCGCGCCCGCACCTCGCGCTGCCGCACCGCCGGCCGCTCGCACCGTCGCACCGTCCACTCCCTCGGCGCTCAAAGACGCCTTCCTCGCCGAAATTCGCCGCGGCAAGCAGATGCTCTACGAGCTGGCGGTCGCGCAGGCGCGTCGCGTGGATGCCACCGACGACACGGTCACGTTCACGTTTCCGCCCAACCAGAAGGTGCCGCGCGGGCAGCTCGAACAGAATCGCAAGTGGCTCGAGGAGGCGGCACAGCGCGTCGCCGGCCGCCGGATAACGATTGAGATCGTGCAGGCTGATGTCGAGGCTGCGGCTGTTCCGGCGCAGGCGGGCACGGCCGAACCTGACACTGCGGACGAGAAATCGACTTCGCCGTCCGGCAAGCGTGACTTGAAGGCCGAAGCGATGGCATCATCCGCCGTCCAGGCCATGCTCGACGTCTTTCCCGCAGAAATCCGAGACGTCGAGGAGATGTAGTCATGAACATCCAGAACATGATGAAGCAGGCGCAGGAAATGCAGGAGCGCCTGAAGCAACAGATGGCCGACCTGCGCGTCGAGGCCACCGCTGGCGGCGGGATGGTCACGGTCGTCGTCGACGGCTCGAAGCAGCTGAAGTCGGTCGTCATCGATCCCGAGGTCGTCTCCAAAGACGACGTCGAGATGCTGCAGGACATGATCGTCGCCGCCGTCAACGATGCCGGCCGCAAGGTGGACGAGCAGATCGGCCGGTCGATGAGCGGTCTCATGGGCGGCCTCAAGATTCCAGGCCTGTAGCCCATTGCAGACCGTTTCTCTTCCCGAGCCGCTCGCGCGGCTCATCGAGCAGCTCCAGAAACTTCCGGGCATTGGCGCCAAGGGAGCGCAGCGGCTCGCGTTCTTCGTCCTGAAGAATCCGCGGGACGACGCCGAGCGGTTGTGCGAGGCGATCCGGGACGTCAAGGAGCAGATCACCTACTGCTCGATCTGCAACAACATCACGGCGACCGATCCGTGCATCTTCTGTTCGAGCGACTCCCGCGACCCGCGCATGGTGTGCGTCGTCGAGGAGCCGCAGAACGTGATGGTGGTGGAGAAGACGCGCGAGTTCCGCGGCCGCTATCACGTCCTGATGGGCGTGCTCTCGCCGCTCCATGGCATCGGACCGGACGATCTCAAGATCAAGGGGCTGCTGGAGCGCGTTGGCGCCGGCGGCATCGAAGAGGTGATCATCGCCACCAGTCCGACGGTGGAAGGGGAGGCGACGGCGCTCTACCTGGCGCGGCTGCTCAAGCCGCTGGGTGTGCGTGTCACGCGGATTGCCATGGGCATTCCGGTCGGCTCTGATTTAGAGTATGCCGACGAAGTGACGATGACGCGCGCGATGGAAGGGCGCCGGGACATCTAACCCGCGCGTCGACGACCCCATTGAACATGCTTCCCGCCTCGTACCAGATGCCTGCGGCGATTGTCCTGCTCGTGGGCGGGATCGTCGCCTGCTTCTTCGGCTACCGCCTGTTCCGGATCGTCCTGGCGATTTTCGGGTTCATCCTGGGCGCCCTGGCCGCCAGCTCCATTTTCGGCATGAGCGATACGGGCCCCATGATCATCGCGGCGGGGGTGGGAGGCCTGATCGGCGCCGGCATCATGATCGCGGCGTACTTCGTTGGCGTGGCGCTCATCGGCGCCTGGCTCGGCGCGACGGCGGCGAATCTGATCTTCGCCACCGGCGATCGCGATCCGCATTTTCTCGTCGTGGTCTTCCTGTCGATTGCGGGCGCGACTGCCGCGATGTACCTGCAGCGCTACTTCATCATCGTCGGCACCGGCTTCGGCGGGGCCTGGACGATCATCGTCGGCGCGATGGCCGCGCTCGGGGATCAGACGGCGCTGGCGGCAGCCGCCGCCGGCGATGTCTGGGTGGCGTATCCGATGAATCCGGCGCCCGGACAGCGCTGGGTAGTCTGGGCGTGGCTGGCGCTCGGGGCGATCGGCACGGGCGTGCAGCTCGGGATCACGGGCGGCGAAAAGGGCCGCGTCGTCCGGAAGCGCAAAAAGTAGGAAGGGTGCCGCGGCGAGGCTCGTGCCATCCGAGCTGCGGACCCGCCTGTTGTAGTAAAATCCACAGGTTCGTCCGCCCCGATTTCGCCTCACCTACATTCCTCGGTAGCTCAACGGCAGAGCATCCGGCTGTTAACCGGAGGGTTGCTGGTTCGAATCCAGCCCGAGGAGCCAACTTACAGTCCGTCGAGTGACGGCTGACGATCACACCCCCGTTATCGCCGCTGGTTATCGAGATAACCAGCGCGTCCTCAGCGGCTCACCAGACGCGCTGAGGATCTGCCCATGTTGAACGAACGCCCGAACTCGACGCCCTCAGGCAGCTGGCTCGGCCAAAAACTCCTGGAGGTTCGTCTTTCCGTAACGGCTCTGCGGCACGATCTGGCGAATGCGTTGCGCGACCAGCGCCAGGAGGCGTTTGACGGCCGGTGTCTTTTCCTCCGGATCGGTGGCCGGCAACAGACGCACGGTGATCGCCTGATCTTTCTGGGAGAGCTGGACGAAGAAGGCTTCTGATCGGGGTTTGTCGACCACAACGGCTTCGAGCAGCATCATCGTTCCACGCCGGTTGAGAAAGACATCGGTGATCCGAAGGATCAAGTTGCCATCCGTGACGACGAAGGGATCCAGCGCGGCAAACACCGCCGCGAGCGGACCGGCCTGTTCAACGACGACGTGCGGCATGGGATCGTGCCTCCTGACCCTTTAGTCTATCGTCGGCCGCCCAGGCTGGCGTTCGAAGGCCTGGCGGGTGACGGCATGCCGGAAGGCAAACAGCCGCTTCAGTTTTCGTTGGACGAAGGGCCGGCCGACCAGCCATCCGATCGTGCCGAACGGCAGCTCGTACTCGATTGTGTCTTCAAGGACCGAGGCCTGCGGCCCCTGCGGAATCATTCGGTGCACGTGCTTCCAGTACCGAAATGGGCCCGCGACCTGCACGTCCGTGAACGACTGGCCGTACTGATAGTCCCGATGCTCGAGGTCCCACCGCAGCGAGAAGGGCACCGGGCCCACGCGCAGCGAGACCTGGGCGCCGTCACGAATCCCACCCTCGTGCCGCACCACCCGCACGCGTTCCCAGGGCGGCGTCAAGCGTTCCAACGCGCCGGGGGCTTCGTGCCAATCGAAAACGGCCTCGGCTGACGCGCGAAGGCTCGTGGTCGCGACAAACGTGATGCGGCGCATCGGCACCCTCAGAGGACCGAGCACACGAGCGCGGCACAGGTCGTGCGGCCGGTGCGGCGGTACGTACCAGATCGTTCGCTGCGGACGCACAAGAGCCCGCCCCTCACGCAGAACACGTCCGATTCGGCACGCCTCGCGCTCCAGTCATATCCGCTCGGAGGGTCAGGCGTTCGAGAAGGTGAGTCCGTGCGCGCGCATCCTCCCGAAAGGCGCCGAGCATGGCGCTCGTCACGGCCAGCGAGTTCTGCTTCTCCACGCCGCGCATCGACAGGCACAGGTGCGTGGCTTCCATCACCACGGCCACACCGATCGGCGTGAGGGCGTCGCGAATCACGTCGGCGATTTGGCTCGTGAGGCGCTCTTGCACCTGGAGGCGCCGGCTGAACAGGTCCACGAGCCGGGCGATCGCGCTGGGCCTGATGGCCGTGGTGGTCGGGATGTAGGCGACGTGGCACCTGCCGAAGAACGGGAGCAGGTGATGCTCGCACAGACTGTAGAAATTGACGTCCTTGATGATCACGATCTCGCGGTCGGTCGCCGGCACCACCGCACCGTGTAGCACGGCATTGACGTCCGCCTGGTAGCCGCTCGTCAAGAACTGCAGTCCCTCTCGGCCGGGATCTTCGCCCAGTTCGGCCAGCAGTTCCCGGATGAGGTGCTGCATCGTCCCATTCTACCGAGCGTACAGCGGCCTTGGAGCCACAGGGCCACCGAACAGACACGTCGGGTGTACGTTCTCGGACGTCGCAGTGGCTGGCTGCCTCAGCGCCTGATTTGTTGCCATGCCTCGAGCGCCCGTTGCCTAGCCGTCGCATGATCGACGATCCGCATCGGGTACTCCCGACCGAGACGGACGCCGGCGTCGGCGAGGGCGATCGGTGGTGCGTCCCACGGCGTGTGCAGCACGGCGTTGGGGAGGCGGGCGAGTTCGGGCACCCAGCGGCGCACGTAGTGGCCGTGCGGGTCGAACTTTGCGCCCTGAAGCGCCGGATTGAATACGCGGAAA
>CAMDNQ010000029.1 GCA_945903265.1 Candidatus Sulfopaludibacter sp. SbA3
TCTTGCCTTCGTCCAAGACCAGCCGGACGGCGCCGGCGATGAACTCTTCGGTGAACTGCCGCCTGGCTCGCCGTCCACGCTTGTCTGATCCCATTCTGGCCATCGTATCCGCCCTTCGGAAGATGTCCACGGAATCGGATCAAGCTCAACCTTGTGATCTGTGTCCAGAGTCAGGAACGCGGCGAAGTTGTCCTCGTTGAAGCCAACGCCGTTGTCAGTCACGGCAAACCCAATAATCTCTCCCTTGGGCGATGGTTCCCGCCGCTTGGAATCGTCTTCAGCCAATTTCGGTTGGGCAGGCCCGCGTTCAATCACTACCCGAATCCGGGTTGATTCCGACGGCACCCGTGCTTCTTCAAGGGCGTGAATGGAATTGACTACGGCCTCGAAGACCGGGAGCAGGCCATGCGACAGCGGAAGCGACGTGTTCCTGAGTCGCCCGTGGAGATTTGTGCCGACGTTCATAAGCCTTTCACATTGTCCGCGCTATGCGGACAGCCGAGGTCAGACGGGCGAAGAGTCCTAAACTTGGGGGCGGCCCTCTTCAGAACTGCTATACCGTGAAGACCTTCAGAACCTCGTCGCCGTAATGGTTGATTACCTTCACCGCGATCGCAGCGTCAGCCGACGACACCGCCGCGACCGCCGCGCCTGCATCGACGAGCGTGCGCGTCGCAATTTCGACGGCATCCTGGTCGTCGTCCACGACGATGACGCGGATGCCCGCGAGGCTGCCGACGGTGACCGGGCTCACATCGGGCGCCGCGTCACTCGGCAGAGCGCGCGCGGAGGCGGCGCGGCTGGGCAGCAGGATCGTAAATGTCGTACCGGTGCCGGCTCCCCCGCTGTCGACTGCCACCGTGCCGCCATGCAGCTCCACGAGATCCTTCACGAGGGCGAGGCCGATGCCCAGCCCCCCGTGACGCCGCGATGACGAGGGATCGGCTTGCTTGAAGCGTTCGAATACGGCTGGCATGAATGCCGCCGCGATGCCGTGCCCCGTATCGGTCACGGTGAGCCGGACCATGCCCTCGGAGGTCGAGAGTTCCGCCGTCACCTGCCCTCCGGCGTCGGTGAACTTCACAGCGTTCGAGAGAAGGTTCCACACCACCTGCTGCAGCCGGTCGGCGTCGCCGGCAAGCGGCGGGAGCTGTGGCCCCAGATCCGCGATCAGGCGCACTCCCTTGCTGTCGGCGGCGGGCCGCACGACGTCGATGGCGGCCAGGACGACGGCGGTCAGATCGACTGGCCCGATGTCCAGCCTGACCTTCCCCGCCGAGATCCTCGCCATGTCGAGCAGGTCCCCGATCAGCGTGAGCTGCGCCCTGGCGTTGCGATCGATGACGTCCATCGCTCGGCGGACAAGTGCGATGTCCGGACTCTCCCGTTCGATGAGGATATGCGCCCAGCCGAGCACGGCGTTGAGCGGTGTCCGGATCTCGTGCGACAGCGTGGCGAGGAATTCGTCCTTCACCCGCGACGCGATTTCCGCGGTGGCGAGAGCCGTCTGGGCCGCCGCAATCCGGTTGCGCAGCTCGATCTCGGTGGCGACCCGCTCCGTGCAATCCTCGACGGTCGTGATGGTGCCGACGATGACGTCGCCGTCATACAGCGGGGCGATGCGGCCACCCTGCGGCATCTGCGCCGCGCCGGCCGCCCGTGCCGCCGGAAAGATGAAGCGGTGAAGCCGCTGCGACAGCACCTGCACCTGCCCGCGCAGCGCGCCGGCATAACGGAGGTCGAGTCCGCGTTCGCGCAGGGAGGGGCACACCTCCATGAGAGGACGCCCGACGACCTCGCTGGCTGCCAGGCCGGTCGCGGCGGCCATCCATCGATTCCAGCCCCTGATGACGAGCGCCGCATCGGTGGTGACGACGCCGTCGGTGGCATGCTCGTCCAGCCAGCGGACAATGGCTGCGTCATGCGCTGGGGCAGCACGCGCGCCAGAGGGCATCGCGGTCATGCCTGGGCCCGCTCCCACTCCTCGACTGCTTCCAGCAGGCGGGTGAGGGACGGAACGCTCAGGATGATGACGAGGGACCCGACGACCTCGGCGTCCTGAAGCCGGAACGCGGCTGAGACCACCAGCGCATACCTCAACTCGGAATCGACGGCGATCAGGCGGTCCAGGACCAGGTGCAGACTCGTGACGTTGATGGTCGGAACCGCGAAGGTGATCGGGAGCTCGAGCAGGTTGCCGAACGACCCCATGCACGCGTTCAGCAGGATGTTGCCTGTTTCGGTCAGCACTTCGCGTGACGATGCGTCGAGTTTCAGTGGCAGCGCAGGCTCGTCGGTCAGCAGCTCCTTCAGCCGCGAGGCCGCCATCGGCTCGAGGACGAGCAGCGCGTCGCCCGCAACGGCGCCCGTAAACGCCTGATGGACGCTTGCGACGTCGTCGCGCGCCAGCGCGTCGAGGTGGCCCGTCAGCTCGTGCATCGGGTACACCGCGACATCCGGCACGTCCAGCAGCACCCGCTTTTGCGTGAGCGTGGACAGCGCGGCCGCGGCGCGGCCGAAGCCGATATTCAACAGCTCGACGAGCGCGTCGCGCTGGACCTCGCTAAGTTGCACGAACGGCACCGGCGAGTGTCGTCGAGACGAGAGCAAGGATCGCTGCCTCGTCGAGCGGCTTCGTCAGGAAACCGGCCGCGCCCGCCTCGTTCGCCAGTGCGTACGACGAGCTCTGGATGTCGGCGGAGACCACAATGACGCGGGCTGCAGCGTCGAGCTCCCGCAACTTCAGGAGCACATCCAGGCCGTACATGCCCTTCATCACCAGATCGAGCAGCACGATGTCGGGCTTCGCCACGACGTAAGACTCGAGCGCGGCTATCCCGTCCTGCGCTTCGACGACCTCGTACCCGGCGGCCTCGAGGATGCCGCGGGCGCGGCGGCGCGCCACCCCCGAGTCGTCGACGATCAGCACTTTGCTCATAACTGCTCCATGATGGCGTCCGCCATCTGTTCAATCGGTACGCTCCGGTCGCTCAGTCCGGCTTCGTCCACGCAGCGCGGCATCCCGTAAACGACGCACGACTCCTCAGCTTCCGTCAGGATCCGGCCGCCGCTCGCCTTGATGGATCCCGCGCCCTGGCGGCCATCCGCCCCCATGCCCGTCATGACTACCCCCAGCACCCCCGCGCCGACAATCTCCGCAGCCGACGTGAACATCACATCGACGGACGGACGGTGCGCCGTACCCCTGGGATCCAGGTCCAGATGCGCCGCCAGCGCGGCGCCTTCGCGCCGGAACGTGAGGTGGCGTCCGGCTGGCGCCAGCAGCACGACGCCGCCGGTGACCGGGTCGCCGTCTTCCGCTTCCTTCACCCACAGCGGCGACAGGTCGTCGAGTTTCTTGGCGTACACCTCGGTGTAGCCGACCGGCATGTGCAGCACGATCGCCACGGGGACCGGAAAGTCGGCGGCCAGCCGCGGGATCACGAGCTTGAGTCCCTGCGGCCCCCCGGTGGAAATGCCGATCAGCACGAGCTCGACGGAGGGACGCGCGGGCCACGGGCGCGACGGGCCGTGAGCCGCGCCGTTAGCCGCCGCCGGAGCGACCTTGCGTACAACGGCATGGGCGGCAGCCTGCACCTTGGCGATGAGCTCGTCTGCCATCTCGAGGAGACGATCGCTGGCGAGCGCCGTCGGCTTCTGCACGAAGTCCACCGCGCCCGCGTCGAGGGCCGCCAGCACCTGGTCGCCGGCGCTGCTCGCGACACTGACGATGATGATCGGAACGCGTCGTCGCGCCATCTGCCTATGGACGAACGTCACGCCGTTCATCTCGGGCATGTTCAGGTCGCAGATGATCACGTCCGGCAGCGTGAGATCGGCCATCTCGAGCGCCTCGCGCCCGTCCCGCGCGGTGCCGACCACTTCGATGGCCGTGCTCTTCGACAGCATGTGCGAGACGATTTTCCGGACGAACGCCGAGTCGTCCACGACGAGAACCCGGATGACGCCGGTGGTGGAGGGTGTGTCCAATATGTGTGGGGTCATGGCTTCACGTAAATGTAGGCGCCCGCGATGTCCTGCAGCTCGAAGCGCGTGGTGAGCCGCATGAGTGATTCCGCGGCCGCGACGCAGAGAAACGCCGGGGACGGCATCGTGTCGGCAAAGCCGTCGACGACGCGCGCGACCGTCGGATGGTCGAAGTAGATGAAGAGGTTCCGGCAGAAGATCACGTCCGACCCGGCGTGGGGGGCCCTCTCGGCGCTTCGCACAGCGTTGACGCGGGTCCACGATCTGACGCGCGCGTGGAGCTCGGGTCTCACCGTCCAGTCCTTCGAGCCTTCCACGGGCTCGAAATAGCGGTCACGCAGCGCCTCCGGAAGCTGGCGAAACGCGCGCGGTCCGTAGCGCCCGGCCCTAGCTCGCCGCAGCGCTGCTTCGCTCGCGTCGCTCGCGTGCAGCTCGATCGCCGCGCGCGAGAACCATCCGGCTTCCGTCAGCGCCATCGCGATCGACAGCGGTTCCTCGCCGGACGCGCACGGGAGCGACCAGATGCGAATCGGTCCCGCGCGTCGGGCGGCGAGTAACGGAAGAATCCCGTCGGTCAGCGCGCGGAGCTGATCGGATTCGCGCCAGAAGTACGTTTCCTGGACCGCCAGCGCGTCGATCGCGTGCATCCACTCCTGCTCGGCGGCGTCGTCGTACTTGAGCAGGTAGTAATAGTCGAGCAGCGAATCGAAGCCGCACTCCAGAGCCCGGCCGCAGAGTCGATCCTGCAGGAACATGAGCCGTTCCTCGCCGTAGAACAAGCCGGTGTGGACGTGCACCAGATCCCGAAGCAGGTGGAGCGACCGTTCGGGAACGCGCATCCTGCCCACGTCGTACGGCGTCCGGCCCCGCACCCCCGCCGCGACCACAGTCACGAGGCGTTCCCCGGCGGGTGCGGGAACGCCGCCACGGCGCGCGCGGCGGCGGCGAGATCGGAGTCAGGCGCGTCAACGTGCACGGCCGCCGCGCGGCGGGCCGCGCCGGGGTCGAGTGCCGACAGTGTCATCAGCGATGCGATACGCACATGGGGAGCGGGGTCCTCAGCGACGATCTGCGCCAGCGCGGCGATCGCCGCCCTCCCGCCGTGCGCCGCGAGACTGTCGGCCGCGAAGTACCGCACCCAGGGATCGGTGTCGCCGAGCGCCATGACCAGCGGAGCCTCCACGGGCGCCGTGACGCCACGCAGCGCGTGCGCCGCGGCGGCGCGGTTCCGCGGCGTCTCATCGCGCAGCGCCGCCAGCAGCCGTGGAACGGCGTCGGCTTCCGCGACCGAGCGGAGGCCTTCGATGGCCGCACGCCGGACCTCTTGATGCTCGTCCTGCAGCGCATGAAGGATCCTCGCCGGGTCCGTGTCACCCAGCAGCGACGCCGCCACCCGCACGCCACACTCACGGACCCATCGATCGGGATCACCGAGCGCCGCGACGATGCGCGGTTCGGTCCCGGGAGCGTCGATGGCGATGACGGACGCGACGGCCTGATGCCGCACCGCCGCGCTGGCCGACGAGAAGAGCGGAAGCAATGCGCCGAGCGCGTCTGGATCCGCGATGATGGCCAGCGACGCCGCCGCCGCGATCACGAGTTCGTCATCCGCCGCGGACAGCAGGTCGACGAGCGGCGGCACCGCCCGCCGATCGCCGAGCCGTCCGAGCAGCCGCGCCGCCGCGAGCCGCGCGCCGCGCTCCCCCGTCCGCAGCCGCTCGATGACCGGTGTGACCGCTGTTTGACCAAGAGCCAGGAGGGCGTCCGCAGCGGGGTCGTCCACCGCGGGCTCGCCCAGGGCTGCCACCAGCACCGGCAGCGCGATCTCGCCCATCCAGCCGAGCACCACGATGACCGGCCGCACAGGCTCGTGGCGCCCGACGGCCGCCTCGATCAGGCGGGCCGCGCCTGCCGCCGAGACCGCCCTGCGTGACGCGTCGATCACACGTGCCTGCGCGTCGGCGGGTTCGCAGCGCTGGCAGATTCGATCGAGTGCCGCCGCAACGCGCGCCGCCTCGGCCGAGCCCTCATTCATCAGCGCCGCCAGCGGGACCACGGCAGCCGCGTGGGCGAGATCGCCAAGCGCGTCGATCGCTGCGGGGCGCAGCTGGTCCTGCGCCAGCAGGTCGATCAGGGTCGGCAGCGCCGCGTGGTGGCCGATGCGACCGAGCGCATCAATCGCAGGAAAGGCGAGGAAGAAATCGCCGGACCTGGCAAGGTTCGCGAGTTCGGGGAGAGCTTCAACCGCGCGCATGCCGCCAAGCGCTTCCACCGCGTGAAAGCGAACGTTCGCATCGTCATCCTGCAGCGCGCGCACGAGTGCGGGAATGGCGTCGGGGACCTTTAGCTCGCCCAGTGCAAGCGCGGCCTCGATACGCATGTCCGGGGACGGATCCCCGAGCTTGACGACGAGCGCCGCCACGACGTCCCCACGTGCGGCATCGGCAGTGCCGGCGGCGCGCGTGAATGCCTGGACGGCAGCGCCGCGCACGCGCCAGCTGTCGGCCGCGGGGGGCCCAGTGGGGTTCGGTGTCAGCGCGCGTGCCCGTTGCCCGTTTTGGCGGGCCGCTTCCTGCCGGCGACGACAGCCAGGGTGTCCGCCGGCATGACCAGGTCCGGAGTGCCGCCGCGCGTCAGCCGGACGCCTTCCGCGTTTCGCTCCGTGATCCGGCGGATGGCGGCAAACTGCTCAACGACATGCGCCGCCGCGGCAGACTGCGATCGGTTTGCGGTGGTGATCAATTTGATATCGCGCGCGGTGGCATTGGTCGCCGTGGACATCTCCTTCATCGTCCTCGACTGCTCCGCGGTTGCGCGGGCGGCCTGCTCGGCCTGAATGCGCATACTGTCCACGGCGCCGGCGACGGACTGCGCGGCGACCGCCTGTTCCGCCATTGCCCGGGTCACGAACGCGAGCTGTCGCGACAGGTCGAGAGACCCACGCGTGATCTCCTCGGCGGCGACGGCTTGCTCCGCGACGGCGCGGGAGGTGTTGACGGCGCCGCGCCGGACCAGTTCGCTCGCCTTAACCAGCTGCTGCGTGGTGGTGGCCTGCTCGGCGGTCGCTCTGCGCACCTCGACGGACAGTTTCGCGGTGCTCTGTGCCGCACGCATGATCTCGCGAGCGGCGCGCCCCTGTTCGAGCACCGAGGCGGCCACGTCCTGAGAGATGCGGCGCATCAGGCCGCTGCTCTGCGCGACGCCGGCGGCGGTCGTCGCCTGCTCGGCCGTCGAGGCAGCCACGAGGCGCGCCTGCTCCACCGTCGCGAGCACCGCGGCCGACACCGAGCGGCCGGCGTTGCGCTGATCGTCGGCGGCGCGCGCAATCTGTCCGACGATCTCCGCCGTCTCGCCGACGCCGGCGAGAATCTTCCGCAGCCCCGCCGCGCCCTGCTCCGCAATGGCGTTGCTGTCATCGGCGACGCGCAGGCTCTCCGCGTTCGCCGCAATGGCATCCGTGGCCGCCTCCTGCAGTCCCTTGATGATGGCTGCGATGTCGGCGGTCGCCCGGGCGGACCGATCGGCGAGGTTGCGAATCTCCTCCGCGACCACGGCGAATCCGCGGCCCGCATCGCCGGCCCTCGCCGCTTCGATCGACGCGTTGAGCGACAGCAGGTTGGTGCGCTCCGCGATCAGGTTGATCGTGTCGACGATGGAGCTGATCTCGTTGGTGCGCTTGCCCATTTCGCGCATCACGCCGGATGACTGTCCCATCGTGTCTCGGAGCCGGCCGATGCCCGCGATGGAGCGCTGCGCGGCCGCGCCTCCCTCTTCGGCGCCGGCGGCGACGCGTCGCGTCAGCTCGTCGGCGCGGCGCGCGAGGCCCGCGACCGCGTCAATCGATCGCTCCATGTCGCTGGCGGTCGCCTGCGCGCCGGTCGCAACGTCGTTGATCTGCCGCCCGTTCTGGGCGACGCCCTGGACAGACCGGGACATCTGCTCGACCGATGTGGCGTTCTGATCGACCATCGTCCCGAGTTTTTCGGTCATGGCGCCGACCTGCTCGATGGACGTGGCCATCTGCGTGACCGCGGCCGCCGTCTGCTGGGCGGCCGCCGCCAGATCGTCGGCGTTTCCGGAGACGCCGCGCACCGACGTGCCCATCTCCACGAGCGCCGCGGCGGTCTCTTCAACGGACGTCGCCAGCGCTTCGGCGTCGCGCGTGACACCCCTGATGGAGGCGGCCATCTCGTTGATCGAGGTGGTCACCTCTTCCGCAGCCGTCGCCATCGCCGTCGTCGTGGTCGTGACGCTTTCGATGGAGGCGCTGGTCTGCCGCGCGGCTGCGGCGTTCTGCGTGATGAATGACGCGAGCTTCGTCGTATTGGAGGCGACCTCCTCAATAGACGCGGACATCTCATTCATGCCAGAGAGAATCTCCTCGGACGCCGTGGAGACGTCTTCAGACTGGCCCGCCGTCTCGCGCAGCGACGCTGCCATGCCCTCCATGCCGCCAAGCGCCTGGTCGAGCGACCGGATCTGCGCCTCGGCCCCTTCCCACACCTCGTCGGCGATCCGTGCGAGGGCGTCGGCCGAGGCCTTCCCCTGCACGGGCGCGTCGAGTGCCGGGTCGGGGAGGCGCCCGGCGGGGCGCCTGAGACTCAGGTCACTGGTCTTGCCGTTGCCCTTGCCGTCGCCGTCGCCGATGCCGATGCCGCCGGGAGCGGTGCGTTTGGATGTAGCCATTAGCCTTCTCTGAGTGCCTCTGCAGGCTCGTTAAGTGCGGGGTCGATGGCGTTGAAGAGTTCTTCGACGTCAACGATGACGATCAGGCGGTCGCCCACGGTGGCGATGCCGGTGAGATAGTGCGCCGTGCCGCCGCCCAGCGCCTCGCCCGGGGGCGCAATCGCGTCCGCGGGTATGGTCAGAAATTCGCGGCACGCGTCGACGACCAGGCCGATGGTGCGCCCGCGCGCCTGCACGACCAGAAGACGGCTTCGCATGTCCGTCGCAATGCGGTCGAAACCGAAGCGCACGCGCAGGTTCACAGCCGGCACCACCTGGCCGCGCGAGAAGACGACGCCGTCCACGAACGGCGCGGCGTTCGGCACGCGCGTCACCTCATCGACAATCTCAACGTGGCCGATCTCGGCGCTTGGCAGCGCGTACGTCGTGCCGGCGACGAGGAACAGGATGTAATGATCGTCGTGGAAGGCGGTCATGCGATCTTCCTCAATGGCGCGCGACGAGCCAACGCGGACGCATCGACGATCAGTACCGCCCGTCCGTCGCCCAGATCGGTAGCCCCGGCGATGCCCTCCACGCGAATGAGGGGATCAGCCGTGGCGCGCACCACGATCTCCCGCTGCCCCACCACCTGGTCGACCACAAGCCCGAATGCGGCCGATCCATCCCCGAGGACGAAGGCATGCAGCCGCGACGGCGGCGCGTCCGTGATGCCGAGGAGATCCGACAGGCGAATCATGCGCAGCGCGGCCCCGCGGTATTCCGTCACTTCGGATCCCTCGATACGGTGGATCGCCGCTGAGCTCAGCTCGATGACTTCATGCACGGCGAGCTGCGGCACAGCGAAGGTCTGGCCGCCGACGCGGGCGATGAGCGCTTCGATAATGGCGAGCGTGAGCGGGAGCTCGATGATGAACCGCGTTCCCGAACCCGGGGTCGTGACCATGCGGAGCGACCCGCCCAGTTCGTGCACGCGGTTGCAGACGACGTCCATGCCGAATCCGCGTCCGCTGAGATGATCCGATTTCTCGCGGGTAGAAAATCCAGGACTGCAGATGACATCCAGCAGCGCCGCGTCATCGCCGTCCGCGGGAACAGGGAGGGCCAACTGTCGGGCGCGCTGCAGAACGCGAGGCACGTCGATGCCGCGGCCATCGTCGGCCACTTCAATGGCCACGAGGTTTCCAGCGGCGGATGCCCGCAGCCGGATCGTGCCATCGGCAGGCTTTCCGGCGGCAACCCGTTCGTCCGCGGGCTCGATTCCGTGGCTGACCGCGTTGCGCACCAGCTGCAGCACCGGGTCCATCATGCGTTCCACCAGGAACTTGTCCATCTGCGTGTCTTCGCCGGCGAGCTCCACCGTCACCCGCCGGCCCGTGTCGCGGGCCATGTCGCGGACGGCAAACGGCATACGGCCCAGGATCTCGCCGACCGGCACCAGACGCACACGCATGACGCCCTCGCGAAGCGCGCGTACCTGCCGTTCGATGGCGGTCATCTGTTCCTGGATCGCCCGCCATCCCTGAGACGGCGCGTGGCGCTGCAACGATGCGAGCGTGTCTGTGAGCCTGGCGCGCAGCATGACGAGATCGCCGATCATGTGCATCAGCTCGTCGAGCCGCGCCAGGTCGACGCGGACGTAATGACTGGGCGGGGCGAGTGCACGCGCACCTGGCGATTCCCCGGACTCCGGCCCAATCGGAAGCAGGGCCCGCCCGGGGATCCGGGTGCAGACGATGCCGTCATCACGCCAGGCGGCGACGGTCGCATCGTCCAGTTCGCCGGCCAGCAGGAAGTGAAACGAGACGCCGTGCTCGGTCACGCTGGGCGTCGCGCGGAGGATGACACCGGCGCTGCTCAGTCGCTCCCGCACCGCGTTGACGTTGATGCCCCGGGCCGAGAGCGCCGCGGAGGGCTCGAACATGCATGTCCAGTCGGCCGCCGGATCGACGCTGTCGCCGGCTCGCCGCCCATTGCCGGGGATGCGTACAGGCGTCGGCTGAGAGAGAAGTCCGCGCAGGCTCGCGAGTGGCCCCGCGCTGTCCGGCGGATCCGACGAGTCCCGGCGCGCAGTAATAGCGCGCTCGAGCGCGGCGGTGCCCTCGATGAGCACTTCGATGCCGTGGGTCGTCAGCGGCACATCGCCATCCCGAATCGCTCGGAGATAGCCTTCCATTTCATGGGAGAGCAACTCGCCGTCGCGGTCCTCGACCATGCCGGCGAGACCCTTCAGGGAGTGAACGCTCCGGAAGAGTTCCTCTGTAATAACCGCGTCGGGACGTTCCCGGCCAACCGAGGCTTCGAGCGCCAGGAGACCACGCCTGATGGCGGTCAGGTGCTCTTCGCACTCGACGAAGTACTCCCCGATGAACTGGTCGCGGAAGTCCGTCAGGCGTGCCCCGCCGACATTGGCAGTTGAAGGAGCTCGTTCGCGCGAGCGGCGAGCGCCGCGGGCACGAAGGGCTTGGTCATGAATGCGGTCGCGCCGGCCTGCAGGGCGGCGGCGCGGTGGGCGTCGTCTCCGCGGGTCGTGAGCACGATGACCGGGACCCCCCGAAATTTGGCGTGGCTGCGCACGAAAGCCAGCACTTCGAGTCCGTGCAGATCGGGCATGTTCAGGTCCAGGATGATCAGGTGCACCGGGCCCAGCGCGAGGCGCTCGATGGCCTCCAGGCCTGAACCGGCCTCGACGAATTCGGCCCCTCCCGCGAGGTCGGCAAGCGAAGCCCGAACCATGCGGCGGATCGTGGGAGAATCGTCGACAATCAGAACCTGATTCATGCGGTGCCCTGAGTATAAGGAGCCGCGATTTCCCGGGATGTGCAAAACAGGACATCAAGTGTTCTGTGCCAGCTCAGCCACAAAGAAGAGCCAAGGAGCAGATATGTGCGATCAGGACCATTTTGACGACGATCAGAAGGACTTCGCAGCGAACGGATTGGTGACACGGCGGCAGTTCGGAGTCCTGCTCGGCGCGGGCATGGCGATGGCGCTGCCCCAGGTCGCCCACGCGGTCGCGGTCACCGAATCCGACGTGACCATCACGACCCCGGACGGGACTGCCGACTGCTACTTCGTCCGTCCGACCGCCGGCACCGCTGCTGCCGTTCTCGTCTGGCCCGACATCTTTGGACTGCGGCCCGCATTCCGGACGATGGGCAAGCGCCTCGCCGAAACAGGCTATTCGGTGCTGGTGGTGAATCCGTTCTATCGCGTCCGCAAGGCGCCGACCGCGGACAAGGGATCTGCAACGCCGATCCCGCAGCTTCTGCCGCTCGCGCAGGCGCTGAACGAGACGACGCAGATGACGGATGCGCGGGCGTTCATCGGGTGGCTGGACAAGCAGCCCTCGGTGGCCACGAACCGCCGGATCGGCACGCAGGGCTATTGCATGGGCGGCCCGATCGCGTTCCGCACTGCGGCAGCGGTCCCTGGGCGCGTAGGCGCCGTGGCTTCATTCCATGGCGGTGGACTCGTCACCGACATGCCGAACAGCCCGCACCTCTTGGTCACGAAGACGAAGGCGCAGGTCCTCGTGGCCATCGCCGCCAACGACGACATGCGGTCTCCCAACGAAAAGAATGTCCTGAAGGACACCTTCGCCAAGGCCAACGTCCCGGCCGAAATCGAGGTCTACACCGGTGCCGCACATGGCTGGTGCCCGCCAGACTCCGGTGTCTACAATGAGCCGCAGGCCGAGCGTGCCTGGAGCCGTCTGCTCGCGCTCTACGGCAAAGCTCTCGCGTAAACAGGAGGACCGTTATGCGTCTCGTTACCGTCATCGTGGCACTTGCGGCCTTCTGGGCGCCGCCCATCGCGTCCGCGCAGGAGTGGATCGAGTACGAGTCGAAAGAGGGTGGCTTCACCGTGAACTTTCCGGGGCAGCCCCGGATGACGCAGACCACGTACAAATCCGAGTACGGCTACATGCTGCCCGCGCGGGTCTACACGGCCGACCGCGGCCCCGAACGGTATTCGGTGACCGTCGTCGATTACAGCGGGATCGAGAAGATGGGGCTGGAGCGGATCAAGAAGTGCCCCCCCGGGGCGGAGCCGTGCATCGGATCGATGAACACCGGTCCCGGCTACTGGAAGATGGACGCCGGCGGCGCAGCCGTCTACGCCACGTGGCAGTTCATGCAGCGCAATGCCCGCGTCACGCACCTGATGTGGAACTTCATGGATCTAGTGGAGGGCCAACAGCTGCAGTTGACGAACAATGCCGACCAGTCGCGCACGTTCGTCTTCATTGCCATGCACCTCGATCGGCTCTACATCTTCGAGGGGACGGTGCCGGCCCGCAATCCGGAGCCAGGGCTCTTCCAGCAGTCAATTGGATTCTTCGATCACGCCGGGCGCCGCGTCCGCTATCAGTACGTCTACAGCAGCCGTTATCCGCCACCGCCGCTCACCGGCCAGGCGGGGGGAAACCCGACGCTGAATCCCGCGGGTTCCCTGCCGACACCCCGATAGCGCTCCTGTCATCGCCAGCAGCTATCATCGACGGATGAGGCTGCTGGCCCGCTATCTCGCAGACTACTGGCGGCTGATCGCGCTGGCGCTGGCGCTCGCCGCCATCAACCAGATCTTCTCGCTGCTCGATCCGCTGATCTTCCGGTACGTCATCGACGAATACGCCACCAAGTTCTCGGAGTACACGACCGACGAGTTTTTCCGCGGGGTCACGCTCCTGCTCGGCGCGGCGGTCGGCGTCGCCTTCGTGTCGCGAGTCGCCAAGAACTTCCAGGACTACTTCATCAACGTGATCACGCAGCGCCTCGGCGCGCGGATCTACTCGGACGGCATCCAGCACTCGCTCGAGCTCCCCTACTCCGTCTTCGAGGACCAGCGCAGCGGCGAGACGCTCGGCAAGCTTCAGAAGGTGCGGTCGGACGTCGAGAAGCTGATCTCCGCCTCCATCAACGTCCTCTTCACGTCGCTCGTCGGGATCATCTTCGTGATGGTCTACGCGTGGAGCGTGCACTGGCTGATTGCGCCGATCTATTTCGCGACCATCCCGGCCCTCGGCATTCTGAGCTCGGTCCT
Source organism: Candidatus Sulfopaludibacter sp. SbA3 (assembly GCA_945903265.1). Taxonomy (GTDB): domain Bacteria; phylum Acidobacteriota; class Vicinamibacteria; order Vicinamibacterales; family UBA2999; genus CAXNKG01. The sequence goes on from CAMDNQ010000029.1 coordinate 13,720, forward strand.
CAGCAAGAAGATCAAAGTCATTCAGAAGACGATCGTCGCCGAGACGACAGCCCTGGCGGGTGCGACGACGGAGTCGCTCCGGAATATCGAGCTGGTGAAGAGCCTGGGCCTCGCGCCGCAGGAGATCGCCCGGCTCAACGGCACGACCGACAAGATCCTGCAGCTCGAGATGCGGAAGGTGCGCTACATCCGGAGCCTGAGCTTCATCCAGGGGACGGTCGTCAACGCGCTGCGCACGAGCATCATGTTCCTGATGCTCTACCTGATTTACGCGCAGCAGATCACCATCGGCCAGTTCTTCTCGCTCTTCATCTACTCGTTTTTCATCTTCGGCCCGCTGCAGGAGCTTGGCAACATCATCAACATCTATCGCGAGGCGGAGGTGTCGCTGAAGAACTTCCAGGACATCCTCGACATGAAGAAGGAGCCGAGGCCGCTCAATCCCGTCCCGCTGCCGACCCTCCACACGCTCGCGTTCGACCACGTCAGCTTCCAGCACCAGTCCGCGTCCACCCCCGCGCTGACCGACATCTCGTTCAGCGTCCGGCAAGGCGACACCATCGCGTTCGTCGGGCCATCAGGCGCGGGCAAGACAACGCTCGTAAAACTGCTGGTCGGCCTGTATCGGCCCAGATCCGGCGACATCCTGTACAACGGACATCCCTCGGCCGACGTGGATCTCGATCAGCTGCGCGAGCAGATTGGGTTCGTCACGCAGGATACGCAGCTCTTCTCCGGCACCATCCGGGAGAACCTGCTGTTCGTGAACCCGAAGGCGACGGATGCGGAGTGCCTGGACGTCCTGCACAAGGCGTCGTGCGACAGCCTCCTCGCGCGGGCGTCGAAGGGGCTCGACACCGTCATTGGTGAAGGAGGCGTCAAGGTGTCCGGCGGCGAGAAACAGCGCCTGTCGATCGCGCGCGCCCTGCTCCGCCGGCCTCACCTGCTCGTCTTCGACGAAGCGACCTCGTCGCTCGACTCGCTGACCGAGGATGAGATTGGCCAGACGATTCGCGCGGTCGGCACGAGCCAGGAGGTGATGACCATCCTGATCGCCCACCGCCTCTCCACGATCATGCACGCCGACCGTATCTACGTGCTCGAACGCGGCAGCATCGTCGAGTCGGGCTCGCACGCGCAGCTGCTCGAGGAGAAGGGCCTGTATTACGCGATGTGGCGGCAGCAGATTGGCGAAAAGCGCACCGCGCCGCTCGTCGCCGTATCTGTCGCCGCCGCCGCGCGCTGACGCCTCACGCAGCAACGATCAGGCATCGATCGCGCGCAGGATGTCGCGCGTGACGTCGTCGGGAAGCTGCGCGCCGTTCACGCGGTGGAAGGTCTTCCTGCCAGTGTAGTACTGCACCAGCGGTTCGGTCTGCCGCCGGTACACGGCCAGTCGGTTCCGGACCACCTCCTCGGCATCATCGGCCCGGGCGACGAGCGGGCCCCCGCAGTCGTGACACTGGAGCCCCCCACCGGTTTCCTGAGAGTTCGCGCCGCATTCCTCGCAGACCATGCGCGACGCCAGCCGATGCAGGACTTCGGCTTCACTCAGGTCAATCTCCACGATGACGAGCGGACGGCCCTTGATGAACGCATCGAGGGCTTCGGCCTGCGGAATCGTGCGCGGATAGCCGTCGAGCAGAAAGCCTCCCGACGTATCGGGCTCGCGAAGCCGGTCGAAGGCGAGGCGCGTGATGATCTCGTCACCGATGAGCGCGCCGCTCTCGATGATTTGCTTCACTTCGAGGCCGAGCGGCGTGCCCGCCTGGATCGCCTCACGCAGCATGGCGCCTGTGGAGATATGAGGGATATTCCGGCGCCGACGGATTTGTGCCGCCTGAGTGCCCTTGCCCGCTCCTGGCGCGCCCAGCAAGACGATGTTCAATAGTTTTCCGCCCGTTTGACATACATAGAAGCACAATGTATAACGCTTCTGTGTATGGACCTGAGTAAAGACCTCGTCGCCGCGTCGGCGACTCCGCTGGTGCTCGGCATCCTGGCCGAAGGCGACAGTTACGGCTACGCCATTATCAAACGCGTCACCGAACTTTCAGGCGGCCACCTGCACTGGACGGATGGAATGCTCTATCCCGTGCTCCACCGCCTCGAGCGCCAGGGACTCATCGCCTCGAACTGGGTCGCGTCCGAAACGGCCCGCAAGCGCAAGTACTACCGCATCACGAAAGAGGGGCACGCCCAGCTCGCCGCGGAGCAGCGCCGCTGGCAGGCGGTCGACGACACGTTGCGCCACATCTGGCTTCAGGTGCAGACCGCATGACTCCGGCCGACGCTCGCGACGATCGCGCGCGGCTCGACGAACGGCTCGAGGAACAAATTGCCCAGTGGCGACTGTACCTGCGCCGCCGCCGTGCCATCAATGGCCCCGATGTCGAGGAGCTGGAAGGCCACCTGCGGGACCAGGTCGCCGCCCTGCAAGCCGCCGGGCTCGACGCGGACGAGGCGTTTCTGGTCGCGGTCAAGCGCATGGGGAGCCTCGATGCCCTGTCACGCGAGTTCGCACGGGAGCACTCCGAGCGGCTCTGGAAGCAGCTGGTCACGGCGCCGGACGCCGACGACCACACCGCCAGCGCCACACGTACCGAGACGCTCGTCGTTCTTGCGCTTGTCGTCGCCGCGGCGCTTGCGGTGAAAGTGCCGGCGCTGTTCGGGCTTCACATCGACCCGAACGAAGAACTGCCGCTCGTCTACGCCCGCAACGCCAGCCTCTTCGTCTTCCCGCTGCTGACCCTGTATTTCATCTGGACGCGCGGCATGACTGCCGCCCGTGCCCTCTGGTTCGCGCTGCCGTTCGCGGCGGGTGCCGTGTTCGCCAACGTCTACCGCTTCGGCGAGGGCAGCGACACCGGGGTGCTCAGCATCCTGCACCTGCCGATCGCGCTGTGGATTGTGGTCGGTGTCGCGTATCTCGGCGGCCGCTGGCTGGATGCTCGTGGCCGCATGAACTTCGTCCGCTTCTCCGGCGAGCTGGCGATTTACTACGTGCTGATCGCGCTCGGCGGAGGCGTCACCACCGCCTTCACGTTCATGATGTTCTCGGCTATCGATAAGAATCCCGACTGGTTCGTCGCGGGCTGGCTGCTTCCGTGCGGCGCCGCGGGCGCGTTCATCGTCGCGTCGTGGCTGGTCGAGGCGAAACAGAGCGTCATCGAAAACATGGCACCGGTGCTGACAAAGCTGTTCACGCCGCTGTTTACGCTGTTGCTGCTGGCGTTTCTCGTGACGATGGCCTGGACCGGGAGCCCGATCAACGTGGAGCGCGAGGTGCTGATCGCATTCGACCTGCTCCTGGCGGTCGTGGTGGGCCTGGTGCTGTATGCGACGTCGGCGCGCGATCCGGACGCCCCGCCGGACCTCTTCGATCGGCTCCAGCTGCTGCTCATCGTCAGCGCGCTCATCGTGGACATCGTGGCGCTCGCGGCGATCGCGGGCCGGATCACCGAGTACGGCTTCACGCCGAATCGCGTCGCCGCGCTCGGCGAGAACCTGATCCTGCTGGTCAATCTCACGTGGACGGCATGCCTCTACTGGCGATTCGTCGGCGGCACCAGCCGGTTCGCCGCGCTCGAGCGCTGGCAGACAGGATATCTGCCCGTCTACTCCGCCTGGGCGGCTCTCGTCGTGATCGTGTTCCCGCTGGTATTCGGCTTCCGGTGAGCTGCGTTATGCTCCCGGCATGCGCAGCCCTCTGGTCCTCGTCGCACTGACCGTTTCGACCGCCGCTCTTCTCGGGCAGGAAGCGGGCCCGGTCACCCGCCTCGATCCGGCCCTCGACGCGATCGTGCCCGCGAACGCGCGCGTGGAGCGGGTCGCGACCGGCTTCGGCTTCGCTGAGGGGCCCGTCTGGGTCCGCAGCGGCGGCTTCTTGATTTTCAGCGATATCCCCGACAACGTCATCCGCAAGTGGAATCCGGCTGACGGGTCTGTCTCCGTGTTTCTCGACAAGAGCGGATTCACAGGTACGGATCCGACGGGCGTCGGCGGCGAACAGACCAACGTGAACCGCGGAACGATCTACCTGATTGGGTCAAACGGCGTGACGCTCGACCCCCAGGGTCGCGTCGCGTTCAACGCGATGGGCGATCGGCAGGTCGTCCGCATCGAACCGGACGGCCGTCGCACCATCCTCGCCAGCCATTTCGACGGCAAGCGTTTGAACAGTACCAACGATCTCGTGTTCAAGAAGAACGGGTCACTCTATTTCACCGATCCGCCATCGGGTCTGCGCGGCCGGAACGACGATCCGAAGAAGGAGCTTCCCTTCAACGGCGTGTATCTCATGAAGGACGGGAAGGTGCACCTCCTCGCGCGCGATCTGGGGAATCCGAACGGCGTCGCCCTTTCGCCCGATGAGAAGGTGCTCTACGTGAACAGCACCGTGGATCGCAAAGTCTTCCGCTTTGACGTCAACGCGGACGATACCGTTGCCAACCGCCAGGTGTTCGTGGACATGACTGCCGACAAGCGGCCCGGCACACCGGACGGGATGAAGGTCGATGAGCGCGGCAACCTCTACACGACCGGTCCGGCCGGCATCTGGATTGTCTCTCCCGAAGGACGACATCTCGGCATCCTGGCATTCCCGGAAGCACCGGCCAATCTCGCGTTCGGCGATGCGGATGGAAAGACGTTATACGTCACCGCGCGGACGAGCCTGTATCGCATTCGACTCAACGTGGCGGGGATCCGGCCGTAGGCGGTGTGCCACACTACAAGGATGGCCGACGAGAAACCACAGGCGCTGACGAAGGACGAACTCGAGATTGTGCTGCAGCGGCTTCCGGACTGGACGGCCGACAGCGGTCAGCTCGCCAAGGAGTTCCGGTTCAAGGACTTCATCGATTCGCTCAGCTTCATCAACCGGCTGGTGCCCTACTTCGAGTCGAAGGATCACCACCCCGACATCCACATCTTCTATAACCGCATCACGTTCGAGCTCTCGCGCCACGATATCGGCGGCAAGATCACGGCGCTCGACGGCGAAGTCGCCAAGCACATCGAGCATGAATACAGCACCCTGAAGGGATAGCGTCCATGGCCATGACATTCACGGCGAACATCGAGCACGTCAATCAGACGACATCGCGCGCGACCGTCCGTACGCACACGTTTCTGGTAGACCGTGGTGTGGCCAAAGGCGGGCTGGATCTCGGCCCCGCCGGCGGTGAGTACATGCTCGTGTCGCTCGGGGGCTGTTTCGTGAGCCACCTGCTGGCAGTCATTCGCGCGCGCGACGCGGCCATGACCGGCGTCCGGGTGGCCGTCGCCGGAACGCTCGACGGCACGCCGGAGCGGTTCACCGCCTTCACCATGAACGTGTCAGCGACCTGCGCTGACGCGGAACTTGCGAAGAAGCTGATTGTGATGGCGAGGCGCGCGTGCCAGGTGAGCAGCACGCTGCGGCAGTCGGCCGCGCTGGAGATCAGTTACGAGGGACAGCCGGTTTCGCTGGGAGAACCGGCGACGGTGTAGGGGCCGACCTCAAGGTCGGCCCCTACAAATTACTGCTGCTGGACCTGGAACCCGTCGACCGTCACGTCGAGCACGTGGTTGATGCGGACGCCGGCAATGCCGTTCGTCTGCGCCGTCAGGCCGCTCTTCGGTGTCGTGTGCACGACCTGCCCGTTCACCACATATTCAATCTGAGTCGCCCCGACGCGCACTTCGAGCGCGTTCGCTGACGTCCCGTCGGCGCCGGGAAGTCGTATCGCCGGATGCGGCATGGTCCGCGACACGACGTCCGCCACCTTATCCCCCGTCCGCTGCCGAATGATGAACGAGCCATTCTGCGCGACCAGGAAATAGATGTACTGCTGATTGACGCCGTTCAAGTCGGAACCGCCGAACACGATGCCGTAATAGTTCACGTGTCCGCTCGGCTTCATCAGATTGAAGTTCGCCCGAACCGTGTAGTTGCCCTTCGCCGTGCTGGCGGCATTCCAGTACGTCCCCGCCGGTCCGCCGGTGACGCGGAACCCCTTCCCGACCGTAACGACCTTCACCTCCGGCACGTCGTCGGGATCAGATGCGTTGGTGCTCTTGTCGATGCGCACCTGCCAGCCGGCCGGCGCCTGCGCGAACAGCGGTGCGGCGATCGCGACGGTGAGAATCAGAATGAAAGCAGAACGAACGATGCGGTGCTGAGACATGCCTGTTGGTCCTCCGGTTGAGCTATGGTGACCAGGGCGGGGATCGAACCCGCGGCCCGCGCATTAAAAGTGCGCTGCTCTACCACTGAGCTACCCGGTCGACACGCGAGCAAACAAACGCCGAGTGTACCACGGCCATTTCGCTCATCTGGCGTCTCGCTGTACAGGCAACTGCCTTGCAGTTGCAGAAGCCGGACTATGCCAACTCGGACGCCAACCCGGACGCCAACCCGGACGCCAACCCGGACGCCAACTCGGACGCCAACCAGGACGAAGACACCGGTCAAGGCATCGCGACCCGCCTCGACCCCGGCCGCTGCGCAGACGCTCGCCTTCAAGCCGGGCCGGCGGCGCAAGTCGCTGATTGAGTGGGAAGACCCCTCGCGCCAGGCTCATGTGCTCGACTGGCGCCAGCGCGCGCAGGAATTCGGCCTGGATGTGGAACCGCGCGAGGACCCGGACGAAGATCATCCGTTCGTGAAACCTGAAGCCCTGCTGCAGGAGGACGAGCCCGAGGCGTTCGCGGTGCAGCCCATCGGCGTCGATCTGGAAGACGAGGAGGAAGAAGAGGATCTCGACACACCCGGCGAGGCCGGGACCTCTCGCGAGGACATCGACCTCGTCCGTGTGTATTTGCAGCACATCGGTAAACGCAAGCTGTTGAAGGCCGCCGAAGAACAGACGATCGGCAAACGCATCGAGGATGCGCAGCGCGAACTGGTCAATGCGCTGGCGGGAATTCCTGGAGCCGTGCAGACGTTCCTCGCCCTGGCCGACCGGATCCGCACAAAGGGCGATCCTGCCGCCGAGCTGATCCTCCTCCCGGAGGGCGGCGAGCTGCGGGAAGACCACATCGGCCCCGTCATGGCGGCATTCGGGCGCATCAAGCGCCGCCGCACCGTCATCGACAAGCTGCAGGAGCAGCTCGCGAATCCGCGCTGCGGTGTGGGGTCGCGCAAGAAATTCCAGGAGCAGCTGAATCGGGCCCGCACGGCGATCGCCGCCGACCTGTCGGCCCAGCCGATCCGGCCCTCGCTCCTCGACGATGTCGTCGAGGAGCTGAAGGAGATCAACAACGGCTTCCGCGAAGCCGAGAAACTGACGAAAAGCGAACGCGCTGAAATATGCCGGCAGCTTGAAATCCGGGCCGGCCTTCCGCGCCGTGAATTCCAGTCGCGGCTCGAAAAGGTCGACGCGGCCGAAGACACGGTTCGGGAGGCGAAGCGCGAACTGATGGAGGCGAACCTGCGCCTCGTCGTGTCGATCGCGAAGCGCTACCTCAATCGCGGGTTGTCATTCCTCGATCTGATCCAGGAGGGCAACATCGGCCTGATGAAGGCCGTCGACCGCTTCCAGTTCCGCCGCGGATTCAAGTTCTCGACGTACGCGACCTGGTGGATCCGCCAGGCGATCACCCGCGCCGTTGCCGACTACGGCCGCACGATCCGGCTCCCCGTTCACGTCATCGAATCGCTGAACCGGCTTGAAAAAGAGCGCAAGACGCTGCGCGCCGAGCAGGGCCGGGAGCCGTCCCCGCAGGACCTCGCCGAGCGGCTGAAGATACCGACCGCCAAGGTGCGGCTGCTCCTCGACGCCCGCAAGACGCCCTATTCGCTCGACATGAAAGTCGGCGAAGACGAGGGCACGGAGCTGGGTGAGCTGCTGCGCGATACGTCGATCAGCAACCCAGAGGAATCGGTCCTTCAGAGCGACGTCAGCAACGAAGTCGAGCGCGCGCTGGCGCCGCTGTCCGACCGGGAGCGTGAGGTGCTCCGCCTGCGCTACGGCCTCGGGACCGACCGCGAGCATACGCTCGAGGAAATCGGCCGCCACCTGTCAGTGACGCGGGAGCGCGTGCGTCAGATCGAAAGCCGCGCGCTCCAGAAACTGCGAGGCGCCAAGCAGCGCGAGCTGGAGGCCGCAATCACGCGGCGGCGACCCGCGTAGATGGGGTCGGAGGTCATTTAACGAGGACACATATGGCTGATTGGAAATCTAACGAGTCGCAGCAGCGTGGTGAGACCGTTCACCCTGATAATCCGCCCAACGCAGTGGTGAAACCCGAACTGCGCAAGTCCGCCGCTGTTGCGGTGCCGGGCATGTTCTATTTCCTGGGACCGGTCGCCGTGATGGTGCTCGTGGCCCTGTTCGCGCTCTGGTTCATGAACACGCGCGAGGAGGCTGACGATCGCGCGGTGCCGACGACCGGGATCGAACAGGAAGCTCCGGCGCACCGCGCCACGCCCGGCGGCGGCAGCACGGATCCGCAGCATGGATCGGCTGAAAGTGAGAGCGAGTTCCGCGGAGGGGATAAGCCTTAAGCGGCCGCGACGTGGGCGGGCGCGGCGTCAACCGAGACGATTGCGCCTGCCATGAGCGGCAGCCAGAGATCGACGGCGGTCGCGTCGCCAGACCACGCGGAGCGTGCCGAGGTCGGGTGCCCCTGCAGCATCGCGATCGTCGCATGCTGGACAAGAACTGCGGCCCGCCCGTCCATCTCGGGCAGCACGCACGCGGTGTCCTCAGCTCTCGTGATAATCGGCAGATTCGGAGCCGTGCGAGTCCCGGACATCAAAAGGCTGGTGTCGACCACGATAGGCTTGGCCAGACCGTTATTCAGGAGCGAAACACCGTAGGGCCACCGGCCGTCAGGCCTGGCCGCATCAACCCACGTATAAGCGGCGCCGGCTTTCAGGATCGCGAGGAGCGCTACGGCCAGCTCTGGACTGCGCTCCATGTGGACCACCGCATGCGCGCCGCGCCGGAGGCCCAGGGAGATGAGTTCCCGCGCCACGGCGTTCGCGCGCTGATTCAATTGCCGGTAGGTAACCGAGGCGTCGTCGCACTCGATGGCGACCCGGTCGCCGGCTACTGCCGATTGCCGCTCGATAATCCGGTGAACACCTAAAGCCGACATGCACCCGCTCGGCTGCAAGCAGGGGGCCATACCAGTCCAGGCGCTGGTTTACCGCCATCGGAAAAGCTGCAGGGCCACCCCAAACGGGACCACGGCCCACACCCCGAGAATCCCCAGTTCTCCCTTGATATCGCTGAGTTTGGCCCCCTCCAGGATGACCGCACGCAGGGCGTCGTTGAGGGCGGTCAGCGGCAGCGCCTGGATGAAGGGCTGGGCCACCTCTGGGAAGTTCGCGGTGGAGAAAAAAACCCCGCTGAGCACCCACATCGGGAGCATGGCCAGGTTGAGGATGCCGGAAATCGCCTCGATCGTGCTGGCCCGGCTCGCCGTCAGCAGCCCCAGAGCCGTAAAGGCGAGCGCCCCGATCAGGCAGACCGCGGCGATCGACCCGAGAGACCCGGCGATCGGCATCCCGAGGACCAGTGCGCCGAACCCTAGCGGGACCGCCGCTTCGGGCAGGAGGAACATCAGGCGCGCCATCATCTGCGCCAGGAGGTACTGGCTCTTGCGCATGGGGCTGGCGGCGAGCAGCTTCAGCAGCTTCCTCAGTCGCGCCTGCGCAATCGAAAATCCGACGCCCCACATGCCCGTGCTCATGATGTTCATCCCCAGGATTCCGGGAATGAGCCAGTCGATGTAGCGCGAGCCCGGGACGACGAGCGGCTCTTCGCGCGCCTGCCAGGGGTCCGCGCGTCCTGCCGCCCGCTTCAACGCCGCGTCCACCGCCAGCCGGGCCAGGCGGCTTTCGTCGCGCGCCGGATCGAACCGGTATGTCGGCGGATCGCCGGGCGCCTCGCCGGCGACGACGACAATGTGCACGTCGCCCTCGCGGAGGGCGCCGAGCTCCTCGTCCGGGGCGATCTCGACGATCGTGATCCCGTCATCGCCCGCGAGCGCCGAGCGAACGGCTTCGGCGGCGGCGCTATCGACGAGGCCCACGCGGACCGGGCGGCTGCTCTCGCCGGGAAATGCCGCGGCCAGCGTGACCGAGATCACGATCGGGAAGATGAACGTCCAGAAGAGCGCTTCGGGTTCACGAATGAATTCCCGCAGCCGCGCGAGCGTCAGCTGGATCAATGGATGATCAGTCGTCACGCAGGTGCCTCCCCGTCAGCGCCATGAAGACATCCTCGAGGGTACCGTGATGCGTGACGACCTTCGGGGTCCCGAACTGCGCGATCAGCTCCTGCGGCGACCCCTGCGCGATCACATGGCCGCAATCGACGACCGCCACGCGATCGCACAGCACCTCCGCTTCATCCATGTAATGCGTCGTCAGGACGACTGTCCCGCCGTCCGCGCGGAACCGCTCGAGCACGCCCCAGAGCTGCCGGCGCGATTGAGGATCGAGACCGGTGGTTGGCTCGTCGAGAAACAGGAGATCCGGCGCCCCTGCGAGCGCACAGGCGATGGCGAGCCGCTGGCGCTGCCCGCCGGAGAGCTTCCCCACCCAGCTGTGACGCTTCGCTTCAAGTTCCACGATCCCAAGCAGCTCATCAATCGTGCGGCCGCGACGATAGAACGATCGAAACAGGCGCAGCGTCTCTTCGACGCTGAGCTTCTCGGCCAGCCGCGTTTCCTGGAGCTGTATGCCGAGCCGCTGCCTCAGCGCATCGTCATCCCTGCCCCATCGCAGCCCGAGGACCTCGACATCACCTTCATCGGGCGTGAGGAGTCCTTCGAGAATCTCGATCGTGGTGGTCTTGCCTGCGCCATTGGGACCCAGCAGGCCGAAGCATTCGCCGCGGCGCACGGTCAGCGAGAGGCCGTCTACCGCAGTGAGATCGCCGTACCGCTTCGTGAGCCGCTCGCATCGAACGGCGCTCGTGGACATCACGTCAGATTGTGTCCTGTCCTGGCCTGCTGTCACTTCTGAAAGTCGGTTTCGCAATTTGAATTGGGTTAGACTGACCAGCTGTGCCGGCCACGGTCCTCATCACAGCACCAGAGCATCTCGCTGCGCTCAAGGAGCGCGAGGACATGGTCAGCGCCACGACATTCTCGGATACCGAAGCGCTGCGTGCGCTCGACGTCATCACCCGCCAGCGGCCCGACGTGGTCGCGCTCGAGCGGCTGTTCGCCGCCACATCGCGCGGAACCGCGCTCATCAACCGCATCAAGGCCGACCCCTCCCTCACTGCCTGCGAAATCCGCATCGTGGCGCACGACGGCGACTATTCGCGCGTGACGCCGCGGCGTCCCGGCGACGCGGCCGGCAGCGGCGCGACATCAGCCGCCGCTGTGGCGGAGGCGCCGCGGCCTGCGGCGGCCGCGCCGCTCGATCAGCGCGGCACGCGCCGCGCGCCGCGTTTCCGGATGGGCGACGGGGTCGAAGTGCAGATCGACGGCAATCCCGCAGCCCTGGTGGACCTGTCACTCGTCGGCGCGCAGGTCGTCTCGTCGACGATCCTCAAACCGAATCAGCGAATTCGCGTCACGATTCCAAACGGCGCGCCGGCGGTCCGTGTGACCGCGGCGGTGGCATGGGCGTCGTTTGAAATTCCCAAGGGGGGCGCGCGCTATCGTGCCGGCGTCGAGTTCGTCGACGCGGATCAGGCCCTGCTGTCCAGATTCATCGAAGCCAATAAGAAATAGCCGCGCACGCTAAAGCGTGCGCTCTACATCCACGCCACGCAATTCGTGTAGAGCGCAGGCTTTAGCCTGCGCGCAACCACCGCGCGACGATCGAATCCGGTTTCACGATCGTTTCTGTCCGGTCAGACCCCGTCGAAATAATCGCGCACCCGACGCCGCTCAGCTCTTCGATCCGCGTGACGTACTTGCGCGCGTTCTCGGGCAGCTGCTCGACGCGCGTCGCGCCTTTCGTTGGCGTCGACCAGCCTGGCATCGTCTCGTAGACGGGGGTCGCGCCGGCCAGCGACCTGAGATCGGCTGGAAATTCGGTGATCGTGTTGCCCTGCGGTGTCTTGTACCCGGTACAGAGGTGCACTTCAGACAGCCCGTCGAGGACGTCCAGCTTCGTCAGCGCCAGTGCATCCAGCCCGTTGATGCGCGCCGAGTAGCGGACGACGACCGCGTCGTACCAGCCGCAGCGGCGCGGGCGTCCCGTCGATGCGCCGTACTCCTGGCCGCTTTCGCGCAGCCTGTCGGCCAGCGCTCCTGACAGCTCCGTCGGCAGCGGACCCTCACCCACCCGCGTGGTGTACGCCTTCGCCACGCCGAGCACGCCGTTGATCGCCCGCGGCGGCACACCGAGCCCGGTGCAGATCCCGCCGACCGACGCATTGGACGACGTCACGAAGGGATAGGTGCCGTGGTCGATGTCCAGGAGGGTGGCCTGGGCACCTTCGAACATGACCGACTTCCCGTCGCGCATCATCTTGTCGAGGACGAGCGACGCGTCGGCCGCCCACGGCCGGATGCGCTCGCCGTGCGCCACCATCTGTTCGAACACGGGCCGCCAGTCGAGCGTGGAATCCTTGATGATCTGGTTCCGCGCGCTGACGTTTTCGCGGATTTCCTGCTGCAGGGCCTCGCGGTCGCCCAGCAGGTCGCAGATGCGGATGCCGCGGCGGCCAATCTTGTCCTCATAGGCCGGCCCGATGCCGCGCGACGTCGTCCCGATCTTGCGCTCGCCGCGGCGGGCCTCGGACAGGACGTCCAGCTCGCGGTGATACGGCAGAATCACGTGCGCCTTCTCGCTGATCAGCAGCCGTCCCTCGACCGTAATGCCGAGCTGCGCCAGCTCATCGATCTCCTTGAAAAGCGCCTGCGGGTCGATGACGACCCCGTTGCCGATGATGCAGGTCACGCCGGGGTGCAGGATGCCGGACGGAATCAGGTGGAGCACGAACTTCTGCCCCTTCACGTACACGGTGTGGCCGGCATTGTGACCGCCCTGGTAGCGCGCGACGGCGGAAAAGTTCGGCGTGAGGAGATCGACGATCTTGCCCTTGCCCTCGTCGCCCCACTGCGCGCCCAGCACAGCGATGTTCGTAGACATTCGGGTATATCGTAATTCAGCGTTGATGGTTTATCTCGACGGCAACTCGCTGACGCTTGAAAATCTCCTGGCCATCGCGCGCGGGGGTGCGCCGGTCGCCCTTGCCGACGCGGCGCGCGACCGGGTCCGCGCGGCGCGTGCGGTCGTCGACGAATACGCGCACCACGACGACCCGACGTACGGCATCAACACCGGCTTCGGCAATTTTGCCGAAGTGAAAATCCCCGCCGGGTCGCTGTCGCAGCTCCAGATCAATCTCGTACGCAGCCATGCGGCGGGCGTCGGCGAGCCGCTCCCGGTGGACGTCGTGCGCGCCATGATGGCGCTGCGCGCGAATGTCCTGGCCAAGGGCTTCTCGGGCATCCGGGTCGAGACACTCGACCTGCTGCTGGAGCTCCTCAACCGGCAGGTGCATCCGTCCGTGCCGTCGCGCGGGTCGGTTGGCGCGAGCGGGGATCTCGCGCCGCTGGCGCACCTGGCGCTGGTGCTCATCGGCGAAGGCACGGCGGCGCACGACGACGCGCGCCCGGATCAGATGGTTAGCGGGACTGAGGCGCTCGCGAAGGCGGGACTGCAGCCTGCGGTGCTGCAGGCCAAGGAGGGACTGGCCCTTATCAACGGCACACAGGCGTCGGCCGCCCTTCTGGGGCTGGCGCTGGCGGACGCCGAACGGCTGGCGCGCGCGGCCGACCTTGCCGCCGCCCTGAGCATCGACGCCCTCCGGGGCTCCACCCGCCCCTTCGACCCCAGGATTCACATTGCCCGCGGCTTCGCCGGCCAGCAGATATCGGCACAAAACCTTTTGAATCTGTTAGATGCGAGCCCTCTGAACGCCTCCCACGCCAATTGCGGGCGCGTGCAGGACGCCTATTCGCTCCGGTGCACGCCTCAGGTCCACGGGGCGGCCCGCGAGGCCCTTGGCTTCGCCCGGCGCGTCTTCGAGACCGAAGCCAACGCCGCGACCGACAACCCGATGGTGTTTGCGGACGCGCGAGAGATCCTCTCCGGAGGAAACTTCCACGGCGCGCCGGTCGGCATCGCCAGCGACGTCGTCTGCCTCGCGATCGCGCAGCTCGCCACGATCAGCGAGCGCAGGTGCGAGCGGCTCGTCAATCCGGCGGTCAGCGGCCTGCCGGCGTTCCTGACGCGGCATGGCGGACTCGAGTCCGGGCTGATGATGGCGCAGGTCACGGCGGCCGCGATCGCGTCCGAGATCAAGACGCTCGCGCATCCGGCCAGCGTCGACACGATCCCGACATCAGGGAACCGCGAAGATCACGTCAGCATGAGCATGAGCGCCGGACTCAAAGCCGCGCGCGCGGCCGATCTCGCGCGGCACGCGATCGCCTGCGAGCTGCTCTGCGCGTGCGAAGCGATCGATCTGCTCGCGCCGCTGCGATCGTCGCCGCCGCTCATGCGCGCTCATGATTTCATTCGATCGCGCGTGCCGGCGATCGAACACGACCGTTCGTTCTCGCCGGATCTTCGCGTCATTTCCGACATGATTGTCTCCGGCGCGCTGGAAAGATCATGCGGAGTCGATGTCAACTGAAAAATATTTCTTGAATTCATTTGACAAGAACGCGCGCGCTTTCTAAGTTCTGATCTTTCTCCAGGTCGATCTTCCACACGCCACGCACTCACGATGCCCTTTGGCACGCGCATCATTCCGGCGCTCCGCAGCTCCGCATTTGTGGCGAGTGCAGACGAGGTGCATCGAGCGCGTGCGCGCGGATCGATGGCACGCGACGTGGAAGCACCAGTGGTAGCGCGCGCGTACGCCGCGCACACGTTTGACATTCCACGCGTCGTGCCGGAATATGTGCGTCCCCTCTCAGACGACATACGCGTTTTTGAACAGTGCTTTTAGAAAAGTGCGGACGGGCTGCGCATAAGTGGTCCGGAAGGTGGGGTAACAGAGGATGACGGGTCCGCATACGGGCTTCGATCGACGGGTACTGAGCGCCGTGGAGGCGTCTCCATCACGGATTCCGGTCATTCCGGGAGGGTGCGGCTCAGGCCGCACTGCGCTGCTCCAGCGGCTTCGCGACAAGCTTGGCCGCGGTGCTGCCCAGTACATCGACGTCGAACGCTGTGCGACCACCCCCGAGCGCTTCCTTCAGTCGGTCACCTCCTCGTCCCCGTTCGCCTGGCAGGGCGCCGATCGCGCGCCCGCCACCGCCCGCGACGCCTTCGATCAGCTCGTGCGCTTCCTCGACGCGGCGCGCGCCCCCGGCGGCGCCCCCTGCACCTTCCTTCTGGACGAAGTGCTGGAACTCCGCACGTTTGAAAGCTTTCCGGGACTGCGCCACGTGCTCCGCGACATGCTGGAAGCGCTGTCGGCGAGCCCCAACCGCTTCGTGCTCACCACGCGGTACACGGCTCGGGCGCATCGCCTGCTGCGCGACGCGACCTCCCGCTTCGAAGTCATGCACGTGCCGCCGCTGGCGGCGACCGAGATCATGGACGTGCTCGCGCCCGCCTTCAACGGCTACGAGCAGACGCCGACCGACGATCGGGACTATCTGATGCGCCTCGTGCTCGCGCTGACCGACGGCCGTCCGGCCTACGTCCGCGCGATCGGCGACATGATGGGCCAGATGGGGCGCGGGGCCGAGCCGATCAGCGCGCTCACGGCGCTCCTCACGCCCGGCGGCGTCCTCGAGCGCTGGTGCCGCTTCTGCTACGAGCTGCGGCTGCACCGCGCACGCGGGTACGGCGCCCTCAAGGCGATCCTCGACATCCTGGCCGACGACGAACCGCTCACGCTGACCGAGATCTCGCTCCGACTCCATCGGACGCCAGGCTCGACCAAGGACTACCTGTCGTGGCTCGAGGATGTGGATCTGGTGACGGCGCGGCAGAAACGTTATAGCTTCACCGACCCGATGCTGCGGCTCTGGGTGCGCCTGCATTGCCGGCCGACCCACCCGACGGAAGAGGATGTCGCCCGCGAGGTGCAGCGGTACGCGCTCGCCCGTGCGCCGCAGCTGGAGCCGGCGCCGGCACTTGCCTACGCGGGCATCGAAGCGACGCCCGAAGAGCGGAAAAGCTGGGGGATTATCGAGATCGACTAGTTGGGGGTTGGCGTGTTGGGCGTTGGGAGTTATCCGAGGCGCGCCAGCGCCTGCTTCGCCGCCTCCTGCTCCGCTTCTTTCTTCGTCTTGCCGACCGCGCTGCCGAGCACTTCTCCGCCCACCACCACCTCGATCGTGAACGCCTTGCGGTGATCCGGCCCGCTTTCTGACGCCACGCGGTAGTCCGGAAGCGGTTTCCCGAGCCCCTGCAACCGCTCCTGCAGCGCCGATTTGTAGTCCAGCCCGACGACTTCCTGCGTGGATCCGGTATCGATCGCGTCGCTCAGCTCGCGGTCGAGAAACTCCGCGGCCGCCGGCAGGCCCCCGTCCATATAGATGGCCGCA
The DNA here is from genome assembly GCA_945903265.1 of Candidatus Sulfopaludibacter sp. SbA3. Classification (GTDB taxonomy): domain Bacteria; phylum Acidobacteriota; class Vicinamibacteria; order Vicinamibacterales; family UBA2999; genus CAXNKG01. The sequence continues at coordinate 30,193 of CAMDNQ010000029.1, forward strand.
ATCAGCGCTTCGTAGGCGTCGGCCAGGAGCGCCTGCTTGAAGCGCCCGCCGGTCTTCTCCTCGCCGCGGCCCAGCAGCAGGTGCTCGCCAAGGCGGATCTGCTCGGCGTGCCGCGCCAGCGACTGCGTGGAGACGACAGACGCCTTGATCTTCGACTTCTGCCCTTCGGAATAATCGGGATAGCGCCGGAACAGCGCGTCGGCGACTACGAGGCCGAGGACCGCGTCGCCGAGGAATTCGAGCGACTCGTTGTCGAGGACGCCTCCCGAGATGTCCTCCGCCGCGCGCGACCTGTGCGTGAGCGCGTGCTCGAGCAGCCCGCGATCGGTGAAGCGATAGCCGATGCGCTGTTCGAGGTCGTCGAACTCGTCGCGCAGGCGCACGACCCTGGTCCCGACATCCTCCCGATGGCTCTCGATAATCGTTCGCGCCGCCTCGGCCAGCTCCGCCGGTGCCGCGATGCGGATCTCGCCGAGCGGGTTGACCGCCATCGGCCAGATGGCCTGCGGATTTCCGGAGATGCGGAAGCTCGCGATACCGTGGCTGTCGAGGAGCGCCATGACGACGCGCGCCTCGATGTCGGAGTTCGTCGTGAAGACGACTACGGGTTCCATCTCACTGATATGCTTTGTGGCATCGTGAAGCTATCCGACCACGCGCGCTTCAATACGGTCTGCATCCATGCGGGCCAGACGCCGGATCCCGCGACCGGCGCGATCATCACGCCAATCTATCAGACCTCGACCTACGTGCAGGAGGCGCTCGGCGTCCACAAGGGCTACGAGTATGCGCGAACGCAGAATCCGACGCGATCCGCGCTCGAGGCAAATCTGGCGGCCATCGAAAACGGCAAGGCGGGATTCTGTTTCGCCTCAGGCATGGCGGCGACCGGCGCCGTGATGACGCTCCTCTCGTCAGGCGACCACATCGTCGTGACGGACAACACCTACGGCGGCACCTACCGGCTCTTCGAGCGCGTGCTGCGCAAGTATCAGCTCGATTTCACGTACGTCGACACCTCAAGCCTGGGCGAGCTCGAGCGGGCCATCCGGCCCAACACGAAACTGGTGTTTCTCGAGACCCCGACCAACCCGGTCCTCGGCGTCACCGACCTCGAGGGCGCGTGCACGATCGCGCACGGCCACGCGATTCCTGTGGTGGTGGATAACACCTTCGCCAGTCCGTACGTCCAGCGGCCGATCGACTTCGGGGCCGACATGGTCATTCACAGCACGACGAAGTTTCTGAACGGCCATTCCGACAGTGTGGGCGGCGCGGTGATTGCGACGCGTGACGACCACATCGAGTGGCTGCGGTTCGTGCAGAACGCGGAAGGCGCCATCCTCGGCCCGATGGATGCGTGGCTCGTGCTTCGGGGGACCAAGACGCTGCCGATTCGAATGGAGCGTCACAACGCGAACGCGATGGTCCTGGCCGAATACCTGGAGTCGCATCCGAAAGTTACGGCGGTGCACTACCCCGGCCTCCCCTCGCACCCGCAGCACCGGCTCGCCGCGCGGCAGATGCGCGGATTTGGCGGACTGATCGCGTTCAAGGCCGGGTCGTTCGAACGGGCGCGCACGGTGCTCAACAGCGTCAGGCTGATGGCCCTCGCGGAGAGTCTCGGCGGCGTGGAAACGCTCATCAGCCACCCTGCGACGATGACGCACGCGTCGGTGCCGGCGGAGCGGCGGCAGCAGCTCGGCATCACTGACGACCTGGTGCGCATCTCGGTCGGCATCGAGGACGTCGAGGACCTGAAGGAAGACCTCGCCCAGGCGCTGGACCGCGCGTGAGCGAATTCGCGGAGCTGCTCCGCTTCGTCGTCGAGTGGATCGCGTACCTCTTCGATCTCGCGCTGCACGTCGATCGGTACCTGCTGGAGCTGGTCGCCGCGTACGGCGCCTGGATTTACGGCATCCTCTTCCTCATCGTCTTCGCCGAAACCGGCCTGGTCGTGACGCCGTTCCTGCCGGGCGACTCGCTGCTGTTTGCGGCGGGGGCGATCGCGGCCACGGGCGCCATGGACGTGCGCCTGCTCGCGGTCCTGCTGATTGGCGCGGCCATCGCCGGCGATGCCGTCAATTATTCAATCGGACGCGCCGCGGGGGTGCGGATCATTGCGCGGGCACGCACCGATCCGGCGTGGGGCCGGTGGCTTAACCCGGTCTACGTCGACCGCGCGCACGAGTTCTTCGAGCGCCACGGCGCCAAGGCGATCGTCCTCGGGCGTTTCGCCCCGATCATCCGGACGTTCGTGCCATTTGTCGCGGGCGTGGCTGAAATGTCGTACCGCACCTTCGTGGTCTACAACGTGGTGGGCGCGCTGGCGTGGGTCGGAATCTGCCTGGGGGCGGGTTACGTGTTCGGGAACGTCCCGATCGTCAAAGAGAACTTCTCACTCGTCGCGCTCGGGATTGTGTTCGTGTCGCTCCTGCCGATGGTCATCGAGTATCTGCGCTACAGGAGAGACGCAGCCAGGCTGCGTACTCCTCGCTCGCCGTCGCAGTCAGAATAAGAAATTCGGGCAGCTCGTAGGGGTGCAGCGCCTTGAGCCGCGCCTGCAGCGCCGGCACCCGATCCAGCCGCGTTTTCATCACCAGCTGCTGCTCGCGTTCCACTTCCACCTGCCCTTTCCACCGGTAGGTCGAGCTCATCGGCGGCAGCACGTTGACGCAGGCGGCCAGCCGCTCCTCAACGAGCGTCCGGGCCAGCGCCGCCGCATCGGCATCCGCGCCCAGCGTCGTCAGGACGATTGCGACCTCCGATTCGGGGCTGGGGGGCAATTTTCCTCTTGTACTTTTTTCCGCGGTCCGGTACTTTCTCTCGCGGTGGGCTATTTGGGACTTGTACTCGATCCGAAACTGCGGTACAACGCCTCTTGTACTCGCAGATGAAACGCGCTATTGTGGCACAGGTGAATACGCGCTCCCGCCGTGATGCGAAGACCTCGCAGACGCCGCCTCCGCGGCGCCGACGGACGCTGGAGTATGTCGGCCTCGCGATCGCGTGCGTGCTGATGATTGACGCGCTCGTCGGCGACAAGGGCGTGCTGGCGATGATGCAGGCGCGCGAGCAGTACCGCGAGCTCGAAGTCTCCCTCTCCAGCGCCCGCAGCGAAAATGTCCGGCTCCGCGAAGAGGCCCGCCGCCTTCGCGAAGACCCGACCGCTGTCGAGGAAATCGCCCGCCGTGAACTTGGCCTCATCAAGCCCGGCGAACGCCTCTTCATCGTCAAGGATCTCGCCTCCCCGCCGCGCCGCTAGCCTTTCGCGGCCATTACGCCCCCAGTCCGCGTGTGCTACAGTGATGGACTGGTTGGTGGATGGTGGTTCGTGGTGTGGTTGCACCATGAACTCGTGACCACCAACTACCATCTACCAACCAAATGTCGCGGGGTGGAGCAGTCCGGTAGCTCGTTGGGCTCATAACCCAAAGGTCGCGGGTTCAAATCCCGCCCCCGCAACCAAAAACATTAAAGAAAAGGCCAGCCCTCGCGAGCTGGCCTTTCGTATTTCACGGCGATTGTCCGCGTTCTGTCCGCTTTCTAGCCCGTAGCCCGCTCGGCCTCCATGCGAATCACCTTGTTTGCGCTGCGCGGCGCGGACGCCACGTGTGCGGCTGTCCGCCTCAGCGCCTCGCGACGGTCGTCGTGGCTGGTGATGTTGTAGCGGTTGAACATGCTGACGGTCTTGTGCCCCGTGATGCTCATCGCCACCGTTTGAGGGACGCCTGCTCGAACCATGTTCCTCGCCGCCGTGCGACGGAAATCGTGGAAGTGCTTGTTGCCGACGCCTGCGGCGCGACATGCGCTCGCCCAGGTTTTGCGGAACTCGCGCAGAGGCACTCCGTCGCGGTGGAACACGAACTCGCTCAGACCTACTGCCCCATCGACGCGACGGAACTCGCGTGCTGCCCAACGTCCTTCGACCAGCGCAATGAGGTCAGGATGGCTGTCGAGAGGAAGCGACCGGCCTTCGCCATTCTTCGAGGTCCTCAACTGGACTTCCATACCTGTACGGTCCACGTCCTGCCACCGAAGACCCGCGATTTCGCCCTTTCGCCAGCCGGTGATGTAGCCGAACCGCGCGAAGTCCGCCAGCCACTCAGGGAGGCTCGCGACAAGCCGGTCGAACTCATCGGCCTCGAAGAAGCCCTGACGCGCGTTGTCCTCACGGAGCATCGGGAAGTATGGAACCGTCAGCAAACGGCCCTGCTTTCGCGCAAGGTGAAGCGCCTGCCTCAGTGCGCCCACTTCCCTGTTGACCGTCGCGGCAGCCTTGCCAGCCGCCAGCCTTTCCGCCTGGAACCGCTCGACCCGGACGCTGGTGAGGTCCATCGCCTTCGTCACACTCCACCATTCGCGGACAGGAACGAGATGCGAGCGCAGTGACACCAAGGACTTCGCGCCCTTGATTTCGAGATGTGCCACGAGCGCCTCGAGCAGCTCTCCAACCGTAACGCGCTCCCGTTCCGGCCCGACGAACTGGCCCCCTTCGATTTCTGCTCGCCGCTGGTTCAGTTTTTTCTTGGCCGCGCTCTTCGTCGCGCCGCCGCGCTCGCGGAACTCTTCCCCGTTCCGGTAATACGCGATCCACCAGACCGGACCGCGCTGAAAGACCCGACCGTCGCCTCTCATGCCTTGCCCTTTCTTGGCAGCCCCAGGTGCTTCTCCAGCGCCTCGACAATGACCGATCGCAGGTCGGTCCTGTCATCAACCGCCCGCATCTTTGCGGCACGCCAGAGCGCCTCTGGCAGTTCCACCGAAGTCTTTACGTTTCCCTCAGCCATGACTCACAGTACCCCGCTCGAAGTATTAATGTAAACAGGTATTGATATCTTCACGCCGTCACCTGCCGCTGAATGTAACGGTCAATCCCGACCGCGCTGAATCGGACGCTTCGGCCGCGTCGAACGGTAAACGGCAAATGGGTCGCTTCGCGATACAGCCGGCTAGTGCTCATTCCCAACCTTTGGGCAGCCTCGCGAATGTCGAGCAGTCGGTCGCCGGTCGTCGCGGGAGTCGAAGCCGCCGATGCCTCAGCCAGGCGAGCGGCGAGCCCGGCGCTGATCGCGGCCACATGCGCGAGCGCGGCCACCACGAACTCGCTCGGCAAATCCTCGACCGTGCTCACATCTCCAAAGCTCTTGCCCAATACCGCTCTAACCCTGTTTTCCACCGCCGCGCCCCAGGACCGGCGAAGCCGGCGACGCAGAATCCATCCATTTCATTGCGCCCTCCTTTCACGCGCGGCGCCTGTTCGTAGCCTCGCCGCCGCGTCGAAGTTCCGAGCCCCTTTGCGAAAGTGATCGAGAAGCTGCCTGCGCTCCCGGCGTTTACGCCGGCAATGCTGCCGCTGCCGCCTCGCTGTTTTTGCCCACACGCCAGCTATTCCCTCCGACCTATTACTGGTGGCCTCTGTGACCTGTATCAGTCCCACGCTAGAAGCGACGGTCACGCATGGAACCGCTTCCACGCGCCCTCCCCGCTGCCGGGATTACTGTGCGGACACGCCGGCAGGTTCTTGTTCGGACCGTTCTGCGCTCCCGTACTGATCCGCGGCCCGCCGCGGCGTCGGTTATTTGCGCGGGTCGTCCTGGCGACGACGTTGCCCGCTCGCTTGGGAGCTTCTTCCAGGGTTCCCCTTCAGGCGCGTGTATCGGACACGGCCTTTCGTCGGCTCCGGGTCAGCCTATGACACGTCTACGCAAATTGCGTGTAGGTCTATCGCGCCGGTAGCTTCGCCGCGCTTCCGATCGGCAGGTGCGCTCCGGGACCGTGCAGGTGCTCACTGTCGGTTATGGGGGCGAGGTATCACCTGCCGCCAAAGCGCGATCGAAGAGGTCTTCTGGGGGCGTGCTCAGGGCAGTCGCCAGAGCAAGCCGTTCATTCGCCGTGGCAGGCGTATC
>CAMDNQ010000030.1 GCA_945903265.1 Candidatus Sulfopaludibacter sp. SbA3
TCTTGCCTTCGTCCAAGACCAGCCGGACGGCGCCGGCGATGAACTCTTCGGTGAACTGCCGCCTGGCTCGCCGTCCACGCTTGTCTGATCCCATTCTGGCCATCGTATCCGCCCTTCGGAAGATGTCCACGGAATCGGATCAAGCTCACGTGCTTCGCGATTCTTGGTGGGCAGTTTGATGTCCGCGTCAACGGAAAGCCGCTAACGCGGGACGATGCGGCGGACCTGCAGTTTCGCTTTCCACCGGAGGGAGTGAACGACGAGTACGTCGACGGCGTCGGTGAGGTGAGGTGGTGGGCGGGTTTTACCGAGAAACCGATCAAGATCGAGGACGCGCGTGGCATTTCGATCATCGTTCGCGGAAAGATGGCGCAAACGCCGTTCTTCTTCGGCATCACCGGTGGTGTCCACGGTCAGCACGGCATGCAATACATGATGGGCGAGGTGTTCGCCGATCAGGTCGACGCTGAGAGAGATCAGGTTGGAACCGATCGTCAGGGACTCGTGTGGTCTGAACCAACCCCGGCGGCATTAATGGTTTGGGGGCAGGGGAAGATTCACGACCTCCTTCGGAATTGGCTCGCCAAGCGCGAGCGAGCGAATGAAGAGAAGCTCGAGACTATCGTCAATGAACTCGATCAGACAGTCGGCGAACGCATTGACCGCCTGCCGGCTTCCGAGCAGTTTGAGGCGCGGCAGGTTCTCCGCAAGCTCGCGTCGATTGAATCGATCACGGACGAGCCTGATCGCGCGAAAGAGCTGATAGACCTGGTACTTCGCGCGTTTGAAGACAGCTCGTTTTTCCAGTTGTTGAAGGTACTGAAAGATACAAGTGAGGCCGAGCGTGATGAGATCACCAAGCTGGTGACCGAACTTGACATCTTTGAGACGGTCAAGATGGCCGAAATCGTTCGTGCCCGTGTCGGCGTGATTCAGAAGTTCAAGGAGATGATCGACGCCGACGTGCCTGAAAAACCGGATATGCAGAACTTCTTGTTCCAGCATCCGTGGCTCATCGATCCCGAGTGGCAAGTGGTTGAGCACGAACGCGGCCTCGAGACGCTCATCATTGAGAAATTCAACCTGGATCCCGCTGGCGTCGATCCCAAGCGCGAGCGAGTGGACTTCTTCTGCATCGGAACCCGCGGACGCTTTCTCGTGGTTGAAGTGAAGCGCCCGGCCCAACCGATTGGCAAGGCTGAGTGCATTCAAGCCATGGACTACGTCGGCTACTTACGCGATCAGGTACCAGCGACGGAGGGGCGGCCGAACTTCTACGAAGGGTACTTGATCGGCCACCACCTTACGCCGGAGGGACGATCTTGGTCCCGCAATGCTGCTGATTCCAAGGTATACGTCAAGACATGGACGGAGCTTCTCGACATTGCTGACCGAACAGCATCTCGTCGATCTGCGTCAAGAGATTCTCTTTGATAACCGACAGGAAGCTGTTGATCCAGAGGTGGCGATCGAGTGGTTCAAGCAAGAAGTCGGTCTCAACGCAAAGACTCTTCGCAGCTGGGGCGTGATCAACGAACTGCGCCTCGTCGCGAATACGGTAAAGCACTCTGAAGGTGGGTCCGCCAGGGCGTTGCGACGCGCGAGGCCGCAGCTTTTCGTGTTTCCGGGCCTTGAGGATCGCTACGTCTCCAAGCTAAGACTTCGGACCCCGCTGTTTGGGCAGGAACTGTTCGTCACGAAAGATGATTTCGTGAGATACCACCAAGGCAGCGTTTCCTTCTGGACGGAGTTTGCCGAGGGGCTGTTCAAGCTGGCGCGGTAGCAGTCGGTCCTTTCAGTTTGAAGGCTCGCTCAGATCAGGGACGGCCATTTTTCAAGAAGCACCAAGAGTTCCTCGACAGCGTCGGCTGCGACCGCGTATGGCACGTTTCGTCCCGCGTTTAGCCCTTCGGCTGTGTGTTTGAAATCGTTAACTTCCTTGTGCACTTGAGCAACGTTCGCACGCGACCATGCGTGCCCGGCCCATGTCGGATACAGAGTCGGCTTGTCAAGTTCGTCGAGCAGCGTGCGAATGCTTTTGTCCTTGCCGACATTTCCCGTGACGGTCTTTAAGCTGCGATGGTAGACGGCCGAGAGGCGCAGCAGCCCACTGTTGAAATGAAAGCCCGCCATCCACTTGCCGTCGATCCGGACATCTCCGTTGGCGAGTTTGTCAGCGCGATTCTGTAGCACCGGGATTTCGATATCAGTTCCAACTGGCCTATCGACAAACCCCTGAATCTGCGCCAGGTTCAATCCGTAAAGCGCGCCCAAGAACTCATCGATTGTGCCCGCCACGGCGCGCTCCTTTCGTGTTGTGCCGTGTTGAAGCAAACGTGAGAGGCGAGCGGCGAATCCGGCAAGTCGCCCATATGGCGGATGGGCTAGGTTCAACTGCATGCGACAACTTTGAGGCACGATCGACCGGTCCCGGAAGGACAAAACTACCGGCCGCGTTCCCTCAAGGGCGGGGTCCAAACAGGGTTCACTCACCCCTTGTGTCCAGAGGGCGCAGTCCGATCTACGTCCTTTCAGTAATGCAGTCGTAGGCGAAATCGGTGAACTCCGAAAGGGAAACCCCAGCCGTCACAACATCTTTCCCTGCTTTAGACCGGACGTGTCCCTCGGAAAGCTGGAAAGCGTTGCATCCCGGTCTGGTGTGGCCGCGAAATTGGATCAGTGCGATGTCAAGGGATGGGTGCGGCCTGACGTCGAGGTTTACCGTGCCGTCAATCGATGAACTGTGTTCGCAGTTCCACCGTGACGGCCGCGGTGTAGCATACTTTTTTCAAGATCGTTGCGGAGATGCCACTCCTTCTGCTTGCCGCGACCGGCAGCGAGATCGTGTTGATCGGTAAGTGATTATTGCGCTCTTCACGCTGGCGCCGACCGTACCCGCGGCGCAACACTTCCGTATGATGTTAGAAATAGCGCGCCATCATTTCTTCCGCCTGTGGAATGGCGCCGAAGCCGAACTTCTCGTACAAACCGTGGGCGTCGCGCGTCCGGAGCAGCATGAGGCGAATGCCGCCCAACTCCGGATGCTCAACCATCGCCTTCACGATGGCCTTGCCGACGCCGCGACTCTGAAATTCTGGAAACACGATGATGTCCGCGAGATACGCGAACGTGGCGTAGTCGGTAATGACGCGCCCAAAGCCAACCTGCTGCCCCGCCTGATACGCACCGAAGCTAAGCGAGTTCTTGATCGAGAGTTCAACAGTGGCCCGCGACCGGCCCGGCGCCCAGTACGACGCGCTCAAGTGGCGATGAACGAGATCGATATCCAGGCGCGCGGGATCCGTCGAAATCTCAACGTCCGGGAGTGTTGTCACGCGGGGATCGTATCAGGAGGGCGGGAGCCGGTCAGGCGTGTCGGCGAGCCGCCGACCTGCGCGGCATGCCGAGGTGCGTCAGGCGTGAAGTCGAGCGAAGCGATTCTTCAGCGTGTCTCCCGGCAACGCGTTCGAGTTGCAACGAGCCAGCTCGGACGTTTTGAGCCGTGTGACAGATGTCGTATCGAGGCAGCAACTAGACGCGCGGACAGCGTCAGGTAGAGAGCGGAGCGAGACTTCCGGCATGCCGTCGCGGGAGCGCGGCTCGCCGACATGCCTGACCGGCTGGGTGCGTAGGCGGGTCCGCGACTCGCTGGCACCTGCCTCGTCGCGGAGCCGCCCTACTTCCGACTAGTTCGACTTCAGAAGGTCGGCGACTTTCGCGACGCCGGCCCGCGCGCAGGCGTCGTCGATGTCGAGGGTCGAGCCGGCGCTGCCGACCGCGCCGATGGTGTCGGTGCCGACCTGAATCGGGATGCCGCCACTCAGCGCCAGGATGTCGTGCAGGTCGCGCTGCGCGGCGCGTGCCGGGTCGCTGAGCGTGCGCTCCTGGAATTCCTTCGTGGAGACCCGGAACATGCGCGCGGTGTAGGCCTTGCGACGGGCCATTTCCAGCATCTGCGACGTCGCCTGCTCGTTGCGCAGCAGCACAAGAACGTCCCCCGCCCGATCGACGACCGCCGCAGCGGTGTTGTAGCCCTTCGCCTTGCACTCGGCGAGCGTCGCCTCGGCAATTGCCTGCGCCATGCCGAGCGACAAGGTCCGTTGCATGACGACCCCTTGCGCGTGCGCCGGCGTTAGTGCGATGAGAACGAATCCAACGGCGAGCACTGCAATGAACTGCACGGGGCCTCCCTGATCGCGCAGGCTGAAGCCTGCGCTCTACGTTTCCTAGTGCTGCAGCTCGCGCACTGCGTCTCCTAGTGACGTCGTGAGATTATGGCCGGACGACGGGCCGGCCGGCGAGGCGATTCCACTGCCCGGCGGCAAGGCCCCGGATGCCCGCAATCTCACGGCGTACGAGGCGAATCACCTTCGGGATTAGCCAGAGCGCAAATCCGACCAGCAGGATCACAGCCGCCAGCGCCAGCAGCGGGTACTGCACGGCCAGCCAGACGCCGCCGAGGACGAGCCCGTCTTCCGCGAGGCTCAGGCCGATATTCGAAAACGGCTCCGGGCTGTGATTCGCGACGATTCGCGTCCCCGCCTTGGTCGAATGGCTCGAGAGCGCGATTCCGCCGCATAGCAGCGCCGCGCCAAGCTTGACGGCGGGACTGACGTCGCCCATGGCGGTGGCCGCCAGTACGCCGGCGCCCAGCGGGCGGATGAACGTGTGGAGGCCGTCCCACATGGTGTCGACCCACGGGACTTTGTCGGCGACGAACTCCACTGTGTAGATGACGCCGGCGAGAATGAGGATGGGCGTCTGGGCCAGCACGTCCAGCGAGCTGAGCGACTGCGGAAGCGTGAAGAAACCCCAGCGAATGCCGAGCCCGACGGCGAGCACCGTGGAGTAAAGACGGACGCCCGACACAAAGGCGAGCCCCATCAGCGTGCCGAGCGTGCTGAGTGCGTCCATCACGATCAGTATGCGGCCAGTACGACCGCTCCGCCAGAGCGCGGGCGTGGACGCGTCATAATCGGCGGCGTGCTTCCCCGCTTCTTTGCCCCCGGCGCCGGACAGACGGGCGACATCACCGACCTCCCCGGCGACGAAGCGCAACACCTCACGCGGGTCCTGCGCCTGAAGGCCGGCGCGCCAGTCCGGATCTTCAACGGACGCGGGATGGAATTCGACGCGGTTGTCGAGTCGGTCACGAAGACACGAGCCACCGTGACCGTCGGGCCTGCGCGTGCCCCCGCGCCGGAACCCCGTGTCGCCGTCACGCTTGCCCAGGCGGTCCTCAAGGGCGACAAGATGGACGACGTCGTGCGGGATGCGGTGATGATGGGCGCCGCGGCTATCCAGCCGATCGTGACGACGCGGTCCGAAGTGACGCTGGCCACCGTGTCGAGAAGCGGCCGCGTCGAGCGCTGGGAGCGGATCGCGATCGCGGCGGCGAAGCAGTCAGGCCGCGCGACCGTTCCCGCGATTCTCGAGCCGCGCACCTTCGCCGACCTCGTGGGGGCACTGGGTCACGCCGCACTATCAAGGCCGGCGCTCCCCGGTCCCGGCCTGATGCTCGTCGAGCCCTCAGCGGCGCGCGGCCCATCGATGCCTGGTGAGTCGACGCTTGGTGAGATGACCGACCCGCCGCCTCGGGAAACGACGCTGGTAATCGGGCCTGAAGGTGGATGGGACGCGGAGGAACTCGATCGCGGCGCCGCGGCCTGCCGCCTGGTGACGCTCGGCGGCCGCACCATTCGCGCCGACGCGATGGCGATCGTCGCGCTCGCCGCACTCTTCGCGCACTGGAAAGAGTTTTAGCCGCGTATAATCCGTCTGCCTTGTTCTTCCGCGATCAGGTCATCGGCAAGTACCGCATCCTGTCTCCCCTCGGCAGCGGCGGCTTTGGCGCCGTGTACCTCGCGCAGGACACCTGGATCGACAAGAAGGTCGCCCTCAAGGTTCCCCACAAACAACAGGTCGACTTCAGCGAGATGCTGAAGGAGCCGCGTCTGCTGGCGTCGATGAGCCACCCGAACATCGTGACCGTGCTGACCGCGGAAAAGCAGGACGACACGTTCTTCATCGTCATGGAGTACGTCACCGGCGAAACGCTCGAGTCGATCATCATCCGCGAAGGCGCGCTGGATCTGACCCGCGCGCTCGACTTCACCTGCCAGATGTGCAACGCCGTCGATCACGCGCACCACGCCGGCGTCCTGCATCGCGACCTGCGTCCCGGCAACATGCTCGTCTCGGACACCGGGATGCTCAAGGTGACGGACTTCGGCACGTCGCGCATCCTGGAAATCGCCGCCCACGGGACGACGGTGATTGGCAGTCCACCGTATATGGCGCCTGAGCAGTTTCAGGGGAAGGCGACGTTCGCGAGCGACATCTACTCCATCGGCGTGACGATGTACCAGATGATGACCGGCGAGCTGCCGTACCAGACGCCGGCGCCCGCCGATCTCGATCGGCTGATGCGGGGCGAGCTGGTGCAGTCCCCCCGGAAGAAAAACAGCCGCATCCCGATCGGCATCAGCAACATCGTCCTCAAGGCGCTCCAGGCGGATCCGTCGAAGCGGTATCAGCGCGCCGGGGACCTGCTGCAGGACGTCCTGGCAGTCCGCGGGACCCCCTCCGGCAAGTCGCCCCGCCGCGCCGCGACGGCCGGAACCTCCACCGCGACGGTGACGCCGCCGCCGCGTGCGACGCCGAGGAGCCAGGAGAATGTCGCGGACATCCAGTCCCGCCTCAAGGCCCGGGAGACGCCGCAGCCCCGTTTCTGCTGGCACTGCCGGAAGCCGCTCCACGCCCGCACCGACCGCTGCCCGTTCTGCAGCGAAAGCCAGTCATAGGTACAGAAGCCGGGCCCGCCAGCCCGCACAGGCACGCGAGGCGCCCTATCCGGTAGGATCTAAGGGAAAGACAGGAGTTCGCTATGGCTTTTCCCGGCACAGGCAAGATCTGGATGAACGGCACGTTCGTGGACTGGAAAGACGCCCAGATCCACGTGGCGTCGCACGTCATCCATTACGGCAGCGGCGTGTTCGAAGGCGCTCGCTGCTACGACACCACGCGCGGCCCCGCGTGCTTCCGGCTCGATCCGCACATGCGGCGCCTGATGGAGTCCGCCAAGATCTACCGGATGGAAGTCCCGTTCACGCAGGCGCAGCTGACCGAGGCCGTCATCGAGACGATCCAGGTCAACGGCTTCCGCGCCTGCTACATCCGTCCGCTGATCTATCGCGGCTACGAATCGCTCGGTGTCCATTCCGGCGGCTGCCCCATCGACGTCGCGATCATGGTGTGGGAATGGGGCGCGTACTTCAGCAAGGAAGCGATCGAGGAAGGGCTCGACGTGAAGGTCAGCACCTGGGCCCGCAACGCGCCGAACACGACGCCGGCGATGGCGAAGAGCGTGGCGAACTATGCCAACGCGCAGCTGATCAAGATGGAGGCGGTGACGGACGGCTACGCGGAAGGCATTGCGCTCGACACCACGGGCAACGTCAGCGAAGGCAGCGGCCAGAACGTCTTCGTCGTCCGCGAAGGCATCATCTACACGCCGCCGATCGGGTCCTCGGTGCTCTGGGGGATCACCCGTGATTCCGTGATCACCGTCGCGAAGGATCTCGGCTTCGAGGTGCGCGAGCAGGTACTGCCGCGCGAGGCGCTCTACATCGCCGACGAAGTGTTCTTCGTGGGCACCGCCGTCGAAGTGACGCCGGTCCGCTCCGTCGATCGGATCCCGGTTGGCGCCGGCCGTCGCGGCCCGGTCACCGAGAAGATCCAGCAGCGGTTCTTCCAGATCGTGAAGGGCGAGGCGCCGGACACCCACGGCTGGCTGCAATATGTGAATGCCGCAGTCGGTAGTCGGTAGCAGGCAGTCGAAATGCACGTCAACGATCTTCTGAAAATCGCCGTCGAACGGGGCGCGTCGGACCTGCATCTGAAGGCGGGCAGCTACCCGATGATGCGGGTGCGGGGCGAACTGACGCCCATCTCGCAGGACAAGCGATTCGACCACGACGACATGATGGCCATCCTCGCCGCCATCCTGCCGACGGCGCTGCGTGAGCGCTTCAAGGACAGCCACGAGGTGGACCTCGCCTACAGCGTCGCTGGACTCGGGCGCTTCCGCTGCAACGCGTTCCAGCAGCGCGGCACCATCGGCATGACGCTCCGCGTCATCCCTGTTCGCGTCCAGAACATCCAGGAGCTATTCCTGCCGCCGGTGCTCAAGACGATCGCCCACGAGGAACGCGGACTCGTGCTCGTCACGGGCACCACCGGCTCCGGCAAGAGCACCACGCTCGCGTCGATCATCGACGAGATCAACACGAACCGCACGGTCAACGTGATGACGATCGAGGATCCGATCGAGTATCTGCACCGCGATAAGCGGTCGATCATCTGCCAGCGCGAGGTCGGAACGGACACGAGCTCGTTCGCCAACGCGCTGCGAAGCGCATTGCGGCAGGATCCGGACGTCATCCTCGTCGGTGAAATGCGGGACTTCGAGACAATCGAAACCGCCCTGCACGCGGCGGAAACCGGCCACCTCGTGTTTTCGACGCTGCACACGGTTGACGCGACGGAGACCATCAACCGGATCGTCTCGGTCTTCACGCCGCACCAGCAGCTGGCCAGCGTGCTGCGCGCCGTCGTCTCACAGCGGCTCATCCCGAAGGCGGACGGCAAGGGCCGCGTGCCGGCTGTCGAAGTCATGATTGCCACGCCGTTCATCCGCGAATGCATCATCGACGGTGAACGGACGAAGCTCATTCCGGGCGCCATCGCGCAGGGCACGTCGCAGTACGGTATGCAGACGTTCGATCAGTCGATCTTCTCGTTGTTCGAGCAGGGACTGATCGCGCAGGACGAAGCGCTCCGCTGGGCGTCGAGCCCCGACGAGTTCAAGCTGCGGCTGCAGGGCGTCACCAGCACCGCCGACGCGGCGCGCGACGAAATGGCGCGCTCGGCCACCGGAGGAACGGGTCCCACCATTACGCGCGGCTTCTAGTGGCTGACGCGTACATCACGGGCCTGCGGATGCTCGCACGGCGTGAGCTGAGCGAAGCGCAGGTCCGTCAGCGGCTCACCCGCAAGGAATTTCAACCCGAGGAGATTGACGCTGCCGTCGAACGGCTGCGCGGCAATCGGTCGCTCGACGATCGCCGCACGGCGCTCGCCTGCGCGCGCACCGAGGCGCTGGTCAAGCGCCGGGGACGGATGCGTGTGCTGCGGCAGGTCGAATCGCTCGGCATCGATCGCGAGATCGCGCGGGCCGCGGTGGCTGAGGTCTTCGCGGACGTGGACGAGGACGCCACGATCGAGAACGCGATCGACCGGCGCCTGCGAACGCGTCCAGACAGCGCTCGCCCCACGCCCGCCGACCTGCGGCGCGTGCAGCAGTACCTGCTTCGGCAGGGTTTTGATTCCGGAAAGATTGGGAACGCGGTGCGGCGGCGGCTCAGGGAACCGGCACGAGACGCTTGAGTTCCTCGAACCAGTTCACGACGACGTTGATCTGCGTGGCGGCCGCAGGTTCATCCTTCACCATCAGGAAGCGCTGCCCATCGCGCGTCACGTCGTAGGTGACGCCGGTCAGCGGAAACGTGCTCGCGAGATACGGCCCGTCGAACAGCATGGCCGGCCGGCCGGCTGAGAAACCTCCACTTGTCTCCACAGGCACGGCCAGCATCTGGCTGCCGTTTCGGTAGAACAGTTCCCGCCCGTTCGGGTTCCAGAGCGGCTCGATGCCGCCGTCTGTCGAAATCTGCCACTTGCCGCCGGGGCCTGGGAACGGCTGGACGTACACCTCCGGCCGGCCCGATTCTCCGGAGACGTATGCCATCCAGCGCCCGTCCGGCGAGAATCGCGGCGCGCCTTCGGTGGCGGGCGTCGCCAGAAACGGCGTCCGCTTCCGGCCGTCGATCGACAGCACCCAGATGTCGCGCAGGGTCTTGGCGTCGTTGCGTGTGAAGGCCAGGAACCGGCCGTCCGGTGAAAAGGACTGCGCGAGATCTGCGATCCCGTCGGGTGGGGTCACGAGTTCGTCTCCGCCGCTCCCGTCGGCTCGCTGCCAGAAGAGGCTCGCCGGTGGTCCGGCCCTGCTGGTTCGCACCACGATACGCGTGCCGTCGGGCGTCCAGGCCGGCGAATCGTTCTGCGTGCCCGTGAACGTCAGGCGCGTCAGGGTGCCGCGCGCGACGTCATGGATCCAGGTCTGTCCGTCCAGTTCGACCGCCACCCGCCCGCCGTCTGGCGACAGGCGCGGCCAGTCGTAGGCGCGGGCCGGCACGGCAAGCGCCTGCTCCGCGCCGCTGCGCGTGACCCACACGAGCCGGCGCTCGAACGCGCCGGAGCCGGCCACGTAGAGCAGCGTCCCGGTATTCGAGAAGCTGTAATAGGGGAAGCCCGCGCTCGTCTGGAGTACGCCCTGGACAACGGGGATCCCCGTCCCCGTGATAGTTCCCGCCGCGAGATCGAACGGAACAGCAAAGAGCGTCCCCGCCTGGACGTAGACGAGGTGCCCCGTGGGCAAATAGGCCGGAGCCACCGCATTCTCCACCAGATCGCGCGCCTCGCCGGTCGACGGATCGACAAGAACGACGGTGGCGGAGTCCGGCGTCGGAGCCCGCAGCACGGTGTACAGCAGGCGTCCGTCCGGCAGGCCGTACGGCATCCGATGGTTGCCCTCTCCCCCGGCTCGCTGTGTGAGCGACCGTGGCTCGCCGCCGTTCTCCGGGATCCGGAACAATCCCTGCGGCGACCCGAGCGTCATCTCTCCGGCCGCCCAGTAGGCGCCAACAGGGAAACCTCCGGCCAGGAGCCGGACCGACGCTCCGCCTTCAATCGGCACCTT
Organism: Candidatus Sulfopaludibacter sp. SbA3; assembly: GCA_945903265.1. Classification (GTDB taxonomy): domain Bacteria; phylum Acidobacteriota; class Vicinamibacteria; order Vicinamibacterales; family UBA2999; genus CAXNKG01. The sequence continues at coordinate 10,817 of CAMDNQ010000030.1, forward strand.
GTGCAGCGACTCGACGGTTGAATAGCCGATCCAGCGCGCATCAGGCGAAAAGAACGGAGCGGAGGCGCCGGCAGCGGTTGACAGCACCTGTACGTCGCCGGTGTCGATGCGCCGAGTCACCAGCTCGTAAATCGTTCCCCGGAGGCGGACGTACGCCATGCGGGTCCCATCCGGAGAAATCACGACCGACGAACCGACGTTGGCGCTGAGCGGAACCACCAGCCTTTCCCCGCCGGCCATCGGGACGACGAAACGCATGACCTGGGCTGAAGCCGGTGTCGATGGCTTCAGGCTCCAGCCGGCGACACCGGCAAGAAGTGCGACGGCGACGGCCGTGGCGCCAATCGGCACCCACTGACGCGCGCGCCCCTTTGTCCTGGGCCTGGCGGGACGGGATACTGGCGCCGCCGGCGTACCCGCAGTCGCACCAAGCAGCGTGACGACCGCGGCGGCCACCTGCGGCACCGACTTCGGCAGCGGCACGCCAAAGCCATCGGTCCAGTGATGCCGCGCCAGGTAGAAGCCAAGCGACTTGTTCGGCTGCACGTCCTCCGCGCGGAACGTGAAGATCGGTTTCTTTGAAGCGAACGCGTGATTGACTTCGTTGCCGACGTACGGCGACTCGTTGGCCGCGGCGGTGAGGACGAGCAGGAACGCGCCTGCGTTCGAGATCGCGTCGACGATCGCTTCATCCCACTTCGCGCCGGGCGCCACGTCTCGCGGCGCGATCCAGCAGCGGACGCCCTGCGCCTCGAGGAGCGCACACACGTCCATCGCGACCGGCTGATCGTCCGAGGCGTAGGAGATGAAGAGCGTGTTCATTCCGTTGGCACGAGCCGCTTGAGCTCCTCGAACCAGTCCGCAATCACGTTGATCTGCGTCGCCGAGGTCGTCTCGTCCTTGACCATCAGGAAGCGCTGCCCGTCGCGCGTGATGTCGTAGGTCACGCCGGTCAGCGGGAACGTGCTCGCCAGGTAGTCGCCCTCGAAGATCAGCACGGGCCGATCCGCCGAGAACGTCCCTTGCGTCGTCACGGGCACCGCCATCATGCGCCTGCCGCTCCGATAGAACAGCTCACGGCCGTTCGGGTTCCAGAGCGGCTCGATGCCGCCGTCAGTCGAGATCTGCCACTTCCCGCCAGGACCGGGGAACGGCTGCACGTAGATTTCCGGCCGGCCTGACTCGCCGGAGACGTAGGCGATCCAGCGGCCGTCGGGCGAAAACCGCGCCGCGCCCTCGGTTGTCTGCGTGACCAGGAACGGCGTGCGCTTCCGGTCCTGCATCGACAGAATCCAGATATCGCGCAGCGTCTTGGGATCGGCGCGTATGAAGGCCAGGAACCGGCCGTCCGGCGAGAACGACTGCGCGAGATCGGCGACGCCGACGGCGTCGGTCAACCGCTGGTCGCCTCCGCTGCCGTCCGCGCTCTGCCAGAACAGCCGGTTGGGCGGCCCCTCGCGGTTGGACCGCACCACAATCCGCGAGCCATCGGGCGTCCATGCTGGGGCGTCATTTGACGCGCCAGTGAACGTCAGGCGCGTCAGCGTGTCGCGCGCGAGATCATACGTCCAGACCTGCTGATCGATCTCCACGGCGATCCGGCGGCCATCGGGCGATAGCCGAGGCCAGTCGTATCCCCGTGTCGGCGCCGGGAGCGGCTCCTCGATACCCCGGCGCGATACCCAGACGAGCCGGCGGGCCGTCGTGGCGTTGCCGGAGACGTACACCAGCGTGCCGGTCTCCGAGAGGCTGTAGTACGGAAGTCCGTTGCTCATCTGCAGAATGCCCTGCAGAACCTGCTGCGGCTCGCTGGTCACCGCGAGCGTCTCGAGATCGAAGCCGGCGGCCAACAGCGCGCCGCCTTGCACGAAGACGAGATGGCCTGTGGGGGTATAGCGGGGCGCCACTCCCAGCGGGACGACTTCCCGGACAGTCCCCGTCGCCTGTTCGCGCACGAGGACGGGCCCCGTGAAATTCGGACCACCGGTCGCACTGAAGAGGATCCCGCGGTTGCCGGGCAGCACGAATGGTGTCCGATGGTTCCCTACCCCCGGCACGGGCTGCGTGAGCTGCTGGAACGACCCACCCCCCTCTGGGAGCTGCCGCAAACCATTGGCGCCGCCCACGGTGATCATCCGGTCGGACCCCCAGAACACGCCCCCTGTCGTGGCCAGGGAATCGACGTGGAGGGCATTCCCTCCCCGCGTCGGGGCCTTGTCGAACCCTGCCGCGGAGAAGAAGCCAATCCACTGCGAGTCTGGCGAGAAGATCGGCGCGGCAGCACCCAGACTTCCCGCGACCGGAGTCGACTGGTCGTCATCAATCGGTCGGATGTAGATCTGCTGCACGCCGTTGCCCTGCGCCGAATACGCGAGGAATTTGCCGTCCGGCGAAATCGTGACTGACGAGGGCGGATCGAGCTGCTCGTTGATGAGCAGCTGAAACCCGTCAGGCATCCTGATCGTGAAGCGCATCACCTGTGACGGGGATGGCTCGGGCGCTGGCTTCAGCGTCCAGACGGCTGGCGCCGCCACGAGAATCCCGGCAAGCAGGCCGGCGGCCAGCGGCACCAGCGGCAGGCGGCGCGTCCGCGGCTTCGGCGCCGGACGCGAGGTGCGTGGAGGGGCAACCGCCGCCACGCCTGGCTGCGCGCCAAGCAATGCCGTGACAGCCGCGGCCACCTGCGGCACCGTCTCCGGCAGCGGTCCCGTGAAGCCGTCGGTCCAGTGATGCCGCGCGAGATAGAAACTGAGCGACTTGCTCGGCTGCACGTCCTCCACCCGGAACGTGAAGATCGGCTTCTTCGCCGCAAACGCGTGATTCAGCTCGTTCTTGACGTAGGGGGATTCGTTGGCACCTGCGGTGAGCACCAGGAGAAACGCGCCGCTCGCGCCGATCGCATCGAGGATCGCTTCGTCCCAGACGGCGCCCGGCGACACGTCCCGCGGCGCAATCCAGCACGCCACGCCCTGCGCCTCGAGCAGCGCGCAGACCTCCATCGCGACTGCCTGGTCGGTGGAGGCGTACGAGATGAACAGCGTGTTCATTCTGTCGGCACCAGCCGCTTCAGCTCCTCGAACCAGTTCACGACGACGTTGATTTGCGTCGCGGAGGTCGTCTCGTCCTTGACCATCAGAAACCGCTGTCCGTCGCGCGTCACGTCGTAGGTGACGCCGGTTAACGGGAACGTGCTCGCCAGGTACGACCCTTCAAACAGCACCGTGGGATGTCCGGCCGCGAACGTTCCCTGCGTCGTCACGGGAACCGCCATCATGCGCGTGCCGTTGCGGTAGAAGAGCTCGCGGCCGCTGGAGTTCCACGCTGGCTCGATGCCACCTTCGGTGGAAATCTGCCACTTGCCACCCGGACCGGGAAACGGCTGGACAAAGATTTCGGGACGCCCAGATTCGTCCGATACGTACGCGATCCAGCGCCCGTCGGGTGAAAAACGCGCCGCGCCTTCGGTGGCCGGGGTCACGAGAAACGGCGACCGCACTCTCCCCTCGACGGACAGCACCCAGATGTCCCGCAGCGTTTTCGGATCGGTGCGCCCGAACGCAAGCAGCCGTCCGTCCGGTGAGAACGAGTGCGCGAGGTTGCCTACCTGATCCGCGGGACTGAGGCGCTCATCCCCGCCGCTGCCGTCCGCCATTTGCCAGAACATGGTGGCGGGCGGGCCTCCGCGATTGGATCGCACGGCGATCCGCATCCCGTCAGCGCTCCACGCCGGGCCATCGTTCTGGCTCCCCGTGAATGTCAGGCGGGTCATGGTCTCGCGCTTGAGATCGTGCACCCACGTCTGGCCGTCGATCTCCACTGCCACGCGGCCGCCATCCGGTGAGAGGCGCGGCCAGTCGTACCCCTGAAGCGGAGCCACGAGCGGCTCTTCGACCCCGTTCCGCCCGACCCACACGAGCCTCCGGCTCGCGATCGCGGATCCGGACACGTACACCAGCGTGCCGGTGTTGGAAAAGCTGTAGTACGGATAGCCGGAGGCGGTCTGCAGGAGGCCTTGCAGCACCGCCACCGGGTTTCCAGTGGCCGTCATCGTCGCCAGATCGAACGGGAGAGCGAACAGCGTCCCGTTCTGGACGTAGACGATGTGTCCTGTCGGCGCATAAGCGGGCGCGGTTCCGGCTGCAATCAAGTCGCGCCGCTGGCCGCTTGCGACGTCGTACAACACTGTTCCCTGCGGGCCCTGGGCCGACGTCATGGTAAACAGCACCGCGCGGCCGCCGGGCAGCACGTGCGGGTGTCGATACGCACCAGCGGCCCCGACCGTACCAGCATTCGGTACCAGAATTCGCTCCGGTCCCCCGCCTTCGGGAATCTGCAAGAGTCCCCTGGTTCCTCCCAGCACGATTGAGCCGTCGTTCACCCAATGCGCACCGCTCGAGCCACCCGTCGTGGTCACGCGCATGCCCACACCGCCGCCGACTGGCGCCTTCCACAGCCCCCCGATCGCCGTCATCCCGATCCAGCTCGCATCCGGCGAGAAAAACGGGCCGACGGCGCCGGCGCTGCCCGGTACGATCCGGGCGTCGGCGCTGTCAATCGGGCGCACGAGCGTCTCCTGCGTCCCGCCCCGCACGACGACGTAGGCGACGTACCTGCCGTCCGGGGAAATCACCACAGACGAGGGGCCAATGATTGGCTCCTGCACGGCGAGGCGCTCGCCGTCCGGGAGAGCGAGCGTGAATCGCACCACCTGCTGGGGCGCCACCGGAGGGGCCGGCTTCAGATACCACGCGGCCGCCCCGGCGAGCACAGCGACCGCGACGGCTCCGGCAGCCAGGCGCACCGGGCGGAGGTTCGATGACGTCTTTGCTTTCCGGGCCGGCGAGACCGGGCGCGGGGCTGCGACGACGGTCGCCACGCCGCTCGCCGCGCCGCTCGCCGCCGTGCCGAGCAGCGACGTGACGGCGGCGGCCACTTGCGGGACCGTCTGTGGCAGCGACCCTGTGAAGCCATCAGTCCAGTGGTGCCGCGCCAGGTAGAAGCCAAGCGACTTGTTCGGCTGCACGTCCTCCGCGCGGAACGTTAAAATCGGTTTCTTCGAAGCGAACGCGTGGTTGACTTCGTTGCCGACGTACGGCGACTCGTTGGCAGCGGCCGTGAGCACGAGCAGGAACGCGCCTGCGTTTGAGATCGCGTCGACGATCGCTTCATCCCACTTCGCGCCTGGCGCCACGTCGCGCGGCGCGATCCAGCACGCGACGCCTTGCGCCTCGAGCAGCGCGCAGACCTCCATCGCGACTGCCTGGTCGGTGGAGGCGTACGAAATAAAAAGAGCGGAAGGCATATTCAGTTCCCCGGCACACGCTGCCGCAATTCCTCCGCCCAGTTCAGCACCACGACGATGGACGGCGCCGAGTTCGATCCACCGGTGCCGGCCTGTTTGACCATCAGGAACCGCTGCCCATCCGGGGCGATGTCGTAGGTGCGGCCCGGGTTGCCGCCATGGGAGAAATACCCCGTCGGGACGAGGACAGACGGAACGGTTGCCGACCACATCTCGCCGCGCGCAACCCCGATGCGCATGAGCGCACCTGCCGGTGAGATGAAGAACAGCTCCTGACCGTTCGGGGACCACAGCGGCCGTGTGCCGCCGCCGGTGGATACCTGCCACTTGCCGGTCGTACCGTCGGGATACGGACGCACGTAGATCTCGAACGGTCCGGAGTCGTTCGCCTCGTACGCCAGCCAGCGTCCATCGGGAGAGATGATGCCGTTCTGCTCGGCAAACGGCGTCTGCACCAGATACCGGGGCTCGCCGCGCGGCACGAGCTGAAGTTCCACGATGTCCGCACCTGTTGCCGCCGTGCGCTCCGTGAAGATGACGCGGTTCCCGTCCGGCGAAAGACCCGTCACGTCCTGCAGGACCTCGCTCCGGGTCAGCCGCTCGGGAGATCCGGTGCCGTCCGCCGCCTGCCGGAAGATGTTACGCAGGCCTTCACGATCGGAGCTGAAGACGACGTGCCGGCCGTCGGGCGTCCAGAGCGGATAGATATCCAGACCTGGATCGAACGTGAGTCTCCCGAGAGCCGCCCGCGCCAGATCCCACACCCAGATGTCGCTCGCCTGGTCGGAGCTGTAGAAGGCCACGCGCGTGCCGTCCGGCGACACCCGCGGATAGACGTACGCGCGGGACTGGGCGGCGATCGCACTTTCGCGCCCCTGCCGATCGACCCACACCATCGTCCGCTGCGGCGTGGCGCTGCCCTCTCCCGGGACGTACGCGAGCGTGCCGTTCCCGGCCACGACGGCGTCCACGGCACCGAGATCGGTGGCCATGACCTGCGCGACAACCGGCACCGCCGTACCGCGAATCTCCAGCCGCTCCAGGTCGAAGGCTGCGGCCTGCAGCGATCCGCCAACGGCATACACGAGATGCCCGCTCGGCGCGTACTGGGCGTGCGTACCGCCGCGGACGAGGACTTTCTGTGCCCCGGTCTGCAGATCGAGCACGGCGATCGACGCCGCATCGAGACTGCCGGTCAGGGGTCTGATGGTGAAGAGCACAGCGCGGCCGCCAGGGAGGACTTCGGGCCAGATGTGGTCGGCCTCTCCCTGGGACCGATCCGGTTGCGTCAGCACCGAGGGCGCGGCGCCCGCTCCCGCGGAACCGGGGTCGGCCGTCACCGCCAGAAGGCCCGTCGCCAGGCTGGTCGTATAGATGATCGTGTCGTCGGCCGCCCACGCCTGCCCGCGTGGCGTCCCATCAAGCTGTACCAGCGTGATCGCCGGCCCGCCTGTAATGGGAACTTTCTTCAGCGTGGCATTCGCGTCCACGAAACCCACCCATCGGCCGTCCGGCGAGACGAACGGCCCGCGAGGGTTTCCCGAGAACAGCACCAGCGGCTCCAGCGCCTCGAGCGCCCGGACAAAGAGCTGGGTACCGTTGTTCCCGACGTACACGACGCGCGAGCCATCAGGCGTAATCGCGATGTCGCGATCGATGCCGTTGATGCTGAGGGCCGTCGCCGCCGGGGACGTGATCTGCAGCCGCATGACCGGCTGCGACACGATGGGACGCGTGTACGACAACCCAGCGCCGACCAGCAGCGCCGGCAGCCACGCCCGCCGCAACGAACGACGCCGGGCGGTGCCACGGTGTCCGCTTCCGCGCCTTCACGACTGTCCGCGGCAGCACATCGCCAACGACGGCGGCGCCGAGCAGCGCGGTCACCGCCGCCGCAAGCTGCGCCACCTTGACGTCGAGGGGGGGTGGAAAGCCGTCCGTCCAGTGGTGGCGGGCCAGGTAGAAGCCGAGCGACTTGCTCGGCTGCACGTCCTCCGCGCGGAACGTGAAGATCGGCTTCTGCGCCGTGAAGGCGTGGTTCAACTCGTTCTTGACGAAGGGCGATGCATTGGCCGGAGCCGTGAGAATCAGCAGGAAGGCGCCGCTCGAGGTAATCGCGTCGACAATCGCTTCGTCCCACTGCGCGCCCGGGGCGACGTCACGGGGGGCAATCCAGCACCGGACGCCCTGCGCCTCCAGCAGGGCGCAGATCTCCATCGCGACCGCCTGGTCATCCGAGGCGTAGGAGACGAATAGATTGTTCATGGCCGAGGAGCCGCGCGAATTGTAGCCCGGAACGCGCCGGTGCTATCGTCGCGAGCGCATGCCCCTCCCCTACGAGCTGCGGCTCGGCGTCACCGGTCACCGCAGCGTGGCCGATGAAGACGCCGTCGGGGCGGCGATTGATTCGCTCCTCGCCCGCATTGCCGCGACGCTGAACGCCCCCGGCACCGCCCTCAGCTGCGTCGTCATCTCGCCGTTAGCCGCCGGGGCCGATCGGATCGTGGCGCGCGCGGCGGTGGTCGATGAACTCCCCGGCCCCAGGGCAAGCACTCTGCCCGGCAGCATCTCCTACGCCCAGCGGCGCGACGCCGCCTATCACCGCGTGGGCGAGCGCGTCGTCGATGCGTGCGAGATCCTGATCGCGGTCTGGAACGGCCGGCGCGCCGCGGGGATGGGCGGGACGGCCGATATCATCGCGCACGCGCTGCGGCGGGATCGACTCGTGATCTGGATTCACGCCGACCAGCCGAACGCACCGCCATCTGTCGTCAGGCGCATCACGTATCGGCACGTCACAGACGATGAGGCCGTCGTCGAGACGGCGGCGTTTCCAGACGACCGCAAGGAGTTGTCGCCCGGCTACCACCAGCAGGCGTCGTATTTTCGCGATGGCGGCGTCGACGACGCGGCGGTCGGCCGCTCGGCGGCCGCCTTGCGCGAGCAGCTCAGAGGGACGGCGGAGCGCGCCGGCATTGCGGCCAGCGCGCTGACCGGCATCCAGGAATCGCTCGTGCCGGAGTTCGTGCGTGCCGACGCGCTTGCTGTGAAGTACCAGCGCCGCCACGTGCTGGTGGTAAACGGCATTCTGCGCCTGGCGGCCACGGCCGTCACGATGGCGCTGATACAACTGCTGTTTTTCCCCGCGCAGACATGGCTCAGCCTGATTGAGATTGCGGCGATGACCGCGGTGTTCGGGCTCTGGCGAGGCAGCCGTCGCGGCGCGTGGCACGAGAAGTGGCTACACGATCGGTTCCTCGCCGAGCAGCTGCGCGCCGCCATGTTCGTGGTGCTCGCGGACGCGCGGCAGCCGGCAAGCGACGACCGGACCCTCGAGTTCTATCGCGGCCCGAAGCACTGGCTGTCGCAGGTCGTCACGTCGCTCGCCGCCGCGGCGAGACAGCGCCTCTCACCGATCCCGCTCGATCCGCTGCGACGTCTGCTCGTGGACGGATGGCTCCGCGATCAGCAGGCGTTCCACGAGCGGAACGCGCATCGTAAGGCACACCAGGCACATCGCCGGCATCAGCTCGGGTTCGCGCTCTTCGGGGGCACGCTGCTGATGGCCACCCTCCACTTTCTGCACGTCGGCGACATGGACACTGCCGGACGCCCATGGCTGAATCCCGCCGTCTGGATCACGTTCCTCGCGCTGGTGTTTCCCGTCTGGGCAGGCGTCGTGCACGCCATCACGACGCAGCTCGAGCTCGAACGCGTCGCGGAGCGCTCGACCCGCATGGCAACGACGCTGGCGGGGCTCGCGGATCGGATGGAGCGCGCCCTCACGCAGGACGAACTGGCGGAGACCGCCCGCGAGACGTCGGCGGTGATGCTCGGCGAGACGCACGACTGGTGGGTGCTTCTCAGCTTCCAGGACGTCAAGCTGCACGTCTAGGGCTGGAGCGCCGAATACAATAGTCGAGAATGACCGCGAACGAGATTCGCCGCTCGTACCTGAAATATTTCGAGCGGCACGGCCACCGCATCGCCCCCAGCTCTCCCCTGGTGCCGCACGAGGACCCGACACTGCTCTTCACCAACGCGGGGATGAACCAGTTCAAGGACGTCTTCCTCGGCCGCGAGAAGCGCGACTACGCGCGCGCGACGACGGCCCAGAAGTGCATGCGGGTGAGCGGCAAGCACAACGACCTGGAAAACGTCGGCCCGTCGCTCCGCCATCACACCTTCTTCGAGATGCTCGGCAATTTTTCGTTCGGCGACTACTTCAAGAAGGACGCAATCCCGTTTGCCTGGACGCTGCTGACCGACGAGTGGAAGCTGCCGGCGGACAAGCTGTTCGCGACGATTTTCAAGGGCGACGCCGCGGTGCCGCGCGATGCGGAGGCACACGCCATCTGGTCGAAGTTCCTGCCGGCGATCCGGATCGGCGAACTCGGCGCCGCCGACAACTTCTGGCAGATGGGCGAAACCGGCCCCTGCGGCCGCTGCTCGGAGATCTACTACTACCGGGGTGCCGGGATTCCGTGCGGTGAAGAAGCCGGCGGCAGAGCGTGCCGCGGCCTCGAATGCAGCTGCGATCGCTACATCGAAATCTGGAACAACGTGTTCATGGAATTCGACCGGCAGGCGGACGGCACGCTCAACCCGCTGCCGGCGCCGTCCATCGACACCGGCATGGGCCTCGAGCGCGTCACGGCGGTGCTCCAGGGCCATCTGTCGAACTACGACACCGACCTGTTCACGCCGCTCCTGGCGGCCATCGGCGAACGGGCCGGCTCCACACACACCGGGTCGATGTCGGCCACCGACGTGTCCATGCGCGTCGTCGCGGACCACACCCGGTCGATGACGTTCCTGATTGCCGACGGCGTCGTGCCCTCGAACGAGTGGCGCGGCTATGTGCTGCGCAAGATCATGCGGCGCGCGATGCGCCACGGAAAGCGGCTCGGGGTGACGCAGCCCTTCCTCCACACGCTCATCGACACGCTCGTGCGCGACTTCGGGCAGGCGTATCCGGAGCTGAAGACCGAACGCGAGTCGATCGTCCGGGTGGTACGAAGTGAGGAAGAGCGGTTCAGCGCGGTCCTCGCCGAGGGGCTTCCCAAGCTCGAAGAGGTGCTCGATCAGGCGGCGGCAGCAGGCCGACCCGTTCCGGGTGAGGCGGCGTTCCGCCTGTATGACACGTTCGGCCTGCCGCGCGATTTCATCGAGGACATGGTCGAGGAGCGCCGCCTGACGCTCGACCGCGAGGGCTTCGACCGCGCGATGGAGGGCCAGCGCGACAAGGCGCGGGCGAAGAGCAAATTCGGCGGGGCTGCCGCCGGAGAGGCAACCGTCTGGCAGACACGCCCGGAACTCGCGCAGGTAGCAGATGCCTTCCGTGGCTACGATGCCACCGCGGTGAACACCCAGATCATCGAGCTTCTTGACGCGAAACGGAGCCACGTCGAGCGCCTCGAGCAGGGTGCAGAGGGCTTCGTCGCGCTGACAGAGACGCCGTTCTATCTCCAATCGGGCGGCCAGGTCTCAGATACCGGCACGTTGAGCGCGCCCGGCGGCGACGCGGACGTGACGGACGTCGTGAAAGCCCCGGGAACGCTGCCCCGGTTTCACGCGATCAGGGTGACCCGCGGCGCGCTGGCTCACCGCGATCTGGTCACGGCGGAAGTCACGTCAGCCCTGCGCGACGCCACCCGCCGCAATCACACGGCGACGCACCTGCTGCACGCCGCCCTGCGCCAGGTCCTCGGCGCGCACGTCAAGCAGGCAGGGTCGCTCGTCGCGCCGGATCGGCTCCGATTCGACTTCGCACACTTCGGCCCGGTCACCCGCGAACAGCAGCTCGACATCGAGCGCATCGTGAACGAGCAGATCGTTCGCAACACCCCTGTGCAGACCGACGTGAAGAACACCCAGGATGCGATTGCCGCGGGAGCGATGGCACTCTTCGGCGAGAAATACGGGGATCGCGTCCGTGTGGTGTCGGTGCCGGGATTCAGCGTGGAGCTCTGTGGCGGCACCCATGTCCGCGCGACCGGCGACATCGGCTTGTTCGCGATTGTGTCCGAAAGCGGCGTCGCCGCCGGCACGCGGCGCATCGAGGCGATCACGGGCCTCGAGTCCCTTCAGGTCTTCCAGCGGAACCGCGATCAGATCGCGCAGCTGGCGGAGGCGCTCAACACGAAACCCGACGAGCTCGTACCACGCCTGTCAGCCATACAGGATGAGAGCAAGCGCCTCACTCGCGAGCTGCAGCAGGCGCGCATGAAGGCAGCGATGGGAGGGGCCGGTGGCGCCGGTACGACAGCAGCCGATGACACGATCGATATCGGGGGCGTGAAGCTGGTCGCGCGCGAGGTCACCGGCCTCGACAAGGACGGACTGCGGACGCTCGTCGATCAGCAGCGCGACCGCATCAAAAGCGGCGTCGTCATTTTTGCCGCTCCGTCAGATGGCAAGGTGACCGTCGTCGTGGGCGTGACACCCGACCTGACAAAACGAGTATCCGCCGGTCAGGTGGTCAAGCAGCTGGCGCCGATCGTCGGCGGCGGCGGAGGCGGGCGGCCGGACTTCGCGGAAGCCGGCGGCAAGGATCCCTCGAAGATCCAGGAGATGCTCGCGGCCAGCCGTGGCATCGTCGAAAAACTTTTGCAATAAGGAGACACATGCGCAGACAGACGACTGTTCTTTCCACTCTCGTGCTCGGTACGACCCTCATCCTCGCGGGCTGCAGCCGCAATGAGCCGCCCGCTGAAACGGCGGCGCCGGCCGCCGAGGATCATGCCGCGCACATGCCGGCCGCACCTGCCGGCGGCTGGACCCTGACCGACGGCATCGCCACCCCTGAGAGCGTGTACGTCGACGCGGCGTCTGGCTGGATTTTCTCGTCGCAGATCGATGGCATGCCGGATGGCCGCGACGGAAACGGCCGCATCGCGCAGCTCGGCGGCGACGGTCACGTCATGTCGACGACCTGGGTGACCGGGCTGAACGCGCCCAAGGGCCTCCGCAGCCACAACGGCACGCTCTGGACCGCGGACCTCGATGAGGTTGTCGGGATCGATATTGCGAACGCGAAGATCACGTCGCGAACCAAGATCGAGGGCGCCATGTTCCTCAACGACGTCGCCGTCGGGCCCGACGGCACGGTCTACGTGTCGGATACGTTCGGCAACAAGATCTTCGCTGTCAAGGACGGGAAGGCGACGGTGTGGGCCGAGGGCGAACAGCTCGAATGGCCGAATGGCCTGCTCGTTGACGGCAACCGGCTCCTGGTCGGCGGTTGGGCGGGTCGTGCCCCGAAGCCGGACTTCTCCACCGAGATCCCCGGCCGTCTCTTCGCGCTCGACATGACCACGAAGCAGAAGACGCTGATTACGCCGAAGCCGTTCGCGAACATCGACGGGCTCGAACTCGACGGCCGCGGCGGCTACATCATCAGCGATTACATGGCCGGGAAGATCTACCAGGTCACGTCGAATGGCGAGGCGCGCGAGCTGCGGCAGTTCAAGCCAGGCGCCGCCGACATTGCATTCGTGTCAGGCACGAACGTGCTGCTCGTCCCGCACATGAACGAGAACACGGTCGCGTCGTACGATCTGTCAGCAGAGCTGAAGTAACTAGAGACCGGCGAGGGCCAGTAGCTCCTTCGAGTACTGGCTCCTCGCCTCCCCGTAGATCGGATTCACGGCGTCCTGGAACGCCTTCATCTGCGCGGGCGTCAGATCGAGGATCTCGCCGCCCGCCTTCCGGATCGCCACCATCGAATCTTCCTCTTCCTTCACGTGCAGGTCGCGCTGGAAGGTCATGGCGTCCTTGATTGCGGCGCGCATCTCGTCCTGGATCTCTTTCGGCCAGGCATCGAACGACGCGCGGTGCAGGAAGATCGGCCGCGAGAGATAGAAGTGGTTCGACGCGGTGTGGAACTTGTGGAAGTTGTGCACACCGTAGGTGACGGTGTTGAGGAACGGATTCTCCTGCGCGTCGAGCGTCCCGGCCTTGACCGCCGGCATCACCTCGCTCAGGTCCATGATTTTCGGCGAGGCGCCAAGGAGCTGGAACGTCCGCTCCTGCACCTTGCTCGGCAGCACGCGGATGGTCATCCCCTTGAGGTCCGCCGGCGTCCGCACCGGCCGCAGCCGGTTCGAGATGTGGCGGAAGCCGTTCTCGAACCAGCCGAGAATCCGGAAACCCATTCCCGACTCGATGCGCTGGGCGAGAACCGCGCCAAGCTTGCCGTCCATCGCCGTGCGCGCCGTCTGCGTGTCTTTGAACAGGAACGGCAGATCGGCAATCCCGAGATCTGGCACGCGCTCGGTGAGGTAGCTGCTCGACTGATAACCGAGCGTCAGGACGCCGCTCTCGACGAGCCAGAGGATGTCCTCGCCGCGGTACCCGAGGTCGAGAATGTTGTAGACGTATTTCACGTCGACGTCACCCTTGAACTTCGCAGTCAGGCGATCGCCGATCCGTTTCAGCGCGAGGCTGAACCCGTTGTTCGCCGGCGCGTAGCCGGACAGGATCATCCTGATCGGGCGGCGCGTTGCAATCGCCGGCGCGGCCGACTGGGCTGCGCCTTCTGAGGCGGTCTCTGAGGCGGCTTCCGAGGGGGCAATACCTGCCGCGAGCGTGCCCGCACCCGCCACCGCCGTCGTCTTCAGAAAATCTCGTCTACGCATAAGGGACCTATTCTACGCGCTGCGGTTCCCGCCGCAGCGGGATGCTGCCGTTCGTTTCATCCACGAGCGAGCGCTTGCGCACGACACGGTGCCACCACATGAACGCGCCCGTGATGAGCATGACCGCCGGAACCAGCCCCATCACGACCCAGACGGCCTGGAGCGTCTTGCTGTCCCATCGGCCGAAGTGGAGCCGCACCACCCATCTGATGATCTCGTCGCCAGGGCTCAGCTCGTAGTTCCGGTTTTCCGGGGGGCCCCAGATCCATTCCACGACCGCGTTGAACGGATCCGGCCACGCGAAATAGATGCCCGACACCGCCCAGATGCCGATGAGCGCGAAGAACCAGAACCCGAGGGCGCTGTGCATGTCGAAGTTCAATTTCGGCCAGGCCGCGCGCCAGGAGAACGCGAAGCCTTTGCGCCACACCTTGAGGCCGCGCCACCAGAGCACCGCCCCGGTCCCCCACAGCGCCAGCAGGAAGATGCTGCCCACGCCGTTCCACCACCGCCCGCGGCGATCCTCGAGCATCAGCAGGTCGTCATGGAGGTCGGTCAGCTTCAGAAGCATCCGGGCCGACCAGGGGTTGGGATCGCCCATGTCTTCGCCCGTGTAGCCGTTGAAATCGCGCTCGATCAGTTCGCCGTTCCGGGTGATGTTGACGCGTACGAGGGCGGACCGGCGCTGGGGGTCACCCACCCGCTCGATCGTCCCCCCCGGGTACAGCGCCTGGGCAGCCGCGATGAGCTGGGTCCTGGTCATGAACTCCCGCCCCTCGACCCGCGCCGCCGAAGGCCGGAACGCCCGGTCGAGCTCGCGGCGAAACACGAGGGCGCTCCCGCTAATACTGAGCAAAACGACCCAAAGGCCAAGGGCGAGGCCTATCCAGAGGTGAATCTGAAAGGACGCGCGGCGAAGCCAGACGGTCCTGGGTTTTCGGAGCCAGTTCTGCCAGAGGGTCATAGGGCGTCGAGATACTAGCAGGAGACCTAACCTCGAGGCCCTCTCCAGCCGATAAATCTTCAGAACCCACCAGGGGGAGCTGTACGGTAAACTCCTACTGCTCAACTGTTTCCAGTAATGCTCATCCGGATCCTCTTCTTCGTGGCGACTGCCTTGACGATCTGCCCCGCGCAGGCGGCTGCGCAGATCTACGCCTGGCGCGATGCCGCAGGCACACTGGTACTGTCGGATCGGCGGCTCGACCCGGGCGCCCCGATCACGACGTACGCGGTGGCCGGCGCACCCGCCAGTGTTGCCGTCCGCACCACCCGGCAGGCGGTACCGGCCGTCGCCGAACGCTTCGAGCCACTCGTCCAGGAACATGCAGGACGGCACGGTCTGCGGGCCGATCTCGTCCGCGCGGTAATCCAGGTGGAGTCAGGTTTCAACCCGAAGGCGACATCGCCAAAGGGTGCCATGGGGCTGATGCAGCTGATGCCCGGAACGGCTCGGGAACTGGGCGTGGTGAACGCCTACGATCCGGCTGAGAACATCCGCGGCGGGACGATGTACCTGCGGCAGTTGCTCGACCGCTATGACGGAAAAGAAGAGCTCGCGCTCGCGGCGTACAACGCCGGATTCAATGCGGTCGACCGGTACGGCCGCAAGGTTCCGCCCTACAACGAGACGCAGAATTACGTGAAGAAAGTGGGCGCCGCGGCCGACGCCGTGCCCGCATCGGCGGCGCGGCCCGTGCGCCGCCTCATCATCTACAAGACGATCGAGATTGTCGACGGCCGGCCTGTGGCGAGCTATACGACGGAGCGCCCGACGTCTGGAACCTACGAGATCATCGAGCGCTAAGGTACAATCAGGCGTTTATGGCAAAGCGAACGAAGTCAGCACTCAAGGCCAATCGGCAGAACGTGAAGCGGCGGGATCACAACCGGCAGTTGCGGACGAAGCTGCGCAGCGCGCTCAAATCGATCCGCGCGATGCTCGACAAGAAGGACGTCACGGGCGCGAAGACGGCGCTCAGCAAGACCGTCTCGATCGTCGACAAGATGGCGACCAAGGGCATCATCCACCGCAACGCGGCGTCGCGCTACAAGTCGCGCCTCACCACGCGCGTCGCAAAGAGCGCGTAGGCGCCCTACCTCCCCGCACAGAGCTCGACGACAAGCCTCTCGAGGAGGATCCGCGGATCCCCTCCCGAGGACTTCATCGCCAGATCTGTCCGCATCAGCGCGCTGATCGCGTCGGCAAGGCGCCTGGCCGGCGCCTTTTCGGCCGCAATCCGCAGCTGGCCGAGCACTTTCACAGGCACATCGCCCGCTTCGAGCGCCGCGTGCAGCTCGCGAAGCGCTTCGCGCACATCGTTGCGCTGGATGGCGTTGGCGATCCCCCAGTCCGCAGGGCCGTCTGGCGCTGCCAGCACTGCGGCCTTCACATCATCCGCCGTGATGGCGGGCTGCCCCAGCGCGTAGAGCGCCACGCGCTCGAGGCCAGCGCGTAGCCGCCCGATGTCGGTTCCGGCGCGCTGCACGAGCACGCTCACGGCGCCCGCGTCGAGCGGCGCATTCATCTTGGCGGCGCGGGTCTTCACCCACCGCTCCGCATCGGCGGCGTCGCCGATCGTGCCACAGTCGACGACGCTCGCCAGCTTTCGCAGGAGCGCGACCATGCGCCGGCGGTTGTCGAGATGCCCGCAGACGAACACGACCGCCGCATGCGGCGGCGGGTCCTTGATGAACTCCTCGAGCCGCTCGAGTTCTTCGTCAGCCGCCTTTGACTCCCGCTTCGGAATCAGGATCTTCTCGCCCTCGAGCACGATGACCAGGCGCTTCGGCGCCATCATCGGCAGCGTCGCCGCCGCCTGAATCACGTCATCGACTTTTGTATCGCCGCCGTACAGCCGATCCACGTTGAAAGCACGGAGCCCTTCATCCACCATGTCGGCAAACTCGCCCGCCACAGCCGATTTCTCCGCATCGTCGTCGCCCACCAGCATGTAGAGGGGATCGAGCGTCTCCGCGGCAATCTGCTTGCGGAGCGCGGCAGGCGTGAGCTGTGGCAATTAGAACGCTTCCAGGATGGCGGTCGCGACGGTGCGCGCGACGTCGTCGGAAATGCGGTCGAAGGAGCTGCGCTCCTGGCTCAGAAATGTCGCGGCGTCGACTTCGACGTTGCTGCGGATGCCGAGTTCGTATTCCTCACGAAAGATCAGTCCCGCGTTCGACCAGAGCACCTTGCTCGTGCGCGCATCGGTAAACTCCACGCTCATCGTGAGCGTGAACTGATACCGGGACGCGAACTGCTGCTCGGTGAAGCCGACCGGCGTCACCGTGATGGACCTGACGACGCCGGTGACGACGGCGTCGGCGCCCTCGGGGTTCGGAATGACGGTGTAGCGGCCGCGGCCAATGAATTCCGTGCGGAGCTTCTCGGTGAGAATCTGCTCCACCTGAAAAAATGTGCTCAGGTTCGCCAGCTGCGGGATGCCGACGATGCGGATGTAGTCCGGGAGGAAGGAGCCACGGCCTGCCAGTGCGTAGCCGCAGCCGGTATGCACGAGGGCGACGCACACCAGCAGCAGGATCCTCGTCACGGCTCTATTGAACCACGATGGAGACAAGACGGCCGTTGGCCACCACGACTTTTTTCACCGTCTTGCCGGCAAGATGCGGCGCGACGGCGGCGTCGGCCAGCGCGAGCCGCTTTAGCTCCTCTTCCGGTGTGCCGGCCGGCACGGTCAGACGGCCGCGCACCTTTCCGTTGACCTGGATCGGCACGACGAGCTCTTCGGCCTGAGCCACGGCCGGATCGAACTCCGGCCAGACGGCGTCGGTGAGCGTCGTGGGATGTCCCAACCGCTCCCACATTTCCTCCGCCGTGTGCGGAGCAAATGGCGAGAGCATTCGGACGAGAGCCTCGACGGCCTCGCGGACGACGCGGATGGCCTCGATGCGCTCGACGACCCCGGCACGCGCGACATCCTCGTCCACGCGGCGGGTAGGGCCGCCCGTGACTGTCTGCTCCGAGAATGCGTAGAGCTCGTTGACCAGCTCCATCATCGCGGACACCGCCGTGTTGAGCTGCTGACGCTCTTCGATGTCAGCCGTGACGCGCCTGATCGTCTCGTGGGTTTTGCGGCGCAGCGCACGTTCCTGGCCATTGAGCGTCTGGATGTCCCCGGCGGCCCCCATGCCTTCGCCGCTGATCGTTTCGCACCAGTGGTCGACGATGCGCCAGACACGGGCGAGAAACCGCCAGCTCCCCTCGAGCCCGGCGTCGGTCCACTCGATTTCCTTTTCCGGCGGGGCGACGAACATCACGTAAAGCCGAAGGGCGTCGGCGCCGTACCTCTGCATCATCGCGTCCGGGTCGACGACATTCCCCTTGGACTTCGACATCACCGCGCCGTCCTTCAGCACCATGCCCTGAGTGAGCAGGTGCGTGAACGGCTCGTCGTGGTCGACCAGGCCCAGATCGCGGAAGACGCGCGCGAAGAATCGCGAGTAAATCAGGTGGAGAATCGCGTGCTCGACGCCGCCGACGTAGAAGTCGACCGGGAGCCAGTACTTCACCTTTGCCGGATCGAACGGCAGTGCGGCATTGCGCGGATCCGCGAACCGGTAGAAGTACCAGGACGAGTCGACAAACGTGTCCATGGTGTCCGTTTCGCGGCGGGCGGGGCCGCCGCATGTCGGACACGTCACGTTGACGAACTCCGGAACCTGCGCAAGCGGTGAGCTCCCCTTGCCGGTGAACTCGGTGACCTTGGGGAGCACCACCGGCAGCTGGTCGTCCGGGACAGGCACGATGCCGTCCTTGTCGCAGTAGAGCATCGGGATCGGCGTGCCCCAGTACCGCTGACGCGAGATGCCCCAGTCCTTCAGGCGGAACTGGACGGTCCCCTCGCCGATGCCCCGTTCCTGTGCCACCGCGATCATCCGCTTCTGCGCGTCTTCCGACGGCAGGCCCGAATACTCGCCAGACTCGACGAGCGTCCCGTAGGCGTCCGCGGCTTCCGTCAGCGTCTCCGCGGCGAACGGTTTGCCGTCCGGCGTGACGACCACGCGAATTGGGAGGTTAAACTTCCGCGCGAACTCGAAGTCGCGCTGGTCGTGGGCGGGCACCGCCATGACGGCGCCGGTGCCGTACTCGCCGAGGACGAAGTTGGCGACCCAGATCGGGACCGGCTGCTTCGTGAAAGGGTTGATGGCGCGGGCGCCGGTGTCGAATCCCTGCTTCTCGATATCGCCGCTCACGCGCGCCGCGCGGTCCTGCAGCCGGAACGCCTGCGCCTGCTGCTTGAACGACGCCGGATTGTCCGTCCGATCGGCGAACACGGATACGAGCGGATGCTCCGGACCGAGCAGCACGAAGGTGGCGCCGTAAATCGTGTCGATCCGGGTTGTGAAGACTTCGATGTCGGTGCGATCCCCCGCCGGCTGTTCCAGCGGAAACTTGACGCGCGCGCCTTCCGACCGCCCGATCCAGTTCTGCTGCATCGTCAGAACCATGTCGGGCCACTTCGCTAGCGCCTTCGTCGCCTCGAGGAGCTCGTCCGCGTAGGCCGTAATCCGGAAACACCACTGCTCCAGATCACGCGTCTCCACAGGAGAGGCGCAGCGCCAGCAGCCGCCGTCGACGACCTGCTCGTTCGCGAGGACCGTGTTACAGCTCGGGCACCAGTTGACGGACGAGCGGCGGCGATACGCCAGCCCCTTCTCGAACATCCGGATGAAGAGCCACTGGTTCCACTTGTAGTACTCGGTGTCGCAGGTGGCCAGCTCGCGCTCCCAGGCGTAGCTGATGCCGAGCCGCTGCAGCTGTCCCTTCATGTGCGCGATGTTGCCGCGCGTGGAGTCTTCCGGATGGATGCCGTTCTTGATGGCGGCGTTTTCGGCGGGCAGGCCGAACGCATCCCACCCGAAGGGATGGAGCACGTTGTAGCCGCGCATCCGCTTCACACGCGCGAGCACGTCGCCGATGCTGTAGTTGCGGACGTGGCCCATGTGCGCGTGTCCCGAGGGATACGCGAACATTTCGAGGCAGTAGAACTTCGGCTTGGACGGGTCTTCCGTCGTCTCAAACGCGCGCGCAGCGGCCCAGCGCTGCTGCCACTTCTTATCGAGATCCTGGGGGCGATAGTCGGCCAATCACTCGATTATAGCGTCCAGTACTTGCTCAAATGGCGGCGCGCCGCCGCCAGAGACGACTCGGCACGGCTGGTGTCGCCGGTCGGGGCGGGCGGCAGCACTCCCGATCCATCGAGCACATCGATGGCGGCGCGCAGCGATCCGGCGAGCGCCTTCAGATCGTAGCCACCCTCGGTGACGGCGACGACGCGGCCGCTGCAGCAGGTGTCGGCGGCGGCGCAGACCTTTGCGGTGAGCCGCGCGAACTGCCGGGTGCTCACGCGCATGCCTCCGAGCGGGTCGTCCGCGTGCGCGTCGAACCCGGCCGACAGGAGGATCAGCTCGGGGCGAAACCGCTCCAGCACCGACGCCGCGACGTCGTAGAGCCGCTCGAAGTCGGCATCGGTGCCGCCGGCGTCGACGGGAAAGTTGACGGTAAATCCCGCGCCGGCGCCGCGCCCTGTTTCATCCGCGGCTCCGGTTCCCGGATAGAACGGGTACTGATGCGACGAGAGGAACAGCACCGATGGGTCGTCATAGAACGCCCATTGCGTGCCGTTGCCGTGGTGCACGTCGTAATCGACGATCGCCACGCGCGACAACCCGCGTGAGCGCGCGTAGGCGGCGCCAATCGCAATGTTGTTGAACAGGCAGAACCCCATCGCGCGGTTACGCTCCGCATGGTGTCCGGGCGGGCGGACCATCGCGAGGGCGCGCGTGCCTCGTTCCCCGGCAAGCACGTGATCCACACCGGACATCACAGCGCCAGCAGCCAGGAGTGCGACGTCGTACGTATCCGGCGACGTGTAGGTGTCGGCGTCGAGGGCCACGGCGCGGCCGGCCGTTTCCCGGACCCTGCCGATGTAGGCCGGATCGTGAATGCGCGCCAGGTCTTCCTGTGTTGCCGCCCGCGGCTGCTCCACGCGGCCGCCGCGCTTCCGGAACTCGGCGGCGACCGCCTGCATGACTTCGGCGCGCTCGATGCGCTCGGGATGCCCCGGCGGCATCAGGTGGTCGGCGAACCGATCGGAGGTGAAAATCGTCAGAGACACGCGAGGAGCTCCTCGAGATCATCGGAGGCAATCACGAGCCGGTTGCGGGTCGCCAGATAGCTGAACGTGATGTTCACCTTGGCGTCCGCGATCTTCCGGAAGATACCGGCCGCGGATCCCGGCCGATCCTCGACCGGCACCAGGGCGACCTGCTGTTCCCGCACGACGCGGAAACCGGCGGCCTCGAGCGCATCCCGCGTCGCGGCGGCGTCCGTCGTGAGGACGTGCACGACGCCGCCGACTTCGGCGTGGCCTTCGAGGTTGATGCCGGCCGCGCTCACCGCGTCCACCGCCTTGGAGAGCATGCCCGGACGATCTTCGGGAAGCGTGACGGCGAGGTTGGTCGCGAGGTGTGCCATCTGTGGTCCTCCATCGGACACCGGATCATAGACTCGCACCGAGAATCTGCGTTAGAGTTCGCGATTATGAGCAAGCCAGGACGCAACGACCTCTGCCACTGCGGAAGCGGCAAGAAGTTCAAGAAGTGTCACGGGGAGAAAGCCGCCGCAGCCGGCGGAAACCTCATGCTGGTGCTGGTCGGCGCTGCCATCATTGCGGCCATTGTCGTCGGGATTACCTCGTTCACGGGTGAACCCGCGGCGGGTGCGCAGCAGGTCTGGTCGACCGAGCACGGTCATTACCACAGCGCGACGGGCGGCGAAATTCCCTAGGCGGTGATCGTCCTGGCGAGCGGCTTTTAAGAGGTCGCCAGGTCGAGGGCACGCCGTTCGAGCGCTTGCAGACGTCGCTCGAGCTCCACACGCGCCCGTTCGAGCTCGTCATCGGCCGCTTCGCGCGGCACATGGAACGGCTCGCCGATCACCAGCGCCACCGTACTGAACGGCTTCGGGATTTGCGTGCGGTCCCAGCTCCCCAGCGACCAGTAGCTCGACGCCTCGAGATGAAACGGCATCACGGGATGACCGGTAGTGCGCGACAGCCAGATGGCGCCGGGCTGCGCCACCTTGGCGGGACCGCGGGGCCCGTCGAGCGTGAAGCCGGCCGCCTTCCCCGCTTCCATGTCGCGCACCAGCCGCAGCATCGCCTTCCGCGCACCGCGTGACGTGGACCCGCGCGCCGTCCCGTATCCGAACCGCTCGATGATCCGCGCGATCCATTCGCCGTCGAAGTTTTCACTCGTGATGACGACAATGCCGCGGCGGCGGAAGTAGTACGTCGCGGAAAGAATCCGCCCGTGCCAGAAGGCCATGACGGGCTGCCGGCCCGCAGCGTAGATGGCCTCGAAGTGCTGGAACCCCTCGACGCGCCAGCGCAGCGTGCGGCCGAGCAGGTTGATGAGGTGATACCCAACCGTGGCAATTGCCGCGGCTTGAAAGCGTCTGATCGGGGATGTTCGCCAGTCAGTCATGAACCACGAAGGTCACGAAGAACACGAAAGCCATTATTCATCTTCGTGGCTTCGTGGTTTACATACCGTTGTACTGCGGGCCGCCGCCGCCTTCAGGCGCGACCCAGGTGATCACCTGGTATGGGTCCATGATGTCGCACGTCTTGCAGTGCACGCAGTTCGAGGCGTTGATCTGCAGGCGCGGAACGCCTGGCCCGAGCGGCGTCGAGGGGTCGGGCTCGCGGACGATCTCGTAGACGTTGGCAGGACAGAAGCGCGTGCACGGATGACCGTACTCGGGACCGCAGATCGTGCTGCAGACCTCCGTATGCACCAGCAGGTGCGACGGCTGGTCTTCGTCGTGCGCGGTGCCTGAGTAGTGCACGTTGGTGACCTTGTCGAACGTCAACCGGCGATCGACCGGCGGCTGATTGTGCGGCGTGATCGACGTGTCCGGAGTGCCGTAGTACCACGTGAGCGTCTTCATCCGCTCATGGCCGGGATGGCCGTGGAGATCCTCGGCCCAGCGGCCGCCCGTCAGTACCGAGAGGCCCGCAAATGCGAGACCCGTAAAGAGACCGTGGCCGAATGCCTGGTGGACGTTGCGGACCGGATAGAGCTCGGCGCGCACGGGACTGGCGTCAATCTTCGACTGATAACGCGAGAGTCCGGCCGCGGAGGTATCGCCGGCGCGGATCGCCTCGAATGCCGTTTCCGCCGCCAGCATGCCGGTCCGCATCGCGAGGTGAATCCCCTTGAGGCGCATTGAATTGACGAACCCGCCCGCATCGCCCGCGATCAGCGCGCCGTCCAGATACGGCTGCGGAATCGTGTTCCAGCCCCCTTCGGGCATCGCCTTGGCGCCATAGCGGACCATCTGTCCGCCCTCCAGCAGCGTCGTCACGAGCGGATGCCGCTTGAACCGGTTGAACGCCATGTGCGGGTCGAACAACGGATCCTTGTAGTCGAGACCGACGACGAAGCCGAGCGAGATACGGTTGTCGGGCAGGCCGTAGATGAACCCGCCGCCGAACTCCTCGGGACGCAGCGGATAGCCGAGCGAATGCATCACCGTCCCGGGATCGAGGCGGCCCGCGGGGACCTCCCACAGCTCCTTGATCCCGAGCGCGAACTGCTCCGGCTGCCGTCCGCGGCCAAGCTGAAACTGTCGCAGCAGCTCCTTCGTGAGGTTGCCGCGCACGCCGTCGCAGAAGATCGTGACCTTGGCGGTGATGTCGACGCCAGGCTCGAAGGTCGATTTGTGGTCGCCGTGCCGGCCGATGCCGCGATCGCCGGTGCGCACGCCGATGACGCGATCGCCGTCGGTCAGGACGTTCTGGCCCGCGAATCCGCTGAAGAAATCGATGCCCTGTCCTTCTGCCTGCTCGGCAAGCCAGCGGACGAACTGATTGAGCGAAATGATGTAGTTGCCGTGATTGCGGAGCGGCGGCGGAATGATCGGCAGCCGGAGGCTGCCCGTCTCGCCCAGGAAGTAGACGCGGTCGCGCTGGACCTCCGCGGCGAGCGGCGCGCCCTTCTCCTTGAAATCCGGAATCAGATCGCGAAGCGTGGAGGGATCGAGCACCGCGCCGGACAGCATGTGCGCGCCGGCGTCACGCGCTTTCTCGAGCACCGCGATCGACAGCGGTTCGCCCCCCTGCTGCTGCTGGAGCTGCGCGAGCCGCAACGCCGCCGACAACCCCGCCGGCCCGCCGCCGACGATCAGGACATCGACTTCGAGGGCCTCACGCTGCATAAGGAACCACGAAGCTCACGAAGGAATCGAAGGACACGAAGAATCTATTTTATGGGTGTTCTTCGCGTTCTTCGTATTCTTCGTGTCTTCGTGGTTATTTCTGGAGCTCTGCGATCATCGCCGGGACAATTTCGAACAGATCTCCCACGATGCCGTAATCCGCGACCTCGAAGATCGGCGCGTCGGCGTCCTTGTTGATGGCGACAATCGTGCGCGAGCCTTTCATGCCGACCAGATGCTGGATGGCCCCCGAGATGCCGAGCGCCACATACAGCTTCGGCGCGACCGTCTGGCCGGAGCTGCCAATCTGGCGCTCCATCGGCAGCCATCCGCTGTCGCAGATCGGCCGCGAAGCGGCAATCTCGGCGCCGAGCGCTTTTGCGAGCGACTCCGCCACCGGCAGCTGCTCCTTCGACTTGATGCCGCGGCCGACCGCCACGATCTTCGCCGCCTGACTCAGGTCGACGGCGCGCTGCGCCTCCTGGAACGGCGGCTCGGGCAGCTGGCGGATGGCGGCGGGATCGATCTTGACGGCGACATCCGTCACCGGTGACGGGGCGGAGCCGCGCTGGAGCTGGTCGGCGCGAAACGCCCCGATCTGGAATGTCACGAAGCAGGGGCCGCTGCCGACCGGCTTCACTTCGGCCGCCAGCTTGCCCTGGAACATCGGCCGCATGAAGGTGGGCGCTTCGGCCGTCCCGGTAATCGTCGTGGCGTCGGTAATGAGCGGCGCGTTCAGCCGCGCCGCGAGCGCGGGCACGAAGTCGCGCGCCTGGTACGTGTGCGCGAGCACCACGAACCTGGGCGCCTGTCCCTGTACCACCTGCGCCAGTGCGGTCACGAAGCCGTCCGGTGTGTACGACGCGAGAGCGGCATCGGTCACCGTCAGTACATCGCCGATACCCGCGCCGGCGAGCTCCTGGGCGGCACTGGCGGCCTCGCCGGCCA
>CAMDNQ010000031.1 GCA_945903265.1 Candidatus Sulfopaludibacter sp. SbA3
CACCACAGGAGGAGGACGCCGCCGCCGAGCAGGAGCGGCGCCGACCAGCTCTCGAGAATTTTGATGCCTTCGAGGCCGCGCAGGATGATCGCGACCTGCACGAGCCAGAACAGCGCGAACGCCAGCCAGATGTTCCCCGCCATGCCCGCCCATGCCGGCACCGCCGCCGACAGGAGCGTGTTCAGCGCCAACCCGCCAATCCATGTCTGGATGCCGAACCAGCCGCAGGCGACGAGCGCGCGGAGCATCGCCGGCACGTTGGCGCCCTTGACGCCGAAGCTCGCGCGGCACAGCACGGGAAACGAGACGCCGTACTTCGTGCCGGCGTGCGCGTTGAGAATCATCGGCACGAGCACGATCGTGTTGCCGAGCAGAATCGTCAGCAGCGCCTGCCACCATGTCATGCCCTGCTGCATCAGCCCGGACGCCAGCGTGTACGTCGTGATGACGACGCTCATGCCGATCCAGAGCGCCGCGATGTTGTAGGTGGTCCAGGTGCGCCGGCTCAGCGGCGTGGGCGCGAGGTCCGCGTTCCACAGTGGACTTCCGGAGACGTCCTCGGTCAGCTCGACGAAGTCCTGACTCGGCATCGCCATGTCAGCGATCTGACGTGGCGTAGCCTTCGGATTCGTACCCGCCGTGGTACGCCTTCGCATCCGGACGCCTGATCTTCGAGTGCGTGACAACGCGGTCGCGCCGGATGCCGCGGAAGTCATCGAGTGAGCTCCACCCGTGGCGATCCATGGTGTTGCGCATGCCCTCGGTCAGCTGGGTAATCACATTCGGCCCGATGGCATGGTCCAGCATGGCGGCGGTGCACACCTGGACGGTGCCGCACCCGAGCAGGAAGTAATTGAGCGCGTGCGCGAACTCCGCGACGCCGCCGATGCCGGAGAACGCCTTGTCGGGAAACGCCTGGGTGAGCTGCGCCATCTTGGCCATCGACAGCGGCAGGATCGCCGGGCCGCCCAGGCCCCCACTCGACACAAGGCCGTCGACATTCATCTCGAACTCGAGGGTGGCCGGGTCGATCAGGGGCAGCGACGGAAACGTGTTCGAGGAACTGACGGCCGCTGCGCCGCCGAGAAACGCGCCGCCGGCTTCGAGCACGATGTCTGTCGTGGACGGCGTCAGCTTCGCCCAGACGGGGACGCGCGCGATGTCGGCGACCGCCTGGGTGACGATCGAGATCAGGCCCTGGTCCTTGCCGATATTGGACCCCATGTCCTTGCGGTCCATATGCGGGCAGGACAGATTGAGCTCCAGGGCATCAGCGCCCTCGTCCTGACACGCCTTCGCCAGCGTCTGCCAGTTGCGCAGTTCTTCGTCGGACCCGGAGCCCGCCATGATCGAGGCGACGAGGATGCGGGCCGGGTGCGCCTTCTTAATCCGGGCGATACGCGGCACCCATCAGTCGAGGGCCTTGTCCGAGATCAGCTCCCAGTTCCATGACGAATGCAGGGCGGTGCCTGGCCGCTTCTGCATGGAGAGCTGCGTCGCGTCCGGCGTCGCACGCAGGAACTTGGTTTTCGGGCCGGCGACGTTGACGACCGGATGGAGCCCAATCGTCTTCGTGACGACGCCGCCCCAGCCCGCGTCGAAGGCTCGCAGGATGTTGTTGTCGGATTCAGTGGGAGGCGCGGACGCGAGAAGGAACGGATTCTCGAACCGCAGGCCGGTGAAGGTGGTGGCGAGCTGTGCAGCCATTCGCGTCCTCTCGGGAAGCGCTGACTATAGCACCAGGGACGCGCGCGGAAGACTAATCGAGGACCCGGAATGATTCGACAACGCGTTCGAATGCGCCCCGATACGTGGACGCCTCGAGCTGCGGCGCGACGCCGAGGAAGTAGAGAAAGCTGTCGTCCGACAGGCGGAACGCCGTCAGCGTCACCATTTCAAAGTCGCGGGTGACGGGCGAGACGTTACTCATCGTCGTCGTCAGGGCATCGTGACCAGCCACGCGCGTTCGCTGGAATGCGGGAACCCACGTCAGCTTCGGGTTGCTCCGTGCGAGACGGTTCAGCAGGCTCGTGACGTCGCCGCTCAAATCGCCAGTGATGCTGCGCGCGACGCCAACCTGGAATCCGTGCGTGATGGCGGCCGGTCCGTCCAGCAGCGCCACGTACGCTCCCGCGGGCGCGAAGGTCACGGTGTTGCCGACCAGCAGGCGGCGCCAGTTCACCGGAACGCTCAGCTGCAGCTGATCTCCGGCCGTCATGCTGCGAGACTCGCCGGCGGGGGTTTCGATGTGCGAGCCGGTCGTCCCGACGGCGTAGTCCGTCGCATGCAGGTTATCGATGCTGCGCTCCGGTCGTGGAATCGCCGCGACTCTTTTCAGGACCGCGTGAAACTCCGGAGAGGGCGCCTTCAGGGCGCCGGCGTCGCCATCGGTGCGGTGGTTCGGATGCCGTCCCAGCCACTCGAGGCCACCGTGCGCCGCCCCCGCCGTCCGCATCGTGAGGAACATCCCGGACACGGCAGCCGGATCGTACCCGGCGGCTTCGGCCAGCCGCGCGCCGAGGAGATCGGCTTCCGCTTCGCGGACTGCGTCGAATCTCAGGAAGTAGCTGCCGATGCTGTAGTGCGCGCCTCGCTCGAGAATACCTGGCATCGGCGACGCGGCGGCCAGACCGATCTGACGGCCCGTGATGGCGCCGATCTGATACTCCTCATTGGCAGACAGCTGCGCGGTGGCGTGGCGCAACACGACGTGCGCCAGTTCATGCGCAAGCAGCCCGGCGAGTGCGTCTTCGTTCGGGGCCATCTCGATGAGGCGGGCGCTGATGAACGCGGGGCCGCCCGGAAACGAGAAGCTGGTGGCGTCCCGCACATTCAGGACACCGACGTCGTAGCGGAACGCAGGCTGATGAAGTTCGGCGGGTATGGAATCTGACAGGCGCCGGCCAATTCCCGATGCGAACCGGGCAACCTCCGCATCCTTGACCGGCGTCAGCCGGTCGAGCACGGCGGCCGCGGCCTCCCGGCCCAGCTGAACCTCGTCGGAGGGCGTGAAGCCGTTGACTGGCGGGGAGAGAGGAATCTGGGCGGCTGCGTTGGCCGTTCCTAGAATTATTCCTAGGATTAATAGTGCGATGGCGTATCCATAACGTACTAAAGAGGGGACGAACGTCATGGCCGCCTTTGCGACTGCAAGGACAGCTCCACCTGGGCCGTCGGCGCACACCTCACGCGGTCGCGCTGTTGAGGTCGGTATACACTCCGAGTCGGAGCGCTCAATGCCTAGACGCGTACTCGGTGGGCTCATTCAAGCGGCCACACCACTGACGGACCAGTCCCTGCCCATTGAGAAAGTCCGGCAGGCCGCGATCGATATTCACATTCCATTGATTGAGGAAGCGGGCCGGCGAGGCGTCCAGATTCTGGGCCTGCAGGAAGTCTTCAACGGCCCGTATTTCTGCCCGTCGCAGGATCCGCACTGGTATGACCTGGCGGAATCGGTCCCCGGCCCCACGACGCAGCTGATGGCGGAGTACGCGCGCAAGTATCAGATGGCGATGGTCGTGCCCGTGTACGAACGGGAACAGGCTGGCGTGTACTACAACACGGCTGCGGTGTACGACGCCGACGGCAGCTACCTAGGCAAGTACCGGAAGAACCACATTCCGCATACGTCCGGATTCTGGGAGAAGTACTTCTTCAAGCCGGGCAATCTCGGGTACCCGGTGTTCCAGACCCGTTTCGCCAAGATCGGCGTGTACATCTGCTACGACCGGCACTTTCCGGAAGGCGCGCGCCTCCTGGGTCTCAACGGCGCGGAGATCGTATTCAACCCTTCCGCGACTGTCGCCGGGTTGTCGCAATACCTGTGGAAGCTCGAACAGCCGGCCCACGCCGTGGCGAACGGCTATTTCATGGCGTGCAGCAATCGCGTCGGCGAAGAAGCGCCCTGGAAGATCGGCCGCTTTTACGGGTCCTCGTATTTCGTCGATCCGCGCGGAAGCTTCCTCGCAACAGGATCGGAAGACAAGACGGAGCTCGTCGTCGCCGAGATGGATCTCGACATGATCGAGGAGGTCCGCCGCGTCTGGCAGTTCTATCGTGACCGTCGTCCTGACAGCTACGGGGCGATGGCGGAGCAGCTGTGACGCTGCTCATCACAGGCGGCACCATCGTGACCGCCACCGATCAGTACCGCGGCGACGTCTTTGTCGACGGAGAGAAGATCACCGCGATTGGGTCAGCCCTGACGTTCCCGGCGGATCGTGTCATTGACGCCTCCGGCAAGTACGTCCTGCCGGGCGGCATCGACGTCCATACGCATCTCGACATGCCGTTTGGCGGGTCGACGTCCGCCGATGACTTCGAATCCGGCACGATTGCAGCCGCCTACGGCGGCACCACGACCATCGTCGACTTCGCTATTCAGTACAGGGGACAGACGCTGCATCACGCCTGGGAAACCTGGATGAAGAAGGCGGAGGGAAAAGCCGCGATCGACTACGGCTTTCACATGATCGTGACAGAGCTGAACGACCAGGTCGAACTGGAAATGGACGCACTGGTCCGGCAGGGCGTCACCTCATTCAAACTGTTCATGGCGTACCCGGGCGTCTTCATGCTCGACGACGCCAGCATTTTCAAGGCGCTGCTGCGGACCGGCAAGAACGGCGGCACGATCTGCATGCACGCCGAAAACGGAGGCGTCATCGACGTTCTGGTCCAGCGAGCGCTCGCGGAAGGAAAGACCGCTCCGAAGTACCATGCCCTGACGCGCCCTGCACGCGCCGAGGCGGAGGCGACGCATCGCGCCATCGCCCTGGCGGAAATCGCCGACGTGCCCGTCTACATCGTCCACTTGTCGGCAGCCGAAGCCCTGGAGATGGTCACCGAAGCGCGGGATCGCGGACTGCCGGCGTATGCGGAAACATGCCCGCAGTACCTCTTCCTGTCGTACGACAACTACGAAGAGCCTGGATTCGACGGCGCGAAGTACGTCATGAGCCCCCCGCTCCGGGCGAAGGAGACGCAGAACCAGCTGTGGCGCGGGCTGGCGTCCAACGACCTGCAGGTCATCGCCACCGACCATTGCCCGTTCTGCATGAAAGAGCAGAAGACGCTTGGGAAGGACGACTTTTCGAAGATTCCGAACGGCGCGCCGGGCATCGAGACGCGGATGAGCCTCATATACGACGGCGGCGTGCGTACCGGACGCATCTCACTCAATCGGTTCGTCGAGCTCACGTCAACTTCCCCTGCAAAAATCTTCGGACTGTTCCCGCGCAAGGGCACCATCGCGCCAGGTTCCGATGCCGACATCGTCATTTTCGATCCGGAGAAGCGCATGACGCTTGGCGTGAAGACGCTGCACATGAACGTCGACTACAACCCGTACGAAGGGCGCGAGGTAACGGGCGTGACCGATACGGTCATCTCGCGCGGCCAGGTCGTCATCGACGCCGGCAGGTTCACGGGGCGCGCCGGCGCCGGATCGTTTCTTCGGCGGAGCACTCGATGACCGGCGACGAGATAGTCGCGCTCTCGAAGAAGCACACGATTTTCGAATGGGCCGTTCAGGGCGCGGTGGATCCGATCCCCGTGGCGCGCGCCGAAGGGATCTATTTCTGGACTCCGGAAGGAAAGCGGTTCATCGACTTCAACAGCCAGCTGATGTGCGTCAACATCGGCCACGGCGACGCCCGCGTACTGCAGGCGATGCAGCGGCAGGCGGAGGCCCTGTGCTACGTCACGCCGGGCGGCATGACGACGGAGCCGCGCGCGAGGCTCGGCGCGAAGCTTGCGGAGCTGACGCCGGGCGATATCAACGTCTTCTTTCTGACAAACGGCGGCGCCGAGGCCAACGAGAACGCATTCAAGATCGCGCGCGCCTACACCGGGCGTCCGAAGATTCTGGCGCGTTACCGCTCGTACCACGGCGGGACGGCGGCGGCCATCGCGGCGACGGGCGAGCCGCGGCGGTGGAGCCAGCCGCCGATGCCCGGCTTCGTCCACGTGCTCGACCCGTACCACGGCGTGCAGCGAGGATGGGATTCGGTCGACACCGCCCTGGCACACCTCGACGAAGTCATTCAGCTTGAAGGTCCGCAGACGATCGCTGCGTTCATCCTGGAGTCCGTGACCGGCACCAACGGGATCCTGGTGCCTCCTGACGGATATATGCAGGGCGTGCGTGCCCTCTGCGACAAACACGGCATCCTGATGATTGCCGACGAGGTGATGAGCGGATTCGGGCGCACCGGCAAATGGTTCGCGATCGAGCACTGGGGTGTCGTCCCGGATCTCATCACCATGGCCAAGGGCATTACGAGCGCCTACGTACAGCTGGGCGCCGTCGGAATGCGGCAGGCGATTGCCGACAGCTTTCGCGACAAGCCGTTCCCCGGCGGCCTGACCTACAGCAGCCACCCGGTGGCATGCGCGGCCGCGCTGGCGACCATTGGTGTCATGGAGGAGGATGGGCTCGTCGAGCGCGCCGCGGCGACAGGCCGTGTCATGCACGAACTGCTCGCCGATCTCAAGGCCCGACACCCGTCGGTCGGCGCCGTTCGATCGATTGGACTCTTCGGGGTGGTGGAACTGGTTCGGAACCGGGTGACCCTGGAGCCGATGGCCCCCTTCAACGGCACCTCGCCGGAAATGACGGCGCTGGGGAAGTTCTTCCGGCAGGAGGGGCTTTTCACCTTCGTCCGCTGGAACTACTTCTTCACCAATCCGCCGCTTTGCATCACCGAGGCGCAGCTGCGCGAGGCGTTTGCGATTCTCGATCGCGGGCTCTCGGTCGCCGATCAGGCGGTCGCGTAGTCGATGCTGGAGCTCGCCCTGCTGATGGCGATGACGCTGTCAGGTCAGTTCGAGGCTGCTGATACCGGGGTGGGGGGCCGTCTCGCGTGGCGACCCAACCCCGTCCTCGGCGTCGAGGCGGAGATGACGATCTACCCGGGTGATTTCCCCGGGAGCAGGCCGTTCAGCCGCGGGCGGGTCGAGGGACTTTTCGGCGTGACCGCCGGCCCGACCCTGGGCCGTATCCGGCCATTTGCGAAATTTCGCCCGGGATTCGTCACGATCCGCGAGGCCCCGGCACCTTTCCCCTGCATCCTAATCTACCCGCCGCCCATCGCCTGCGCGCTGGCGGCGGGTCACACTCTGGCCGCCATCGATGCGGGCGGTGGGGTGCAGGTGACGGTTTCTCCCCGTACTTTCGTCCGTGTCGACGCAGGCGACAGGATGATTCGATACCCCGGACCGGTCTTCGAGATGGAGTCCCGCCGGATCCAGGAGGGATCGTTTTTCGATCACGACGTCCGATTTTCATTGAGCGGCGGTGTTCAGTTCTAGCGAATCGGGTTTACTATGTGACCGACCGTTCCTCTCTCGTCTCTCGTCTCGAAAGGACAGACATGGCCAAAAAGGCAAAAGCAGCCGCCCGCAAACCAAACGCCGCGTTCATGAAGCCCGTGACGCCGAGTGCCGCCCTGGCGGAAGTGGTCGGATCGAAACCGATCCCCCGCACGGAAGTCACGAAGAAGCTGTGGGCGTACATCAAGAAGAACAAGCTCCAGGACGTGAAGAACAAGCGCATGATCAAGTCCGATGCGGCGCTGAAGCCAATCTTCGGCGGTAAGGCAACCGTCAACATGTTCGAGATGACGAAACTGGTGAGCAAGCACCTCAAGTAAGGTCTGCCCTGTGTGGGGCGGGCCGCCGGTGCCCGCCCTGCCGATTCCCTCCCGCGATCAAATTCGCAAGTTCCCGCCTCGTTTCATACGAAAACCGTAATTTCAACAACGGTTTCGTTGAATATTCTTGAGCTTGAGGCACGCCGAGCGTATATTTTTCACCTCAACCGAAAAACAGATTCGAATTTGTGCGCGTGCCTCTCCGTCTGCGCACGGATTCGATCGGATAGAGGTGTTTCGATGCGTCGCCATTGACTATTCCCCGGGATGCTTCACCAACGCCCTGTTTCGGAACGACGACAGTTCGTCTGGCATTGTGCCGATTGGCTTCACGATCGACCTCTTCGGAGCCTCGTACAGCAGTCTGTACGTGAACAACAACGGAAACGTCACTTTCGACTTCCCGTATGGGTCCTTCACTCCGGCACCGCTGATCTCGAATGGCGTGAGGCTCATCGCGCCGTTCTGGGCCGACGTCGACACCCGCAACGCGGCCTCAGGACAGGTGCACTGGGGCAACACCATGTTCCAGGGCCGCCCGGCGTTCTGTGTCACGTGGGCTGATGTCTCGACGAGAGGCGTCGGCTACTACAACGGCCGCGCCGACAAGTTGAACAACTTCCAGTTGCTCATCGTGGACCGCTCCGATGTCTCGCCGAAGAACTTCAACATCGTCTTCAACTATGACAAGGTCCAGTGGGAGACAGGCGAGGCGAGCGGCGGAGTGAACGGCCTGGGCGGTGCGTCGGCTCGCGCCGGCTACGCGAATCCTCCCGGGACGACCTTCGAACTGCCGGGTTCTGGCGTCAATGGCAAGCTCCTGGACTCCTCGCCCACAGGCCTGATCCATGGTTCGTTGAACAGCTCGATCCTGGGCCAGTATGTGCTCGGGCCGCCGACAACCACAGAGGAGGCCGTGCCTCCGCCCTTCACCTACGTCCAGCCCCTCCCTGATCCCGCGGCCTGCATCTGCACGCCGCGCATCATGAACATCCCGGGAGAACACAACTGGTACGTGATGGCGAACGGCGCGAGTCTCGATGTCAACGCCGTGACCCTCTCGGTCAATCCTGCCGAACAGGGAAACATGCAGTTCGAGATCATCGCGCCAGACGGGGTTTCCGTGCTCGATTCGTGGGTGCAGGCGATGCCCACCGGCGGTCCGCTGGAAATCTCGGCGGTCCACAGCGTGCCGACGACGGCGGGGGAGATCTATCAGGTCCGGGTGACGCTGATGCCGCCGCCCAGCCCCACGCCGACCGCGCACCACTATCGATTCGAGTTCCACGGCGCCACTCAGGCGGGGATGAACATGCCTACGCCCGAGCACTTCGAGCCGGCGCCGGAGGGCGTGGTCTGGTACGTGGCCGCAAACGGCACCGAACGACCCCAGCTGCGAGTGGCGGGGGAGACCAGTGTGAGCCCGGTGAATCTGGGCGCGCCGACGTGGACGATCGTCCTTCGCGATCCGAACGATGTTGTCGCGGATACGCAGACGGGTACCGGTGCTGTGCCGACGTGGGATGGGTCGAACTGGACCAGCGACGGGTTCGACGTGACTGTGACGGCGCCATACGCGATGGCGGGACTATGGTCCCTTTCGATTGAAACGAACCGGCACCACGAGGTGGAACGTCTCGACTCCGTGCCTGTCGATAGCGGCCTCTATCTGACCTGGCAGTCGTACGGCGAAGGCACGGCGACGGTCAGCGTCACCGCGCCGAGCACGCCCGTAACTGTCGTGCTTACGAACACCGTCACGGGACAAACTTTTACGCGGATTGGAATGGGCACGTTCACCCTGCCGTTCATCCCGAGTGGCCATTACACAGTGTCGGTGTCGTCGGCCAGCGGGCTCGCGGAACTGCTGACGCCGGCGGAGATCGACGTGTGGTGCGGCGCGTCACTCGAGATTTCAGTCAATCTGCCGAATAGGCCACCCGTCATTTCCATTGTTGGAAGGGCCAATCCCGCGGATCCGTTTGCGCCGGCTCCTTTCGTAATCGATGAAACGCGACTGTTCCAGCTGCAGGTGAACGCTTCGGATCCCGATCACGATCCGCTGACGTATTCTTGGACGCTCCTTGATGGCGACGGCACGCTGGCCACAGGGCTTGGAGGAACGACGGGCCCGTCGATCAGCTACCGCGACAACGACGGTCCGTCCATCGCGCTTGTGCAGGTGGAAGTAACCGACGGCCCGGGCGGCCATCGGATCGTGGATACCGCCTTGATTGACGTCAGGAATGTGTCACCGACCGTGTTCCTCCCGAGTCCGCCAGCCGGCCTCTTTGCCTTGGAGGGCAGCTCGTTCACCAGCTGCGGGTCCTTCCACGACCCTGCCGGTGCTCTGGATGCGCCCTATGGCGTGTTCATCGATTATGGGGATGGCACCACGACGTCCCTCACCGGTACGTTGCCCAGCACGTGCGGCAGCGGCCTCGGGACCGGGTCGTTTCCGCTCGTGCACACGTATGCCGAGAACGGTATCTACACGATTAGCGTGACCGTGACTGATAAGGACAATGGCACGGCCACTCGCCAGGTTGGCGTGACCGTTCGGAATGCGGCTCCCGCCATCCTCCTGAATCCGGCGTCTGTGGATGAGGGTGGTGTCGCCACATTGAGCGGAGCGATTGGGGATCCCGGCGTTCTCGACACCCACACGGTCACGATCGCATGGGGCGACGGCTCCGTCGAAACGCTGGCGTTCGGCGCGGGCGCATCCGGTCCGTTTACCGCGACGCATCAGTACTTGGACGACAGTCCCACAAGTGCGCCTTCGGACACGATGACGGTGGCCGCCTTCGTCGTGGATGACGATGGCGGCGCTGGTTCGGACGATACGACGATCGTCGTCAACAACCTGGCGCCCGTCCTGGGAGCCATTTCCGCACCAGCGCCGCCGCAGCTGGTTGGCGCATTGGTGTCGGCCTCAGCTGTGATTACCGATCCGGGCGTTCTCGACACCCACACGTGCAGCGTCGGGTGGGGTGACGGCGCGACGACCGCTGGAACGGTGTCGGGTGGCAGTTGCACGGCCAGCCATGGCTACGCCGCGGCTGGTGTCTACACGCTGACGATGACGGTCGTCGATGACGACACCGGCACCTCGACGTCTACCTTCAGCTACGTCGTGGTCTATGGTGGCCCCGGGTTCGTCACGGCCGGCGGCTGGCTCAATTCACCTGCCGGCGGCTACGTCCCGGATCCGTCGCTGGCGGGACGCGCGAACTTCGGCTTGAATGCGCGGAACCGCGCCAATGGCACGGCAGGACAGACGCAGTTCCAGTTCCAACGCGATACGCGCATGAAGTTCGACAGTTCGAGTTATGACTGGCTTGTCGTGTCGGGCGCGTGGGCGCTATATGCGGGCTCGGGGACGATAAACGGGGAAGGCGACTACGGGTTCGTCGTCAGCGTCGTTGACGGTCGCCGGGCAGGCGATCGTGTCCACCGGTTCCGGATCAAGATCTGGGACAAAGCGACGACCGAAGTCATCTACGACAATAATCCGACCGCGGGCGACGACTACGCGGTGGCCACGCAGCCCACCAACAGCGGAAGTATCGTTATTCACTAGCATCGGACGAAGCGGGATGCACAAGGACGCCGGGGGTGCGATGCCCCCGGCGTTGCTCTGTACGGCTGGTATACTTTCGCGTTGCAAGGAGGACGCATGCGCGCATTCTGGTCTGTTGTTGCGATCGCGTTGGCATCGACGGTCGTCGGCGTTGCTCAGGGGCCCTATCCGTTCGTCACTCCGCTGCCGGCGCCGGACGCGCCGCGCGAATTCCAGACCATCGCGCAGCCGATCCGCGTGGTGCCCTACGTGCGGGGACTGGCCGCGCCCTGGAGCATGGCGTTCCTGCCGAACGGGGACATGCTCATCACCGAGAAGGTCGGGCGCCTGCGGATCGTCCGCAACGGGACCCTCGACCCACAGGCCGTTCCCGGCACGCCGCAGGTCGTCGCGATGCAGCAGGGCGGCCTCCTGGAGGTCGCGCTCCATCCGCGCTTCGCGGAGAACCGCTATCTCTATCTGACGTATTCAAAAGCCGGGGAGCAGGGAAACACCACGGCGCTCGCGCGTGGCCGCTTTGACGGCAAGGCGCTCACCGAAGTGAAAGACCTGTTCGTGGCCGACGCCTGGAGCAAGGGCGCGCTGCACTTTGGCGGAAAGCTCGCCTTCGGCCCCGACGGCATGCTCTACATGACGGTCGGGGAGCGGAACGATCGCACACGCGCACAGGACACGACACACCACGCAGGAAAGATTCTGCGCCTTCGCGACGATGGGACGGTGCCGATGGACAACCCGTTCATCGGACGCGCCGGGTTCCGTCCCGAGATCTACAGCTACGGTCACCGCAACCTGCAGGGCCTCGCGTTTCATCCGACGACCGGCCAGCTGTGGGAAACCGAACACGGGCCGCAGGGCGGCGACGAGCTGAATCTCGTCCAGGCAGGAAAGAACTACGGGTGGCCCGTCGTGACGCTGGGACGGGAATATGCCGGCGAGCCCATTACGCAGGTGTGGTACCGCGAGGGCATGGAGCAGCCGGTCACCGTCTGGGTTCCGTCGATCGCGCTGTCAGGCATGGTCTTCTACACGGGCGACCGTCTCCCCGGCTGGAAGGGCGACTTGTTTCTGGGAGGCCTGTCCGGTCTCCAAGGTGCACCGCGTCGTGTTCGCGCCGGGCGGGGTTCGCGGCCGTGAAGTGCTCATCCACGAGCTGAAACAGCGCATCCGCGACGTCCGCCAGGGACCGGACGGATACCTGTACCTCGCGACCGATGCCAATCCGAACGGGGCAATCCTGCGCATCGAACCGGGGGCCCCACGGTCCACCACCAGCGCGCAGCAGTAGGACGTTGCTGACGGCCTGGACGATGGCTGTGGCCATCGTCCTTTCCGCTCCTTTCGCGCAGCAGGCCTTCAGCGCCATCGACACCCGATGGCCGAGCGACTCCGAACGAATCATCCTGTCGGCGACGGTCATTCCTGCGTTACTCGCGCTGGCGGCTGCTCTGTGGGTGATCCGCGAGCATCGATGGCCGCGTTATGCGCTGCTGGCGCTCGGACTGGGCATCGCCTACGCCTACTACCGTGGGATGCAGCCGATCTTCACCGAGACGTTTCATTTCATCGAGTACGGCGTCCTGGCGGCGTTGTTCTACCGGGCGTGGCATCGTGTCGGCGACTGGTCGGTGCTCGCCCTTCCGCTGCTTGCCGCGTCCATCGCCGGTTCGGTTGACGAGTGGTACCAGTGGCTCATTCCCATTCGCGCCGGGGATGTCCGCGACGTCGGGATCAACTGTCTTGCGGCCGGGTGCGGGGTCCTCTTTGCGGCCGGTGTCTGGCCGCCTCCGCTCGCGCCACTCCGGAACGGATCGCCTGCGCGGATGGGACGATGGGCTGGCGCCGCGCTGCTGGTGTTTGCCGTGTTTTTTCACACGGTCCACATGGGACACGACGTTGCCGACGAGGAGATCGGAACATTCCGCTCGCGATTCACCAGAGGCGAGCTGATCGACGCGTCACGCGACCGGGCCGTTCGATGGCGCAGCAGCCCGCCGCTCGTCCAGCGCCGCGTGTCACGGGAAGACCAGTACCTGAGCGAGGGGCTCTGGCATGTCGGCCGGCGCGACGAATTCTGGGAGGCGGGGGATACTGAGCGAGCGTGGCGCGAGAACCGCATCCTCGAGACGTTCTACCTGCCCGTGCTCGATTCGCCCACGCATGCTGACCCGCGGGGACATCGCTGGCCGGACGCGCAGCGTGAGGACGCCGCCGGTCGGCTGCCGGCAGATTCGTCCAGGCCTGTCGTGAGTACCGAGTTCATCTCTCCGCTGTACACCTGGACGGACTTGTTCTAATTCATGCTCCTCCTGCTGAAACTGCTTGTGGCCCCGGCGCTGGTCGGGGCGGTGACGCTCTCGGTCCGTCGATGGGGACCTGCCATCGGCGGCTGGCTGTCCGGTATGCCGGTGGTGGCGGGTCCGGTTGTCGTGTTCATGTCGATCGAACAAGGCACGGACTTCGGCGCCCGCGCAGCCCATGCGACGCTCACGGGCCTGATTGGTACCGTGGCGTTCGCGCTGACGTATGCGCGACTGTCGATGCGCGCGCCCTGGTACGTCTGTCTGCTGGCGGGGTGGGTGATCTTTGCGCTGGTGACGGCGGCGCTCTATGCGATCGATCCATCGCTGCCCGTGAGCCTCGCCGGCCTCGTCGCCGCGTCACTCGCTGGGCCACGGCTTCTGCCGGCACTAGCGGGCCAGGTCGTGCCAGTTGGCAGCCCACGAGGCGACCTTGCGCTCCGGCTGCTCGCGACGGCCACGCTGGTCCTGGTGCTGACCGCGGTTGCAGACGAACTGGGGCCGACGTTGAGCGGCCTGTTGAATGCGTTTCCGGTGCTCTCGACGATCATCACGGCGTTTACCCACGCGCAGCACGGGAGCAGTCCGACCATCGCCTTCGTTCGGGGGTTCACCCGCTCGATCATCGGGTTCGGGTCGTTTGCGTTCATGCTGGCGCTCACCATGGTGCCGCTGGGCCTCGGCTGGGCGCTCGTGCTGGCGATGGTGGCGCAGATCGTCGTGAGCGGGATCACGCTCCGCCGGTCGCGTCGGGCATAGACTGGGACGGTCCATGCGCGCCGTGCCCTTCCTTGTGCTGGCTGCTGCGGCAGCCGGAGTCGTGGCGTTCTCGCAGGGGCTTCGCCTGATCGACACGATCGCCGTACTCGTGTCGGGTGTCGCCGCCGGCGCCGCGCTCGCATCGCTGGCAGCGCGCCGGCTGCGGTAGTATTTCCCGCGTGAATCGACGCGTGTTACTCGTTGCCGTCGCGGCGTGCTGCGTTGTGGCCGTCGCGGTGATCATCCTCATCGTCCGTACGCCACAGCCGGCCGAAGAGGCCGCGACCGATCAGCCCGCAGCCGCCCCTCGCGCCGCGCCCCGGGCAGCCGCCGCTCCGCCGCCTGTGCGCGGCGATGCGTCCGGTGGGGACGCTGACGCACCCACGCAGCCCAACGCGGATGTTGCGCCGCCTACCGCCGACACCGCACCGGCAGCCGCGGCGGAATTCGGGGCGCTTCGAATCGAGGCGGATGTTCCGGGCGCGCAGGTGTTCATCGACCGCCAGTTCGTCGGCGCCGCGCCCGTCACCGCCGACAATCTCACGCCAGGCACCCACCAGTTGAATGTCTCGGCGGAGGGCTTCGAGAGCATCGCGATGCCAATCGAGGTCACGGTCGGGCCGAGCGACATGCTGATCCGGTTCCGCGAGGTCAGGCTGGACTCGGCCATCGACGTCGTCCACCGTCACGGGGTCGGGTCGTGTCGCGGAAAACTGATCGCGACGCCCACGGGCATGCGTTACGAGACATCCAACAAGGGAGACGCATTCGCCACGCCCCTCACGGCACTGGAAACATTCCAGGTGGACTATCTCGAGAAGAACCTGCGCGTGCGGCTGCCGAAGGGGCGGCAATTCAATTTCGCCGATCCGGACGGCAATGCGGACCGGCTCTTCGTGTTTCACCGCGACGTGGAAAAGGCGCGTGACCGCCTGAAGCGCGGCGACGCGCCCGCCAGCAACTAGCGGTCCCGGGTCAGACGAGCGCGTCGAGCGCGGCGTCGACGTGGCCGTCGACTTTCACGTTGTCCCACCGCTGCGCGACCTTCCCGTCCGGCCCAATCAGATACGTCGTGCGGACGATGCCCATATAGGAGCGACCGTACCGCGACTTCTTCTGCCAGACGCCATATTTTTCCGCGACCTCGTGATCCGCGTCGGCCAGCAGCGGAAACGTCAGGCCGTGTTTGTCGGCGAACTTCGCCTTGCTCTTTTCGTCGAGAATGCTGACGCCGAGCACCGCGGCCTCTCGCCGTTTCAATTTCGGCAGCGCAGCCTGGAACTCACACGATTCCTGCGTGCAGCCTGGTGTATCGTCCTTGGGATAGAAGTACAGGATGACGGATCGGCCGGCGTAGTCCGACAGCCGATGCGTCTCTCCGTGCTGGTCCTTCAATGCGAATGCGGGCGCTTTCGTGCCCGGGTCAATGAGCGGCATAGCTGGCTAGTATGAACCAGGATCGCGTGGCGGTCGTCACGCCGGATGGCACGCACACGTACGCGGATCTGGATCGGGCGTCGCGCGCGGTCGCCGGCGCGCTGCTGGGCTCAGTGAGCGATCTGAGCGAGGCACGGGTGGCGTTTTTCATCCCGCCTGGATTCGAGTACACGGCCGTGCAGCGCGGCATCTGGCGTGCCGGCGGGATTGCCGTTCCGCTGGCGCTGTCGCATCCGGCCCCTGAGCTCGAGTACGTGCTGCGCGATGCCGGAGCCACGGTCGTCATCGGCGCGCCGGAGTCACGTGCCCTTCTGATGCCTATCGCACAGACCTTGGGCACCCGGTTCATGACCTCTGTCGAGGTGCTCGCGCACCCGACCCGCGACGACCTGCCGCACGTGGGGGCGCCGCGGCGCGCCATGATCGTCTACACCAGCGGGACCACCGGCCGCCCGAAGGGCGTCGTGACCACGCACGCAATCCTGGGCGCGGAGATTGGCGCGATGGTGGAGGCGTGGGAATGGCGTCCGAACGATCGCATGCTGTTGTCGCTGCCGCTCCACCACGCGCACGGCATCATGAACGGATTGCTCGCTCCGCTTGCGGTGCATGCCACGTGCGAAATCCTGCCGGCCTTCGACGCGGCCACCGTGTGGGAGCGGTTCGGATCGGGCGAGATCACCGTATTCACGGCCGTCCCGACGATCTATCACCGGTTGATTGCGGCCTGGGATCAGGCGCCGCCCGCCACCCAGCAGGCATGGTCCGCGGGGGCGCGCCTGGCCCGGCTGATGATGTGCGGGTCGGCGGCCCTTCCGGTGCAGACGCTCGCCCGCTGGCGTGAGATCAGCGGTCATACGCTCCTCGAGCGTTACGGGATGACCGAAACCGGCATGATTCTGTCGAATCCGCTCCACGGCGAACGACGGCCCGGCTTTGTGGGGACCCCGATGCCAGGCGTCGATGTGCGGCTGGTCGATGAATGGGGCGCCGCGGTTCCCGATGGCGCGCCGGGAGAAATCGAGACGCGTGGCCCGCTGGTGTTTCTCGAGTACTGGAAACGGCCGGAGGAGACGAAGGCCGGTTTTCGCGACGGTTGGTTCCGCACCGGGGACACGGCCGTCAGGGAGAACGGAGCGTTTCGGCTGCTCGGCCGCAGTTCCGTAGACATCATCAAAACCGGCGGGTTCAAGGTGTCCGCCCTGGAAATCGAGGAAGTCCTGCGGATGCATCCGGCTATCGGCGAATGTGCGGTCGTGGGTGTCGCGGATCAGGAGTGGGGTGAGAAGGTCGCGGCCGCAGTCGAACTTCGTCCGGACGCGACACTGGCGCTGCCGGAGCTCCAGCAGTGGGCGAAGGATCGGCTGGCGCCCTACAAGGTGCCGCGGCTGCTTCGTACGCTGGACGCGCTGCCGCGGAACGCGGTAGGGAAGGTCGTCAAGCCGGATGTGGCCGCGCTGTTCACAGGACCCCCGCGGCCCGCAGCTCCGTAATTTTCGCGGCGGACACGCCCAGATCACCTGTCAGAACCTGCTCGGTATGCTCACCGAGCGCGGGCGGCGCCGTCCGAACCGAGCCTGCGGTGTCCGACAATTTCACCGGCACGCCAAGCACCTGGACCGGGCCGGCGACGGAATGCTGCAGCGTGTGCACCATATCGCGGGCGAGGAGCTGTTCATCGGTCAGTACTTCGTGGAGGTCGCGCACCGGCCCGGCCGGAATCCCCGCATCGTTCAGCAGCGTGAGCCACTCCGCCCGTGTTTTCGTGAGAAATGCCTCGGCGACGATCGGGCGCAGCGCGGCGTAATTGCGTACCCGTTCGCGATTGGTCGCGAACCGCGGGTCCGCCACATGCGCCTCGAGC
Source organism: Candidatus Sulfopaludibacter sp. SbA3 (assembly GCA_945903265.1). Taxonomy (GTDB): domain Bacteria; phylum Acidobacteriota; class Vicinamibacteria; order Vicinamibacterales; family UBA2999; genus CAXNKG01. The sequence goes on from CAMDNQ010000031.1 coordinate 17,599, forward strand.
TTTGCCACCTTGCAGAATTTTTTCCAGAGCGCGTCATTGCCGGCCGCCAGGATGACGTCGCCGTCCTTCGCGCGGAAGGTTTCGTACGGCGCCACGGTCGGATGCGCATTGCCCGCGCGTTTCGGCGCTTCCCCCGTGGCGAAATAGATTCCCGCCTGATACGTCAGCAGCGCCGCGACCGAGTCCAGCATCGCGACGTCGACGTGCTGCCCAACACCTGTCTTTTCCCGCGAGTACAGCGCCAGCAGCGTCCCTTGCGCGGCGAACAGTCCAGACGCAATGTCGGCAATTGCCACACCCACCTTATAGCCGCTGCCTTCGGCTGGTCCGGTGATGCTCATGATGCCCGCCTCGCCCTGCAGCACCGCGTCGTAGCCTGCGCGCTCACGCGACGGGCCCGTGTGCCCGAATCCGGAGATCGAGGTGTAGATCAATCGCGGATGTTTGGCGTGAAGTGCTGCGTACCCGAGCCCCATATCGTCCATCGTCCCGGGCCGGAAGTTTTCCACCAGGATGTCCGCGCGTGCAATGAGCTCGTCGAGCAGCTTCCGCCCCTCGGGGTCTTTGAAGTTGAGCGTGACGCTTTCCTTGTTCCGGTTGATGCTCAGGAAATACGCGCTCTCGCCGTGAACGAATGGCGGTCCCCAGGCCCGCGTGTCGTCCCCCGCGCCCGGGCGCTCGATTTTGATGACGCGGGCGCCCATGTCGGCCAGCTGCATCGTGCAGTAGGGCCCCGACAGGACGCGGCTGAGATCGAGGACCGTGAGGCCGGAGAGCGGACCGGCGCCGTTCGATTGAGTCACGCTCCATTATTTGACAGCTCTACCGCACAATCCAGCGATACACTCAAAACGATGAAGCTGGCGCGCGTCGCGCTTGGCTTGGCGGGTGCCCTCGCGTTCCTGCTGGTGCTCGCCGGGGTGGCGGCCTTCGCGCAGGGCCGCTTCCGCGAGGGGAGCCTGGGGGCGCGCTTCGCTCCGGTCCAGATGCCCGATGCCGGCTTTGTGGTCTGCCGCATCGCGTATCGGAGCGTCCGGGTGGAACCGATGGGCATCGGCTGGCAGACCGATTACCCATTCGCGGAAATCAATCTCACGACCCGTCTGTCAGAGCTGACGAAGACCCGCGTCAGCCGCCGCGACACCGGTCAGCCCAATCACTTTGTCGTACGTCTCACCGACGACGCCTTGTTCAATTGTCCCATCACCATGGCATCCGACGTCGGATCGCTCGGCTTCAGCACGGAGGAAGTCGATCGGCTCCGGCTGTATCTGCTCAAAGGCGGATTTCTCTGGGTCGACGACTTCTGGGGCACCCCGGCATGGCGCCAATGGTCTACGGAGATCGGCAAGGTGCTGCCGCCATCGGAGTATCCAATCGAGGATGTAGCGCACGGCGATCCCGTGCTGCGGAGCCAGTTCGAGGTGGAGGCGGTCCCGCAGATCACGAACATCCAGTTCTGGCGGGGTGTCGGCGGCCGGAGCACGTCAGAGCGCGGCGACGACAGTGCCGAGGCGCATCTGCGCGTCATCCGCGACCATTCTGGCCGCATTATCGTGCTGATGACCCACAACACCGACGTCGCGGACTCATGGGAGCGCGAGGGTGAAGACCCGGGCTTCTTCTTTCAGTTCTCTCCCGCCGGCTATGCCTTCGGCATCAACGTCGTGCTCCACGCGCTGACACACTGATCGCGGCGACGACCGGGTGATGGTCCGAGCCGTATTGATCCCGAGCGACCGACGTGACCGCCTGCCAGCCGGGGGGCAAATCGAACAGCAGATGGTCCAGGACCAGACGATCGCGGAAGGTGGCGGTTCGCATCACACCAGGCGTGTCATCGAATCGCTCCAATAGCACCTTCCAGGCGGGCTCCTGCCGCCCCAGCCAGGCATTGAAGTCGCCTCCCAGTACGCCGAACCCGTCTTCTGGCAGCGCCTCAATGAGCGCTTCCGCCTGACGGCGCCTGGCGAGATCACTGAAGAGCGCGCGCCAGCTCCCGGCGCGGTTTTCCAGGTGGGCGGACACCACGAACATTCGTTCTCCCGCAAGGTCGATGGTGCCTGTCACAGCGGCGCGGGGCTGTCGCTCGCGCGGGAGAGGAATAGCGCGCGCATTCGCGAGCGGGCGGCTCGACACGATGGCGTTGCCGGTCGTCCGACCGCCGTCGGCGCGTACGGGTTCGAACGCAAACGCCCATCCGCGGGCGGCCGTGAGCTTGTCCACTTGAGCTGACCGTCCCTGAACAAATTCCTGGAGCAGGAGGACGACATCGTGAGCAGGACCTGGCGTCAATTGCCCGCTTTCGAGATCGGCAACGAAGCGCGCGAGGTCGCCGCGGCCCGCATCCAGGTTCCATGTCGCGACCGCAAGCACGATGGTTCCGGTCGGCGTTGTCTGGACGGGCGGCGTGGTGCAGGAGGCCCCCGAGAGCGCGATCAACGCGATCAGCGGTTGCGTGAGCCGTCTGGCGTATGTAAAAATCGTTGTACCCATGCAAGTGATAAGCGGATTCATCGCGAGCGCCGTGATGCTCCTCGCATTCACGGCTTATGCCCAGACGCCGGCTGCAAAGCCCGCAGCGGGGGGCAACGCCGCAGCTCGAGCGGTCAAGAACCCGGTGGCTGCAACTCCAGCATCGGTAACGGCCGGTGCGGGCGCTTATAAGAAATACTGCGCGTTTTGCCATGGCGTGGATGCCAAGGGAAACGGACCGCTCGCGCCGAAAGATTCAAATCCGCCGAGCCTCGTGGACGCCACCTGGACCCATGGCTCGACCGACGGCGAGATTTTTCACCTGATCGCCACCGGAACCCCCACGAAGACCGCCATGATCGGCTTCAAGGGCAAGATGCCGGACGCCGACATGTGGAACATCGTCAACTACCTGCGTAGTCTGGGTCCGAAACCGGCGGCGCGCTGATTCCGGGGACCATTCACCTGAGCGCGCATACACGCTTCCTCGTCGTAGCCGCCGTGTGTCTCATGGCGCTGGCTACCGGTGTGGCCTGTCAGTACATTCAGCCGGCCGCCATTCCGCAGTCGTCGACGACGAGCACCTTACCCGCGCTCCCCGGTCAGCAGACCGGCGTGTTCACGACGGCCAGGCCGACGATGGCGGCCGCGATGGACGACTTCATGAACCGCCGCCCCGTCTACGAGCAGCCGCTCGACTTTCCGCACAATATTCACGCGGGGAAGGGCGTCGAGTGCGCGTTCTGCCACGACGGCGTCGACAAAGGCCCGGCTGCAGGCATACCGGGGCTGCGGACCTGCATGATCTGCCACGACGCCATCGCGACCGACCGGCCGCGCATTCAGCAGATGGCGGCGCTCCGTGACAAGGGGCTCGATCTGGCATGGCAGCGGGTGTACGGGTTTTCCGCCGACGACCATGTCCGCTTCAATCACTCGCCACACATCCGCGCCAAGGTCGAATGTGCAACCTGCCACGGCAATGTTGCGGAAGGCACCGTCGCTGAGCGTAACGTCGACCACACGATGGGGTTTTGTGTGAACTGCCACAACGAGCGTAAGGCGTCGATCGACTGCCTTACCTGTCACTTCTAAAGCCGATGGATCGCCGTTCCTTCATCAAGCTCACGGCGGTCTCCGGCACCAGCGCCGCGCTCGCCAGCTGCGGCAACCCTGAAAATCAGTTCATCCGCTTCCTGCCGGACGAGGACATTGTTCCTGGCGTTGCCGTCTGGAAGCCGAGCATCTGCCCGTTGTGCGCCGCCGGATGCGGCCTCACGGTGCGGGTCATGGACGCCGACGCCGAAGTGACCCGGGACGGACAGGCCGGGATCAAGCGGATCGCCGCCGCGAAGAAGCTCGAAGGCGCGCCGGCGCATCCTGTCAATCGCGGGGGCCTGTGCGCGCGCGGCCACGCGGCCATTCAGGTCACGTATCACCCGGATCGGATCACCCAGCCCCTCAAGCGGAGTGGCGACCGCGGGACCGGGCAGTACGAAGCCATTTCGTGGGAGGACGCCCTCGCGGAGGTCGTCTCACGGCTGAACGGCGTCGATGCGGCCAATCCTCGCGCCGTGGCGTTTCTGTCGCGTGTGGGCGCCGGCCACCGCTCGGCGCTCATCCAGCAGTTTGCCGGTCATTTTGGCGGCTCGCCCATCTCATTCGAGCTGTTTGGCGACGACGTCCTGCGGCGAGCGAATGCCGTCAGCTTCGGACGCGATCAGTTGCCGACGGTCGATCTCGCCAACGCGCGGTTCGTTCTCAGTTTCGGCGCCGACTTCCTTGGTACCTGGAATTCGCCGGTGGCTCAGAGCGCGGCATACGGAGACATGCGACGCGGCCGGCCGGGCATTCGCGGAAGTTTCGCGCAGGTCGAGGCGCGGATGTCGCAGACCGGCGCCAGCGCTGACGAATGGGTGCCGGCCCGCCCGGGAACCGAAGGCGTCCTCGCGCTGGGCCTCGCGCACGTCATCATGGCTGCGAGCCTGCAGCCGGCGGCCGCAGCCGGCCGTGCAGGTTCGATGGTGGCTGGGTGGGGCGCCGGGCTCTCCGACTACACGCCGCAGCGGGTGGAAGAGCTGACCGGCGTGCCGGCGGCGCGGGTCGATCGGCTTGCGCGTCAGTTTGCCGAGCTTCGGCCGGCGGTCGCCATTGCGGGAGGAGCAGCCCTCGCGCATTCCAACGGACTGTTTACGGCGATGGCGGTGAACGCGCTGAACGCGCTGGTCGGCAGCGTCGACCAGCCGGGTGGCCTGTCGTTTACGCCTCAGTTCAACACCGGAAGCGCGCTCAAATTCAGTCCGGCCGCACAGCCGGCCACGCCGCTGCAGATGCTGGCCGCGGACGCGCTTTCGGGCGCCGCGGTTCCGCAGGTCGCGTTTGTCGACGGCGTGAACCCGGTCTTCACCACGCCGCGGGCGTGGCGCGTGCGCGAGGCGCTGGAGAAAGTCCCGTACATCGTCAGTTTCGGCAGCTTCCTCGACGAAACGAGCGCCCTCGCCGACATCATCCTTCCGGACCATTCGTTTCTTGAGTCGTGGGTGGAGGCTGTGCCGGAGTCGGGCGTCGCGGCGGCGGTGGCCAGCGTGGCGGCTCCGGTCATGCGTCCGCTCTATGCGACTCGCGCCACGCCCGACGTGCTCCTCGAGATCGGGCGCGGCCTCCAGCGGCCGCTCGGGGCCGCGTGGCAGACGTTCGACGAGATGCTGGGTGCGTCGTTCGCGACTTTGCCGTCCACGACTCCCGACGTCGACGCGTGGACCGATGCCCAGACAAAGGGCCTCTGGTCAGGCGTCCTTCCCGCAGGCCTTGCCCGGCAGGCGCAGGCGGTAGCCGACGGCGCGACATACGCCTTCGAGGCGCCGCGGTTCGACGGCGACGCGAAGCAGTTTCCCTTCCATTTCCTGCCGTATCCCTCGGTACCGTTCGGCGACGGCTCGACGGCACATCTGCCGTGGCTCCAGGAGATGCCGGACCCGCTGACATCGGCGATGTGGAGCAGCTGGGTCGAGATCAATCCGACGACGGCCGCGAACATGGGCATCAGCGACGGCGACGTGCTCGAAGTGGCGTCGGGACACGGCAGCGTGCGCGCGGGGGCGGTCATCAGCCCCGGTATCGCGCCCGACGTGATTGCCATGCCGATGGGGCAGGGACACACGATGTTTACCCGCTACGCGACCGGCCGGGGCGCGAATCCGGCAGAAATCCTTGCGCCAGTGACCGAAGCGGCGACCGGGGCGCTCGCCTGGGCGGCGACCCGCGTTCGCGTCACGCGCATCGGACCGCCCGACGGCTCGCTGGTGCTCTTTGCCGGCGGCATCCGCGAACACCTCGAACAGGAGCACCGCTGATGGCGCGATGGGGAATGGCGGCGGACCTCGATCGCTGCAACGGCTGCGGCGGCTGTGTGGTGGCCTGCCACGCGGAAAACAACATTTCCACCGTAGGCCCCGAGCAGGCGTCCCGTGGCCGTGCGAAGCACTGGATACGAGTCGAACGGTACTGGGAGGGTGACTTCCCCGACGTCAAGCTGAAGTTCCGGCCGACCATGTGCCAGCAGTGCGGCAACGCGCCGTGCGAGCCGGTCTGCCCGACCTATGCGAGCCACCACACCGAAGACGGGCTGAACGCGCAGGTCTACAACCGCTGTATCGGGACGCGCTACTGTGCCAATGCGTGCCCCTATAACGCGCGGTTCTTCGACTTCTTCAATCCGTCATGGGAGAAGCCGCTGCAGCTGCAGCTCAATCCCGACGTCTCGCTGCGCGAAGTGGGCGTCATGGAGAAGTGCACCTTCTGTGTGCAGCGGATTCGCGGCACACAGACGACCGCGAAGACTGAGGGGCGCGAGATACGGGACGGTGAAATTCAGCCGGCCTGCGTCCAGGCGTGCTCGACGCGGGCGCTGGTGTTTGGCGATCTCGAGGATCGGGAGAGTGAAGTGTCGCGGTTGTCCCGATCGCCGCGCGGCAGCAAGCTGCTCGAGGATGTCGGCACCCGCCCGGCCGTGACGTATCTCGCGAGGCTGACAGAGGAAGCATGACGCATCCGACTGGGAGCCAGATCAATCGCGACCTCCTGCACCCGCTGTTCAATACCTCGTGGCGGTTCTATCTCCTCGTCGCGATCTTCGGCGGCATCGTCCTGTTCGGTCTCGCCACGTGGTTCACGCAGACGGTTAATGGCTACGGCGTCACCGGCATCCGGTGGCCCGTGTACTGGGGCTTCTACGTCACGAGTTTCGTGTTCTGGATCGGCATCAGCCACGCGGGAACGCTCATTTCCGCGATTCTCCGGCTCGTCAACGCCGGCTGGCGCCGGCCCGTCACGCGGTGCGCCGAAGTGATCACCGCCTTCGCGCTGATCATCGGCGCGCTCTTTCCGATCATCCATCTGGGCCGGCCCTGGCTGGCGTTCTGGATGTTCCCGTACCCGAGCGAACGCCTGATCTGGCCAAACTTCCGGTCGCCGCTCGTCTGGGATTTCTTTGCGATCAACACCTATCTGACGGGGAGCCTGCTGTTTCTCTACCTGCCGATCATCCCGGACTTCGCGATCGTACGGGACAAGTCGACCGGGCTGCGCCGGAAGATTTACGGGGCGCTCGCGCTGGGGTGGCGCGGGACGCCAAAGCAGTGGCACCGGCTTGAAACCGCCATGCAGATCATGGCGATTGCGATCATCCCCGTGGCGGTCTCGGTGCACACCATCGTGTCGTTCGACTTCTCGATGGCGCCGGTGCCGACGTGGAACACGACGATCTTCGGCCCCTACTTCGTCGCGGGCGCGATCTTCAGTGGTATCGCCGGCCTGCTCATCGCGATGGCGGTGCTGCGGAAGTTCCTCCATCTCGAGGCGTATCTGCATCCGCTCCACTTCGAGAACCTCGGCAAGCTCATGCTCGTGATGGCGCTGCTGTGGGGGTATTTCGTCTTCAACGAGCGGCTCGTCACCTATTACGGGAACGAACCGGCGGAGATGTCCGTCTACTGGCGGACGCAGAGCGGCACGTTCGCGCCGCTGTTCTGGACGATGGTGATCTGCAACTTCGTGCTGCCGTTGATCCTGATGGGCATCAGGCGCTTCCGGACCATCACCGGTTGCGTCATTGCGTCCATCGGTGTGGTGATCGGCATGTGGCTGGAGCGATTCCTCATCATCGTGCCCGCCCTGGGGCATAAGTACCTGCCGTACAGCTACGGAATCTACAGGCCGACCCCGCCGGAAATCATCGTCGCGAGCTCGACGTTCGCGGCGATGGCGCTGCTCTACGTGCTCTTCGCAAAGGTGGTCCCCATCATTTCAATCTGGGAGTTGAAGGCAGGTGAGCATCCCTCGCCGGAACTCCTCCCGCCCGCAACCGAAGAACACCGGCTGGGGGACCTGCACCTATGAAAGCCGTGTACGGGCTCTATCCGAGTGGAGCGTCGGCCCAACAGGCGGTCAACCGGCTGCGGGCTGCGGGCCTGGCGGACCGGGAAATCACGATCCTCTCAGCTCAGCCGATGGAGGACTTCGAGTTCGGGCATATCGATAAGGCCACGTACATGTGGTGGTTTGCCTGCCTGGGCGGGCTCGTCGGCATGTCGATTGGGTTCGGCCTGTCCTGGGTGACCGAGATGTCCTGGCCCATCAACGTGGGAGGCCTTCCTACATGGGCATGGTGGCCTAACCTCATTATTATCTTCGAGTTAACGATGCTTGGCGCTATCCTGGCCACCATCATTACGCTCGTGGTGACTGGGTTGCTCCCGTCCAAGGGACAGACGTTGTACGACCCGGAAGTGACCGACGGGCAGATTCTGGTGGGGGTCGAGAACCCGGTGGATTCAAGGGTGGGCGACTTTCAGAAGGCCCTCGAAGCGCCCAACGGGGCCAGGGTAAAGACCCTCTAGCCCGCGCGTCACAGCGCTTCTGAAAAAGCGCCAAAAACAGGGCAAAACAGGGCGCAGACGGCTTGCCGCTGGTTGCGGGGGCCGGTGACGCGTGTTATATTCGTCAGGTTCTATTGGGGCTAGGACACCCTATCTAGCCCCAACCGCACAGGAAGCAGCCGACGGTTAGTTTCCAGCGGGCGATTCCGGCAGCACAGGCCGAATTGTTCCCGCGATCACACAGATAGGGTTTTCGGTTCCAGGCGCCAGATGCGACGCCGCTGGCTTTACGGCGGTCGCACTTCAGGCCTGGGACGACGCATCGGCCGGGATGGCTCGCGGCCGTGTGCGCTGTTTTTGACGAGCGGACGGGCGCCCTTTTTCGCCTGTACGCATTGAGGCTTATGCCGACTATCAGTCAGCTTGTTCGCCAGGGACGCAAGAGGATCATCACGAAGACGAAGAGTCCCGCTCTGCAGGTCAGCCCGCAGAAGCGTGGGGTCTGCGTGCGCGTCTTCACGCAGACGCCGAAGAAGCCGAACTCCGCGCTCCGCAAGGTCGCGCGCGTCCGGCTGACCAACGGCATCGAAGTGACGACCTACATCCCGGGCGTCGGCCACAACCTCCAGGAGCACTCGCTGGTTCTGATCCGCGGTGGCCGCGTGAAGGATCTGCCGGGTGTCCGCTATCACGTTGTCCGCGGAACGCTCGACGCCGTTGGCGTGCAGGGCCGTAAGCAGGGCCGGTCGAAATACGGCGCCAAGCGTCCGAAGTCATAAGCGAACTCGGAACCAGGAACAAGACAGATGCCACGCAGACGAGAAATCCCGAAGCGCGAACTTGCGGCCGACCCGCTCTACAACAGCACGCTGGTCAGCAAGTTCATCAACACGGTGATGTCCGACGGCAAGCGGAGCACCGCGGAGCGCATCCTCTATCAGAGCTTCGACATCATCAAGGAAAAGACCCAGGACGACCCGCTCAAGGTCTTCAAGAAGGCCCTCGAGAACGTGAAGCCGGCGCTCGAAGTGAAGTCGCGCCGCGTCGGCGGGTCGAACTACCAGGTGCCTGTCGAAGTGAATCCGAACCGGCGCATGTCGCTGAGCATCCGCTGGCTCGTCAGCTTCGCGCGCTCGCGCGGCGACGGCAAGACGATGCAGGAGAAGCTGGCGAACGAGCTGCTCGATGCGGCCAACCTGCGCGGTGGCGCGGTGAAGAAGCGCGAAGACACGCACCGGATGGCCGAAGCCAACAAGGCGTTCGCGCACTACCGCTGGTAAGTTCGCGTTTATTACGAGACTGAAGCCTCAGGACTAGAGACGGTTTAGAGAAATGCCGCGTCAAACACCACTGGAACGGACCCGGAACATCGGCATCATGGCCCACATTGATGCCGGGAAGACGACGACCACCGAGAGGATCCTCTTCTACACCGGGATCACGTACAAGATTGGCGAAGTGCACGAGGGCACGGCCGTCATGGACTGGATGGAACAGGAACAGGAGCGCGGCATCACGATCACGTCGGCCGCGACGACCTGCTTCTGGCGCGACATCCGCATCAACATCATCGACACGCCGGGTCACGTCGACTTCACGGCTGAAGTCGAGCGGTCGCTCCGCGTCCTCGACGGCGCGTGCGCCGTGTTCGATGCCGTGTCGGGTGTCGAGCCGCAGTCCGAGACCGTCTGGCGCCAGGCCGACAAGTACCGCGTGCCGCGGATCTGCTTCGTCAACAAGATGGACCGCATCGGCGCGGACTTCAAGATGACGCTCGATCAGATCGAAACCAAGCTCGGAAGCAACCCTGTCGCGATTCAGCTCCCCATCGGCAGCGAAGACAAGTTCCGCGGCGTGATCGACCTCCTCAAGATGAAGGCGATCACCTACAAGGACGAGACGATGGGCGCCGAGTACGTCGTCGAAGAGATTCCGGCGGACATGCTGGCCGAAGCGAAGGAATACCGCGAGAAGCTGATCGAAAAGGTCAGCGAGCATGACGACAAGCTCCTCGAGAAGTACCTGCACGGCGAGGAGATCAGCGAAGCCGAGATCAAGGCCGCGCTGCGCGACCGCGTGATCAAGTCGGTCTACCAGGAAAAGACGGCGTTTGTCGTCGTCATCTGCGGCTCGGCCTTCAAGAACAAGGGCGTGCAGCCGATGCTTGACGCCGTAGTTGACTACCTGCCGTCGCCCCTTGACGTGCCGTCGATAACCGGTCTGGATCCCAACTCGAAGGAAGAGAAGCTCATCGAGCGTCCCGCGTCTGACAGCGCGCCGTTTTCGGCGCTCGCGTTCAAGCTGATGACCGACCCCTTCGTCGGACAGTTGACGTTCATCCGCGTGTACTCGGGCGTGCTGACGTCAGGCTCGTCGGTCTATAACGCGACCAAGCAGCGCACGGAGCGCGTCGGGCGCCTCCTGAAGATGCACGCCAACAAGCGTGAGGAAATCAAGGAAGTCTACGCCGGCGACATCGCCGCGGCGGTCGGCTTGAAGCAGATGAGCACCGGCGACACGCTCTGCGACGAGTCGCAGCCGGTCGTGCTCGAAGCCATGGACTTCCCGGAGCCGGTCATCTCGCTCGCGATCGAGCCGAAGACCAAGAGCGACCAGGAAAAGCTCGGCGTCGGGCTGCAGAAGCTGATGGCCGAGGATCCGACGTTCCGCGTCAAGACGGACGAGCAGACCTTGCAGGTCGTGATCGCCGGCATGGGCGAGCTGCACCTCGAGATCATCGTCGACCGCCTGAAGCGCGAGTTCGGCGTCGAGGCGAGTGTCGGCAAGCCGCAGGTCGCTTACAAGGAGACGCTGACGCGTCCCGCCGACGGCGAGATGAAGTACGCGAAGCAGACGGGCGGCCGCGGTCAGTACGGCCACGCCAAGATCCATCTGTTCCCCGGCGAGCCCGGCACGGGCTACGTCTTCGAGAACGAAGTCACGCAGGGCTCGATTCCGAAGGAATTCATAAAGCCGATCGACCAGGGCATCAAGGAAGCGCTCACGCGCGGCATTCTTGCCGGCTACCCGATTGATGACGTGCGGATCGTCCTCTACGACGGCTCGTACCACGACGTCGACTCCTCGGAAATGGCGTTCAAGATTGCCGGCTCGATGGCGTTCCAGGACGCCGCGAAGAAGGCGAAGCCGGTCCTGCTCGAACCGGTGATGCGCGTGGAAGTCGTCGTCCCGAAGGACTACATGGGCGACGTGATGGGCGACCTCGCCAGCCGGCGGGGCCGGATCCAGTCGCAGGAAGATCGGGGCGGCACGCAGATCGTCAACGCGCGTGTGCCGCTGTCCGAAATGTTCGGCTACGCGACGGACTTACGTTCGCGCACGCAGGGGCGCGCGACCTATTCAATGCATTTCGACCGCTACGAACAGGCGCCGCAGAACGTCAGCGAAGAAGTGGTAGCCCGCATTCAGGGCACGAAATAACGACGACGGAGCATCGCAAATGGCCAAAGAGAAATTTGATCGTTCGAAACCCCACGTCAACGTCGGGACGATTGGACACATCGACCACGGCAAGACGACGCTGACGGCGGCGCTGACGAAGGTGGCGGCGGACAAGGGGTGGGCGAAGTTCGTGTCGTATGACCAGGTGGCGAAAGCCTCCGAGTCGCAGGGACGGCGCGACGACACCAAGATTCTGACGATTGCGTCGAGCCACGTGGAGTATGCGACGGCGAACCGGCACTACGCGCACGTGGACTGCCCGGGCCACGCGGACTACATCAAGAACATGATCACGGGGGCGGC
>CAMDNQ010000032.1 GCA_945903265.1 Candidatus Sulfopaludibacter sp. SbA3
TGGACGAGCCGACCACGGGTCTGCATTTCGAGGACACGCGGAAGCTGCTGGACGTGCTGAACAAGCTCGTGGACCAGGGCAACACGGTCGTCGTCATCGAACACAACCTCGACGTGATCCGGTCGGCGGACTACGTCGTCGACCTGGGACCCGAGGGGGGCGAGGGTGGCGGGGAGGTCGTGGCGTCGGGCACGCCTGAGGAAGTCGCAGCCAATCCGGAGTCCGCAACCGGCGTCTTTCTTCGCCCTTTGTTGGGGGCATGACCACAAGATCGACTGTGGTAAACTCGCCACAGTCGCCACGATGAACGCTGTGTCGCACTTGCAACATAGGGCCAACAACCAGTGATCCCCTGGTTATGTCTCGTCCGTAAGCACCACATCCCACAGCACTTAGCCATCACGGCAGGAATTGCACAGCTCGGCACCCTGATTGCTTCCTCGGGAAGAACCCCGAAGGGTTACCTGGGAGCCTGATGCACGCACAACGGACACTTCGTCGAGCCATTTCCTGCGCGGGAATCGGGCTCCATTCGGGCAAGAAGGTCACGCTTTCGCTCAAGCCCGCCCTGGCGAACACGGGCATCACGTTCCGGCGCTCCGATCTGGGCGGTCTCGAACTGCCGGCCAAAATCAGTCACGTCGGGGGCATCAATCTCGCGACCGGCCTGCGCGGCGACACGCAGGGCGGCGCGCAGAGCGACACCGTCCGCGTGGACACCGTCGAGCACCTCCTCGCGGCCTTCGTCAGCCTCGCAATCGACAACGTCATCGTCGAGCTCAATTCGCCAGAAGTTCCGATCATGGACGGCAGTGCGGCGCCGTTCATCTACCTGATTCAGGAAGCGGGCGTGAAGACGCTGCAGGCGCCGCGCCGCTACCTCAAGGTGCTCCGGCCGATGTCGCTCTCGCGCGGCGACAAGCGCATCGCGCTCTACCCGTCGGATCACTTCAAGATCACCTACAGCATCGCGTTCGACCATCCGCTGCTGCGCCACCAGTCGCGCACCATCCGCCTCACCGAAGACTCCTTCGTCGAAGACATCGCGCCGGCGCGGACGTTCGCGTTTCTGGAGGACGTCGAGAAGATGCGCCAGCAGGGTCTGGCGCTCGGCGGGTCGCTCGAAAACGCCATCGTCATCGGCGAAACGGGTGTGCTGAACAACGCCCTGCGATTCGACGACGAATTCGTGCGCCACAAGATTCTCGACGTGATCGGGGACATGGCGCTCGTCGGCTATCCGATCATCGGACACCTGGTCGCGCATCGCGGCGGCCACGCGCTGCACACCGAGTTTGCCGCGCAGGTGATGGGCGAGACGGACGCATGGACGCTCGTGGAAGCGCCGGCGCCCGAGGCGGTCCCCGGCAAGGTGCCGGTCAAGGGCGCCGTCCGCGCGACGAACTAACTAAATCCCGAAACTTTTGAGCGCCGACGGCTCGTCGGCATGGATGTCCAGGACGCTTTCCGCCCCGGTCATCGTCATCATCGTCTCGACCCGCTTCTGAATCCCCGCCAGCTTGAGCCCCCCGCCGGCCGCTGCCGCCTGCCGATAGAGATCCATCAGACAGCCGATCGTGGCGCTGTCGACGTACGTGACGCAGGTCAGATCGAGCAGGACGCGATCGCCGGAGTCGATGAGGGCGATGACGGTACTGGTGAATTCCGCGAGGACGGGATAGGTAAGACGCGTCTCGTTGACGCGAACGATGGCGATACCCTGAGCACGATCAGTGGTCAGATTCATCGCACTGACGTTGCTGGCGCAACTGCACTGTCACTCAATGGGCGCATGATAACATGCGAACGCTCGTGTACCAATCGTTCGCGCACACTTCCCGCGGGCTCGCGTGTGACGACGTGAGCATCGAATCGATCGTCGAACGCGCCGGCACTCCCCTCTACATCTACAGCGCGGACACGATCCGGTTCGCGTACCGCGCGATTGACGAGGCCTTCGCGTCGTACCCGCACGCCATTCATTACGCGCTCAAGGCGAACTCCACGCTCGCGATCGTCAGGCTCTTGCGATCGCTCGGCAGCCGCGTCGACGCCAACTCCGGAGGCGAGATCGATGTGGCGCGCCGCGCCGGATTCGCGCCAGGCGAGATCGTCTTCACCGGTGTCGGCAAGTCGCGCGACGAACTGGCGGGGGCGATTGCCGACGGCATCGGGGTCATCAACGCGGAGTCGGCCGGCGAGCTCGATCGGATCGCCGCCATTGCGGCGTCGCAGGGCCGGCAGGCGAGGGTCGCGCTCCGCGTGAACCCCGATATCGACGCCGGCAGCCACCCGAACATCTCCACCGGGCTGAAGATCAACAAGTTTGGCGTCGCGCTGCAGGATGCGCCAGGGATCTACCGGGAGCGCAAGACCATTGGTGCGCTGAAATTCGTCGGCGTCCATGTCCATATCGGATCGCAGATTACGACTGCTGACCCGCTGCGCCACGCCGCCAGGACGCTGGCGGATCTGGCGATCCAGCTTCGCGGCGACGGCATACCGCTGGAGCATGTCGATGTCGGCGGCGGGCTGGGCATCCCGTACGAGCGGCGGCCGATGATCACACCCGCTGACTACGCTGCGGCGGTGATCCCCGAACTGCAGCGGGCCGGCCTTCCTGTGGTGCTGGAGCCGGGCCGGTCGGTCGTCGGCCGCGCAGGTGCGCTGGTCGCCAGGATCGTGGACACGAAGCAGTTTCCCGACGGCCGGCGATTCGCCGTTCTCGACGCGGGCATGGGGGAACTGATTCGCCCGGCCCTCTACGGCTCGTTCCACCAGATCGTGCCGGTGCGCCCGCGATCGGCACCGGAATCGGCCTGGGACATCGTGGGACCCATTTGTGAAAGCAGCGACGTCTTCGCGCGCGAGCGCATGATGCCGCCTCTCGAAGTGGACGACCTCGTCGCCATCCTCGACGCCGGCGCCTACGGCTCGGTCATGGCCTCCAATTACAACCGCCACCTCCTGCCCGCCGAAGTGCTCGTCGACGGCGGACAGTGGTCGGTCATCCGGCGCCGCCAGACCATGGACGACGTCCTCGCGCTCGAACCGTGAAGGGGCTGCTCGTCGCCTTCGAGGGGCTCGATCAGAGCGGCAAGCAGACGCAGGCCGAGCAGCTGCGCGACCGTCTCCAGGCGCAGGGCCGGACGGTGCAGCTGCTGTCGTTTCCTGATTACGAGACGGTTATCGGCGGGGAGATCGATCGCGCGCTGCACGGCGAACGGCCGTACACGCCGGACGTGATGCAGCTGCTGTACGTCGCCAACCGGTACGAGTGGAAGCAGCAGATTCTCGACGCGATCGCCGCGGGCACGATCATCGTGAGCGACCGCTACGTGGCGTCGAGCGTCGCATACGGCGAAGCACAGGGGCTCGATCCCGAGTGGCTCGTGACGATTCAGCGCTACCTGCCGCAGCCGGATGTCACCATCCTGCTCGACATTCTTCCTGACGTGTCGGCCCGCCGGAAGCGGTCCGGCCGCGACAAGTACGAGCAGGACCTGCCGCTCCTGGGGCGCGTCCGCGACAGTTACCTGCGCCAGGCCGCCGCCGGATGGGTGCGGGTCGACGCCGATCGCGAACGCGATCTCGTGGCGGCGGACGTCTACGCCGCCGTGTCGGCCCGGCTGTAGGGCAGCGCCGCCCGGGCGACCGTCAGCGCCCGCACTTCACCCACTCCCGCCTCGAGTAACACGTCCGCGCACGCGTTGAGCGTTGCGCCGGTCGTCCGCACGTCGTCCACGAGCACGACGACGCGGCCGGCGAGGTCCGATCGCCGCCACCGCCAGAGCGGCGAGAGGGCAAACGCGCCGCGCACGTTGCGCCTGCGCGCCCACGCAGTCAGCCCCGTCTGCGCGGCCGTGAGCCGCCGCCGCCACAGGACATGCGCCACCGGCAGGCCCAGCTCGCGCGCGAGGTCCTCGGCTCCCTCGGACGCTGCGAGGCGTCCCAGAGGCGCGGCCAGGCCTCGTCGTCCTTCGTACTTGAAAGCATGAATGACGTCGCGCAGCGAACCCTCGTATTCTCCGGCGGCGCGCGCCATCGTGAGTGCCGGCGGCCGGCGGCGGCATCGCGCGCACCGGGCAAGGGCGCCGCTGATGACGCGCCACGAGGCCAGAGGGTCGCCGCACGTACGGCACAGAGGAGGGGAGAGGCGGCGGATACGGCTCCAGCAGGCGGAGCAGACGGGACCGGCGCCGGGTGCGTGGAGGACCGCGGCGCACGCCGCGCACTGCGGCGCGAGCGCGACGGCGAGCAGCGCTTCAGTGCCCCTGTGAATGACGCTGTGAATGACGCTGTGAAAGGCGCTTAGGAAGGCGCCTCGGACGGCGCGTCGGAGATCACGCGGCGCTCCGCGTTCCCCCAGAGGCGTTCGAGGGCGTAGAAGTCGCGGCACTCGGGGCTGAACACGTGCACCACGAAATCGAAGTAGTCGAGCAGGATCCATTGCGACTTTTCGACGCCCTCCGCCAGCACAGGCCGCTCCCCCAGGTCCGTCTTCAGCGCGGTCTTCACTCCGTCGGCAATCGCCTGAATCTGCCGCCCGCTCGCACCGGTGCAGATGACGAAGTAATCGGTGAACCCGGCCGCCTTGCGGAGATCGAGCACCACGACGTCGAGGGCCTTCTTGTCGAGCACCGCCTGAACGGCCGCGGAAACGTTTTTCGGCAGCCGTTTCGCCTGTCCCGAGGACGACCGAGGGGCCCGCGGCGCGGGAGCCGCCTTGCGCGCCACCGTCTTCTTCTTACGTGCCCCGGATGTCTTTGTGCTCGCCATGCAATTCGCGTCCCGTTCTATAGAGATGATGCGCCGCGATGTGCCGCGCAACGGATGAAGGCACCAGGTGATCGATCGACTGTCCCGCGTATAAATGCGCGCGGATGGACGTGGACGACACGTCGCGCGTCACCGCTTCGATGAGAATAATGCCCGTGTCTGGACCTGAACCGGCGGCGTTCGGCGGTTGACGCATGCGTCCCCGCAGCGCGGGCGTGCGCGCGGCCGCCTGCTCGAGTGTCGCGCCTGGCCGCGCGACGACCGCGAAGTGCGCGAAGTCGAGGACCGCTGGAAATTCGTGCCAGGTGGCAATTTCTGCAAACGCGTCGGCGCCGAGAATGAAGAAGATCTGCAACGCGTCCCACCCCCCGGCATGCAGGCTGCGAAGCGTGTCAGCCGTGTAGGAATTGCCGCCGCGCGTCAGCTCGAGATCCGAGACGCGGTACGCGGGGCAGCCGTTGATCGCCAGCGCTGCCATCGCAAAGCGGTGGGCGGATGCCGCGTGCGGGTCGGCGGGTCGGTGCGGAGGGTCGTGCGCGGGGACGAAGAGCACCTCGGTCAGGTCCAGCGCCCGGCGCGCGGCCTCCGCCGCGTCGAGATGCCCGAAGTGCACCGGATCGAAGGTGCCGCCGAGCACGCCAAGCCGCCTGCTCATGCCTCCCGTGATGCGAATTCCCCTTCGTCCTGCCCGGCCTTCTTCCGCTCGGCATCGGCGTCGCGGACGGCAGCGATCTGGCGCCACGCCGCCTGGAGCAGCGCGTCAACGCCTTCGCCGGTCACACCCGAGATGCGATGGAAGGGCAGGCCAAGGGCCCGGACGTGTTTCTCGAGACGCTCGAGGCGGGACGGATCGTCGAGCGCGTCCATCTTGTTGGCCGTCACGATCTGCGGCTTGGCGGCGACGTGCGGATTGAACAGGTGCAGTTCCTTGACGATGATGTCGAAGTCTTCCACAGGATCGCGGCCCGTCGCGCTGGAGACGTCAACCAGGTGGATGAGCACCTTGGTGCGCTCGACGTGGCGCAAAAAGCGATCGCCAAGCCCGTGGCCAGCGTGCGCGCCTTCGATCAGTCCCGGCACGTCCGCCACGACGAAGCTGCGATCGTCGCTCAGCTTCACCACGCCGAGATTCGGGCTGAGCGTGGTAAACGGATAGTCAGCGATTTTGGGCCGCGCCGCGGAGATGCGCGCGATCAGCGTGGACTTGCCGGCGTTGGGGAAACCTACCAGGCCGACATCGGCCAGCAGTTTGAGCTGCAGGCGCAGGTGCCGCTCTTCGCCTTTTTCACCCGGCTCACGTCGTCGCGGCGACCGATTGACTGACGAGACGAAGCGCGCATTGCCGCGTCCACCGCGTCCGCCTTTTGCGACGAGGGCCATCTGGCCTTCCTCGGTGAGGTCGGCAACCAGCTTGAGCCCGTTCGCGTCGGCTTCGGGGTCGCCATCCGGGACTTTCTCGAAGATCAGCGTGCCGATGGGGACTTCAATGTGCAGATCGTCGGTGCTGAAGCCGGTCCGGTTGGACCCCATGCCCCCCTCGCCGGCCTTGACCTCAAACTCGGGATGGAAGCGGAAGTCGATCAGCGTGTTCTTGCGGGGGGACGCGACGATATAGACCGAGCCGCCCGTGCCGCCGTCCCCGCCGTCGGGACCGCCGCGCGGAACGAACTTCTCACGGCGGAAACTGACGCACCCGTTGCCGCCGCCGCCGGCGACGACATGGATGTCCACCTCATCGACGAACATCAGATCTCAGTATACGGGGAGTGCGGCCTTCGCGACGCGCGGGCTGAAGCCCGCGCTCTACAGACGATTGGAGTAGCGCGCAGGCTTGAGCCTGCGCGTCGCCTACTGAACAGGAATGATCGAGATCTTGCGGCCGTGCCGGCCGTGGTCCTCGAAGCGGACCTTGCCGTCAACCTTCGCGAAGAGCGTGTGATCCTTGCCGAGACCGACGTTCAATCCCGGTTCGAAGCGGCGCCCCTTCTGCCGGACGAGAATCGATCCCCCGGTGACGACGTTGCCGTCATGACGCTTGACGCCGAGCCGCTGCGCGTTGCTGTCGCGGCCGTTGCGTGAGCTGCCCTGTCCTTTTTTTGTAGCCATCTCGGTATTCCTGAAACTGAGCCTGAAGCCCGAAGCCTAAACGGTGATGTCCGTGATGCGTATGCGGGTGAACATGCTGCGGTGGCCGCGGGTCTTGCGGAAGCCCTTGCGGCGCTTCTTCTTGAAGACCCGGATCTTCGGGCCGCGCGCCTCGCCGTCGATTACTCCGACGACTTTCGCATTGGCCACGAACGGCGCTCCGGCCAGCACTTCGCCGGCGTCCTTTTCGATGAGCAGGACCTGGTCGAAGGTCACTTGTGAGCCCGTTTCGCCCGGAGGTCCGTCGACCTCGATCACGGCGCCCGGGGTCACCTTCATCTGATGACCGTTGGTCTGGATGATGGCGTACACGTCTTTGTCCTTGTCTTTGCGCCGCACTGGGAGGCACTGCAGGCCGGAAATAGGCCTGCGCAAAGGATTTAGCTTACCCCGACTCCGCTGCCAATGGAAGGGCCCTGGCAGCCACCCGGGTCAGGCCACGCCATCGGGCGCTACTGCAGAAGGATGCGGGTGCCCTTGATGCGCTGGCTGCTCAGGGTGCTCAGGAAGCTCGGAATCAGCCGGTCCATCAGCTCGAAATAGGACGAAAGCGCCGGAGACGTCTGGTTGGCGTTGTACAGAATCTCTTCCCGGTAGTTCTCGGTGTGCAGGATCGTGCCCGTCCGGCCGTCGATGAAGATGAAGCGCGGCTTCAGGACGAAGCCTTTCCGCTCCATGTAGGTCCGCACCGGCACGACGCGGCGCCGGCCGAAGGAGTCGTACACCTCCTGGTCGCGCTGCACGATCCCGGAGCGCGCCTGCGGCGCGAACATCACGGTGCCGGTGACGATGAGCGGCTGCTGGTATTCCTCGCCGATCCGCTTCCAGTAATCCACGTCTGCGAAGAGATGCTCGTAATGTTCGAGGTCTGCGTCCTCACGGATCACGGGGGCGCCGGTGGCGGGGTCCGTTGCGGGCGGCGCGTCGGCAACGGGCCGATCCTCGACTGCGGCGTCCATCAGCGGGAGGACGTCGGTATCAATGACGCGCAGCTCCGACTTGGTGCGCAGCTGGCTGCGAAGCAGCCGGGTGGTTTCAAGGTTGCCGTCGACATCCTCGGACCCACCGGAGATGAAGCCGGCCACGAGCACGCGCTGAAACGCCGAGGTGTCCAGCTTCGGACGGATCGGCGTCTCGATGGGGATCTCGTAGTAGCTGGTGCAGGCCGTCAGCCCCGCGGTCATCAGGACCGCCGCAGCGCAACTAAGTATCCTGGCGACTGGTGCGGTCATTGATTTCCTTGAACAGTTCGTAATTCTGTTTGATGAACGAATTCTCCGGGTCGAGCTCGATGGCCTTTTCGTACGCCGTCCGCGCCTTGTCGAGCTCGCCTTCGTGTTCGTAGGCAATTGCCAGGTTGTTGTGCGCAGCCGCGTATGTCGGGTCGATCTTCGTCGCCCGTTCCCAGCGGTAAATCGCCTCACGCCAGAGCCCGCGCTGCGCCACGGCAATGCCGAACTCCACCTGCTTCTGTGCGTCGTCGCGTGCGTCAGCAAACGCCGCCGGGGCGGCCAGTAGCAGCAGGAGTGGGACGAAGAGCGGGAGAAGACGCATAAGAGAGGCCCAAATATAGTCACTGGCTTACGCGGGGCGCAAGCGCTTTACGTTCAATAGATTAGTACGGCTGAGCAAGGCATGTACCACGTCCAGCGAGGGGAAACAGGCCCAAACCGCCCATGATCGCCGCGAGCGGGAGCCGATCGTTTTCGCAAAGCGTCACTGCGTCGTTGTGATGTCACCACTCGGCTGCCTATAATCAGGACAGCGAGGTCAGGCCGCCGGCGTATCCGGGCATCACGCCCCGGAGCACACGCATGACGCTGGATGATGCCGTCGCGCTCTCCCTTACTCCCAATCTTCATCGCATCGGACTGACGGAACGGCTGCTCGCCGGCGACCCGCATCTCATCGAGCAGGCGTCGCGCTGCCGCGCGGAGGCGCGCGAGGTGCGCCTGCGCGCCGAGGCGGCCGGCATCGGCGTCATCGCGTGGAACGACCCGCGGTTTCCGGCCGGGCTCCTCATGATTCCGGATGTCCCTCCCGTACTCTGGTGCCGCGGCGATCTCCACGCCCTTGCTGGTCCCGCCATCGCCATCGTCGGCTCGCGCAGTGCGTCGGCTGTGGCCCTCGAGATCGCGGCGCGTCTCGGCGCGGATCTCGCCGCGCGCGGCGTCGTGGTAGTCAGCGGCCTCGCCCGCGGCGTGGACTCCGCGGCGCACCGCGGCGCGGTTGCCAGAGGACGCACGATCGCCGTCCTCGGATGCGGCGTGGATGTGGTGTATCCGCGTGAGCACGCGGCGCTGGCGCGCGACATCGAGACGCGCGGCGTGGTGGCGAGTGAGTTTCCGCCGGGGACTCCGCCGCTGCCATTTCACTTCCCGCTGCGCAACCGCGTGATCAGCGGTCTCTCCAGCGCGGTCGTCGTCATCGAGGCGTCCGAGAAGTCCGGCTCGCTCATTACCGCCGCGTGCGCGCTCGATCAGGGACGGGACGTCATGGCGGTCCCCGGCAACGTGCTGAGCGGCCGGAACCGGGGCGGGCATGCGCTCATCAGGGATGGCGCAAAGATCGTGGAGACGGCCGACGATATCCTGGAGGAATTCGGATGGAATGCGCCATCGGCTGCAACCGCGCCAGGTGGTCCAACTGATTCGATCGAAACGACTTGCGCGGATCCGATCCTCGCCGTGATGCGCGGTGGCGAGGCCTACGAGCTGGAGATGCTGAGCGCCAGCGCAGGGATCGACGGCGTCGGGCTGCTCCCGCGTTTACTCGAGCTCGAACTGCAGGGACTGGTGCAGCGCGTGGACGGCGGCCGTTTCATGCGGTCGGCGCGACCGTGTTAGTGTGAAAACGCTTATACCCCCTATATACATGGCCGCAAAGCCGCTCATCATCGTTGAATCGCCCGCCAAAGCGAAGACGCTTGGCCGATTTCTCGGCTCCAAGTACCGCGTGGAGGCGAGCTTCGGCCACATCCGCGATCTCCCTGAATCGGCCGCCGACGTACCGAAGGAGATCAAGGAGAAGGAGTGGGGCCGGCTCGGCGTCGACGTCGATAACGAGTTCCGGCCCTATTACGTTGTCCCGATGGACAAGCGGAAGCAGGTCGCGCACCTCAAGACCGCGGTCAAGGAAGCCTCCGAGATTCTGCTGGCGACCGACCCCGATCGCGAGGGCGAGTCCATCAGCTGGCACCTGATGCAGGTGCTCAAGCCGAAGGTGCCCGTGCGCCGCGTCGTCTTCCACGAAATCACCGAGGATGCGGTCAAGGAAGCGATCGATCATCCGGGCGATCTGAACGAGAACCTGGTGCGGGCGCAGGAAAGCCGGCGCATCCTCGATCGGCTGTACGGCTACACGCTCTCGCCGCTGCTGTGGAAGAAGGTGCAGACGGGTCTCAGCGCGGGCCGCGTTCAGAGCGTGGCCGTCCGGCTGCTCGTCGAGCGCGAGGAAGAGCGCCGCGCATTTCATTCCGCCGAGTACTGGGATCTCGAGGCGACGCTCAAAGGCGAGGGTCGCGAGTTCCCGGCGACGCTCGCGCGCATCAACGATCAGCGCATCGCGAGCGGCAAGGATTTCGACGCGAAGACCGGCGCGCTCCGGAGCGAGAACGTCCGCCTGCTCGATGAGGCGGCCTCGCAGGCTCTCGTCGCGGCCATCCGCCGCAACGTCCCCTGGACGATCACATCGGTCGAGCAGAAGCCTGGCGTCGAGCGCCCCGCGCCGCCCTTCACGACGTCGACGCTGACGCAGGAAGCCGGCCGCAAGCTGGGATTCTCGACCGAGCGGACGATGCAGGCGGCGCAGCGGCTGTTTCAGGGCGTCGAAACCGGCGACGGCGAGATGGAAGGCCTGATTACCTACCATCGAACCGATTCGACCACGCTGTCGGACAAGGCGCTGCAGGAGTCGACCCGCGTGATCGGCGAGATGTTCGGCGCCGAGTACCACGACGGCCCGCGCCGGTACCAGACGAAGGTCAAGAACGCGCAGGAAGCGCACGAAGCGATTCGTCCGACCGACTTCCGCCTCGCGCCGTCCAAGCTCGAAGGCACGCTCGATCCCGACGACCTGAAGATCTACGACCTGATCTGGAAGCGCACCATGGCGTCGCAGATGGTGGACGCGCGCGTGCTGCGGACCTCGATTGAGTTTTCGGCAAAGGGCGAGGGCAACGAGACCGCGGTGCTCACCTCGAGCGGCAAGGCGATCGAATTCGCCGGCTTCCGCCGCGCGTACGTCGAGGGCAGCGACGATCCGGCGGCGGAGCTCGAGGAACAGGAAGCGATCCTCCCGCAGGCGAAGGTCGGGGACAGCGTCAATCTGGACGGCACGCCGATCACGCTGGTCAAGACCGAACCGAAACGTCACGAGACCACGCCTCCCGCGCGCTTCACGGAAGCGTCGCTGATCAAGGAGCTCGAGCGGCTCGGTATCGGCCGCCCGTCGACGTACGCGCCGACGATTGCGACGATCGTGCGCCGCGGCTACGTCTTCCGCCAGGGCAAGGCGCTGGTGCCGAGCTTTACGGCGTTCGCCGTGACCCGGCTGCTGCGCGAGCATTTCGGCGATTTCGTCGACACCGATTTCACCGCCGGCATGGAAGACGACCTCGACGAGATTTCGCGCGGCGAACGCGAGTCGGGGGCGTTCCTCAAGGAGTTCTATTTCGGCGACAAGAAGCACCGCGGCCTCCTGCCCGCGGTCGCCGAAGGCGCGGAGAAAGCCGACTATCCCGTGCTCGACCTCGGCACCGACGGCGTGGGTGGCGAGACCGTGCGCGTGCGCATCGGCCGCTTCGGCCCGTTCGTGCAGCTGGGAGACGGCGGTCCGGGGCGGACGGCGTCGCTGCCGGAGGATGTCGCGCCGGCGGATCTCAGCGCGGAGCGCGCGTTGGAGCTCGTGCGCGTGAAGGCCGAGGGGCCGAAGACGCTTGGCGCCGATCCCGAGACGGGGCAGAACGTGTACGTGATGAACGGCCGCTACGGCGCCTACGTGCAGCTGGGCGAAACGCCGGACGCGCCGCCGAAGACCAAGAAGAAAAAGGGCGTCAAGGCGGAAGCCGTGGCCAAGCCGAAGCGGGCGTCGCTGCAGTCGGGCATGACCGAATCCACGATCACGATCGAGGAGGCGCTCAAGCTCCTCGCTCTTCCGCGCGTCGTTGGCCTGCATCCGGACGACAACGAGCCGATCACCACGAACTTCGGGCGGTTCGGCCCGTACGTCAAACACAACGACGAGTTCCGCTCGCTCGAATCCGAAGACGATGTCTTCAACATCGCGTTTGAGGCGGCGCTGGAGCTGATTCGCGCGCCGAAAATCTCACGCCGCCGGCAGGGAGCGCAGAAGAAGACGCTTCACGAGCTGAAGAAGGGCGAGGCAACGATCAAGGTGCTGGCGGGCCGCTACGGTCCGTATGTCACCGACGGCGACGTCAACGCGTCGATCCCCAAAGGCACGGCCCCGGAGTCGGTGACGTTCGAACAGGCCATGGAGCTGATGGAGGCGCGGCGCAATGCCGCTCCGTCCGCCAAGCGGGGTGGCGCGGGCGGCGGCCGCCGGCGCGCGGCTCCGAAGACCACGAAGCCGCGGGCTCCGCGCAGCAAGGCCGCGGGCGCCTGACGCCCGAAGCCTGAGGCCCGAAGCCCGACATGATCCACATCATCGGCGGCGGGCTGGCCGGATCCGAGGCCGCCTGGCAGGCCGCCTCGCGCGGCGTGCGCGCCGTCATCCACGAAATGCGTCCGGTCCGTCCGACCGCGGTCCACAAGACCGATCGGCTGGCGGAGCTCGTCTGCTCGAATTCCTTCCGCGGCGACAAGCTGGATAACGCGGTGGGGCTGCTCAAGGAGGAGATGCGGCGGCTCGGATCGCTCATCATGCAGGCGGCCGATGCCAACCGGGTTCCCGCGGGCGCGGCGCTCGCCGTCGACCGCGAGCGCTTTTCGCAGGCGGTGACCGACGCCGTCCAGTCGCATCCGCTAATCTCTGTCGTCCGCGAGGAGCTCCAGGCCGTTCCGCGGGACGCATCGTCCTACCCGCTCATCATCGCGACGGGTCCGTTGACCTCGGACGCGCTGTCACGGGACATCGCGGCGCTCGTGGGCGGAGAACACCTCTATTTCTACGACGCGATCAGCCCGATCGTGCTGGCGGAGACCATCAACTACGACAAAGTCTTTCGTGCGTCACGCTGGGATCGGAGCCTGAGAGGGTCGGACGCAGGTGACGCGGCGGCCCAGGGTGCTGAGTCCGAGGGGGACTACCTGAACTGTCCGATGAACAAGGACGAGTACGACGCGTTCTATGACGCGCTGGCATCCGCCGAATCGGCGACGGTTCACGACTTCGACAAGGAAAAGTTCTTCGAAGGGTGCCTGCCGATCGAAGTGATGGCGCACCGCGGCCGCGAGACGCTGCGCTTCGGACCGATGAAGCCCGTCGGGCTGCCGGATCCACGGACGGGCCGCACGCCCTACGCCGTGGTGCAGCTGCGTCAGGACAACATCGCCGGCGACCACTTCAGCCTCGTGGGCTTCCAGACCCAGATCAAGTGGGGCGATCAGGCACGCGTCCTGAAAATGATTCCCGGGCTCGAGCACGCCGAGTTCGTCCGCTTCGGCATGGTGCACCGCAACACCTACATCAACGGCCCGACGGTGCTGCGCGAGACGTGGCAGACGAAAACGCGGGACGATCTCTTCTTCGCGGGACAGATTTCCGGCGTCGAGGGGTATGTCGAATCGGCGGCGTCGGGTCTTCTCGCCGGCCGGAATGCCGCGGCCCTCGTCAAGGGCGACACGCCGCGCGCGGCGCCGCGCACGACGGCGATTGGCGCGCTGGCCTATTACGTCGCGCATGCCAATCCGGCGAACTATCAGCCGACGAACATCACGTTCGGCATCATTGCCGCGCCAGATGCCGGATCGAAGAAGAAGGATCGCAAGGCGGCCACATCGGAGCGCGCGCTGCAGGCGCTCGATGAATGGATGCGGGCCGACCTGAAGGTCGGCCCCTACAGCCCTGCTAATGTAGGGGCCGACCTTTAGGTCGACCCAACCCCGTGCAGGATTACGTCCGCGCCTACCTTCAATACCTGCAGCTCAATCGCAATACATCCGCCCACACCGTGTCCGCGTACGGCAGCGACCTCGCGCAGTTCGTCGCGTTCGCCTCCGCTCATACCGGGAAGCCGTCGGCGAAGCTGCGGCCGGCCCACATGGACCTGTCGGTCATCCGCGCGTTCATGGGCGACCTGTACCGCCAGGGACAATCGCGGTCGTCGGTGGCGCGCAAGCTGTCGGCGCTGCGCGGCTTCGGCCGGTTCCTCCGGCGCGAAGGCATCATCGAGGGCGATCCGGTGGCGCTGGTGGTGGCGCCGAAGCGCGAGATCAAGGTGCCCGCGCATCTCTCGATGGACGAAATGGCCCGTCTCGTCGAATCTCCGGATGGATCGACGCCGCTCGGACGACGCGACCGCGCCATCCTCGAGGTCTTCTATGCGTCCGGCCTCCGTCTCAGCGAGCTCGTCGCACTGGATGTCGAGGACGTGAACCTCTCCGCGCGCATCGTCCGCGTGGCAGGGAAGGGCGGAAAGGAACGGCTGGTGCCGTTCAACACAAGTGCGCAGCAGGCGCTGAAAACCTGGTACTCCGACCGAGCCTTGCTTCGTCTGAGCAAATCCCAAATCCCAAAGACCAAATCCCAGAGACCGCGTGGACGCACAGACGATCCGCTGTTCGTGAATTCGCGAGGAGGCAGGCTCACGGGGAGGAGCGTGCAGCGGCTCGTGGCGCGCTACGTCTCGGGATGCAGCACGCGCTTCGGGATCAGCCCGCATGCGCTCCGTCACTCATTCGCGACGCACCTCCTGCAGCAGGGCGCCGACCTGCGCGCCATTCAGGAGCTGCTCGGGCACGTCGAGCTCTCAACCACGCAGCGCTACACGCACGTCAATGCGGCCCAGCTCCTCGAGGTGTACCGGAAGGCGCACCCGCGGGCGAAACAGCAACGGTAAAAAAATGACTCCCGACCCCATGAAACTACCCGGACCCTGGCTCCGCGGTCCCGTCGAAGGCATCTCTGATGCCCTGCAGCCGGTCGCGCACGCGTTCATCGCCGCGCGGGAGGATGTCGTGTCTCCGCTCGCGGGACTCAGCGCCGCGCAGCTCTGGGCGCAGCCCGGCGGCGCCGCGTCGATTGGATTTCACCTGATGCACATGGCCGGCTCCACGGATCGCCTGCTGACGTACGCGCGCGGAGCGGCACTCACCGAGCAGCAGAAGGCGGCCATGGCCGCCGAGAAAACCCCGCCCGAGCCGCAGCCGACCGCCGAGGAGTTGCTGAAGGCGTGGGACGCGGCCGTCGACCGTGCCCTGAAGCAGATCGGGGAGACGAAGGATGGGGAGCTGGGCACCCCCCGGTTAGTCGGGCGCGCCCAGCTGCCGTCCACGGTCGGAGGATTGCTGTTTCACGCCGCCGAGCACGCGGCCCGGCACGCGGGCCAGATCGTCACGACCGCGAAGGTCGTGCGCGCCTAGACCGCCGCTTCGATCGAAGCGGCCTACACAGCCGCGTGGGCCTGTGCGTCGCGCGCCAGCTCCTGCTGCGCCGCGGCGCGCCGCCCGCGCGGGAACTCGATCCCGAGCACCTTGATCTTGTAGTTCATGACCCGCGGGCTGATCGACAGCAGCTCCGCCGCGTCTTTCTGCACCCAGTTCGACATCTTCAGCGCTTCCACGACCGCCAGGCGCTCGATGTCCTCGAGCGGAATCCCCGTCGGCGGAATCTTGACGATGGACGAGGTGTCGCGCGGCGATCCCAGCGCGCCCGTGTCGCCCAGCCGGAGATCGTCGACCGCAATCTGCGAGCCTTCGGCCAGCAGCATGGCGCGTTCGATCGCATTCTCCAGCTCGCGGATGTTGCCCGGCCAGTGGTACCGCATAAGGAGCTTCAGCGCTTCCGGCTCGAGGCCGTCCATCTTCTTCTTCAGCTCGCCCGAGAACCGCCGGATGAAAAAGCCGGCGAGCGCCGCCACATCTTCCTTCCGTTCGCGCAGCGGCGGCATCTCGATCGTGACGACGTTCAGCCGGTAGTAGAGGTCCTCGCGGAACGCGCCTGTTTCGACCATCGTCGACAGGTCGCGGTTGGTCGCCGCAATCAGCCGCACGTCCACCTTGAGCGTCCGCGTGCCGCCCAGCCGCTCGAACTCGTGCTCCTGGAGGACGCGCAGGATCTTGGCCTGCGTGTTGGGACTCATGTCGCCGATTTCGTCGAGGAAGAGCGTGCCGCCGTCCGCCTGTTCGAAGCGGCCGATGCGCTGCTTGTCGGCGCCCGTGAAGGCGCCCTTCTCGTGGCCGAAGAGCTCGGACTCGAGGAGGTTTTCCTGCAGCGCCGCGCAGTTCACCTTGATGAAGTTGCGCGCCGAGCGGTTCGAGTTGTGGTGGATGGCTCCGGCGATCAGTTCCTTGCCGGTGCCCGTCTCACCGCGGACCAGCACGGTCGTATTGCTGCGTGCCACCTTGCGGACGACGCTGAGGACCTTTTCGAGGGCGCCGCTCGACCCGATCAACCGGTCGAAGTCATAGATATCGCCCTGGGCGTGGCGGAGGTAGTCGATCTGATGCTGCATCCGGCGCATCTCGAGCGCCTTCTCGATCTTGACCTCCATCTCCTCGACTTCGAACGGCTTCTGCACGTAGTCGAAGGCGCCGGCTTTCATGGCCTCGACCGCGGTCGAGACCGACCCGAACGCGGTCATCAGGATCACCGCGCACGACGGGTGCAGCGTCTTCGCGGTCTTCAGGACGTCGAGGCCGCTGCTGCCGCCCATCTTGAGATCGCTCACGATGACGTCGAAGTAGCCCTCGTGGAGTTTCTCGATGGCCGCGTTGCCGTTCGGCGCCTCCTCGATGTCGTGTCCGGCTTCGCCGAGCGCCTGCGCGAGGCCGCGCCGGAGCGAATCGTGGTCGTCTGCAACAAGAATGCGGCCCATAGCTGTGTCCTCGATGTTACGAATTTACGAACCCGTCAATGCCCACAACGGGCAGCGTCACGCGAACTTTCGTGCCGCGCCCCGGCGCGGTCTGCATATCGATGCTGCCGTCGTGCGCATCGACGATCTTCCGGACGATCGCCAGCCCGAGCCCAGAGCCCTGCGCCTTGGTCGTGAAAAACGGGCTGAACACGCGGTCGGCGACGTCCGATGGCATCCCCGGTCCCTCGTCCGCGAACTCGACGAGCACCGCGTCCCGTCCGGCCGCGCCGTCTTCCATGCGCGTGGCGCTGGCGCTGATCGTCACGCGCCCGCGCCCCTCCATCGCCTCGTAGGCGTTGGTGAGCAGATTGGTGAACAGCTGCGTCAGCTGGTGCGGGTCGCCATGGATCTGCGGCAGCGTCTCCGGCATCTGCATCTCCACGTAGATGTCGCCGCGCTTCACCTTCGTGTCGGCCAGCTGCACCGCCGACCGGACCGCTTCGCTGACGGCCGTGCGATCGACCTGGAGGCGAATCGGCCGGACGAATTCCAGCACCTCCTGGACGATCTTGTTGGCCATCTTGGCCTCGTTGATGATGTCGGCCAGCACCTTCTGCGCTTCCGGCGACTCGACGGTCTTGCGGCGCAGGAGCCCCGCCATCACCTCGATCCCCGCAAGCGGATTCTTCACTTCGTGCGCGATCGCGGCGGCCATCTCCCCGAGGGCGGCCAGGCGGTCGCGCAGCCGCTCGCGCTCCTCGAGCTGTTCCACGCGCGTCAGATCCTTGAAGAACATCGACGCGCCGATCACGCGGCCCGAGTCGTCTCGGACAAGAGCGAGGGTGTAGCCGATCACCCGGCCAGACGGCCGCAGCCGCAGCTCGGCGCGGTTCGGCAGGTGATGCACTTCGAACACCGTGTGCAGCACGCGCACGACCTCGGGATGGGCCTGCAGCACTTCCGCAACCGGCCGTCCCAGATCTTCCGGCTGCTGCGCCACGTCGAAGATCGTGTACGCCTCGTCGTTGATCAGCGTCAGCCGGCCGTCGCGCGTGAACGCGAGCACGCCGTTGCGCATGCCGCCGACCATGTGGCGGAAGAATGTGTCGTCGGCTTCGACGGCGCTGCGCCGCGCCACCGCGCGACGCGGGCGCGTGGTCGTCGAACGGGAGGGTCTCGGGTCGGGGGCCCGTCGCGAAAGATGGCGGCGCGTTTTGGTCATCGGGAGTCGATTCGAAATGGTCCAGGTTGCAAAGGATGTGCCCGGGCAGATGAGGGCGAAACTGGCCTGAATTGGCCCAAAGACGCCAAAGCTCAGGTGCTAGAAGAGCACCTGCAATTACAGGATTGTAAGTGTAGCGCGAATTTCTGACGTCCAGCCGGGCCGAAGTTACGATTCAGGCCCTCTCGACGACGCTCGGGACGGCGCCAGGGGTTCAGTCGGGGGGCTGCTCGGAGGCGTGTTCCTGCAGCGCCTCCCACTGCGCCATCAGGTCCCCGACCTCCCACATCAGCGTCTGATGACGTCCGATCATCTTGTTCGCGCCGTCGCGGTCGTCATAGAAACCGGCGGCGGCCATCGCCGCCTCGATCTCCTTCACCTCGGTCTCGCGCGTCGCGATCCGCGCCTCGAGATCCGCGATGCGCTTCTGCAGCGCCTCGCCCGCACGCTGCTTCTTCTTGCGCTCCGCTTCGGCCTGCTTCCGCACCTCCCGGGATCCGGGATCGGGGATCGGGGAGGAGGGCGTCGCAGTTCGGGATTTCGGCTGTGGCTGGATCGGTGTCTTTTTCGGTTTTTCCGATCCCCGATCCCTGGTCCCTGATCCCCGCTGCTCGTCAGGGTGATCCTTATGCCACAGAAACTCCGCGTACGTGCCCGGGTATACGACCGCTTCGCCGTGGCCGATCTCGATGATCTTGGTCGCGAGCTTCTCGACGAAGTAGCGATCGTGCGACACGATGATCAGCGTGCCGCCGTAATCCTCGAGCGCCTCGAGGAGGACGTCTTTCGAATCGAGGTCGAGATGGTTGGTCGGCTCGTCGAGCAGGAGGGTGTTCGACGGCCGCAGGAGCATCCGCGCGACCGCGAGCCGCGTCCGCTCGCCGCCCGAGAGCACGCCCGCCTTCTTGTAGACATCGTCTCCGGAGAAGAGAAACCCGCCGAGAATATTGCGGATCGCAGGCACCATCCCGTGCGCCGATCCCGCCTCGAGCGTCTCGTACACGGTGAGCGCCGGGTCGAGCCGCGTGGCTTCGTCCTGCGCGAAGTACTCCATGACGACCTGATGGCCGAGGGTGCGCGTCCCGCTGTCCGGTTCCTCTTCCCCCGACAGCATCCGCATCAGCGTCGATTTGCCCGCGCCGTTCGGGCCGACGAGCGCGATGCGGTCGCCCCGCTCGATATGCAGGTTGAGATCGCCGAATACCACGAGCCCGCCGTACGCCTTGCGCACATGCGCTAACTCGAAGACGGCGCGGCCGCTCTTCGCGCACGCCGGAAACGTGAAATGAATCCGCTTGCGCTCGGGAGGCACTTCGATCGGCACGACCTTGTCGAGCAGCTTGATCCGGCTCTGGACCTGCGCCGCCTTCGTGGCCTGGTACCGGAACCGATCGATGAACATCTTCACGCGCGCGACTTCCTCGTCCTGATCGCGCTTGGCCTGCCGCAGCCGCTCGAGCATCGCGTCGCGCTGCTCGACGTACTTGCTGTAGTTGCCGACGTAGTCGGTCAGCTTGCGCAGGTTGAGGTCGGTGATGCGCGTGACGACGGCGTCGAGGAAGTAGCGGTCGTGGGAGACGAGGATCACGGCGTACGGATACGCGGCGAGATATTCCTCGAGCCAGTTCCGCGCCTCGAGGTCGAGATGGTTGGTCGGTTCGTCGAGCAGCAGCAGGTTCGGCCGCCCGAGCAGGAGCTTGGCGAGCGCGATGCGCATCTGCCACCCGCCCGAGAACGTCTCGGCCGGCCGCTGCGCGTCGTCCTGGCTGAACCCGAGCCCGCGGAGCACGGTCGCAATCCGCAGATCGATGTTGTAGCCCTCGGCGAGCCGGAACCGATCCTGGATGTCGCTGTACCGCACGAGCATGGCGTCGTGGTCGGCCTGCGGCACCGACGCGTCGCCCAGGCGATGCTCGATCTCGTGCATCTCCGTCTTCAGATCGAGCAGCGGCTGAAACGCGCTGGCCGCCTCCTCCCAGACCGTCCGGCCCGAGTGCGACAGGCCGTCCTGCGGGAGGTAGCCGATGGTCAGTGTCGACGGCCGCACCACGCCGCCCGAGTCCGGCTCGTCGAAGCCGGCGAGCATCTTGAGGAGCGTCGTCTTGCCCGCGCCGTTCGGCCCGCAGAGGCCGACACGATCCCCGTCGTCGATCTGCCAGGTGACGTGATCGATGAGGACGCGGTCGCCGAAGGATTTGGTGAGGTCGGAAAGCTGGATCAACGCTACGCGGCGGGAGCTCCGAGCGCTTTCGCCGCGGCGGCGAGGACTTCGGGCACGCGGAAGGGCTTCCGCAGGTATCCGGCCACGCCGAGGTTCACCGCCTCGATGGCGCTCGCCTCGCTCGAGAAGCCGGTGATGATGATGACCGGCAGCTCGGCGCGGATCTTCTTGACCTGGCGGATGAGCGTCAGGCCGTCCATGCCGGGCATGCGGAGATCGGCGATGAGCAGGTCGTAGTCGGCGGCCCGGACACGCGTGAGCGCGGTCGACGCGTCGGCTGCGGTGTCCACCTCGTACTCCGCGAGCGCCAATGTCTTCGCCAGCAGGTCGCGAATGCTCGCCTCGTCATCCACGACGAGGACGCGGGGATGCTCGTTGCGAAGCGGCGTCGACGCCTGCGCGGCGCCGCCACCCTGCGTGCGCTGGCTATCGAGCCACGCATCGATGTCGCGCTTTCGGAATCGCCACTGCCGCCCCACTCGAACCGCCGGGATCTTGCCGGCCTTAATGAGCCGGTACACCGTACGGAGGTTGACCTGGAGGTACGCGAGCACCTCTTCGGTAGTGAGGAAGACTTCGTCGGTAGGGAGATTCAGGGGCAAACCGTCACATTCTAGCTCTTGGTTCTAAAAGGCGCTAGCGTAAGCACTTCCGCCTCCCGTCCTGACAGGGTGTGCGGAAATGGCACAGCTCGTGTCCGTCGCTATGATGGGAAGGGGGCAGGCCACCGCCGCCCGCCTGCCGTCTTATCTGACAACCGGACCGGAATACCGCTTGATGACGTGGACCGATGAGGACCTCGTCGCCCGCTCGAGGGGTGGCGACGTCGACAGCTTCAACCAGCTGATCCTCCGTTGGGAGCGGCCGATCTACGCCCTTGCGTACAGGGTGATCGGTCGCGAGGAGGACGCGCGGGACGTGTGCCAGGACACCTTCCTGCGCGCGTTCAGAGCGCTGCCCGGGTTCAAGGGCGAGGCGAAGTTCTCATCGTGGATCTACCGGATCGCCTTGAACCTCTGTCGCGACTGGATCCGGCGGCAGCGCCGCACACCGGTCGTGCAGATGCCGGAGGACGCCGAGGCGATTGAGCGGATCGCCTTACGGGATCCGGTCGAATCAATTGAGGACCTGGTCGCGCGGAAAGAGCTGAGCGCCGTCGTGGCCGAGGCGATGGCGGTGCTGCCTGAAGAACAGCGGACCGCGATCATCCTCAAGGAGTACCACGGCATGACGTTCCAGGAGATCGCCGAGCTGCAGGGATGCCCGCTCAGCACGGTGAAGACGCGGCTGTATCAGGGATTAACGGTGCTTCGGCGGAATCTGGAGAAGCAGGGCCGGATGGCGTCTGTGGTGACCCTTCGACATGGCTCAGGGTCATCCCGAGCCAAGCGAAGTGAGCAAGTCGAGGGATGAAACGAGCATGAGCAATACATTCCAGTGCGGAGACAACAGCGCGCTCGTCGCGTACATGTACGACGAGTGCGAACCCGGAGAACGCGACGCGATTGCGTCGCATGTGGCGCTCTGCGTCGCGTGCGCGGCGGAAGTGGCCGCCCTCGAATCGACGCGCGTTCAGCTGACGGCGTGGGTGCCGCCCGAAACTGACCTCGGGTTCGTCATCACCCGTCCGGCGGCCGTCACGCCGGAGGCCGCGACGAAGGGCACTCAGCCGCGGGCGTCCTGGTTCGCGCGGCCGATGCCGGCCTGGGCACAGGTCGCGGCGGCCGTCGTCATCTTCGGCGCGGGCCTCTCGCTCGGTGTTGTCAGAGGGGTGGGCACCACACCGGCCGCGCCAGGCGCCGCTGTAGCAACCGCATCCGGACCGGCCGCAGCCGCCGTCTCTGCGTCCGATCTGACTGCGCTCGAGCAGCGTCTCCGCCGCGAAATCGCCCAGGCGCGTACGGCTACAGCGTCGGCGCCGGCCTCGGTCCCGCTCTCGGCATCTGAATCACAGGTGCTCGCGCGCGTGCGCACGCTGATCGAGGAAAGCGAGCAGCGGCAGCAGCGCGAGCTCGCGCTGCGCACCGCCGACATCATGCGCGACTTCGACTCGCAGCGCGGCGCCGACCTGGCGCAGATCGAGCGCAACTTCGGACAGATGGAAGGCGTCACGAGCGCGGAAGTCCGCGAGCAGCGGCAGCTGCTGAATTATCTGATGCGCGTATCGCAGGGGCAGTAGCCCACCGGTTGGTGGTTGGTGGTTGGTGGTGAAGGAGTGCAACAGGTGCGCAGGTTCATTGTTGGTGTTGTCGGCGTAATCGTTGTCACGAGCGGTAATGGCTACGCTCAGACGAAGCCAGCGGCTCCAGACAGCGAACAGGTCCGCGCGCGGCAGCGGATCTTCATGATGGAAGGCGTGCTCGAGCGCGCCGTGCAGCTGGGCGTCGACAACCTGCGCCGCCGCGCGCGGGCGGTGATGCCCGACGATGCGCTGGTGCAGGGAAGCGCCCCGCAGGTGCGCGGCTTCCGGCTCGACGGCTACGGCGTCTTCTTCGACGTCGAGGTCCCGTCGCTGCGGCGCAGCATCGCCTGGTCGCTGCGCACGATGAACGAAACGACGATGGCGCTCGCGCGGGATCTCGCCGCGATGCGGGCGTTCGTGCAGGCGATCGACGACCCGCGGGCGCGCGCCGAATACGAGCGCGTCCTGCAGCGGGTCCAGCGTCAGGTCGCGCCGCCGCAGATGCAGAATCCGACGATGTCCCCGACGACGCCCGAGCGGATGGCTGCTCAGGGGGGCGCCTCAGCCACGGTCGCCGCGCAGACCGTCGGTACGCCACAGCCGCCGGCGATCCCGGTCGACGCGACCTTGCTCAACGACCCGGGCGAGGCCTACACACAGGAAGTCCGCGCCTCCCTCGTCGACGCCATGATCGAGAACAGCGGCGCGCTCGTGCTGGGCGCGGATGAATGGCTGACGGTCGCCGCGCGCGACAACGCGCCGACCGATCCGCTGATGCCCGGGGATCAGATGACCGTGGTCCTGCGGGTGAAGGGGAGCGACATCCACGCGTTCCGGGCGGGCACGCTTACGCTCGAGCAGGTGCGCGCGCGCGTGCTGGCGGGGGAGTTTTAAGCTAGTCCGTAGTCAGTAGGCGGTAGTCGGTAGGGAACCTGCGGCGCCGTTCGGTGTCTCATTCAGTACAATCAGCCTATGAGACGACATCTCGCGCTGGTCCTGCTGTGTGCACCGCTCGTCGCCTCGTGCGAATCGCGCGACGTGCAGACGGACCTCAAAATCGTCAATGCCAAGACCGGCTGGTATGACGCCGGCATCGTCGGCGGCCAGAACAAGCTGGTGCCCAGCATTTCCCTCGAACTGCAGAACATCTCGCAGGAAGAGATCGCCAGCGTGCAGCTGAACGCGGTGTTCCGCCGCACCGGCGAGGAGCAGTCGTGGGGCGATCACTTCGTCCGCGCGATCGATACCACCGGGCTGCCGGCGGGCGCCAGCACCAAGCCGATGGTCCTTCGCTCCAGTTTCGGCTACACCGGCGCTCAGGCACGCGCCCAGATGCTCCAGAACAAGCAGTTCATCGACGCCACGGTGAAGGTCTTCGGCAAGCACGGACGGCGCCCCTGGGTCGAGATGGGCGAGTTTCCGGTCGGACGGCACCTGCTGGTCCAATAACTTCCGACTTTTCACTTTCAAGTTTTCACTTCCCGCCCTCATAATCCCCGCGTGACTCCGACCACGCAGGACGCGCAGACCCTCGAACGCCGGCTCGGCCCCTTCGACGGCGCCGCCATCATTGTTTCCAACGTCATTGGCGGCGGCATCCTGTTCCTGCCACCGCAGATTGCCGCCTCCGTCCCGAGCGCGATGGTGTTCCTGTCGACGTGGCTGGCCGGCGGGCTGCTCGCGTTCGCCGGGGCGATGGCCTACGCGGAGCTGGCGGCGCTGCGGCCGCGGGCGGGCGGCGAGTATATCTACCTGCGCGACGCGTACGGACGCCTGGCCGGGTTCCTGACCGGGTGGACCTCCTTCGTCGCCGGTTTCTCCGGTGCCATGGCCGCCAGCGCGATCGTGCTGACGTTCTATCTCGATCGTTTCATTCCAGGCGCGGCGAACAGCACCCCGTTCTTCGTGCTGCCAGTCCCGTACGTGCCCGTGACGGTGTCGATCCAGACCCTGGTCGCAAGTTCCGCGATCATCGTCGCCGCACTGGTCCATATCGTCGGCGTCGGCCCCGGGCGCGCGGTGACCAACATCCTGGCCGCGCTGAAGGTCGCCGCCTTCGTCGGATTCATTGCGTTCGGCCTGACGCTCGGGACCGGGGCCACCAGCAACCTGCAGGATGCCGTCGCCCCCGTGACGACAGCCGGATGGCTGTTTGCGCTGATTCCGATCATGTTCACCTACTCGGGATGGAACGCGGCCGCGTACATGGCCGAAGAGATCCGGAATCCCGGCAAGAACGTGCCGCTCGCGCTCGCGCTCGGGACCGTGGCCGTGACGGTGATCTATCTCCTCATGAACGTGCTGTTCATCTACGTGCTGGGGATCGGCGGGCTGGCCGCGGTGCAGGGGAGCGTGCTGGACGTCGTCGCGGATCGCCTGCTGGGGATGACGGCCGGCGACATCATGGGCGTCGTCTCGATCGTCAGTCTGGCCGCCGGGATCAACGCGTTCACGTTCGCGGGTCCGCGGGTCTACTTCGCGATGGCCAGGGACGGCGCGTTTTTCAAGAGCGCCGCGCACATCCACCCGAAGTTCAAGACGCCCGCGGTGTCGATCAGCGCGCAGGCGGCGTTCGCGATTCTGCTGGTGCTGACCGGCAGCCTGGATGCGCTCGCCAACTACGTCGGCTTCGCGATTACGTTGTTCCTGGGACTGGCGGTCGCCGCGGTGTTCGTCCTGCGGGCGCAGGATCCGGATGCGCCGCGCCCGTTCAAGACACTCGGATACCCGGTCACTCCGGCCATCTTCGTCCTGGCGAGCGCGGCGATCGTCGTGAACGCGTTCTACAGCGACCCGGGCCGCACCCTGATCGGGACGGCGATTATCCTCGCGGGTATTCCGTTCTACTACTTCTTCACGCGAAAGCGTTAGAACCGCCGCAGGATGCCTCTGTACCGGACGTCCTGCCCCGGATTGATCCGCACGTCGAAGGTCAGCGTCTCGTAGCCGGGCGCCGAGATGTCGATCCGGTAGCCGCCGGACGTGAGCTTCAACGCCTGGAACGCGCCGTCGAAATCGTCCACGACGCCCGCGTAGTAGCCGTCCACAAACACCTGCGCGTGGCGCGGCGACACGTCGAGCCGCAGCTCTCCGATATCGAACGTGCTGTACGGACGCTGGCTGTAGCCGCCGCCCTGCCCGCCGCCGTACCCATAGCCCGGGTACGCGTCGACTCCTGACCAGCGATACGGGTCGTAATAGAAATAGCCGAGACCAAATGCGCCGTACCCGTACGGATATACGCGGCGCGGGTCGTAGTAGCCGTACACGTTCGGCGGCTGCACGATCACCGTCCGGCGCCGGTCGGGAACGATCACCGTGGTGCGCCCGCGATCGTCGCGCCGATCGTCGCGTCTGGCGTCACGATCGCGCTCAACGGCGCCGCCGCGGTTCTCGACGCGAGGCGCCGGAGCGGTCTCGCGCGGCGGATTCGGCGCCGGCGCGCTCCGCCGGATCGCGGTACCGGTGCGCGGGTTGTCGTCCTGCGGGCGGCTGCCGCGCGGGACGGCTTCCCGGGGTGCCGCTTCGCCTTCCTGTGCGAAGGTCGTCGCGGGGGCCGCGACGAACAGCGCGACCAGCAATACATAGATGGGGGCCATGAGCGATCTCCTTGAAATGCATCTCAGCAACAGCGTTGCCAGTTGCGCACGCGCGTTTTGTTCGGAATTTGTTTGGAATCTCCCCGAACCCGCACGGTCCGGCTCGCGAGTGTCCGTGCGCGATGTCACCTCCGCAGGCCGGCCTCCGTCCCTTAAGGCATACTGGCCAGATGCACGCGACGACAATCCTGGCGGTGAGGCACGGCGACAAGACGTGCCTTGCGAGCGACGGCCAGGTCACCCTCGGCAATACCGTCATCAAGCATGGCGCGAAGAAGATCCGGCGCCTCTACAACGATTCGATCCTGGCCGGCTTCGCCGGCTCCGCGGCCGATTCCTTTGCGCTCTTCTCGCGCTTCGAGTCGAAGCTCGAACAGTACCGGGGTAATCTGGGGCGGGCGGCGGTCGAACTGGCGCGCGACTGGCGCACCGATCGCATGCTCCGGCGCCTTGAAGCGATGATGATCGTCGCCGATGCGTCATCGATCTTCCTGCTCTCCGGCACCGGCGACCTCATCGAGCCGGACGACGGCATCGTGGCGGTGGGATCGGGCGGCGCCTACGCGCTCGCGGCCGCGCGGGCGCTGAGCCGGCACAGCCAGCTGTCGGCCCGTCAGATCGCGGAAGAGGCGATGAAGATCGCCGCCGACATCTGCATCTACACGAACACCAATCTCACGATCGAAGAACTCTAGGAACCTTAGGAACATTAGGCACTTCAGGAACATGGCAATCTCCCTCCCCGAACGGACGGCCACCGCCGTCGACACACTGACGCCGCGGCAGATCGTCGCCGAGCTCGACAAGTTCGTGATCGGCCAGGCGAAGGCCAAGCGCGCCGTCGCGATTGCGCTGCGGAACCGGATCCGGCGGCAGCGGCTCCCGCAGGAGATTGCGGACGAAGTCACGCCGAAGAACATTCTGATGATCGGGCCAACCGGCGTCGGCAAGACGGAGATTGCGCGGCGGCTTGCCAAGCTCGCGCAGTCGCCGTTCGTGAAGGTGGAGGCCTCCAAGTTCACCGAGGTCGGCTACGTCGGCCGCGACGTCGAGTCGATGGTGCGCGACCTCGTGGAGCTGGCGGTCGACATGGTCCGCGCGGAGAAGGCCGACGAGGTGCGCGAGAAGGCGCGTCACGGGGCGGAGGAGCGGCTGCTCGACCTGCTGCTGCCGCCGACCCGCCCGATGGCCGCGGGAGACGACGCGGCGATCCGCGAACAGGCGACCAGGACGCGCGAGCGGCTGCGCGAACAGCTGCGCGGCGGCCGCCTGGACGATCGCGTGGTCGAGATCGACGTCCCGCAGAACGCGATGCCCAACTTCGAGGTGATAGCCGGGACCTCCGTCGAGGAAATCGGCATGAACCTGAAGGACATGATGGGCAACATGTTCCAGGGGCGGTCGAAGACCCGGAACCTGAAGGTGCCCCAGGCGCTCGAGCACCTGGTCGCCGAGGAGCAGGGCCGGCTGGTGGACATGGAGTCGGTGGCGAAGACGGCCGTCCAGCGCGTCGAGCAGTCCGGCATCATCTTCATCGACGAGATCGACAAGATTGCGAGCCGCGATGCGATGGGCGGCGGCGGGCACGGCGGCCCCGACGTCAGCCGCGAAGGCGTCCAGCGCGACATCCTGCCGATTGTCGAAGGGACGACCGTCAACACGAAGCACGGGATGGTGAAGACCGATCACATCCTGTTCATCGCGGCCGGCGCGTTCCACGTGTCGAAGCCGTCCGACCTGATTCCCGAGCTGCAGGGGCGGTTCCCGATCCGCGTGGAGCTCGAGCCGCTGACACGAGACGACTTCGTCCGCATCCTCACGGAACCGCGGAACGCGCTGGTGAACCAGTACACGGCGCTGCTCGGGACCGAGGATGTCGCGCTGACATTCACCCCGGGCGCCGTGCAGCGGATCGCCGACTTCGCGGCGCGGGTCAACGACCTGAACGAAAACATCGGCGCGCGGCGGCTGCACACCGTGATGGAGCGGCTCCTCGACGAGATCTCGTTCGACGCCCCCGAGCGCATCCGCGACGCCGTCACGATCGACGAGGCGTACGTCGACCGGATGCTCGCGGACATCGTCCGCAACGAGGATCTCTCCCGCTACATTCTCTAGCGCGTCCCGGTCACCGCCGCCTCGATCGGCGAGAGCGACAGGTCCTTCCAGACATCGAGACCCGCGTGCACGGCGGCGACCGTGTCGAATCCCATGCGCCCGTCGGCGAACTGCCTGCGCCGGTAGGTGGCCTGTTCGTACGCCTGGACGAACGTGCGCTCGTCGACGATCTGGGGCTGCTCGAGCACTTCGACCGCGTGCCGGAGCTCGTGTCCCAGGACGACGATCGCGCGGAGCGCGTCGAGATCGGGCGTGAGCGCGACGAGGACGTACCGCGTGCCCGCGGTCGCCGTCAGGAACGAGAGGCGCCCGTGCACGCCGGCCGGCAGCGCCTCGTGCCGCAGATACACCACGACATCGCCTCCCGTCAGTCGCTGCACGAGCCCGCGAAACGTTTCGGAGCGCGCGATCCCTTCCTGCAGGAGTTCTTCGATGCGCTGGTCGAGGGTGCGGAGGCGATCGTCATGGGGCTTGGCGCTCGTTGCGGCGGGCGTTACCACCGCGACACACAGCGCGAGGGCGGCGAGTCGGCGAAGGGTCGTCACGATAGCGCGAGGCACCGCAAGACATGCGCCAGCGGTAAGCGTGTTGCATTCGTGTCGGATGCACGAAAAACCTTCGCAATTCCTATAGACTTTCGAAGGGGCGTTCTGACGATTCTTACAAGGTTGTCCAGTGATTCTTTGTTTACTACAAATCCGTCGTAGCGGTTCAGGTTCAGCCCCGCGCAGCCCCTTGGGCGGCGCGCGCGAACTCCCACATCGTTGTGCCTCCCACTGGCGGTTATGCCGGAAATGTAGGACTGTATGGCTCTCGTGAAATTCAGCGGCGACAACACGGCCACACGCGATGCCCGCCGGCTCTCGACGCTCCTCGAAGTGAGCCAGGCGCTGTCGGGGACGCTCAACCTCAAGTCGTCCATGCAGCGCGTCCTCGGCATCCTGATGAAGCATCACGGCGTGGTGCGCGGCATGGTCACGCTGCTGCGCGACGGCG
>CAMDNQ010000033.1 GCA_945903265.1 Candidatus Sulfopaludibacter sp. SbA3
GTGGACGGCAGATAGAGCACTGCCGTCCACATCGAACCCCCTGCCTGTGTGTGGAATCTAGTGCGTCTCGCCGGTCTCCATCAGCTGCTTGAACCGCCGCA
Source organism: Candidatus Sulfopaludibacter sp. SbA3 (assembly GCA_945903265.1). GTDB lineage: Bacteria > Acidobacteriota > Vicinamibacteria > Vicinamibacterales > UBA2999 > CAXNKG01. Next base: position 102 of record CAMDNQ010000033.1, read on the forward strand.
GGTCCTCGCGGATCTGCACGCTCGGCTCCTCGCCGAAGAGCCACGCGATCGCCGCGCCAACCTTGCCTGCGGGCGGGCTGTACTGGAGGTGCACGCGGACTTCGGTCCCCCGCGGCGTCTCGCGGAAGTTCACGGAGCCGGCGGTCGATACCATGGATCCTTCGATCGACTGCCAGCCAATGAGCTTGCTGTCGACCTCGTTGATGATGCGCGCGTCCCACTCGATTCGCATGCCCGCCGGCCCTCTGGCCACCCAGTGCGAGATGCCCATCTCGCGCTCCGAGACCGACTCGAGATGGTTCATGAACTGCGGAAGATTCTCGAGGTTCCGCCAGAACCGGAAGACTTCGCTGACGGGACGGTTCACCGTCACTGATTCCTCGACGTGCACCCCGCTCGAGCCGCCGAGCTGCTGGCGCGTATCGGAATCGATATCCGCAAGCATGCCCGTGCCTCGTCCAGTCGCACGTCCGTTCGAACGCTGCCCTCGACGCTGCATCACCGCATACGCGCCCACCGCACCGGCCGCCACCACCGGTAACCACGTCGCCCATTTCGTCGCAACCGCCACATCGACCTCCTTGTTTGCGGGCCGGCCTGTAAGGCCGGCCCCTACGATGCAGGGGCTGACCTTCAGGTCAGCCCGTCAGGTAACCTACGCCCATGCAAACCGCCGCGCATGCGCCGGAGGCTGAGCTCGCGCGCCGTCTCGGCCTGTGGAGCACCGTCGGCATCGTCATCGGCGTCACGATCGGCTCGGGGATCTTCCGCACGCCGGCAACAATTGCGACGCGTGTGCCCGACCCGGAGCTGATGCTGCTGGTCTGGGTGCTGGGCGGCGCGATCTCACTGTGCGGCGCCCTGTCCGTTGCGGAGCTCGCCGCGTCGCTTCCGCATACAGGCGGGTGGTACGTCTATCTGCGGGAAAGCTGGGGACGACGGCCGGCGTTTCTGCTGGGGTGGGCGGAGCTCGTCCTCATCCGCGCTTCGTCGCTTGGCGCGATCAGCACTGTGTTCGGGGAGTACCTGCTTCGGTCGCTCGGCTTCGACCCGGCCGCGTATGGACGAGCGACGGATTATGTCGCCGCGGGCGCCATTCTCTTTGCCGCAGCCGTCAACATTCGCGGTGTCCGACTCGCCGCCGCACTTGCCGGCGTGTCAACAATTGCGAAGTTCGGCGCCCTCGTGGTGCTGGTCATCGTCGCGTTTGCGCTTGGCGGCTCGGCGGGCGCGTCGAGCGCGAACTTCACCGCGGACGCAAGCCCAGTCGACGCCGGGCTGTTTGGCCTGGCGTTGATCTCGGTGCTCTGGGCGTATGACGGCGTCACGGACGTATCAGGTGTCGGCGGCGAAGTGCGGGATCCGCAGCGCACGCTGCCGCGCGCGATCGTGGGAGGCACGCTGGCGATCGTCGCGATCTACCTCGCCGCGAACGTCGCGTATCTCTACGTGACGCCGGTCGATCAGATCGGGCAATCGTCCCTGATTGCCGCAGACACGATGGGCGCGATCTTTGGTTCGCTCGGGACCGCGCTGATTTCCGTCGTCGTCACCGTCTCGACATTCGGCGCGTTGATTTCAGTGACGCTGACATCGCCGCGCATATTCTTTGCGATGGCCGCCGACGGCCTCTTTTTTCGCCGTATCGCGAGCGTCCATCCGCGCTACGCCACGCCGCACGTCGCGATCGGGCTGGCGGCAGCGCTGGGTGTGGCGTTCGTGATGACGCGAACATTCGATCAACTCGCCGATACATTCGTGCTCGCCAGCTGGCCGTTCTTCGGCCTTGCCGTCGCGGGACTGTATCGGCTCCGCCGGCTGCGGCCCGACCTGCCGCGTCCCTATCGCGTGCCCGGCTACCCCATCGTTCCCGCGGTGTTTGTCTGCGCCGTGATCTATCTCGTCGGCAACGCACTTCTCGCGGATCCGCTGTGGACCGGTGTCACGCTCGGGATCGTCCTTGCCGGAATCCCGGTGTACCATTTCTTTTTTCGCGGACCTGACGCGGTCCGCTCCACATGAGGGCAGGGGAACTTATGGATCGACGCGAAGCGCTTGGACACATGCTTGCCGGCCTGTCGGTGGCCGCCGCGCTGAAGCCGCATCCGCTGGAGGCGCAGACGACGCGCGCGGCCGGACGTGTGGAAACGGTGCGTGGCCCGATTGACCTGGCCAGGCTCGGGTTCACCCTGTCACACGAGCATGTCGCCGCCTCTTCGGCCGGCATCTGGCAGGCATGGCCCGAGTTCTTCGGCGGGCGCGCGCAATTCGTGAAGGTGGCCGTCGATCAGCTGAAGCAGGCGAAGGACGAAGGCGTCGACACGATTGTCGATGTCACCACCATCGATCTGGGACGCGACATCCGGCTGCTCGAGGAGATTTCGCGGAAGTCCGGCATGCAGATCGTCGCCGCGACCGGGCACTGGATCGACCCGTCGCGGTCCATGCAGGCGCGGACCGCCGAGGAGCTTGCCGACTTCTTCGTCCGCGAGATTCAGCGCGGCATCGAGGGCACCGATATCAAGGCGGGCATCATCAAGGTCGGCACCGGCAACATGGTCGATGCCTTTGGGGAGAAGGCGCTTCGAGCGGCCGCCCGCGCCAGCAAGGCGACCGGGGTTCCCATCACCACGCACTCGCCGGGGCTCGATCGGATCGGCCTGAAGCATGCGGAACTGTTCGAAAGCGAGGGGCTGACGCCAGCGAAAGCGTGCATCGGCCACACCGACAACAGTCCGGCCGACTACCAGCTCGCGCTCGTCAAGCGGGGGTACTACCTCGGGATGGACAACGTCCCGCGTGGCGGCCCGCCGGCCGGCACGCCGCAGAGCACCGCCCTGACCTGGGACCAGCGCTACATGCAGATCAAGGCGCTCGTGGACGCCGGCTTCGCCGACCGCATGATGATCGGCAACGACCATTCGATCGGGATGTCGCTGCAGCCGACGGCCAATGAGAAGGGACGGCTCGCGCAGAACCCTGACGGCATGCTCTTCGTCACGCGCAAGACGCTGCCGGCGCTGAAGGCGATCGGGATTCCGGATCAGGCGATCCGGACGATGATGGTCGACGTTCCGCGCCGGTTCTTTGCGTAAAGGCGAGCCTGACCCCTCGACTGCGCTCGGGACAGGCAAGGCTCGCCCCACGAATAACTACTGGGGTTCGAACGGCCCGGTGCGGAACGCCTCGTCAAAGACGTTGCACTCGTACTCGAGCAGCTGCATGTTGCGGTCGACGCGCCGGTAGAGCGGCATGCTCATCTTCCACGGCCGCGTGTACGTCTGCGGATCCTCGAGCGTCACCTCGTACATCAGGTGGTCACGATCGATCGGCGTGTACCGCTCGACTACGTGCAGCTCCTCGCTGTGATGGTTGCCTGAGCGGTCCAGCCACGTCTGGTTCGTGAAGTGCACGACGTCGATCACCAGCGTGTCGCCGTCCCAGCGGCCGCGCGAATCCCCCATCCACCATTCAATCGGTCCCTTGGGGTGCGGCGTATTCATGAAGATGTTCCGCGTCGCATGCGCGTACTCGTACAGCATCGCGATCTGGGTCGGCGTCTGGACGATCTGGAACGGGAGACCGAGATACGTCGCGCGCGGCACGCCCGGCAGCCAGCACCGCGACTCCGGGTCGAGCGTCGCGCGCTTCGCCAGGTTCTCGCGCTGCTTCGCAGCGGCCGCCGGCGTGTACGGAATCTCGTTGCCGTCGACCACGCCGAGCCCGGCAGGGACGCCCGCCTCGGCCGCGTGCGGAAGGATGTTGAACGCCGCGCTGTTGACGACTTGCCAGATGCCCGACAGGTCGGGCTTCCCGTCCGCGGTGCGCGGAAGCCCTTGTGCGGAAGCCGACGCCGGCACGAGCGACCACACGACCGCCGCGGCAACGATGACTGCGCACCTTCCGATCATCAAATCCCTGATCATCGAACGGCTCCTGATGGCTCGCCGTGGCTGTGCGGACGGACGTTGCCGGCTTTCGCGGCAATGCGGCCGGCGTCGAGGCGGTTCTGCACCCGCACGCCTTCCCAGCACGCTTCCTCGATGAACTCGTACCCGCGCTCCTTCATCCGGACGATCGGGAACTTCACCGTCCAGGGGCGCGTGAACACTTTCGGATCCTCAATACGCGCCTCGTAGTCGATCCGGTTCGCGTCGACGAACGTCCAGCGCTCCACGACGTGCAGCGCATCGGTGTAGAAGGTGCCGTGCGAATCGAGCCACGGCTGCCGGTTGTAGTTCACCGGGTCCGTCCGGAAGTTCGTCACGTCAACGACCAGCGTGTTGCCTTCCCAGCGGCCGCGCGAGTCTCCCTGCCAGGTGGCATAGCCTTTCGGCGCGTGAGGCCTGTCGCCGAGCGTAATGACGCGAAACGCGTGGATCCACTCGTAGGTGATCACGACCTGACCCGGCGTCTGCAGGATCTGCATCGGCCCGCGCAGCTGGCTCCGCGGGACGGCCTGCAGCGAGCAGCGATCTTCGGGTTCGATGTGCGCCAGCTCGGTGGACGCTTCGAGATTGATCAGATGCTCGCGGCGCTTCGCCTCGGCCCATGGCTGATACGGAATCCTGCCGTCGGCGGGATCGACGATGACCTTCTGCTGCAGTCCCTGGTTGTTGGCGGCACGCCCCTGCATCTTGCTGTGCTCCGCGTCGCAGCACCCGTCCTCGAGGCTGTGGCCCGCGTTCGCGGTGCCGGGACCGCCCTCCCAGATGCCCTGCACGTCGGGCTGACCGTCGGCGGTTTTCGGCGGCGTCCACTGCTGCGCCTCCGCGGGCAGCGCGAGGAGCGCGAGACCGAGAACGACGAGCGCTGGAATGGCGCGAAGATGGATCGGGCTGGTCATGGCAAATCTCCCGGTGGGGATTATAGGCGGGGTCAGGGACTGCGTCTTCGGCCTCAGTGTTGGCCCCAGTGCTGGCCTAAAAGGCGCGGCTCTGGCAGCCGTCGACGACAACCGACGTCCCGCTGATCCAGCCGGCGCGCGGCGAACAGAGGAACGCCACCACGTCGCCCACTTCCTGAGGCGAGCCGAACCGGCCGAACGGGAGCTCCCGCTTGACGAACTCGGCAATCCCGGCAGGATCGGCCTGCTGCCGGCGCCACCACGAGCCTCCCTCGAACAGGATCGACCCGGGCGACAGGCTGTTCACGCGGATATGCGACGAGGCGAGCTGCTGCGCCAGCGACTTGGCGAGGCTGATCTCGGCCGCCTTCACGGCGTTGTATGTCATGCGCCCGCCGGCTTCCCGTCCAAAAATCGAGGCGATGATCACAATCGATCCGCCGCCGCGCCGCTGCATGTGCGGTACGGCAGCCCGCGAGGCGCGGATCGCCGGAAGCAGCGTCTGGTCGAAGGCGTCCTGCCAGTCCTGGTCGCTCGTCTCGAGCAGGCCGGCGCCGCCCGCGATGCCGACGTTGTTCACGAGAATGTCGATGCCGCCAAAGGCCGCCACGGTCTGGTCGATCACCGCCTGGACGCCGTCTGCACGGCTCACATCGGCTGCCACCGCAAGAACGTTCGCAGGCCCCCCAGCCACGCGCGCGACCTCGGCCGCAGCGGCACGCAGCGGCGCCTCTCCGCGCGCACAGAGGCAGACGCGGCACCCTTCAGCCGCCAGTGACGTCGCCGCCGCCAGCCCGAGGCCGCGGCTCGAGCCCGTCACAATCGCGACCTTATTCGTCAGTCCCAGATCCATGTGCCCGCGATCATAGCTGAGCCGCACGGCGTGGCCCTTTGCATGCAACTGGGACGGTAGAGCGCGTCCTTCAGGATGCGCAATACGGAGGGCTCATCGATGAAATGGCAGGGGATGCCGGGCAGCGGCAACGTTCAGGATCGGCGCGGAATGGGTATGGGGCTTCCCATCGGCGGCGGCATCGGCGGCCTCGTGCTGCTGCTGTTGTTCTCGGCGTTAACCGGAACCAACCCGGCTGACATCATCACGGGCGGCGGCAGTCCGGACCAGCAGGTCGGCACCGGGGGCGTCCAGGAAAACGACCCGCAGGCCGAATTCGTCTCGGTCGTGCTCAAAGACACCGAAAACACCTGGAACGAGATCTTCGCGGAGCGTGGCGACGACTATAAGGAGCCGCAGCTCGTCCTCTTCACCCAGGCGACGCAGTCGGCATGCGGCGTCGGCCAGTCCGCCATGGGGCCGTTCTACTGCCCTGCCGACGAACAGGTCTACCTGGATCTGTCGTTCTTCCACGAGCTCGAAACACGGTTTGGCGCACCCGGCGACTTCGCCCAGGCGTACGTCGTCGCCCACGAAGTCGGCCACCACATTCAGACGGTGACCGGGACTTCCTCCAAGGTGACGGCGGCGCGGCAGCGGATGTCGGAGCTTGACGCAAACCAGTTGTCGGTGCGGCAGGAGCTGCAGGCGGACTGCTATGCCGGCGTGTGGGGCCACTACGCGGCACGCCGCGGCCTCCTCGAACCCGGCGATGCGGAAGAAGGGCTCCGCGCGGCGGCCGCTATCGGCGATGACAGGATCCAGCGCCAGACGCAGGGGCACGTGGCCCCTGAATCGTGGACACACGGCTCGTCCGAGCAGCGCATGACGTGGCTGCGCCGCGGCATGGACTCGGGCCGCATGGAGGCGTGCGATACGTTTACGTCAGGGACGTAGCGAGCGCAGCCAGCCGGCGACGTGCTCGTTGAATGACGAGGGATTTTCCAGATTGGCGAGGTGACCGGCCTCGTCAATCTGCACGTACATCGCTCCTGCGATTCCTGCCGCCATCTGTTCCATCTCCGCCGGCGGCGTGAGCGTGTCCTCCCGACCCACAATGACAAGCGTCGGGACGTCGATCGCCGGAAGCAGCGGGGTCGAGTCCGGGCGCGTCATGAGCACCTGGACGGCCGCCGCAATACCCTCCCCTGTCTGTCCTTCAATCATCCGGCGCACCGCATCAGCCACCTGTGGCCGCCGCGCGCGAGTCGTGTCGCCGAGCAGCTTCGGCAGCATCTCGGTCGCAATCGCGGCCGGACCGGCCGTGCGCGCTGTCTGAAGCATCTTTTCGCGGCCGGCCCGCGCGCCAGGAGCGTCGCCGGCGCTTCGCGTATCCGCGAGCACCATCGCACGCACGCGAGCAGGCTGCTGGCGCAGCAGGCCGAACATCAGGTATCCGCCGAGCGACACGCCCGCAAACACCGCGCGGTCCACCTGCAGGTGGTCGAGCAGCCGCAGGAGGTCGGCCGCGTACGCGTCAATCGACGCGTCGGGGTTCAGATCGCTGCCGTCGAAGCCTGGCAGCGCCGGAATCACCAGGCGCCATCCCGGAAATGCATCTTCCTGTGGCGCGAACATCCCCGCGCCGAGCGGGAACGCGTGCACCAGGACGAGCGTGCTGGCCGCAGTCGGAGTCCCCGCAATGTGGTAGCGGAGGCGCCGGCCGTCGATCGTGGCTATTTGCATCGGTGCTGACATGAGTAAGAATCTTACGTTGGGCATGCGCATCGGCGTTCCAGCCGAAATCAAACCGGGTGAGACGCGGGTCGCGGCGACGCCGGAGACCATTCGGAAACTCGTACAGCAGGGCCACTCCTGCCTCGTGCAGCGGGGCGCGGGAGTGGCATCCAGCATTCCAGACCAGGATTTCGAGGCGGCCGGCGCGGCGATCGCCGCCCAGGCCGCCGACGTCTACGCCCAGTCAGACATCGTCATCAAGGTCCGCGGCCCCGAGCCGTCCGAACTGGCGCTCCTCCGCCGCGGCACGGTCCTGATCGGCCTGCTGAATCCGCACGACGACTACGCGGTGGAAAAGCTCGCGGATACCGGGATCACGGCGTTCGCGCTGGAGTCGGTGCCGCGCATCACGCGCGCGCAGGCGATGGACGTGCTGTCGTCGCAGGCCAACATCGCCGGCTACAAGGCGGTGCTCCTGGCCGCCAACGAATACGGCCGCTTCATGCCGATGCTGATGACCGCCGCCGGCACGGTGAAGGCGGCGCGCGTGCTCATCCTCGGCGCCGGGGTGGCAGGACTCCAGGCCATCGCCACCGCCAAGCGGCTGGGGGCGGTCGTGGAGGCCTTCGATGTGAGGCCCGCGGCCAAGGAGCAGGTGGAGTCTCTCGGCGCGAAGTTCGTCGAGGTGCCGGTATCGGCTGCGGAAAAGGCTGCGGCGGAGACCGCCGGCGGCTACGCGCGCGAGATGAGCGACGACTACAAGCGGCAGCAGGCTGCGCTGATCGACGAGCGCGCCAGGGCGGCTGACATCGTGATCACGACAGCCCTGATCCCAGGACGGCCGGCGCCGGTGCTCATCCGCGAGGAGACCGTGCGTCTGATGCGGCCCGGCTCCGTGATCGTCGACCTGGCCGTCGAGCAGGGCGGCAATTGCGCGCTGAGTGAAGCCGGCCGGGTGGTCGTGAAGCATGGCGTGCGGATCGTCGGCCACGCCAACCTTCCCGCGATGCTCGCCGCCGACTCGAGCGCGCTCTACGCGCGAAACGTCCACAGTTTCCTGTCGCTCCTTCTCGACGCGAAGACGGGAGCGCTCCATATCGACCGTGACGACGAGATCGTCGCGGCCTCGCTGGTGTGCATCGACGGCACGCCGGCCCGGAAACGAGAACCGACACTGGCATGACAGGCGCCGATCCGACCATCCTCAACTTCACCGTCTTCATCCTCGCCATCTTCGTCGGCTACCACGTCGTCTGGAACGTGACCCCGGCGCTGCACACTCCGCTCATGAGCGTGACGAACGCCATCAGCTCGGTGGTCATGGTGGGCGCGATCCTGGCGGCCGGCTCGAGCACGATCGGCTACGCGCCGCTCGTCGGCGCTATCGCCGTCGCGCTCGTCGCCATCAACACCTTCGGCGGCTTCATGGTGACGCAGCGCATGCTCGCCATGTTCAAGAAGAAGGAACCGAAACAGGGACAACAACAGGGACGGAAGGCGGCGTGATCTCGCCGAATGTCGTCGCGATCTGCTACCTGATCGCGAGCGTCCTCTTCATCCTCTCGCTGCGCGGCCTCTCGCATCCGCTGAGCGCGCGCCGCGGAAACCTGTTCGGCATGGTCGGAATGACCATCGCCGTCCTCACGACGTTTGCCGTCACGGAACGGCTCGACATCGCGCTCGGAATGCTGGCGCTCGGCGGCATCACCGGGATGGTCATCGCCAGGCGTGTGCAGATGACGCAGATGCCGGAGCTCGTGGCCGCGATGCACTCGCTCGTCGGCCTGGCGGCGGTGCTGATTGCGATCGCAGTGCTGACCGACCCGCTCGCGTTCGGCGTCGATTATCCGATTCCGGCCGGCAACCTCGTCGAGCTGTTCATCGGCACCGTCGTCGGCGCCATCACCTTCTCGGGATCGGTCATCGCGTTCGGCAAGCTTGCGGGACTGGGGAAATACGGGCGTGTGTTCTCGAGCTCGCCGGTAACGTTCCCGGGGCAGCACTGGGTGAACCTCGTGCTCGCGATCGCCATGGTCGGGTTCGGCGTCTGGTTCGTGAACGAAATTCCTGGCGAGGCCTGGCGTCCGTTCCAGGCGTTGACGGGCATCGCCTTCCTCCTGGGCGTGCTGATCATCATTCCGATCGGCGGCGCCGACATGCCGGTCGTAATCTCGATGTTGAACAGCTACTCGGGATGGGCGGCGGCCGGCATTGGCTTTTCGCTGAACAACTCGATGCTCATCATCGCGGGCTCGCTCGTCGGATCGTCCGGCGCGATCCTCTCGTACATCATGTGCAAGGCGATGAACCGCTCGTTCATCAGCGTCATCCTCGGCGGCTTCGGCGCCGAAGAAGGCACGTCGGCCACCGGCTCCGAGAAGAAGACCGTGAAGTCCGGTTCCGCTGACGATGCGGCGTTCCTCCTGAGCAATGCCGACACCGTCATCATCGTTCCCGGCTACGGCCTTGCGGTCGGACGGGCGCAGCACGCGGTCAAGGAGATGGCGCACAAGCTGACGGCGAAGGGCGTGACCGTCCGCTACGCGATCCACCCGGTTGCCGGGCGCATGCCCGGTCACATGAACGTGCTGCTCGCCGAAGCCGAAGTGCCCTACGAGCAGGTCGTCGAGATGGACGACATCAACAGCGACTTCGGGGCGACCGACGTGGCGTTCGTGCTTGGCGCCAACGACGTGGTGAACCCGCTCGCGGAACAGAAAGGCAGCCCCATCTACGGGATGCCGATCCTCGAGGCGCACAAGGCGCGCACCGTGCTCGTCAACAAGCGATCCATGGCCTCCGGCTATGCGGGCATCGACAATCCGCTCTTCTACATGGATCGGACGATGATGGTGTTCGGCGACGCGAAGAAGGTCGTCGAGGACATCGTCAAAGCACTGGAGTAACGCCAATGGCGGTCAAACCGATCCCCGACCCGGAAGTTAGCGGAGGGGACGGAGGACACGGAAAGAGATTCACGGGAGCAACGGAGGAACGGAGACGCACGGAGGACAACGCCGATAAGGCCCGCCTCCGGCGGGCTGAATGAAAAAGGCGGTCCCCAAAAGTCACAAGCCCGTTTAAGCCGGATGGGGCTTGTGATTTGGGGGACCGCCTTTTTCATGTCGCGCGAAGCGCGTCATCGGCGTTGTCTCTGATCGTCGCCGCAGCAACTCTCCGTGCGTCTCCGTTGCTCCGTTCCTCCTGTGATCCCGTCCCGTTCCCTCCGCCCCCTCCGATACCTCAGGCGAGCACGCGGATGATGTCCGACCGCGTGATGATGAAGGTCTTTTCGGTCTTGAAGTCGCGCACCAGGACCGCCGGGTTCTCCGGCGCGATCATCTTGGCCAGGAGCTGCACGGGCGTGGAAATGTCCACGAAGGGAAACGCCGGCTGCATGATCGACTCGATCGGCTTCCGTTTCAGGTCGCCGTCCTTCACAAACTCGTTAAAGAGATGCGCTTCGTTCAGCGAGCCGACGACACGGCCGTTGCGGGTCACGGAGAGCTGGGAAAAATCATGATCGCTCATGACGCGGATCGCTTCCTCGAGCGGCCGCGACGCCTCGACGGTGTACAGCTCGCCTGACACGCGCATCTCGACAAGCTCACGCGCGGTCATGCCGGTGACCTCGAGGAAGCCCTTCGCGCGCATCCATTCGTCGTTGTACATCTTCGCCAGGTAGCGCGACCCGTGGTCGTGAAAGATCACGACGACCACATCGTCTTGTGTGAAGTGCTCGCGCAGTTGCAGCAGCCCGGCCATCGCCGCTCCCGCGGAGTTGCCGGCGAAGATCCCTTCCTCGCGGGTAATCCGGCGCGTCATCACCGCGGCGTCCTTGTCGGTCACCTTCTCGAAATGATCGATGACGCTGAAGTCGACATTCTCCGGCAGGAAGTCCTCGCCGATGCCTTCGGTGATGTACGGGTAGATCTCGTTCTTGTCGAGAATCCCCGTTTCTTTGTATTTCTTGAATACCGACCCGTACGTGTCGATGCCCCACGCCTTGATCCGCGGGTTCCGTTCCTTGAGGTAACGCGCCGCGCCGGTGATGGTTCCACCGGTGCCGACGCCCGACACGAGGTGCGTGACCTTCCCGTCCGTCTGCTCCCAGATCTCGGGGCCGGTCTGCTCGTAATGCGCCTGCGCGTTGGACAGATTGTCGTACTGGTTGGCCTTCCACGCGTTCGGGATCTCGCGGGCCAGGCGGGACGAGACGGAGTAGTACGACCGCGGATCTTCAGGGTCGACGTCGGTCGGACAGACGATGACCTCGGCGCCGAACGCCTTGAGCGCGTCGATCTTCTCCTTCGACTGCTTGTCGGTGGTGGTGAAGATGCAGCGATAGCCCTTGATGACGGCCGCGATCGCCAGGCCCATGCCGGTGTTCCCGGACGTGCCCTCGATGATCGTGCCCCCGGGCTTCAGGAGTCCGGCCTTCTCGGCGTCCTCGATCATCTTCACCGCCATGCGGTCCTTGATCGAGTTGCCCGGGTTGAACGTCTCGACTTTCGCCAGCACGGTCGCGTCGACGAGACCCTTCGTGATGGTGTTGATGCGCACGAGCGGCGTGTCGCCGATCGCGTCGAGAATCGTGCTGCAGATCTTCGGCGGAGCCATCTTCGACAGATACCGGTGATCTTATCGTGGCGAACGGCGGCGGTGCGGACCGCCCGGCCGGGACGGGCCTCCCGGGCGATGCGGAGCGGCTGACCGGTGCGGGCCCGGAGACGAGGACGGACCTCGTCCCGGTGAAGCGGAGGGACCCCGTCCCTTCGCGGCGCGGCGCGCCCGCTCGTCCGACTTGCGGCGGCGGATCTCGGCAATGCGCTCGGCGATTGGAATCTCCAGTTTGGCCTGCGGCCTCGCGGCGTAATCGAAGTCGGGCAGCGTGACCCGCGGCAGCGACTTGCCGACCGCCCGCTCGATGGCTTTGAGATCGGCGCCCTCTTCCGGCGAGACGAACGTGAACGCGTCCCCGGTCATCTCCGCACGGCCCGTCCGGCCGACGCGGTGAATGTAGTCGTCCGGCACCGCCGGCACGTCGAAATTGACCACGTGGCTCAGCGCTTCGACGTCGATGCCGCGGGCGGCAATGTCGGTCGCGACCAGGACGCGGTACTTGCCGCTCTTGAATCCCGCCAGCGCCTCAGTGCGCTGCGCCTGCGACCGGTTGCCGTGGATGCGGGCCGCGTTGACGCGGTGCTTCACGAGATGGTCCGCGAGCCGGTTGGCCCGGTGCTTCGTGCGTGTGAAGACCAGCGCGTCGCGAAGGATGTCGCGCTTGAGCAGCTCCACCAGCAGCGCGCTCTTGAGCTCCTGCGCCACCGGATATATAGCCTGCGTGATGCCGCTGGCCGGCGCCGACTGCCGCTGCAGGTTGATGACCGTCGGCTGCTTCAGCATCTCCGACGCCAGCGTCGCGATCGCCGGGGGCATCGTCGCGCTGAAGAACAGCGTCTGCCGCTTCGTCGGAATCTGGCGAAGGATGCGTCGAACGTCGGGCAGGAATCCCATGTCTAGCATCCGGTCGGCCTCGTCCAGTACCAGATACTCGAGACCATCGAGCTTCGCATACGGCGCCCGCAAGTGATCCAGCAGCCGTCCGGGAGTCGCCACGATGACATCGACGCCGCTCCGGAGCGCGTGCTCCTGCGGCCCCATCCCGACGCCGCCGTAAATCGCCGCGCAAGTCACCGGCGTGTGCACCGCCAGCGCGTTGCAGTCCTCGACAATCTGCGCCGCCAGCTCGCGGGTCGGCGTCAGCACGAGCGCGCGCGTCGTCCGCCGCGGCTTGTCGATGAGCGCCTGAATGATTGGCAGCAGGAACGCCGCCGTCTTGCCGCTGCCCGTGGAGGCGCAGGCAAGCAGATCCTTGCCGGCCAGCCCCGGCGGAATCGCATCTGTCTGAATGGGGGTCGGCTTGACGAATCCGAGCTCTTTGATGGCTTTGAGGAGCGACGCGTGGAGCTTGAGCGACGTAAAAGGCATTACTACGATCTTAGTCGTTCAGGCTTCTGGATTCTCGCTTCTCCGTTCGTGTTCAGGTTCGGTTCGGGGTTCGGGGTTCGATGTTCGATGTTCGATGTTCGGATGCGAGGGGCGCGGCATCGGGTGTCTCGCGAAGCGAGCGGACTCGGTCGCCGGGGAACGATTGCTTCGACGAAGGCTAGAGCGTTGCGCCTCTCGGCGGGCGTGCCGAGCCGCGAGCGGATGCGAGATACCCGGTGCCGCAACCCGAGTTAGTGAGTCATTGAGTACACGATGTAGTTGACTCCTAATCGGTACGCATCATTCGTCGGGTCCGACCCGTAGAGGCCCTCCGCCGACCATTCCCAGTAGTCGCCCAGGTCGTTGTTCCAGTTGGCGAGCGCGATCATGCGGCCGCCGATGTCGTTGTTCTCGAACATTCCGTAGAACGCCGGCGGCACGTTGGCGCTCGGGTGCGGGACGTCGAGGTGCTTGATGCTGAAGAACGACTGGAAGATCGGGTGGCTGACGTCGAGCCTGATGAAGTGATGATCCGGCAGGGCGCGCCGCATCTGCGCGACCATGTTCTGCCACATCCCCTGCCCTTCGAAGTCGTCGAAAATGATCAGGCCGCCCTTGAGCAGGTGCGCGCGCAGGTTCGTTGCCTCCGCCTCGTTCGTCGTCCAGTAGCCGGGCTCCGACATGTACAGCACGGGGTTCTCGAAGATCCGCGGGTCGTCCAGGTCGAGGATGTTGCTGCCATCCAGGCGGGCGCGCATGTTCGTGATGTAGTCGAGAATCGCGGAGAAGTTCTGTTCCGCCGTCGGGTAGTCGTGCGCCCACGCGTTCCCGCCCCCGCCGCCGAATCCCCGGCCGAGACTCGCCCCGTAGCGAAGGCGGGTAAAGACAAAGTGGCTGTCGTAGGCGACGGTTTCCGCCGGTTGGCGCCGGTTGCGGAATTGCGCCACAGCGGCCAGCGGCAGCAGCACCGCCAGGATGAGCAGCGCGGCAATGATGGACGTCCGTCTCATGGTGGTCCTCAGTGCGTCATCGCGTAGAGCACGACGTTGATGCCCACGGCGTACCCGTTCGGCGAGAACTGGTAGAAGTACCGGGGATCCTCCCCTTCACGCTCCCACGCATCCGAGATATCCGTGTTGTGGGTCATCAGGACGATCAGATTGCCGTGCCGATCGGAGATGCCGCGCATCGTCGGCACCTCGCTGTCCCGTCCGCGTTCGGAGGTGTCTCCCCCGCTCGTGCGCCACCACTGAATCGACGGAATCTGCGGCAGTTCCTTGACGTCGAACATCGAATGGAACACCGGATGCTCGATCTCGATGGCCTTCACGGGGAATTCCGACGGCGGGAGCACGCGCGCCAGCTGCTCGGCCCAGTTCTCGGAGGCGCCTGTGCCCCAGTAATCGTCCACCCACAGGAAGCCGCCCTTCATCAGGTACGACCGCAGGCCGGTCACTTCCGCACCAGTGAGCATTGCGGTTCCGGCGTCTTCCATGTGCAGGTAGGGGCACTGATACAGCAGTTCGTCGGTCAGGCGGACGACGACGTGGTCGGGGCCACCGTCGGAGGCTTTACTCACGCGGGTGCGTGTCAGCTCGGAGAGACGAACGGAGAAATTGAACTCGGCGTCGGGATAGTCGGTCGCCCATCCCTGGCCGCCCGCTTCGCGCCGGCCGCTCGTATACATCGCCCGGCAGAAGGTGAAGCCGCGGCCGAAACTCTCGGACTTCGCGTACCGGGCGGCATAGCCGCGCGGACTGCCACTCTCGAACTGGCGGAACTGGGCGGCTGCGGTTGTCGCGGCGACGGCCGCCACGAGTGCGGCCGCCAGCCAGACGGATGTCACCGCGGCGACCTTGCGAGCGACCGGAAGTATTCCTGGACCAGCTTCCGGAAGTCTTCGGGCACTTCGTCGGTCCCGGTCAGCACGATGGCGTTCGCGTTGGCGTCGGCCTGACGCCGCAGTCCGAACTCGAAGCGCTTCATCTGCTCGGTGATCTGCGCCTGCAGACGGGACAGCTCCGCGACATCCTGGTAGACGCGGGGGTCGTCGAGCCGCCGGAGATCGCGCAGGATGTTATCGAGCTCGCGCGGATCGATATTCTCGGCCTGCAGATCGCGGCGCAGCTGGCCGGCCTCGTTGACCCACTGGCGGGCTTCGCCGCGCAGCTGCCGGATGTCTTCTTCCGTCAGACGTCCGCCGCCGTACCACTCGGAGCCATAGCCGCCGCCCCAGTTGGCGCCGCCATACGCGCCGCCGCCATTCACGTCGCCGCGGCCGGCGGACGCCTGGCTGCCCTGCGCCGAACCCTGTCCGGCCTGGGAGCCTTCGCCACCCTGTGAGCCGGTACCCAGAGCGCCCTGGCCCTGGCCCTGACCCTGGCTGGTCTGGTTCCCAGCCTGCTGACCCTGGCCTTGTCCCTGGCCTTGCTGACCTTGTCCCTGCTGGCCTGACTGTCCTTGCTGGCCGGCCTGTCCTTGCTGACCCTGCTGTCCTTGCTGGCCCTGCTGCCCTTGCTGGCCCTGCTGCCCGGGCTGACCTTGCTGCCCCTGCTGTCCCTGCTGCGCCCGCTCGCGGGTCCGCTCCTGGAGCGATTCAGCAGCGCGAGCCAGGCGACGCGCGCGGTCGAGCGCGGTCTCCATGCGGCCGGCATTCTCGTCCTGTCCCTCGCCGAGCGCCGCCTGCGCTTCGCCGAGCCGCTTGCGCATCTCGTCGATGCCGGCGGCAATATCGTTCTCGGCCGCATCGACGGCCTGCGGCGTGCTGCCGCGGTTCACGAGATTCTGCGAGTAGCGCAGCTTGTCGCCGAGCCGGTTGTCGCGAATCGATCCGGCGGCCTCCGCCATCTTGCGTGACGCGGCCCGCTCGTTGGCGCTCGCGTCGCGCGCGGCGCGATCGAGCTGCTGCTCGAGCGCATTCAGGCGGTTCTCCAGATCGCTCTTCTTGTCGTTGATGTCACGGGCTTCCGTGCGCCGCTCGTTGGTATTGGGTGTCCCGGCGATTTTCCGCGCCTCGCCGCCAATCTCACGCTGCCGCCGCGCGATGTCCTCCGCCTGCCGGACGGCATCCTCGATGTCGCGTTCGGCGCGGTCGGCCTGGTTCTGCTGCAGGCGCCGTTCGGTTTCGCGCAGCCGCTCGAGCGCCGACGCCGCCTGGCCGCTCGCGCCGGCATCGCCGCCCGCCGCGGCGCGCCGCATCGCATCCGCCGCCTGCTGCATCTGCCGCGCGGCTTCCGCCAGATCCTGGCGGTTCTCTTCGCGCGCCAGCCGCTCCAGCCGCCGGGCCGCTTCTTCCGCCTGTTCGGCCAGCGCGCGCTGCTGCGCCGCGCCGCCCGACGACGACCCGCCCATTTCGAGGGCGCGCATCTTCTGGCGCGCGGCCTCCTGCTCCTGCCGGCGGGCCAGCTCCTTCAGCTTCTCGAGCAGCTCGTCGAGCGCGCGGTCGCCGCTCTGCTGCTGCGCCTGCGACTGGGTCTCGTAGCGGCTCGCCATCTTCTCGAGCTCCTGCTCGAAGATGTCGGCCAGCTCCTGCTGCTGCGCGCCGCCACCGCCGCCACCCCCCCCGCCGCCGCCGCCCTGCTGCATGCTGACCTGCATCTCGTACTCCTCCTCGGCTTGCTGGAGGATCTGCAGGGCCTTGTGCTCCGGCGGCAGCGCCCCGTCCGGGCTCACCGCGGCCAGCTTGCCTTCGGCCTCCTTCATGGCCTCGATCGCCTGGGGCAGAAGCTTGCCGATCTTCTCGAACGCCGGGTCGCGCTGGATCAACTGGCTGTTCAGCCGCGTGACCAGCCCTTCGACCTGCTCGCGCAGACGCGACTGCGACAATCCGACGACCGTCGTGCTTTCACGCAGCTTCGCGGGCGTTGTCTTCCGGCGGTCGCGCTGGACGTTGAACGTCGCCGAGATGATCTGGCGCTGCTGCTCCGAGAGCGCTTCCACCTGATCGCCTGCGCCGCCGCCGCCACCCCCGCCGCCGCCCGCCATCGACGCCGCCTGCTTGAAGTCGCGGCTGAACGGCCGGACGCGGAGGAAATAGAGATCGCTGCTGACCGGCTGGCCGTTCGCGGAGTTGTCGCGGCCGCGCGCGTAGTACGACACCGAGTCGCCCTGCTGCACGCCGAGTTCTTCCATGAAGAACGTGTGGCCGGCGGTCACTTCTGGCAGCCGGTTGCGGCCGGCGAAGAGCGGCACCGTCTTCTCCGCGCCGCCGTTCACCGAGTAGACCAGCTCGAGATTCCGGACGCCGAAGTCGTCCTCGGCCTGCGCCTCGACATACACCTCTTCGATCGCGGATGCGGACGTGTCGCGCCCGGGCTTCGCAAACGAGATGGTCGGCGGCTGGTCGGTGAGCACGTCAATCGTGTACTGCGGCGAGGCGGCGACGTACTCGCCGGCCGGCGACTGCAGCTCGATGCGATAGAAGCCGTCGGCGGCGACCTTGAACGCGCCGGTCAGCGTGCCGTCCGCCTGGGGCGTGAGCGCGGCGGTCTCTTTGTCGTTCAGCGCCACGCGCCCACCGGCCGACTTCATCGTCGGATGCACCGTGAGGCGCACTTCGGTGCCCGCAAGCACCGCGATGTCGCCGCCGTCCTCAATCTTCTGGGGCTCGAGCCCGGTGTACGCCGGGAAGTGATACTCGAGCTGCATCCGCTGCACGTACGGGACGTCCACGACCGTCAGCGCGTACGTCGGCGAGCGCACGCCTTCCGCTTCCACGTAGTAGGCCAGCGACCCGGCCACGTCGAAGAGGATGCCCTCGTAGTTGCCCTCATCGCCGCGCACGAGCGGCATGGGTTCGAACGCGCCGTCGGCGGTGCGGCGCACCATCAGCTCGGCGTCCTCGGCGGAAAAGCCCTGGAGAATCGCGGTGATCGTCTGATCGGCGCCCTTCGGGACGTTGGCGTTGCCCGGATCGACTTCAATCCGGTACGGGGCCGCGGCTTCAACACTCCGCTGCACGAGCAGGATCGCGGAGAGTGCGCTGCGGAGGAACGCGGGGCCGAAGAGGACGACCAGAATCGACGCGGCCGATACCGCGGCCAGCACAGAGCCCCAGCGGCGCAGCGGCACACGCTCCGCGCGGCGCACGGCGTCGGTCGTCGAGCAGGCCTCGATCGCCTGTTCCACCAGCTTGCGCACAAGCGCGCGCGACGTCGAGTCGCGATGGACGCGGCTCGATTCGACCGCGCTCACGAGCGTCGACTGCAGCGACGGTTCGCACTCTTCCAGATAGAGCGCCACCTGCTCGTCGGTCACCTGCCGGCGGAACGGACGGACCAGGAAGTAATAAAAGGTGCCGAGGACGGCGAGGGCGAGCCCCACGCGCGCGGCCAGAATGGAGGCCGGGCTGAAGCGCGCCCACTCGAGGGCGTAGGCAGCGGCGAAGAACAGCGCGATCGCGATGAGGATGCTCCGGACGACCCCGCGGAGGACGAGCTTGAGGCGCCACCGCTTCCGGACGTCAGAGATGATCCGTGTCAGGCCGCTGTCTTCGAGCATTACGCCTCCAAAGCCGCCGGGGCCACAGGACCCGGCCTACGCGTACTTTACGCCGATCATCCAGCCGCTGTTTAGGTTTTCGACAGCCGGTTCGAGATCAAAGTGTCCGCCCCGAGCAGCACGATTCCGAGGCACAGCAGGTACCACCACAGCCGCTGCGACTGCTCCTGCGCTTCAGGCGTCAGCGGCGCCGCCGACGCGTTCGCCTCACGCGCGGCGTCAGGGCCGCCGGTCGCCGCCGCCACGATTTCCTTCGGGTCAATCGGCGTCAAATCCGACTCCGCGGTGTCCACGTTGCTCGCGACCACGCCCGTGACCGAATCGGCCACGCGCCCGCGCATCTCGTAGAACCCCTGCTCGCCCAGCTCGAGCACTTCCGCGCCTTCGTCATCAAGACTGACGCGGCGTCCCGACGGCGTCAGAACGGTGCCGGTGGCCGGCTGTCCGGCGGTCACGCCAAACGAGGCGTCGAGCACCTGCCCCACCGTCAGCCACGGCGCCGGTTCGCTGTATCCCGCAAGGTGCCGCATCGTCCGATGCACGAACGGCAGGTAGACCGGCTTCAGCGCGAAGTCATTCCACCCGAGGTCGAGCGTCGACGCCCACAACAGGATGCGTCCCTCGCCCACGCGCCGCTCGAGCAGCGCCGGCGCACCGCCGTCGAACCGCGCCAGCACCTGGGCGCCGTCGGCCGGCATCACCGTGCGATAGCCGTAGATGCGCGCCGCCGCGAAGTCGCCGCTGCGCGGGGCGCGGAACGGCTCGAACACCGGATGCGTGTACTCGAGGGTGCCTATGCGCGCGGCGTCGCCGCGGCTGCGATCCACCGGCGCCTGCGCGGTGGCGGGCAGCACGCCGCCATCGCCAGCATCGCTTGCCCATGTCGCACGCGGCCCGAACGCGACGAACAGGCCGCCGCCGCGCTCGACAAACCCCTGCAGCCGGCGCGCCAGTGCGGCCGTCACTTCGACGTCATTCACGACGATGACCGATGCGCGCGCCAGATCGTCATCCGTCACCGCGCCCGGCTGCCGCAGCGTCGTCTCGAATCGTGGCGCGTCGCCAATGGCCAGCGCGCGCGTGAGATACAGCACGCTCGGCCCGCCGCCGGTCCTGTCGATTACGACCACCCGTACCGCCTGCGCCGGCGTGACGACGAAGTGGAACTCGTTGTCGGCGGCGAGCGCGTCGCTGCCGGCCCGGACGGTGCCACGCAGGAAGTTGCCGGCCACCGTGACCGGCTCGAACGTGATCGACGTCGAGCTGTTGGCTTCCACGGTGATCGGCTGGCTCTGGACCGGCCGTCCGTCCATCTCGAGGCCCAGTTGCCCCCCGTTGAGCGAGCGCATGCTGCGGTTCACCACGACCGCCGTGACCGCCACGCGGTCCTGGCCGGAGAACGTCGATCGCACGAGCGAGATGCCCGTCACCGCGACGTTCGCCAGGTCGTCCCCGCCGCCGATCGCGATGGGCGTGACCGTCGTCCCCGCCGGCAGCCGCGTGCCTTCCTCGCCGCGCCATCCGCCCCGCTGGAAGTCGCTGATCAGCACGACCTCGCGGCGCGGCAGCGTGGATTCCGCCAGGATGCTTCCCGCCACCTTCAGCGCCGGGGCGTACCGCGTCGCGCCGGCTGTCGGCTTGGCGGCGGCGACCGCGGCCGTCAGCCGCTGGCGCTCGCCTGAGGCCGCCGACCGCAGCGCAATCTCAGCGCCGGAGGCGAACAGGACGATGGAGCCGTGGTCGTCGGGCCCGAGCCCGTTGATCGTGTCGTACGCGGCCGCGCGCGCGCGTTCCCACCCATCGCCGTAGGTGATGCTGTAACTCTGGTCGAGCACGACGACGACTTCGCGGGCACCGGTCCCGGTCGGCGTATCGATCGCGCCGCTGTTGAAAAACGGCCGCGCGAAGGCCGCGACAATGAGCGCGATGGCCGCCATCCGCACGAGCAGCAGCAGCCAGTTGTGGATCCGCCGCCGCTGAATCGATTTGTACGGCACCCGCTGCACGAACATCAGCGACGGGAACCGCATGATCTGCTTCTTCTCGCGCTGAATCAGATGGATCAGTACCGGGATGGCGAGACCCGCCAGCGCGACGAAGAACAGCGGTGTCAGAACACCCATAGAACCTTAACCACCAACCACCAACCACCACCCACCACTAGCGAACCCTCAGCTTCTTCTCACGGCTGCTCAAATAGCGGTGCAGCGCGTGGTCGAGCGGCTTCGACGTGTCGAGCAGCGTGTAATCGACGCGCACTTCCGAAAATTTCTGCTGCAGCGCATCGGTGTGCGCCTTCACCAGCGAGACGTATTCCTTGCGCATCGCATCCGGCACGACCGGCATCTGCTCCCCGCTCTCGAGATCCTCGAACGCCTGCGCGTCGGTGAACCCGAACTCCAGCTCCGCCGGATCCATCACGTGGAACACGATCAGGTCGTTCCCGCGGAACCGCAGCGGCGTCACCGCGTCGACAATCTCCTCGGGGTCCTCGTAGAAGTCCGAGATCACCACGAGCACGCCGCGCCTGCCGAAGTGTTCCGCCAGCTTGTGCAGCGGGCCGCGCATCCTGCCGCCCGGCCGTCCCGGCTTCAGCCGATCCAGCGTGTGGAGCACCGTGTCCATGTGCTTCGCCGACGGCGGCACGTGCGCGACGACTTCGCTGTCGAACGCGACGAACCCGACGCGGTCGCGCTGGTGGTGCACCAGGTTGGTCAGGCAGGCCGTCAGGATCCGCGCGTAGTCGAACTTCGTGATGCCGCGGCTGCCGAAGTCCATCGACTTCGACACGTCCAGCAGCACCGAGAAGTTCATGTTGGTCTCGGCTTCGTATTCCTTGATGTAGTAGCGGTCGGTGCGCGCCCACACGCGCCAGTCCATCCGGCGGATGTCATCCCCCGGGACGTAGCCGCGGTGCTCGGCAAAGTCGACCGAGGCGCCGAAGTACGGCGCCTTGTGCAGGCCGTTGATGAAACCGTCGCACACCGCGCGCGACACGAGCTCCAGGTTCCCGATGCGCGCGAGCACCACGGGATCCATGAACCGCGCGCCGGGGATTGCGCCGGGAGTCTGGCCGCTCATCTCACATGCCCGAGCGTGGCAGCGGGACCGCCTCGAGCAGCCGGTCCACGAGGATGTCCGTCGTGATCCCTTCCGACTGCGCGTGGAAGTTCGTGATGATGCGGTGACGCAGCACCGGGTGCGCGAGCGCCCGGACGTCGTCGAAGCTCACGTGGTAGCGCCCGCTCGTGAGCGCGCGCGCCTTGCCGCCGAGCACGAGGTACTGCGCCGCGCGGACGCTGGCGCCGAACGCGACCCACTTCTTCACGTTGTCGGGGCAGGTCGAATCCTTCGGCCGGCTGGCGCGCACGATGTCGAGCGCGTGCCGCATCACCGGCTCGGCCACCGGCACCTTGCGCACGAGCGCCTGGAAGGCAATCAGATCGGCGCCCGACACCGGCCGCTCGAGCTGCGGATCCTGCAGCGCGGTCGTTCGCCGCACGACGTCGAACTCCTCGCCGTACGGCGGGTGGTCGATCACGATATGGAACATGAAGCGATCGAGCTGCGCTTCGGGCAGCGGATACGTGCCCTCGAGCTCGATCGGGTTCTGGGTCGCAAAGACATAGAACGGCTCTTCGAGCTTGTAGGTGCGCCCCTGAATCGTCACGCGGTGCTCCTGCATGGCTTCAAGGAGCGCCGACTGCGTCTTCGGCGGCGTGCGGTTGATTTCGTCCGCGAGCACGATGTTCGCGAAGATCGGCCCCGGCGCGAACACCATCGACCGCCGCCCTGTCGTCGAGTCTTCCTGCACGAGGTCGGTGCCGGTGATGTCCGACGGCATCAGGTCGGGCGTGAACTGGATGCGCGAGAACTTCAGGTCGAGCACGCGCGAAATGGTGTGAATCAGCAGCGTCTTGGCCAGCCCGGGCGCGCCGACCAGCAGGCTGTTGCCGCCGACGAACAGCGTGGTCAGCACCTGCGAAATCGTCTCGTCCTGGCCGATGATGATCTTGCGCAGCTCGGTGATGATCTTTTCGCGGCCGACCTTCATCCGGTCGGCAAGCGCGAGATCGTCGGGCGACTCGAGGTCGACGACGTCAGTGGCGTACGAGGTTCGAAGCTCAGTCATGGTTTCCGGTCTCCCTCGATGCTGCGTATCTCCCGCGTTTTGAGCGCGAGGTCGGTCACGAGCCGTTCGAGCTCGCTGGCGTACTTCGCCGGCGGCATGCCGTCCTTCAACAGGCGCAGCGACTCGACTCGGCGTTCCAGGTCGCGCCGCTCCAGATAGAGCGCGCGAAGCTTCGGATCCTCGGGCAGCGGCGCCGCGTCGGCCACGGACCCGAGCGACATCGACGCCGCCAGCTTGCCGTCGGCGGTCGTCACCGACGCCGCCTGGCTGCCCGTCTTGTCGCCGTTGTCGTCGAGCAGCGCCTGCTCGGTCGGCAGCAGCCCCTGTTCCTTATAGGCCCGCGCGACTTCCGCCCGGGCGTACTCGAATGCCTCGAGCATGCTGAGGCGTCCATTCTTGTCGCCGTCGGCGGCCGCCGTCGAGAACGCCTCGACGAAGTAACCGCCGAAGAGCGTCGCAAACTGCTGCGCGCCGGTGCGCGTCGCGGTGATGATCGTCCGCCCCGGGCCCGACAGCGCTTCCACGAACGGCGCGCTCGCGCTGGCCGTGTTCACGAACACGATGTTCCGCGTCGGGAGCTTGCGCAGCACGGTGTTGAAATCGGCCGGCGTCATGTCCGGGCCCGTCAGGTTGTAACGCGCGGTCGTCCCGTCGAACGTGCCATGCCCGAACAGCACGACGTACACGGCATCGTCGGGACCCGCGGCTGCCGCGAACGTGGCGAGCGCGCTGGTGACTTCCTCCCGCGTGGCTTTCTTGTCCGCGAGATGAATCAGACGATCGGCGGTCACGCCCACCTTCGCCGACGACTCCGCCAGAGCGGTGCCCCACTTCGTGAACAGCTCGCCATGCTCGGGGTCGCCGGCCAGGCCGACGACGATCAGGAGAAACGCTTTCAACATCAGGCCAGGGTGACCGTTGACATCAGGACAGGCCGACCGCGCGGCGGTAGCCCCACTCGGCGAAGGCCAGCCCCAGCACCATCAGCAGGATGATCGGCATGTTCCAGAGCTCGCGTTCCTCGACCGACGTGACGCCGCGTCCGCCATACCGCACGTCCTCGGCCAGACCCGTGGCGGCGTCGGCACTGTAGTAGCGTCCGCCCGTTTCTTCCGCAAT
The DNA here is from genome assembly GCA_945903265.1 of Candidatus Sulfopaludibacter sp. SbA3. Taxonomy (GTDB): domain Bacteria; phylum Acidobacteriota; class Vicinamibacteria; order Vicinamibacterales; family UBA2999; genus CAXNKG01. The sequence goes on from CAMDNQ010000033.1 coordinate 24,258, forward strand.
CCGGCGCAGTGGACCCTCGTGCATCGTCGGGTCGAAGTACTCGGCGTCGCTCGGGCCGCTGCGCACGTAGGTCACGCCGCTGCCGACGATGGCCGCGCCGCGCGACGAATCCACCGCGACTTCATACGTCCCCGGCGCCGTGCTCACGAACGTCCCCCGATACAGGCCGTCCCGCTCGCCGGTCCACTCCAGCGGCACATCCAGCGCCGTTCCATCGGGCTGCGTGACGCGCGCGGTGACGCTCGCGTCGTTCAGCTCCATGTACGCCTTGTCGACGATCGTGGCCTCGACCGTGACCGGTTCGCCCGGCTCGACGCGATCGGTCGTCGCCCGCGCCTCGACGATACCGGGAACGCCGTCAACCATCCAGCGCAGCATCTGGCGCCAGAAGTTCTCGTGCGTCTGATCCTCGAGCGTGATGCTCGCGTGCATCTGCCACTGCCAGGTGTCCTGCAGCATCAACGCGACCGCCTTGCCGCGGCCGAACTGATGCCACGTGAGCACGGCGTGGTCGCGACCGCGCTCGTCGGTGCCGTTCAGCAGCACGGTCGCCGCCGGCTTCGGCACGAGCGGCGCGTTGACCGCCGTCACCTGCGGCAGATCCTTCCAGCGCGCGGCGGATGCGGCTTCGGTGGCGGCCAGCTGCGTGGACGCATGCGTCTGGCCGGCGCGCGTCGGGGTGAGCTGCAGGCGCGCCAGATCGGCAGGCTCCGATGCGCGGCTCCGCGGATCGATGGCGAGCGGAAGCGCGTCGGCGACCGGCGTGCCCCCATACCCGCCTTCGGCAAACGCGCGGGCGCCGCCGAGCATCAGCAGCCCGCCGCCGCGCCGATCGACGAAGTCCGCAATCATCTGCAGCTGATCGCCGGTGAAGGCGCCGGCCTCGACGCTGCCGAGAATCAGCGCGCGGTATTGAAACAACTCTTCGCGAGTCTTGGGGAATCCGCCGACCAGTTCATCCGGCCCGTCGACGCCGAGCCGCAAAAACTTGTTGTCGGCCGTCCGCTGCAGCGCGACGAGCTGCAGGTTCTTGTCGTCGGCAACCGCGCGGCGGATGAACTTCATCTCGAACCGCGGCTCGCCCTCGAAGTAGAGGATCTTTTCCTGGACGTCGCGCACCTGGATCGTCGCCTCGCGCACGTTGTTCTGCGTGACGACTTCGTCCGCCTGCGGCGCCACGCGGAACTTGAAGAGGCGCGGGCCGGCCTCCGATGCCGCGGCGCGCACGCGAACCGTCGCCGGACTGCCGTCATTTGGCAGGCGGACTTCCTCGGACCCCACAATGCGCCCGTCGTCTTCGACGTCCACCGTCACCGTGCTGCCGCCGTAGCCGCTGTTGGTGACCACGACATCCACGAGCAGCGACGCATCCTTCAGGACGCTCCGCGGCGTCGTCACGCGATCGATCTGGACGTCGCGCGGCAGCTGGGCGCTGCCGACGCCGACCGTATACACGGGCAGCTTCTCGGCCTTCATCCCGAGCAGCGCGTCGCCGAGCGCCGCGTCGCTCGTGTCGGCGCCGTCCGACACCAGCACCACACCCGAGACCGGCAGTCCCGCGAGCTCTTCACGCGCGCCGTCGAGCGCGGCCGCCAGACGCGTCTGCGATCCGTTGAACGTGAGGCCGTTCACCTGTTCGAGCCGGCCGGCCGTAGACGAGAACCGGAACACGCGGATGAGGAAGCGTTCCGACAGCGCCTTGAGCAGCGGACTTTCGGGCGAACCGAACTGTTGCTTGATGAATTCGCCGCGCGGCATGTTCCCCCAGTCCGGGATCTGCATGCTGCGCGAGTCGTCCAGTAAGACCGCGACCACGTTCTGCTGCGGCACCGCGGCACGAACGATTAACGTGGGACGGAAGAGGCAGAAGAGCACCAGCGCGAGGACCGCCATCCGCAGGACCGTGAGGACGACGCGGTCGCGCAGCCGGCCCTTGCCGCCAACCCGGCGATACGTGACGGCGGCGGCAATCATCACCGCCCCCGCCATCAGGGCG
>CAMDNQ010000034.1 GCA_945903265.1 Candidatus Sulfopaludibacter sp. SbA3
GCGAGTACATCAAGGGGAAAGCGCTGTTCGTCTATTTCTCGTTTGGCGACGAGGCGGGGACGAACGTCTTCTCCAGCGTCCGCTGGACCCGCTTACTCCACCAGATTCATTAGCCGGACCTGAAGGTCCGCCTCTACGAAAGCGTATTAGGCCGGCTCGAGCGCGGCTTCAATCGCCTGGCGCGCGTCCGTTTCGCCTTCCTCGAGGAGCTCGTTCCGCTCCGCTCTGATCCGTGCCGCCAGTTCCGCATCCGTCAGGCCGGAAAGATTAACGTCGATGTTCATGCCCGCGCTGCGGAGAGCGGCACGGAGCAGTTCGACTCCAATGGTGGTATCGGTCGCCGCGTTACGGTTGCCGTTGCGGGCGATGACAATGGCCCCGCGCAGCGCCTGCTGGCAATGCCGCATCGTCTCGAGCGGGACCTCGGTGGCTCGCTGCATCGCCGTGCCGATCGCCGCAATCCTGGCGGATTGCTGTCCGTCCGTGTCCTCCGGCAGCCGCATCGCCTCCAGCACCGCGCTGTAGGCGGCGCTGTCGTCGTCGATCAGGGGGGTCAAGGCATTTCGCAGCGGCCGAAGCCGCGACGATGCTTCCGACAGATCGGCCGCTTCCTCGGGTGATCCCGTTCGTGTCCTGGGAAGACCCGCCACCTTCACCAGGAGGGAAACCCCAACGGAACCGGCCAGCGCCGCCGCGGAGCCCCCGCCGGGAACCGGTTCGTTAGAAGCAAGGGCATCGAGCAGGTCGGGGAGCGCCATCTCAGAGTAGGAGGTCATGCTTCACAGATTACCCTTCCTTGACTACGGGCCACCCCATCGCTGAGACTGGCGCGTGCAAACGGCGGAAAAAAGGGCAGGGGAATGAACAAAGTTCTATCGACAGTGATGGGGCTGGCCATTGCGGCGGCGGGCGCGGGCGCGTTCGGCGTGCTCGCGTTGTCGCGTGGGGAATCGATCAGCGCTGGCTGGCTGGTTGTGGCTGGCGTCTGCACGTATCTCGTGGCGTACCGCTTTTATTCGCGCTACCTCGCGTACACCGTCTTCGGGCTCGATAATCGCCGCGCAACCCCTGCCGAGCGCCTGAACAACGGCCGCGACTTTCATCCCACGAACAAATGGGTCGCTGCCGGGCACCACTTTTCGGCGATTTCCGGCGCCGGCCCCCTCGTTGGTCCCACGCTCGCCGCGCAGTTTGGATACCTTCCTGGGACGATCTGGTTGATCGCCGGCGTGGTCCTCGCCGGTGCCGTCCAGGACATGGTCGTGCTCTGCTGCTCGGTCCGCCGCGACGGCAAGTCCCTCGGCCAGATGGCGAAAGAGGAGATCAATCCCGTCGCGGGTGTGGCGGCGATGGTCGCAGTCTTCGCGATCATGATCATCCTGCTCGCGGTCCTGGCGCTGGTCGTCGTCAACGCGCTGCGAGACAGCCCCTGGGGCCTGTTCACGATCGTCTGCACCATCCCGATCGCCCTCCTGATGGGCCTCTGGATGAACAACATCCGGCCGGGCAAGGTCATGGAATCCACCGTGATCGGCGTCGTGCTGCTGATGGCGGCGCTGTTCGGTGGCCAGTACGTCGCTGAACACCCGGTGTGGGCCCCGGCGTTCACCTGGTCCGGGACGCAGCTGACGTGGGCGGTCGTCATCTACGGTTTCGTCGCATCCGTGCTGCCCGTGTGGCTCCTGCTCGCGCCCCGTGATTACCTGTCGGCCTTCCTCAAGATCGGGACGATCCTCGTGCTTGGCGTGGCGATCATTTTCCTGATGCCGCCGCTGCAGATGCCCGCGGTGACGCAGTTCATCGACGGCACCGGCCCCGTGTTCGCGGGCAAGTTGTTCCCGTTTGCCTTCATCACGATCGCCTGTGGCGCCGTGTCGGGCTTCCATGCGCTGATATCGAGCGGCACCACCCCAAAGATGGTGAAACGCGAAAGCGACGTCCGCCTGATTGGCTACGGGTCGATGCTGACCGAGTCGCTCGTCGGCTTGATGGCGATGATCGCTGCTGCGACGCTGGACCCGGGTGTGTATTTCGCGATGAACGTCGGTCCGGCGATTCTGGGCACGACGGCGGAGAGCGCCGCGGTGGCCGTTGCGCAGTGGGGCTTCGTCCTCCGGCCGGAGCAGATGAACGAGCTCGCGCAGCAGATGGGCGAGGCGTCGCTCCTGTCCCGCACCGGCGGTGCGCCAAGCCTCGCCGTTGGCATGGCGGGCATCCTGGGCGGCGTGTTCACGGGTGCCGGGCTGGCACTCTGGTACCACTTCGCCATCCTGTTCGAAGCGGTCTTCATCCTCACGACGATCGATGCCGGCACACGCGTGGGCCGGTTCATGCTGCAGGAGCTGCTCGGCCACGTCTACGAACCGCTGGGACGCACGTCGTGGTACCCGAGCATCGTGATTTCGTCGGCGCTTGTCGTGGCCGCGTGGGGGTATTTCCTGTATCAGGGCGTTGTCGACCCGCTCGGCGGCATCAACTCGCTCTGGCCGCTCTTCGGGATTGCGAACCAGCTGCTCGCGGCCGTCGCCCTCTGCGTCACGACCACCATCATCATCAAGATGGGGAAGTTGAAGCACGCCTGGACGACACTCCTGCCCCTGGCATGGCTCGCGGTGGCGACGCTGACCGCCGGCTATCAGAAGGTGTTCTCGCCGCTCCCGGGACTCGGCTTCCTGGCGCACGCGCGATCCCTTGCCAATTCCACCAACCCGAACGCCGGGCGGATGATCTTCAACGACTGGCTGGACGCCGGGCTCGCGCTCTTCTTCATGATCGTGGTGGTCGTGGTGATTCTCGCGTCAGCCCGGGAGTGGTTCATGGTGGCGACGAAGCGGAAGCCGGCGATGGTGCACGAGGCGCCCTTCGTGGAAACGAAGCTCGGCACGGGTGCCGTTACGGTGTAGGTGTAGGGCGCTTTCCGAAAATCGCCGTTCCCACACGCACCATCGTCGCGCCCTCCTGGACGGCGACTTCGAAGTCGCCGCTCATCCCCATCGACAGCTCACGAAGCATGGCCGCCGGCACGCCGGCGGTCAGCCATCCCTCCCGAAGCTCCCGTAGCTGACGGAACCACGGCCTCGAGTCCTCGGGATGATCCGGATACGGCGGCAGCGTCATCAGGCCGACGACGCGCGCGGCGCTGAGCGTGGCCGAGGCGTCGAACAGGGCAGGAACCCCGTTCGGCGGGACGCCGTGCTTCGTGTCCTCGCCCGCGAGGTCCACTTGAATCAGCAGTTCCGGTATCGTGCCGGCGTCGACTGCGGCTGCGTCGAGCTTCCGCAGGAGTTCGGCGCTGTCGATCGAATGGATCGTGTGAAAGGCGGCGGCTGCGCGTTTGGCCTTATTGGTCTGGAGATGCCCGAGGAGGTGCCACGCGATCGGCAGGTCGGGCGATGCATCGACTTTCTCGAGTGCCTCCTGGACGCGGTTCTCGCCAAAGTCCCGCTGTCCCGCCGCATAGGCGTCGCGCACCAGGTCGAGTGGAAATGTCTTGGAAACGGCGATGAGTCGAACGGAGGAGGGGTCACGGCCGGCTGACCGGGCCGCGGCGGCAATCCGCTCGCGAACCTCGGCCAGCCGGTCGGAGATGGACATATGTAGCGCGCAGGCTTAAGCCTGCGCTCTACTGGGGCAACTGCTTGAGGAACGTCTGGACTTCGGCCGCCTTCGGGCCGCTCGGATCCGCCTTCAGGTAGCCCTCGAACGCCGAGCGCGCCTGCGGAATCTGGCCGAGATTCAGGTTGGCCATCCCGAGCTGGTAATGCGCCATGGCCATCGCCGGATCCGCCTTCACGGCAGCCTCGAACTGGTCCTTGGCCTCCGCGTACTTGCCGGCGTTCCACATGATCACGCCCTGGTTGTAGCTGGCCTCGGCGCCGCCGCCGCCGCCCGCAGAGCTCAGCTCCGCGGCCTTCGCGCTCGCCGTCGCCGCGAGGTCGAACTTCTTCTGGGCGTTATAGACGTTCGCCAGCCCCGTGTACGCGTCGCCGTTCCCCGGCGCGAGCTCGATCGTCTTCTGGAACGCGCCCTCGGCTTCCGCGTACTGCATCTTCTTCGAGTACGCGACGCCCAGGTTGTAGTAGCAATCGCTGCAGGTTGGGACCTTGAGGACGATCTCGTTGAACTTCACGATCGCCTCGTCGTCGCGCCCGGCACGCATCGCGTCGATGGCTTCCTTGGCGAGCCCGGCCATCGCCGCCTGCTGCTTGATCTGCTCGGGCGTCAGCGCACTTGTTGGACCGAGCTGGAACGCCAGCTCCACAGGACTGCCCTGGGAGATTTTCGCCGGCAGGACCGCCTTCATGTTGTCCTTGACGGCGGTGACGTTGTAGCCACCGGACGGCAGCCCGATCTGCATGAACTCGCCGTTGCGGTTCGTCTTGACCTCGGCCTTGCGGTTCGATTCGGTCGCCTCGATGGTGACCGTCGCCCCCTCGATCGGCTTGCCGGCCTGATCGATTACCTTGCCCCTGATGACGCTTTGCGCCGCTGCAGGAGCCGAAACCGCGAGCACCACGAAGAGCGCGAGCACTCCGCGGATCAGATAAGTCCGCATGAAATTCCTCCGGAAAAGTGTAACTACCATGCTTCCCGTAGTTTACACCACGAAGAACGCCTGGACCGCATCCAGGTCGTACGTCACGGGGGCGGGCGGCAGCGACGCCAGGAACCTGCGCCCGTAGCCCATGGTTCGCAGCCGCGGGTCGAGCACCGCCAGCACGCCGCGGTCGGTGCGATGGCGGATCAGCCGCCCCAGCCCCTGCTGAAGCGCCAGGATCGCCAGCGGCACCTGGTAGTCGGCGAAGGCATCTCCACCGGCGGCGTTGATCGCCTCGATGCGGGCGGCGGTCACCGGGTCGTTCGGTGACGCAAACGGCAGCTTGTCGATGATGACGCAGCTGAGCGCATCGCCGACGACGTCGACGCCCTGCCAGAAGCTGGAGGTGGCCAGGAGCACGGCGTTCGGCGTGGTGCGGAACCGCTCGATGAGTTCCGTCCTCGGAGCCGTTCCCTGAACGAGCACGGGGTACGGAAGCGCCATTTCCACGAGCGGCTGGACGATACGCAGCACCCCGTAGCTCGTAAACAGGACGAACGCGCGTCCGCGTGAACGCTTGAGGAGCTCGATCACCTCCCGGGCTGCCGCCTCGGCGAACCCCGGCGCCTTGGGCGAGGGCACGCGGCGCGGCAGGTAGAGCAACGCCTGGCTGGCGTAGTCGAACTCCGACGCCACACGAAGTTCCTCTGCCTGCCGAACGCCGAGCCGCCCTTTGAGGTACGCGAACGAACCATCGACGGCCAGCGTTGCGGATGTGAGGACGACGGCCCGCATGCGGTCGAAGAGCGCCTCCCGAACGATCCGCGCCACGTCGATCGGCGAGGCGCGCAGGAAGACGCCGCGGCCGCGTGTTTCGACGTAATAGACGTAGTCGGGGTCGCCGGCGCGGAGGAGAAATCGGAGCTCGCGCGCGAGCTCGCCGGCTCGCCGCTGCAGCGTGGTCATCGTTTCCGCCTGCTCGCCCGGATCGGGCGTCTCGCCTGCTGTGGAGGCGGGCGGCCGGCCGGCAGTAGCGAGCGTGCCCTCCAGTCCCTCGAGGGCCCCGGCCAGCGCTGAACCCTCCTCGACGTGATCCGAGAGCGCTTCGGCCGTGTACCGGGCGCGGGCTTCGTTCCCCCCGCCGGTCCTGAGGGACGGATCCAGCTGCAGACCGCTGAAGAAGATGCGCGCGTGCTCGGCGACCCGTCCGAGCGCACGCGTCAGCTCGCCCTGATCGCGGGCCTCGTGAACGACGCGCTGCGCATCGCGCACCAGATCGTCCACGCGGTACGGGCTGACGGCGTAGCCGAAGTACTGCGTGGCCACGTCCTCGAGCTGGTGCGCTTCGTCGACGACAAGCGTCGAGCAGGTCGGGATCACCTCGCCGTACGCACTCTGGCGCACCGAGGCATCGGCACACAGCAGGTGATGGTTGACGATCACGACGTCGGATTCCGCGGCGCGGCGGCGCATCTGGGTGACGAAGCAGGCGTCGTACTGGGGACATTCGACGCCGAGACAGGATTCCGCTTCGGCGGCAATGTCCTTCCAGATGGGAATGTCCTCGGGCAGGTCGCGCAGCTCGGCGCGGTCGCCGGTCCCGGTCTTCGCGAGCCAGCGCTGGATGATTGGCAGGAAGATGCGATCGCCGGTGTCGATGAGCCGCCCGCCGGCCGATGTATTCCCCTCGACGCCGTCCTTGTAGGCGTCCCACCGCTGGAGGCATGCGTAGTTCGAGCGTCCCTTCATCAGGGTCGCGGTGAACTGGATGCCCAGCGCCGACTGGAGCAGCGGCAGGTCCTTGAAGAAGATCTGCTCCTGAAGGTTCTTGGTGCCGGTGGAGACGAGCACGCGGCGGCCGCTGAGGATCGCCGGTGCCAGGTAGGCGAGTGTCTTTCCGGTGCCCGTGCCGGCTTCGGCCAGCAGGATCCCGCCGTTGTCGATCACGTCCGCGACCGCCTCGGCCATCTGCCGCTGGCCGTCGCGCGGCTCGTACCCTTCCAGGACGCCGGCAAGCCCGCCGGTGTCGGAAAAGATGGCGGCGACTACTGCCTTTCCGGATACAGCGGGAACCTGCGGCACAGCCGCTCGACCTCACTCTTGACGGTGGCGAGCGTCCGGTCGTCCTCAGGGGAGCTCAGGACGCGGGCAATCAGATCCCCGATCTGGTCCATCTCCGCTTCCCGCATCCCGCGCGTCGTGATCGCGGGCGTGCCGACGCGGATGCCGCTCGCGACCATCGGCGGGTTCTGGTCGAACGGGATGGCGTTCTTGTTGACGGTGATGCTGGCCTTCCCGAGCGCCGCTTCTGCGACCTTGCCGGTGAGGCCCTTCGAGAACACGTCGACGAGCATCAGATGGTTGTCGGTGCCGCCGCTGACCAGGCGGAAGCCGTGGCCGCTGATCGACGCAGCCAGGCGCTTCGCGTTGGCCGCGATCTGCCGCTGGTACTCCGCGAAGGACGGCTCCATCGCTTCCTTGAAGCAGACCGCCTTGGCCGCAATGATGTGCATCAGCGGGCCGCCCTGGACGCCAGGAAAGACGGCGCGGTCGAGATCCTTGGCGTATTTCCCGCGGCACAGGACGAGGCCCGCGCGCGGACCTCGAAGCGTCTTGTGGGTCGTCGACGTCACGAAGTCGGCGTGCGGGACCGGACTCGGGTGAACGCCGGCGGCGACGAGGCCGGCAATGTGGGCCATGTCGACCACCATCGGCGAGCCGATGGCCGTGGCCACCCGCGAGATGCGCTCGAAGTCGATGATGCGCGGATAGGCGCTCGCGCCGACCATGATCATCTTCGGCTGGTGCTCGTGTGCGAGCTTTTCGAGCTCCTCGTAATCAATCCGCTCGTCGTCTTTGCGGACGCCGTACGGCACGATCGTGTAGAGCTTCCCTGAAAAGTTGAGCGGATGGCCGTGCGTGAGGTGGCCGCCATGCGCCAGGTTCATGCCGAGGACCGTGTCGCCCGGCTTCAGCAGCGTCAGGTACACGGCCATGTTCGCCTGGGCGCCGGAATGCGGCTGGACGTTAGCATGGTCGGCGCCGAAGAGCGTCTTCGCGCGCGAAATGGCCAGCGATTCGGCGACGTCGACGAACTCACAGCCTCCGTAGTACCGCTTCCCCGGGTAGCCCTCCGCGTACTTGTTGGTCATCACCGAGCCGGCGGCTTCGAGCACGGCGCTGCTGACGAAATTCTCCGACGCGATCAGCTCCAGGCCTTCGGCCTGGCGCGTGGTCTCGCTGCGAATGGCGTTGGCGATGTCTGGGTCGAAATCAGCGAGGGAGCGCTGCATCGGGGAAAGCGCGGCGTTGGCCATAGGACGGAAATTGTACACTGCAGGTTCATGCCGTCGGTCACGATTTCCGCGCGCGGTGAGCAGCGCGTCCGCAGCGGGCACCCCTGGGTCTATCGCACGGACGTCGTCGACGTGCAGGCCGACGCCGGAGATATCGTCCGCGTCCTTGGTCCGCGCAACCGGACGATTGGTTCTGCGCTGTTCAGCGATCAGTCGCAGATTCCGATTCGAATGTTGACGCGCGGCGACGTCGAGGCGGGCCCTGCGCTGTTGCGCGGCCGGCTCGAACAGGCGATTGCGTTTCGACAGTCGCTCGCGCTCGATGCGACGGCGTACCGCCTGGTTCACGGCGAGGCCGATCTGCTGCCGTCGCTGATCGTCGATCGGTACGACGCGTGGCTCGTGGTGCAGGCGCTCTCGCAGGGAATGGACCGGCTCCTGCCCGACATCTGTCGGATGCTGGTTGACCTGACTGGCGCGACGGGCATTCTGGCGCGCAACGATCCGAAAGTGCGGGCGCTCGAAGGACTCGAACAGAAGGTTGAAGTCCTGCATGGAGACGTCCCTGAGTCGGTCATCGTGCGTGAGGGTCCCGTCGAATACGAAGCCGACCTGCGCCGCGGCCAGAAAACCGGGCTCTTCCTGGACCAGCGGGAGAATCGCGACGCAGCGGCCCGGTACGCGCGCGGCCGCCTGCTCGACTGCTTCAGCTACAACGGCGGCTTCGCGCTGCGGCTGGCGCGCCAGTGCCCGCAGGCCGAGGCGGTCGACGTGTCCGCGGACGCGGTCGGCCGCATCCGCGCCAATGCCGAGCGGAACGGCGTTCCGCACATCGAGGCGCGCGAAGCCAACGTCTTCGACGACCTTCGCCGGCTGGAACGGGCGGGAGAACGCTACGACACGATCGTGCTCGACCCGCCGGCGTTCGCGAAGAACAAGGCGTCCGTGGCGAACGCCCTCGCGGGCTACAAGGAGATCAACCTCCGCGCGATGCGCCTGCTGACGCCGGGCGGCTATCTCGTCACCTGCAGCTGCTCGTACAACGTCAACGAAGACATGTTCGAGGACGTGATCCACCAGGCGTCCGTCGACAGCCACGTGCCGCTGACGGTGGTGGAGAAGCGGATGCAGGGACGCGACCACCCTGTCCTCGTCGGCGTCCCGGAAACCTATTACCTCAAATGCTTCATTCTTCGCCGGGTCGAGTGACCGTGTGAGCCGCCGGACCGCACTGATCACCGGCGGGTCGTCTGGCATCGGCGAGGCATTCGCCGACGTGTTCGCGGCCGAGGGCTTCGACCTGGTGCTGACCGCCCGGCGGGCGGACCGCCTCGCAGCCGTGGCTGCCAGAATCGAAAAACAGTTCGGCATCCGTGTGCACACGATCACGGCCGATCTTGCGGATCGCGGCGCGCCCGAGCGGATGTGCGCGGAGGTGGCCGCGCGCGGGATTGCCATCGATGCGCTGGTGAACAACGCGGGCTACGGGATCCCCGGCGCGTTCGGGGCGTCTGAGTGGCCGCGCCACGAGGCGATGTTGCAGGTGATGGTCGTGGCGCTGGCCGAACTGACACACCGGCTGGTGCCGGGGATGGTGGCGCGCGGCTACGGCCGGGTGATTAACGTGGCCTCCCTGGCCGCGCTGGTGCCCGCGCCTCCTGGCCATACGCTCTATGCGGCCACGAAAGCCTTCGTCGTGAAGTTTTCCGAGTCGCTGGCCCACGAGGTGCGGCCCGCGGGTGTGCATGTCACCGCGCTGTGCCCCGGATTCACGCTCAGCGAGTTCCATGACGTTACCGGCACGCGGGACACCGTGCGGCAGCTCCCCGGGTGGGTCTGGATGGACGCGCCCACCGTGGCGCGTGAGGGATTCGACGCCGTCATGGCCGGTGCGTCTGTGCACGTCACCGGCCGGGTGAACCGAACGGTCGCGGTGCTATCCCGAATACTCCCGCAGCGCGTCATGGTCGCCATCGCCCGTCGGGCCGCGCCGCGATACCGCAAGAGCTAATCCAGAGCCAGCCAGAAGCGGGCATATCGAGACGGTCCCGCTTTTTGCAATACAGAAGGGCATGACGTCACGCATGGCCCTTTTGGCCCTGGTTTCTCTCATTTCTCTCGTTTTTGCCACCGGGTGTGGGAAGCGCGTCGACAATGCCGCCCACGCGGATCCGCTCCGCGGCGTCATCGAGACCACGCCCGCCTGGGTGGAACAGAGTGCCCTGGGCAAGCGGCTGTGGGCCGTGGAAAAAACGTTTTACGAGAACCGCGGGTTCATGCCGGCCTGGGTTGACGGCGACCGCACGACACCCCACATGAAAGAGCTCGTCGAGCAGTTCAAGTACTCCGAGCTTCACGGTCTCGACCCTGCCCGGTATCCGATCGAAGAGTTCCAGCAGCTTCGCGAAGAGTCCCAGACACGCATGGGCACCCGGTTTCCGATCGAACGCGTTCCGGAGCTCGACGCCAAGCTGACGTACGCCTACCTCCGGTACGCCGCCGACCTGATTGGGTGGAGCACCTCACCGGCGCAGGTCTCGCGCAACTGGCTGACAGAGCCGAAGAACGAGGACCTGGCGGTGCGGCTGGCGGCCGCTCTCGACAGCAACGGTATCCGCGCAAGTCTGGAAGACCTGGCGCCGACGCACCCGCAGTACAAGGGTCTTCAGTCCGCGCTGGCGCGCGAGAAGCAAACGCCAAGTGGGAACGTCGATCGTATTCTCATGAATCTCGAGCGGTGGCGCTGGGCGCCGCGGGATCTCGGCGATCGCTACATCCTCGTCAACGTCGCTGCCTACATGCTGCAGGTCATGGAAGGGGAAACCCCCGCGCTCTCCATGCGCGTCATCGTCGGCAAGCCGGATACGCAGACGCCGCTGTTCAGCGACGAGATGACCTACGTGGTGTTCAGCCCGTACTGGAACATCCCTGAGAACATCCTCAGGGACGAAACCCTTCCGCGCCTGGTGAAAGATCCGGACTTCCTCAATCGTAACAACATGGAAGTCGTGGGCACGTCAGGTACCGTCGATGCCGCATCGATCGATTGGGCCGACGAATCGGCCACGAAGGGGCTGCGCTTCCGGCAGCGTCCGGGACCCGACAACGCACTGGGCCTCGTGAAGTTCCTGTTCCCGAATCACTTCAGCGTCTACCTGCACGACACGCCGTCGGATCGGCTGTTTTTCCGCGAGAAACGGCCGCTGAGTCACGGTTGCATCCGCGTCGAGAACCCCATGGGTCTCGCTCAGTACGTGCTCAAGGATCAGCCGCAGTGGACCGCACCGCGGATCACGTCGGCCATGAACTCCGGCCGTGAGCAGGGCGTGAAGCTGACGAGCACGCTGCCGGTTCACATCGGGTACTGGACCGCCTGGATTCAGCCGGACGGCACCGTTCTCTTCACGGACGATCCGTACGAGATCGACACCGCGCATGCGGCGGCGATTGCTCGCCGTCCGAAGATAACCAGCTAGAATCTGCTGGCTCATGCCAGCAGCGAATATAAGAGCGGCCGCACTCGCGATCTGTCTGGTCGCCGTTCCGACCGTTGCAGGCGCACACCCGGCGCCGTTTAGTTTTCTCGACCTCCTTATTCGCGCGGGCGGCGTCGATGGAACACTCGTGCTCCACGTCGAGGACGTGGCGCACGACCTTGGTATTGCGCCAGCCGACCGGCTGTTGGATTCCAGCGTCACCGCGCAGGTGCGTGACCGGCTTGTCGCGCTGCTCCAGCCGCGGCTCGGCGTGCGCACCGACACAGCCAGCGTGATTGAGTGGGGCGCTCTGGAACCGTCGGCAGACCGGCATGGGGTCGTGCTGAGATTCCGGATTCCCGGCCCCGCGCCCGGCGCCCTCTATCTCCGTCCCCGCATGTTTCCGTACGACCCGGCGCACCAGACATTCGTGAATGTGTACGAGGACGACGACATCCGTCAGCAGCTGATCTTCAACGTCGGGAGCGGCGAACAGATCTACTACAGCGGATCGACCCAGGGCGTGCTCGCGGTCATGAGGACATTCATTCCCGCCGGCATCCATCACATCCTGATCGGACCGGATCACATCCTGTTTCTCGTTGGCTTGCTGCTCCTGGGCGGCACGTGGCTGGCGCTCGTGCGCATCGTGACGGCGTTCACGATCGGCCATAGCATCACGCTGTCGCTCGCGGCTCTGAGCATCGTGATGCCGCCGGCCCGTGTGATCGAGCCCGCCATCGCGCTGAGCATCGTGTTTGTCGGCGCGGATAATCTCGTTCGTGGCAGCGGCCGCGATGTCCGTGCCTGGGCTGCGCTGGCGTTCGGTCTCATCCACGGCTTCGGTTTCGCGAACGTGCTGCGCGAATTCGGGCTCCCGGCCCAGGCTCTGGGCTGGTCGCTCTTTTCCTTCAATCTCGGCGTGGAAATTGGGCAGCTCGGGGTCGTGCTGATTGTCGCCGCCGCACTGGCGGCGATACGGCGGCGGAGTGCCGTAGCCGGGTCACGGGTCGCGATCGCCGGCTCGGTGATCGTGATCGCCGCGGGTGTTTACTGGTTCATCGAGCGCGTGTTCTTCCCGGACGGCATCCTGTAGGGACTTAGAGCCACCGGCGCCACCAGACGACGGACGCCTCAGCCTGATGGTCGTAGCCGGCGCGTCCGAAGCCCCGGCGCGCGCGATGCCCGACACGCAACGTGAGCTCCGGCGTCACTCGAAAGCCCACCACTTCCTCCACTCCAGCCAGGCGCTGATCGACGATGCCGGCGGGCAGCACGAGTGGTGACTTCATGCGCTCGACGCGACCCGAGACGAACCAGCGGGGTGTCACCGTGTGCAGGCCCTGCACGAACCACCCGGATGCCACCTGCGGGCCGAGGCTCGTACCAATGGAATCCCGCACCCACTCGCCGGCGACCTTCGTGTACGCGTACGAGAACTCCGTCTCGACAGTGACGACCGTCGCGTCATGCTCTTCCGTCACGACCGGACTTTCGCCGGCCCGCTGCCAGCCGCCGTGGGTGAGTGAGGCGCCCACGCGGAATCCGACGAACGGTGTGACCCCTCCGCCCACGAGCGCATTGGCGAATCGCGGCGGGTTCGTGCGCGACAGAATCCGTCTCCGTCGGAGCGGCGACGTATCCATGAGACCCGCGCGCATGTCCCAGTGGGCGCCCGACACGGTGACCTGGCCCCCGAGCGGATAGACCCCGCCGAGCAGGTTGGCCCGCGGCGTTCTCACGGTCGGCTCGAGCGGCGGCAGCTGCGTGAAGAGCGACGAGGGCGATGCAATCGTGGGGTTCAGATGCGGACGGCGCACCGTGAGGTTGGCGAGACCGATGGGCGAGGGAATGAGGCCCGCGTCGACGCGAATCCCGACGGCACCCCGATGCTCGTATCGCAGCGCGGCAATCCAGACATCTTTGTTCCATTGTCCCGACTGGAGACGCTGGACGACGGGCCACGCAATCGCTTCGAACCGGCCGAGACTCACCGACACGAACGCGTCGACCGCCGTGCCGTAGCCGTAGTTGCCGTTGGCATCGACGGCGCTGTCGGCGGCCGCCGTCGTGTCGATGGCGAGCCTCGAGGGACGTGACGTTTGTGCGGCGGCGTACTGCGGCAAGAGGACCGCCCACAGGGCGCATGCCAGAGGAAACGCGAATCGTAGCGGCACGGTCACACCAGCTGGCGGTCGAGAAGCTCGTGCAGGGGAGGGCCCGACGAGGAAAGCGCCGACGGCGGGATGGCCTGAAGCAGCGCTTCGACGCACGCCGGATCGAACTGTGTTCCCGCGAATCGCTGCAGCTCGACGCATGCCTCCGATGTGTCGCGCGCAGGGCGGTACGCGCGGGCGCTTGTCATGGCGTCGTACGCGTCGGCTACGTGGACGATGCGCGCGGCCAGCGGAATGGCGTCGCCCCGAAGTCCGAACGGATAGCCGCGCCCGTCCGGGCTCTCGTGGTGGAGCTCGACGATCGGCAGATGGGGCTCGAGGAACGGCACCTGCCGGAGGATGCGCGCACCGACCACCGGGTGCCGCTTGATCTGCTCGAACTCCTCGGCGGTCAACGCGCCGCGCTTGCCGAGGATTTCGTCGTTGAGTCCGATCTTCCCGATGTCGTGAAGCAGCGCGCCGAGCCGGAGCACCTCGAGGTCGACGTCGCTCAGCCGCATCTGCCGGCCGATGATCACTGACAGCGCGCTCACCCGGTCCGAATGGCCGGCGGTGTACGAGTCGCGGGCGTCGAGCGCCGCCGCAAGCGCGCGGATCGCGCCGACGTAGGCCGCCCGCGTCTCCGCCTCCGCAGCGGTCAGGCCCTGCACCAGCGTGTTGAACGCCGCGGCCAGCATGTCGAGCTCCCTGCTCTTGCCGGTTGGCTTCAACAGGTTCACGGGGCTGTGCGCCGCGGTCATGATTTCGATGTTCCGCACCAGCGTGTCGATCGGGTCCGTCAGCGTTCGGGCGAGCCAGAAACTGCCGATCGCCGCGAGGACGAAGGCGCCCAGCGCCACCGACCCGAGCGCCATGAGGGCGTCGCGCGTGGCCGCGCGCGCGGCCAGGTCGATCGACGCGAGCGTGAAGATCTGTGCCGGGCCGGATTCGATCAGGAGCCGGCTCGCATACTCCTCGCCGCCGAGGGTTCGCGTTTCGGCAAGAAGGCTCGGAGCGTCCCCTGCCAGGTCGGCCGTCACGTTGTCGGGCAACGTACTGGCCACCACGGCGCCATCGACGACGATCACGACGTGCGCGCTGGCGAGGCTCGACAGCTCGCGGGCATACCGGTCGTCCAGACTCGTGCCGACGGCCAGCGACCCGATGTCGCGGTCCTGCAGTCGGAGCGCTGCGCCCGAGACTCGAAACGCGCCGCCCGGCAGCGCAATCACGCCCTGGAACGTCGACGCGCCGGTGGCGATCGTGATCACCTGGCCGGCAGGCCATCCTGCCGCCGCCGGTCCGGTGCTCACAAAGACCCGTCCGGTCGAATCGAGAATGGCGAGCAGATTGGCATTCGTCAGCGCCGCAAGCTTTTCCGCCTCGAGGACCACCGTGCCGCGCAACGAGCTTTCCTGGTCGGCGGCGGGCGACGTGAAACGGCTTTCAGTGAAATAGGTGTCGAGCGCCGCCTTGAGCGTCGGGTTCTCGGCCAGCGTGGCGATGCTCGCGAGCTGCTCCTGCTGCCGGCGCGCCTCCAGCGCCGTGAAGACCCGCTCGGCGACGCGAAGCTTCTCGACTTCCGACGTTCTGACGCGGTCGCGCGCGTCGACGGTCAGGACGATGAAGACAATGGACAGGATGATGGCCACGGTGACGAATGTCACCGCGAGCGTCCGCGCAACAAGCCGCGGCGGACGCCTCATGGTTCGGGGACGGGCAGGATGAAGTCGGTTTGCACGGTCCGGCCCAGCTCGACCCGGACGTTGACCGTCGTATCTCCCAGCCGTTCGTGCCATGCGGTCACTTGCCGATCGCCCGACGGCAGCCCTGTCAGCTCGAATGCCCCCGCGTCATTCGGCACGGTGAACCACGGATGATCGAACACCATGACCGTCGCGCTCATGTGCGAGTGGATTTCGCAGAAGACCTTCACCACCCCCGGACGGTCGAAACGGACTCTGCGCGTCTCGCCGCGCGGATACCGGCCAAGGTTGAAGTTCTTGACGCGCGAGAGCGAGAAGACGTTGTGATAAATCGGATCGTCGTTGGGGAATTCGACGTCCGACCCCACCGTCACGGCCACGACGCGCGGCGTGAACGACTCGTCGCGCTGGCGGATCGCCACTCGCATGGGCGCGACAGTTTGCGGCTGCGTGTTCCGGAGATAGACGACGACGTTTCGACGCTCGGACTCGGGCGCCAATCGGGCTGACGGGACCGAGCGGGTCGGGTAGGCCGTCGTCGGACGCCTGGTGGCGATCGGAATGCCAATCTGGACACGCCCGCGAATGCCGGACGCCTCCTGGCCGTGCGGGGCGCTGCTGCTGACAACGAGCAGTCCGGCCGCAACGGCAGCAAGCAGGAGAACGCGCAGGGTCCGATACACAGGGCGCATTTTAGTGGAGTACACAGGTGATATCGTCACTTCATGCTCGCCCTGTTACTGGCGGCAATGGTCACGGCCCAAACCGGCGTGAAGCCTCCGGAACGGGGCGTATCCGAAGCGCTGGCCCGCGACCGCGCGCGGGCGTTCCGTTCGCTTCGGTACGACCTGACGCTGACAATTCCCGCCGATCCCTCACAGCCGGTCAACGGCCGCATCATCGTGCGGTTTGTCCTCGCGGCGCCCAGAATGGTTGAGCTGGATTTCGCGGCTCCCCCAGACCACCTCGCGGGTGTCACCGTCGCTGGAGCGCCGGTCGCGTACACCGCGGTCAATGGTCATCTCCTCATTCCGGCGGCGGCGACGCGCACGGGCGAGAACGAGATCACCATCGACTTCCGGGCGGGCAACGACCCGCTGAATCGCGACCCGGAGTTCGTGTATTCGCTTTTCGTACCGGCTCGCGCGCATCGCGCGTTTCCCTGTTTCGACCAGCCGGACCTCAAGGCGCGCTACACACTCACGCTCGACATTCCAGCTGGCTGGGAAGCTGTTGCGAACGGCGCCCAGACGGCGGCGGAGACGCTGGCGGGCCGAACCCGCGTCCGCTTTGCCGAAACGCAACCCATTTCGACCTATCTGTTCGCCTTCGCCGCAGGACGTTTCATGGTGGAAACCGCCGAACGCGGCGGCCGCGAGTACCGGCTGTTCCACCGGGAGACGGACGCAGCCAAGGTCGCCAGGAACCGCGACGCGGTGTTCGACCTTCATGCGGCGTCACTGCGCTGGCTGGAGGACTACACCGCGATCCCGTATCCCTTCGGCAAGTTCGACATCGTCGCCATTCCGGCGTTTCAGTTCAGCGGGATGGAACATCCGGGAGCGATCCTGTACAACGCCACGTCCATCCTGCTGGACGAATCGGCGACGCAGAACCAGATGCTCGACCGCGCGAGCGTGATTGCGCACGAGACGTCGCACATGTGGTTCGGCGACCTCGTCACGATGCGCTGGTTCAACGACGTCTGGATGAAGGAGGTGTTCGCCAATTTCATGGCGGCGAAGATCGTGAATCCCGCCTTCCCGCAGGTGAATCACCAGCTGCGGTTTCTGCTCGCGCACTATCCCGGCGCGTACCAGGTGGACCGCACGGCCGGCTCCAACCCCATCCGCCAGGAGCTCGCCAATCTGGAAGATGCGGGCCAGATGTACGGCGCCATCATTTATCAGAAAGCCCCGATCGTGATGCGGCAGCTCGAAATGATCGTCGGCGAGTCGCGCTTCCGTGACGGCTTGCGCGAGTACTTGAAAGCCTTCTCGTTCGGCAACGCCACGTGGCTCGATCTGATTCGCATCCTTGACGCCAGAACATCTGAGAATCTCGCGGCATGGAGCCGTGCGTGGGTGGAGGAACGGGGCCGGCCGGCGTTTACCTCCACGCTGCAGGTCGATCGCGGCCGCATTTCGCGATTGACGCTGCAGGCGACCGACCCGATGGATCGCGGATTGGTCTGGCCGCAGCAGCTTCGCGTGGCGCTCGGGTCCCCCGGCCGGACGCGCGAAGTGACGGCGTACGTGAACGGACGCACCACACGGGTGCGCGACGCCGAGGGCCTGCCGGAACCGCTGTTCGTGCTGCCCAACGGCGCCGGGCTCGGGTACGGACTGTTCGTCCTCGACGATCGGAGCCGCGACTATCTTCTCGGTCACATCCAGACGATCGACGATGCGCTCACGCGGGGGAGCGGCTGGATCGCCCTGTGGGAAAACATGCTGGAGGGCCGGATTCCGGCCGCGTCGCTGCTCGAGACGATCGTTCGCGCGCTGCCCGTGGAGCAGGACGAGCAGAACGTCCAGCGGGTGCTCGGGTACGCCACGCGGACGTTCTGGCGCCATCTTTCTCCCGACGACAGGATGGGCCGCGCCGCCGCCGTCGAGGCCGTCCTGCGTGCCGGCATCGCGCGGGCGCCGACCAGCAGCGCAAAGGCCGCGTGGTTCTCAGCCTACCGGGACGTCGCCATGACGGAGCCGGGCGTGCGATGGCTTGAATCGGTCTGGCGCCGCACAGAGACGATCCCGGGGCTGACGTTTGCCGAGACGGACGACATTGCGATGGTGCAGGAACTGGCGGTCCGCGAGGTCGCCGGCTGGCAGGACATGCTGAAGGCGCAGCATGAGCGGATCCAGAATCCCGATCGCAAGGCGAGGTTTGCGTTTGTCATGCCGGCGCTCGCCAGCGATCCAGCGGTTCGTGAAGCCGCGTTCGAGCGCCTCCGTGCCGTGGAGAACAGACGGCGTGAGCCGTGGGCCGCGGAGACGCTCGGCTACCTGAACCACCCGCTCCGGGCCAGTCATGCGGTCAGGTTCGTGCGCCCAAGCCTGGAGCTGCTCAGCGAAGTGCAGCGCACCGGCGATATCTTCTTTCCCGCGCGCTGGGTTGAATCGGTACTGGCCGGTCATCGGTCGGCGGAAGTCGCCGCGATTGTCCGCGATTTTCTCGGGCGCGAGCTTCAGTATCCCCAGCGGCTGCGATGGACGGTGCTCACCGCCGCCGACGAATTGTTCCGGATCGCGAAATGATCACAGTCATCGACGTCGCCAGCAAGCCGAAGATTCCCATTCCCGAAGGACGCGTGCGGAATGTCCTGATGCCGTCCGGGGACGGCACGCGCGTGCACGTCGCAATCGCAGACATCGATCCGGGACAGACGTTCCGTGTGCCGCCCAGCGACCGGACGCAGGTGGCCTACATTCTCGACGGCGCTGGTGCCGTCGTGACCCATATAGGGGCAGGGACCTCGACCGAACCCACCACCGAGTACAACGCCCAGCGCCGCGCGGGCATCTACCTCGAACCGTCGGAAGAGGCGACGGTAAGAGCCTCGGGCACTCCGCTCGTGCTCCTGCTCGTCACGGTGCCCAAGCACACGGGCAAGCCAATCGGTCCCGAGTCGCCGGCCGGTTACTTTTTCGAAGAGGCCAGGCTGCGATCGCTCGTCGACGAGAAGCGTTTCCGGGAGCGGACGTTCTGGGTGAACAAGGAAACCGGGCTGTCGAGGTCGTGGGACCTGCAGCTGGGCCGCATGCAGTACGCGCCGCATGCGCATTCTCCGCGCCACGTCCACCGCGCATCGACGACGAGCGCGATCGCGCCCGAGCATTTCTACCTGATTGAGAAGGGAACCGGCGAAGTGAAGCACGACACCGGCAGTCTGGCGCTCGGCCCCGGCAGCCTGGTGCTGATTCCTGCCGGTGAGTGGCATCAGCTCATCGCGTCAGATACGGGCTTCGATTACATCGAATTCCAGGCCCCCTTCGATTTCGCGACCACCATGGATCACGATCCGCTGGGGAAGAACTGGTACATCAAGGGCACGGACGACGGGACAGGGAAGCCGACGCTCTGGGTCCAGAGCTAGCGCCACAGTGCTAGCTCGGAGAGGCTAGCTCGGAGAGGCTAGCTCGGAGAGGCTAGCGCTGCCAGAGTTGGCGGCTCGCGAGCTTCGCACCCTCCGTCAGCGCTTCGAGCTTCGCCCACATGACTGACGGATGCACGCGGCGATTCAGTTCTTCCTGCGCAAAGCCGCAGTCGGTACCGGCAATCACGTTCTCACGACCGACACATGAAGCGAAGCGGCCCAGGCGCTCGGCGACGAGCTCCGGATGCTCGACGACATTCGTACCGTGGCTGACAACCCCGGGGACGAGCACTTTTCCGGCAGGCAGCTTTACGTCCTGCCAGACGCGCCACTCGTGCTCGTGACGCGGGTTCGCTGATTCAATCAGGTAGGCCCCCGCCTTCACCTTCAGCACGAGATCCACGATTTTTCGCAGCGGCACATCGGTCGTGTGCGGCCCCGGCCAGCTGCCCCAGCAGACGTGATAGCGGATGCGGTCTTCAGGCAGCCCCTCGAGCGCGTGGTTCAGGATCTCCACGTGCCGCGCCAGCCAGGCGTAGTACTCCTCGAACGTGCCAGGCGGCACCATTCGGTCGTATGTCACAGCCGCCCGCGCGTCGTCCACCTGCAGCAGGAAGCCGGCATCGATGATGGAGCGGTATTCGGTACGCAGCGCCTCGGCGAGCGCGACCACGAGATCTTCGTCGGTCTTGTAGTACTCGTTTTTCCTGTCGGGAATGGCGCTCGAGGGCGCCGCCACAGGCAGGAACGCTTCGTCGGCGCCGGCGGCACTGGTCGCCGCTTTGAGGTTGTCGATGTCGCGCTGCAGCTCGAAGAGGCCGTTGTATGCGATCGGGCCCGTGCAGACGGCGTCGAACACCGTTACGTTCGACCAGTCTTTGCCTTCGCCGCGTCCTTCCAGCTCGGCGTAGAACTCCGGAAAGCGGGTGCGGTCGGCGCCGCGCGCAAACGGATTCCCGCCCTTCGCTTCCCGCAGCTCGAAGCCGCTCAGCCGCTTCAGGGCGTAGAGCGACCAGCTCGTCGACTTCCCGAATTCGCCGTCGTTCGGCACGTCGATGCCCGTCTTGACCTGGCGGTCGACGACAGCCCCCACGGCATCCTTGAGTGTCGCGTCGAAGCGCCGCTGATCGACCGGCTCTCCCTTCTGGCGCGCGCGCGCAAAGTCGAGGAGCTCGGGCGGTCTCACGAGGCTCCCCGTATGCGTCGTCAGAATGCGATCGATGCTTCGCTTCATGCTTTTGAGTTTACGTGACCGGACAGCGCGCGGAAAATCAGGAAATGTCCCGCAAGCGCGGCCAGAACCATCACGGCGGGCAGCCAGACGAACGGTGGATACATCACCCACGTGTTGATTCGCTCCGGCCCGAACAGCTGGAAGCGCGGCGTCGAGACAATCGCGATGCCGACGATGTTGAGGAGGAGCGCCAGGCCGAGGATGTTCCAGGCAAGCGCGACGCGCCGCCCGCATCGGCCGGTCGCGACGAGCCAGGCGACCAGAAGCGCAGAAATGCCGGTGAGGACGTCGAAATTACGTCCCGAAAAACTCATTTGCTCCGGCATGATGCCGCGCTCGTACATCCCGTGCATCGCGAGCTCCAGCGGCAGCCGGAATCCCTGAATGGCGATCAGTGTCCAGAGCGGCAGGCCGAGGACGAGTCGTGTCCCGTACGGCGTGAATGCGATCGTGGCCGCAAGTCCCACAATCGCCAGAACCAGCAGGGCAAAGGGAGGCGGCGTCGCATCCCACTGCAGAAGCACTCCACTGTCGGCGGCGACCCACGTCAATGCCATCCAGACCACCGCGACGACCAGCGTGCCGATCGTCGCGCTTTGGCGCAGGGAGTCCGGCTCGTCGAGGCGGCGCGAGGCGTAAGAGACCGCGGCAGCGAGCTGCAGAACGAGCAGGACCGGGATGATCACAAACGCGAGGATGACCGGGTCGGACCAGGAGTACGCAGGCATACGGCAGCTGTCTAGACAGTAACGACGATGTCCCCCGTGACGGCGTGGCCGGTGCTCGAGAGCCGCGGGAGGTCCTGTATGCCGCTGTCACCGAGTTCGCCGAGTTCGCCGATCGCGCGGACCCGCATCGTGGATCCGCTGATTGTCACCAGCAGGAAATGCGCGTGGTCGGACCACGACAACGTGTGCGCGTCTTCGAATCGGTCCGGTGCACCCTTGCGCAGCTTGCTCCCGGCTCCAGTCACGAAGTAGTCGATGCCGTCGTGGCTCGCGTGCTGGAAGTTGTGCTCGTGGCCGCTGAATACGGCGCGGGCGCCTCCGCGCGCGAACAGCGGAAGGAGCCGTTCCATCCCGTCGGTGTTGTGGTGCTGGGGCCCCGCCGAGAACGGCGGGTGATGGCAGAACGGCAGCCGCCACCGCACCTCCGGCGCCGGCTGAAAGGCCTGCTCGATCCATTCCCAGTGTTTCGGATACTCGAACAGGCGCTTGCCGCGGAAGAAACTCTCCTTCGACGTGTCGAGGCAGATGAATTCCACGTCGCGTCCGTACCGGAACCGATAGAAGAGTCCGGGGCCGACGGACGCCCGCCCAGACGATTCGTCGCTCGCGATGCGTTCGACCAGATACAGGTTGTCGAGCAGCTGATCGCGGTCGTCGTGGTCTTCCGTCTCGCCCGTGTCGTGATTGCCGATGCACGGATACACCGGCACGCGGTTCAGCATGTAGCGATAGGGCTGAAAGAACGTGAAGAACCAGTCGTCATCTTCATCGCCCTGTGCGCCTGCCGGCAGCCCGAGGATGCGGCGGCCGGCGTAAATGTTGTCGCCGGTCGTGATGATCAGCCGGACCGGCTCGGTGTCAAACACCTTCTGCATCGCGTTGGCGACCTCGAGCTGGCGCCGCGTCGGCGATGACTTCCGCATGCCGGTCCCAAAATCGCCGAGCACCATGAAGGTGAAGGAGCCGGACGGTTCGCGCGCGGGGTCCGGGTGGGTGCGGAATTCGTTGATGTACCGCCCGCCGCGCTGCACGAGGCCCTGCGTGGTGCCTCGTGTCCAGTCCCACCGCTCGCCCTCCGCCCAGCGCTGGTCATTCACGATGACTTCGTATCGATACGGGGTGTCGGGCTGGAGGCCTGAAACCCAGCAGAAGTTCGTGGTTTCGGTGAAGGCGGTCGCGACGAGGGCACCGGACAGGTCATGGACGTTGACGCGTGCCTTCCCGTAAGGGGCCGATTTTGCGCCGATGCTGTCACGCCGTGGCGGGTGGACGCAGCGCAGGTCGCTGTCATCGACCAGCTTCCATGCTTTGTCAGAGCGCGTCCGGAAGTAGAACGCGCCCCAGGCGATCAGCGCCGACTTGTGGGAGAGACCCGCCAGATGGAGATACGGCTCCGCATGGAATTCCGGCACGTCTCGATTATTGCCCTATACACTGGCCGCATGCGCAGGCTTGCGCTTGTGTGTATAGCTGTCGCGCTTGCCGCGTGCGCGGCGCGCGGTCTCAATCCGCCTGCGGAACAGTCGCCGCTCATCCTCATATCGATCGACGGATGGCGGTGGGACTATGACGGGAAAGCGCCAACCCCGCATCTGCGCGCGCTGATGAAGCGAGGCGTGCGTGCGGACAATCTCATTCCGAGCTTCCCCACCAAGACCTTTCCGAATCACTACACGATCGTCACGGGCCTCTATCCCGGCCACCACGGGATGGTGGCGAATACAGTCCGTGATCCGGCGACAGGGCGGACCTTCATCCGCACGAATGTCGCGGAAGTCCGGGACCCGATGTGGTGGGGAGGCGAGCCGATCTGGGTGACCGCGCAGCGCAACGGACGGATCGCGGCGGCGATGTTCTGGCCGGGCTCGGAGGCGCCGATCGGAGGAATCCTTCCGCGCTACTGGAAACCGTACGACGACACCTTTCCGCCGGAACAGCGCGTCGATCAAGTGTTGCAGTGGCTTGATCTGCCAGCCGGCGAACGTCCCGCGCTGATCAACCTGTACTTCTCGGATGTCGATTCCGCCGGCCACGATTACGGCCCGGATTCGCGTGAAGTTCAGGACGCGATACAACGCGTCGATGGCTATCTCGGACGCCTGGGCCGAGGCCTCGAGCAACGAGGGATCGCCGCGAATGTGAACCTCATCGTGCTGTCGGACCACGGCATGGCGGCGGTCGACACCGGCAGGGTCATCGTGCTCGACGACTACGTGGCCGCGGCCGACGTCGATGTCGTCGACCTCAATCCGACGCTCGGGCTGTTCGCGAAGTCGGGGAAGGACGCCGCCGTGTACGCGTCACTCTCCGCGGCACATCCGCGTCTGCGGGTGTTCCGGCCGCAGACGACCCCGGCGGCGTGGCATTTCCGCGACCATCCGAGGATCCCGCCGATTGTCGGCGTCGCGGATGAAGGGTGGCAGGTGCTGCCGCGCGCCACGATGAACCGGATCCTTGCCGGCACGCTGGCGGGCGAACGCGGCAACCACGGCTACGATCCGGCGCTGATGTCGATGCGGGGGATGTTCGTCGCCGCGGGTCCGGCGTTCAAGGCGGCTACGACCGTTGCGGCGTTTGAGAACGTCCACGTCTATCACCTGCTCGCGAGTCTTCTCGGCGTCGAGCCTGCGCCTAACGACGGGGATCCCGCCGTCGGGCGCGAGCTCCTGCGCGACTGAGCCTAGCCAGCCGCCCCCGGGCAGTACAGGGACCGCGCCGTCAATTCCCGATGGTCGAGGCCGGCCGCCTTGTCGAGCAGCCGCACGCGATCGGGCAGGTCGACGGCGAACCGCCACTCGTCCGCGCGTCCACCCGCCGCGGCCATCTCGGACGCGGCGTCCCGCCACCATGGCGAGACCCGCAGCGAGATCGGCTCCACGATGAGCACCTGCGCTCCGCGGCGTGCCTCGTCCAGCAACCGGCGGAACAGCGCGACACGCGCCGCGTCAGCCAGCTCGTTCAACAGGAACGCCGCGAGTACCGCGTCGCCCTGTCCAGTTGGTGGCAGGCGCGTGAGATCGTCACGTCTGGCGCTGCCGCGGAGTCCGAGAGCCTCATAGGTCCATCGCGCCTCGGCGACGGCCCAGGGATGACGATCGATCCCGGTGATCGCGGGGGCATCGGCGGCAAGCGCCCAGGCCGCGCCGGCAGCACCGGTTCCACACCCCAGGTCCATGATTCGGCGCGCACCAGCCCCGGCTCCGATCGCGCGGACGATCGAGTAGGTCGTGATGAAGTGCAGCGGCCCATAGAACAGGGCGAACGCCGCGCGTTTCCCGGCGCTGTCGAGCGCCTTGTTCAGGCCGCCCTGACGCCGCTCGACGTAGACCGAGGAGAGCGCCCGCAACGCCCGGGTCACCTCCGAAAAGCGCAGGTCGGCAAGGTGACGCGCTTCGAGCGCCTGGATCCATGCGTCGAAGACCGGTGGGGCAGAATGTCCGGGAACGGTCGCCATGCTTGAGTGTGTGATTCTGATCGGTCTGCAGGCGTCTGGGAAGAGCATGTTCTTCCGGGAGCGCTTTGCCGCGACACACGATCATGTCAGCAAGGACCTGTTGCGGAGAATCAGGCAGCCCGACCGCCGGCAGCAGGAGCTGCTCAGGGCATCGCTGTCGGCGGGCCGATCGGTCGTCGTCGACAACACGCACGCCTCGGCGGCGAGTCGCGCCGCGGTGATCGTCGTCGCGCGCGAGCACGGCGCCAGGATCACAGGGTATTACTTCGACACGGCACCCGCGGATGCCCTGCGCCGCAACCGTCTGCGCGAAGGCGCCGCACGCGTGCCGGACGTGGCAATCTTCGCGACCTTGAAGCGCCTCGAGCCGCCATCGCTCGACGAAGGATTCGACGAGCTCCGGTTCGTGCGACTCGATGAACAGAGGCGCGCCTTCAAGATTTCGGAAGCTCATCCATGAAGTGTTCAGTACAATCGCGCGCAGGAGGCACACTTCGCATGCGAATGTTCGTTTCGTCCGTTCTGGTGATGTTCACGCTGGTCGCTGTCGTTCCCCAGGCTCAGGCACAGTCGTCTCACGCCGCTCCGCTCACGGCGCTCGAGGCCGCCGTGCAGGATCATGTGGCGTCCGCCACGGCCGATCGCGAAGCGGTCGCGCGGCTGCTCGCGCGTCCGGAAGTGGAGAAGATCGCAGGCGAGGCCGGCATCGATCTGCGTCGGGCGACGCAGGTGGCGGCGACCCTCGGTGGGGAGCAGCTGGCCGATCGCTAGCGCGTCTCCTCGCACTGCGTTCCGCTCAACGTCGCAATCAGGATGAGCGGACGCCTGCCGCGGCGCAGAATCGAGTGCGCCGTACCCCGTGGGACGGACACGAAGCCGGTCGTGGGGAACTGGACGTCCTTCCCGTCGAT
>CAMDNQ010000035.1 GCA_945903265.1 Candidatus Sulfopaludibacter sp. SbA3
GGTGGACTCGATCAAGAAGGCCGTCGAGGAAGCGGAGCTGATGGCCGGCATCGAGATCGACTCCGTGCACCTGGCGCTGTCTGGGCCGCACGTGAAGGGCTTCAACAGCCGCGGCGTGATTGCCGTGGCCGGCAAGAACCGCGACATCACGAAGGACGACGTGCGGCGGGCCATCGAAGCGGCGAAGGCGGTGGCGCTGCCCACCGGGCGCGAGATTCTGCATGTCCTGCCGCAGGACTTCGTCGTCGACGAGCAGGACGGCATCGGCGCGCCGATCGGGATGACGGGCGCGCGCCTCGAAGTGAACGTTCACGTCGTCACCGGGGCCCAGTCCAGCACGCAGAACATCATCGCGTGCGTCAATCGCGCCGGCGTCGCCGTCGTCGACACCGTCATCGAGCAGCTCGCGGCGGCCGAGGCGGTGATTACGCAGGACGAAAAAGAACTGGGTGTGGCGCTCGTCGACATCGGCGGCGGCACCGCCGACGTCGCGATCTTCGAGCGAGGCAGCCTCTGGCACACCGCGGTGATCGCCGTGGGCGGTGAGCACTTCACCAACGACATCGCGGTCGGCCTCCGGACGCCGATCCCCGATGCGGAAAAACTGAAGCGCAAGAATGGCTGCGCATTGTCGTCGATGGTCGATGAGGATGAAACGATCGAGGTGGCGAGCGTCGGCGGCCGCAAGCCGCGGCTCATGGCCCGGCGCATTGTCTCGGAGATTCTGCAGCCCCGCGCGGAAGAGATCTTTCACCTTGTGTGGGACGAGATTCGCCGCGCCGGCTACGAGAAGGCGCTGAACTCAGGGATCGTGCTCACG
Organism: Candidatus Sulfopaludibacter sp. SbA3; assembly: GCA_945903265.1. Lineage (GTDB taxonomy): Bacteria > Acidobacteriota > Vicinamibacteria > Vicinamibacterales > UBA2999 > CAXNKG01. The sequence continues at coordinate 821 of CAMDNQ010000035.1, forward strand.
GGCGGCGGATCGATCCTCGAGGGCATGCCGGAAATCGCCGAACAGATCTTCGACTTACCGGTCCGCCGCGGATGCCCGGTCGGCGTCGGTGGCCTGGCAGATCACGTCAACAGCCCGGAGTTCGCGACTCCCGTGGGGCTGGTGCTCTATGCACATCGAAATCGGATCCCGGAGCCGGTGGGCGGCTCCGGCACGTTTGGCCGCATGGCCGTACGGCTGCGCGGCATGTTCAAAGAGTTCTTTTAGACATGGAGGCCTGACTATGAGGCAAGGTGATCCCCGTGGCAAAGACGCGGAGAAGCTCCGTATGACGCTCGATCCCGAAACGCGGCTCGGCGCAAAGATCAGGGTTGTCGGCATTGGCGGCGGCGGCAGCAATGCCGTCCACCGGATGGTGGCAGCAGGGCTCGACGGCGTCGAGTTCATGGTGGTGAATACCGACGCGCAGGCGCTCGGGCAGAACCCGGCCGGCACGAAGATCCAGATCGGCCAGAAGCTCACGAAGGGGCTGGGCGCGGGCGCCGACCCGAACATCGGGCGCGAGGCCGCGCTCGAGGACACCGAGACGATCATCCAGTCGCTCTCGGGCGCCGACATGATCTTCGTCACGGCGGGCCTGGGCGGCGGCACCGGCACGGGCGCCGCGCCGGTCATCGCGAGCCTGGCGAGCGAGCTGGGCGCGCTGACGGTGGCGGTCGTCACCAAGCCCTTCAAGTTCGAAGGGAAGAAGCGCGCCATGCACGCCGAAGCCGGGCTCGAGGCGCTTCGCGGCTGCGTGGACACCGTCATCACGATCCCGAACGAGCGGCTGCTGAGCATCATCGATCGCAAGACGTCGCTGAGCGACGCGTTCGGCATGGCGGACGACGTGTTGCGGCAGGCGATTCAGGGCATCTCGGATCTGATTCTGGTTCCCGGATTGATCAATCTCGACTTCGCCGACGTCAAGACGATCATGTCGGGCATGGGCGTCGCGATGATGGGAACCGGCACGGCCGAAGGGGACAACCGCGCGATGCAGGCGGCGCAGAGAGCCATTTCGAGTCCGCTGCTCGAGGACGGCTCCGTCAACGGGGCACGCGGCGTGATCATCAACGTGACGGGTGGTCCGGACCTGTCGCTGATGGAAGTGAACGAGGCGTCGTGCGTGATCCAGGAAGCGGCGCACGAGGACGCGAACATCATCTTCGGCGCGGTGATCGACCCGAAGCTGGCAGGCAAGGTCAAGATCACCGTCATTGCCACCGGGTTCGACCGGGCCGGAGCGACGCGGCATGTGCCGGAGGCCGCCCGTCAGACGCCGGTCGATCTCAGCAACTACGCCATCCACGTCAGCCGGCCCGCACCGGCCGCGGTGACGGCGGAGCATCCAGCGATGGAGATGCACCTGGACGCTGAGCAGGAACCGGCCGCGCCGAACGTCACCGTCGGCAGACGCCCGGGACTGGAGCTCACGCTGCCGGGAATGGAAGGGGCAGAGCTGTCGTCACCGCTCGACGTGCCCGCGTTCCTGCGCCGCCAGAGTTAGAAGTCCCAACGTCCAACTCCCAACTCCCAAGCTCAGGCCTTGGGATTTGGGCTTTTGGGCCTTGGGTTTTTTCATGGTGGTACACTGCATACACCCACGGCACGCGCGAACGCCTGCGTCTCAGCAGAAGCTCGCGTACGATGTTTCCCCGTTCAGTAGTCAGTCGATCCATGAAGCAATGGCAGCAGCGCGAGCGCGCCCAGCAACTCCTCTCGCAGGAGGTGGGATACGTGCGCAAGCCGCACGGCGGCAAGCTGCGTGTGGCGCTGTTGTTTCCGAACACGTACTTCGTCGGGATGTCGAACCTCGGGTTCCAGACGGTGTACAAGCTGTTCAACGCCGAGGCCGGCATCGTCTGCGAGCGCGCGTTTCTTCCGCCCAAATCGGAGCTGGCCGAGCAGGTGGCGGCTGGCGCGCCGCTGCTGACGATCGAGTCGCAGACGCCCGTCGGTGAGTTCGACGTCATCGCGTTCTCGGTATCGTTCGAATGGGACTACACCAATGTCCTGACGATGCTGCGGCTCGCGAAGGTGCCGGGACGCGCCGAGGCGCGCACGCATCACGACCCGCTGGTCATCATTGGCGGGGCGGTCACCTTCGTCAATCCTGAGCCGCTGGCGCTGTTTGCCGATGCCATTGCGGCAGGCGAGGGCGAAGTATTGATCCCGTCGCTGCTGCGCGCGTTCGAAGGCGCATCGGACCGCGAGGATCTGCTGCGGCGGCTGGCGCAGGAGCGTGGTTTCTACATCCCGTCGTTCTATGACGTCGAGTACGCGTCGAACGGCACCATCAGCCGCTTTGTGGCGAAGCCTGAGACCGGCGCTCCACCCACAGTAAGAAAAGCGGCGCTCAAGACGACCGACGCGGTCGATCCGCCGGCGACGACCATCTTCACCCCGCAGACGGAATTCGGGTCGCGCTTCCTTGTGGAAGTGGTGCGCGGCTGCGCCAATCTGTGCCGGTTCTGCTGGGCGGGCTACAACTACCTGCCGGTGCGCGCGTTTCCGACCGAGCGGATTCTCCAGCTGGCGGAGCAGGCGCGCCCGCATTCGAGCAAGGCGGGGCTTGTCTCGATCGCGCTGTGCGATCACCCCGACATCGAGCGGATCCTGACGCGCCTGTCGGAGATGGGCTATTCGATCAGTCCGGCATCGCTGCGGCTCGATGATCTGACGCCGACCATCCTGCGCCTGCTGCGGCAGAGCGGCGAGAGGACGATCACCATTGCGCCTGAGGTCGGCTCGGATCGGCTCCGTCGTGTCATCAACAAGACGATCACGAACGACGAGATCCTGAACAGCGCCGAGCTGATCTTCTCGAGCGGCATCGAGAACCTGAAGCTGTACTTCATGATCGGGCTGCCGACCGAGACCGACGAGGACCTGGTCGCCATCCGCGATCTCACGCTGCAGCTTCGCGAGATCATGCTGAAGCACGCGCGCGCGCGCGGACAGGTCGGCCGCATCATCGGCAGCGTGAACCCGCTGATTCCGAAGCCGGGCACCGCGTATCAGTGGCTGCCGATGGAAGACGACCGGATCATCGAGCACCGGATCCGGCAGCTGCGGACGCTGATGGCCGGGATCGACAACGTCTTCTTCAACATCAAGTCGGAGCGGCATTCGTTTTACCAGGCGCTGCTGTCGCTCGGCGATCGCCGCGTGGCTCCCGCCATCGAGGCGGCCGAGCGGAACGGCGGCAACTGGCGCGCGGCAGTCGCCGAAGCGGGCGTGGACGCCGACTTCTTCGTGTTCCGGGACCGCTCCGCCGACACGGTGCTGCCGTGGGACATCATCGACGGCGGCATGAAGAAAGAGTTCTTCAAGTCGGAGTTCGACAAGGCGCTGCGTGAGGAATGGACGCTGCCGCCGAAACGGCAGAAGGAGAACGCTCACCTTCTGCCCGTTCTGCAATAGAGAGGTTCTTGGGTGCTCCGGTGCTCCGGTGCTGGGTTCGCACCTGAGCACCAAAGCACCTGAGCACCCGAGAACCTTCAACTCGCAACCGCCGCCTGTTCCTCGAATTCCGCGTAGGCCGCGAGGATGGCCTCGCGAATCTGGTCCTGCGACGTGGCGTCGGCAATGGGCCGCAGCAGCGCGAAGCTGCGGCGCTCCCCGTTGACCGAATAGGTACGCGCGGGGAACGTCACGTTCCGGCCCCCGCCGGTGCGGCGCTCCCAGATGGTGAAGCCAATCAGCTTCAGCCCGTTCAGCATTCCCTCGGTGAAGTGCAGTTCCGCCTCGGCAAGCTTTCCGGGCGGGTTGTTGTTGTCATTCGGGGTGATCTTGATAATCACGGCGTCCTCCATCTCGTGTCAGGCAGCTGGCGGACCTGTCACGGGGCAAGCCTCCGGCCACACACCGTGCGGTGTGTAGGGCCACGGAAGCTGTTGAAGGAATGGAGGTTATGGCGCAGGGAGAAACCCGCGCCGCTGACTCGAAGACGCGGCTGTGAACCGCAGTTACCGCAGCAGCAGCACGTGCGCCATCGCGAGCTCGCGAGAGTGGGTGAGCGTCAGCAGCGACCCTGTGGCGCCCATCGAGGCGGCCCGCGCCGCGGCGCCCCCGTGAAACCGGATCTGCGGAGGGTTTCCCGGGTGCCGGAACACTTCGATGCCGCGCCAGAAGACACCGCGCGAGTGACCGGTGCCGAGCGCCTTCATCGCGGCTTCCTTGGCGGCGAACCGGGCCGCGAAGGACGAGGCGAAGTCACGCCGCCGGCGGCAGTACGCGATCTCCTCGTCGGTGAAGATCCGCTTCACGAACCGGTCGCCGTAGCGCTCGATCGCGTCGGCGATGCGCGCGATCTCTGTGGCGTCGAGGCCTGTTCCGATAATCTCCATGGGATAGTTGGTAGTCGGTAGTCGGTAGTTATCGTATATGACTCTCCCGTTCGTCCCCGAATCGTTCCGCTGGGTTGAGACGCCGGCGGGTCCCGTTCTGGAGTGCGTGCCGCTCGAACGCGTCGCGCCGCATTTCTTTACGACCCGAGGCGTGGCGCTGGACCCGGTTGTCATGGTCAATCAGGTTCATGGCAGGACTGTCGTCGTGATTCGTCATGACGCACCGCTGCCCGCGGGGCGTCCCGATGCCGATGTGCTGGTGTCGAACAGCCGGGCCGCCGCAATAGCGGTGCGCGCGGCCGACTGTGTCCCGCTGCTGATGGCCGACAAGAGCACGGGCGCGGTCGCAGCGGTCCATGCCGGGTGGCGCGGAACGGCGGCGGGCGCTGCTGGTGCAGCGGTCGACACGCTGGCGCGGGAGTTTGGCGCAAAACCGGAGAACCTGGTCGCGGCGATCGGGCCGAGCATCGGTCCGTGCTGTTACGAAGTGGGAAGCGAGCTGGTCGATGCATTTGCAGCCGCCGGCCATCCACGACACCTTATTGATCGATGGTTCAGCCGAAGGAGGGGATCCGGGATCGGGGATCAGGGATCGGGGTTCTTGGCTTCGAAGGAACGACTCGTTCTGGATGTGCCTGGAGCCAATCGCGATCAGCTCGTGCTCGCGGGCGTTCCCGATGATCAGATCTATCTATCCGGACTCTGCACCGCCGAGCATCTCGACGTGCTGACGTCCTATCGCGTGGAAAAAGAGAAGGCCGGACGGTTGGCCGGCGTGATACGCGCACGAGCCGGCTGAAGCCGGCCCCCACGACTATGGCGGCGTCGAGGCAGCTTCGTCCATGGCTTCGTTGGCCAGGCGATCAGCATCCTTGTTGAACTCGCGGCGCACGTGCTCGAACGTGACCTGCCCGACCTGCTTCGACAGGCCCCGTGCTTCTTCGAAGAGCGGCTGCAGTCCCGGGTGCTTCACCTTGTAGACGCCCTTCATCTGCTGCACCAGCAGGAGCGAATCCGACCGGATGTGCAGCGACTTGCAGCCATGGGCCACGGCCCAGCGCAGCGCGGCCAGCAGTCCTCTGTATTCCGCGACGTTGTTCGTGCAGGCCGAGAGCGCCTCCTTCAGGTCGACGGGCGCGGCGCCTTCAGACAGAATGCGCACGCCATACCCGCCGGGACCGGGATTGCCGCGCGAGCCTCCATCGATATTCGCCACCGCCGACGCCGGGCCGGAGGGTGCGAACAGGGAGGGCTGATCCATTCTTACGAAGGGTGAGTCACGGACGGTTCGGGCGCCGCCGGCGGAGGGACGTAGTAGAGAATCCGCTGGCAGCTTTCGCACTGGATGATCGTGTCGTTCAGGCGGATCTGCTGGAAGACGTGCGGCCGCAGGCGCACGTGGCAGGCCCCGCAGAGACCGTCACGTGTCGCCGTCGCCATGGCGATACCCTTCTTGAACTTCGCGACTTGATCGAACTTCTTCACCACCTGCGGGTCCATCTGGGCCAGCAGCGTCGTCCGCTTCCCGGAGGCCTCGGCCAGCGCTTTCTCGACGACCACCAGCTCCTGGTCCATCGCCGCTTTTTCGGCGTTGATGGCCTTCTGCTCGACGGCGAGGGCGGCTTCGGCGACCTTGATGTCGGCCGTGATGGTGTCGGCTTCGAGCATCCGCTCCAGCACCTTCTCCTCGACGCTACCGAGCTCGGTGTTGGCCGCGGCGACTTCGTGCTGCATTGCCGTGTATTCGCGGTTGGTTTTGACGGCGGCGAGCTGGTCTTTGTATTTGGAGAGGCGGGTCTGGAAGACGGCGGCGTCTTTTTCGAGGTCGCGCTTGGCGTCCTGGTTCTCCTTCAAGCGCTGCCGCGCCGAATCGAGCCTGGCCTGCGCGTCGGCGAGGCGGGCGTCGGCGTCGGCGAGGCGTTGAGGATGCGCCGCGATTTTCCGCCGGGCGTCCTCAATCGCATCGTCGAGCTGCTGGAGAGTTATGAGCCGCTCGATATCGGGAGACATTTCACCATGTAGTGGGCCCGCCTGGATTCGAACCAGGGACCAACCGATTATGAGCCGGCCGCTCTAACCGCTGAGCTACGGGCCCGCGAGCGCTTGCGCGCGGTGCTTCGTGCTTTGTGCGTCGTACTACGTGCCTACGTTCGACCTTCGAGGAACGCCTTGAGTTTACGCGAACGCGACGGGTGGCGCAGCTTCCGCAGCGCCTTGGCCTCGATCTGCCGTATGCGCTCGCGCGTCACGGCGAAGTTCTGGCCCACTTCCTCGAGCGTGTGCTCGCTGCCATCGCCCACGCCGAACCGCATCTTGATCACCTTTTCCTCGCGCGGCGTCAGCGTTTTGAGCACCGACTCCGTCTGTTCCTTGAGGTTCAGGTTGATCACCGCTTCCGCGGGCGACACGATGTTGCGGTCCTCGATGAAGTCGCCAAGGTGCGAATCTTCCTCTTCGCCGATCGGCGTCTCGAGGGAGATGGGCTCCTGCGCGATCTTCAGCACCTTGCGGACCTTGGCGACCGGAATGTCCATCCGCTTGGCAATCTCTTCCGAGGTCGGTTCGCGTCCGAGCTCCTGCACGAGCGCGCGGGACGTGCGAATCAGCTTGTTGATCGTCTCGATCATGTGGACCGGGATGCGGATCGTGCGCGCCTGGTCGGCAATCGCGCGCGTGATCGCCTGGCGGATCCACCAGGTCGCATACGTCGAGAACTTGTAGCCGCGGCGGTACTCGAACTTGTCGACCGCCTTCATCAGGCCGATATTGCCTTCCTGAATCAGGTCGAGGAACTGCAGGCCCCGGTTCGTGTACTTCTTCGCGATCGAGACGACGAGCCGGAGGTTGGCTTCGACCAGCTCCTTCTTCGCCTGTTCGGCCTGCGCCTCACCGCGCTGGATGACCTCGATCGTCCGGCGGAGCCGCTCGGGCGTCTCCTCCAGGTCGTCGATCATGCTCTTGACGTGCGACTTGATGTCCTTGAGCTTCTTGAGAAGGTTCTTCTTCTCTTCTTCCTTGAGCTTCGAACCCTTCGCCTTGACCTTCGGATTGAGATGACGGTCGAGCGTGTCGTGGTCCTTCTGGACCTTCTGCACCGCATCGACCGCGTCCTTGACCTCTTCGATCAGGCGCCGCTTGATCGTTTCGGTGAATTCAATGCGGCGAATCGCGCGCGACACCTCGATGCGGGCGCGGAGCGACTTGCGGCGTGCGCGGCGGTACTTCTTCTTGTCGGCGCGGGCCGTCTCGGCCAGCTTTTCCGCGAGCTTGACGAAGTTGACGCGCGCCTTCCGCACTTCGTCGATCTGCCCGAGGACGTCCTGCTTGCGGTCGTCGATCACCTCTTCGGTGATTTCCTCGTCGCTGAAGATCACGAGCTCGCGGACGGTCCGCTCACCCGCGCGCAGCTGGTCCCCGGTGATCAGGATGCGCTTGGCAATAGTGGGCGTACGGGAGATGGACTTGATGACCGCGAGCTTGCCGCGCTCGATGCGCTTGGCGATGGCGACTTCGCCTTCGCGTGTGAGGAGGGGCACGGTGCCCATCTCGCGCAGATACATGCGGACCGGGTCGTTGGTCTTGTCCAGGGCGCCGGGCGTGAGGTCAAGCTCGGGGCCGTCCTCGGACCCGTCCCGGTCGAAATCCTTGTCGCCGCGATAGGCCTTGTCGGAGTCGACGACTTCGATGCCAGCCGTACCGAAGGCGTTGAAGAGCTCGTCGAGATCTTCGGCGGAGGTGATCTCGGAGGGGAGAGCCTCGTTTACCTCGTCATAGAGGAGGTAGCCTTTTTCCTTGCCTACCTGAATGAGCTGCCGTACTTCGTCGTATCGTTCTTCAATCGACAAGGTTCACTATCCTCCGCTAGATCAGGCTTTCTATCCGCTGAATCAGCTCGTACTTCCGCACCAGCAGCTCCTGCAGCTCGTCGCCAGGGTCGCCCCCCCCGGCCTGCTGCAGACGGTCGATGTCGCGCTGGAGCGCGCCGCGCTCCCGCTCGTATCGCAGCCGCTTGAGCATCAATGCGCACTCCCCGGCATCGTGAACGTGGGGCTCGCTCTCGCTAGCCACTCCAGTCACGAGCTGGGCCTCACTTGTGTTTAGACGCTCGAGTAACACTGAGGGAGAGAAACCCCTATCATCGTTCAGTTTCAGCGCCAGATCCAGCACCGATCCCGCCGCCAGACCCTCTAAATCACTGGAATCGAGCGTTTTAAGGGCATCTACGGCAACTTCCGGACGATGCACCAGCCACCAGATCAGCCCTTTTTCCGCTTTGGTAATCTGCCCAAGCCCCGGCAGCTCGCTGCTGCTCAGGCTCTGGGCGCGCCTGGTCACCGCCTTCGGCACCTGCGCCCAGATCGAGTCGCCCGCGACCCCCGCTTTGCCCGCCACGGATTCGACAAACAATTCCTGCCGGGTGCGGTCGGGAATCCGTTCGACGATGGGGAGGACTTCGGCGACAAATCGCGCGCGTCCTTCCGCATTTCTCAAGTTGTGGTTGGCGGCAGCCCGGTCGAGGAGGTACTCCAGGTACGGTTTCGACGCTTTCAGGCGTTCGCCGTAACCCTGGCGTCCGTGCTTCCGGACGTATGTATCGGGATCTTCGCCGTGCGGCAGTATGGCGACGTTCACCTCAAATCCTTCGGCAACCAGCATTTCGCACGATTTCGCAGTTGCGCCCTGTCCGGCAACATCGGGGTCGAAACTCATCACGACTTTTCCCGCAAATCGCCGTAATTGTTGGGCCTGCCCCGGGGTCAACGCCGTGCCGCACGACGCGACCACCTGATGGAAGCCGGCCTGATACACCTGCGCGAAGTCGAAATAGCCCTCGACCAGAATGGCGAACCCCTTGTCGCGCAGGGCAGCTTTACTGAGGTTCAGGCCGTACAGCGCGCGGCTTTTCGTATAGATAGGGGTCTCGGGAGAGTTCAGATACTTCGGCTGCTGGTCGGCGTCGACCGCGCGGCCCCCAAAGGCAATGACCGATCCGGTTTCGCGCTTGATCGGAATGATCAGCCGGTTGCGAAACCGATCCACGACCCCGCCATCGTCTCGCTGGAAGGCGAGACCGGCGCGTACCAGGAGCGCCTTCGAATACCCCTGACCGGCCAGCGCCTGCGTCAGGCCGTCGCGTCCCGGCGGCGCGAACCCCAGGGCGAGCGCGTCGGAGGTCTCGTCGGTGATAGCGCGGTTTGAAATCTGCGCGCGGATGCGCGCGCCGGCCGTCGACTGGAGCTGTTCACGAAACCAGACGGCGGCCGCCTCGTGAGCTTTGAGCAGGCTCTCGCGCTCTGCGCTGCTGGCTCGCTGCTGTTCGTCCTGTTCGAGCTCCGGGATCGTCATGCCGAAGCGCTGCGCCAGCATCTTCACGGCATCAGGGAAGGGGATGCTTTCGCGCAGCTCCATGAACTTCAGGACGTCTCCGCCGGCGCCGCACCCGAAGCAGTGAAAGAAGCCTTTGTCGCGGTTGACGTGGAACGACGGCGTTTTCTCCCCGTGAAACGGACACAGTCCCTTGTACGTCGCGCCCGACTTCTTGAGCGACACGTAGTCGCCGATGACCACGACGATGTCGGCGTGCTGCTTGAGATCGTCGATGAACTGCTGCGGGAAAAGGCCCATCAGTCTTTCAGGTATGCGATGGTCGCGCCGCCGCCGCCCTGGTTCTCGGGCGCCGTTTCATACTTTTCGACGAGCGGGTGGTTCTTCAGGAATTCCGCGACCGCGCGCCGCAGCTGTCCTGTGCCGTGTCCGTGGACGATGCGGATCTCGCTGATGTCGCCGGTCGTCGACTGGTCGAGGAACTTATCGAGCCGGTCGAGCGCCTTGTCCACGGTATCTCCGATCACCATCAGCTCGCCGAGACCGCCTTCACGCGGCTGCAGGTCGACGTTGATTCTTACCTGCGCCGGGGCAGGCGCTCCTGAGAGAAGTCGCAGCTCTTTGAGCGGAGTGCGCAGCCGCTTGCCGCGAACGTCCACCTCCGCGTGTTTCCCGTGGATGTCGACGACGGTCCCCTCGAGCCCCAGACCTCCCACGATCACCCGGCTTCCCACTTCGATGTCACCGGCTGGCGCGTCCACGACTGCCGGCGCGTCAGTGCCCTGGGCCAGCACCTTGCCCCCGATCCGGTCCAGGGCCTCGCGCGCATCACCTTTCATCGCGCCGACGTCACCCGTGCTCAACCCGGCCGCGCGGACCTTTCCGCCGGCATTCAACCGCACGGCGGCGCGTTCCGACAGCTCCGCGGCGCGGGTCCTGAGGCCGTCGATCACGTTGTCGATTTCCTTGCGCGCCTCTCTGAGCTGATCGTCCACTTTCGCGTCCAGCCGCCGTTTCAACCGCTGCTCGCGCTCCGCGAGCGCCTCTTCGCGGCTCCGCATCTTCCGCTCGCGCTCGGCGACCGCCATGTGCTCGCGTGTTAACTGCTGACGCTCCTGTTCCAGCTTCCGGAGGTCGTCGTCAATCCGCGCAAGATGGTCCGCGAGCTGTTTCTGCGGTTCGCTCAGATTCCCCCGCGCGGCCTCAATCACCGGCGCCGGCATGCCGAGGCGCGCCGCGATTTCAATGGCAAGGCTGCGCCCTGGCGATCCGTACACAAGACGATACGTGGGCGCGAAGGTCTCCGGATTGAATCCGAAGGCGGCGCCCGCGACCCCTTCGGTTGTGGACGCGTACGACTTGAGCGAGTCGTAATGCGTCGTGGCGATCAGGTGCGCGCCGCGACGGCGGAAATGGTCGATGACGGCAATACCCAGCGCGCCGCCTTCGGCGGGATCGGTCCCCGCGCCAACTTCGTCGAGCAGCACGAGCGCCGGCAGCTCGAGCCTGCGATCCATGGACACGACATTGCTGACGTGGGCCGAGAAGGTGCTGAGGCTCGCGGAGATCGATTGTTCGTCGCCGATGTCGGCGAAGACCGACTTGAACACCGGAAGGCGGGAGCCCTTGTCGGCCGGGATATGCAGGCCGGCCTGCGCCATTGCCGCGAGCAGTCCCGCGGTTTTCAGCGCGACGGTTTTTCCGCCGGTGTTCGGTCCGGCGACGATTAGCACGCGCGCGCCCGCCGGCATCACGATGTCCACCGGCACGGGACTGTCGATCCCCTCGCCGCCATCCTCGAGCCGCCCCGTCACACTGCGCATCAACAGCGGATGCCGCGCGCCGCGCAGCTCGAACCCCTCGTCAGTCGCGATCACCGGCTCTACGCCGCCTACCAGTTCCGCGAATCGACCCCGGGCCTGGATCACGTCAAGAGCCGTGGCCACGTCGAGGGTGCGCGACAGGTCATCCGGCCGGCTGCGAAACGCGTCGGTCAGCGCGAGGAGAATCCGGCGCACCTCCTCTTCCTCCTGCTCCTCCAGCGTCACGATGTCGTTGTTGATCTCGACGGTCTCGAGCGGCTCGAGAAACAGGCTGGCCCCGCTGGTCGAGGACCCATGGACAATTCCCGGGATCGCGCCACGGTGCTCGGCGCGGACGATCAGGACGTAGCGGCCGTTCCGATCCGTGACGACCTGCTCCTGCAGGTACTTCGAGGTGTCGCGGCCTCGGACGAACGCATCAAGCGTCGTGCGCAGCCGCGCGCGCTGCTTTCGCAGCCGCTCCCGGATCGCCGCCAGTGCCGGGCTCGCGTCATCCGCGACGTCGCCGGAGGGGTCGATCTTCTTCCGCACGTCGGCAATCTCGCCGCGAAAGGACGCCACGCGCTCGACCAGCGTGCGCAGCAGCGGGAATGCGCCGTCGAGCCTGGTCAGCGTCGTGCGCGATTGCTCGATCGATTCCAGGTAATCGGCGAGCGACAGCAGGCGGGGCGCTTCGAGCGCGCGGCCGTCGACACCAAGCGCGCCAATGATGCTCTCGAGATCTGCAGGAGCGCGGAGCGGAAACCCCGGATGGTCGGTGAGAAACCGGACGACTTCGCTTGTCTCGCGCTGCAGCCTGGCGACGTCGGCGGGATCGCCGGCGGGCGACACCGATGCCAGGGCGTCCCGGCCGGTCGGCGTCACAGCCAGTCCAGTCAGCACCTCGACGATGCGGTCAAATTCGAGCGCGCGCAGGGCGCCGGGGTGCATTACTTGATCCTATAATCCCGGCACCTATGAAACACCTGATCTCGGCCTGCTGCGTGCTCGCGCTCGCGATCTCGGCTTTCACTGGTACCCGGGCGCAATCGACCGGCGGCGTGCCGAACTTCGACTGGGATCCGCTGTTCTTCCAGGATTTGCCCAACCGGTGGACGACCGGACAGGTCGGCGGCATCAGCGTCGACAGTCAAGATCACACCTGGATCGCTCATCGGCCGGCCAGCATCACGCCGACCATCCGCACGGGCGGGCTCACGCCGCCGGCCGCGCGCTGCTGCACGCCTGCGCCGCCGATCCTCGAGTTCGACCAGAACGGACGCTTCGTCAAAGCGTTCGGCGGGCCGGCCGACGGTTACGAGTGGCCGACGACCGAGCACGGCGTCTACGCGGACCACAAGGGCAACATCTGGATCGCGGGCAACGGCAAGGGTGACAACCATATTCTGAAGTTCAGCAACACCGGGAAATTCCTGCTGCAAATCGGGAAGCGCAACCAGGCAAAGGGGAGCAACGACACCGCGAACGTGCATGGCGCCGCCGCCATGGTCGTCTTTCCGAAAACGAACGAGCTCTTCGTCGCCGATGGTTACACCAATCGCCGCGTCATCGTCTTCGACGCTGAGACCGGCGCGTACAAGCGGCACTGGGGCGCCTACGGCAAACCGCCCGACGACACGTACAAGGTTCCAGAACGGCCGCTGTTAATTACCGGACCGCCGCAGCCCTCATTTGCCAACCCGGTTCACGCTGTCGTCGTGGCCAACGACGGCCTGGTCTACGCCGGCGACCGCTCGAACAACCGCATCCAGGTCTTCCGTCTCGACGGCACGTTTGTCCGGGAGGTGTTCGTCAACCGCGACACGCTGCAGAACGAGGGCACCGTCCACAACTTCGCGCTCTCAAGGGATCCGCAGCAGCGGTACCTGTACGTCGCCGACGGTTCGAACAAGGTGCTGCTCACGCTGGATCGGGTCTCGCTGACGCTGTTGTCAGCGTTCGGCGGGCAGAGCGGCCACAACGCGAGGCAGTTCTTCCACTTGCACAGCCTCGCGTCGCAGCCCGACTCGAAGGGAAATCTCTATATCGGCGAGGTCAACGAAGGGCAGCGTTACTACAGGCTGCGGTACACGGGGCTCGGGAAACCCCAGAACCCCGGGTACGCAGCGATCACGACTCCCTGATTTACCAGACTCCCGGCCAGGGCTTCCCGACGAGAAACGCCGGATTCGCGCCTTTGCGAGGCGCGTACTTCTGGACGCGGCCGGTGCGAACTTCCGCGGTGTACAGGTTCCCGTCCTTATCCGTCGTGAACCCGTGCACGCCCCACATACAGCCCTGGCACGTGCCGAACGTTCCCCAGGAATACAGGAAGTTGCCGCTGGCGTCGTAGCCCACCATCTTGTGTGATCCCTGATCGGCGGCCCAGAGCTGTCCGTCGCTGCCCATGGTGATGCTGTGGATGTTCATCGGCGGACGCGGACCCGTATCCCACTGGTCGAGGAACTTGCCGTTCTCGTCGAACACCTGGATCCGGCCGTTGTTGCGGTCGTTGATGAACACCTGCCGCGTCTTCGGATTGACGGCGATGCCATGGACGCTGTTGAAGTAGCCGGGGCGCCGCTCGTTGGGCTGGGTCCCCGCCATCCCCCACTGCAGGAGCTTCTTCCCGTTCATGTCGTACTTGATGACGCGGGTGTTGTCGTAGCCGTCTGCGAGATACCAGGTATTCGCGTCCATGAACGCCATGAACGTCGGCCGGGCGAAATGCGTGTCGTCGTTACCAGGTACGCCCGGCGTGCCAAGCAGCAGCACCTGCTTCTTGCCGTCGTTGGTGAACTTGGCGACGAAGTGGTTGTCGGCGTCCACGATCCAGACGTGCTTCTGCGGATCATAGGGACTGATTTCGACGTCGTGCGGGCGTCCCCAGATCTTGTCCCACTGCGACCAGTCCTCGATCATCCTGCCGTTGCGGTCGACGACGGCGACCACGTGTTCCCAGCGCCAATCGATGCCCGGCCGTCCATCGCTGCCGTCCGCCGCGGCCCTGCCGTGGCTGGGGGTCGCGCTCGCGGCTTCGCGAATCGGCACGCCGCCGCCGACCGGAAACTTGAGGCTTGGCCCGAGCTGCGGCAGCCACGTCGTGCCGCGCCCACGTCCCGACGGCAGTTCGGGCAGGAAGCCCTTCTGCGCGATGATCACGCGGTCCGGACTCTCGGGGAACACGTCGGTGCCCTGTGACCAGGTCCATCCCTTCAGTTCGGGACGGCTTTCGCCCGGCGACATCGGCCAGTTTTGAACGGGGTCGTACGGACCGAACACATCCTGCCCGCCCTTGAGCCCGGGCACCGCGGCGAAGCCCTGCCCCGGCGTCGCCCGCTGTTGTCCCTCGACCGGCGTCATCTGGTTCATCACGACGAGCCCGACGATGAGCCCCACGCACGCCGCCGCAAGATATGACGCTCGTTGTTTCATCTCGATGCCTCCGCTATGGATGGTTGATCAGGCTCGCCATGCAGGCCGCGCCGAACCCGTTGTCGATATTCACCACTGCGACGCCGTTCGCGCAACTGTTCAACATGCCGAGGAGCGCCGCGAGTCCGCCGAAGCTTGCACCATAGCCGACGCTCGTCGGCACGGCGATGACCGGCACCTTGATGAGGCCGGCGACGACGCTGGGGAGCGCGCCCTCCATGCCGGCGACGACGATCAGTACCCGGGCTTTCTGCAGCCGCTCGTGTTCGGCCAGCAACCGGTGGAGTCCGGCGACGCCGACGTCGTACAGCCGATCGATACGGTTTCCCATCACCGTGGCGGTGACGGCGGCTTCCTCGGCGACCGCAAGGTCGGACGTGCCGGCGCACAGGATGGCAATCGTGCCCTGTCCCGCTTCCACGCGGCCCTGGGCGTACGTGATGGCGCGCGCGTCGGGGTGATACTCCGCGCCCGGAACGACGGCGCGGACCGCGTCGTGCGCCTCAGGCGTGGCGCGCGTGACCAGCAGCGTCTGTCCGCGGCCCACGATTTTTTCCGCGATGGCGGCAATTTGTGCCGGGGTCTTGCCCAGTCCGAGAATGACTTCGGGGAACCCCTGCCGCACCTCGCGATGGGTGTCGACTCGCGCGAACCCCAGGTCAACAAATGGGGCCGCGCGCAGCGCCGTGAGAATCGTCTCGGCCGCGGCGGAGGGCTCGACGTCGCCCTTCTGGAGCCGGTGGAGGAGATCCTGCAATTCGGGGTTGGTCATAGGGCTGCGATCGCGTTGATTTGCGCGATCGGGGCAGTATAATCACAAGCTGTGTCTGCCGCGGATATTCCTCTCATATGACCCCCCTCGAAACGCTCACGCTCGCCACGTATTTTTTTGTGCTCGTGATTCTGGCCGTGTACGGATGGCACCGGTATTACCTGGTCTACCTGTACATGAAGAACAAGGATCGGCAGCGGAAGCCGACGGCCGCCTTTGGCGACAATCTGCCGAAGGTGACGATTCAGCTCCCCATCTTCAACGAGATGTATGTCGCGGACCGGCTGATCCAGGCCGTGTGCGAGATCGACTATCCGCGCGAGTTGATGGAGATCCAGGTTCTCGACGATTCGACGGACGAGACCACGAGCATCGCTGAGCGAGCGGTACGGCGCCGTGCGGCGGAGGGCGTCAACATCACGTTCCTGCACCGCACCGACCGCACCGGCTACAAGGCGGGCGCGCTCGAAGCGGGACTGAAGGTGGCCAGCGGCGAGTTCATTGCGATTTTCGACGCCGACTTCATTCCGCCGGTCGATTTTCTCCGCCGCACGATCGACTACTTCACCGAGCCGAAGATCGCGATGGTGCAGGCGCGCTGGGGCCACATCAACGAGGACTACTCGCTGCTCACGAAGATCCAGGCCATCCTTCTCGATGGCCACTTCGTGCTGGAGCATGGCGGCCGCAACCGGTCCGGCTGCTTCTTCAACTTCAACGGCACGGCGGGCATCTGGCGCCGAGTGGCGATCACGGACGCCGGCGGCTGGCAGCACGACACGCTGACCGAGGACCTCGACCTGAGCTATCGCGCGCAGCTGCGCGGCTGGGAGTTCGTGTTCGTCCAGGACCTGGTGTCGCCGGCCGAAGTGCCCGTTGAAATGAACGCCTTCAAGTCGCAGCAGCACCGATGGGCGAAGGGCTCGATCCAGACGTGCCGGAAGAACCTCCCGAAGATTCTCCAGTCAAACCTGCCGCTTCACGTGAAGGTCGAGGCGTTCTTCCACCTCACCGCGAACTTCAACTACCTGCTCATGTGCGTCCTGTCGGTGCTGATGGCGCCCTCGATGGTCATCCGCTACAACATGGGCTGGTACGAGATGCTGCTCATCGACGTGCCGCTCTTCTTCGCGGCAACGGCGTCGGTCGCGAACTTCTACATGGTCTGCCAGCGCGAATTGCATCGCGACTGGACGACAAGACTCAAATACCTGCCGTTCCTGATGTCGATCGGCATCGGGCTCACCGTGAACAACACCCGCGCGGTGCTCGAGGCGCTCTTCCGGAAGGAAAGCGAGTTCGCCCGCACGCCGAAGTACAGCATCGAAGCGCAGGGCGACGAGTGGGTCGGCAAGAAGTACCGCCAGAACGTCGTCTGGCAGCCGGTGATCGAGCTCGCGCTCGGCCTCTACTTCACCGCGACCGTGTTTTACGCGCTGGCCAACGGCATCTACGGCACGGTGCCCTTCCTCGTCCTCTTCCAGATCGGGTTCCTCTATACGGGCCTGCTCTCGGTGGTGCAGCAGTTCGCCGGCAGCGACCTCCTCCTGAAGCCGGTCGAAGAGTAGGTTGGCGGGAGACAAGCCGCAGAGTATGCCGCTGAGTCAACCAAAAGGCGGGCTCGAGGACGTCGTCGCGACGTCTTCCGCCATCTGTTACCTCGACGGCGATCGCGGCGTCCTCGCATACTGCGGCTACGACATTCACGAACTCGCCGGCTCCGCCACGTTCGAAGAAGTCTGCTACCTCCTCTGGCATCGCCGTCTGCCCACACGCGCCGAGCTTGGCGATCTGCAGTCACAGCTCGCGGCCGCCCGTCGTCTCCCGGAGCCGGTCGTCCGGCTGATGCGTTCACTCCCGCCGGTGGATGGGATGGATGCGCTGCGGACGCTGACGTCGGCGCTGGCGCACTACGACCCGAACGGGGCGGACATGTCGACGGAGGGCGCCTACCGCACGGCGGTCAGGCTGACGGCGCAGATTTCGTCCGTCGTCGCGACATGGGGACGCCTGCAGGCCGGCGGGGGCATCATCGACCCGGACCCCGTCATGGGGCATGCCGCGAACTTCCTCTACATGCTGACCGGCGAGCGTCCGAATTCAACCGCCATCCGCGCGTTCGACGTGGCGCTGACGCTGCACGCCGACCATGAGCTGAACGCCTCCACGTTCTGCGGCCGCGTGGCGGCTGCGACGCTGACCGACATCTACTCGGCGGTGGTGGCGGCGATCGGCGCGCTCAAAGGACCGCTGCACGGCGGCGCCAACGCGGACGTGATGCGGACGCTGCTCGAGCTTGGGCAGACGGCGACCGCCGAACGGGTGGACGACTTCGTCCGCGGGAAGTTTGCCCGGAAGGAAAAGATTGCCGGGTTCGGGCACCGCGTCTACCGGACGGAAGATCCGCGCGCCACGCACCTTCGCCGGATGTCGAAGGACCTCGGCAAACGGACCGGAAATACAGCCTGGTACGACATGTCCGAACGCATCGAGGCGCTCGTGAAGAGCGAAAAGAAGCTGAACCCGAACGTGGACTTCTACTCGGCCTCGACCTATTACATGATGGGCATTCCGATCGACCTCTACACGCCCATCTTTGCGGTCAGCCGCATCTCCGGCTGGACGGCGCACATCCTCGAGCAGTACGCGAACAACCGTCTCATTCGTCCCCGCGCCGATTACATCGGCCCCGCGTATCCGCAGCGCTTCATTCCGCTCGAACAGCGATAGTCGCTCTTGCCCCGACCGACGGTATTCCTGGCTGCTGGGGTGCTGCGACTGGGGTCTGACGACGATAAAGTAAGGGTCGTGGCTAAGGTTCTCGTCCCCATCACTCCGGGAGTCCTCGACTGGGCCATCCGGGAAAGCGGCTTCTCGCACGCCGATGTGGCACAGAGCGCCGGTGCGGATGCGACTTCGCTGGAGCGGTGGCTCCGCCAGGAGGAACTGCCGTCACTTACCGCCATGCGAGGGGTTGCGATCAAGCTACACCGCCAGCTCGCCGTATTTTTGCTCCCGGCTCCTCCGGAAACAGACGGGGTCGACGTCAATTTTCGTCATCCCATCGGATCGAAGTTTCAGCGTGCGCTGACGCCGATTGAGCGCCGATTTCTGAGACGGGCGAGACGCCTGCAGGAGACGGAATCTTGGCTCGCATCACAGATGGAGTGGGACCGGCCTGCGCTGAAACAAGTATCGCTCGACGACAACGCGGAGGACGTGGCGGCTGAGTGGCGGTCAAGGATGGGCGTGACCATCAAAGCTCAGAAGTCGTGGAAGACTCCATCAGTCGCGTTCGAGACCTGGCGCGCAGCACTGGAAGGTGCTGGGGTAACCGTTGTGCAGTTCTCCATGGGGGCAGACGCGTGCCGAGGGTTTTCGATCTGGGACGAGCGGTCGCCGCTCGTGGCCGTCAATACGGCTTGGCAGGACGAGGCGCGAATCTTCACGCTGTTCCACGAGGTTGGACACCTTCTCACCAGGACAGATTCGGCGTGTGCCACCGGCCCTATCGCTCCGCAGGCCGGCGATCCTACCGAACGCTGGTGTGAGGGTTTTGCGGCGGCAGTCCTCATACCGTCCGCTGGACTGTCCGATGTCACCAAGGTAGACAGTTTGTCGGTGCTGTCTCGCGAGGCTCGTCGAATGAAGGTAAGTCTTCGTGCGATGGCGCTCAGGCTCATTTCCCTTGGGAAAGCGTCTTGGTCGTTGTACCAGAGCATTCCGCCAGCAGCCGATGCTAAGCGTCGCGGCGGTGCCGGCGGCACTGGGCGCAATCGTGCAGAAATCCGTGCTGACGAGTTCGGCCGGCGCACCACCACGTTATTTGTCGAAGCTGTACAGCGTGACGTTATTACCCGTTCGCAGGCGCTTGATTATCTCGACATTCCCTCGGGCGCGTTCGACCGTCTTGTCACGGCTGCTCCCGTTGGGTGATGCCGCTTCCGATCTGGGTCGTCGATACCAGCGCGGTCATTGAGATCAAATCCTTCGTTTGACGTCCTCGGCGGCCGGCTGTGTACGCGGCACTTACCGCGCTGGCAGCCGACTGCAGGCTGAAGTTTCCGCCACAAGTTCTTCGCGAGCTCAAACGCGACGTCGAAGGATATTCGCCCGATGAGGCCTGTGTGTGGGCAATGGGTGTTGAAACGACTGCTTGCGATGTCGTGCCTTCCTTCGAAGAAGTGAAGGCCGTTCTCGCAGTTGTTGCTGATGTTTTAGACAGCGCGAAGGAATCTGGTGTAGACGAGGCCGATCCGTATGTTCTGGCGTTGGCCGCTAGGCTCCGTGCGGACGGGCACGACGCTCGCGTCGTCGTACAGGAAGTCAAGGACACTCCGAGGAAGCTGTCGCTCAACACTGCTTGTGGGATCCTCGGCATTCCGAGCGTACCGCTTCTAGGTCTTCTCCGTGCCGAGGCGATTGCCTCAGGCTCCTAGCCCCCCCAGAATCGCTGCAGCGGGTTGTCCTCATCGAGAGGGCGATTCGGTAACATGTAGCTCCGAAAGCCCGCGTCGCGAGGCTGAAGCCCGATATAATTTCCAGATCGCACTCTAATGGATCGGGCAAACATCCGGAATTTTTCCATCATCGCGCACATCGACCATGGCAAGTCGACGCTGGCCGATCGCTTTCTGGAGCTCACCGGCGCCCTCCAGGCGCGGGAGATGGAAGCCCAGGTCCTCGACGCGATGGACCTCGAGCGCGAGCGCGGCATCACCATCAAGGCGCATCCCGTCCGGCTGAACTACACCGCGGACGACGGCCAGCAGTACGTCCTGAACCTGATTGATACGCCGGGACATGTGGACTTCGGGTACGAAGTGACGCGGTCGCTGGCCGCGTGCGAAGGCGCGCTCCTGCTGGTCGACGCTGCGCAGGGCGTCGAGGCCCAGACGCTCGCCAACGCGTATCTCGCCAGCGAGAACGAGCTCGAGATCATTCCCGTCATCAACAAGATCGACCTGCCGAGCGCGCAGCCCGAGGAGTGCCTGCGCCAGATCGAGGACATCATCGGTCTCGACAGCTCCGGCGCGATGCTCGCGAGCGCCAAGGATGGGACCGGCGTCCACGAGATCCTCGAGGCGATTGTGAAGCGGGTGCCGCCGCCGAGGGGCGACCCGGCCGCCCCGCTGAAGGCGCTGATCTTCGACTCGTGGTTCGATCCGTACCGCGGCGTCGTCATCGTCGTCCGCGTCATCGACGGTTCCCTGCGCACGAAGTCGAAGATCCGCCTCATGGCGACGAAGCAGGACTTCGAAGTAGACGGGTTGGGCATCTTTGCGCCGAAGGCGACGCCCGTCGACCTGCTGGGCGTTGGCGAAGTGGGATTCATCGTCGCCAACATCAAGATCGTCGCCGACGCGAAAATTGGCGATACGGTGACCGAAACCGCGCGCCAGACGCCAGAGCCGTTCCCGGGGTTCAAGGAGCTCAAGCCGATGGTGTTCGCCGGGCTCTACCCGGTGGAAAGCCACGAGTACGCCGAACTGCGGGAAGCGCTCGAAAAACTTCGCCTCAACGACGCGTCGTTCTTCTACGAGCCTGAGTCATCGGCCGCGCTCGGCTTCGGGTTCCGCTGCGGCTTTCTGGGACTCCTGCACATGGAGATCGTCCAGGAGCGGCTGGAGCGCGAGTACAACATGGCCCTCGTCACCACGGCGCCGGGC
Organism: Candidatus Sulfopaludibacter sp. SbA3; assembly: GCA_945903265.1. Taxonomy (GTDB): domain Bacteria; phylum Acidobacteriota; class Vicinamibacteria; order Vicinamibacterales; family UBA2999; genus CAXNKG01. The sequence goes on from CAMDNQ010000035.1 coordinate 22,194, forward strand.
GTGCTGTACCGCGTGACGACGACCGACGGCACCGTCCATGAGGTCGACAGCCCGGCGAAGCTGCCGGATGCCGGGCTGATCTCGAAGCTGGAAGAGCCGGTCATCACGGCGATGATCCTGACGCCTTCCGGCTACGTCGGGCCGATCCTGCAGTTGTGCCAGGACAAGCGCGGCGTCCAGAAGAAGCTCGAATATCTCAAGTCGGATCGCGTCCTGATCACATACGAGCTTCCGTTCAATGAAGTCGTGATGGATTTCTACGATCGCCTGAAGACGATGTCGCGCGGCTATGCGTCGCTCGACTACCACGTGACCGGCTACTGGGAGTCGCCGCTCGTAAAGATGGACATCCTGGTCAACGGTGATCCGGTCGACGCGCTGTCGATCATCGTGCACCGCGACGCCGCCTACGACCGCGGGCGCGCGCTCGCGGCAAAGATGCGCGAGTTGATCCCCCGCCAGATGTTCGAGATCGCCATCCAGGCCACCATCGGCAGCCGGGTGATCGCCCGCGAAAGCGTCAAGGCGATGCGGAAGAACGTGCTCGCCAAGTGCTACGGCGGCGACATCACGCGAAAAAAGAAGCTCCTCGAGAAGCAGAAGGAAGGGAAGCGGCGGATGAAGCGGGTCGGCCGCGTCGAGATCCCGCAGGAAGCCTTCCTGGCCGTTCTGAAGATAGGATCCGAATAGATGAAGGAATACCGCAAGTCGACGGCCCGGGAGTATTTCGAGTCGATCTGCGTCGCCGTCATCCTCGCGCTGTTCGTCCGAACATTCGTCGTCCAGGCCTTCAAGATCCCGACAGGCTCGATGGAGAACAACCTGCTCATCGGCGATCACCTGCTGGTGAACAAGTTCGTCTTCGCGCCGGCGGCGACAGCCGTCGAAGAGACGCTGCTGCCGATCGATCCGATCGCGCGCGGCGACATCATCGTCTTCAAGTATCCCGAGGATCCCGAGCGCGACTTCATCAAGCGCACGATTGGCCTCCCGGGCGAGACGATCGAGCTGCGAAACAAGAAAGTGTTCATCGACGGGACGATGCTCGACGAGCCGTACGTCCAGTACCTGTGGACACCTTCGGACGAGGAAGGCACGTTCGATTTCGATGTGCGGATGACGTACGGGCCGGTGACCGTGCCCGAAGGTCAGTACTTCATGATGGGTGACAACCGCGACAACTCGCAGGACAGCCGCTACTGGGGCTTCCTGCCGCGCGAGTACATCAAGGGGAAAGCGCTGTTCGTCTATTTCTCGTTTGGCGACGAGGCGGGGACGAACGTCTTCTCCAGCGTCCGCTGGACCCGCTTACTCCACCAGATTCATTAGCCGGACCTGAAGGTCCGCCTCTACGAAAGCGTATTA
>CAMDNQ010000036.1 GCA_945903265.1 Candidatus Sulfopaludibacter sp. SbA3
GGCGGCGTCCTCCTCCTGTGGTGGGCTGTCGACCGGGGGGGCGGGATGGGGCGAATCCTCGCAGAGTCTTCACGCCTCGAAACAGGGCAAACGCCGTTCTGGACCCTCTTCCCTGCCGCGCTGACGGCCAACGTCGGCTACTGGGCGACGTTGAGTCTCAATATTCCTGACTTCACGCGGTATGCAAAGAGCCAACGGTCACAGGCGCTCGGACAGGCACTCGGCCTGCCGCTGACGATGGCCGGCTTTGCCTTCATCGGCGTGGCGGTGACGAGTGCGACGATCGTGGTGTTCGGCGAAGCGATCTGGGACCCCGTCGTCCTCATCGCGCGAATCGGCAGCCCGCCCGTGATCATCTTCGGCGCGCTCATCGTGCTCGTGGCGCAATTGACGACGAACATGGCGGCAAACGTGGTTTCGCCCGCCAATGATTTTTCGAGCCTGGCGCCCCGTCGAATCAGCTACGTGACGGGCGGCCTCATCACCGCCGTCATCGGCATCGTCATGATGCCGTGGAAGCTCTATGCTGACGCCGCCGCCTACATCTTCACGTGGCTGATCGGGTACTCGAGCCTGATGGGCGCCATCGGCGGCGTGCTGATTGCCGACTACTGGATCCTTCGCCGCTGCCAGCTGTCTACCGCGGATCTTTTCAAAATCGACGGCAGGTACACATACAGCGGCGGAGTGAACTATCGGGCGATGGCGGCGCTCGTGATTGCCATTCTCCCGGTCATTCCGGGGTTTCTCCGGGCGGCAGTCACGCCGGGCGGGCAGGTGACGAACCCGACGTTCGTCGATGCGCTCTACACCTACGCGTGGTTCGTCACGTTCGGCCTGAGCTTCGTCGTCTATTACGTGCTGACAATCAGCGCGACGGCGACGAGGGCCGACACGATCCCCAGCGCCTGACGCCGGCTCAGTCGCTCGCGCAGCACCACCCGGGCGAGCAGCACGGTGCTTGCCGGATAGAGCGATGCCAGTGTGACGATCGCGCTCAAGGCTCCCCGCCGCGTTGCCAGGATGTAGAGCGCGTTCGCCGCCATATCCACAATCCCACACGTCACCACAATCGCCAGCGGCCGCGCGGCCATGCGCAAAGACTGCCTGTGCGCAACCGCCAACCCCAGAAAGAGCGACACCGAGACAGCGCGGGCCGCCACGAGCGGCCACAGGCCGGCCGCGGCATCGGTGCGCGCGAGCGCGAGAAAGAAAAAGCCAATTGCAACACCGGACGCAATTGCCAGCCACATGGAAGTGGCGCGAACGTTGTCACGTTCGCGTGGCGCGCCTGACAAGGCGCGCCCCACAGGAGAAGGGGGAGCCTGGCTGACGAGCACGATGGCCACGAGCGCGAGCACGATGCCGGCGATCGTGCGACCGCCGAGCCGTTCTCCCGCGATCGTTTCCGCCGCCACCGGAATCAGCACGGCGCACACGGCGGTCGTCGGCGCCACGATCGCCATGGTGCCGATGGCGAGCGCCCGATACAGAAGCCCAACGCCTATCCCGCCGGCCAGTCCGGATGCGCCGCCCCACACGAAATCGCTGCGCGTGGCTGCGGCCGGGAGGAACGGAAGGAAGGTAACGAGGAGCAGCAGGCCGGCAGCCTGCGACACGACAACCGTGGCGATCGTGTTGACGGTACGCGACGCCATGCCGCCGAGAAAATCAGCCGCGCCGTACAGCGCCGCCGACGCAAGGGCCAGCACATACCCCACGGCGGGCCGCTAGGTCAGGAAGGTCGCGAACGATCGAACCACGAAAAACCCGTAGAACAGCGCCATGAACACGAGTGCAGCGCGGCGCCACATCGGCGGCCGGACGTGCTCCGGCAGCAGGCGCGTGTTGACGTAGAGGAGGTGAAGCGATCCAATCACCAGGACGAGTCCCGCCATGTTCGCGCTGATCTGCAGCAGGACGAACGGCTGCGCCAGCGCGAGGGCGACGATACCCCAGAGCACGACGACGGCGAGGACGCTGTAGTAGACGGAGCGGACGTCGCCGCCCCGCCAGCCGCGGACCCGGCTGCTACCCGTCCACAGGATGTCTGTGATTGCCCGGGTCATGCCTTCCAGCTGATCGAGCTGCGTCTTGAAGAGGACCCAGGCGCCGAGGAACGCGATCCCCGCGCCTAGCAGCGCACCTGAGCGCCCGCTGATCGCCTCCGCCAGCGCGGCGCTGATGCCGAGGCCCTGGATGTTGGCGCCGCGAGGCAGGAACGTGACGTAAATGATCGCCGGCAGGATCATGCCCAGGATGGCGCCCGCAAAAAAGACGCCCCACTGGTCCGCGCTGATGATGCGCCACCAGCCGCGCCACCGCTTCATGCCTTCGGCATCCCCCGCGAACATGAACCCGTTGTGGGCAAGCGTCACCTTCTGACCGCCGATCGCGCACGGAATGTACCCCGCGCGCTCCCCCATGCCGTATCCACGGTCCCTCGCCCAGTTCCCCAGCACGATGTTGGTGACGCCCCCGGCTCCGGAATACGCGACAAGCGCCCCCAGCAGAAACAGGTCCGTGCCCGTGGGGAAATAATCAAACTGCCCTGCGACGAGGTCAAAGCCGGCCAGGCCGACAACACCGGCGAGCCATGTCTGCGCGGGAACGAACATCAACGCGAGAATCAGGAAGCTGCTGAGAATGGCGGCGATCAGGATCCAGTTCAGCAGCTCGAGGGTCCGTTCGATGCGCCTCCCGACCGACAGGATCACGACGCAGACGAGAAACGTGCCGACGCCAATCATGTAGATCGTGGTGCTGTCGGGCGCGCCCGCGAGCCGCTTGACGAACAGAAAGAAGATGGCGCCCGCGGCCGTGCCGGCCCATGCCGGCCAGCCCACCTGCAGGAAGTACAACACTGAGTACACCCACGCCCAGAACGTGGACGAAGGGCGCGTCCGCATGAAGCCGGTGAACACGGGTTCGCCGGTCGCGAGCGTATACCGCATCAACTCGGTATTGAAGATCGTCTGCAGCAGAACGGCCACGCCGACGACCCACATGAGGGACAGGCCGTGACGGACAAACGTTGCCGGCCCCAGCAGGAATTCGCCGCTGCCGATCGACACGCCCAGGACGATGACCCCGGGGCCGACCGCCTGCAGCCATCCGAGACCACGGGGAGTTGGAGGAACCGGGAGATCCGCTGGCGTCCAGGGATCGAGTCCTGAGCGCGCTTCTGGAGCAAGGAGGTGGGCCGTGGATGAGATCGCCAAACGAGGGCCAATGGTACTAGACTATGACCATGTTCCGGGCCGGCCTCGCCGTCGTCCTCGCACTCAGTCTCGCGTCCGCTGCACACGCGCAGTTCGGGCGCGGATTCCGCGGGGCGCGCGTCGCGACGGACGCTGATTTCGACGGCCGGTTTCATTACTGCCGGATGCTCTATCGTCCGGCCATGAACGGTTACGGCGGGAGCTGGCGCACCGATTATCCGAACGCCGACATCAACCTGTCCGTCCGTCTGTCGGAGCTCACCAAGATTTCGGTCAGCAAGACTGGCGCGTCACCCAATATCCTGCTGGTGCGGCCAGGCGGCGATGAGCTGTTCCAGTGCCCGCTCGTCATCATGTCGGCTCCTGGCAGCGCCGTCTTCGACGAGACCGAGGCCGCGAATCTCCGCGAGTACCTGCTGAAGGGCGGGATGCTCTGGACCGACGATTCCTGGGGGTCGTACCAGTGGGCGCACTGGGTCGGTCAGATCCAGAAGGTGCTCCCCCCAGCTCAATACTCGATGTTCGACGTGCCGCTGGAGCACACGATCTACCGGACGCAGTTCGAAGTGAAGGAAATCCCGCAGATCCCCAACATCGGGTTTTTCCTGAGAAGCGGCGGCGGCACCTCGGAGCAGGGCGCGGACAGTGCGGTGGCGCAGGTGAAGGGCATTGCCGACGCGGGCGGCCGGCTCATGGTGTTGATGACGCACAACACCGACATCGCGGACTCATGGGAGCGCGAGGGCGACGACCCGTCGTACTTCTATGCGTTCAGTCCTCGGGGCTACGCGTTCGGGATCAACGCGGTCATCTACGCCCACACTCACTGAATTGGTTCAAGCCCGGTCTTTCTAATCGTCGGTGCGACCGCGCCGGACGCCAGGTATCGAATCAGCGCTTTCGCCGCCTCCACGTTCTTCGCGTTCGTCGCAATGCCTGCCGAAAAGATTGTCACCCGTTGAACCGCCTCTGGAAGCGGTCCCACATAGTCGAGCCCGGGAATCGGCAGGAGCTCGCTCACCTGCTGGAAGCCGATCTCGGCGTCGCCGCGCGCGACGACGGTGCCGACGCGCTCGCTCTCGATACGGCGGCTCTTGTCCTTGATGGCGTCCGCCACTCCGAGCCGGGGGAACAGTTCCGTCGACAGATAGACGCCGCTCGCGCTCGCTGAATACGCAATCGACTTCGCCGCGAGCAGTGTGCGCGTGAGCGCCTCCACCGAGCTGATGTCGGGTTTCGGGGCACCGGCGCGAACCGCCATCCCGATTGTCGACCGCACCAGGTCGACCTGACTCCCTGGCACGACTCTCCCCTTCGCCACGAGATCGTCCAGCGCTTCCCGCGCGAGAATCACCACATCGGCCGGCTCGCCGCGACCGAGCCGGCTCGGAATCGAATCCGGGGCGCCGCCCATCGACGCGCCGAAGGATGTCGACACCCTGGTCCTGGCTGTTCGCTCGAACGCCGGCGCCGCCTCGAGGAAGGCGGCGGTAAACGCCCCCGACGTCATCACGTATACGTCCTGCGCGTGCGCCTGTGCCTGCACCCGAGGCGCGAACAGGAGCAGCACGCCGACAACGATGGCGACGATTCTGGTGGTCATGACCGCTTCTTCTTCGGATTATCGCCCGAACCGGTCTGGTGACGAGACCGCGCCGGCGCCACCGCCTGCATTCGCGCGGCCGTCGGTCTGCAGATCGGCCTTCGAATCGGCCTCGGTCTTGTGGGGCGTCACCTTATCCGAATCGACCCTGATCATCAGATACGTGATGTGGTCGTCGATGCGCGTGAACTGGTGCCCGGTGCCGGCTGGAATCACGACGACGTCACCCGCCTTCAAGTCGTGCGTCGTGCCATTGCGAATGGCCTTGGCGTTGTTGCCAGGCCCGTTCAGCAGCCGTACCGTCGTCTCACCGGCAGGGCGTCGCACCTTCTCCACGAGGTCCGGACCGAGAACGAGCGTCGCCGCGCCGTCGATCACGTGGTACACCTCGCTCACCAGGTCGTGCTCGGCCACGTTCGCGTTGGGGTTGTTGATCCGTCCGCGCGTCACGACCGCGACGCCGACGTTGGCTTTTCCAATGTCCACCTGCCGAACCTGCTGATCGGTCAGCTGGTTGGCAAACCCACGCTTCACGTATGCCTGGATTTCGGTGTTGGAAATGTACGTGCCGGGGCACATGGTGCAGGTCGGTGCGTAGTCGCGCTCCTGCGCCACCAGCGCGGCGACCGCGGCCGCCATCAGCAACGTCGTGGTCCACCCGAGGCGCCTGGTGATGTTCGGTGTCATGTCGTCGCTCCTTGAGGTTACTTCCGGACGAATATTTCCATGACGCTCAGCTTCGTGGCGCTGTTGTTCTGGAATCCATGCGTGGTCCCGCCGTCGAGGAAGACCGGCTGCCACTGCTGGAGCGGCACGGCCGAGGGCCCGAGATTCGCCTGCGCACTGCCCGTGATCGGGATCATCAGGTGATACCGCACGTCATCGTGCGTATGGAGAAGGCGGACTGCGCCAGGCTCGAGGTCGACGCGAATCACGCGTATCTCGGGGCGGTCGATCAGCGGCGCATTACTCAATCCGATGCCGGAGGTGGCCGCCAGCGTGCGCATCTCGAGCTTCCACTCGCTCGCCGCCGGCGTCTGGGCCACCGCCGACGCCACCCAGAACACCGCGACGAAGATCCCGGCCGCCGACATGAACCTGCGCATGCGGACCTCCTACTGAGCGTTCCTATTGAACGACCATCCAAGTAAACGGCGGCACGTACGCCTGCAGGAAGACGAGCACTCCTACAAGGAACGCGAGTACCAGGCTGTGGAAGAAGACATATCGAAGGATGTCGCCTTCGTGCCCGAACCATTTCGTGGCCGTGCTGGCGACCACAATCGACTGGGCGTCGATCATTTTTCCCATCACGCCGCCGGAGCTGTTGGCGGCGGCCATCAGGGTCGGACTGAGATCGAGCTGTTCGGCGGTAATCCGCTGGAGGCTGCCGAAGAGCACGTTCGAGGACGTATCAGACCCTGTCAGCGCGACACCAAGCCAGCCGAGCATCGTTCCGAAAATCGGATAGAAGTACCCGGTTTGCGCGAACGCGAGCCCCATTGTCGCGTCGAGGCCCGAATACCTGGTGGTGTACCCGATCGCCATCATCGCGGAAATCGTCAGCAGCGAGTACCTGACCAGGAGCAGCGTCCGCCAGTAGTGCTTCATCAGATCCCATAACGAGAACCCCATCACGAGACCGGCGATGAGGGACGCGACGAAGATCCCGCTGCCGGTTGCGGACAGCCAGTTGAGCGCGAAGACGGCCGCCTCGGGCCGCGCCTCGGCGACGACCGGAGGCGTGCGCATCACCAGGTTGTGCAGCTCCGGCACCGGGAAGCGCAGGATCGAGATGCCGTCGAGCAGGGCTTTCACCTGCGGCAATCCCCAGGCAAACACGATCACGCTCAGGATGATCCAGGGCATCCAGGCCTGCCGCACTTCGCGTCCTGAATACGCGCGAGGGGCATCCGGCACCACGGGTGCGTTGCTCTCATTTCCCGTCTTAAGCCACAGCTCGGATGGCTGCCACACTTTGAGAAACAGCGCGACCGCGCCCATCGAGACAACAGCGGCGACGACGTCCACGAGCCAGGGACCGTGATAGTTCGACACGAGGAACTGCGGCACGGCGAACGCGACGCCGGCCACGAGCACGGCAGGCCAGATCTGCACCATGCCGCGGAACCCCGCAAACGCCCAGATCAACCAGAACGGGATGATGATCGAGAAGACGGGAAGCTGGCGTCCAACCATGGCACTCAGGTCCATCAGGTCGAGCTCCGTCACGCTCTGCAGCGCAATGATGGGCGTCCCCAGGGCCCCAAAGGCGACCGGGGCGGTGTTCGCGATGAGCGAGAGTCCGGACGCCGCCAGTGGCGAGAAGCCCAGGCCGATCAGGATCGCTGCAGTTACCGCGACGGGAGTTCCGAATCCGGCGGCGCCTTCGAAGAACGCGCCGAAACAGAATGCGACGAGCAGCAGCTGGAGCCGCCGATCGCGCGTGATGTGGGTGATGCTCTCGCGAAGCGTCGTGAACAGCCCGCGCGCTTCCGTCAATTGATACAGAAAAATGACGTTGAGGACGATCCAGCCGATCGGGAACAGGCCGTAGGCGCCGCCGAAGGCGGCCGTGGCCAGCGCCATCGGCGCGGGCATGCCAAAGACCACGATCGCCACCACCAGTGACGTGGCGAGACCGACGAGCGCGGCCATGTGGGCCGACCACCGCAGCACCCCGAGGGTGCCGAGGAGCACGACCACGGGAAGCGCGGCGAGGAGAGTGGAAAGAACGGCGTTACCGAGAGGATCGTAGGTTTGCGGCCACATCGCCGGCTATCTTAGCCGACAACGCTCGGCAGGACAGGGCGGTTTCCTGTATACATATGGCGCGGCATGAATCCCCTCATCACCGCACTCCAGCGCGACATCGACGGCACTCCAGGCGAGCTGCAGGAACGGATCCGCGTGCTCGAATCCGCGCTGGAGAGCATGGGCGACGGGGTCGTCGTGGTCGACCAGCAGGGACAGTTCCTGCTCTGTAATTCGGCCGCGCGCCGGATCTACGGCCGCGACCCGGTCGAAGGCTCCATCGAACGATGGGCGGAACTGTATGGCGTCTTCCTGCCGGATCGGCTGACACCCTTTCCCGGCCACCAGCTGCCGCTCGCGAGGGCCCTCCGCGGCGAATTGACCGACCAGATCGAGCTGTTCTTCCGCAATCCGGCCCATCCCGATGGCATCTTTGTGGAGTCCACGGCGCGGCCGCTCCGCGATCCCGACCATCAGGTCCGCGGCGGGATCGTCGTCATGCGCGACGTGTCCCTCCATAAGCAGGCCGAAGTCGAGCTGCGCGAGACGAACAATCGCCTCAGCCTGCTTGTCGCCGAACAGGCGAGACGCGTCGAGCAGTCGCGGCTCCTCGCGGAGATGAGCAGCCTCCTCCAGGCGACAGCCACGGTCGACGAGCTGTACGCGGTCGTGTCCGATTTCGTCGAGCGCCTCTTCCCGAGCGCGCACGGGGCGTTTTTTGCCTACAGCGCGTCGCGTGACGATCTCGAGCAGAAGGCCGCCTGGGGCACGTACGCGGCGCTTCAGGAATCCCTGCTGATCAAGCCGACCGAGTGCTGGGGACTGCGGCGCGGGCGCGCGCATCGGCTCGACGCGCCGGGCTCCCGCATGCGGTGCGGCCACATCAAGTCCTCGACCGACGGCAGCATCTGCGTGCCGGTCCTTGGTCCCGATGAGACCATCGGCCTTCTGCATCTCCGCTTCGACGATACACACGTCGTGAGCTTCCCCTCCCCATGGGAGGAGCGGGAACATCTCGCGGTGACGGCCGCTGAGTACATCGGCCTGTCACTCGTCAACCTCCGGCTTCGGATGGCGTTGCAGCAGCAGTCGATCCGCGACCCGCTGACCGGTCTGTTCAATCGGCGGTTCCTCGAGGAAACACTCATTCGCGAGCTGAAGCGTGCGCAGCGCGCCAAGACCACGGTGTGCGTACTGATGCTCGACATCGACTATTTCAAGCAGTTCAACGACCGCTACGGCCATGCCGCCGGCGACATCGTGCTCCGTGAATTTGCGTCGGTGCTCAACGACGGCAGTCGAGGGGCCGACGTGGTGTCGCGATATGGGGGCGAGGAGTTTACCGTCTTGCTGCCTGACACGACGATCGAGGGCGGCCGCGCCAAAGCGGAGAAGGTGCTCGAACAGACACGGGCGCTGCGGCTGTCGTTCAACGGCGTCGATATCGGACTGGTTACGACCTCCATCGGCCTCGCGGCGTATCCAGCCAGCGGCGAGCACGCCGAAGGCCTTCTTGGCGCCGCTGACGCCGCGCTCTACGAGGCGAAGCAGGGTGGCCGGGACCGGCTCGTCATCTCGACCCGCGCCGCGGCAGCCGACTCCCCTTCCGCATCCGTCTGACGCCGGGGTCCGGCACGATCGTCTCGCCACCCGCGAGCATCGCCACCAGCGCCGAGATTTTCCTCGCACGTCCCGCCGGCGTTTTCATGCTGTTGGTGCGAAACGCCAGCGCGAAGAGATTCTGGCGCCCGAGCGCCTGGAACGTCTTCCGCGCCCGCGGGTTGGCATCGATCGCGGCGCGCAGATCGTCGGGAATCGTGTTCCTGTGCGCGAGCCGGATCGGGGCGTAGGCAGCGGCCCAGCGGCCGTCCGCCTTCGCGGCATCGACCTGCCGCTGGCCGTGCGGTGTCATACGGCCCGCTTTCGTGAGGCGCGCGACGTGATCCCTGTTGACCTGACTCCAGATGCTCCTCGGCCGGCGAGGGGTGAATCGCTGCAGGAACGAGACATCGTCGAACGCTTTCCGGAGGCCGTCGATCCAGTCCCAGCACAGCGCCACGTCCAGCGCCTGGGCGTGAGTGACGGTCGTGATGCCGGAGTCTTTCTTGTAAATCCTCAGCCAGAGCTCGGACTGCTTGGCATGGTTCGCGGAGAGCCATCGCTCGAAGGCTCGCTCCGTACGGAAGCTCTTGATGTTTTTTGGATTCGGAATGACCGGCGCCATCAGCGCTCTATCAGCGACTGCACCCTTTTCGGGCTTCATCGAACCCGTCGAACAACCGACGGGCGCGGGGCCCGGCCAGCGTGTCGATGCGGTGGGGTTGTCCCTGTTCGACGGTGTATCGCGCGACCGCGCCCCTGGAGCGGAGGAACTCCGCCTCCCGGTTCATCTCGTCGTGCCACATGTACTCGTCGAATTCTCCGACGTACATGAACACGCACATCTTCGAAATCGCGTCGAGCTTTGCCTGGCTCGGCTGCCACATGTAACCTGGGAACGCGGTCACTGACGTGAAATACCGCGGATGCGCGGCGGCCACGTGGAACGCGGCGATGCCTCCGTTGGATGGCCCGGCGATGTGAAACGTCCCACCCTCGATCCGGTAGTCCGCCAGAATCATCGTCAGGAATTCCGGAAAGATGCGGGCACCGGTGTCGAAAAACAGTTCGCGGTTCGATGCAGCCGGAGCCACCACAATGTATCCGCGTCGTTCGGCCTCAGTGCGGAAATTGCGCGCCAGCGTCCTGTCGACCGTATCCATCGTCTGCGGGCCCCCGCCGAAGACGAGCAGGGCGGGATAGGCCTTCGCCGGGTCGTACATATACGGCAGGACGACCTTGTAGCGAACGGTCGTACCGCCGACAACCTTCGTGAGATCGCGCACTTCAGCGCGCACCGGAGTCGCGACACCTAGGATGACGATCGCAGCGGCCACGACCGCGTTCGACGCCCGCATATGTGACATCACCTTAACCCAAGAACATTCCGTACATGAAAAAGGGGCGGGCCCGACAAGGCCCGCCCCACGGTCGATGTGAATGTGCGCCGTTACTCGATGTCGCCGAGCGGGCCGCGGCCGCCGGCCACGGGCTCGTCGGTGTCGAACGCGTATTCGATCTCGCGCTCCATATCGAGATCCTCGTCGGTCGGCTGCGGCAGCGCCGGCGGCGGCGGCGGCTCGTCCGCCGGAATCCGCACGTGCCGGTAGAACTCGAAGCCGGTGCCCGCCGGGATCAGGCGGCCCATCGTGACGTTCTCCTTCAGGCCGCGCAGGTGATCGACCTTGCCGGAGATGGACGCCTCGGTGAGCACGCGCGTCGTTTCCTGGAACGATGCGGCCGAGATGAACGAGTCGGTCGAGAGCGACGCTTTCGTGATGCCGAGCAGCAGCGGCTGCGCCGTCGCCGGCCGGTTCCCGTCGGCAATCACGCGTTCGTTTTCCTCGAGGAAGCGGAACTTGTCCACCTGCTCGTCGATGAGGAATTCGGTGTCGCCCACATCCTCGATCCGGACCCACCGCATCATCTGCCGCGAGATGACCTCGATGTGCTTGTCGTTGATGTTGACGCCCTGCAGACGGTAGACCTCCTGGATTTCGTTGACCAGGTACTTCTGCAGTTCCTTTTCACCCAGGACGCGCAGGATGTCGTGCGGGTTGCTCGGACCGTCCATGAGCTGCTCGCCCGCACGCACACGCTCGCCTTCGTGCACGTTCACGTGCACGCCGCGCGGCAGTGAGTATTCCCGCGGCTCGCTGCCGTCGTCGGGAACGATGATGACCTTCCGCTGGCCCTTGACGACGCCGCCTTCTTTCACGATGCCGTCGATTTCCGAGATGACCGCCGGATCCTTCGGCTTCCGCGCTTCGAAGAGCTCGACGACGCGCGGCAGACCGCCCGTGATGTCCTTCGTCTTCGTGGTCTCGCGCGGGATCTTGGCCAGCACGTCGCCGGCTTCGACCGTCTCGGCATCCTGCACCATGAGGTGCGCGTGCGACGGCATGTGGTACTTGCGTATGACCTTGCCGCTCTTGTCCTTGATCTCGATGGTCGGCTGCTTCTTCTCGTCCGGCGAGTCGATGATGATGAAGCGCGAGAGGCCCGTGACCTCGTCGACTTCCTCGTGGACCGTCTGGCCCTCGATGATGTCCTTGAAGCGGGCGGTGCCCGGCTCCTCGGTCAGGATCGAGAACGTATACGGATCCCATTCGACCAGCGTCTGGCCGGCGTCGACCTTCTGGCCGTCGCGGACCTTCAGGCGCGCGCCGTAGACGATCGGGTAGCGCTCGCGATCGCGTCCCTTTTCGTCGGCCACGACGAGCGACCCGGTGCGGTTCATGACGATCAGCTGCCCGCCCGCGTCCTTATGGGTCTCGACGACCTGCAGGCTCTGGTACCGGACGGTGCCCTTGTGCTTCGCATCCAGCGTGTTCTGATCGGAGACGCGCGAGGCCGTGCCGCCGATGTGGAACGTGCGCATCGTCAGCTGGGTGCCGGGCTCGCCAATCGACTGCGCCGCGATGACGCCGACGGCCTGGCCGAGCTCCACGAGGCGCCCGGTCGCGAGGTCGCGGCCGTAGCAGCGCGCGCAAACACCACGCCGTGCCGCGCAGGTCAGCACCGAGCGGATCTTCACCTTCTCGATGCCGCCCTCCTGAATCGCGATCGCCTTGTCTTCATCGATCTCCCCGTTCACATCGACGATCGTGTCGGCGCTGAACGGATCGAGAATCCGCTCGAGGGTCACGCGGCCGACGATGCGGTCGCGCAGCGGCTCGATGATTTCGCCCGATTCAACGATGGCCCGCGCTTCGATGCCGTCGAGCGTGCCGCAGTCGGGTTCCGAAATGATCACGTCCTGGGCGACGTCTACGAGCCGGCGCGTCAGGTAGCCTGAGTCCGCCGTCTTGAGCGCCGTGTCGGCGAGACCCTTACGGGCACCGTGCGTCGAAATGAAGTACTGCAGCACCGTGAGGCCTTCACGGAAGTTCGACGTGATGGGCGTCTCAATAATTTCGCCAGATGGCTTGGCCATCAGACCGCGCATTCCCGCCAGCTGCCTGATCTGCTGTTTGGATCCGCGTGCGCCCGAGTCCGCCATGATGAAGACCGGGTTGAAGCTGCGGCCGACGTGATCCTGCTCGGCCATCTCGCCGAACATCTCGTCCGCGATTTTCTCGGTGACTTCCGACCAGACGGCGATGACCTTGTTGTAGCGCTCGCCGTTGGTGATGGCGCCCTCGAGATACTGCTGTTCGACCTTGATGACCTCGTTGCGCGCGTTCTGGACCAGCTTGGGCTTGCTTGCCGGAATCACCAGGTCGTCGATGCCGATCGAGAGACCGGATCGCGTCGCGTAGGTGAAGCCGAGGTTCTTGAGCGCGTCGAGCATTTCGACAGTCTGCTCGAGGCCGAAGTCGAGGTAGCACTTCTGCACGAGCTGCTGGAGGCCCTTCTTCTTCAGCAGGCCGTTCACGAACGGCATGGCCTTCGGCAGCTCCTCGTTGAGGATCACGCGGCCGACGGTCGTGTTGATGATCTTGTTCGTGACCTCCTGCGCCTCGGTGTGGATCACGTCCTGATCGTCCCGCGCGGTCGTCAGGTCGAGCAGCCGTCCGGTAAAGCGGAGGCGGATCGGCGTCAGCGTTTCGAGCTCCCCCGCCTCGAGTCCGAGGAGCACGTCATCGGTATTGCCGAATGCCCGGCCCTCACCCTTCGAACCGGTCTTCGCCTTGGTCAGGTAGTAGCACCCGAGCACGATGTCCTGCGACGGCACCGTGATCGGCGCGCCGTTGGCCGGCGAGAGCACGTTGTTCGACGACATCATCAACACCGATGCTTCGATCTGCGCTTCCGGCGACAGCGGAATGTGCACCGCCATCTGGTCGCCGTCGAAGTCCGCGTTGAACGCCGTGCAGACGAGCGGATGAATCCGGATCGCCTTGCCTTCGACCAGCACCGGCTCGAACGCCTGGATGCCGAGCCGATGGAGCGTCGGGGCGCGGTTCAGGAGCACCGGATGCTCGCGGATCACCTCTTCGAGGATGTCCCACACTTCCGGCCGCTGCTGCTCCACCATCTCTTTGGCCTGCTTGATGGTGGCGACGAGCTGACGCTCCTCGAGCTTGTTGTAGATGAACGGCTTGAACAGCTCGAGCGCCATCTTCTTCGGCAGGCCGCACTGGTGCAGACGCAGCTCGGGACCGACGACGATCACCGAACGGCCGGAGTAGTCGACGCGCTTGCCGAGGAGGTTCTGGCGGAAGCGCCCCTGCTTGCCCTTCAGCGTGTCGGACAGCGACTTGAGCGGCCGGTTGTTGGCGCCGCGCAGCACGCGGCCGCGGCGGCCGTTGTCGAACAGCGCGTCCACGGCTTCCTGGAGCATGCGCTTTTCGTTGCGGATGATGACGTCCGGCGCCTTCAGCTCCATCAGCTTCTTCAACCGGTTGTTGCGGTTGATGACGCGGCGATAGAGGTCGTTCAGGTCGGAGGTCGCGAACCGGCCGCCGTCGAGCGGGACGAGCGGACGCAGTTCCGGCGGAATCACCGGGATCACGTCGAGAATCATCCAGTTCGGCTGGTTGTTCGACTTGCGGAAGCTGTCGACGACCTTCAGGCGCTTGGCGAACTTCAGTTTCTTCTGGACCGAGTTCTCCGTGCGCATCTTGATGCGCATCTCCTCGGCGAGCTTCTCGATGTTGACGCGCTTGAGCAGCTCCTTGATCGCCTCGGCGCCCATCTGCGCGCGGAACTTGTGGCCGTAGTCCTCACGCGCCTTGCGGTACTGCTCCTCGTTGAGCAGCTGGTTCTGCTTCAGCTCGGATTCGCCCGGATCGATGACGACGTACGCCTCGAAGTACAGGATGCGCTCGAGATCGCGCAGCGAGATGTCGAGCAGGTGCCCGATGCGGCTCGGCAGCCCCTTGAAGAACCATACGTGGCTGACCGGCGTGGCCAGCGTGATATGCCCCAGCCGCTCGCGGCGCACCTTCGCCTGCGTCACTTCGACGCCGCACTTGTCGCAGATCACGCCGCGGTGCTTCATGCGCTTGTACTTGCCGCAGAGACACTCCCAGTCGGTGATCGGGCCGAAGATCTTGGCGCAGAACAGGCCATCGCGCTCCGGCTTGAACGTGCGGTAGTTGATCGTCTCCGGCTTCGTCACTTCGCCGAATGACCAGGACAGGATCTTGTTCGGGGATGCGAGCGAGATGCGGATCGCGTCGAAGTCGGCGCGAAGCACGGTCTTGTTGTCGTGGAAGCTTGGTCGCATTTACACCTGCTCCAGAATCGGTTCGCCTTCGGTGGCGGGAACGGCCTCGGCCACCGGCTTCTTCTTCGTGGAAATCAGCTCCACGTCGAGACACAGCGACTGCAGCTCACGAATGAGCACGTTGAAGGACTCGGGCAGACCGGGCGTGAACGAGGCGTCGCCCTTGACGATCGCTTCGTAGATTTTCGCGCGGCCCGTCACGTCGTCGGATTTCGCCGTCAGCAGCTCCTGGAGGATGTGCGCCGAGCCGTACGCCTCGAGCGCCCACACTTCCATTTCGCCGAACCGCTGTCCGCCGAACTGCGCCTTGCCGCCCAGCGGCTGCTGGGTGATGAGCGAGTACGGCCCAATCGATCGCGCGTGGATCTTGTCGTCGACCAGGTGCGACAGCTTGAGCATGTAGATGTAGCCGACGGTGACGTCGTTCTCGAACACCTGTCCGGTCATGCCGTCATAGAGCTTCGTCTTGCCGCCCTTCGGCAGACCCGCCTGGTCGAGCCAGTCCTTGATCTCGCTCTCGGTCGCGCCGTCGAACACGGGCGTCGCGAAGTAGAGGCCGAGCGCGTGCGCCGCCCACCCGAGGTGGGTCTCAAGAATCTGCCCGACGTTCATGCGCGACGGAACGCCGAGGGGGTTCAGCACGATCTCCACCGGCGTGCCGTCCGGCAGATACGGCATGTCTTCCTCGGGAAGGATGCGCGCGATGACGCCCTTGTTGCCGTGGCGGCCGGCCATCTTGTCGCCGACCGACAGCTTGCGCTTCATCGCGACGTACGCCTTCACCAGCTTGATCACCCCCGGTGGCAGCTCGTCGCCCCGGCGGATCTTTTCCTTCTTCTCCTCGAAGAGCTGGCGGATGACTTCGACCTGGCGCTCGGTGCGCTCCTCGAGCAGCCGCAGGTCGCCTTCGATGCGCGGATCCTCGCTCTGGATCTTCAGGCGGACCAGTTGGTCGTACGGCACCGGCTGCATCACGTCGGCCGTGAGCACCGTGCCCTTCTTGAGCAGCCGCTCGCGGCCAAACTCGTCGAACGAGTCGGCGCGGAGCGTCTGGTTGTTCAGCATCTGCACGACGCGCTTCTTGACCTCGTCGTGCAGGATGCGGATTTCGTCCGCCTGGTTCCGCTCCATCATCTCGAGCTCTTCGGCCTCGATGGCCTTGGCGCGATCGTCTTTCTCGATGCCTTTGCGGGAGAAGATCTTGACGCCGACGATGATCCCCTCGATGCCCGGGGGGCAGATCAGGGACGCATCCCGCACGTCGCCGGCCTTCTCGCCGAAAATCGCGCGGAGGAGCTTCTCTTCAGGCGTCAGCTGCGTCTCGCCCTTCGGCGTCACCTTGCCGACCAGGATGTCTCCCGGCTTGACGTAGGCGCCGATGCGGATGATGCCGCTGTCGTCGAGGTCGCGCAGGTAGGTCTCCGAGACGTTTGGAATGTCCCGCGTGATCTCTTCCGGCCCCAGCTTCGTGTCGCGCGCCTCGATCTCGAATTCCTCGATGTGGATGGAGGTGTAGTAGTCCTCCTTCACCATCTTTTCCGAGACGAGAATCGCGTCCTCGAAGTTGTAGCCGCGCCACGGCATGAACGCGACGAGCACGTTCCGTCCGAGCGCGAGCTCGCCGAGCTCCGTGCAGGGGCCGTCCGCAAGGACCTGCCCTTTCTGCACGCGCTGGCCCACACGCACGATCGGCTTCTGGCTGATGCACGTGTTCTGGTTGGACCGCTTGAACTTGGTCATCGGATAGATGTCGGCGCCCATCTCCTTGCTGATGTCGTCCACATCTCCCGGACCCTCGACGCGCACGACGATGCGCTGGCTGTCGACATAGTCGACGGTGCCCGTGCGCCGTGTGATGACGACCGCACCCGAATCGCGCGCGGTGATGTACTCCATGCCGGTGCCGACATACGGCGCCCGCGCCCGGAGCAGCGGCACCGCCTGGCGCTGCATGTTCGACCCCATCAGCGCGCGGTTCGCGTCGTCGTTCTCGAGGAACGGCACGAGCGAAGCGGCCACCGAGACGAGCTGCTTCGGCGAGACGTCGATGAAGTCCACCTGCTCGCGGCGTGACAGGATGAAGTCGCCCTGCTTGCGCGCGTTCACGCGCTCGGCGGTGATGTAGCCCTTCTCGTCGAGCTCCAGATTGGCCTGCGCGACGATGTACTGGTCTTCCTCCCACGCGGACAGGTAGAAGGAGTAAGGCTCGAACTCTACGCCCTTCTTCTTCGATCGCCCGTCGACGCCCACGAGCTCATCCGCCTCGACGACATCACCCACCTTGTACTTGGGATTGCCGCCCGCGTTCGTGATGATCACGTAATCGATGACCTGGCCGTCCTTCACCTTGCGGTAGGGCGACTCGATGAAGCCGAACTCGTTGATCCGCGCGTAGCAGCTCAGCGACGAGATCAGGCCGATGTTCGGACCCTCCGGCGTCTCAATCGGGCAGATGCGCCCGTAGTGGGTCGGATGCACGTCGCGCACTTCGAAGCCGGCGCGCTCGCGCGACAGACCGCCTGGCCCGAGGGCCGACAGGCGCCGCTTGTGCGTGATCTCCGACAGCGGGTTCGTCTGGTCCATGAACTGCGACAGCTGCGACGACCCGAAGAACTCGCGAATCGCGGCCATGACCGGCTTCGCGTTGATCAGGTCGTGCGGCATGGCGGTCGCCATTTCCTGGTAGACCGACATCTTTTCCTTGATCGCGCGCTCCATGCGGACCAGCCCGATGCGGAACTGGTTCTCCAGGAGCTCGCCGACCGAGCGGACGCGCCGGTTGCCCAGGTGATCGATATCGTCCACGTTCTGCGGGTTGCGCCGCAGCTTGAGGAGATATTTCAGGACTTCGTAAAAGTCCTGCGGGTGCAGGATCTTCTCGTCGAGCGGCGTCTTCAGGCCGAGCTTCGTGTTCAGCTTCAGACGGCCGACCCGCGAGAAGTCGTACTTCTGCGGGTTGAAGAACATGTTCTCGAAGAGCGAGCGCGAGCTCTCGAGCGTCGGCGGGTCGCCCGGACGGAGGCGGCGGTAGATCTCGATGAGCGCCTCTTCGTGCGTCCGGATCGGATCCTTCTTCAGCGTCTGGCTGATGACCGGCCCGACCTCGTCGCGCTCCGGGAAGAAGACGTCGATCTTCTCGACCTTCTTCTCCTGCGCCATCGAAATGACGCGCGGGGTCAGCTCCTCGTTCGCCTCGAGGATCACTTCGCCCGTCTCGGGATCGACGATGTCGGCGGCCGCGAAGGCGCCTTCGAGCGCCTCGTCGGCAATGGCAATCGACTCGATGTTGGCCTTGCGCAGCGCGGCCAGCGCGTTGGAGGAGATCTTCTTGCCGCTCTGCACGGAGAAGTCGCCCGCCTTCACGTCCTGCGCCGCACGCAGGCCGACCATGCTCTCGGTCACCGCCCACATCAGGGACGGCCCCTTGTTCAGGAAGATGCGGTCGACGGAGTAGAACGACCGGATGATTTCATCGGCGCCGCGCAGCCCGAGCGCGCGCAGGAACACCGACGCGAGGAACTTCCGCTTCCGGTCGATGCGGACATAGAGCAGGTTCTTCTGGTCGTACTCGAACTCCACCCACGACCCGCGGTACGGGATGATCTGCGCGACGTAGAGCGTCTTGTCCTCGGAGTGGAAGAAGGCGCCGGGCGACCGGTGGAGCTGCGACACGATCACGCGCTCGGTGCCGTTGATGAGGAACGTGCCGTTGTCCGTCATCAGCGGGATGTCGCCGAAATAGACTTCCTGCTCCTTGATGTCGCGGATCGTCTTGACGCCGGTCTCCGGGTCCTTGTTCCAGACCACGAGCCGGATGGTCACCTTGAGCGGGACGGCGTACGTCATGCCGCGCTCCTGGCACTCGTCGACGTCGTATTTCAGCTTCATCGCCACCGTGTGGCCGCAGATGTCACAGACGTCGCCGCGCGCCTGGTTCGCTTTGCCGCAGCGCGGGCACAGCACTTCGTGGTCGCCGTACGGATCGGCGACGAGCGTCGCGCCGCAGCTACTGCAGGGCTTGCGGAGGTGATGGAGCCCCGACAGCTTGCCGCACTTGCACTCCCAGTTGCCGATCGAATACTCGATGAACTCGAGCGAGGAGTTCTCCCGGAAATCGCTGATCGGGAAGACCGACTTGAACACCGACTGCAGCCCCGCGTCCTCGCGCTCCGAGGGCAGGCGGTTCATCTGCAGGAAGCGCTCGTACGACTTCCGCTGGATCTCGATGAGGTTCGGAATCGGAACCGTCGTTTTGATCTTCGAGAAATCCTTGCGTTCGCGGTAGACGTTCTTGGGAAGGCTGTACATCGGTGGCTGACCCTCGTCGGATCGAAAACTACGGAGAAAATGGGGCGGAGACCGCTCGCGCGGTCCCCGCCAAACCTACTACCCGCGAGCGGGTCGTTAGGCGATCGAGACCTTGGCGCCGACCTCTTCGAACTTCTTCTTGATCGAATCGGCCTCTTCCTTGTTCACGCCCTCTTTCAGCGACTTCGGGGCGCTCTCGACGAGATCCTTGGCTTCCTTGAGGCCGAGGCTGGTGACTTCACGGACCACCTTGATGACCTTGATCTTGTCTGCGCCGATTTCGGTCAGCGTGACGTTGAACTCGGTCTTCTCCTCGGCGGGCGCCGCGGCACCGCCGCCGCCGGCCATCATCGGCATGCCCATCGGCATCGCGGCCGCCGCCGACACGCCAAGCTCGGACTCGAGCGCCTTGACGAGCTGCGAGAGCTCCATGACGCTGATGCCCTTGATGTACTCGATCACCTGCTGCTGATTTACTTCGGCCATTGTTGTGTCTCTCTCTCGAATGCGGGGCAATCCGCCCCTACGTTGTGAAGTCCCTCGCTGTCGCTCGGGACGTGTAAGGGCGGCTTATGCCGCGCCCGCTTCTTTTTTCTTGTTCTCCACCTGCACCAGCACCGTCATCAGATCGCGGGTTGTTGCGGACAACACCGTCACGAGCTGCTGCATGGGCGCCTGGAGCACGTAGAGCAACTTCGCATACAGTTCCGGGCGTCCCGGGAGATTCGCGAGGTCGGTGACCTGCGCAGGCTGGATAGCCTGTCCCTGTACGACCGCGGCCTTGACCTTCAGTGCCGGCGCGCCCTTCATGAAGGTCGTCAGCGCCTTCGCGAGGAGCACCGCGTCGTTCCCCGTATAGGCCACCGCTGTCGTACCCTCGAAGTGCGTTTCCAGGGACGCCAGCTTCGTCCCCTTGGTGGCGCGCTTCGCGATGGTGTTCTTGACGACCTTGTACTGCGCCCGCGCCGATCGGATCTGCCGCCGCAGCTCAGTGACCTGCGGCACGTTCAGCCCCTTGAAATCGACGAGGATCGCCGTGTCGGACGCGTGGAACGCCGCCGACAGATCCTGAAGCTCCTGCTCTTTTTCAGCTCTGCTTACAGCCATCGTTCCCCCTAGTGCTGCTTGGCCCGCTCATCGATGTGCCCGGTGTCGATCGCGACGCCCGGACCCATCGTGGAGGACACGGTGACTGACTTCAGGTACTTGCCCTTCGCCGCCGAGGGCTTGGCCCGGACGACGCTGTCGACGAGCGCGTGCGTGTTCTCGATCAGCTTGTCGGTTTCGAACGACGTCTTGCCGACGGGCGCGTGAATGATGCCCGTCTTGTCGACGCGGAACTCGACCTTGCCGGCCTTGATTTCCTTGATCGCCTGCGCCACGTTCGGCGTGACGGTGCCGGTCTTCGGGTTCGGCATCAGGCCGCGGGGCCCGAGCACCTTGCCGAGACGACCGACCGCGCGCATCATGTCGGGCGTCGCGACCACCGCGTCAAACGCGGTCCAGCCGCCGAGAATCTTCTCGACGATTTCGTCGCCGCCGACGAAGTCCGCGCCCGCGTCGGTCGCTTCCTTCTGCTTGTCGGCGCCGGCAATCGCGAGCACCGTCTTGCTCTTGCCCAGACCGTGCGGAAGGACGACCGTGCCGCGCACCATCTGATCCGCGTGCTTCGGGTCGACGCCGAGCCGCATCGCGAGCTCCACCGTCTCATCGAACTTGGCGTATTTCACCTTCTGAATCAGGGGAATCGCCTCTTCGATCTTGTACGGCCGATCGGCGACCTGCGCCGCCGCCGCCGTGAATTTCTTGCCGTGCTTTGCCATGTGCCTCCTCGTGGTGCTGACGGACGCTCGCGCGTCCTCCCACTGTTGACCGCTCTTATCCGACTACGTCGATGCCCATCGACCGGGCCGTGCCGCGTACCGTCTTGATCGCCGATTCCAGTGACTCGCAATTCAGGTCCGGCATCTTCGTCTTCGCGATGTCCTCGACCTGCTTGGCCGTGACCGTGCCGACCTTGTTGCGATTCGGTTCCGCGGACCCCTTGGCGAGGTTCGCGATCTTCTTCAACAGCACCGACGCCGGCGGCGTCTTGGTGATGAAGCTGTAGCTGCGGTCGACGTAAATCGTCACGACGACCGGGATGATCAGTCCGTCTTCCTTGGCCGTCTTCGCGTTGAAGTTCTTGCAGAAATCCATGATGTTCACGCCGTGCGGACCGAGCGCGGTGCCGACCGGCGGCGCGGGCGTCGCCTTGCCCGCGGGAATCTGCAACTTGACCATCGCCTGAACTTTTTTCGCCATCGCCTTAGATCTTTTCTACCTGGAGGAAATCCAATTCGACCGGTGTCGGTCGGCCGAAGATCGTCACCATGACCTTCAGCGTGTTCTTGTCGACGTTCACTTCGTCCACGATGCCGTTGAAGCTCGTGAACGGACCCTCGTTGATCCGCACCTGGTCGCCCTTGTCGAAGCTGTACTTCGGCTTGGGCTTCTCGGCGGTGGACTTCACCTGGTCGAGAATCTGTTCGACCTCTTCCTTGCTGAGCGGCGTCGGCTTGCTACCGGCGCCGACGAACCCCGTGACCTTCGGCGTGCTCTTGACGACGTGCCACGCGTTGTCGGACATCGCCATCTCGACCAGGATGTAGCCCGGGAAGAACCTTTTCGGCGTCACGACCTTGCGGCCGCTCCGCATCTCGACGACGTCCTCGGTCGGAATCAGGATCTCGCCGATCTCGTTCTGCAGGCCGTACGCCTGCACCCGCTGCGCGAGCGACTCCGCCACCTTCTTCTCAAACCCCGAGTAGGTGTGGACGATGTACCAGCTCTTCGTGGCGACGTCGGTCATCACGCTCCAAACTGCCGGAAAACCCAATTCACGAGCCGGTCAAACGCGAGATCCAGGCCCCAGAGATACAACCCGAAGAACGTCGAGGTCACGATCACCACGAGCGTCGTCGCGTAGACTTCACGCTTCGAGGGCCACGTGACGCGGCGCGTTTCGTTCCGCACCTCGGTGAGGAACATGCGGCTGTTTTCCCACCAGCCACGAATCCCCCCGGGCGCGGTGCGAACCGGAGCCGGCTTGACCTGTTCCAACGTGCTCATCGATTACCTCGGTCCACCGTCGCGCCAGGCGCTTCGGCGGACAACCTTCGCACTGGCTTGCCAACCGCAGCCCGCGACGCGAGCGAAGGGTGGCAGGTCAGGAGGGACTCGAACCCCCAGCCCCCGGTTTTGGAGACCGGTGCTCTACCAATTGAGCTACTGACCTTCAAAACCGTGTTACTTCGTTTCCTTGTGCGCCGTGTGCTTGCGGCAGAACCGGCAGTACTTGTTGAACTCCAGCCGATCGGTCGTCTTCTTCTTGTTCTTCGTGGTGCTGTAGTTCCGCCGTTTGCAATCGCCGCACGCCAGTTGAACGATGTCTCTCATGGCCCTTACTCAATAATCTCGGAGACGGTGCCGGCGCCGACGGTGCGGCCGCCTTCGCGAATCGCGAACCGCGCGCCCTTTTCGAGCGCCACCGGCGTGATCAGCTCGCCGGTAATCGGCGTGTTGTCCCCCGGCATCACCATCTC
>CAMDNQ010000037.1 GCA_945903265.1 Candidatus Sulfopaludibacter sp. SbA3
TGCCGGGCCAGTTGTACTGCTCGAGAATCCGCATCGCCGCCGGCTCGATCGCCGAGACCGCCTTGTTGTTGCGCGCGTTGAACTCGACGAGGAACGACTGGATGAGGAGCGGCAGGTCGTCCTTCCGCAGGCGCAGCGGCGGCAGCTCAATCTGGAACACGTTGAGGCGGTAGAACAGATCTTCGCGGAGCTTGCCGCTCTTCACCGCCTCGGCCGGATTGACGTTGGTGGCGGCCAGCACGCGCACGTCCACCGTCTGTTCCGTCCGGCCGCCGAGCCGCCGGAACGTCTGTTCCTGCAGCACCCGCAGGAGCTTCACCTGCGTGGCCGGCGTCATCTCCGCGATTTCGTCCAGGAAGAGCGTGCCGCGGTCCGCCAGCTCGAAGCACCCTTCGCGGCGATCCATCGCGCCGGTGAACGCGCCCTTCTCGTGGCCGAAGATTTCGCTCTCGAGCAGCGTCTCGGGAATGGCCGCGCAGTTGATCGGCACGAATGGCTGCTGCGCACGCTGCGAGAGCTGATGGATCGTCTGCGCGACGAGCTCCTTGCCGGTCCCAGACTCACCCGAGATCAGCACGGAGGCGCCGGTTGGCGCCGCCTGCTCGACCACCTGGTAAATCTTCCGCATCTCGGCGCCCGCGCCGATCATCCTGCCGAAGCTGCCGTGGTCGCGCAGCTGCCGCCGCAGCACCTTGACCTCGCGCAGCGTGTCCTGCCGCTCGACGATCTTGTCGAGCAGGATCCTGAGCCGCTGCGGTTCGACCGGCTTCGTCAGGTAGTCATAGGCGCCCTGCTTGATCGCCTCGACCGCCGTTTCGACGGTCCCCTGCGCGGTGAGCAGGATCACCGTCAGGTCGCCCCCTTCTTCCTTCAGCGCGCGCAGCAGCGCCATGCCGTCCATCCGGGGCATGACGAGGTCGGTGATGACGATGGAGGGGCGGAAGGCGGTGATACGCTGAAGCGCTTCCTGCCCGTCAGCTGCGGCTTCCGTGGTAAATCCCCACGTACGCACGAGCTCGGTCAGCCCCAGCCGTGTATTCGAGTCGTCTTCGACGATGAGGACGCGTTCTCGCGAGCGTGACGTCATGTGTCCCTGAATCGCGGCGGGGGGAGGGAAGGCGCGACCGAGCTGATGTTAGCCTGCAAATTTTACACGGTCCAGCACAGCCATAAATGACCGAACCCGACAGCACGCAGGGAATCGAGACAGCGGCCGGGCGTGAGGAGGCGGCGTGGGCGTCGCAGTCGCGGTCGACAGCGCGCTTCAGGGCGATCGCCGAGATCATCCTCTGCTCGAGCGTCCCCACGCAGCTCGCGCTCGGCGCCCTGCTGCGTGTGGCGGGCATGGAACCGCTCGATGCCGCCGGTCAGCTGTCGCTCCGGTTCGTCCTGGTCCTCTCGATCGGCGACACGCTGCTCCTGATCGCGCTCATGGTGCTGCTCACGCGGTCGCACGGCGAGAGCGCGTCGGAGTTGTGGCTCGGGAAACGGCCGCTGCTCCGAGAGATCCGCCACGGGCTGCTGCTGATCCCTGTCGTCTTCACGATGGTCGTCGTGCTGCTCAACGGCCTGCGCGCGGTGGCGCCATGGCTCCATAACGTCCAGACCAATCCGCTCGAACAGCTCGCTTCGACCCCCGGCCAGGCCGCGCTCTTCGCCGTCGTCGCGATATTTGCCGGCGGCCTGCGCGAGGAGCTGCAGCGCGCATTCCTGCTTCGCCGGTTCGAGCGTCATCTCGGCGGCGCGCTCGTCGGCGTCGTCGTGCTGAGCGTCGGCTTCGGCCTCGGGCACATCGTGCAGGGATGGGATGCGGTGATCACGACGGGCGTGCTCGGCGCGTTCTGGGCGGCGGTCTACCTGCGGCGGCGCAGTTCCATCGGGCCGATCATCAGCCACTCGGGCTTCAACTCGCTCGAGGTGCTGCGGGTGGCTACGTTCGGGGTGTCGTAAGGACGATCTCGGCGCGGCCGCGCAGGTCGCGGTGCCACTGCCCCACCATCGCCGCGCGCCGTTCGCGGGCGGCGCGCGTGCGCGCCTCGGGTTCGGCTTCGGCAAACGGCATCAGGCGCCCGGCGCTCGTGAATTCGTCGGGATGGATGCGGTAGTACTGCAGCACTTCCTCCTCGGTCAGCTGCACCGTCGCTCCAAACCGCTGATTGAGATACGCCTCCACGCGCAGGTTGTCGCGCGCCATCTCCCGGATCCGCGCCTCGTCCAGACCGGTCGACGCCATCAGCCCGGCCAGCTGCGCGCCGGCGTGCGACCGGAGCCGCATCGCCTCGCGCTCGACTGCATCGGGCAGAGGTTCCGGCGGCGCGAACCGCGCCACTTCCGCGAGCACCAGCTGCCGCTCAATCACAGCCTCCACGCCGAGGTCCTCGGCCACCGCCTCGATCGCCGCGTCCACGATCCCCAGCCCGATCGCCGCACGCACGTCGCTCATCGTCACGGCGTAGCCGTCCACACGCGCGACGACGCGATCGATCAGCTGCTGCGCACCAAGGACCGCCCCAGGCCCCAACCCCATGACCAGGCCCCAAGCACAGACCAAGCACCAGGCACTACGCACCAAGCACCTCACAGCGTCCCTCAAAACGCCTGCCCCAGCGAAATGTGAAGGACGTTGCGCCGTTCCAGGCGGCCGGGCGCGAGCTCGCGGCGCGCGAGCTTGAAGCCGAGGTCGATGCGAATCGGGCCGACAGGCGACTGGTAGCGGATGCCGAAGCCGGCCGCCGCACGCAGGTTGCTCAGATCGAGATCCGTCGCCCGCAGGAAGACGTTGCCGGCGTCGAGAAACGCCACGGCGCCCAGGCTGCCGACAACCGCGACCCGCACTTCGCTGTTCAGCACGACGAGGCCGTTGCCGCCGGTGGGAAAACCGGTCGGGCTGATCGTCGCATCGGTGCCCAGCCGATCGAGCGAGAAGCCTCGGACGGTCGTATCGCCGCCTGCGAAGAAGCGCTCGCTTGCCGGCAGCTGATCTTCGACGACGTCGACAATCGGGACGCCGTCGGGTCCACGGATCGGCTCGTCGTCAGGCCCGAGGCGCGGGACTTCGCGGCGGAAGCCGTGCGCGAGGCCGAGGCGGGCACCCAGCGCGAGGACCGTGCGGCGCCCGGTTGGCAGCCGCGAGAAGGCGAACGCCTGCAGGAACGACCGTGTGAAGCCAACTTCCGAAGCGATGACGCGCGCCGCCAGCTCGTTGTCGGCAATCAGGAACAGGCCGCGGTCGGGATCGAGCACGTCATTGCGCGTGTCGCGGATCGCCGTGAACGAGAACTTCGAGATACGGACCTGCGGGAAGATGCGGTCGATGAGCGGTTTTTCCGCGTCGGTGAAGCGCTCGTCGAAGAGCTTCGTATGCTCGTATGAGTAACGGCCCGCCACGCTGTAGCGCTGGCCGACCCGCACGCCTGTTTCCGCGCGCACCTCGCGCGTGATGAAGTTGAAGCTCGAGCGGATTGCCTGATCGAGGATGCCTGTCAGCAGGAAGTCGGCCGCCGAGTTGAACACGCGCGGCTCGCGGTAGGTGGAATAGACGCGGTATTCGTTGAAGCCGTACCCGCTTCCCTCGGCCGGCTGCTCGAACCGCACGCCGGAGCCGGACAGCACGATGTCGCGCGAGCGGAGACTGACGCGGCCGAACAGGTTCACCGCGCGGTTCTTGCCCCACAGGTTGCGACGGCCGATCTCGAAGAAGCCGCGCGGGGCCACCTCGAAGCGCTCCTCCGCGGTGCCGCCTTCTCCGGTTGGCCGGAGCCGCGTGCCCCCCTCGATGCCGCCGCCGTACCCGATAGTCGTCGGCGGCGCCTCTTCCACCGTCACCAGGACATCGCGCCTCGCTGCGCCGCCGTGGCGGAGCTCCTCGATCGTGACGCGCCGGAACAGTCCGAGCGCTGCGAGCCGCTGCTGGCTCTCGATGCGCGCCAGATAGCCGAGCGGCTGGCCGGGCCGGAGCAGCAGCTCGCGCTCGATCGTCGCGGTGCTCGTCCGCTCGTTGCCGATGATGATGACGTGGTCGACGATGACCTGCGTGCCCTCGGAAATCGCGAAGCGGATGTCGGCGCGCGTGCCGTTCTCCGCGAGCGTCACGACCGGATTGACGACGATGCTCTCGTAGCCGCGGTTGCGATACTCGATGTCGATGCGGTCGCGCCCGCCGACGATGTCGTTCTCCGAGTACGGCCGTCCGGGCGCCGTGGGTGTCAGTGCCTCGAGCTGCGCTGTTGTCAGGACGGTGTGGCCCTCGAACGTGATGGCGCCGACGGTGGTCTGCGGTCCTTCGGTGACGCTGAAGCGCACGGCCACCCGCCGCGCGTCCGCGTCGCCGTCGGAGTCGCCGTCCGAGTCGCGGTCCGAGTTGCCGTCTGGCGGAAGTTCGGTGACGACCGGCTGCACCACGGCGCGCGTGAAGCCGCGCGCCCGATACGCCTGGCGGATCGCGGCGGCCGCGGTGGTCAGGGACGCGGCAACATATGGCTGGCCGGGCTGAATCGGCGCCAGCTTGAGCAGCTCGGGCCCGGCAATCGCGCCATTGCCGGTGACGGTGATGCCGTCGACGACAAACCGCGCGCCCCGCGCGACCGTGTAGGTAATGACCAGCGTGCCGTCCCGCTCGGCCCTTGCGTGATCGACGACCGCGTCGCGATAGCCGAGCGCCTGCAGGTAGTCCTCGATCGCGAAGTTCGCGTCCTCGAGCAGGTCTTCGTCGGCCGATCCTTCGGCGCGCACGGGGACGAGCCGCTCGCGATCGTCCTCGGGCAGCGAATCGCCTGCAAACACGACCGTGACGACGGGTCCCCGATCGACAGTCACTCTGACCGTCGCGGTCCCGTCCGGTTTGAACGTCGTCGTATGGACGGCGCGCGCTTCGTAAAACCCGCGCGCGCGCAGGTCGGCGGCATAGCGATCGAGCGCTTCGAGGATCGCCGCGTTGTCGTACGGATCGCCGGCGCGAACGGCGACGTCACCCGGCGCGACCGGCCGATCGGCGCTGTCGACTTCGTCAATCTCCACGCTCGCAATCGACGCGCGCGCGCCCGCGTCGATCTCGAACGCCATCGTCGCGCGGTCGGGCACATGCGTCTCCTCGATGCGCGGCGTGATGCGCGCCGAAACGTAGCCGCGCTCCCGGTACAGCGTGCGCAGCGCCTCGGCGACGTCGTCCACGCGCCCTGCGGATGGCGCCGGGCCGAAGCGCTCGGCGATGACGTCGCGGATGTCGTCTTCGGCGAGCCCCAGCAGGCCGCGGAATTCGAGCCGGTCAACAGGATGGAGCGGCACCAGCACGTATCGCAGCCGGATGCCGCTGTCGGGGCCGCTGTCCGCCGGTTCCTGAAAGACCTGGACGTCCTCGTAGCGATTGAGGCTCGTGAGATGGGTGATCGTCTCGCGGACGTCCTGCATCGACAGCGGTTCGCCGATGGCGGTCTCGAGCAAACTCGTGATCAGCGGGTCGGCGACGACTCGTCCTTCTTCTTCGATCCGAATCTCGGTAATGACGGGGGCAGTCTGAGCGACAGCGCTGCCGGCGACACCGAGCAGGCAGAGCGCGGCGATCGCAGCAGCGCGCATCAGAACGCGTGGCGGACGCGGACGTCGAGCGCGTAGGTGCGATCCTCGTTGCGCGAGAGGATCCAGGAGAAGCGGTCGGTCTGGTCGTACTCGAGCAGGATGATCTGATCGCGGGTGGACGAGGAGAGGCTCCGCGAATACGTCAGGTAAATGCGCTCCGAGAGGCGCTTGCCGATGGTCAGACGGGCTGCGGGATCGAGGCGCGACGACTGCGCGTTCGGATCCACCAGCGACGGCGTCAGCTGGAAGGTGTCGACGCCGAACGTCTGCTCGACGACGCGGCCCACTTCGGACGAGAGGGCGCCGGTCAGCGCCCGGGTCGCGCGCTCGCGGAGGAGCTGCTGCTGCGGCGTGATGTTGGTGCTGTACTGCCGGAACTCCACGTCCTGTCCAGGCGCGACATCGCCGAAGAGCAGGCTCAGCACCTCGACCTCGGGCAGCGGCGGGTCCGCCTCGAATGACGGCGTCAGCCGATCCAGCGTGCCCGCGGCCCGGGCGATGACGCGGTAGGTCTGTCCCGGTACGCGCACGCGGGTCTCGGTCTCGATGTCGAAGAACGGATCGATGCGCGCCGGGTTGTTGAAGTCGATGGTGCCGCGCGTGATCTGGTAGCGCCGGCCTTCGAAGTTGAACTCGCCGCGCTCGACGTCCACGCGGCCGAAGAGGATCGGCCGGTCCACGGTGCCCCGCAGCTGGAGATCGGCGCTGGCGAAAATCAGCGCGGTGCTGTTCCGGATCTCGAGCGTCGACGGCGCCAGGATGTTGATGTCGTACCGGATCGGCGTGGGCGCCGCGAGCGTCGCGCCGCCGCCGACCCCGTCGGCCGCGGTCAGCTCGAACAGGCCGCCCTGCTCCTCGAACTGCCGTGTATAGACGGCGTTGCGCACGGTGACGGTGCCGGCCACCACCGGCGATTCCACCAGGCCCTGCACCGTCAGGGTGGCGTCGACCAGCGAGCGCATCCCCTCGGGGAACCGCAGCCGCATGTTCTCGCCGCTCATGGTCACGTCGATCCGCGTCGGCTGGTAGCTCTCGATGTCGATCCGGCCGCCGAACTGCACAAGGCCGCCGCCGAGCCGGGCGGTGACCTCATCGAGCCTGACGCTCCGCGTGTCGAACAGGACGCGACCGGAGATGTTCTCGAGGGCGTGCGGCAGATCGAAGTGGCGCAGCCGGCCGTTGTCGACCGTCATGGTGCCCGTCACGATCGGATCGCGCATCGGCCCCTCGAAGAGCGCCTCGAGCGACGCGCGTCCCGAGCTGCGGATGTTCGGCACGAAGCCCTGAAGGATGCCGAGGCCCGCGTCCCCGGTGGCGCGGACGGCAATCCGTTCGTCGTGGAGGTTGATGACGCCTGCGATGTCGAGCTGCGTATCCTCGCCGACGAGGCGCATCTCGTCGATGCGCATCGAGTGGCGATCGAGCGCCAGCCGGATCGGCGCCGCGTTCCGGAGCTGGTACTCGAACAGCCGCAGATCGAGCCGATCGACCGTCGTCTCGACCAGGAGCTCGTCGATGTTGGCGAGGCTGCCTGCCACGCGGATGTTGCCGCTGGCGACGGCGGTCGTGTACGGCGAGAGGCCCGGATTGAACGTGCGGAGATACGGGTCGAGCGACGTGTCGGCGACGCTCAGCGTCAGCTCGGTCTCCATCGCATCGGTCATCGCAATCTGACCCGAACCCGACACCGCCAGCCGCGGCGACGCCGCCTCGAACTTCAGCGTCAGCAGCTCCCCGATGATGCTCATTTCACCAATGATCTGGCCGATGCCTTCGTCGCCGACGAAGAAGTCGTTGATGGTGGCGCGCACGTCGTAGCGCGGACGCTCGAAGACGCCGCTGCCGCCGGCACTGAAGTCGAGCCGGCCGGAGAGGGCCGGAATCGCCTCCGACCTCATCAGATCGATGCTCTCCACCGGAACGCCGCGGCCGTCAAGGTTGAACGAGTAGGTGCCGTTCAATCCGACGTAAGCGGCGCCCGTCGCGCGCGCGCCGGCTTTCACAATCTGCAGGTTGTCGAGCCGGATGCCCACGCCTTCGAGACGTACACCGGCAATGGCACTGTCGAACGATTCGCCGTAGGCGACGCCGTCGACGATCGCCATCTGCCCGGTCCCTTCGGGTTCGAGGTACTTGCCGGTCACCCGGAACTCGCCGGAGAAGAGGCCGTCGACATCGTAGTCATCCAGTGCGAACGCGTGGCGCAGGTCGGAAAGGGGACGACGAATGACCTGGATCCGCGCGTTGAGCTCTTCCCCGCCGTCGCGCCGCGGATAGCCGAGCGAAAACCGGCCGGCCACGTTCATCGTCGACCCGGCAGCGCCGACCGTCGCGTTGGTCACGTCCGCATACGAGTTTTCGATGATGGCGTCACCCGCCACCGCTCCCCACACGACGTCGAAGGCGCGCATCTGCTCGCCCTTGAACCGCCCTTCGATGCGGGGGCGGCGGAAGCTGTTCACCATCACCCCGTCGAACGTGCCGTAGCCGCCGATGTCGATGACGGCGGTGCGGGAGCCGAACGCGGTGAGCACGCCCGCGAACATCCGATCGCTTTCCTGCCAGTCAGCGCTCGTGACGTGGAAATTCATGCGCGAGCGATCCCCGTACGCCGTCCGCCCGTCCATCTCCACGTAGCTCTCGGGCGTCGCGATGTAACTGGGCGCGACGTCCACCCACTCGGGGCCGTATGCGTACGTCACCACGCCACGGATGGGCACCGATTGCTGCTGCTGCTGTGGAAGGCGGTTATCGAACGGCCCCCACTGACCGCTCCGCCTCGCCGCCGCGTCCAGGTGCAAGGCGAGCAGTTCACGGGTCATGGTGGCCACGCCCGCCGGAGCGTCGAACTGGATGGAGCCGTCGCCGCGATGCTCCGCGAAACGTCCCAGCGGCCACTGGAGCAGGTTGCGCCCGGAGGCGCGGCCGCTCACGTGGATGCCTTCGAGCTCGAGAAAATTGCTGAACTCCGTCAGGTCCACGTCCTGATACGTGGCGTCGAACGTGGCGGTCCGGTCGCCCGGTTGGTTCAGCTCCATCAGATACGTGAAGCTGGACGTGCCGCCGTAGAGCGATGCGCCGGCGTCGGTGACGTGCAGCCGCTCGGGCACCCACAGCACGGAGCCGCGAAAGTCGGTAAAGCGGTACGCGTTGACGCCGAGGCTGGGGCTCGTGAACGTCCCCTTCAGCTCACGGCCGGTCCGGGCCCGCCCGTTCACGACTTCCCGGAACAGATGGAACGTGCCGCGGAAGTCGCCCTGGCCCGTCAGCGAGAAGGTGTCGTTGGCGAAGAAGATCTCGCGCATCCGTGGAAAGTCGACGCGCGAGCGCACCTGGTAGGTCTGCTCCGGCCAGCGCCGCATGTCCACCACGCCGGTCAGATCGGAGCGCGCGCCGTCGGTGAGCAACTGGAGCTCGTTGAAGATGACCTTGCCGTTCTCGACCAGGAACGACGAGGTCATGTCGGCGCGCATGGGTACGTAGTTCTGGATCGCCACGGTGCCGTTCGAGAACGTGGCGGTGCCGCGATACTCCTGGTTCGGCCTGGCAATCAGGATGTCCATATTCCGCGCGACGACGCTCCAGGGCGTGCCGTGGTCGACGTACGTGGTTTCCCCCCGCTGCGCCCGCACGTACCGCATCGTGGTCGTCCAGGGGCCCGGCTCCCGCGGCGTCTCGGGCGTGAAGCGCGGCATGTTGTGGCGTCCGTCGGCGAACGACTCGACGTACATGTCCCAGTCGCTCATCTCGACGGAGTCGAACACGACCCGCCGGGTGAACAACGTGCTCCAGGGCATGGAAATGTCGATGGTCTTGGCGACGAGGAACGGCCTGTTGCCGGGGAGGCCGTCGATGACGACATCCTCGAGGACGAAGCGTCCCATCCAGAGACGCACCGACAGCCGTCCGATGTGCATCGGGCGGCGCATGTAATCGGTCGCCCCCTTCTCCGCGCGCGCCTTGAGCGACGGGCCGAGATCGACGGTCACCGTGGTGACGAACACGACGGCCAGAATCACGGCGCAGGTCGCCACAATCCGCCGCAGGATGCGGCGCGTCTTCTGCGTGACGGGATGCTTGAAGATCCTGATGATCACAACTTGACTGCTATTCGATCACGACGACGACAGTGCCGGCCTCGACCGTGGCGCCGGGCGCCACCCTGACGGCGGTGACGGTGCCCGCACGAGGCGCACGCAACTCGTTTTCCATCTTCATCGCTTCGATCACGATGAGTCCCTGGCGCGCGGCGACGATATCGCCGGCGCTCACGAGCACCTTCACGACGCGTCCGGGCATCGGCGCGGCAATCGAGACGGGGCCATCGGTTGTATCGGCCCCAGCGGCCGCTGCCGTTGCCCTGCGCCTGGACCGCCGCTCGACCGGCACCGGTGTGCCATTCACGTGGACCGTGAGCCCCCTCGACGACGTTCGGGACAAGCCGTCCGCCTCGCTGAATGTCACTTCGTAGCTGCGGCGGCAGGGGCCGTCGCCGATCAGCAGCGACCAGATTCCGTCGACTTCCGCGACGTCGTGAGCCTGTCCCGAGCCCTGTCGAGGGGTCATGGACGAAGTCCTTCGAGGCGTCCCTGGCGTTTCCATGTGGCTCCGCTGGTCCGGGTTCCCGCTCCGTCAGTCCGCGGGACAGGAAAGCCGGACACTACGTACGACTGCGTCGTGTCCGTGCCGCTCCCCGAGGTCGTAGTGTCCGGCTTGAGCCGGACCCGGCCGGCACCGCGCGACACGTACAGCTGCGCGGCCAGTTCCGCAATCTGCCGTTCGTCCTCTGTTGGTGTCGAAAATGGTTCGCCCTGGCGTTGCTGCAAGAGCTCGTCCAGCGTTCCCGTGTGGAATGCCCCGGCCTCGAACGCGGGCTGCTGCAGAAACCAGCGGAAGAACGGGATGGTGGTGCGGATGCCGAGCACCTCGTACTCCGCGAGCGCCCGCTTCATGCGCGCGAGCGCCTCTGCGCGATCGCTGCCCCAGGCCGAGAGCTTGGAGATGAGTGGATCGTAGAAGACGGAGACGTCGGCGCCACGGTCCGCGCCGCTGTCGTCACGGATCCAGGGCCCCGCGGGCGTCCGCAGCGAAGTGATACGGCCAGGCGACGGCAGGAAGCCCGCATCGGGATCCTCGGCGTAGACACGGCACTCGATGGCGTGCCCGCGCGCGGTGGCCATCGCGGCGGGGTCGAGCGTGAGCCGCTCGCCCCGCGCGATGCGGATCTGCCACTGCACCAGGTCGACGCCGGTCACCATTTCGGTGATCGGGTGTTCCACCTGCAGGCGCGTGTTCATTTCGAGGAAGAAGAAGCTCCCGTCCTCGTCCAGCAGGAACTCGATTGTGCCGGCGCCCACGTAGCCGACCGAGCGCGCGACGGCAGCCGCGGCGCGCGTCAGTGCCGCGCGCAGCGGTGCGGACACGGCAGCGGACGGCGTTTCCTCGATCACTTTCTGGTGGCGCCGCTGGATGGAACACTCGCGCTCGACGAACGGGATGACGCTGCCATGCGTGTCGCCGAGCAGCTGCACTTCGATGTGGCGTGGGCGAACGAGCCGGCGCTCGAGATAGACCGCGTCGTCTCCGAAGGCGGCCGACGCTTCGGAGCGCGCCGCGCGAATCGCGCTCGACAGATCCTCGGGCGCGAGCACGGCCCGCATGCCCTTGCCGCCGCCGCCCGCAACGGCCTTCACCAGGATCGGATAGCCGATGCGCGAGGCTTCGGCGGCAATGATCGTGTCCGTCACATCGGCGGCGAACGGCTGCTCCGTCCCTGGCACCACGGGAACGCCGGCGGCGATTGCCGCGTGGCGCGCCGCCGTCTTGCTGCCCATGAGCGTGATCGCTTCGGGGGTCGGACCGATGAAGGTGATGCCGGCATCGCGGCACGCAGCAGCGAACGCGGCGTTCTCGGCGAGGAAGCCGTAGCCGGGATGGATGGCGTCGGCGCCGCTCGCGCGCGCCGCCTCGATCAGCGTATCGATGCGAAGGTAGCTCTCAGCCGCCGGACTCGGGCCGATGGCGCACGCTTCGTCGGCCATCCGGACGTGCCGCGCGGCCCTGTCGCTCTCGGAATACACCGCCACCGACGCGATGCCCATGTCGCGGCACGCACGGATAACGCGCACGGCAATTTCGCCGCGGTTGGCGACCAGAATTTTGCGCAAAACCTGTAAATTCTAGCACTTAGGGGCGTTGCAGTGGTGCGAAGGCGCGGAGGTGCGAGGGTGCGAAGGACGACGCGCTCAGCCGCGCGACAGCAGCGCGCCGACTACGACGATGAGCGTCGTCACCTGGATGCCGACGAGCCAGAGGAAATGGCGCGACATCTTGTCGTCCATCAGCTCAAACTTGCGGTCGCTCGCCTCGAATCGGCGTTCGACGTTCTCAAACCGTGCATCCATTCGATCGGCTAAGGCGTCAACCCGATGCTCCAGCCGCCCGATCGAGTCGCGGAGCGAGACGAAACCGAGTGAGTGCTCTTCCATCTTGCCCTCGAGATACGCGACCCTCTCTTCCAGCGTCTCCATCTGGCCTCCTCAGCATACCGTCGTCGAAGGACGGCGCTCAAACGAGAATCAGAGGCACGACTCGTACCCGGCGTTTTCGCCGGATATGTCGAACGATCGCGACGCAGGGTTGCACAAACGTCGTACTACTTGAGAATCGTGGCTGTCACTTCGACGATGACCTTGCGGTTCGACGTCGGGTCTGTCGACTCAGACACCCGCAGCGGTTTGCCGCTCTCGAGCAACGGATCGAACCTGAGGGTCGTACCATGACCCTCCTGCTGCGACGTCGGCGAGAGGTACTCCATGACCACCTGGGTCCGAATGAGGCCATTACGCTCGATGTATGGCTCAATGTCGGCCTTCATGTATGTCGGTCTTCGAGGATTCGGAAAGCGGGGATCAACCGGTTTCGGCTCCGTGCGCTCAGCTTCTCCCTGGGACCTGACCGCTGCGGGCCTGCGATCGCTCGTAATGACCGAGGCGGTCTTGCGCACCGGCGCGGCAGTTCCGCCTTCCTCGATGATCACAAGGTCCACGCGGATGTTGACCAGTTGCCGCGGCGGCTCCGCAGGCGCCGCGGGCTTCGGCGCAGCCGCAGGAGCGGGCTTGGGGGCGGTTGGCCCGGGAATCTCGGGAAGCGGAAGCGGACTGTTTGGTTTGGGCAACGTCGGATTCTGTCCGCGGCCCTGCGCCGCAAGAGGGCTCACGAGCACGGCGGCGACGATCAACGTTTGGAATAACGCTTTCATCTCAACTCCTTCTCACTGTGGACTCACGAGCGGGTCGACATCGAGCGCGTCGACCACAATCATGGGAATCTCCAACGGCTCGACGTCGAGCGGCATCACATCGAGCAGATCTACTTGCACGGGGTCTTCTGCTGGTGCCGGCACTGTTCCAGCCGCCGCGACGGCTGAGGCAGTGACGGGACGCAGTTCGGTCGTCGTGGGGCGAACCTTGTCAGGTTCGCCAGGCGGGCCTGACCCCGGGGTCCCCGGCGTGCCTGCGCGATGGGGTAGCGTGGCCCGCCCCACGTCCACAAGGGGTACCGCATCGCGGTTGGGCGTCCACAACACA
This sequence comes from Candidatus Sulfopaludibacter sp. SbA3, assembly GCA_945903265.1. Classification (GTDB taxonomy): domain Bacteria; phylum Acidobacteriota; class Vicinamibacteria; order Vicinamibacterales; family UBA2999; genus CAXNKG01. The sequence goes on from CAMDNQ010000037.1 coordinate 13,164, forward strand.
ACAGCAATCACAATCAACGAGACCGCCGCAGCGGTTGCGCCGAACCACCCTGCGCGCAGACCCGCGCCACGCGGCGCCTCGAGACGGGCGCGCACCGACTCGCGAAACGCCGGGCCCGGCCCGCTGCCCGTCAGCGCGCGCGCGACGTCGTCAATCGCGTCGTCGATATCTGAGTCTCTGTCGTCACGCATCGACATATCCCAGCGCGGCCAACCGGCTACGCACTTTCCTCCGCGCTTCGGCGACACGCCATTTGAGCGTCCCGCCGGGAATCTTCAACATCCCGGCAATCTCGTCGTAGCTGTACTCCCCCGACTGCGCGAGCAGGAACGCATCCCGCAGCTTCGGCGTCAGCGCCTCGATGGCCGCAGCAATGTGCGCCCGCAGTTCGGTCTCGCTGACCGCCTCGTCTGCCCGCGGCTGCCTCGTGGCGACCGACGTCGCTTGGTCGAGCGGTAGCGCCCTCCGCAGCCAATCCGCCAGCCTTCGGCGTCGCGTCATGGCCCGGTTCCACGCAATCGTCAGCAGCCAGGTCTTGAACGACGCGTCCCCGCGAAACCGCGACAGCATCGACCAGGCACGGATGAACGCGTCCTGCGCCGCCTCTTCGGCGTCCTCCGGAACCCGCAGGGCCGCCAGCGCCGCCCGATAGACCGCCGCCTGATGCCGGACGACGAGCGCGTCGAATGCCGCGGTATCGCCTTGCCGGGCAAGCACCACCAGCTCGTCGTCGGTCACACGGGATATAGACCCACTTACCCCCTGCCCGGTTGGGTCCAGGACGCGCATGGGCAGAACTTTACCCGCGTCGGGAGTCGGGCTGCGCGCTTTGGGAGTTGGCGGCTTGGGAGTTGGGAGTTGGCCGGCGCGGCTTCTAGCGAATCACGCCGCGGCGGACGGCGTAGAGGACGATCTCCGCCGCGCTGTGGAGATCGAGCTTTTCCATGATCCGCGCGCGGTGCGTTTCCACCGTGCTCGGGCTGATCGAGAGGAGCGCCGCCATTTCCTTGTTGGCTTTTCCCTCCGCAATCAGCTGGAAGATCTCCCGCTCGCGCTCGGAGAGCATTTCGTACCGGTCGGTGGCGCCCTTCTCCGCGAGCGTCCTGACGTAGTCGTCGAGCATCAGACGGGCAACCGCGGGACTGAAGAACGACTTCCCTTTGGAAACCGCGGTGACCGCCTGCACGAGGTCGACGTCGGCCGAGTCCTTGAGCAGATATCCGGTCGCGCCCGCCTGCAGGATCTGATGCACGTACGCTTCGTCCGCGTGCATCGTCAGCACCAGGATGCGCGTGTTAGGGGAGCGCTTGACGATCTGGCGCGTCGCCTCGATGCCGTTGAGGAGCGGCATCGCGATGTCGATGATGCCGACATCCGGCGTGAGCTCCTCGGCGAGGCGGACGGCTTCGCGCCCGTCGCCCGCTTCGCCCACCACTTCCCAGTCCGCGCGATCTTCGAGGATCTTCCGCAGGCCCTGGCGGACCACGGTGTGGTCGTCGGCGAGGAGAATCCTGAGCCTGGCCACTACCCGGCCAGCTGTTCCTGCCGCTCGGCCTCGACAATGGGCGGCACCGGAAGCTTGACGACAACCCGGGTGCCGCCTTCGGAGCGGTTCTCGATGACGAACGAGCCGGCCAGGTTCTGCGCGCGCTCGCGCATGCCGATGAGACCGAGGCCGCGGCGCGCGTCGGGCGTGCGGGCCGCCAGGCTCGCCAGCCCCAGGCCGTCGTCTTCGATGGTGGCCTGGAGAATGTTCTCGCGCCGGATCAGCGACACGGTGCAGGACGAGGCGCCGCTGTGGCGGGCCACGTTCGTCAGCGCTTCCTGCACGATCCGGTACACGCACACCTCGACGTCCGCCGGAAGCCGGTCGGTCATGCGCTCGTGAATCAACTGCGCGCGGATGTTGGTGCGCTTGGAAAAGGCGCGCAGGTGCGCGCGAATGGCTTCGGGAAGCCCGAAGTCGTCCAGCATCGATGGATGCAGGACCTGCGACAGGTCGCGCACGCTCTGCAGCGTCGATTCCGCAATCGCGCGCGCCTGCTCGAGGGCGCCGCGCGCGCGGGCATCGGCTTCGACCCCGCGCAGGGCGACACCCATTTCCATCTTGATCGCGGTCAGCGCCTGGCCGACGGCGTCGTGGAGCTCGCGCGCGAGACTCCGGCGCTCTTCCTCCTGCGCGTTCACCAGGCGGGCGGACAGCCGCTCCAGATCCAGACGGTTCTGATGCTCCGCGCGCTGCCGCCGGCCGATCTCGCGTTCGAGCCGCCCCACGTGCCGCGACGCGACGAACGCCGTGAAGAGGGCCGCCAGCAGCGCAATCGACGCCAGCCAGGCGGCCCGCCGCTGCGCGTCCTCGAAGAACTGCGACGCCTGCTGCTCGTGGTTCGCAATCGCCGCGCGCTCGAGCGCGGAGAGCGAATCCACCAGCTGGAGGATCGACTCGCGCGCCGGCACCACGCGGCTGGCGATCAGCTGCGCGGTCGTCGTGACCGTGCCCTGCTCGAGGGCGAAGACGATCTCTCGGGACTTCCAGTACGCCTCGAGCTCCGTCTGCAGCTTCGTCCACTGCTCGCGCTCCTCCGGCGTGTCCACCAGCGGCTCGTAGTGCGGAATGATGGTGTCGACCTGGCTGCGCAGCTGCGAGAGTTCGAGCGCGTAATGCTGCAGCACGTCGGGCGTCGGGCTGATCAGCGCGTCGCGCAGGTAAATCGATCCCAGCAGCACGCGGGTCGTGATGGTGGTGAGAATCTGCTCGCCGTGGAGGAACGACTGGTCCAGCGTCGCCCGGCGGCTCTCGGCCTCGCGAATACTCATGACCAGCTGGTACCCGGATGCCAGCCAGAGCGCAAAGACCACGGCGAACCCCGCGATCAGGGCGCCACGGATCGGCGACGGGGGGGTGGGCGGACGGGCAGGCATCACCAGTTGCTGGTCCACTTTACGGTTCCCTGCGGCCGAGCCGCCATCCCCTCATGACGGTATTCTTCACGGTTTTACAGCGGTATATTGCCGTGTTTCTTGGGCGGGTTCCTGTCGCGCTTGGTTTCAAGGGCCGCCAGCGCGCCAATCAGCTTCGCCCGCGTCTGGCGCGGCTGGATCACTTCGTCGACGTAGCCGCGCTGCGCGGCGATGTACGGATTGGCGAATTTCTCGCGGTACTCGGTGATCCGGGCGGCGCGCACAGCGTCGGCATTGGCGGCGGCGGCGGCATCGCCGGCGGCCTCGAGTTCGCGTTTGTACAGGATGTTGACGGCCCCTTCCGCACCCATCACGGCGATCTCGGCGCCGGGCCACGCATAGTTGACGTCGGTCCGGATGTGCTTGCTCGACATCACGCAGTACGCGCCGCCGTATGCCTTGCGCGTGATGACGGTGACTTTCGGCACCGTCGCTTCCGCGAACGCGAAGAGGAGCTTGGCGCCATGGCGGATGATGCCGCCCCATTCCTGGACGGTGCCCGGCAGAAACCCCGGCACGTCCTCGAACGTCACGAGCGGGATGTTGAACGCGTCGCAGAAGCGGACGAAGCGGGCGCCCTTCACTGACGCGTCGATGTCGAGCGTCCCGGCGAGGTGCGCCGGCTGGTTCGCGACCACGCCCACGGAGCGCCCGCCCAGGCGGGCAAAGCCGACCAGGATGTTCTTCGCGAAGTGCTCGTGCACTTCGAGCAGATACGCGTCATCCACCACGGCGCGAATGACGTCGCCCATGTCATAGGCCTGGGCCGGCGACTCGGGCACGATCCGATCGAGCGCCTCGTCCGCGCGGTCGATCGGATCCGTGCACTCGGCGTGCGGAGCGTCCTCCACGTTGTTGTTCGGCATGAACGACAGCAGCTCGCGGACGAGCAGCAGGCACTCCTCGTCGTTCTCGACCGCGAAGTGCGCCACCCCGCTCTTTTCGTTATGCGTCATCGCGCCGCCGAGCTCGTCCTTCGTCACGTCTTCATGCGTGACGGTGCGGATGACGTCCGGCCCGGTGACGAACATGTAGCTGGTGTTCTTCACCATGATGGTGAAGTCGGTGATGGCCGGTGAGTAGACCGCCCCGCCGGCGCACGGACCCATGATGGCGGAGATCTGCGGCACGACGCCCGACGCGAGCGTGTTGCGGAGGAAGATGTCGGCGTAGCCGGCGAGGGAGACGACCCCCTCCTGAATCCGCGCGCCGCCCGAGTCGTTGAGCCCGATGATCGGCGCGCCCATCTTGAGCGCGAGGTCCATGATCTTGACGATCTTGGCGGCGTTGGTCTCGGACAGCGATCCCCCGAACACCGTGAAGTCCTGCGCGAACGCGTACGTCAGCCGGCCGTTGACCCGGCCGTGGCCGCACACGACGCCGTCGCCCGGCACGATCTGCTCGGCCATGCCGAAATCACGGCAGCGATGCTCGACCAGTGCGTCGATTTCTTCGAAGGTGCCCGGATCGAACAGGAGGTCGATCCGCTCGCGGGCCGTGAGCTTGCCGGCGTCGCGCTGCCGCCGGAGGCGCTCGTCGCGGTCTGTGGAATTCATCGTGGCGCTATACGCGTGCCGCCTGCGCCTTCTCCCAATCCTTCAGGAACCGCTCGAGGCCGATGTCGGTGAGGGGATGCTTGAAGCACTGCTCGATGACCGACGCCGGCGCCGTGACGACATCCGCGCCCATGCGCGCGGCTTCGATGACGTGAATCGGGCTGCGGACGCTGGCGACGAGGACTTCGGTCGGAAATTCCGCGTTGTCGAAGATGTCGACGATCTCGCGAATGAGCGTCATGCCGGTCGTGCCGATGTCGTCCAGCCGCCCGACGAACGGGCTCACATAGGCGGCGCCCACTTTCGCGGCCAGCCACGCCTGCGTGGCCGAGAAGATCAGCGTCACATTGACGCGGTGCCCCTCGTCCGCGAGCGTCTTGCAGGCGCGGACGCCGTCCTTGGTGAACGGGACCTTGATGACAATGTGCTCGTTGATGCCGGCGAGGTCGCGCCCTTCCCGCACCATGCCGGCGTAGTCGGTGGCGACCACTTCCGCGCTGACGGGACCGTTGACGAGCGCGCAGATCTGCGTGAGGATGTGCCGCGGGTCGGCGCTTTCCTTCGCGAGGAGCGACGGGTTCGTGGTCGCGCCGTCGAGAATGCCGATCTGGGCGAGCGCTTCGACTTCCTTCAGGTTACCCGTGTCGATGAACAGCTTCATACGTTGCCTACTCCCACGAGGCCAACTCCCAAGACGCCAACGCCCAACTAACGCGCGATTTCTTCGACCGGAGCGGATTCAGCGCTCATGTTCGGGAGCGGCAACTGCGTGTCGACCGCTACGACAGAATAAATGTACTGCCGGCCTGCCTGCACGTCGGTGTCGCGATAGCGCGTTTCCGCCACCGGCGCCGGCGTGAGCTGACGCAGTGTGGCACCGCCCGCCTCGCGGCGCAAGACCAGGTAACCGCCCAAATCGAGCTCGCCGTTCGGTTCCCAGATCAGACTGATGCCGCCCTCCGACGGAACCGCGGCAAGACCTGAGGGCGGCAACGGCGGAACGATGTCAATCGGCGTAAAACAGGTCCGCGGCGTCGCCTCGCTGAGGACCGTGCCGCGCTGCGCGCGCACGGTGTAGCAGTGCGTGCGTCCGAACGTGGCGATCTCGGTGACGGTTGTCGCGGCGCCTGGCGCGGGCGTCATCGGCGCCGGCATCGGCGCGGCCCACGGCGGCGAGCCGCCCGCCAGCGGCAGCGTCAGCGGATCGGGAGAGATCTCGCGATACACGGTGTAGGTCGTCGGACCCGGCGGCACGGCGGTATCTGCGACCGCCGGCGCGGGCACGCCAAGCGCCGGCGCCGCCGAAAGAAACGGCGCGGCCTCGCGGGGCAGCGCGCGGTCGAGCAGAAAGCCGAGCAGGCCGCCCGACGGATCCCACGTGAGCGACAGGCCGGCGGGCGACACCACGGCGCGGACACCCGCGGGCGGATCCGGAAGCGCCGTCAACACGAACTCCGCCTGCGATCCCGGCGGGCCGGGCCGCCCGCGAAGGTTGAACGGGATCGCCAGGTAGAAGCGCCGCAGGACCGGCGGCGGCGGCACCACACCGGGCAGCGGCGGCAGGTCCGGCAGCTGCGGATCGATATAGACCTCGCCCTGCACGAACTCGTCGGCGGTGAGGCGATCGAGGATGGTCGCCGGCGATCCCGGCAGCGCGTCGCCCGACGGCGGAGGCACGAGCGGGATCACCAGCGGCGCGCCATCCTCGGGCTCCGGAATCTCGTGGACCGGAATGGTGCCGACCAGCTCGCCGAGATCCGCCCAGCGCAGACGGGTCGGCGCGATGGCACCTGTATAGCCGTAGATCTCGATCCGGCTGATGTCGGCCGGGATCGACTTGTCGATGTTGGTCGCCGGGACGGTGACCGTCACGTAGACGTCGTTGCCGAGGCGCGCGGCGGTAATGGTGTCGACGGGCGCGGGAATCCGCACCCGCGGGGCAATCGGCGCGCCCCGCTTGCCGCACGCGGCGCCCAGGAGGACGGCCACCGCGAGCGCGGCAGCCGAGGCGCGACGCGCAGCGAGAATCATGCTTCTTCTGATGCTACCGCGTCCGCGGCCGTCGCGGCCCGTTTGCCGAATTCGGGCGACCTGAAGCGGCGGGGGTCGATGCCGTAACTGCGGACCTTGTAGTTGAGGATCCGCTCGGTCGTATCCAGCAGCCGAGCCGCCTTCGCGCGGTTCCCCCGCGTCGTCTTGAGGGCGTCCTGGATCAGGTCGCGCTCGTAGCCGGCCACCGCATCCTTGAGGGACACGCGCGTCACCGTGCCCGACGAATCGGCGGTCTGCAGCGACGGCGGCAGGTGGTGACCGTGAATGACCTGGCCGTCGCACACCAGGATCGATCGCTCCATGACGTTTTCCAGCTCGCGCACGTAGCCGGGCCAGTGGTACGCCATGAGCATGTCGATCGCCGGCGTGGAGATGCGCTTGATCACCTTGCCGTGCTCGCGCGAGAACTTCTCGAGGAAGTGGTCGGCGAGCAGCAGCAGGTCGGCCTTCCGCTCGCGCAGTGACGGCACGAAGATCGTGAACACGTTGAGCCGGTAGTACAGGTCCTCGCGGAACGTGCCGTCGGCGATCGCCTTTTCCATGTCCTTGTTGGTGGCGGCAATCACGCGGACGTTGACACGCACGGTATCGGTGCCGCCCAGGCGCTCGAACTCGCGCTCCTGCAGCACGCGGAGCAGCTTCACCTGCGTACTGAGATTGATGTCGCCAATCTCGTCGAGGAAGAGGGTGCCGCTTTCAGCCAGCTCGAACCGCCCCTTCTTCCTGGCCTGGGCGCCGGTGAAGGCGCCCTTCTCGTACCCGAAGAGTTCCGACTCGATCAGGGTCTCGGGGAGCGCCGCGCAGCTCACTTTGACGAACGGCTTCTTCGCCCGCAGCGAGTTGTAGTGGATGGCGTGGGCGATGAGCTCCTTGCCGGTGCCCGACTCGCCTCGAATCAGGACCGTCGTGTTCGTCTTGGCGACCTGCGCCACCTGCTCGTACATCAGGCGCGTCGGGCCGCTGGTGCCGATGATGTTCGAGAAGTCGTACCGTTCCTTGAGCTCCTGGCGGAGGTGCGTGTTCTCGTCGAGCAGCCGTCGACGATCCTCTTCCAGCTGCTTCTGCACGGTGAGCGCCTGCGCGATCATCGAGCAGACGATCCCGAAGAACTGCAGGCTCGAGTCGAAATCGCGGTCCAGCTTGAACCGGAGGTCCACACCGAGCGCGCCGACCGCGGCGCGCTGGAGGATGATCGGCACGCAGATATAACTGAGCTCCTGGCGGGAGGCGTCGCCCCGGCGCGCGGCGCGGTTCAGGAGCGCGGGCTCCTTGCTGACGCGCGGCACGACGATCGGCTTGCCGCTCTCCACCACCTTCCCCGTGATCCCCTCCCCGACGCGGTAACGCACCGAGCGGGCGCGGTCGTCGAACCCCTCGGCGGCATCGACGTACAGCTCGCCGTCGCGCA
>CAMDNQ010000038.1 GCA_945903265.1 Candidatus Sulfopaludibacter sp. SbA3
CGATTATCGACATCGTCGGCGCCGTGTGTGCAATGGAGCAGCTCGGCGACGCGCAGGTGTCTGCGTCCCCGCTCAACGTCGGCGGCGGGACGGTGCAGACATCGCACGGTGTCTATCCAGTCCCCGCACCGGCGACGGCGCGGCTTCTCGAAGGGGCGCCCATCTACTCGCGTGGGCAGGGCGAGCTCGTGACACCGACGGGGGCGCTGCTTATTACGCACTACGCGGAGCACTACGGGCCGGTGCCGTCGATGCGGCTCGATCGGATCGGGTACGGCGCCGGGGCCCGCGACATCAAGGACACGCCGAACGTGCTCAGGGTGCTGCTCGGGGAGACCGCGGACCGGGCCCACACCCACTCGGTCGTGCTGATTGAAGCCGAAATCGACGACATGAACCCGCAGATCTTCGGGGTGCTCATCGATCAGCTGCTCGGCGCGGGTGCGCTCGACGTCTTCTACACGCCGATTCAGATGAAGAAGAGCCGTCCGGGAACGCTGCTGTCGATCGTCGCCGCGCCGAGCGCCCGCGAAACGCTCACCGCCATTGTCTTTCGAGAGACCACGACGATTGGCGTGCGTTACAGCGAGATGAAACGAGAGTGCCTCGACCGCGAGAACGTGACCGTGCAGACCCCGTACGGTCCGGTGGGCGTCAAAGTGGCGCGGCGCGACGGGGAAATCCTCAACGCGTCGCCGGAATTCGATGACTGCGCGCGCGTGGCGGCCGCAGCCGGCAGGCCCGTCAAGGAAGTCCACGCGGCGGCCATCAAGGCATTTCTCGATCGGCAGGCATGAAACCGTTCTACATCACGACGCCGATCTACTACATCAATGCGCGTCCGCATATCGGCCACGCCTATACGACGATGGTCGCGGATGCGATTGCGCGTTCGCGCCGGCTGCTGGGTGACGACGTCTTTTTCCTGACCGGCACGGACGAGCACGGTCAGAAGGTGGAGCGGGCGGCGCAAAAGGCCGGACACCAGGCGACGAAGGTGTTCGCCGACGAGGTTGCGGCGTCCTTCCAGCAGATGTGCGGGGACCTCCAGATCTCGAACAACGATTTCATCCGGACGACCGAGCCGCGTCACCACCGCGCCGCGCAGGAACTCTGGAAGCGCGTTGCGGATCGAGGCGACATCTACAAAGGCGATTACGAGGGCTGGTACTGCACCGTCGATGAGATCTTCGTCCCAGAGACGCAGCTCGCGGACGGCAAGTGCCCGACCTGCGGCAGCAAGGTGGAGCGGCTGAAGGAGGAGAGTTACTACTTCCGCCTCTCGAAATATCAGCAGCCGCTGCTCGATTTCTATGCGGCCAACCCGACGTTCGTGCAGCCCGATTTCCGCTTCAATGAAGTGCGCACATTCGTCGAGGCCGGACTGCAGGACCTGAGCATCAGCCGGACGTCATTTCAGTGGGGGATACCCGTCCCAGGCGATCCGAAGCACGTCATGTACGTCTGGTTCGACGCGCTGACGAACTACCTGACGGCTCTCGGCTTTGGTTCGGGCGATCCTCATGCAGAGTCGCGTATCGGACGGTTCTGGCCAGGCGTGACGCACTTGATTGGCAAGGAGATCCTCCGTCAGCACGCGCTGTACTGGCCCGCGTTCCTGATGGCGGCGGGCCTCAAGCCACCCCAGCGTGTCATTGCGCACGGCTGGTGGCTGATGGGCGGCGCGAAGATGTCGAAATCAGTCGGCAACGTCGCCCGCTATCAGGACTACGTCGACGTCTTCGGACTCGATGCGCTGCGCTATTTCGTCATGCGCGAAATGCCGCTGGGCGCGGACGCGAATTTTTCAGACGACGGCGTGCTGACGCGGTTCAACGCGGATCTGGCCAACGATCTCGGCAATCTCGTCAGCCGCACGACGACGATGATCCACCGGTATAGCGGGGGGATGGTGCCGGACTCTCCCGTTGCGGCCCGTGAGCCGCTCGATCTGGAGCTCGAGCGTCAGCTCGCGCGTGCCATCGCCGGCGTCATTCGCAATTTCGAGACGTTCCAGATCACGGTGGCGCTGCAGGATACGTGGGTGCTGATTCGATCGGTGAACCAGTACATCGTCAAGCGCGAGCCCTGGTCGCTGGCCAAGCGGCCCGATGCGAAGGCCCTGCTGGACGCGACGTTGTACCACTCGGCCGACGCGCTTCGCGTGACGGCGGCGCTCATCGACCCGGTCATGCCTCAGGCCGCCGCGCGGATCCGGGCCATGCTGGGAATCCCACAGGAGTCGTGGCAGGGCCTCAAGGCGGGCACGCTGGCCGCCGGCACCCGTCTCGGCCCAACCGAGCCATTGTTTCCACGCATCGAAAAGACAGTCGAGGAGCTACGCGGCATGTCATCTACCGAACCATCTGAACCTGTTGAACCGGCTACACCAACACAATCCACTGCGCCTGTGAGCGCAGCGCCCCCTGCACCGACGACCGACTCGCGCATCACCATCGACGACTTCATGAAGGTGGAACTGCGCGTGGCCAAGGTCCTCGAGGCCGAAGCGGTGCCGAAGTCGAAGAAGCTGCTGAAGCTCAAAGTCGATACGGGGCAGGACCAGCGCACGATCGTCGCGGGGATCGCGGAGGCGTATCAGCCCGAGCAGCTCATTGGCCGGACGATCGTCATCGTGGCCAATCTGCAGCCGGCGAAGCTGATGGGCATCGAATCGAACGGGATGGTGCTCGCGGGCAGCATCGACGGTGGGAAACCGATGCTGGTCGGGTTCGATCAGGACATCCCGCCGGGCGCCCGGGTACGGTGATCGACCTGCGGTGATTGATTCGCACTGCCATCTGGCCGGCGAGGAGTTCGAGGCCGACCTTCCCGCCGTCATCGACCGCGCCAGAACCGCGGGACTGACCGGGGCGCTCGTCATCATTGCCGCGGATGACGAGGCGGAGTATCAACGCGCCACGACGGTGACGGAGGCCTGGGACGGCATCAGGCTCTCGATTGGGGTCCATCCCCATGCCGCCGTGCAGTTTGCCGACGACCCGGCCCGGGCAGGCCGGCTGGTCGACGAGCGAATCACAGGCAGGGCCGCTGCCCGCGCGCTGGGCGAGATTGGCCTCGATTATCACTATGATTTCGCGCCTCGAGAGGTGCAGCAGGCGGTGTTCCGGGAGCAGATCCGCGCCGCCCGCCGGCTTTCGCTGCCCATCATCGTCCATACACGCGAGGCCGAGGAGGACACGTTCCGGGTCCTTGCCGAGGAGTCGGCAGGCGACACCGGCGTCGTCCTGCACTGCTTCACCGGCGACCGTGCCATGGCGACGCGCGCGCTGGACCTCGGCTTCTACCTCTCGCTGGCCGGCATCGTCACGTTTCCGCGGGCGAACGAGCTGCACGAAGTGGCGAAGATGGTGCCCCTCGATCGGCTCCTCATTGAAACCGACAGCCCGTTCCTCGCGCCGGTCCCGCACCGCGGCACCCGCAACGAGCCGGCACGCGTGATTCACGTCGCCGAGGCCGTCGGCCAGCTGCGCGGCATCCCGCCCCAAGCGGTCGCCGACGCAACCCGCGACACCTTCGTGCGTCTCTTCAAGCCGTAACTGCTAAAATCCACGGTAGTGAACCCCGCCGCTCCCAAAGCTTCAGCAGCAACCCTCGCACTGTTGTTCGAGCCGATCCGCGACGACCTCAAGGCGGTTGAGCGCGAGTTTGCGCGGCACGTGCAGTCCCAGGTCGCCGTGATTCCGGAAATCGGGAATTACGTGAAGGATGGCGGGGGGAAGCGCATCCGGCCCGCGGTGCTGCTCATGGCGGCGCGCATGGCGGGGTACACGGGCGATCGCGCCGTGCTGTATGCCGCGGTGATCGAGTTCATTCACAGCGCCACACTCGTCCACGACGACATCATCGACGAAGCGCAGACGCGCCGGGGACGCGATGCCGCCCATACAAGGTGGGGCAACCACCTCACCGTCCTCTTCGGCGATTTCCTGTACCTCAAGTCGATGTCACTGGCGCTGAGCCAGGACAACATCGAGCTGATTCGGCTCCTGTGCGATGTCACCCTGCGGATTGTCGAAGGCGAGATCTATCAGCTGACGAAGAAAGGCGCGGTCGATCTCTCCGAGGAGGAGCACTTCGACATCATCCGGCGGAAGACGGCGTACCTGTTTGCCGGCGCCGCGAAGATCGGCGGGATGCTCGCGCCGACGACCCCCGAGCAGCAGGAAGCGCTGTGGGAGTACGGCTTCAGCATCGGCGTCGCGTTCCAGATCGTGGATGACCTGCTGGATTTCACGGGCGAAGAGGTGGCGCTTGGCAAGCCCGTCGGCGGGGACCTCCGCGAGGGGAAGCTCACGCTACCGATCATTCACCTCCTGTCGCGCGGCGACGCACGGGCGCGCACGCTCGTGCACACGATCGTCCGCGACGAGCAGGCGACCCTGGAGGAGTGGCGGGAGCTGCGGACGCTGCTGGTCCAGAGCCGCTCGATTGATTACGCCCAGAGCACCGCCGTCCAGTATGTCGAGCGGGCGAAGGTCGCGCTTGCCGTGTTTCCCGCGAGCGCCTCACGCGAGGCGCTCCTGTTCCTCCCCGATTACGTTCTCGCACGCGACCGGTGACGCCTGCCGACCGCATCGACGAGCTCCGCCGCCTCATTAATCACCACGCGGAGCTCTACTACGAACGAAGCGCCCCCGAGATAGCCGACGCCGAGTACGACTCATTAGTTAACGAGCTCCGGGACCTAGAAGCGCAGTTTCCCGACCTCATAGTTCCTGACTCCCCAACACAGCGCGTCCAAGGTCGGGTAGCGTTCGAAAACCTTGTAGAGGCCGGCCCTCTTCTCTCGCTCGCAGAGAGCGAAGACAACGCCCCAAAACATCGACACGCTGAGCAAATGCTTAGCCTCGATAATGCTTACTCGGAGGCCGAGCTTCGGGCCTTTGACGAGCGTGTGCGAAAACAACTTGAGACAGCCGAAGATATTGATTACGTATGTGAGCTAAAGATCGACGGCCTAAGCATCGCGCTGACTTACGACAACTCCTCGCTAAAGCGCGCCGCGACGCGAGGGGACGGGGTTCATGGCGAAGTCGTAACTGCGAACGTCCAGACAATTAAAGCGATTCCCAAGAAGCTCAGAACGCTCGTGATTGGGAAGTTCGAAGTAAGAGGCGAGATATTTTTTCCGCGAAAGGCGTTTGAAGCACTCAACAACGAGAAGTTACTTGCGGGCGAGGTTCCTTTCGCCAATCCTCGAAACGCTGCGGCTGGCACTCTACGAACATTAAAGTCCGGCGCGGCTGCCAAGCGTGGCCTCAGCGCCTTTGTCTACCAAATCGTGCCAGTAGACCTACAGGATCCCCTACCCGTTTCCCACAACGAGGTTCTTCTAATGTTGGAGCGCTGGGGCTTCCCCCGCGAACCTCACACAACCCTGTGCCGCGGTATTGAGAGAACTATCGATGTCATAGAGAGTTGGAAGGAAGAGCGTGGAACGTTCGATTTCGATACCGACGGTGTGGTGATCAAAGTCGACCGGCTCGCCGATCGTCCGGTCCTCGGGACGACGAGCAAGTTCCCCCGATGGGCCATCGCCTTCAAGTTTCCGGCGGAGCAGAAGACCACACTGCTCCGGAGAATCGAAGTGAACGTCGGCCGGACCGGCGCGGTGACCCCGTTCGCGATGCTCGAGCCTGTGTTCGTCTCAGGATCGACGGTCTCGATGGCCACGCTGCACAACGCGGACGATCTGGCACGCAAGGACATCCGCGAAGGCGACACAGTCCTCGTGGAGAAGGCCGGTGATGTGATTCCACGGGTGGTTGGTCCGGTTCTCAGCAAGCGACCTCCTGACGCGCAGCCGTGGGTCATGCCGACCGAGTGTCCGAGATGCGGCGCGGCGCTCCACCGCGGTGAAGGCGAAGCGGTGTGGCGGTGCGAGAACACATCGTGCCCTGCACGCCTGCAGCGCGGACTGGAGCACTTCGCCTCGCGCTCGGCCATGAACATCGAAGGACTCGGCGAGTCGCTCATCGCGCAGCTCATCGAGGGCCGCCTCGTGCAGGACTACGCCGACGTCTACGCGCTGACCATGGAGACACTGGCCGGCCTCACGAGCAGTTCCACCCGGAGCGATGGGAAGGCCATCGAACGCCGCTTCGGCGAGAAAAATGCCGCCAAGGTCGTCGAGCAGATCGAGCGAAGCCGCACCAACGAACTGTGGCGGCTGATCTACGGGCTTGGCATCCGCCACGTCGGCGAACGGGGAGCGGAAGTGCTGGAGGAGGCGTTCGGGTCGATGGATGCACTCATAGTGGCCACCGTTGAGCAGCTCCACTCGACGAGAGAAATTGGCCCGGTCCTCGCGGCGTCGATCCGCAGCTGGTTCGACGAGCCGCGCAACCGGCAGCTGATCAAGCGGCTCCGCGCGGCCGGTCTCCGCATGGACGTGCCGCCCGAAGAGCGCGGTGCCCGGTCGGCCCCCGGGCCCCTGGCCGGAAAGACCTACGTGCTGACCGGCACCCTCTCCGCCCTGACCCGCGAACAGGCCACGGACGCCATCGAGCGCCTGGGCGGGAAGGTGACCGGCTCGGTCAGCAGGAAGACGACGGCGGTGGTCGTAGGCGTCGACGCGGGCAGCAAGGCCGAGAAGGCGCGCACCCTCGGCGTCGCCACGCTCGATGAGCCGGCGTTCCTCGCGCTGCTCGCGGAGCATGGTTCATAATGGACAGACGATGACCCGGCGGTTTCTGGCGGTAACGGTGGCGTTGGCCGCGACGGTCGCGTTCCTGGTTGGTCTCGTCGTCGCCGGCTCGATGACACCTGCCCCGGCGCTGTCCGCGACGCCGCCCGTCGTGCGCACCGTCGAGACCGCGACAACCCGTCTGGCAATTGCGACCGCATCGTTCGCCGATGTGGCGGAGCGGCTGAATCCGACGGTCGTCAATATCGACGCCACCGCCCGCGGCGAAGCCCCACGGCGCCGCCGGACGTCGCCATTCCCGAACGGTCCCGACATCTTCGAGCGGCCGCAGCCGAGCGATCCCGAAGGTCCGCGCCGCGGCGCCGGCACCGGCTTCATCATCGACGCCGAGGGGTTCATCCTCACGAATCATCACGTCATTGAAGGGGCCGATCGGATCATGGTGCGCCTCAGCGACGGCCGCCAGTTGCGCGCGACCCCGGTCGGATCCGATCCCGACACCGATATCGCGCTCGTCAAGGTGGACGCGGCCGGGCCGCTTCCGCACGCACCGCTGGGCGACTCCGACACGCTGCGCGTCGGCGAGTGGGTCATCGCGATCGGCAACCCGCTGGCGTACGAGCACACGGTCACGGTGGGCGTCGTCAGCTTCATCGGCCGGAAGCTCTTCGATCGGTCTCTGGATCGCTATATTCAGACGGACGCGGCCATCAACTTCGGCAACAGCGGCGGGCCGCTGATCAACGCCGACGGCCAGGTCATCGGCATCAATTCCGCGATCAGCTCGCGCGCGTCGAACATCGGCTTCGCCGTGCCGATTAACCAGGCGAGCGAGATCTTGCCGCAGCTGCGCGAGAAGGGACGCGTGTCGCGCGGCTACATCGGCGTGACGCTTCGGGACGTCGATGAGGACCTGCAGCGCTCGCTGAACCTCGCGTCCGCGAGTGGCGCGCTCGTCCAGGATGTGACGCCCGATTCGCCCGGTGCCCGCGCCGGCATCCGGACCTACGACATCATTGTCGCAGTGGACGGCCGCCCGATTGAGAGCAACGACTCGCTCATACAGCTGATCGCCGCCCGCGAGCCGGGCTCGACGGCTGCGCTGCAGGTCCTGCGCGACGGCCGCTCCATGGACGTCATGCTGAAGCTCGCCGAACGGCCGCGGCGCGATCGGCCGGCGGCCACCGAAGGCTCGCGGCCGGTGCCGTCGACGTACCGCGGCTCTCCAATCGGTCTGTCGATCCGCGAACTGGACGACGAGTCTGCGGGGCAGTTTCGTTTACCGGAAGGCATGCGCGGCGTCATCGTCTCGCGTGTCGAGGCGATGAGCCCGGCGTTCGATGCCGACGTCGAGCGGGGGCACGTGATCCTCGAGATTAATCGCCAGCGAGTCGGCAGCGTCGAGGACTACCGGCGGCTCACCGACCGCGTGTCTCCCGGCGACATTCTCACGATGTACATCTACAAGCCCGAGCTCGGCCAGCGGACGCTGGAAACCATCAAGCTCGAGCGCTGAGTCGCGCCCCGTGAAGCCCAAAATCCTGGTTATCGACGACGAGGCGGCGATCCGCGATTCCTTGCGGATGATCCTCGAGTACGAAGACTACGAGTTCATCGGCGCGGCCTCTGGCCAGGAAGGGCTGGCGATCATCAAGCGCGACGCGCCGGGCATGGTCGTCCTGGACATCAAGATGCCCGGCATGAACGGGCTCGAGACACTCGCGGAAATTCGCAAGATCGACGAATCGGTGCCGGTGGCGATGATCTCGGGACACGGTACCGTGACCGACGCCATGCAGGCGACGCGCCTGGGCGCCTTCGACTTCATCGAGAAGCCGTTTACGAGCGAACGCGTCCTGGTCACCGTGAGCAAAGGGCTCGAGGTGCGGGCGCTGCGGCAGGAGAACCGCGCCCTCAAGCTCGCCATGGAGTCGAAGTACGAGATCGTCGGCGACAGCCCTGCGCTCCGCCGGGTGCTGGAGGACGTCAAGCGGGCCGCGCCGACCAATGCGACCGTCCTGCTCCTGGGCGAAAGCGGCGCCGGCAAGGAACTCGTGGCCAGGACCATTCATCGGAACAGCCCGAGGGCGGGGCAGCGGTTCATCCAGGTAAACTGCGCCGCGATTCCTGAGGAGTTAATCGAGTCGGAGTTATTCGGTCACGAAAAAGGGTCGTTCACCGGCGCGACCGAAAAGCAGATCGGCAAGTTCGAGCAAGCCGACCGCGGCACGATCTTCCTCGACGAGATCGGCGACATGAGCCCCAAGACCCAGGCCAAGGTCCTGCGCGTGCTCCAGGAGCAGGAAGTCGAACGGCTCGGATCCGCACGCACCATCAAGGTCGACGTCCGGGTCATCGCGGCGACGAACAAGAATCTCGAAGAGGCGATTACGCGGGGGGAGTTCCGCGAGGACCTGTTTTTCCGTCTGAACGTCATCCCGATCGTGGTGCCGCCGCTGCGCGACAGGAAAGGCGACATTCCCGCGCTGGTGCAGCACCTGGCCAAACGGATCAGCGAGGAGCACAACCTCAAGCCGAAGCGGTTCGAGGCGCGCGCGCTGGAGGCGCTGCAGCGGTATCGCTGGCGCGGCAACATCCGCGAGTTGCGTAACACGATCGAGCGGGTGCTGATCATGGCCGCCGGCGAGAGCGTCCGCGTCGACGATCTGCCACAGGAAATCCGCGGCGACGCGGGGCGGGCGGCTGATACCGGTTCCGAGGCCCAGACCAGCCAGGCGATGCCGGCCGCGGCAGCCGTGACCGAGCCGGGAGCGGCGAGTCCCGCCGCTGGAACGCTGCGCGAGTTCAAGGACGTCGCAGAACGGGCGTTCCTCGTGCAGAAGCTGCGGGAGAACAACTGGAACATCTCGAAAACAGCCGAAGTGATCGATACTCCCCGCAGCAATCTGTACAAGAAGCTCGAACAGTACGGAATCAAGCAGGAGATAGACGGGTAGAGCGATAATCAGGGGTCGCAGTAATCCAGACGATCGCCGGTCTTCGTACGGGCCTCACGGCCAACGGTGAAGGCGGGAGGAAAGTCCGAACTCCATAGGGCAGTGCACCGGGTAACGCCCGGGCAGGGCAACCTGACGGATAGTGGCACAGAAAATATACCGCCTCGGGTAACTGAGGTAAGGGTGAAAAGGTGCGGTAAGAGCGCACCGCGCCGGTGGTAACACCGGTGGCAGGCAAAACCCCGCACGGAGCAAGACCAAATAGGGTGGCGTTTGAGGACGGCCCGTCCGAAGCCACCGGGTAGGTCGCTTGAGCCCGCGAGCAATCGCGGGCCTAGAGGAATGATCGTCATCGTCGTCGACGTCCGCAAGGGCGAAGGCGGGGGACAGGACTCGGCTTACCGGATCACTGCGACACTTTTTCCCTACGTAGTGTCCGGCTTCCCCGGCCCGCTCACGCTGTCGGGGCGCGCAGCCGGACCATTACGGCAATCTTCTTGCTGAGGTCTCGGCCGTATGGCTCAATACCTTGTTACCGGCGGCGCCGGCTTCATCGGTTCCCATCTCACTGAAGAGCTTGTCCGTCGCGGCGAACGTGTCCGCGTCGTCGACAGCCTGATTACGGGCAAGCGGCAGAACCTCGCGCACATCCCGAACGTCGAGTTCATCGAAGGCGACCTGGCGGACCCCGCGGTCGCGCAGCGCGCCGTAGCGGGTGTCGACTATGTCCTCCACCAGGCGGCGATTCCCTCCGTGCCGCGGTCGGTCCAGGACCCCATGACGTCGCATACCGCCAACGTCAACGCGGCGCTCAACGTGCTCATCGCCGCGCGCGATGCCGGGGTGAAGCGCGTGGTCTATGCGGGTTCGTCGTCGGCATACGGCAACGCGCCGACGCTTCCCAAGGTCGAGACGATGCCCGCGGCGCCGCTGTCGCCGTATGCCCTGCAGAAGTTCGTGGCGGAGGAGTACTGCCGCCTGTTTACGCAGCTGTATGGCCTCGAAACGGTGACCACCCGGTACTTCAACGTGTTCGGTCCGCGGCAGGATCCCTCGTCGCCCTACTCCGGCGTCATCTCGCTGTTCATCAGCGCGCTCGTCGAGGGACGCGCGCCGACAATCTACGGCGACGGCGAGCACACACGCGATTTCACCTACGTCGCGAACGTGGTGGACGGCGTGCTGCGCGCCTGCCACGCCCCCAAGGCGAGCGGGGAAGTCATCAACGTCGCCACGGCCGGCCGGATCTCGCTGAATGACCTGTTCCGCACGATCAAGAATCTGACAGACGCCCGCGTCGAGCCGATCTACGCCGAACCGCGTGCCGGCGACGTCAAGGATTCACAGGCCGATATCTCGAAGGCGGAGCGGCTTCTTGGATACCGGCCGATCGTCAATCTGCAGGAGGGCCTGAAGAAGACGGTCGAGTGGTTCCGCACCTCGCAGGTGACCGTCGCCTAAGCGCGCTTCGTGGCATAATCCGCCCCGAAAGGGGCGTGTTATGTCGATTCGAGTGGCGATCCTGGCGGCCGCGATCCTCGCGGGCGCACCGCATCCCTCGCACGCGCAGCTCATTACCCATCGCGACCTGTCGCTGAAGATGGCGCTGGCGATCGCGCAGTCGGCGCTCGAGGTCTGCGGCGACACGACGTCGATCGCCGTCGTCGATCGGGCCGGCCGCGTGCGCGTGCTGCTCGAGGGCGACAATGCCAGTCCCCACAACGCCGAGCTCGCACGCCGCAAGGCCTATACAGCCCGGACGTTCCGCACGCCGTCCGCAGAATGGGCCAAGCGCACTGAGACGGCGAACGCCGGGCAGCGGGAGCTCACGGACGTGATTCCGCTTGGCGGTGGCATGCCGATCAAGGTGGGCGAGGACACCGTGGGAGGCGTCGGCCTCAGTGGAGCCGTCGGCGGCCAGCCGATGGAAGAGAAGTGCGCCAACGCCGGCATTGCCAGCGTCGCTCAGCACCTGAAATAGGCGCTCCGCCAGATCAATGACCCGCGCGCTGGCGGCGTTCGTCCTGACGACGGCTGGCTTGCTTGCTGGCTGCGCCACTCGTCCGGCACCCGTCATCGATACCTCACGCCTGGCGGCTGCCGACGTGGAGCGCCTCGTTTCCAGCGGGTGCTACCGGTGTCTGGAAGCGGCATTCGCGACGGCGGCCGCGGCGGGACTTCGCGAGCAGGCGTTCGAATCAGCGCTGCTTCTGGCGGCCAGGTCAAAGGAGCTCGGGCTGCCGCATGGCCGATGGATAGAGGCCGCCCGGGGTGCTGTGCCGGCGGGCACTATGCTAGCCAGCACTTTGCCCCTTGCCAGCGCCGGCTGGGAGAAGCTCATCGACATCGTCCTCAGCATTCCGCTCGATCCCTTCAGCGGAGACCGCGACGCCCTCATGATCGAGAACGCGGCGACCAGGCGGCAGCGGCCCGTGCTCGAGCAATGGCGTCGTGAGCTTGCCGCTGGTCCCGGAAGCAGCCTGCTTCGCAGCTATCTTGATCTATCGCTGGCGTGCGGACCGCTGCTGTACGAGGAACGCGATGCCGCATCTGACGCGGCGCTTCGTCTGCATCCTGGCGTGGCGCTCGTGCAGTATCGGGTGGGGATCTGCGGCCGCACGACGCTTCTGACCGGCCTGCTCCAGCGGATTCCTGATTTTGCGGATGCGGAGTTCGAGCTTGGACGCGCGGCGCTGCAGCGCGAGCGGGCGGACCAGGAGGAGGCGCTGCGCCGGTTTGTCGCGGCTCACCGCGCCTTCCCGGCGTCGCCAACGATCGCGTCAGCGATCGGCTCGGTCCGACAGGACCGCGAGGAATGGGAAGAAGCGCTCCTGGCTTACGAAGCGGCGCTGGCGTCAGTCCCGACCCATCGGGACGCGTTGCTGGGACGCACCGTGAGCCTGTCGCGCCTGGCTCGCCATCCCGAGGCGCTCACCGCGGCGACGACGCTCATCGACTTGGGCAGCTGGTTCATTTCTGACGCGTATTACTGGCGGGCGTGGAACGCGTATCAGATGAACGACGTCGAGGCCGCCAGGGTTGACGTCGATCGCTCGAAGGCCGGCTTCCGGTCGCCCGCCGCGCTGCTTCTCTCGGGGGTCATCGCGTGGCGAGAGAAGCAGGTGCCGTTTGCGGAGACCGAGTTCGAGGCGGCGCTCGCCGCTGATTTCGGCTACTGCGAAGCGGCGCTGTACCTCGGAGAGGCTCGCGCCGAGCGTCGCCGGTGGGAAGACAGCCTTGCCGCGTTCCAGCATGCCGAGCAGTGCTTCACGCTTGCCATCGAGACCGGCAGCAAGGCGATCGAGCAGCTATCTGCGACCGAGGCCAGCGCGCAGTCGAACGCCCGCCAAATCGCCTCGCACCAGCGTACGGTCGCCGATGCGGAACGGCGGCGCGCCTCTGCCATCCAGCGGGCGTCCTCTATCCGGGCGCAGGTGAAGTCGACGCGGTAACTCCGGTTGGCATCCGCCGGCCCTCCAGGCGTTTCGCCATCTCTTTTCATTCTCTCAACTCCGCTGCTTTCAGCATCTTCCGGCGACGGTCTGGTTGCGCCTCGCCCGGCGGCGTCCTTGCGACCTGAGCGCCCGTCCCGGCGGGGTGAACCGGCTGCTGGCGCCTGACCTCGCCCGCATCGGCCCGCCGGGTCGTCCATGGTTCGTCCATATGCCAATCGCTCAACAGAGGAGGAGATGCGATGCGAATGATTGTTGCGGCGCTGCTGGTCCTGGTTCTCGGAGTTCCGACGGTCGCGGCGCAGGAAAGCCGTCCTGCGCCGAAACCGGCGGCACCGGCCGCTATGGGACCGGTGAATCTCAATACGGCGACGATGACCCAGCTCGAAACGCTGCCGGGGATCGGGCCGGCGGTCGCCCAGCGGATCGTCGACTACCGCCAGCAGAACGGCGGCTTCAAGAAGGTCGAGGATCTGATGAACGTCCGGGGCATCGGCGAGACGAGCTTTCTCAAGCTGAAGACGCTCGTCACGATCACCCCTCCGCGCACCGATCGCGCGGCCGCGCAGTAAGGTCCCGTCGACACAAGCGTCGGGAAAGGCGTCGGGACCGCGGCCTGCTGCCGCGGTCCCACGGCTACACCCTCATCGAGCTCCTCTTCGCCGGCACGCTGGCGGCCATCCTGGCCGGATTCGCAGGACCCACCTTGCACGCGTCGATCACTCGAGCAAAAACCATCTCAGGCGCGCGTTACCTTGGCGGGCGAATGGCCATGGCGCGCACGTATGCGGTCACGCGGTCCGCCAACGTGGCCCTCAGGTTTGACCGCACCCGGCCCGACGCCACGTTCCAGATGTTCCTGGACGGCACCGGCAACGGAGTCAGGAATGCCGACATCACCTCCGGCGTCGATACTCCTCTCGACCAGCCTGTGGCGCTCTCCGATCTGTTCTCTGACGTGGCGATTGCCACCGGAGATGGACAGAGCCCCATCCGAATCGGGAGTACGAACCTGCTGTCGTTCACCCCCCTGGGCACCGCGACGCCGGGATCGATCTTCGTCCGTGGCAGCGACGGGTTCCAGCTGACGCTGCGTGTCGTGGGCGCAACCGGACGAACCCGTCTACTTCGATACGACTCTGAATCGAACGAGTGGGTCGATTCCTTCTGATCGGACATCGTTTGCCGCGACAAGCCACTAACAGAAGTTTGTCGGCATCCTCGCGGGCGGCAGATTCAGGACGAGGTGTGCGCGCGCCTGCAAGGCCACATCACGGACTTTCAACGGATCCCTGCAAGCCGAGCGGTGACGGCGGCCCAACCCAATAGCCCGCACACGTTTACCAACGGCCGCGCTCCGCTTCATCCGATCCGGTGGGCGGTGGTGGGCGCACCTGCTGGGCGCACTTCGAGTTCACCCGCATACACATTGGTCCAACTATCCTCCCCAAGAAGATCGAGGATGTGCGCGAGGCGGGCGCGTCGATGGTCGATGGGAGGTTAAGCGTACGGGAGAAGGTCCCGCTGAGGGACGGAAGATAGCGATCGCGGGGCGGCCATTGTTCACCCAGCGGCGCCACCCAGGAGTAGGCTTGTCGCACATGATGAAGGTTTGCATCGTCGGGGCCTCCGGGAAGCTCGGGAAGTACATGGTGCAGCACGCGCTGGATCGCGGCTACACGGTGGTTGGCGTGTGCCGCGCGCGTAGCGTGGAGAAGCTTGATGCCTTCAAGGGGCGCATTACTGTCATTCCGGGAGACACGAACGACCGCGAGGTCGTCAAGCGCGCCGTAGCGGGGTGCGACGGTGTGCTCGTCGTGCTCGCTCCGATGGGAGTCCAGCAGTACGCGTCGGGAACGGCCCAGGCAGTTCTCGATTATGCGCGTCCGGGGGCGCGCCTCGTCTTCTCATGCGGGTGGCACATCACGCTCGACGGTCAGGACGTGTACTCGTGGAAGATCAAAGTGCTCGTGAACGTCGTCGGCCGGCTCGCGCGCCTCGCGCGCGTCGTGGACCTCGACGACCAGGTGGAGGCGTGCCGGCGAGTGTTTGCAAGCGACACGCGGTGGACCGTCGTGCGCGGAAGCGACCTCGAGGAGGGCGAGAGCCAGGGCCTGCCCGTATGGAGCCAGCACGTGGGCGATCCCATTCTCGAGAGCAACATCACGCTCCGCGTGGACTTCGCTCTCTTCATGATGGCGGCGCTCGAGAACGACGAACTCGTTCACGTGGCCCCGGCAATCGTCGGCTGCAAGACGCGTTCTGCGCTCGCGCACGCCACCGGCGCGTGAACTCCATTTCAGACCTGATGCGGGCCCCTATCTACGCGCAAGCTAAGCGGCCTCGGGTCTCACGACCGAGTCTCCTCTGGCGCGCTCCCGCCGGGAGGCCAGGAGCGAGGCACCGACGCCGACGGCCAGGATAAGCAGGACAACAGCAAGGAGGTAGAGATTGAAGTGCTGTCCCACCAGTGTCTTGAGCCACACGTGGGTCATCATCTTCGCTCCCACCACCATCAGCACGACGGCGAGCGACACCTTCAGGTACCGGAATTCGTCGATCATCCCGGCCAGGGCGAAGTAGAGGCTCCGCAACCCCAGGATCGCGAACACGTTGCTCGTGAATACCAGGAATGGGTCGCCCGTAATCGCGAAGACGGCCGGGATCGAATCGATCGCGAAGATGAGGTCAGTGAACTCGACCATCACGAGTGCCAGGAAGAGCGGTGTGGCGAGCAGGGCCCCCCGGCGGGCCCCCGCCACAACGCGATCGGTTTCCAGCCCCGCGCCTGGTGTGGCGGCCTTGAGAGAAGCGATCGAGCCCGCGCGTACGAAAAAGTGCTCCCCGTGGAAACGCTCGCTCACCGGAAAGAGCCGCCGAATCAGCCTGACGACGAGGTTGCGGTTCGGGTCCGTCGCGTCCGTCTTCAGCAGGAGCATCTTGATCCCGGTCACGATCAGGAAGGCGCCGAACACGTAGATGATCCAGGTGAAATTCTGAATGAGCTGACCACCCACTGCGATCATCGCTCCACGCATAAGGAGCGCGCCCACGATCCCCCAGAACAGGACCCGGTGCTGGTACATGCCGGGGACCGCAAAAAAGCCGAACAGCATCGCGATCACAAAGATGTTGTCCACCGCGAGTGACTTCTCAACCAGGTAACCGGTGATGTACTTGACCGTCGCACTCGTCCCGTCGTTGTACACGAGCCCCACCCCCTCCACGGTGTGCGGGGCGATGGTCATAAGGTCGGGGGTGAGCCCCAGGCCAAGCCAGTGGCGCTCGTAACCGAAGTAGATGAAGACGGCAAAGGCCAGCCCGAGGCCGATCCACAAGCCGGACCACCGAAGAGCCTCTTTCACGGACACCACGTCGGCCGTCCGATGGAAGACCCCGAGGTCGAGGGCCAGGAGGATCAAGATCAGGGCAATGAAACCTGCGTACATCCAAAGCATGCGAGCAGCATAGGCAGTGGTTCTCTCATATACAAAGAGAAAGCCTGGTTGGTTCAGTTAGGTTTTATCTATATTGAGGAGAGCCGAGCGGCGGCGCTCAGGAATGGGTCGCTTCAGTGCTTCACCCACAGGCAATCTGATACGAGCGCGATGCCACCGTACCTCTTCAGGATGGGGCGGATCGTCTCAACGATCAGGTCGGCGATCTCGGGTGTGCATACCGCCATCAGGTAGCAGTTCTGGAAGACGCCCGTGATCTCATCCCCCGTACGTCGCCCGCGACCGCCGTAGCCCGTGACGTCCCGCACGATGGTGTACCCCGACACGCCCAGGTCCTCGAGGGCGCGGCTCAGGGCCGGAAGCTCCAGGAGATCGGTCACAATCTCGACCTTCTTCATCGGCGTCATCACTCAGCTCCACAAAAGACGGACGATCCACACGTACAGCGGTATGCCAATCACAATATTGAAAGGAAACGTAAGCGCTAACGCCATCGAGACGTACAGGCTGGGGTTCGCTTCGGGCATCGCCATCCGCATGGCGGCCGGTACGGCGATATACGAGGCGCTTGCCGCCAGCGTCATGAACAGGATCGCATCGCCCTCGGCGAGTCCAAGCGCGTACGCGAGTCCGAGGCCGAGCGCCGCGTTGACGAGCGGAACCACAATCGCAAACAGCGGCAGAAAGGCTCCCGACGCTGACAGATCTTTTGCGCGCCGTGCGGCGATGATGCCCATGTCCAGCAGGAAGAGCGACAGCATCCCCCTGAAGATTCCGTCGGTGAACGGCGCGAGCTGGCGCCAGCCGGCGTCTCCCGCGAGAAACCCTATGAGCAGGCTCCCAACGATGAGGACGAGGGGGCCGCTGACGGCGGCTTCGCGGGTGACCCTCCAGAGATCAGTGCCACTCCCGCCATGGCTTCCCAGCGATCGGCGAACGAGTAGCACGCCCATGACAATCGCGGGCGACTCCATGAGCGCCAGCGCAGCGACCATGTGTCCGCCAGATTGAATGCCAAGCGAGGTCACCACGGCGCTCGCCGTCACAAACGTCACCGCACTGACCGAACCGTAGGTCGCGGCGATCGCACCGGCGTTGTAGACATCGAGCCGCCACCGGAGGATGAAAAACGTGTAGACGGGCACGAGGAGCGCAAGCAGCATCGCCGCGAGCAGCACGAGCGCAATCGACACGGAAAGCCCCGTCTCATGCAACCCGTGGCCTCCGTGAATGCCTATCGCAACCATGAGGTACAGCGACAGGAACCGGGCGATGGGTTGGGGGATCTCGAGGTCCGACCGGGCAAATGCCGCGCCCGCACCCAGTGCGAACGACAGCACGGGCGGGCTCAGGAGGGTCTCGCGCAGCAGAGACACGTCCATGCTCGTTACGTCAGGTTCACTCGCCGACGCTCGTCATCCGCTAGCGCTGGCTCGCCGTCAGTGGCACCTCTCTTCAGTAGGCTCGTTCCACATGTCGCCAGGTCGTCAGCGTCCGCACGGCACGGGCGACCACGCGGGCGCCCCGGTCAGCCGCGCGCCCGATCGCGACCTCGGCCTCTGCGTCGGTGTCCTCGATCACAATGAGCCGCCGGGGCGACGTGAGCCGGATGGCGACCAGGCAGTGTTTGTCCACGCCACCGCGCGGCCCGTTCAGATCCGCCAGGTGGACGGTCAGCGACCTGACGCGGGCGCCAAAGCGTCCCAGCGCGAACTCGAAGCGTCGTCGTGCAAGCGGCGCGAGAGCGGGCGACAGTCCGGCGGCCATGCGAATCAGGATGCGCATGATTGTCCCGCCGTTCTTCGACGAGCTCGACGAGGGTCTCCCCTCACGCAATACAGGCCTTCGGGCGTCTTCACCAGGCGCCCTCGCTCCACGAGGGCGCCGAAGAGATACACCATCATGTCCTCCTTACCGTTAGAACCACTGATCAAGCGCCGTAGGGCCGAGCGCAGTCATGACCACCACGGTTACCACGAGCAACTGCCACTAAGGCCGGTTCACAATCTGGACGGATTCGCGAACGTGGTTGAAGGCGTTCCGGTAAATACCGGCTTCATCGAGCGGCGAAAGGCCGATGAGATACAGGAAGCTGCCACCGGGCAGGTGGACGGTCACGAGGGACACCTGCTCAAAGTCGCCGGTCCTCTCTGACACGTTGCTGAACGTGATCGTCAGGCCTGTTCGTCCTGCCATCGACGTGCGCTGAAAGGGCGGCGTCCAGACGAGGTGCGGGTTCGTGTGGCTGAACGTCTGAAGCAGCGCCTGCGTGTCGGCTTGAAGGTCGCCGGTCAGACTTCGCGCGATGCCAACCTGAACACCATGCGTGACGCCCATGGCGCCGCGGAGCGTGTTGAGGAAGGCGCCTTTGGGAGCAAACGTCACAGTGTTGCTGGCTGGAACGCGGTTCCAGTTGGCCGGCACGCTCAGCATCAGCGAATCGCCCGCGGCCATGATTCGGGATTCCCCTGACGGCGCGACGCCGAACCCTCCGGCGGTACCAACGGGAAAGGCGCCGTCACGATGCCTGGCCTTGTCCACCGGCATCGCGCGTATCCGTGCCTGCATCACATCGAACTGCTGCGACGGCGTCTGCGGGCCGTCCACAGGGAGCCTGCCAGCCGCTCCACGGAACAACTTGTCGCGGCTGGGTTCGTCGTCGAGAACGTTCGGGTTCGGATGGCTGCGTAACCATCGCGGTCCGCCGCGGCCAGCCCCCGCGCCCTGAATTGTCTCTCGCAGGCTGACGAGGTCGCGCGGATCGTA
>CAMDNQ010000039.1 GCA_945903265.1 Candidatus Sulfopaludibacter sp. SbA3
TCTTGCCTTCGTCCAAGACCAGCCGGACGGCGCCGGCGATGAACTCTTCGGTGAACTGCCGCCTGGCTCGCCGTCCACGCTTGTCTGATCCCATTCTGGCCATCGTATCCGCCCTTCGGAAGATGTCCACGGAATCGGATCAAGCTCACTGAAAGGCTACTACGGCTGAGTTTGGGAGCAGGGCTGCTGAGAGTGCGGGCGAGGAACTAGAGCGAGAGGCCGGGCCGCTGGCGCTTGACGCAGTCCTGCACCGCCGACACCAGACGGTCCGGATGCAGAGGCTTGCGCAGCACGCACGCGAACTCTTTTTCGTTCAGGTCGCTCGTGTCGTGCCCGGTGACGATGATCACCGGAATGTCGCGCGTATCCTCGTGCGATTGCATCTCGCGGTGCACGTCGCGCCCGTCGAGCCGCGGGAGCGCGAGGTCGAGCACGACCGCCGCCGGAATGTGCGTCTCGAGCGTCCGAAGCGCGGCGACGCCATCTTCGACGTCCAGGACCATGTAACCGGCTTCCCTCAGGATGGACCTGTAAAGCCCCCGCAGGGCGGCATCATCTTCGACAACGAGCACAGAAAGACCGGACGTAGCGAACGGCACGCCCCGATTGTAAAGGCATTCCTTACATAACCAATCTCAACCGTTCCGAAAAAAACCCGTCTCAAGCAGGGGCATGAGCGTTGCTTCGTGATCAACGCACATGCTGGTACGCCTTACCCGGAAGTTTGCTGAGGAGATTGACGGCGTTGACCTCCGCGACAACGAGGTCGGCACGCTGATCGAGCTGCCCGACCGTAAGGCGCGGCTGCTGATTGCGGAAGGCTGGGCGGCCCGGGATCGCCGGCTCCCCTTCGGCGGCCGGCGCGATGTGGTGGCGTTCCGGCGCTCGGACGACATGGGCCCGATGCACGTGGACGCGGAAGACTATCAGGCGTCCTGAATGCGAAGCTACGACGGCGCCGCGAACGGCGCACCCGTCCGCCAGATCCACTGATCGCGCGGACGACGGACTTCCCGCACCTGCGTCACTTCGCGGGAGCGCGGATCGCGCGACGGCGACCCAATCACCACCAGACGATCGCCAGGCTTGAACGTGTCCTTGCTGACATTGGCCTGCCGGCTCACCCACATGGACGACTGCCAGATCACCGTATAGAGCGCTGAATCCGCCGTGCGGATCGTCATGATGACGTGCGGATTCGCGTACTGGAATTCCTCGAGCGTCCCCTCGATCGCGACCGTCCGCTCCTTCGTGTCGTAGAAACCCGCGTAGCTGTGATGCCCCCGCACCGCCGGGGCCGACAGCAGTACCGCGGCAACAACCGTCAGCGTCATGCGTGTCATGGCCGGTCTCCTCTGCCGGGATTATAGGGGGCTGATGATTCGCGCCGCTGAGCTGAGGCTGAATCGCTTCTTGCACCGTGCGACGGCACATGTCGCCACGGGATCTTCCGGACCTGACTCGCGAGCTCGACGAGCTGCGCGCCGAAGTGGACAAACTTCGGTGCCGCATCGAGGTCGCCCGTGGGCACGACCGCCGGCAGCAGCCGGACCGCCGGGTTGCCGCCCGCCAGCGGCCGGACCGGCGGAGCGAGCACCGCGGCGATCGTCGGCCGTAAGGCGCAAGAATTCAGACGCCGCCCGGATACAGCTGGAGGAGGGTGTGCACCCGCTGCACGAGGAACGCTGGGTCGATCGGTTTGGCCCACAGTTCCGCACGCAGCGCGTGTACCTCAGCGACCACCGACGGCTTCAACGGAAAACCGGTGATCATCATGACGGGGACGCGTTCGAGCGCGGGTTGCGTGCGAATGAAGCGGAGAATGTCGAGCCCGGTATGGTCGCCGCTGTTGACGAACAGCATGTCGACGACCGCGGCCGAGACGCCAGGCAGCCGCAGACATTCAATCGCCTCAGGGACAGCCATCGCCTTGCGCACGTTGTAACCCGCGTCGCGCAGGACGTGCGCCGCGAAGTCCCGCATCGCGGGGTCGTCGTCTGCGACCAGAACGACAGGCGCGGGAGGTTTCCTTCTCGTGTGCATCGACTCCCCCTTCGAGATGGCGGAGATCCTGCCTCAAGATGAGCCGCGCGACAAGCTGAGCTGTCTGCTCTCTACAACCCGAGCGCGTGACGCGCGGCAATCTGCGCGCGGCGGCGGCGCTTGTGGATCGCGTCGAGCCGCTGCTCCAGCGGAAGCTGCACCTGGATGGC
The DNA here is from genome assembly GCA_945903265.1 of Candidatus Sulfopaludibacter sp. SbA3. Lineage (GTDB taxonomy): Bacteria > Acidobacteriota > Vicinamibacteria > Vicinamibacterales > UBA2999 > CAXNKG01. Next base: position 2,214 of record CAMDNQ010000039.1, read on the forward strand.
CCGGGCAGCCTCCTGCCGACGGCTCATCTCCAGCCGGAAGCACTCGAAACAGAGCGTCCGCGGCCGGTCGAGCTCCGGGTCGTGCTGCGTCCTGAATCCGTAGCGGGCCTCGCGGCCGTGGCAGGACTGACACAGAACAGTCCCGGCGCGGCGGTCGGACGTACGTCCCACGCGGGCGACGCCCGAATGGACCGGTTCCGCAAAGGGCCGGCGCCGTTCCGGTTGGTGGCGTTCCGGCTGGTGGGAGCTGGGTTCCGTCGTCCGGCGATCCGGTTCGTAGAGCGCAAGCTGAGCGGCCATTCATGTCCTCCACCATCAGCCTATGCATGTGCTGTGACAGACTAGGTCACCGGGCAAAGATTTAACGCCGACGACATGCCGCCACCCTCCGACATCGACGCCCTCTTCCAGCTTCCCCCCGACAAATTCACCGCCGCCCGGAACGAGCTTGCGGCTCATCTCAAGGCCGCCGGCAAGCCCGATGAAGCCGCGCGCGTCAAGGGACTCGCGAAGCCGCCGGTCTCGGCCTGGGTGGTGAATCAGCTGTTCTGGCGCCATAAAAAGCCGTTCGAGCGCCTGATGTCCGCCGGCGAGCGGCTCCGCAAGGCGCAGGCGTCGCAGTTGAAGGTGGCCGGGGGCGGGGGGAAGGCGAGCGAGCTGCGCGAGCTGCTCGAGACACGCCGCCTGGCGCTCGGCGAGCTGTCGAAGGTGGCCGCCACGCTCCTCCGCGACGCGGGCCATGAGCCGTCGCCGGATCAAATGCGGCGGATAACTACCACTCTGGAGGCACTGGCGACCTACGCCGGCCACCCGTCGGCGCCCCGGGCGGGTCATCTCACGGCCGATCTCGACGCTCCCGGCTTCGAAGCGCTCGCGGCACTTATTCCCCGTGGGGGCTCCGGCACACGCGGGGACGAGCCGTCCCGGGTGATCCCGTTCGCGCGGAAACAGGCCGCGGCGCGATCAAAAGATCCCCGCTTCAAAGATCCCCGCTTCAAAGATCCCAACGCGCGGAAGAAACAGGAAGACGCCGACCGCAAGGCGCGGCTGGCCGCGGCCACCGCCGCCATCCAGGCCGCCGAACAGTCGCTGGCCGAGGCGCGCAAGGGCGCCGCCCGCGCGGAGGCGCTCCTCAGGAAGGCCGCCGCCCGCGCCAGGGAAACCGAGCGCGAAAAAGAGGCGCTCAGCGCGCGTTACGAGAAGCTGACCGCCGACGCCGACAAGGCGCGGCAGGATGCGAGGAAGGTAGCGGCCGAAGCCGAGGACGCAGCGCAGGCGGTGGCGGATGCGGAGCGGGCGCTGGCGGAAGCCCGCCGCACGAAATCAGAGCTCGCCTCGGGGCAGTAGCGGATCCCTGATCCCTGATCCCTGATCCCTGATCCCTAGTCTTCCGACGCGCCGACATTCATCTCGCCGGTCCAGCGCTTCGCGCCAGGCACCGACACCCCGAACTGATCCAGGATGCGCGCCACCGTGTGCTCGACGATGTCCGTCAGCGAGCGGGGGTTGGTGTAGAACGCAGGCATCGGCGGCAGGATGACCGTGCCCATGCGCGACAGCTTGAGCATGTTTTCGAGATGGATGTCGCTGAGCGGCGCCTCGCGAACGGCGAGCAGGAGCTTTCGCCGCTCCTTCAGCACCACGTCGGCGGCGCGGTGAATCAGACTGTCGCCAAAGCCGTGCGCGATCGCCGCCAGCGTCCGCGCGCTGCACGGGACGATCGCCATGCCGGCCGTCTGGAACGATCCGCTCGAAATGGCGGCGCCCATGTCGTTGGAGGAATAGACGGTGTGCGCGAGCGCCTCGACCTGCTCGCGTGAATAGGGCGTCTCGTGCATCAGCGTGCGCGCGCCCCAGCGGCTCATGACGAGGTGCGTTTCGACGCCCGCGTCGCGCAGCCCTTCGAGCAGCTTCACGCCATAAATCACGCCCGTCGCGCCGGTCATTCCGACTATGAGCCGCATAGAGCACAGGGTAACATCGAACTTCGTGCTCAGGCGCCAGACCAGCGGATCGGTAATCTGCACCTCCTGCGGCGTGCTCGTCGGCGTCAGCGACGACACCTGCTACAACTGCGGCCGGCGCAACCCGGGCCTCTGGGGGTTCGCGCCGATGCTGCGCGCGCTCGGCGGCGACATGGGGTTCGTCCCGTTCGTCATCGGCACCTGCGTCATCCTCTTCGCCCTGACGCTCGTCGCGTCCCAGGGCAACATCGGGATGGGCGGCCTGTTCTCCCTGTTCTCGCCGAGCCGCCAGTCGCTGTTCCTCTTCGGGGCGAGCGGCGCGGTGCCGGTGTTCGCCGCCGATCGGTGGTGGACGGTGTTGAGCGCCACGTGGCTGCACGGCGGCGCGCTCCACATCCTGTTCAACATGATGTGGGTCCGGCAGCTGGCGCCCGCCACCGCGGATCTCTACGGCCCGGGCCGCATGGTCATCATCTATACGGCCGCGGGGATTGCCGGCTTCACGCTCAGCTCGGTGGCCGGCGAGTTCCTGCCCGACGTCCTCTTCCTGCGGGGCGGACAGTTCACGGTGGGCGCCTCGGCGTCGATCTTCGGCCTGCTCGGCGCGCTCGTCTACTACGGCCGGCGCGGCGGCAGCAGCATGGTCGGCAGCCAGGCGTTTTCCTACGCGCTCATGCTCGGCGTCTTCGGCTTCATCATGCCGGGCGTGGACAACTACGCCCACGCCGGCGGCTTCGGCGGCGGCTGGCTCGCCGCCCTGCTGCTCGATCCGCTGAAGCCGGAGCGGGTCGATCACATCGCGATCGCCCTCGTCTGTCTCGCCGCGTCAATCCTCTCCATCGTCTGGTCCGTGATTCACGGAATGCGGTTCCTGACCTGATGGCCGTCGATCCGGAGTGGGCGGATTACTACCGCGACGAAATGGATGCCGCCTGGCTGTACCGGCGGCTGTCGTCGTACGAAAAAGATGCGGAGCGGCGATCGATCTTCACGCGGCTCGCGCACGTAGAGGACGCGCACGTCGAGCGCTGGCGCGAGCTGTTCGCGGCGCAGGGCGCCAACGTGCCGCAGCACAGCGTCGGCCTGCAGACGCGCCTCCTCGCCTGGACGGCACGGATCTTCGGGCCGAAGTCGGTTCTGCCGATCGTCGTGCGGCAGGAGTCGCGCGAAGCCAGCTCGTACCTGCGGCTGGCGCGCCACGCCAAGGACCAATCCGCGAAAGACACCGCGATGGCGATTGCCGCCGAATCGGCCGAGCACGCGCAGAACCTCTCGAACACCCTGGGCCACGAAGGCGAGCCGTGGCACCGCGGCGCCGGCTCGAGCTACCTGCGGAGCGTCGTCTATGGATTCAATGACGGGCTCACCGCGAACTTCGGCCTCGTGGCGGGGGTCGTCGGCGCCGACATCGCGCCGAACCTGATCATCGTGACGGGCGTCGCGGGCGCGCTGGCGGACGCGCTGTCGATGGGCGCCAGCGGGTATCTCGCGGCGAAGAGCGAATCGGAGGTCACGGCGCGCGAAGTGGCGATTGAGAAGATGGAGATCCGGCTGATGCCGGACATCGAGGAGCAGGAGCTGGCGCTCATCCTCGAGGCGAAGGGGCTGCAGCCCGATCGCGCGCGCGACGCGGCGCGATCGATCATGGCCGACCCGGAAAAGGCGCTCGCGGTGAAGGTGCACGAGGAGCTCGGCATCCAGCCGCCGGCCGTCACCCCGCTGTCCGACGGCCTGGTCACCGGCACGGCGACGGCGATCGGCGCGTTCATTCCGCTCGTGCCCTTTTTCGTGCTGGAGATGGGGACGGCGCTCTGGGTGTCGCTCATCGTCAGCATGCTGGCGCACTTCGCGATCGGCGCCGCCAGGAGCGTCTTCACGGGGCGGGGGCTCTTCGCCAGCGGGCGCGACATGTTCATGGTCGGCTTCGGAGTGGCTGCGGCCGGCTATTTCCTGGGCGATCTCCTGATGGGCCAATGAACGGGACGGGTTTCCTGCGCAGCATCCTCGCCATCCTGGGGGGCATCGGGCTCGTCTCGCTGATCACCCAGCTGCTGGAGACGACGCTGGTGGGCGCGGCGGCGGGCGGCCAGGTGCTGGATATGCCGCACTATTTCGCGATCCGCAATCGCCCCTCGATTCTCGGGGCCGCACTCGTGTACAACACAGTCGCGGCGCTTCTGGGCGGCTACATGACCGCCAGGATTGCCGGACAGCAGCAGGAGATGGCGCACGCGAGGATTGCGGCGCTGGTGCTGACGGCGTCAATGATTTACGGCTTCACCGCCGGCCCGTTCGCTGAGTTCACGCCCGGCTGGATGCGGATTGCGCTGATCATGCTGACGGCGCCGGCGATGCTGGCAGGCGCGATGGTCCGCGCGCGCGCGGCGAAAGACGACCAGCCACCGACTACCGACTAGAGACTACCGACTAGAGACTAGAGACTTTCTTATGAGAATTGCTTTCCAGGGCGAACCTGGCGCGTACAGTGAAGCCGCCGCGCTGACCTACTCGGCGCACGCCGAGCCGCTGTCGTGCAAGACGTTCGACGAGGTGTTCGACGCCGTCCTGCACAAGAAGGCGACGCACGGCATCGTGCCGATGGAGAACTCGATCGGCGGCACGATCCACCGCAACTACGACCTGCTCGTGGATCACGACATCCCGATCACCGGCGAAGTCGAGCTCGACGTCGTCCACTGCCTGCAGGCGCTCCCCGGCACGAAGATCGCGGACATCAAGATCGTCTATTCGCATCCGCAGGCGCTCGCGCAGTGCGAGCGGTACCTCAAGGACCTCGGCGTGACCGTCGAGGCGATCTACGACACCGCCGGCGGCGCGAAGCTGGTGGCCGAGCAGAAGATGAAGGGCGCGGCGGCGCTCGCCTCACGGCGCGCCGCCGACGTGTTCGGGCTCGAGGTGCTGCAGGAAGCGGTGCAGGACTACGAGTACAACATCACGCGCTTCTTCGTGGTGGGCGGCACCGCGGAAGCCGATGCGAACAAGACGACGATCGTCTTCGCGCTGCCGAGCACGCCTGGCTCGCTCTTCAAGGCGCTCAGCGTCTTCGCGCTGCGCGACATCAATCTGAGCAAGCTGGAAAGCCGGCCCATCCGCGGCCGCCCGTGGGAATACCTCTTCTACGTGGACCTCGAAACGCGCCGCGACGATCTCGTCTGCGCGCGCGCGCTGTCGCAGCTCGGCGAGTTCGCGAAATGGGTCCGCGTCCTCGGGACGTATAAAGGCTGGGAACGGGCGAAACAGGCGCAGATCTAGCCGTGGCGGCCTGACGTCAGGCCGCCACAGTTTTGTCACTTGCCGTCGAGCGGACTTTAGGGAACTATTCCCCTTCCGGCGTCAATCACAACTGAATCCAGTTCCACGCATGTCCAACCCACGGGACAGGTTTGTCTCTCTGGCGGTCGGCGCGCTCCTCCTCCTGTCCGCGGCAGGCTGCGGAGACACGTACAAGTCGAACTTTCCGGTGACGGTGGCCAACCGGGCGGCCAACGCTATTTCGGTGATGGCGAACGGCGCCCCGCTCGGCGAGGTGGCTGTGGGCCAGACCGGGACCTACACGCTGAACCTGCCGGAAAGCCAGGCGAACATCCTGTCGAACGGCGTCGCGCCGACGCCCCGCGCGGAGGTGTCGTTTTCGGCCCGCGACGTCAGGACGGGCACGATCTCCACGACCAAGAGCATGACGGTGTCGGCGGACACGCCGACCTACGTCGAGTTCACGTCGAGCGACTTCCCGAGCACCGGCCCGACCGTCGCGCGTTTCAACATCTCGCCCACGGCGCCCGGCATCAACCAGGCGGTCTCCTTCAACGCCTCGGCGTCGACGGCGAGCAACGCCACCTACGCCTGGGATTTCGGCGACGGCTCCAACGGGACGGGCGTGACGACAACGCATGCGTATCCGCGGGCCGGCAATTTCACGGTCACGCTGACCGTCACCAGCGACAACGGCGCGGCCTCCACGTCGTCGCGCGCGGTCAACGTGTCGGGCGCCCTGCCTCCCCAGGCGGCGAACTTCACCTTCTCGCCGACGGCTCCCTCGATCAATCAGAGCATCCTGTTCTCGGCGCAGCGGATGGGCGCGCCCATTCTGGACGCGCGGTTCGACTGGACCTTCGGCGACGGCACGACGGGGACCGGGGAAAACGCGACCCATGCGTACGTGCGGGCCGGCACCTATGCGGTCACGCTGCGGATCAGCAACGCCGGCGGGCAGACGGCGGCGACGAGCCGGAACGTGACCGTCTCGGCGCAACTGCCTGCGGGGTCGGTCGACTTCTCGATTTCGCCAACCGACCCAGGCCTCGGCGAGAACGTCTTCTTCAACGCGACGGGATCCACGGCCAACGCAACCTCGTTCACCTGGGACTTTGGCGACGGGACGACCGGCTCCGGCATCCGCGTGGCGCACAGCTACTCCGCCGTACGCACCTATACGGTGACCTTGACGATCCGGAACGATCTGGGTCAGACGGCGACGACGTCGAAGACCGTCACGCTGGTGGCGGAGGAAGATCGATGACCGGGACCCGGCACGCCGGATGGGCCATCGCGCTCGCGGGTGCCCTGGCCGCTTCCGCGGCCGCGCCGCGGGCCCAGACCGCGTCTCCGGCCGCGGTCGTCCCGACTGTCGTGATCCAGTCGCAGCACCTGCGGATGCAGATGCCGCGCGATATTCAGCGCATCGCGGTTGGCGATACCGAGATCCTCTCCGCCGACCTCGTGACCAGCCGGGAGATTCTCGCGCTGGGCCGGACGACCGGGCGCACGACGCTCATCGTCTGGTTCGCCAACGGGACGTCCACGCTGTACCTGATGTCGGTCCAGCGCGATCTCTCGGTGCTCGAACGCGCGCTCAAGGTCGTGCACCCGTCGATCGAGGTCGAGAGCGCGCCGGACCGCGACGCCATCGTCCTGACCGGCACCGTGCCCGACATTGTGGTGTCGCAGACGGCTGAAGCGATGGCGCGGAACTACATGGATGCGGGCGGCGGCGGCGGCGGCAACGGACGCGGCTCCGTGCAGACGTTTGTCGCCGCTCCTGCGGCCCCGGCGCCCGGCGCGCAGCCCGGCGGCGCGCCGCCGGCGCCTCCCGCTCCAGCGGCCATACAGACGGAGGGCGTGCCGGCGCCGTCGAGCGCCATCATCAACCTCCTGCAGCTCGAGCGGCTGCCGCTCTCCCCGGAAGCCAAGATCCAGGAAGCCATTGCCGGCATCGGCGGCCACGAGGTCACGATCCGGCGCGTGCTCCGAACGAACGTGCGCGACGACGCCCGCGACACGCTGGTGCTCGACGGCCGCGTGCCGAATCAGATTGCGCTGGTGCGCGTCCTGACCGTCGCGGCGCAGCTCTTTGCCGGCCAGGCGCTCACCGCCCAGGACATCCGCGTGGTCGCCGACGAAGGCGGCGGGCTCGCGCAGCAGATGCAGGGGCAGGCGCAGACGCAGCTGGGCGGCGGCGGCTCGTCGCAGTTCGGCGGCACGCGCGGCAGCCGCCTGAGCAACGACGTGCGCAACAACATCGGCCGCGCCACGGCCATCGAGGCTGCGGGGGGGCGGATCCTCTCGTTCATCGAAGTCGGCGACCTGCCGCAGGTGCGCGTACACGTGCGGCTGGCCGAGGTGAACCGGACCAAGCTCCGCGAGTTCAACGCGAACACGGCGCTCCTCCTCTCCGACTTCCGCCAGGGATCGCTCAATCCCGCGCAGGCGGCGACGGCCGTCCAGGGCGACCAGGCGTCGCGCGTCGGCGTGCGCGGTCCGGCCATCCAGGAAGTCCTGGCGTTCCTGAACGGCGCCCTCCTGCAGGAAGTCCAGTTCTCGGGCGCGCACGCGGCGATCGACGCCGCGCTGTCGCTGCTCGAGCGCGAGGGCATCGCGCAGACGCTGTCGTCGCCCTCGCTCACGGTGCTGTCAGGCGAAGTGGCGCAGGTGCAGATCGGCGGCGAGGTGCCCGTCCCTGCGGCGTTCGCGCCGGCGTTCGGCACGGGGGGCGCCGGCGCCGACCCGGGCACGCCTGGCGTCTTCAGCTCGGTGGAGTTCGTGCCGTACGGCGTCCAGCTCCAGATTCGCCCGCTCATCGGCGAGGACGACACCATCACCCTCGACGTCCAGCCGATGGTGGTGACGCCGGACGCGCTGCTCACCGACACCATCCGGGAAGCGACCGGCACCGCCGTCGCCACGACCGCCTTTCAGACGCGCGCGCTCCGTACGAGCTCCCGCCTGCAGGACGGCCAGGCGCTGGTGCTCGGCGGCCTGATCTCGAACAACTCGTCCACCAACGTGTCGTCCACACCGGGGCTCCGCGACATTCCGCTGATCGGCCGGCTGTTCCAGGGATTCAACCGCAACGACCAGAACACTGAGCTCATCATCGTGGTCAATCCCGTGATTCTGCGGACCCCGGTCCCGGACGCCGCCCTCTGGTCGTTCCCCGGAAGAAACGAAATGCTGGGCGCGCTGATGCCGCCCGCCCCCCTCGCGGAGAAGCGGTAAACTGAGCCCGGCCATATACATACAGGAGGTCCGATGAACAGATTGTTGCGGCGGTTGAAGCAGGACAGCAGAGGCGCGGCGCTCGTCGAATACGCGCTCATCGTCGCCGGCGTCGCGCTGATTGGCGCGGCCGTCGTCTCCGTGTTCGGCAACAAGGTCACCGACATGCTCGGCACCGCGGCAGCCATCCTGCCGGGCGCGCACGCCGAGGACAACGCGCCGATCGTGAGCGGCAAGATCATCGAAACGTCCCCGAACACCCCCGGCTTCGACCAGGGCAACTCGGCAACCGGGATCGGCATCGATGTAAACGCGATCACGCAGGGCAACGGCAGCCCGCGGCTCGGCCAGAGCGTCGGCGGCGACGGCGAGCTCTCCTCGCTCGTGCTGGAGACCCGCACCCGCTAGCCCCCACCGCGAGGTGGCCGTCCCGGGAGCGAACCCAGGTGGGAGTTGAAGGATTGGATCGCGGCCTGGATCGGGACTCGGGTCGGGACCGCGGCGCCGCACTAGTCGAGTTCGCGCTCGTCTCGCTCGTCCTCTATCTCCTCCTCGCGGGCGTGGTCGAATTCGGCCGCGTCATGTTCGACGCCAACGCGCTCAACGAAATCGCCCGCGTCGCCGCTCGCGAGCTGTCGGTGGCGCCGGTCCGCGCCGACGCGACGTTCGACTACGCGCTCTCGTGCAACCCGGACGACGACGCCGCCTGCTTCGTGAACCTGCGGCAGCGCATCTTCGATCCCGCGTGCCTCGTCGTCGATCTCAGCGACCCTGCGGTCGAGGCGGACCCGGACGGGTACTTCGCGGCCATGCCGGTGGTGAACCGGTCGCTGCGGCAGTTGATGATCGCCGACCCGGCGGTCCCGAACATCCTCCGGTATCCCGGAGCGGTGATCGAGGACGGCACGGGCGCCGCGTGCAGCGCCGTCGGACCGAATGGACAGGCGGGAGCCACGGGACTCACGGTGGCGATTCCCGTTGTGACGGACCGCGACGGGAGCGGCGTCGAGTCGATTTCGTGGGTGCCGGTGCTGCAGGAAATCCGCGGTACCGACAGCGCGGACTGCCCGCTGCGCGGGCCGTTCAGCCTGGTGTATATCGCAGCGCAGGATGAATGCGGCCCGCTCGCCGCCGACCCGCTGGACGATCGCGGTCTGGCGGCCGTCCGCGTGAACTTTCCGTATCAGGCAGCGATGCTCAGCGGCTTCAGACCGGTAACGGACGACAGCGGTTTGCCGCTGGGGCCGAACGTCGGCAATTACATCACCGCCGACGACGGGGGCGTGCAGGAGAACAACCTGCCGCCCGGGTCACCGGTGGAGCTCGGCGGGCCTGTCGGTCCGTACGCCGGGCCGTATGGCCTCGGCCGTCAGTACGCACTGGCGGGGCGCGTCGTCAGGCCGTTCCGCAAGCTGATCTCCGCGCAGGCCATTTATAGACGTGAGGTTGTGGAATGAGAGGCGTGGAATGAGTGCCGCAGTCCCCCGCAGACCGGGCCGGCCGTCGATGTTCACCGGGCGCACGATCGCCCTGTGGGTGTTCGCAGCGGCGATCGTCATCGTCATGACCGCCGGCGTGCTGAACCTGTCGGGATTCGGCGCGGCAACGGCCCCCTCGACCGAGGGGCTCGTGCCCGTGATCACGCCCGCGCGCCCGATCCCGGCGTACACACGCATCACGCGCGATCACCTCTGGGATCCGCGGGCCGGAACCATCTCGGTGATCTACCTGCCACCTGCCGCCGTCACGCCCGAAATGCTGCGCAGCCTGAGCGACGTCATCGGCCGCGTGCTCGACCACGAGAAGACGCCGGGCTACGTGTTCACCGACACCGACTTCCTGCCGCCGGGCACGCGGGAAGGCATCGTCGCCGGGATTCCCGCCGGCAAGCGCGCGCTGCGGATCACCGCCGACGAAGTCGAGGGGCTGTACGGCCTCAGGCTGGGAGACCGGTTCGATCTGCTCGCAACGCTGCCGATCGACGCCCGCGGCGGCGGCGGATCCGACGCGTTCGACCTCGCCGGCGTCTACGGCGATCAGATGGCGCTCGAGGCGCGGCTCTCCAACTGGCAGAAGCAGGCCACCGTGCGCGTCATCGTCCAGAGCGGGGTGATCGTCGAGCCGATGTCCGTGCGCGGCGTGCCGACGGCCACCAGCTCGCTGACCGAAGGCGGGACATCGCGCGTCCGCCCGGTGCAGGAGGCCGTCATCGCGATCGATCCGTCGGAGGTCGCGCTCCTGACCGAGGCGATGGCCGTGGACGCCCGCGTCGTGACGGTGCCGCGCTCCGGGCGGCCGGACGATCCGCAGGACAGTGTGACCCCGGCGCTCAATCCCGTCAGCCCGTTTGGCAGTGCCGGACCCGGCGCCGGCGGCGAGGACGACACCGAGTTCGCCATGGTCGAAACCATCATGGGGCAGCGGCGCGCCCTGACGGCGGTTCCCAGGCCCTGACGTGCTGGTCCAGGTCGCGCTTCTCGTCTTCGCGATGTGCGCGGTGCTGTCGCTGGTCATCGACGTCGGCTACGCCCGCGTCACACAGACGCAGCTCCAGAGCGCAGCCGACGCCGCCGCCATCGAAGGATTGCGGAAGCGGAACGTCGGCACCACCAACGCGGCGGGCCAGGCCGTGGACGACGCCTTCGCGAGCGACTGCCTGCGGCGCGCGGCGGCCAACCGCGTCGTGCGCAGGATGTTCGACGACGACCTCGATCCCGCCAACGGCGACGCTGACTATCAGTTCGGCGCGGGCCCGCTGGTCGAACTCACCGACGGCGTCACGAGCGCGCACGCGCTCCAGACGATCAGCATCCCCGAGGCGCACAGCTACAAGCCGGACCTCCAGATGAACCAGCGGAACGAGGTGTACGGCGACATGGTGAGCGGCCGGTTCTGCTACACGTCAGACCCCGTCGCATCCGAGGGATCCGAGCACGAAGTGCTGGACATCGTCTGTACCGAGCCGCAGCGCGGCAGCGGGGCGTTCACGCGCAACGACTTCAACCCGAACGGCGTCGTCCCAAACGGTCCGCCGGCGCTGCAGGAATGCCCCGCGCCCGACGACACGGCGCCGGCGCCCTGGCCGCTTTCGGGCGGGTCGCTGACCGGCGTGGACAACAGCGCCTTTCTCGTCCGGCTGCGGCGATCGAACGAGCTGCGGGAGTTCGAGGGCCAGACCGAGCCGGACGTGGCATCGAGCGGGCCGGCGCTGCCGCTGATTCCGGGCAAGGGCGCCGCGATTTACGGCGACGACGCCGCGGGCGGCTACTCCGTGCGGCGCGATGGCCTGACGGTGCGCGCCACGGCGATTGCGGGCGTGAGGCCGGCGATGCATGTGGGGCTGCCGGTCGCGAACCCGGCGCGGCCGGGCGTCACGCCGTTCTCGCTGGCCGACACCTTCGTGCAGACGATCACCGTCGCGCGCCAGCTCACGATCGATCCCGCGACCGGTGTCATCTGCGCCGGCACGACGTGCACCGCCGCGACGCCGCCCGCCAGCCAGGTGGGCCGGTTCGTCGACAACCTCGCCGCCCCCACGCGCGCCCGATGGCAGCTGATCGCCACCGTCGGCCAGCCGCTGCCGGCCGCCATCGCGCTCAACTGCGCGGCCGCCGGCACGATCAGCGGCTTCGGGCCGGTGTTCTCCGTCATCGGCAACGCCGCGCTCAGGATCATCGGCTTCAGCCGCATCACGCTGGCGCCCGACACGGCCCGCCCGGGCAACCCGTGCGCGAAAGTCGTGACGCGCGGGCCGTCGGCGGTGGCTCCGGCCAACGCGACCGCGGCGCTGGCGGGCGGCCTGCCGCTGCCGGTGACCATCCAGGCGGCGGCCGTCCGTGAACTGATGAACAAGCACCTGCAGCGCGCGGGCACCGCGCTCTACGCGCCGGTGCTCGCGCCCGCCATCGTCCGGTAACCGGATGGCAGCCGCGCGCGAGGGCGTCGATCGGAATCTGCGGGTGCTGCTCGTGGCGGCGGATCGGTCGTTCGAGGACGAGTTCCTCAGCGCGCTGGCGCGCCTGCCGGACCGCCAGGGCGCGGTGCACTTCACGGACAACTACGCGGAAGCCGTGGACGTGGCGCGGCGGCGGCAGCCGAATTTCGTGCTCATCGCCGTCGATCGGCCCGGCGGCGAAGTCGCCGCGCTGTCGCGCGAACTGCGCGACCTCCTGCCCGGCGCCGGCATTGCCGCGGCGGTGCGGCCGGGCGGATTCGATCAGGAGGCGTCCGGCAGCACCACGATCATCGGGCTGCTCCGCGCGGAGGTGCAGGACTTCGTGCAGCGGCCGCTCTCGGCCACCGAGCTGCGCGATGTCCTCGACCGGCTCTCGTCGAACGCCCCCGGCGCCGGCGCCGCGCTGCAGGGACGGGTCATCTCGTTCGTCAGCAACAAGGGGGGCGTGGGTAAGTCGACGCTGGCGGTGAACGTCGCGTGCGCGCTGGCGCTGCGCTATCCCGACGACGTGCTGCTGATCGACACGTCGCTGCAGCTCGGGCTGTGCGCGATGCTGCTCGACATGCAGCCGACGTCGACCATCGTAGACGCGATCCGCGAGCGCGATCGGCTCGACCGGACGCTGCTGCGCCACCTGGCGCTGCGCCATGGCACCGGGCTGCGCCTGCTGGCGGCGCCCACCGACGCGCTCGAAGCGGCGGAAGTGGGCGACGAAGCCATCGCGCGGATCATCAACCTCGCCGCACGCTCGTTCCCCTACGTCATCGTGGACACGTTCCCGCAGCTGGACAGCGTGCTGATGGCGATCCTGGACCTGAGCGACCTGGCGTTCGTCGTGACGCAGGGCACCGCGCCGGCGGTTGCCGGGATCGCGCGGCTGCTGCCGGTGCTGGACGGCCTCGGGCTGCCCGCGTCGCGCCAGCGGCTGGTGCTGAACTACAACTACAAGCCGTTCCTCGGGAACCTGCAGCCGTCCGATATCGCCACGCGCCTCAACCGCACGATCGAGTACGTGGTGCCGTACGAGAAGCGCGTGCTGCAATCGGCCAACACGGGCGTGCCGCCGATCCTCCACTCGCGCCGCTGGGAGCGGTTCGGGCGGGCCATCAACCGGATCGTGGACGACCTGTCCGGCGGCATCGCGGACGGCGCCACGGAGGCGCCGGGACCGGAGCGCGGCGCACGGACGGCCGTCCAGAGGGAGCCCGCATGAGCGACCCGCGCGACGACGCCCCCGTGAACCCGGTGTTCGACCGCCGGCGGCTGCTGCGGCCGCTCTCGACCGACGCCGCGGCGCGGCTCCGGACCGTGGTGTCGAAAGGTGTGTCGAAAGGCGCCAACTCGCTCGGGCCGGACGCGGAGCCGTCGGCCAGGCCGGGGCGCGCGAACTATCTGGCGGTCAAGGCCGCGCTGCACGAGCGGCTGCTCGACGAGATTGGCGAGCGCGGGCTGCTCGAACATGACGGCGCGGATGTCGCCGCGGCGGTGCGTGAGTTCGCGGCGCGCGCGATCGCGTCGGAGGACATCGCGCTTAACGACGCCGAGCGGCTGCGGCTGGCTGAGGAGCTCACGGACGAGACGATCGGCATGGGGCCCCTGGCGCCGCTGCTGGCGGACCCGGCGGTGAGCGACATCCTCGTGAATGCGCCCGACAAGGTGTACGTGGAGCGCTTCGGCCGGCTCGAGCGGACCGACGTGCGGTTCCGCGACGCCGAGCACATCATCCGCGTGATCGAGCGCATCGCGGCGCGCATCGGCCGCCGCATCGACGCGTCGTCGCCGATGGCCGACCTGCGGCTCCCGGACGGCAGCCGCGTGAACGCGACGCTGCCGCCGGCGACGATCGACGGCCCCACGCTGTCGATTCGCCGCTTCGGCCGGCAGCGGCTGCGGCGCGACGACATCCTGAAGATCGGCACGCTCTCGCCGCAGATGATGGAATTCCTCGTCATTGCCGTCCGCGCGCGGCGCAACATCCTCATCTCGGGCGGCACCGGCGCCGGCAAGTCGACGCTGCTCGGCGCGCTGGCCGAGGCCATCCCCGACTACGAGCGCATCGTGACCATCGAGGACACCGCGGAGCTTCAGCTCGATCAGGAGCATCTGGTGCGCATGGAAACGCGGCCGGCGAATCTCGAGGGCCGGGGACGCATCGACGCGCGCGACCTGGTGATCAACGCGCTCCGCATGCGCCCCGACCGGATCATCGTCGGGGAAGTGCGCGGCGGCGAGGCGCTCGACATGCTGCAGGCGATGAACACCGGCCATGACGGCGGCATGTGTACCGTCCACGCCAATTCGTCCCGCGACGCGCTGGCCCGGCTCGAAACGATGGTGCTCATGGCGGGCACGGAGCTGCCGTCGCGCGCGGTCCGCGAGCAGATCGTGTCGGCCATCCACCTCCTCGTCCAGGTCAAGCGGTACGAGGACGGCGTCCGCCGCATCGAAGCCATCTCCGAGATCACGGGCATGGAGAGCTCGACCCCCCTGATGCAGGAGCTCTACGTGTTCAAGCGGCGCGGGAAGCAGAACCGCCGCGTGATCGGGTATTTCACGGCCACGGGCATCGTCTCGCGGATGATCGACGAGCTCCGCGACGAAGGTGTGCAGATTTCTCCGTCGCTGTTCCAGCCCACCGAGGATGGCGGCGCATGACGCTCCTGCTGCTCCTGGCGGGATCGATCGCGCTGGTGCTCCTCTGGCGCTGGCATCAGGCGCGATCGGTGGCGCTGGCGCGGCTCGACGCGCTGATCGCGCAACCGGACGCGGAGGCGGAGTCCGCTCCCGCGCGGCGCAGAATGGCGTCGTTCCCGCCGCGATATCCGCTGGTCGCCCCCGGGGTGGCCGCCGGCGTCGCGGTGCCGCTCTGGATCTTCACGCCGCTGCCGGTGCAGGTGGTGGGCGCGGTCGGCCTGCTGGCCGGCGTGCTCGCGTACCTGGTGGAAGAGCACCGGCGCGAACAGCAGGCGGCGCTGATCGAAAGCCAGCTTGCCGCCGCGATCGACCTGATGGTGGGATCGCTGCGCGCGGGCGCCAGCCTGCTCGCGGCGTTCGAATCGGCGCTGGAGGAGATCGAGGCGCCCCTCCGTCCCTACGTGCAGGAAGTGGCCGGCCGGATCCGGCTCGGCGACGACCCGCGATCGGCGGTCCACGACCTGCAGGTGCACGTGCCGCTCGAGACGTTCCGCCTGTTCGCGACGTCGCTCGCCGTCCACTGGGAAGTCGGCGGGAGCCTGGCGACGACGCTGGCGACGGTGGGACGGACGGTGCGCGACCGGACCGAGCTCTCGCGCCGCGTGCGCGCGCAGGGCGTCGAGTCGAACGCCTCCGTGGCCGTGGTGCTCGCCATCGCCTACGTCCTCGGATTCCTCATGTGGCGCACCAATCCGGATCGTCTGGAGGCGTTCGTGGCAACGGCGTTCGGGACGCTGCTCGTCGCGGGGGCGATCTCCCTCCAGGCGGTCGGGCTCATCTGGATGTCGCGCCTGAGCAGGAGCCAGTTCTGAGATGCTGACGCTGCTTCTTGGTCTCGGTCTGGCCGCACTGGCGGCGCTCGTGGTCCTGGCCCGCGACTGGAGTCTGCGCCGCCGCGCGCTCGAACGCCTGTCCGCCGAAGCCTCGGCCGATGCGATGGCCGTCGCACAGGAGGAAACGGGCGCGCTGGCGCTGTGGCTGGTGCGGGCCGGGTATCGCGCGCCCAACGCACCTGCCATGTTCCTGACCGTCACGGCCGCCTGCATTGCGGCCGGAATGGCGGTCAGCCAGTTCTACCGGATCGCCCTGGCTCCGACGCTCGTGGAGCAGGTCGTCGCCGTGCCCGGCAGCACCGGCGACGTCCTGGCGGCACTGCTGCTGGCGGGGCCCTGGATCCTGCAGGTCGTGATCGGCCTGGCGCCGGCGATGGTCGTTCGCGCCGCGCACCGGGCACGCACACGCGGCATCGAGCAGGATCTGCCGCTGGCGCTCGAGCTGTTCGCGACGATGGCCGAGGCGGGACTGGGCTTCGATGCGGCGCTGGCGAAGATCGTGCGCGTCGAAGGGCGCAACCGCGCGCTCGCCTCGGAATTCATGACGTTCCAGCACGATCTGCTCGCCGGCATCCCGCGCACGCAGGCGCTGCGCAACCTCGCGCGGCGCGTGAACGTGACCTCGCTGACGGGATTCACGTCGGCGCTCATCCAGGCCGAGCAGGTCGGCGCGAGCATGGTGGAAACGCTGCAGCACCAGGCGGAGGATCTCCGCCAGCGGCGGCGCGAGGACGCGCTGCTGCAGGCGCAGGC
>CAMDNQ010000040.1 GCA_945903265.1 Candidatus Sulfopaludibacter sp. SbA3
GATGTACAGCGTGCGCCCGGTGCTGCGCCGCGACAGCTCGCGCGACAGCTTGACGCGCTGCGCCTCGCCTCCGCTGAGCGTCGTCGCCGACTGGCCCAGCTCGATGTAGCCGAGGCCGACATCCTGGAGCGTCCGCAGCTTGGTGGCGATCGGTGGAATGTTTTCGAGCAGCGGCAGCGCCTGATCGACGGTCAGGTCGAGCACCTCGGCGATCGTCTTGCCCCGGTAGTGCACTTCGAGCGTCTCGCGGTTGTAGCGCCGACCCTTGCACTGCTCGCACGTCACATAGACGTCGGGGAGGAAGTGCATCTCGATCGCGATGACGCCGTCGCCCTGACAGGTCTCGCAGCGGCCGCCCTTCACGTTGAACGAGAAGCGGCCAGGCTTGAAGCCGCGCGCCTTCGCCTCGGGCATCATCGCGAACAGCTCGCGAATGAAGGTGAACATGCCCGTGTACGTGGCGGGATTCGAGCGGGGCGTCCGGCCGATGGGCGACTGGTCGATCTCGATGACCTTGTCGATCAAGCTCACGCCGTCAATCCGGTCGTGCACGCCGGGATCGGCCGAGGCCTTGTAGATGGTGCGCGCGAGCGACCGGTACAGGATGTCGTTCACGAGCGTCGACTTGCCCGAACCGCTGACGCCCGTGACCGCCGTCAGCGTGCCGAGCGGGATCGTCACGTCGATGTTCTTCAGGTTGTTGGCCCGCGCCCCGCGAATGACAATCTCGCCCTTGAGCGACGGCCGGCGGGACTTCGGCGTCGGAATGGACCGCTTCCCTCTCAGATAGGCGCCGGTCAGCGACCCTTCGCCACCTGTCCCGAGCGCAGTCGAGGGGTCCTTGAGGAGCTCCGCCGGCACGCCCTGGAAGATCACGTGGCCCCCATGCTCGCCCGCGCCGGGCCCGAGATCGATCACGTAGTCGGCGGTGCGAATGGTTTCCTCGTCGTGCTCGACGACGACCACCGTGTTGCCCAGATCGCGCAGACGCGACAGCGTCGAGAGCAGCTTCCGGTTGTCGCGCTGGTGCAGGCCGATCGACGGTTCGTCGAGCACGTAGAGGACGCCGGAGAGATTGGCGCCAATCTGCGTGGCAAGCCGGATCCGCTGCCCTTCCCCGCCCGAGAGCGTCGCGGCGCTGCGATCCAGCGTGAGATAGCCGACACCGACATCGTGCAGGAAGCGGAGCCGGTCGCGGACCTCGCGCAGCACGCGCCCCGCGATCAGTTCTTCGCGCTCCGTCAGCGACAACGCGTCGAACACCTCGAGCGCCTTGCTCACCGGAAGATTCACGTACTCCCCGATGCCGCGCCCTTTCACCCTGACCGCCAGGCTCTGCGGCTTCAGCCGCTGGCCGTGGCATCCCGGGCAGTCCCGCAGCGTACGGTACGGCTCGAGATCCTCCTGCACGGCCCACGAGCCTTCCTCGTACCGGCGGCGGAGGTTCGGGAGCAGGCCCTCGAAATTCTTGCCGGCAGGCTCGATCTCCGTGTCGCGCGCACGGGCGCGCGCCGGCGACGGAAGGTCGAAGTCCTCGAGCTCGTCGTCTTCGTCCTCGTCGCTGCCCGCGGGTCCGCGCCTCGATGAATCGTCAGTCGCGGCCGGACCCGCCTTGCGGCTGCCCTTCGGCCCGAGCAGGAGCAGGTCGCGGAGCTTCTTCGGCAGTTTTGCGAACGGCGCCTCGGCGTCGATGCCGAACGTGCGGGCGAGCGACAGGATCGTGTCGCGTACGAGCTTGCGATCGCCGCGGGCCCAGGGCGCGATTGCGCCGCCGAGCAGCGACTTCGACTCGTCGGGGACGATGAGCCGCGGATCGAAATCGTAGCTCGCGCCCAGTCCCTGACAGTGAGGACACGCGCCATGCGGAGAATTGAAGGAGAACGCGCGCGGCGTCATCTCCGGCATCGAGATGCCGCAGTGGACGCACGCGAGCCGGCGCGAAAACAGCTGGTCACCGCCGTCGAACGTGTTGATGACGACGATGTCCTCGGCGAGCTTCAGCGCGAGATCGAGCGACGTGGCGAGCCGCTTCTCGATGCCCGACTTCACGATCAGCCGATCCACCACCACCTCGATGGTGTGATTGCGCCGGCGATCCAGCTTCGGCGGATCCTCGAGCGACACGAACTGCCCGTCGATGCGCGCCTTGGTGAACCCGCGCTGCCGCAGCGCCTGCAGCTCCTTCTTGAACTCGCCTTTGCGGCCCCGCGCGATTGGCGCCATCACGTTGATCCGCGCGTCCTGCGGATACAGCATCACCATGTCGAGGATCCGCTCGAGTGACTGCGACGCGATCTCGCGTCCGCAGTTGTAGCAGTGTGGGGATCCGATGTTGGCGAAGAGCAGCCGCAGGTAGTCGTAGATTTCGGTCACGGTCCCGACGGTGGACCGCGGGTTGGAGCCGGTCGTCTTCTGTTCGATGGAAATCGAGGGCGACAGGCCTTCGATCAGGTCCACATCCGGCTTTTCCATCTGCTCGAGGAACTGCCGGGCGTAGGCGGAGAGCGACTCGACGTAGCGCCGCTGTCCCTCGGCGTAGATCGTGTCAAACGCGAGCGATGACTTGCCGGACCCGGAGAGACCCGTGATCACGACGATCTTGTCTCTGGGCAGATCGACGTCGATATTCTTGAGGTTGTGGACGCGGGCGCCGCGCACCGAAATCCAGTCGTGCGTCATGCTCACTGCAGGGAATTTCCTGGGGACTCCAAACGATCATTTTAACTCCCCGGCCACCCACCACCAACATCCAACCGCCAACCCCGCTAATCGAACCGGTAGGCGGTTTCTGCCGACGTGACGACCATTTCGCCCGACGGTCCGAACGCGATGCCGACGAGGCCGACACCGGCGACCACGAGCTCGGGCTCCTGATCGAGCGCGCTGAACCGGTACACGCCGCTGCATCCCGACAGCGCGTCCACGACGTAGAGATGCCCGTCCGGACCGAAGGCGAGGCCCTGCGGCCGGCCGAGGGGCGACGGCAGCGTGCGCACGTCGCCGTCACGCGTGATGCGATAGACGTAGTCGTACGCGTTCAGGGTCGGTGCCGTCACGAAGAGTTCCTGCGACGGACTCATGGCCAGGTGAAACGCCGCCACGCTGGCGGGAATGGTCGCGAATGCCTGCGCCTCGCTGCCGCGGAGGCGGAAGATCGTGCCCGACCGGTCTCCCACGTACATGGCGCCGTCCGCATCGAAGGCAATGCCGCACGCCACGCCAAGGTCCGACGCCGCCTGCTCGTGCGATCCATCCTCGTTCACACGATAGACGGCCCCCTCGAAGCGGCTCGAGACATAGAGGCGGCCATCGGGTCCGAATGCGAGCGACGTGGGATTGACGATGCCGTGGGCGAATGGCTCGCGTGTCTCACGGCTGATCACACGGAAGATCGACACGGGCGCTTCCTGCCCGCGCGAGCCGCTATAGGTGACATAGAGATTTCCAGCGCGGTCGAACGCCGGGTTGTCCACCTGGTGGAGACCGGTCGCCCACCTGGTGCCAATCGCGACATAGGTCGTTTCACGGGGAGCGCCCGGCACCTTCATCGGAATGCGGCCGCCCTCGACGTCGGAGGGGATCGCGATGACGACCCGGCTCGGCGAGGCGAACGTCACCCGTGCCGGCGCGTCGCCGACGAGCAGCGAGGTAAGCGTGTCTACGGGAAAGTCCGAGCCGAGGAGGGTGATGCGTCCGCCTTCAACCGCGCGCAGCGGGTGGACGGCGGTGATAGTCGGCACAAGCCGATCTTAGGTCAGCTCTCGTCGAGTTCGAGGTTCCAGTACAGGTAGTCGCGCCACGTGTCCGGCGCATTCCGGAGGCCGATCGTGATGCGGACCGCCGGAGCGGAATCGGGCCGCCGCGGCACACGCAGCAGCCTCATGCGGGCCTCGGCCGGCGTGCGGCCGCCCTTCTTCCGGTTGCACGAGATGCAGCAGGTGACGATGTTTTCCCAGTCCTTGCGGCCGCCCTGCGCCACCGGCACGACATGGTCGAACGTCAGTTCGCCCGACGGCATCGACTCGCTGCAGTACTGGCAGGTGTAGCTGTCGCGCGCGTAGATGTTCGCCCGCGAGAACGGGACGTAGTCGAACCGGCGTTTGATTTTGACGAAGCGCAGGAGGCGGATGACGGAGGGCAGCTTGAAGCTGAAGGAGACCGCACGTATCTCCCGGTCGTGGACCGCAATCACCTCCACCTTCCCCTGGCACCAGAGGGTGACCGCCTTCTGCCAGTCCACGACTTTCAGAGGCTCGTACGACGCGTTCAGTAGAAGCGCCTGTTCCATCGGTCGGAGCCTATGATAACTGTCCGCCGCCTCAGGTGTCTAGAATCTGGGGCCGGAAGACTAGTGATCGCAGCAGGTTACGCCGATATGACAGACGTGCTCCGAAGCGTCCTGATTCTCGTGCTGGCGGTGGCGACCGGCGCGTGTGCCGCGAAGAATGCCGGCACGCCCCGGCCGCGGCCCTTTCCGGGCGCGGCGCTGCCGCCGATCGCCTCTGAACCAACCGCACGCGCTGAACCCACTGAACCGCGACCCGCTGAATCTTCTGAACACCTTGAACCTGCTGAACCTGGTGCCACGAGTGTGGTGACGACCGCCCTCGACTTCCTCGGCGCCCCGTACCGCAACGGCGGCACCGATCCATCAGGCTTCGACTGCAGCGGGTTCGTCCAGTACGTCTTCGCGCGTCATGGGATGGCGGTCCCGCGGGAAGTGCGGGCGCAGTATCAGGCGGGGCGGGAGATCGATCTGAAGGACGCGCAGCCGGGCGATCTCATCTTCTTCGAGACGGTCAGCCGAGGCGCCTCGCACGTGGGGATGGTGGTCGGGGACGGCCGCTTCGTGCACGCCCCCAGCTCGCGCGGCGTCGTGCGCGTGGAAGCCTACGTCGCCAACTACTGGTCCATCCGCATCGTCGGCGCGCGGCGAATCGGCGATATCAGCGCTTCGGCCGCCGGCGCGGAAGTCCCTCGCCAATCCGCTCAATCCGCTCGATAAGGTCCTCGTAGAGCACGCGCATATACCGGCGCGTCTCCTCGTCGCCCGCGCGGATCTCGGCTCGCAGTTCGGCCTTCATCACACCCATGTCCGACCGTACGGCAGAAAACTCATCGTGCATCTCGGTCCGGAGTTGCACAATTTGCTCTTCCAGAAGGCCCACACGCGCAGGCAGAGCGGCGAGTTCTTCCACTTTTTGTTCGAGAATTGTTACGCGTTCGGATAATTCGGCATCGAGCATGTTCCACTCCTCGCGGAGTGATGCTGCGATGCCCATGCCCGACGAGACGACGGTAGCATCGTCAACCGAATGGGCGCAAACGACCTAACGGCGAACGTATTTCTTCAGCGCCGCTCCACCGACCGCGCCGGTCGGTCCGCCGGTCAGCGATCCGTAAACATTCCCCTGCGCGTCGACGGCGACGCCTTCCTGCGTGCCATCCGGTTTGTCGGGGATGAACGCGGTCACCTTCCCATCCTTCACGCTGCCGATCCGAATGCCCTTCGTGAAGCCGGGATTCGTCTTCGGATCCGACTGGTGATCGGCGATGTAGAGCATATCGTTGCGGATGAAGATGCCGCTCGGACGGCCGAACTGCTTCCACTCGGCGAGGAACTTCCCGTCCTGATCGAAGATCTGCACACGGTTGTTGCCGCGGTCGGCAACGAACAGGCGGCCCTGCGAGTCCATCGCAATGCCGTGCGGGGTTTCGAAATCGCCGGGCCCGATGCCGCGCTTACCCCAGGTCTTGATGAACGTCCCGTCCTTCGTGAACTTCAGCATGCGCGCGTTCGTGGTCCCGCCGTGGCCGTCGCCGATGAAGATGCTGCCGTCCGGCGCGACGAACACCGCGGAGGGCGCGTTGAAGACGTCGAGGCCGTCGCCTGCGACGCCCTTCTTGCCGAGCGTCATCAGGACCTGTCCCTGCGGCGTCATCTTCACGACCTGGTGGCCTTCCTGGTCGGTAACCCACACGTTGCCGTCGCGATCGACATGAACGCCGTGCGGACGCACGAACAGGTTGGCGCCGAAACTGGCGACCAGCTTCCCGGACGCGTCGAACTTCAGGACCGGCGCCGCGTTGGACCCGATGCAGTTGTTCCCGCCGCACCGTTCGAACGCCCAGACGCTCGACCCGTCACGGTCGATGGTGATACCAGCGGTCGACCCGACGACGCGGCCGGCCGGCATCTGGAAATGATTGTCGATGGTGCTGTACGGGTTGGGGGCGTCCTGGGCAGCAGCGTCTTGAACAAGGGCTGCCTGGGACAGGAGGAGCGCGACGAAGGCCATGTGAAGCTTCCACATGGCGGGGAGTATACCCGCCTTCGCCGAGGCTTCGGCGGGCAGGGCCCTAGGCGGCCTGCGGCTCGCGCTTGCTGGCGTCGGCGACCTTCCGCGACGTGGTGCGGAAGAACTGGCGAATCACCATGTCGTCGTCCGTGAACGCCGTCGTAATGCGCGGCAACGCGAGCGGTTCCACGCGGCAGTCGGCCTCCGGCGGCGGCGGCGGCTGCACCGGCATCACTTCCGTGAATCGCTGCGGGTAGGAGGGAAACGCGCGGAACGTCACGCCCCCCACGCCGCCGAACCGCTGGACGAGGCTGTCGAAGTCGTGCGCGAGGAAGCTCGAAATCTGCGGATCCGGCTTCGACTCGAGGTACTGGTTCACCATCTCGACGACGTTCTCGAAGAACCGGTCGCCGTGGCAGTTGGCGGAATAGGTGCCGTCCGCTTTTTCCATGCGGCGGATGCCGGGGCGCTCCGGATCGATGTGATACAGCTCGTGGACGATCGTGTCGAGCTTCGCGACCCAGTCGGGCTGACCCTCGTAATGCACCGACTTGCGCGTGCGCGCCAGCCGCTGGTCGCAGAAGCGCGGCAGCGCGAACGAGATCATGTAGTCGACCGGCTGGCTTCCCACGTGCACGGTCGGCGACTTCGTCACGAACCACTCGGAGCGCCGCGTCAGCTGCCCCGTCTCCCGATCCTTCCAGAAGTAGTAACCGGGTTCGCTCGGCGGCAGGCAGATGCAGTGACAGGTCGCATACGCGCCCTCCGCTACAGTCCGGCCCGGCCTCGCAAACACGAGCACCTTCTTCATATCGATGAACGACAGCGTGGGCACGCGTTCCACGATGTCGGACATGAGGAGAGACAGTCGTTCGGTGTAATTGATCATCGAGTTGATGCCAACGATCTCCGGCACACCGAACCGCGGAGAGGACAAAGCGCATACGCTTCGCGTGTGCGGACCTCTCGCGCAACTCTGCGCGCTTCAACGTATTTGGTTGTACGGACGGTTACGAACCGAGGTCGATTATATAGCGATGTCGGTACGATCGAGAGAGGACTGCACTGAGCCGTAAATAATATTTTTACGGCTGTGCTGACTCGGCCGGCGAGTCGATCGCGACCTCTTCGTCGGCGGTCAATCCAGGCGGCCCCTCGACGTCGCTCGGGGCAGGCGGCCCCTCAGCATCATTTGGCGCAATGGCGTCTTCCGGCGTGCTTTCAGCGACACTGTCGGGCTCGACGGCGGCGACGGGCGCCGGAGGTGGCGGCGTCACGTCGCCCATGCGCCCGAGGATGATCTTCTGCCGGCGATACAGCCGAGCTGTCGGCCGCCGAGGATTGAGCGCGCGCGGATTGATGATGGCCCCGGCCAGCAGCGCCGCCTGGTCGCGGCTCACCGCCGATGCCGGTGTCCCGAAATACGTGCGCGACGCCGCTTCCACGCCCCAGATGCCGTCGCCCCACTCGATCACGTTCAGATAGATCTCGAAGATGCGCGACTTCGGCAGCGCGGCCTCGAGGCGCCGCGCGATGATCAGCTCGCGCAGCTTGCGCAGCGGGTCGCGCGACGGCGAGAGGTACAGGTTTTTCGCGAGCTGCTGCGTGATCGTGCTCGCCCCGCGAACCGCGCGCCCCTGCTCCCAGTTCACGCGTATCGATTCGCGGAGCTGTTCCATGTCCACGCCCTCGTGATCCCAGAACGCCGAGTCCTCGGCCACGAGCACGGCACGCTTCAACTGATTCGAGATGCGGGAGTACGGGACCCAGCGCTGGACCTGGCGGACGGTCCGCCCCTCGCTCGCCGCTTCGGCGGCGCGCAGCTGCATCCAGGCGGTGTTCGTGGGATTGGTGGCCGCCAGGACGCGCACGTCAGGCAGCGTGAGATAGACGTAGACGACGATCCAGAAGCCGATGGCGGCTGTGACGGCGAGCGCGCGGAAAATACGCCTGCGCGTCTTCAAGTCCCAACTCCCAAACGGCCAACTCCCAACTAGCCCGCGACCACTATTTTTATTCGCGAGCCAACCGCCGGCGGCGTTCCTGGCGCCATGTTGTTCATCACCGCGAGCGTCGCCGGCTTCACCGTGCCGCCCGATCGCTCGGCGATAGATTGCCACGTGTCGCCCGACCGCACCACATAGAAATCGACGCGGCTCGGCCGGATGTCCTCCGCCTCCGCCGCCGACAGCCGGCGGAACGATCGGATCGCCGTCGTGAACGCACGGTCGGCCTGCTGGAACGTGTCGACATCGGTCAGGCCGACGAGCAGGTACACGTTGCCGTCGTGCGCGATGTGCGCCGCGCGGGCGCCGACCGCGCCCAGCTCCTCGACCTGCCCCTGATACGCGCCGACGAACGCGTCGAGCCCGTTGATCGTCGTCCGCTCGCCCTGCACGGCACGGAACCCCGCCTGCCGCATGTGCCCGAGGGCGATGTCCTGGATGTTGCCGCCCCGCGCCTTCTCGACCTCCGCCTTCTCCACGAGCTCGAGCATCATGAAGACCTCGGCGCCCGGCGCCTTCGCGACCACCTGCTGAGGGCTGTTCTGAATCTCCCAGCCCTCGGGGAAGTCAATCCGGAATCGCAGCACCGGATGCAGGAAGGCGCTCCCGCGCGCGATGCCCTGTTCCGGGTTGTCGCCGTAAACGATTCCGTCCACGCGCTGCATGAACGGCTCGCGGTTCGTGGCGTACGTCGTCCCCGCGGTCTTCAACTGCTGCACCACCGGCTGAATCTCGTCTACGCGCGAGAGCGGATCCGGATGCGTCGAGAGCCAGTTCGGGATGCCGCGCCGATCGCCCGCCGCCTCGTCGAGGCGTCCGAGCGTGGAGAGAAACGCTGGCACGCCGGCCGGATCCCATCCGAGGCTCGCCTCGTACTTCGCCCCCAGTCCGTCCGCCTGCAGCTCGGCGTCGCGGCCGTACCTGAGGAAGAGCACGCCGAGCGCCTGCCCGGCGAGATCGCCGAACGGCCGCGCCGCCGGCACCAGGATGCTGAGCGCGAGCAGGCCCACCTGGCCGGTAATCTGTTTCGTGTACTGCTGCGCTGAATGCCGTGCGGTGACGTGGCCAATCTCGTGGCCGAGCACGCCCGCAAGCTCGGCTTCGTTGTCGAGGAAGGGCATGATGCCGCGCGTGAGGTAGATGCCGCCGCCCGGCACGGCGAACGCGTTGACCGCCGGCACGTCGACGACGGTGAAGCGCCAGGGGAGGTTGGGCCGCTCGGAGATTTTGGCCATCTTCCAGCCAATCTCGCTCACGTAGCGCTGCAGCTCGGGGTCGTTGTAGACCCCCATCTCCTCTTTGATCTGCGGGTCGGACTCGTTGGCGATCGAGATCTCCTGCGACTCGCTCATGAAGGAGAGCTGGCGACGGCCGGTGACCGGATTGGTGGCGCAGGCGGCCAGAATGGCGACAAGAAGTACGGGAATAAGGATGCGCTTCATCGTAGGAGGTCTCCTACTAGCAATCCCCGAACCCCACGTTAGCGCGTGACGGGTTCGAGCAAACCAAGCGCGTCGAGCTGCGTGCGAATCCCTGTGGTATCCGCCTCGACCAGCGGCCGCAGCGGCGGCCGCGGAACCCCGCCCGTGTAGCCCATCAGGTTGAGCGCCGCCTTCAGGCCGGGCACGCCGCGCTGCGCATCGCCGATGGCGCGCGCGAGCGGAAGCAGTTTCTGCTGGAGGGCGCGCGCCTCGTCCACGCGGCCGTCGCGGACGAGCCGGTGCAGCTCGACGCAGGCATCGGGCGCCAGCGCCGCGAGCGCGAGAATGGCGCCGTCGCAGCCCGCGAGCAGCGCCGCAAACATGGACGACGCCGAGCCCGCCAGGATGACGAAATCATCGGGCGTGCGCGCGACGTAGTCGCCGATCTGCACGATGTCGCTCCCCGACTCTTTCATTCCGCCAATGTTCGGGTGCTGCGCCAGCGTAGCGACCGAGTCCGGCAGCATATTGACGCCGGTGTACATCGTCACGTTGTAGAGAAACACAGGGATCGGCGACGCGTCGGCCACCTCCGTGTAGTGGCGGACGAACGCCGCGGTCGTCATCTGCAGCTTGAAGAACGACGGCGTCCGCACGAGCGCCACGTCGGCGCCGAGCTTCGCCGCGCGCTTCGTGGCGGCAATCGTCGCCTTCGTGGATTCGCGTCCGGTGCCGACGATCATCGGCTTGTTCTTCGGCATCCCGGCGCGGACGATCTCGATCACGCGGTCCGCCTCGGCATCCTCGAGCTGCGGCGCTTCGCCGTTCGACCCGAGCACCACGAGCCCCGTCAGCGGCGTCGTCATCCAGCGCGCCACGTTGGATTTCAGCCCCTGCTCGTCGAGCGTGTCGTCAGTCTTGAAGGGCGTGACGATCGGGGTGTAGATGCCGGCAAACTTTTTCATGAACTTATTATCGAACACCGAACACCGAACCTGAATACGAACCTGAACACGAACCGAGCACCTAGAACAGAGAAGTGTGAACGTCAGGATCCCTTTGCACGACCAGATTCACGCCAAGGACGACGAGGAAGATGGCGGCGGCCGGAGCCAGCATCCAGGGCGCTTCGGCCACGAGCGACATGTTCGCGGCGTCCTGCAGCATCGTGCCCCACGTCGGCACGCTGTCTGGAAAGCCAAGACCGACGTAGGACAGCGTGGCCTCCGCCAGGATGAACGCGGGCAGCAGGAGCGTCGCCTGCACCGCGAGGTAGCCGGTGGCCGCGGGAAGCAGGTGGCGCGAGAGCAGCCGCCAGCGGGTGGCGCCAAGCGCGAGACCGGCGGCGACGTACTCGCGCTCCCGCTCCGACGCGATGATGGCGCGCATGCCGCGGGCGACGATCGGCCAGCCGACGAGCGCGAAGATCAGCGTGAGCAGCGCGAACACCGTCGCCGGCGGCAGCACGAGCGGCATGACGGCACGGAGCGCCAGCGCCACGTAGATGGCCGGCAGCACCAGCACGAAGTCGGTGAACCGCGACAGCACCTCGTCCACCAGCCCGCCGGCAAACCCGGCGGCGCCGCCGATGAGCGCGCCCAGCAGCAGCGCGATGACGGTGGCCACCAGCGCGAGCGCCAGCGACGCGCGCGCGCCGTACAGCAGCCGCGAGAAGGTGTCGCGGCCGAACGCGTCGGCACCGAGCAGCAGCAGCGGGCCGCCGTCCGCTTCGGGAACCGTCACCAGGCGGCCGTCCGTAAACCATTGCAGCGACACGGGCTGCGAGACGTCGTCTTCGAACTGGCGCTCCAGCCGGTTCACCAGCCGCTGCTCGTACGCGTATCCACCCGGCGGCGCGTACAGCCGATCCGGAAAGCTCCGGTCCGGCGCATTCGGCGCCAGCCACGGCGCGCCCAGGGCGGCAAGCGTCACGAAGATCAGCAAGCCAAACCCGGCTTTCTTCACGCGGCTTTCCTCACTCGCGGGTCAGCCGCCGCAAGAAGCAGATCGCCAATCACGCTGCCCGCCGCCAGGAAGAGGCCGCCCATCGCCGCGCATCCGGCCACGAGATAGACGTCGCGCGCGCGAAGCGCCTCGTACATCAGCCGGCCGAGCCCCGGCCACGCGGTGACGAACTCCACGACAAACGATCCCGACAGGAGCGCGCCAATCGCAAGGCCGTAGATCCCGCAGATCGGACGCACCGACACGCGCCACGCGTGCCGCAGGATGACGTCGCGCGGCGAGAGCCCGCGCGCCACGGCCGCCAGCGCGAACGGCTGCCGGAGCGTCTCCGACATTGACTGCGCCTGGAGACGCTCGAACGTCGCCGCAATCGGCAGCGCGAGCGCCAGCGCCGGGAGCGGCAGGTGCGTCGCCACATCCAGGAGCCACGCCGGCCAGTCGAGCGAGGAGGCGTTGACCGACGTCATGCCGCCGGCCGGAAACCAGCGCGTGACTGCGGCCAGGAACACGAGGAAGAGCGAGGTAAGAAGCGGCGGGATCGAGAGGAACACGAGCGACACGCCGCGGATCGCGCCTGCCAGCAGGCCGCGGCGGCTGCCCGAGATCACGCCGAGCGGAATCCCGACGACGGTTGCGGCCACGAGCGCGGCGACGGCGAGCACCGCGGTGTTGCCGGCGGCCGAAACGACGAGGCCGCGGACGGGCCGGTTGTAAAGGAAGGAGTCTCCGAACTCGAAGCGGACCGCGCGTGAGAGCCACACGCCCCACTGGCCGAGCGGCGAGCGATCGAGATCGAAGCGTGCGCGGGTGCCGGCAATTTCCGTGGCGCTGGCAAACGGCCCGAGCTGCGCCGTCACGTCGCCCGGCGCCAGCCGCGCCAGCCGCAGCGAGGCCGACGACACGACCACGACGAGCAGCACCGCAAACGCGATTCGCCTTGCGACGAAATTAAGCAACTGTCGTAGTGTCCGGCTTTAGCCGGACCTCACTGACTCACACTGAGGCTATCCGCATTCCACAACACCGGCGGCCGCTGCACCGACGGCACCACCCCCTGCAGCCGCGCGCTGTGCGCGAAATACATCCGCGGCGCCGCGAAGTAGAGCACCGGCAGGTTCTCCGCGAAAATCTGCTGCACCAGCGTGAACTGCTGCCGCCGCCGCTCCGCGTCGATCGACGCCGACTGCTCCAGCATCAGCGTGTCGATCCGCCGCTCCCAGTCGCTCCCCGGCACCTTCTGCGACATGTTCCAGAGGTGCGCGGATCCGGAGCTGAGCCAGAAATCCATGTTGCCAGCCGGGTCCAGATCGGTGGCCACCGGCCGGAAGTAGATGGCGTCGTAGTCGCACGCGAGCATCCGCTGGATCATCGCGCCGAATTCGAGCGGCGCGATATCGAGCGCAATCCCGACGC
This sequence comes from Candidatus Sulfopaludibacter sp. SbA3, assembly GCA_945903265.1. GTDB lineage: Bacteria > Acidobacteriota > Vicinamibacteria > Vicinamibacterales > UBA2999 > CAXNKG01. Next base: position 13,105 of record CAMDNQ010000040.1, read on the forward strand.
GCGCCAGCTCCTCGCGCAGTACCATCGTGCCCCGCTCGTACCACCCGACTCCCTGCTGCGTGATGACGGTGAAGCGCGCCTCGGTGCCGTTCGCGTCCTCGACGACGCCGTTCTTGTTGCGATCCTCGAGCCCGATGCCCGCCAGCAGCGCCGCCGCCTTCGCGTCGTCATGAAAATAGCGCGGCACGTCGGGCCAGAACCATTGATCGTTGCCCGGCGTGATCGGTCCCCACACGGGAACCGCCGCGCCCAGGAACACCGTTTCCGCGAACATCTCGCGGTCCACGGCGTGCGAGATCGCCTGCCGGAACTCGGGACGTGACACGAACGCGAATCGCGGATCCTTCCCCTTGATCTCCGGCTTCAGGCAGAACCAGAAGCCATCCGCATCCGGCCCGACGCCCAGCTCGATGAGGCGCAGCGTACCCTGCTCCTCCGCGCGGCGCACCGGCACGTAGTCTTCCGGCCGCAGCTCGCTGTTGCTGAGATCCGTCATCCCCGACTGCAGCCGCAGCAGCTCCGCGTTCTGCTCGGGAACAATCTCGAGGACGATGCGATCGAGGTACGGGAGCGGATCGCCGTCGGCGCCCTCGCGCCAGTAGCGCGGATTGCGCTCGAGCAGTACGCGCTGTCCCGGCTGATACTCGCGGACGACGAACGGGCCGGTGCCCACCATCTCCGCCGGCGGCGTGGCGCTCGTCCACGCCATGCCGAAGGTGCCGTTCGCCAGCGCCGCACCCAGCTTGTGCTTCGGCAGGATTGGCAGGCCGTCGAGCAGCCGCAGTCCCGGACCGGACGGCGCCGCGAATGTGAGGACGACCGTCTGCGGATCCGGCGCGGACGCGCGGATGCGCTGCCCTCCGGCTAGGAGCGTTTCGGCCAGCACGCTTTCCACCTTCGGGTCGTACGCCGCCTGCAGCGTGAACAGCACATCGTCTGCAGTAAAGGGGGCGCCGTCGGACCAGGTGACGCCGGGGCGCAGGTGCAGCGTGTGGACGCGGCCGTCGGCGCTCGACTCCCACGTCTCGGCCAGCCACGGCTCCAGCTCGAAGGTTGCGCGGTTGATGCGCACCAGCCGTCCCTGCGTGAGCATCGTCAGGGTTTCGGTGGCGAGGTCGCGGGCGACGAGCCGGTTGAACGAACGGGGCTCGCCGCGGATGGAGGCGACAATCTGGCCGCCGCGGCGGGGGCCCGAACCGGACGGCAGGACGCCGGGACGGTCCCGGATCACGTAAAAGATCGCCCCCAGCAGCGCCAGGGAGACCCCTAAACCTATGAAACGGGACTTTTTAACGATCAGTTTCTGGCTACCCTGGTCAAGAAATTGGCCGCTTCTGCAAAGCGTGCAGATTTCAACACATTGCCGTGCAGTTTGCACGACAACCGGCCTGCGTGGACGCTCCCCGACCGGCCAATCCGCTGGCTACTGCGCCGTGGCGTGACATTCCTCCGCGTCCGACGAACCACGCGTAAGTTCTTCCCCATGAACCATTTGAACCCGGGAACCGCTGAACCTCAGGTTCTGGTACGACCCCTGCCATATGGAAGCGCCGGAGGCCTTTTGATCAGTACTGAATCGTCCACCGTCCTGACCGCCAGCCCCGTTTCGAGCGGCTCCCATTCGAGCCCCGAGACGGCCAACGACGTTCGCCTCGGGCGGAGCGTCTCGATCGACCAGGCGGCGCAGCTCCTGCGGCTGTCGCGCCGGACGATCTACTACCGGATTCGCGACGGGAAGCTGCAGACGATCCGCTCGATCGGCGGCTCGCAGCGCGTGCTCGTCGAGTCGCTCCACGCGTGCGGCTTCCGCCCGCAGCCGTTTTCGGCGTCGGCATCGGCGGCCTCGTTCGCGTTTCGCGCCCCACGTTCGTAATCGATGACGTAACGGATAACCCATGACGTTCCTTCGAACCGTCGCATCCTCGCACTCCCGCACGATCGCCCTCGCGCTCTGCGCAGCCGCGTGCGGAGAGCTCTTCGCGACGGACGCTGCCGCCGCAGGCGCGCAGGGACGAAGCCGTCTTTCCCGGGATATCGCGGCGAGGGTGACCGCGAACGCCACCATCGAACCGACGTGCGTGATTCTGCCGGGGACGCAGTCGCAGATCGATCGCCTGGCGGCGCGCCACGGCCTTCGCGTCCACAAGCGGATCGGCTCCGGTGCTGTCGTCGAAGTGCCGGCGGGCTCGCTTGGCGCGCTGACGGCCGATGCGCGGCTCGATGCGGCGTCGGGCAACTACAAGCTGCGCGCGCGGATGGACGTGACGACGGCCGCGATTGGCGCCGACCAAGTGTGGGAAGACGGCTGGTCGGAGGGTCGCGAGGGCGTCAAGGGTGAAGGCATTGGCGTGGCGGTGATCGACACCGGCGTGGCCGAAGTGCCCGAGCTGCGCGGCCGGATTGTCGTCTCGGTGGACTTCACGGCCACCTCGAAAAACCAGGGCCAGCGTTTCCGCCGCGGCTCCGAGGATTGCGGCACGGCGGCTGGTGTGCGGTCGCGGCCGGGCGACGCCAACGGCCACGGCACGCATGTGGCGGGGATCATCGCGGCGAACGGCGCGCTCAAGGGTGTGGCGCCGGCGGCGCACATCATCAACCTCAGGGTGCTCGACGGGAACGGCGAGGGCTTCGCCAGCGACGTGATCGAAGCGATCGACTGGGCGATTGCGAACCGCGAGCGCTACAAGATCCGGGTCCTCAATCTGTCGCTGGGCGGTGCCGTGCTGCAGCGGTGCGCGGACGACCCGGTGTGCCAGGCCGTTGAGCGCGCCTATCGCGCGGGCCTCGTGGTGGTCGCTTCGGCGGGCAACCTCGGGAAGGATGAGGCCGGAACCGAGGTGTATGGCCGCATCACGGTGCCGGGCAACTCTCCGTTCGCGATCACGGTGGGCGCGCTCAACACGAAGCAGACGGCGCAGCGGTCGGACGACGTGATGACGACGTACAGCTCGCGGGGGCCGACGGCGTACGACGGGCTGGTGAAGCCGGACCTGGTGGCGCCGGGCAACAAGATCCTCGGCCTGCTCGCGCCGGGCGCGGTGCTCGCGACGGAGCATCCAGAGCTCGTGATCGACACGACGGAAGGCCGACGGCTGCAACTGTCAGGCACGAGCATGGCGGCCGGCGTTGTGTCGGGAGCAATCGCACTTGTTCTCGATGCGAGCGTTCCGACGCATCCTGAAGCGATCCGGCATCTGCTCCAGCAAACCGCGAGCGCGGTGGCCAATACGACTGCCGTGCAGACCGGCACTGGCAGTCTGAACGTCCTTGCGGCATTGTCCGCCGCAACCGGCAACGATCCGCGGACAGTGATCGCCGCCGAAACGATAGACCCGTCTCTAAACAGCTTCTGCACTCAGGCAACTTGTGCGGTGTCTGACCAGGGCATCGCCTGGTCTGATGGCAGTGCCTGGTCCGATGGCATCGCCTGGTCCGATGGCATCGCCTGGTCCGATGGCATCGCCTGGTCCGATGGCATCGCCTGGTCCGATGGCATCGCCTGGTCCGATGGCATTGCCTGGTCCGATGGCATTGCCTGGTCCGATGGCATCGCCTGGTCCGATGGCATTGCCTGGTCCGACGGCATCGCCTGGTCCGACGGCATCGCCTGGTCCGATGGCATTGCCTGGTCCGATGGCATTGCCTGGTCGGATGGCATTGCCTGGTCGGATTAGTAACGGGTTTTCAGAGAAAGGAGGTTCAGATGCGGAAGTTAATTATTTGGGGCGAATAGGCCGATAAAAGAGCAGTTCGGGCGAACCATGGCTACCCACTTCTCCGGCCTGCCTCGCTCTGGTCAGCTATACATCGCTGCGGTCATCACTGCTGGGTCGTCAGCGATTGGCTATTCGGTCTTTTCGCTCGTTCGTGAACCAGTAGGTTGGGGCTGGCTAATCCTCGCGGCGCTGACCGTGCTCACCGGCTCTTTCAGCATCAAAATTCCGTCAGTTAGCGCGCGACTTTCTGTCTCAGAGGCGTTCGTCTTTGCTGCAGTTCTCCTTTTCGGGCTTCCCGTTGCAACCGTAATAGTCGCGATCGATTCGCTGATCCTTACCAGTTGGCTGCGCCGAGACAGCCGCTCACGTCTCCGGGCAATGTTCAACATGGCTGCCGGCGCAATTGCCATCTCTTCTGCAGCCGCCGTGTTCCAGATGACCGTTACAGCGAATCCTGCAGCGGCCGCTCCGCTTGAGCAGTTGGTTGTTCCGGTCCTCCTGCTCGCCGTCTCGTACTTCTTGATCAACAGCTGGCTTATCGCGATCGCCGTCGCACTTGAACAATCCCTATCAGCAATCGACATTTGGCGAAAGAACTTCCTGTGGTTCGGCCTCAACTATCTCGGGGGGGCGTCGGCAGCGCTTGTTCTTGTTAGCTTCACAAGAGAAGTAAATATCGCGGCGATAGGCGTAATCGTTCCGCTGGTACTGATCCTCTACGTCACGTTCCGTACGTCATGGGGACGAGTTGAAGACGCAAACCGCCACGTAGCACAGGTCAACGAACTTTATCTCTCAACGATAGAAGCACTGGCGATGGCGGTAGATGCCAAGGACCAAATTACGCACGGACATATTCGCCGAGTGCAGGTTTACGCAGTCGAACTGGCAAAGCGAATGGGCGTGCATGACGAGGAGCAATTGAAGGCAATTGCCACGTCCGCTCTGTTGCACGATATGGGCAAGCTCGCAATCCCGGAACACATTCTCAACAAACCGGGGAAATTAACCACCGCGGAGTTTCAGAAAATGAAGCGCCATGCGGATATCGGCGCGGATTTGCTCTCGTCAGTGAAGTTTCCCTACCCGGTTGTTCCTATCGTCCGACATCACCACGAACATTGGGACGGCTCTGGATACCCTGCCGGTATCGCCGGCACCGACATACCACTTGGCGCGCGTGTACTCTCAGTCGTAGATTGCTTTGACGCCCTGACCTCAGATCGACCGTACCGGCCGCGCCTAACTCCCGAGGAGGCGTTCGCCATCATCAAGGATGAACGGGCCAAAACATACGATCCGTTAGTAGTTGACACATTCCTTCGAACGTATTCCGAAATCGCCCCAGACGCCATCCGAGCCGGCGAGGAGGCAAGAACGATTCTTGATCTAGACAAAAATGATCGCCCGGCGGCTTTTGAGCAGATTCGCGCTAACGCTTCCGAGTCCGTGCTCTTAGGAACCTACAGTGCAAACATCCTAAAGTCAGATAACCTCACCGATTTATTCCAAGTAGGACTGCAAGCGCTCCGGCAACTGATGCCGGCCAGCGTATATGTGTTCTTCCTATATGACAACGACAGCGATGTTCTTCAATCAAAAAGCATTTGGGGAGACGAAGAGAAGGTCCTGGACGGCCTAACAATAAAGCCGGGCGAGAGGATCAGCGGGTGGGTGGCGGCCAACCGGCGGATGTCGTTGAACTCCG
>CAMDNQ010000041.1 GCA_945903265.1 Candidatus Sulfopaludibacter sp. SbA3
ACATCCTGGGAGGCACGTCGAACATCGGCGCGCTTGTGACCGGCGTATCGCGCGAGAAGGGTGACGGCGCCTATGTTGCGGGGCTCGATTACAACCTCCGTTGGGACCAGAACCGTGCGGTCCTGAACGGCCACTGGGCCGCCACCCGCGCGCCGGGAAACGACGGCGTTCGCAACAGCGGCGGCGGCGTCGCGAATTTCAACTTCAACCGGAAACACTGGAACACGTGGACGCACTTCGATCGCTTTGGGCGCGACTTCCGCATCAATGACCTCGGATTCTTCCGTGTCCGCGCAGACCGCACCGATCTGGACGGCGGGATCAACGTCGAGCAGCCGGATCGCGGGCGTTTCCTGCGCCGCTACAACATGAATCTGTGCGGAGGGCGTGCCTGGAACGGCGACGGCGTCATCTTCGACAACTGGCTCTGCACGAACGGGTCGATTGGCTTCCTGAACTTCTGGTCGCTGAACAGCGGGCTGACCAGGCGGTTCAGGACGCTCGACGACATCGACACGCGCGGGGGTCCGCCGATTGTGAAGCCGGAGTCGTGGATCGGATACTTCTTCATCGATACCGACTCCCGAAAGAGCTGGCGGGTGAACTTCGGCGGCACCCGGGGCAGAAGCAGTGCCGGCGGGGATGAGATGTCGGCTAACGCCACCCTGACGCTCCAACCCTCCAGCCGCCTGCAACTCTCGCTACAAACGCGATATACGGACGCTCTTGACGCCGCGCAATGGATCGAAAATACCGACACGGACGGCGACGGCAACGACGACCACGTCTTTGGCACGCTCGCGCGCAACGTGGTCGACGTGACGCTGCGCGGCACTTATTCGGTCCATCGCGACCTGACGATCCAGGCTTACATGCAGCCGTTCGTCGCCGTCGGCGACTACACGGACATACGGCGTCTGGCGCGGCCCCGCTCATTCGACTTTGACCCCGTCACCATCGACACCGATCCCGACTTCAATCGGAAGTCGGTCCGCGGCAACGTCGTGCTGCGATGGGAGTACGTCCGCGGCAGCACCTTGTTCCTCGTCTGGGACCTGTCCCAGGAAGAAAATGACTCCCGGCTGGGCAACTTCCAGCCGCGCCACGACTTTCGTGAAGCCTTCGGCGCACCCGCCAAACAGGTCCTGATGGCCAAAATCGCCTACTGGTTCAACCGATAACAGCCCCATTGACGGATGGGCCGGCTGAAGCCGGCCCCTACGGTCGACAGCCCCGCCGGGCCCGGTCGCATTCTTGCTCTCCCAACCCGACGGGAGTGTGTTTATGTCGAGATTCCTCAAGCTCTTCCTCGCAGTCGCGGCCCTCGTCAGTGCGCTGCCGGCCGATGCCGTTGCTCAGGCGCGCGCGGGCGATCGGGACGATCAGTTCGTGGTCAGTGGATGCGTGACGCCGTCGCGCGACGTGCGCATCGGCACGGGTCCACAATCGCTGTTTATCTGGTCGCGCGGCGACGTCTATCTCGGCTCGCCAACCGGGAACTTCAAACCATCGGAGCCGGTGGGAACGACGGGCTCGTTCATCCCGGTGTTCTACTGGATCGACGATGAGAACGATTTCGCGAAACATGTCGGCCAGCGGGTGGAAATCGTCGGTGAAATGAGCAGTACCCTTCGAAAGGGCGAACTCGAAATCAAGCACGAGAACGGGTTCACCGAGCTTGAATTCGAAGTGGGCGGCCGCGAGGCAACCGCCCGTGTCCCACGCGCATGGTTTGGCCCGGCGGTCCGCGAAGCGAGCCAGGACGCGGAACTCGATGTCGTCGTTCGCACCGTCGACGTCGAGAAGGTCACCGTCCTCGGTCCCTGCCCGACCCGCTAGGCGGCCATGGGTCTCCCAAAAACCCGCAACCTCCTGATCGGGATCGCCGTCGGCGTGATGGTCGTTGCCGGAGCGCTGCTGATCGCGCAGGACCAGGAGACGCTCCGGGTCCGCACGTCTCTTGCCGCAACCGATGCGCCTTTTCCCGACTACCTGGCACGGCTGCTGGGCGCGCCGTTGACGGCTGGAGACGCCTATTCCGTCCATACCAACGGCGATCAGGCATTCCCGGCCATGCTGAGCGCCATTGCCGGGGCCAGGCATCGCGTCTCCTTCGAAACCTATGTCTTCAGCCCTGGCGAGGTGGCCGAGCGGTTCACGTCGGCATTCGAGGCGGCGGCGCGCCGCGGCGTGGACGTGCGTCTGGTGCTCGATTCCATTGGGGCGTCGAAAATCGACGAGGCGCACATCACGCGGCTGGAGGCGGCCGGGTGCAAGGTGGCCTGGTTCAACGAGGTCAGCAGCCTCTCGATCGAAGAGGCCAACTACCGAACGCATCGCAAGTCGCTGGTGGTAGATGGGGACACCGCGTTCGTCGGCGGTATCGGCATCTCCGACCAGTGGGCAATGGATCAGGAGAAGGACCCGAAGTGGCGCGACACCATGATGGAGGTGCGCGGGCCGGCAGCGGTCTACATCGAGGGATCGTTCAACGAGAACTGGATCGAAAGCGGCGAGATCGTCGAGCCGGACCTGCTGCCCCACGACGACCAGCCGGCTGGCCCAGCGAAGTCGATCGTCGTCTGGAGCGGCCCCGAAGGCGGCGCGAGCGGGATGAAGCTGCTGTACCTGCTCTCGATAGCCGCCGCGAAACGGACGCTCGACATCCAGACACCGTATCTGGTCACGGATGCATCAACCGAGTGGAGCCTCACGGAGGCGGCTCGGCGCGGCGTGAAGGTGCGCCTGCTGCTCGAGGGAGACATCACCGATGCCAAGCCGGTCAAATTCGCAGGACGGGCGGTCTACGAGCGGCTCCTCGAACACGGGATCGAAATCTACGAATACCAGCCCGCGATGATGCACGCCAAGGTGCTCATGGTCGACGGTACGCTGAGCGTCTTCGGATCCGCGAATCTGGACAACCGATCGCTCGAGTTGAACGACGAGCTGAACGTCGCGGTCTTCGACCCGGCGCTCGCGAACAGGCTGCTGCAGGACTTCGAGCGCGATCTGCAGAAGTCGGCGCGGATCGATCTGGACGCGTGGCGATCGCGGCCGCTGCATATCAGCGGACGCGAAAAGATGTGGAGCCTCTTTGGGGAAGTGTTTTAGTGCGCGGGCGCTGGTGAGGATTCCGCGGGCGCCTCGCGTTCCGGCGCGGGCGGAGGCGGGGGTCCGATGTTCACCAGCGTGCCGGCTCCCGTCGTCCCGTTGGGAGCGGTAAACCAGCCGCGCGAGAGGTAGTCGGACATCGTCAGCCCGAAGAGCACAAACAGGAAGAAAAACGCGCTCCCGCACACCAGCTTCGTCAGCCGGCTGCTGTACTTCAGGTGCATGAAGAACAGGATGACGAGCGTGGCCTTGACGATCGCGATCGATATCGCCACCGGGAAGTTCAGGGCGCCAAGGTTGAGGAACGCCACCGCGACGGTGATTGCGGTGAACACCATCAGCGATCCGAAGATCGCGATGTACATCCTGATTGGGGCTACGTGACCTGCCATGTGCGGCTATCCACCACCCTGGCCCGCGCGGTCTACCAGGTAGAGCAGCGGGAACAGGAAAATCCAGACAATATCAACGAAGTGCCAGTAGAGGCCTGAGAGCTCGACCGGCGTGGACCACTCCGGAGAGAAGCGTTTCTTGTGCGCCATCCACGTGATCACTCCCAGGATGCTCACACCGACCACCATGTGCAGCGCGTGCAGCCCCGTCAGCCCGAAGTAGAGCGACAGGAAGATTTCCACCTGCCTGGCGTGCGGCCCCTCGAACTGGAAATTCGGCCCTGGGATGTGGTTGAGCGCCCACTTGTGCTCGTACTCGAACGCCTTCACGACAAGGAACGTGAGCCCGAGGATGATCGTCAGGATCAGCCAGCGCACCGTCGCCTTATGCATGCCGGTCTGCGCCGAGCGGACGGCCAGCGCCATCGTCAGGCTGCTGCCGATCAGGACGACGGTGTTGAACCCGCCGAGCAGGATGTCGAGCTCGAGACTGCCCTCTGACCACGCTTCCGGGTACCACACGCGGTACAGGAGGTACGCCATGAGCAGGCCGCCGAAGAACATGACTTCGGTGACGAGGAACACCCACATGCCGAGCGTGGACGCCTCGTGCTGCTGCTCGAGCGTCTCGAAATGATGCTGGAGCGCCGGATGGTGCGCGTGGCCATGGCCGTGCGCGTCGGCGTGAGCCCCGACCCCGTTAGGCAACTTTGATCTCCCGCTTGCTGTACTCGTACGCGCCTTCGTTGACGACAGGCTGCACCGCGAAGTTCTCCGGGAGCGGCGGCGACTGCGTGGTCCACTCCAGTCCGGTCGCCAGCCACGGGTTCGCGCCGGCAGGCGCGCCCCTGAACAGCGAGTACAGGAGGTACGAGGCAATCAGCGCGTAGCCGACGCCGAGAATGGACGCGCCGGCCGACGACAGCACGTTGAGGACCTGGAACTCCTCGGAATACGCGTGATAGCGGCGCGGCATCCCGAGGTACCCGAGGATGAACTGCGGGAAGAACGTCAGGTTGAACCCGACGAACACGAGCAGCGCCGCCAGCGTGGCCATGCTGTCCGAGAACATCCGCCCGGTCATCTTCGGCCACCAGAAATGCAGCCCCGCGAAGAAGCCCATGATGGCGCCACCGACCATGATGTAGTGGAAGTGCGCGACCACGAAGTACGTGTCGTGGAGGTGGATGTCGAGCCCGAGCGACGCGAGGAAGATTCCCGTCAGTCCGCCGATCAGGAAGAGGCCCATGAACCCGAACACCCACATCATGGGCGCCTTCCACCAGATGGCGCCCTGATACAGCGTCGCGGTCCAGTTGAAGACCTTGACGGCGGATGGAATCGCCACGGCAAAGGACAGGAACGAGAACACCATCGCCGAATACGGCGAGATGCCGGCGACGAAGAGATGGTGCGCCCAGACGAGGAAGCCGAAGATCGCGATGGCCAGGCTCGAGAACGCCACGAACGAGTAGCCGAAGACGTTCTTGCGCGAGAAGCAGGCGATGACTTCGCTGATGATCCCCATCGGCGGCAGGATCATGATGTAGACCGCCGGGTGCGAGTAGAACCAGAACAGGTGCTGGAAGAGCACCGGGTCGCCGCCGAGCCGGGGATCGAAGATCCCGAAGCCGAGCGCCCGCTCGAGCGCCATCATGCCGACCGTGATGGCAATGACCGGCGTCGCCAGGATCATGACCAGGCTCGTCGCGTAGATCGCCCAGACGAATAGCGGCAGCCGGAACCAGGTGAGGCCAGGCGCGCGCATCCGGTGGATCGTCACCATGAAGTTCAGGCCGGTCAGGATGGACGAGAACCCGGTGATGAAGATGCCGATGCCGACCGGCAGCACGTTGGTGTTCGACGCGTTGGAGCTGTACGGGGTGTAGAAGGTCCATCCCGTATCGACGCCGCCGCTGACCAGGGCGTACAGGGTGAAACAGAATCCGATGACGAAGACGTACCAGCTCATGAGATTGAGCTTCGGGAACGCGACGTCCTTCGCGCCGATCATCAGCGGCATCACGAAGTTGCCGAGGATCGCGGGCACCACCGGCACGAGCACGAAGAACACCATGAAGATGCCGTGCATCGTGAACAGCCGGTTATACGTGTCGGACGAGACGAAATCGCCCTGCGGCGTCGTCAGCTCGATGCGCACGCCCGCGGCAAAGAGGCCGCCGAGCAGGAACGCGAACGACACGACGATCATGTACATGATGCCGATGCGTTTGTGATCCTTCGTGAGCAGCCACGAGGCCACCCCGTGCTTCACGTTGATGTAGGTTACGCGCGGAAGAACAGTGGTGGTCATGGTGTTACCTGGGCCTGCGCTGGCGCAGCGGCCTGACCCGCCGGCGGCAGCGTCTTGATGTATTCGATGAGGCTCATCACGCCCTCTTCGTTCACGAGGCCCTGGAACGTCGGCATCACGGGCCCGTATCCGGCGACCAGCTTCATCTGCGGCGTCAGGATCGACTCGCGGATGTAGGTGTCGTCGACCGTGACCGTGGTCCCGTTCGCCAGCGTTTCCTGCATCCCGTATTTGCCGGCAAGCGCGGGGCCGCGCCCCGACCCGTTATCGAGATGGCACCCGACACACCCGAGCTGCTGAAACAGCTGCTCGCCGCGGGACGCCATCGACATCCCCCCGCCACCGCTGAGCCATGACTGGTAATCGCCCGGCTCCATGACGGTCACCGTGCCGATCATGCCCGAGTGCTTCGTCCCGCAGTACTCCGTGCAGAACAGGTGGTACTCGCCTGTCTTGGTCGCCGTAAACCAGATCGAGCTGTAACGTCCCGGGATCGCGTCGGCCTTCACGCGGAACGCCGGGATGAAGAGGGAGTGCAGCACGTCTTCCGACGTGAAGATCACCTTGACCGGCCTGCCCAGCGGCACGTGGAGCGTGTTGATCTCACTCGCGCCGTCGAGATGCTGGAAGCGCCACATCCACCGCTTGCCGGTCGAATAGATTTCGAGCGTCTGTTCTGGCGCGCGCACCAGGTGGAAGAACACGATCGTGGCCCACACGAAGATGCCCATCGAGATGATGAACGGAATGATCGACCAGCCGACTTCGAGCGGGATCGACCCGGTAATCGGTGCGCCGACCTTCTGCCCGGTCTTGTCGCGATACTTGATCGCGAAGACGATGATCAGGACCACGACCAGGATGGCGAAGAACGCCGTGATGGCCGTGATGCCGAAATACAGGTTGTCCACCTCGGGGGCGAGGTTGGACGCCTGCTCGGGGAATAACGGGATACCTTCCAGCATATGAGTTCTAGGCCCGGCCTTCGAGCGGCCCCTGCGTTTCGCGGCGCCGCATCAGGAAGATGAACCCACCGATGAACAGCATCGTCAGCACGCCGCCCGCGCGCACCAGGTTCATCACGAGCAGGCCGTAGCGGCCGCTTTCCGGGTCGTAATGAAAACAATAGAGGAGCAGCTCGTCGATCGCGGAGCCGATCTTGCCCTCGCCCGATTCGACGAGCGCCAGCCGCAGCTCCTTCGGCGAATATTCGACGCCGTAAAAATAGCGTGACAGCCGGCCTTCAGGAGTCGTGACGAGCACACCGCTCACGTGCGCGAACTGGCCGGTCCGCTCGTCCCACTGATACGTGAATCCTGCGGACGAGGTCACCCGGCGGATCGTCGTTTCGTCGCCGGTCAGCAGATGCCACGAGGGCGCGTCCGCCTGGCGCGACCAGTATTCGAGGTGCGTGCGTTCCTTTGCGGCCGCGGCGGCAGGCGTGTCGCGGGCGTCGAAGCTGACCAGCACGACCTCGAAGTCCTGGCCGGCGGTGAACGGCATCACCTTGAGTGCGCTGGAGAGGCCGTTCATCACCTGCGTGCACAGCATCGGGCACTGGTAGTAGACGAACGCGAGAATCACCGGCTTGCCGCTCTTGAAATAATCCCCGAGCATGACGGCCTGGCCGTGCTCGTCCCTGAACGGCGCATCGAGCGGCAGCATTTCATCGAGCCGCTGCTTGAACGTCACGTCGCGAAGCTGCGGCACCGTGTCGGTCGAGACGCGTCCCGGCTTCTGCGGGTCGCTGTAGCCGGCCGCGGGCGACGCGGGTTGCGCCCACGAAGCACCAGGCACCAGACACGCCAAGGCACCAAGCACCAGGCACGAGGCAGTGAAACGGCGCGTCATTGCCTGCGCCGCTCCATGGTCCGCCCCGCGCTCGAATCGGCGGGAATCAATCCTGGAACCGTCGCCGGCTGCACGCCGTTCGCTTGCGTTGCCGCTGCGTCTGGCGTCGCCGACTGCAGCACGCCGCGCTCGAGGGTAAGCCGCATGGCCTGATCAATCGGAATGTGGACCACGCCCGTGTCGCGGTTCATCCATCCGTAGTGATCGAGCAGGCTCTGCTCCCCCATCCGGAACTGGTACAGGTCGTTGGCGGGGAACTGCTGCAGCCGCGGCGCCGGCGGGAGCTGCTCCTCCTGTCCGGTGGCCATCGGGTACGGCTGCTCGGCTTCCATCGCCTGCCGGATCATCAGCTCGTAGACGAACCCGAGCCCGGCGAAAATGATCACCGTCGACGCCGCCAGCCAGGCCATGAACTTGACGATCGGCCAGACACTCGCGTCGGTGTGCTCGTAGGTCGAGCCCGCCGGTGTCTCCCGATATTCGTCGTCGGGCGAGGCGTGATGTCCGGCGGCGTCTTCGTGCGCCATCAGTGGCCTCCTGTGCTTTCCATCGCCTCGCGGAGGTATGGATCCGCGAACGCCACGAGCGGACGCTGCGCCAGCTGCGTGAAGAACATCCAGAGCCAGAGGCCGCCGACCGCGAGCGGCGCCGCCAGATCCAGCCAGTGGACGTAGAAGTGCGACTCGTGTGCGCCCGTCACCATGTGCAGGTTCGCGCCGGTCGACGCGAACTCCGGGGAAACGAGCAGGAACAGGTCGATGTAGCGGACGGCGAGCAGCGCGAACGACACCCAGATCAGCCGGTGCGGCATCCGCTTCAGGTCGCGCGACAGGAGCAGCAGGAACGGCACGATGAACTGGAAGACGACCAGGAACAGGGCGACGTACTGCCAGCCGTGGCTGATCCGCGTGATGAAGTAGGGGATTTCTTCCGCGAGGTTCGCGGCGTACACGAGCATGTACTGCGAGAAATTGAAATACGCCCACAGCATGACGAACGCGAGCGACAGCTTGCCGAGGTCGTGGAAGTGGCTCGGCTTCAGGATATTTTCCATCGGCGCGCGCCGCGAGAGGAACGTGCTCACGACGATGGTGAACGACAGCGCCGAGAGCCCGTGGCCGGCAACCATGATGAAGCCGAAGAGTGTCGAGAACCAGTGCGGGTTGATCGACATGATCCAGTCGATCCCGGCGAACGTGGATGCCAGCGCGTAGAACACGAGCCCGCCGCCGGCCAGGTACTGCAGCCGCTTGTTCACGCTCATGTCGCCTTCGTCCTGCCGCCGCGACCACCGCGACATCGTCCAGGCGATCCCGATCCAGCCGGCGAAGTAGATCAGCGCGCGGATCAGGAAGAACGGAACGTTCAGATACGGCGCCTTGTGCTGCAGGATGGCGTCGGCCGCCACATGCTCGGCGTGGGTCCAGGAATACAGGGTTCCCATCCCGAGGACGATCGGCAGGAACATCAGCGCCAGCAGCGGCAGCGTCCGGCTGGACGCTTCGAAGACGCGGCGGAAGACGCCCCACGCGCCTCCCGACAGGTGCTGGATCATCAGCAGCGCCATCGAGCCGAGCGCGATCCCGAGCACCAGCAGATACGCGATGAGCCACGAGCGGAAGAAGTGATCGCGGTCGAAGACAAAGCCGAGCCCGCAGCCGACCAGGCCGACGACGCCGGCGATGAGGGCGCGCGATCGGAGTCCGTCGATATCGCGCGGGGCGGCGAGATGCGCGCCGTCGTGCGTCTGCGCCGTCACTGGGCCGCCTCCAGGTCGCCGCGGCGATCGGCGGGCACATCCTCGATCGACGCCCGCTGGCTGAACTGCAGCGCACGGATGTACGACGCGATCGCCCAGCGATCAGCGGCCGGTACCTGCGCGGCGTAATCGGGCATCGCTCCGAACCCGTTGGTCTCGACGTTCACGTAATACCCCACGGGCGCGTTCCGCAGCCGCTCGTCATGAAAGGAGGGCGGCGCCCGGAAACCGCGCTGCACGACCATTCCGTTGCCCTGGCCGGTGCGGCCGTGGCACGGGGAACAGAACACGTTGAAGCGCTCGCGGCCGCGCGCCATCATCTCCGCCGTGACCGGCATTGGAAAGGTGTCCGTCAGCTGGCCGCCAATGGTGCCCTGATAGAGGTGCTCGTCTTCGCGCAGCGACCCGCGCGACACGGTATTGGCGACCTGATTCCGTGCGCTGCGCCCGTCACGGAAGAACGTGCTCGCCTCGAGCGGATCGTACCGCGGCGCGTCGTGCATGTCCTGGCGGCAGCCGGCCAGCACGAGGAGCACGGCGGCGGCGAACGCCCAACGCCCGAAACGCCAGCGTGCAGGGTTACGGGGCAACTTCGGACACTCCTACCGGATGCAGGCCGGCGAGGAACCGGGCCGTCTCCTCGCGGTCGAACTTCGGGTCGGTGGACTCGATACAGAGGAAGAAGCGATCGAGGGACGCGCGCGCGAACTCGGGCACGTTGAACACCGGGTGATACGGCTGCGGCAGCTTGTTCAGCGCCCACATCCCGACGAAGCAGGCGAGCGCGGCGCCGAGGACGGTCGTTTCGAACGTCACCGGAATGAAATGCGGCCAGCTGTGGTACGGGCGGCCGCCGATGTTCATCGGGTAGGCCATGGCCTGCGACCAGTACTGGAGGGCGTATCCGGCCGTGCCGCCAATCACGCCGCCGAGGAAGACGAGCTTCGGCAGCCGCGTCCGGCGAAGGCCGAGCGCCTCGTTGAGCTCTTCGATCGGGATCGGCGAATAGGCGTCCATCTCGCGGTAGCCGGCCAGGCGCGCCTGCTCGGCGGCCCGTACGAGCGCCGTCGGCGTCTCGAATTCCGCCATGAGTCCGTGAAGCGCCGCGGGGAGTTCTGCGTGAGACATCAGATCACCCTCGATGCTCGTGTTCCATCTTCGCTTCCGGCACGATCGTCCGCATTTCGAACATCGCCAGCGCGGGCAGGAACCGGATGAACAGGAAGAACAGCGACAGGAACAGGCCGATCGTGCCGGTGAACATCGCGAAGTCCCACCGGGTCGGCGCGTACATGTCCCACGACGAGGGCAGGAAGTCGCGGTGGAGGCTCGTCACGATGATGACGAAGCGCTCGAGCCACATGCCCACGTTCACCAGGAGCGACAGCACGAACAGCAACACGATGTTGTCGCGCACCTTGCGGAACCAGAACAGCTGGATCATCACGGCGTTGATCGCGATGAGCGTCCAGTAGAACAGCGCGTACGGCCCGGTCATGCGGTTCGACATCATGAACGCTTCGTACGGGTTGGCGCTGTACCACGCGAAGAACGCCTCGTTCGCGTATCCGTAGGCGACGATCATCCCGGTGACCAGCATGACCTTCGTCATGTTGTGGATGTGCCGCATCGTGATGAAGTCTTCGAGGTGATAGAACTTCCGCAGCGGGATCGCCAGCGTCATGACCATCGCGAACCCGGAGTAGATCGCGCCCGCGACGAAATACGGCGGGAAAACCGTCGCGTGCCAGCCGGGCAGGTTCGACACCGCGAAGTCAAAGCTCACGACCGAGTGGACGGACAGCACGAGCGGCGTCGAGATTCCGGCGAGCAGCAGGTACGCCATCTCGTAGCGATGCCAGTGCCGGGCGGAGCCGCGCCATCCGAGCGACAGCACGCCGAAGATCCGCCGCACGCCCTTCGACTGCGCGCGGTCGCGCAGCGTCGCCAGGTCGGGCACGAGGCCGGTGAACCAGAACAACAGCGAGACCGTGCCGTAGGTGGAGACCGCGAACACGTCCCAGATCAGCGGACTGCGGAACTGCGGCCACAGGCCCATCGTGTTCGGATAGGGGAACAGCCAGTAGGCGGCCAGCCACGGGCGGCCCGTGTGCAGCAGCGGGAACATCGCGGCGCAGGCGACGGCGAACAGCGTCATCGCTTCCGCGAAGCGGTTGATCGACGTCCGCCACTGCTGGCGGAAGAGCAGCAGAATCGCGGAAATCAGCGTGCCGGCGTGGCCGATGCCGATCCACCAGACGAAATTGATGATGTCGAACGCCCAGCCGACCGGAACGTTGTTGCCCCAGATGCCGATGCCGGTCACCAGGAGGTTCCCGATCGTGACGTTCAGCACCAGCAGGAAGATGAACCCGATCCCGAAGCCGACGAACCACCCGATCGGCGTCCGCTTGGTGAGGACAATGCCGCCGATCTTGTCCGTGACCGATCGGAACGTATGGCCCGGCGCAATGACCGGCGGGGTGACGCGGCCCTGATGAGGCTGTTCCGGCGGCGCCATCAGTGCCCCTCCCCGGTCGCGAGCGGAACCGCGGGCTCGAGCTGGGTGTTCGGGTTACGCACGATCGCCATATACGTCGTGCGCGGCCGCGTGTTCAGTTCCGCCAGCAGTGCGTAATTCAGCGGGCTGGCTTTCATCTTCGCCACACGGCTGTCCGGGTCGTTGATATTGCCGAACACGATGGCCTCGGTCGGACACGCCGACTGGCAGGCGGTGAGCACCTCGCCGTCGCGAATCGGCCGGTCTTCGAGCTTGGCCGCGATACGCGCGTGGTTGATGCGCTGCACGCAGTAGGTGCACTTCTCCATCACGCCGCGGCTGCGGACCGTGACGTCCGGATTGCGCTGCAGCCAGAGCGTCGGCGTCTCCCAGTCCTGATAGAGCAGGAAGTTGAACCGCCGCACCTTGTAAGGACAGTTGTTCGAGCAGTACCGCGTGCCGACGCAGCGGTTGTAGACCATGTCGTTCAGGCCTTCGTCGCTGTGCGTCGTCGCGGACACCGGGCAGACCGTTTCGCACGGCGCGGTCTCGCACTGCTGACACGGCATCGGCTGGTAGTACGTTTCCGGGTTCTCGAGATCGCCCGTGTAGTACCGGTCGATGCGCAGCCAGTGCATCTCTCGGCCGTTCATGACCTGGTCCTTGCCGACAACCGGGATGTTGTTCTCCGACTGGCACGCGACGACGCACGAGTTGCAGCCTGTGCAGACGTTCTGATCGATCGTCATGCCCCAGGCATTGCCTTCGTACTTGAAGTCGCCGTACATCGAGATCCCGTTGATCGGCTGGTGTTCCTGCTTCGCCGCGAACTGCGGATCGGCGGCGTACTGCGCGGCGGTCGCCACGCGAATCAGATTGCGGCCTTCGAGCGACCAGTGGTCCTGCGTCGAGGCCAGGTCGTACGTGTCGCCCGTCTTCGTCAGCTCGACGCCGGTGAGAATGTCGAGCGCCGCAGTGGTGCGCAGCGGATTGACGTTGAAGCCTGTGCCATTGCCGGCGCGGCCGGCGCGCGTGCGCCCATATCCCAGATGCAATGTGAGCGTGTCGGCGGCCTGTCCCGGCGCCAGCCAGACAGGGGTCGTCAGCGTCCGGCCGCCCTGCCGCAGCTCGACGACGTCGCCGCTCACCAGGTTGAGACGCGCGGCGGTTGCCGGAGAGATCAGCGCCGCGTTGTCCCACGTGAGTTTCGTGAGCGGTTTCGGCAGCTCCTGCAGCCACGCGTTATTGGCGAACCGGCCGTCATAGACGCTCGGATCCGCGCGGAACACGACTTCGAGGCCCTGACCGGCTTCTGAAGAAGCCTGTGACGCCGACTGCGGCGCAGGCTGCGAGAGATTGCCCGAAAGCGTGGCCGGCCGAGCGGCGAACGCCGTGTTCGGCAGCACGCCGTCGTGCAGCCAGCGGCGCCACTCGACGTCGAACGGCGAGACCGGGGGACGCGGAGCGGCGGCAACGGGCGGCGCTGCAGGCGCGGCCTGGGCGTTGCCGGGTTCAGCGGGTGCAGCAGGGGCAGCGGGTGCAGCAACGGCGGCGGCGGGAGCCGCGGGCGCCGGCGCCGGCGCCGCCTGCATCGAGAGGCCGGTCGTGCCCGACCAGTACTCGCGAACCAGCTCGTAGGCCGACCGCTCGCCGCGCTCGCTGAGCGCGGAAATCACTTCGTGCGCCGACTTCCCGTTATAGAGCGGCGCGATCAGCGGCTGGATGACCGACGCGGTGCCGTCGTCCCCACGCACGTCGCCCCATGTCTCGAGGAAATGCGCTTCCGGGATGTGCCAGTGACAGAGGGCCGACGTCTCGTCTTCGTAGAGCCCGAGCCGCGCGCGCACAGGGACCTTCTCCATCGACCGCGCGAACTGCAGATCGGCGGGAGCGGTGTACACCGGGTTTCCGCCGAGAATCAGCAGGAAGTCGACGGTGCCCGCGTTCATTTCGCCGACGAGCTCGCGCAGCGCCTCGACCTGGTTGATCGGCCGCGATTCGGCGGTGGCCGTGTACGTCACGGTGGCGCCGACGTTGCCGAGCGCGTCATTCATCGCGTGCGCGAGGGCATGCACGATGGCCGGCTGGCCGTCGCCGGCGATGACGACGCTCTGTCCCCGGTGCGCCTGAAGATCGGCGGCAAGCGGCGCAAGCCAGGCATTCGCGGCGTCGGGTACTGCCGCGGCCGCGACGCCGGCGACGCCGAGCTGACCGGCGAGGGCCCGCGCAAACGCTTCAACCTCGGAAGGCCTGAGCGGAAGACGATGGTCGGCGCGCGTGCCCGTATTGGTCGGGGTGCACTCGACCGCGTACAGCCGGTTGGCCAGGGCGCGATCGCTGTCGGCGCGGCGCCGGGCCGCAAATGCGCGCGCGTGCCGGATGCCCGACGGACCTGTACATAGAAAATCGGCGTCGATCGAGAGGATGACGGTCGCCTTGTCGAGCGCGTACTGCGCGTCGACGTACTCCCCGAACGCGAGCCGGCTGCCTTCGCGCGCGTTATGACGGCCGACCGGCTCCCACTGCACCCATTTGGCGCCCGGGAAGCGCGTGAGCAGCTCGTCGATCTGCGCGGCCAGTGTCGGCGACGCGACGGTTTCCGACAGGATTCGGAACCCAGCGCCCCGCTCCGCCTGCTGGGCGGACAGGGCGGCCTGGGCGGCGCCCACAAATGCCGCAAATGGACGAATTTCTCCGAGATTCGTGAGGATTTGGGACCGATCCGGGTCATACAGGCCAAGGATGGCGGCCTGCGCGAAGATGTCGGTCGCCCCCCGGCTCGCCGGGTGTTCCGGGTTCCCCTCGATCTTTGTGGGGCGGCCCTCATGGCTCTCGACCAGCAGGCCAACGCCCGCGCCGCTCATCGGCATCGCGGTGGCGTAGAAGAGCGGCTTGCCGGGCACGATTTCTTCGGGCTGGCGCACGTACGGCACCAGTTCCTCGGTCGGCTGGCGCGTGCAGGCGCTCACGCCCGCGAGCGCCAGCGACGCACCCATCAGCTTCAGAAAATTGCGGCGGCCGACCGGGTCCAGCCACTCCGATGCGTTCTGGGGAAACTCGCGATGCAGGAACTCTTTGAATTCCGGGGTTTCGGCGACCGCCTCGAGGCTGCGCCAGTATTCCCGGCCGCGGGTGGATTCGAGCTTGGCGCGAAGGGCGTCGATGTCGCTGGGTGTGCTCATGAACAAATCACCGATGGCACACCGAACAGCTGGTCAGGCTCTGGATGCCGTATTCCTTGACCAGCCGCGGCCCAATCTCTGATTGCGGCACGGGGGGGCTGTAGCCCATGGTGAAGACTTCGGTGCGCGGCCGCACGAACTGCTCGGGGTTGCGGTGGCACGTCAGGCACCAGTCCATCTGAAGCGAATTTTCCTGCAGCATCAACGGCATTTCGTCGACGCGTCCGTGGCAGGTTTCGCAACCCATGCCCTTCTTTACGTGGATGCTGTGATTGAAATAGACGAAATCGGGGAGGTCGTGCACGCGAATCCAGCGCAGCGGCTGATCCTCGCGGAAGCTGGCGCGCACCGGTTCGAGGATCGGGGCCGTCGACCAGATCTGCGAGTGGCAGTTCATGCAGGTTTTCGTCGGCGGAATCCCCGCGAACGCGGCGGTCTCGACCGACGTATGGCAGTACCGGCAATCGATGCCGTCATCGCCCGCGTGGTGCAGATGGCTGAATTGAATCGGCTGATCGATGTACTCCTGTGCGCGCGTCACATAGGAGGACTGGCCGATCGCCATGATGAGCCCCAGAAGGCCGCCCACCACGAGGAGCGTGCCGACAATACTGGCTCTCGCGAGGGTATTGGCGCTGCGTTTAAAGATCTGCGGCATCGATAACAGGCGGTCGGGACGCCTCTCCGGAGCGCGGTGAGGTCATGCACACAAAAAAGCAAAACATGGAACCGCTTTCGTGTGGAACGATCCGACTTGTACCATGTTGTGAAAAAAGGATCAAGCCACGGCGGCCGCGAAAATCGCTATACAAACAGGCTGAATTTTATGCGGAACGGCCGGTGGCGATCACGTGTTAGTTTGCCGACGCTCGGCCGTCGCGCATAGAATCGCGCGGACCGACCCGAACCTGATGAGCGACCGTAAATACCGCCAGCGCGGCTATCACGACGACGACCGCGATCGTCAGGCGAAGCCGTCGACGCCACGGCCGGCGCCTGAGCCGGGTGCGCCCGCGGGCGCAC
>CAMDNQ010000042.1 GCA_945903265.1 Candidatus Sulfopaludibacter sp. SbA3
CTGCAGCGGGGTGCGATCGTCGCCGGTGTGGCCCTGGCGGTCCTTCTGCCGTGGCTGCTGTATCTCGCGCTGAGCGGCGGCGTCATTCCGTACTTCGAGACCGCCATCGAGTACGCGCGCTCGGAGGCGAATGCGTCCATGCTCGACGCATGGCCTTGGTTTGGCATGGGTGCGGATGCCGACGCGTGGCTCTTCTGGCTGTTCTGGAGCCTGCCGCTGGCCTCCGCGCTGCTCGTCGCGCACCGATGGCGCCGCGGGGACCAGCGCTGGCCCGGCGAGCTGGCCGCGGTCGTGGCGTTCGTCGTGCTGGCGGCAGGCCTCAATGCCGGCTTCCTGCGCGACGTGCTTCGGACACGCCTGCCTGATGCGTCGGTCCCTGCCGCAATCCTCGGTGCGTGGCTGCTGGGGGAGGCATGGACGGGCACGCGGCTCCCACGGCGACTCCCACAGCGGCTCCAAAAACGGCTCGCGCAGCTGGCCGCCGCGGCGCTGGTGGCGGTCTCGGCGGTGGCAATGAGTCAGGTGGCGGAGCTGCCGGAGCGATTCGAGCGATCGAACATCGGATCGGGTCCCGCGGCGGTGTACGACCGGTACCGCCAGGTGTCACGGCTGTTAAGCCTGCCGCATCGCCAGGACGAAGCGCCGCCCAGCCGGTTTGCGGCCATCCTGATGCCGTTCTTCGCGTATCTGGACCGTTGCACCGACGTGACAGAACGCCTGATGGTGACCGGCGCGTCGCCGGACATTGTTGTACTCGCGGGTCGGCCATTCGCGGGCGATGGCGTCACCTTCGGCCAGTGGTACTCATCGGCGGCCAACCAGCCCCGCACACTCGAACGACTTCGCGCGCGGCGCCCGTTGTTCGTGATCGTGCTCGACGACGAGGGGTTCCGGCAGCGGTTTCCCGTTATCGCCGGGTACGTCCAGGAGGAGTACCAGGCGTTCACCGAGGCGCGCGACGATGCGGTGAGCCTGCCCATTCTCGTCGAGCGGCGCCGAGTCCCGCAGGGCGTCGATGCCGAGACCCAGTGGCCGTGCTTTCGTCAGGCGGGGAGAGGATCAGATCCGCGATCCGGCACGCCGGGCATCATGGGCGATTGACGAACCGGCGCTCCAGCGCGCCGAGATACGCCACCAGGATCTGATAGAGCACGAGGTGGACCGCCGTCAGCACGAGCACGACGCCGGCGAGCAGCCGCGACCAGTGCTCGGAGACGGTGCCGTTCGTCAGATATTCGCTGACGCCCTGCGCGTTCAGGACGAACGCCCCCCCGATGAGCAGCGCAGCGCCCCAATGCAGCCGGCCCGTGACGCCAGGGCTCAGAAGCGACCGCTCGATTCCCGTCGCCCGAAGGGACTTCCGGTGGAGGAGCCTGGCGAACGACGTGCCCACGATTCCGCACACCACGCTCTGCAGCCCGATCACCCAGAGCACCAGCGCCGTCAGCAACCGGTAGATTGAGGTATCGGGCACCTCCCGTACCTGCGCATAGTGCAGGAGCGGCCCCATCGTCAGCGCCAGCCCCGCCAGCAGCAGCGCGACGCCGGCCACGCCAAAGAGCTTCAGCGGATTGTAGAGACTGGAAATCGACAGAATGTCATACGTGAACCGCAGCCCGTCGCGAACCACGTTGAGCTTCGAGTCGCCAATGCGCTCGCGGTAGGCGATCGGAATTTCCTTGATCGTCCACTCATCGTGCAGCGCCCATGTCGTCATCGCGGGAGTGAAATCGAGGCCGTCCGGCAGCATGGCCACGTCGGGAACCCGCTCGCGCCTGAGCAGGCGCATGCCGCTCGCGATGTCCGTCACCGTGGAGCCCGATGTGACGCCCAGGAGCGCGGCAAACGAGCGGTTTCCCAGATTTCGTACGCCCGGCATGCCTGAGGGCTGATCGAGGCGGGATCCGATCATCAAGTCGATGCCGTTCGATTTGGCGTCCTCATACATCGAGAAGAACGCGTCCACCGGATACGTCCCATCGGCATCGAGAAATCCAACCCAGCGTCCCCGGGCGACTCGGAACCCCGTCTTCAGCGCCGCGCCGTAGCCCTGATTGGGCTGCGTGATGATTCGCTTCGGGAACGGATTGCGTTCGAGGAGCGACGCTGTCTGGTCGGTGGAACCATCATCGACCAGGACAATCTCGACCTCCCGCTGCTCGGCCTTGTACCGATCCGCAAACTGCTGGCGGAAGGTCTCGAGCTCGTCGAGCACCGGCAGGACACCGTCTTCCTCGTTGTAGATAGGGATGACGATGCTCAGCTCGATCACTCAGGCACTCCTCGACGCAGGCCGACAATGGCTGGCACGCCGCGGGAAATCGTATCGCACCCGCATGGTAAGATCGCGCGGTTTTCAGTGAAAATTCTGTTCTTTGTCGACACGCTGGGCGGCACGCGCCACTTTCCCGGAGTCGTACAGGAACTGGCCGAGCGCGGCCACACGGTCGTCCTCGCCACCGCCCGGCAGGATGAGCGGTCGAAGCGCGGCGCCTACGACCATCCCCGGATCGACATCGTCTCGTGCCCGACGCAGCGGACGGATCGCTGGAGCGGCATGATCGATACGGTCCGTCGCGTCAGCGACGGCGTGCGGTTTTTCGATCCGCGGTACGCCCAGGCCGACAAACTGGTGGCGCGCGCCGAGGCGCAGATGCCGGCGACGTGGCGTGCGCTGTTTGCGCGCAGGCCGTGGCTGAAGCGCCGATGGGCGCTGATGCAGCGCGGCGCCGGGCTGATCGAAGCCGTCACGCCGTGCGAGCCTCAGTTTCAGCGATTCATCGAGCGCCACGCTCCCGACGTCATCCTCGTCACGCCGCTCGTGGACTTCGGTTCGTACCAGACCGACTACGTGAAATGCGCCAATCGCCTCGGCATTCCGGTGCTCTTCCTGCTGTACGGCTGGGACAATCTCACGAGCAAGGGACTGCTGCGCGTGAAGCCCGATCGTGTTCTGGTCTGGAACGCGCCGCAGCGCGACGAGGCGGTCGCGTTTCAGGACATGCCGGCCGATCGCATCATCGCTGCCGGGGCCGCGCGCTTCGACCCGTTCTTCGCGATGACCTGCTCGACGGGGCGGGATGAATTCTGCGGCGATCTCGGCTTCGACCCCGCCCGTCCGGTTCTCCTGTATATGTGCTCGTCCGGCCTGATGGCACCCGATGAACCCGAGTTTGTGTGGCGCTGGATCACCGCGCTTCGCAACGCGCCCGGTGAGAGCTGGCTGCGCCGCTGCCAGGTGTTGATTCGGCCGCACCCGGCGTACCGGGAGCACTGGGATCAGGTGGAATCCCGCGATGCAGACACGCGAGTCTGGAGCGGCAAGCTGAAGATGAATGCCGACCAGGGTCTCTTCGATACGCTGTTCCACTCGACCGCCGTCGTGGCGCTCAACACCAGCGGGATGATCGAGGCGGCCATCATCGGCCGGCCGGTCTACACCGTCGCGCTCCCGGAGTTTGCCGCGTGTCAAGGCGGCACGCTCCATTTTTCGCACGTGCTCGGAGAGAACGGCGGCATCGTGCATCTGGACGTCAGCCTCGAGGATCATGTCCGCCGGCTCGGCGACGCCCCCAACCGCGCGGCGGAGACCGAAGCCCGCTCGCGCGAGTTTCTGGCCAGCTTTGTGCGTCCGCAGGGGCTCGACGTTCCGGTGGGCCGCGTCGTGATTCAGGAAATTGAGCGCGCCGGGTCGATGGGCAAACGGCCGCGGAGGATCTTCTCGAGCCGCCGCCGCCCCTCCCTCGTCGGTCCAATCCCGAATTCATAGGTATAGCGCGCGGTGCCGGGCGGCGCCCCCGGCAGAATCGGCTCGTAGGCGTGCACGTCGGCGGGGGCGTTGAAGACGAGCGCCGTGTTCCCACGAAAGGGAACGATCGTCGAGGCCAGCCGGCTCCCCCCATCCTCGCCGTCGCCCGGCCTGGCGACATTGACGATACCCGTGAGGAGATCCCAGCGGCGGTCCCCGGAGCGGGGGTTGTCTCCGGAAGACCCGGATGACCGGCGGACAATCCGGGCCTGGGAGATCGTCACCTCGACGTCCCATGAGTGGAACGGCGGGAGCGCCGGAAAGTGCTCCTGCGTGAACGCGACCAGCGACTCGTTGAACCGGTCCAGCAGCGCGGCACTCAGCGCGCTTTTGACGACCTCATTCAGGAATGACGTGGTGATGATGGTGTGCGTCGGCGCCAGGCGCGGCGGCACGCGAAGCGCGGTGCCATGCCCGGCCTCCTCGTCGAAAAAGGGCGCATCGGGCATCGCGTCGACGACCGCGGCATAGACGTCGCGCGGCAGCAGGTCCGCGATGAACATGTGTGCGACCGGGTCACGACGCAGTTCCGCGCGTCCAACCGAGGCCCTCGCGTGCGCTGTTACATCATCGAGATTCAGGACGCGCTCCAGCTGTGCGACGCGGGCGGCCACATGGCCCTCGATGGCCTGCAGGGTGCGGAGCTGATCCGCCTGGCGTTCGAAGGCCTGGAGGGCCGCCCTCAGGCGTGCCAGCCCCTTGCGCGCGGTCCGGACTTCGCCGCGTAGTGCACGGATCGCGTCCGGCGTCACTCGCCGACGCCCTCGAGCACTTCGTCGAGAAATGCCCCCAGACGGTCGATCGGCATTTCGTCCCCGCCAACGAAGGCGTGCGACACCTGGTTGAAGGCGGCGGCGACATGCGCGTACACGCGAGGAGAGTCACCGAGGGCACTGAGCTGATCGGCAGGCCGCCGCTCGTCCAGCCACTCCGAGCGGGCGCCTCCTTCAGTGGCATGCCATCGCATCAGGCTGTCGCTGAACAGGAGGATGACATGCGTGCCTGGACGAGAGAACAGGATGCGGGCGAGGCCAGCCCCGTTGACGCCGGCCACGACCCGCGCTTCAGCGAAGGCCCGTACCAACTGTTCGAACCCATGCGTCTGCATGGAGAGGACCTCGAATCCCCTCGCCTCGAAGAGGCGCTCCACGAGCGTTTCGTTTGTCGTCCATCGCCGGTCAGGGCGCGCGTCGCGGCGCGAGAAATAAACGCGGCGATGGGGAGCCGGGGCGGCGGGCGCGCGCGAGGCGAGCACCTTCCTGGCTTGCATCAAGGCAGACAGTGGGCGGCCACCGCCGGTGCGGCCGTCGGACTCGAATGCCAGCAGCCGCCGGCAGTGGACCGTCGAACCGTCCCACGGAATCAGTTGCGACCGCTCGATGCCGACGAGGGCGAGGGTCTCCTCCTGATATTCCTTGCATGGGTCGGGCAGCAGATACCGGGCGTCCGGGGCAACAGTCGACAGCGCCACGACCTGCGGCAGGCAGTCGAGCAGCCAGTGTCCGAAGTTGTAGACCTTTCGCGGCGGGTAGTCGAAGGTAAACCGCGGGACGGCGATCAGCGGCGCGGCGGTTCCGTGGCGTTCGAGGGCGATGTGAAGGCCCCGGTCGTCCTTCGACACCGCCGCATCCGGGATATCCAGAATCGTGCTCGGCAGACCGCGAAGCATGTCATCTTCGTGTGCGGCTTCGTTCGCCAGCAGCCGCTCCCACAGGGCGCGGACGTCAGGCGCGTCGGTCGCGCACCGGATCACGCCGGCGGTCGACCGAAAGGGTGTCTCGACCGGGTCGCCCGCCCTGAGACGGACGATCCGCATCCGTTCGGTCGGTCGGCCGCTCAGTGCAATGGCCGACGACAGCAGACGAGCCCGCGGGATGCCCGCGAGTGCTGCGAGCTCGCCCGCACGCTGCCGCTCGAGATCGAGGAGTTCGTCGACGCAGTCGCGCGCGGACGCGACCCGCTCGGCGAGGGTCTCCACGTCTTCACGCATCTGGCGCACGTCATCGAGCAGCGCGGCGAGATCGTCTGGCGCCGCGGGCTGGTCCTTCATGGCGCAGGAGCCTGGTCCGGCACGGGCACGTGCGCCGCGGCCTCGACTGGCTCACGACTGAACACGATCTGCAGGGACGTCCGCCGCACGCGGCGGATTGCGACGTCAAGGCCCGCGGCCCGGACGCGTTCGACAATCGCCCCCTCGTCGGCTGGACTGACGACCAGCCACAGGCTCTTCAACAAGGGATTCGCGATCGTTCGTTCCGCGCCCTGCAGCACGTCCGCCGCGGACACCGTGTGGGACACACGAAGGTGGTTCGCGGGCGGCAACCCGAACTGCTCGACTGCCGCATCAAGCGTGATGGCGCACACGGAGTGTGCGTGAGGCACCACGGCGTCGGCAGGCCTCGCGCGCCAGCGGGTCGATTGGAGCGCGTGGCGGGGACCGCCGGGAAACTCGCGCGTGTACTTGATCGTGGCGACCGAGGCGTTGCCCGACACGCCAAGTGACACAGGGATGACGGCGCCCTGGCAGGCGTTGAGCGCGATGTTGTCGCACAGCGCCGCATAGGCCCGGTACCCGGGCTCGAACGCCACGACCACGGCGCCGCGCTGGCGGGCGGCGAGGAGCACGTAGGCCCCGAATCCCGCGTCGATGTCGTACACGACGTCGCCGATTCGCACCCACCGGTCGAGCCATTTGACCACCGCCTGATCCAGGCGGACCGCGCCATCCACCGCGTAGTGCAGCGTCTCGGGAGTGGCGTGGACGAGGATGCGGCTCTCCTTGTAGGCCAGTGGAATGACCGCATCCCCGGCGACGAGATCGCTCGGCTCCAGCGAGGCGCCGGACGGCCTGACGGCCTCCAGCGGCTCTGCTGACTGCGCGCGCCGAAGCAGTTCCTCCGCAAGCAGCGGCGACACCGTCCGATCGATCCCCAGCGGACGCAGGAACGACTCGATGAACGACCTGATCGGCGCCGGATCGGGCGGCACGGCGAGCGCCTCGCCCAGCTGGGACAGGTGCTCGTCGAGGCTCGAGGCCGACGACACAAAGCCTCCGTGCTCGCGGGTCAGGTAGTGGAAATGCACCGTCGGCCGCGGACCGTCGTCACCGGTGGCGTCGGGATGGATCGTAAACACCGGCCGGCCCACGATGCCCGCCTCGAGTTCGGCGGTCGTATTCAGTCCGACGATGGCGGTGCTGTGGGCGAGCGATTCGTAGAGTCCGTACGGTTCCTTGTACGAGGTCCGCAGCACGAGCGCAGCCGCATCATCGAACGGCCTGGCCACCTTTCCGTCCAGCTCGGATTCCCCGGACCAGCGGCAGCGCTCGAACCGGAGCTCGCCTCCCAGCGCCGGCAGGTCGGGGTGCGGCCTGACGACCACATTGCAGCCGCGCAGCACGTCCGAGGCGGCGCCGCGAAGGCCGCTCAGCCAACGGCGGATAAAGGGAAGCTCCTGCGGAACGATGAGACGCGACGAACAGAGATACAGGAGGGTCGGTTTCGCGGGATCGAGTCCGATGCCTTCATGAAACTGCGCGTGCGTCATGCGGGGCCGCAGGCTGAAGAACTCGTCGAAGCGCGCCGCGCCGGTGACCACCACGCGCGAGCCGGGAAAGCGGTGGAGCTGTTCGGCCTCGCGCCGCTGACGTTCGTTCCAGACGAACATCAGGTCGGGCGGGACGTGCATGCAGCCCTTCGTGCTGAGATTGTCCCAGCTGAACATCAGCATCCAGACGGGGATGCCGAGCCGCCGTCCGCTCGCCGCGACATCGGCCTGGGCCGATCCGAAATGGACCAGCGGCGAGATCAACAGGACATCCGGGGCTTCCGACCGCAGGAACTCGTCGAACAGTTCCGAGGTGGGAATGGCGCGCTCCGCGAGCCGCAGTACGGATTCGAGGCGCTGCAATTGCGGCGGGGCGATGGTCGAGAGTTCGCGTTCGAGCGTGTCGGCTGTCGCGTCGAGCGCCAGCTCCTGCCGCACCTTGTCGAGAATCCGCAGCCGCAGCACCGACGATTCGGCGAACGCGGGCTGGAGAATGTGGACGGCGTCGCGCAGCCGCCGCACCACCGGCGCCACGTCCCTCCATTCGTCCATGCGCGCCGACGGGCAGGGCAGCACCGTGAGGCGAGGCGAGTTGATCGCCTCCTCGAAACGTCGATCCCGCTCGTCGTCCCACTCCTGTACGGCGATGGTCACGTCGTGACCGCGCTCGACGACCGCCTTCAGCGTGGCGAGGAAGGCCTCGGCGTTCTTCTGCTGCTTGGCCACGAACAGGAATTTCATCGTATACACGATAGACTGCGACCCTATGCGGCGGGAAGCGCGCATCGCTCACGGCCTGGCGGTCGGCGTGGCGACGGCCATCGTGCTGGTGATGAACGCGCGCGGGCAGTTGTACGACACGAACCTGCTCATGCTCTCGGAGGGGATGGCGCTCCTCGCCGGAGATCACCCGTACCGCGACTTCTTCGAGTCGGGGACACCGGCCGGCGCGTATCTGTCGATGGCGGCGCAGTGGCTCGCGGGCTACCGGCTGATCGGGGAATTCCTCGTTCACTGGATGTTCATCACGGCGGGCGTCGTCCTGTCGTTCCACCTTGGACTGCGGCTCTCGCGATCGATCGTGGCGTCGCTGGCGACGCTGGCCGTCGCGCTCCTCCTGCTCTCCACGACGCCCTCGTATCACTACACGAAGCTCATCGTGTTTCCCGTGGCCCTCTGGTGCGCTTGGCGCTACGCCGACCAGCCCGGCGCGTGGCGCGCCGCCGCGCTCGGTTGCGCCGGCGCCGCCGGATTTCTCTTCCGGCACGACTACGGCCTGTACATCGCGGAGACCGCGATTGCCGCGGGCATGCTGGTGTGCGCCGCCATGCCGCCGCGCGCGTGGGCCGGCATCGCCGTCCGTCACACATCCGCCGCAATCCTGGCCGCGGCAGTCGTCCTGGCTCCCTGGGCTGTGGCTGTCGGGACGACTGAAGGACTGGCCCCGTACACGGAGGCGCGCCTGCAGATGTACGAGGCGCCGCCGGGATTCGTCTATCGAACGCTTCTGCACATCAACCCGTGGCGCGATCTCCGGGCGCAGCCTCCCGCGCCGACACCCGGCGTGGTCGCGTTCATCTGGAATTCCGGTCGTGTGGATGCCGCCAGGCAGCGGCAACTGGAAGCGAAATACGCACTGCGTCAGTTGCCGGAGAGAGACGAGCAGGGCCGCCTCCAGTACGCAGTCCAGGATATGTTCGATACCCGCCTCTTCGAGCTCGATCCGTACATCAACGACGGCAGGGGATTCGAATGGGATCGGCTCGAAGAGATCCGGCTTGGCCTTCCGGCGCCCGACAACGCGCTCCGATGGTTGACGCAGGTCATGCTCGCCGTGCCCCTGTTGTTCATCGCCGCCGGGGGACTCATGCTGTGGCGCGCGCGAACGGCAGCGGGCGTGCGGGACGTCGAACGTGATGTCGCACGAAGCGACGGGCGGGGGCTCCTGCTGGCGGGTGTATTGCTCGTGGTGATAGACCTGTCGCTCTTCCGGCAGCCGTCCTATCTCGTCGTGGTCGCGCCGCTGACGCTTGCCGTCGCCGGGCGCTTCCTCGCGCGTGGTGTTGCGGCATTGCGGCTCGCCGCGCTTGTCGTCCTGCTGCTGACCGGCTACGCGGCTGTCGTCTGGACGAGAGAGGCCCCGATGTACGAGCCCGCACGGCTGTCAGAGCGGACGTCGGAAGCGTTCACGCGCCTGATGGCTTCACCGCCCGCTGCCGCAGCGAATGCGACCTTCCGCTATCTCTACGAGTGCACGGCACCGGGCGATCGCCTGCTCGTGACGGGATCGACGCCGTTCGATGTGAACTACTACACCGAGCGGCCGTTCGCGGGCGGGCACGTGCTGTGGCATTTCGCCTGGCGCTCCGATCCCGCGCGCGAGGCCGAATCACTGGCCCTGCTGGCTCGCCAGCGGGTGCCGTTCGCATTTTCCACAACCGACCCGCTGCTGGCCGATTTCAAGCGGTATCCGCGCATTTATCAATACCTTGTGGAGAACTTCCGAGCCGTCGATGGATACGACGGAAAGCTGTTCGTGAACACGGCATTGCAACCGGTCCGCCGGCTCGGTCCGCAGAATCTCGAGTGTTTCCGGTGATGGGGCGGCCAACCGTTTGGTGGTTGGGCCTCTTCGGGAGACCGCACATCGGCTCGCGGTCTTTTGTCTTCTTGCAACTGCCCCTCCCTGAACTCGCCAGTGAAGGAGAAGCCGTAACATGACCATGCTGACCACCTGCCCCGGATGCGACTCGGTTGCGTTGCACCCGCTGGCACTCGCCACCGACCTCAAGCCCGCCGATCATGAAAAATGGGGCGAGGACGTGTTGGTGCGCGACCCGGCATTTGCGTCCTGCTCCGGATGTGGGTTGGTGTTTGCGCGACGCCGACAATCAGCCGCTGTCAGTCAGACCTACTATGACGCGTTCCAAGAACTGGAACACCGCGAATACGCCGTCTACCCTCCGCCCGAGCAGTTCATCACACAACAGACACTCTACGCGGCGGCACTCGGAGAGGTGCTCGACCGGGAACTCGTGTTCGCCCCGCACCACCGGGTGTTGAACATTCGCGCGGAATGCGGGATGCACCTTCTGCGCCTGCGGGAGGTGCATGGAATCACCGATCTCTACGGATTGGATCACTTTGACTCGAATGTGCGTTACGGGCAGCACGATCTCAGATTGCCGCACATGGCGCTCCTCCCGCCGCAGTTGAATCGAGTCCCTTTCGATCCCCCCACCTATGACGTGGTGCTTGTCAATCACCTGTTGACGCACGCGCTCGATCTGTCTGCGGTTTTTGGTTTCCTGCGATCCATCCTCGCGCCAGATGGCGTCCTCGTGCTGTATGGCGAGGAGAATCACCGGAGCTTTCTAAAGAAGGACCCCCTCCCGCGCGTCAATAATTATCACAAGCAGTTGTTTACGGAAGACAGTCTGCTGAAGGTGTGCGGCGTCCATGGATGGGATGCACGAGTGGTGCATTGCTTCCGCCACGCGATCCCGTGGGCGACAGCGAAGAATACGCTGGTGGTGGTTGCGAAGTGAAGCGCAAGCTTCCCCGCGCCCTCCGCGGAATTCGTCAGCCGTTACGCGACTCTACGGACCGCCACCAGGTGATCGATGTGGTGGCTGAGCCACTTTTCGACTGGCAGCGCGGCAGGTTCTTGAGTCCTCGCCGATTAGGATCGGTCCGGCTTCCTCCCGCGGCGTGATTCCGTGAGTCCAAGCAGGACACCGACGACGACCAGCCACAGGGTTTCGGGCCTGGCCCCGCCCGCAAGAATCAGCACCACGCCGGTGAGCAGCGCGGCGCGCGCCGCCGCGCCGATGTGCCACGTGTCCCGCCGGTGCGTGTCCCGGTGCGCGACGGCCTGAAGACAGAGCGCGAGCAGGCTGAGCGCTGCCGGAAGTCCGAATTGACGCGCGAGCGGATCGATCCCGCGCGCTGCTTCAACACCGGGAGATGTGCCCAGCAGGACAGCGGTCATCATCGTCGCACCGGCAACTGCCGAGAGCGTCCGCGCCGCGACGCGCCAGCGGCGTGTCGCCAGCGACGCGAGCAGCGCGGCCGCTCCGACGACCCCCCAGAAGAGCGGGTCGCTCAGCGCGTCGGAGGCGAGGCTACCCCGGACGCCAACAGAGAAGAGCGCCAGTGCGAGGACCGCTGTGCCGACCGCAGTATGGACCGCGTCGCGCTGCGTGAGCCTTGCCGTTCCGAGCGCGACGACGGGCAGGAGTAGTGCGCCCGCCAGCGTGATGCGATTCGCATCCTGGGTCACCCACGGAACTGCCCAGACCACGCCGGCTGTGTAGGCGATGTAGAGCCAGTAGCGAGGCTGGCGTAACGGGCGACCGACAGCGCCGACGGTCATCGCCCGCCACCTGACGGCAAACGTGCGCAGCTGCGCCACGCGGGCTGACGGCACCAGGCCGGCAGCCGGTACGGGAGGGACGGAAACCAGGCCGATGAATCCGAGCAGCGTCAGGATCTG
This sequence comes from Candidatus Sulfopaludibacter sp. SbA3, assembly GCA_945903265.1. Classification (GTDB taxonomy): domain Bacteria; phylum Acidobacteriota; class Vicinamibacteria; order Vicinamibacterales; family UBA2999; genus CAXNKG01. The sequence goes on from CAMDNQ010000042.1 coordinate 11,850, forward strand.
GGCCAGTGCCATTGCACCCGCGCGGAGCCAGGCGACCCGGTCCGGCACCCACTCGAGCGACGCGCGAGGCTGTCGGACATCCGTGAGCGTCAGAAGACCGCCGATGTTCTGAAGGCGTCCATCGGACGTCTGCCACGCCGTGTCGTACGCCACCGGCAGGACGAGCGCCAGGTCTGCCATGGCGGCCGGATCGTCGAGCTGTACCTGGGCGCCAGACGGTTCAAGCCGGACGGCGCTTCCGTTCACCGGCGTCAGCGCGCGAAGGAGCGGCGAACCTTCGACCAGCGCGGGCTGCAGGCGCAGCCGATCGGACGCTGAAGCCGCCGCCAGCGTTCGCACGCGGGCGTCGATGGCGCCGGCCGAGAACAGCGCATAACGTTCATCGATCCGCACACCTGAGAGTGGCGTCCACGGTCCACAGGTCGTGGCGGGCGGCGCGACGAGGTATTGCAGCTGCAGGAAGGCGATCGCCTCGGCGCTGCAGAGGATGTCGGCAGAGAGTTCCACTGTCTGGCTGAACAGCAACTCATTCGGGCGGATCAGCCCGCGCATCGTCCGCTGTTTGGTCCAGGCGCTGACCAGCGTGTAGCCGGCATCGGCAAAGTCGGTCGCGGGGACGCGGTCGGTGCGCATGGCTTCGCGCACGCCGGGCCAGAGCGCCAGCCGCTCACCCGCGGGCTGCGTATTCAGCGCGAGTCCCCGAAGTCGGACGCGCTCCGCGGGTGACGTCATGTCGCGGGTCCAGATGCCCTGGTTGTCCCACTGCGTCGGGGTATCCACCGATTCCGGGTCGGCCACGTTCGTGAAGACGAGCCGCGCGGCATAGACCGGGCCCTGCAGCGCCACAACGAGCAGCGCGGTCAGTGCGAGTCGCTGAACCGGAAGGCGAGTCCCGCCGCTCCGCAGTCCGGCGACGACGGCCGCGGCGGCGAGAATTGCGAAGCCGGCCGCGGGATCGCGCAGTGTCCAGATTGCGGTTGGCGAGTACGCCGTCGAACCGGCGGGCAGGCTTGCAGCGCCAATCGCGAGCACGACCGACGCCAGCCCCGCTCCCACCGCCAGCCGGCGGGTCACGCGGTCGGCGATCGTGGCTCCCATCGCCAGCGACAGCAAGGCCAGCAGCAGATGCGAGAACGGCATTCGCGGGCCGAGGGTGCCGAATGGAAACAGGTTGGCGGCGACGAGCGCGCCTTCCTGAGGCTCGGTATACCGGCCGATGGCTGACGTGTCGGCGCCTGGAATATTGAGCTCGCGCAGGATGTCCGGGGCCTGCGCCGCGACGGGAAGCATGGTGACGACCGCCAGCAGCGCGACGGCGATGAGTCTGTGGCGCCAGAGCAGATCGGATCGGACCATGGCCAGTCCGGCGCCACAGACAAGCGTGACCGCGAGGTGCGCCCAGTACCCGGGATGGGACAGGGCAACGGCCCCCCATGCCAGCGCGGCGACCGACAGCGCGCCGATCGTGCGCGCCCTGACCGGCCGCGGCGCCGCCAGCGATGCCAGGAGCGCCTGTGGTGCGAAGACGCACGCCATCATCGCGGAGTACGTGAAGGTCACATCGGGCCAGTCGTTGTAGACGGCGTACGTGACGATCGGGACAGAGCAGAAGACCAGGAGCGCGGCAATCCATGTGGCGAGCCGCCCACACAGTGGTTCGAGGGCGTGGCGGAGCACGAGGAGGGTGCAGGCGAACGAGAAGGTGATCAGCAGCCAGTAGCTGACGGGCGCGGGCAGGAATCGCGCGGCAGGTGCGGCGGGTGACGCGCCGAAGCTGCTCTGGAGCGGCAAGCGAACGCCGAGTCCGACCGACGATGTGTAGACGGGATGGCCGAGCAGGTGGACCGATGCCACCCCGGTTCCGCGGTCCAGTGAAAAGAACGCGTGCTCGTAGCTCTCGAGGTCCCGCGTGCCGAAGAAGACGATGCCCCCCGCGACGGCTCCGGCAAACAGGAGTGTCGCGAGCGCCTGACGCACGGCCCTAGTCGGCGTACGTCTTGTCCCGGAAGGCGCGGTCCATCAGATCCTCCTCCACGCTGGTCCTGCGCGTCCGCGATCCGACGACAGCCAATCTGCTGGCGGCGCAGCGCTCCACCTCTCTCCTGAGTTCCTTGACCTCGGGCGTTCCAAGGAGTTGCGCCTGCTCGAACATTCCCGTCATTTCCAGCGCGAGATCGTAATGGTGGAATGCGAGGGCGCTGGCCATGAGACCGGGGAGCCGGCGGCCGGGGTCCGCGCCGCCGGCAACCGTCTCCGGCTCCCGAAGGTACAGGCAGTGGGCCCACGTAATCATGCGTCCGGAATACATCGTCTTGCGGTACCGGGAGCGGCGGAGCATCGTCCGGTCCAT
>CAMDNQ010000043.1 GCA_945903265.1 Candidatus Sulfopaludibacter sp. SbA3
AATAAGCCATGTTTCGAGCATGGCTCGAGTCTGGCGTGGTGCCCATGTTGCCTTCGGGCTAACGGTGGGCTAACATGGCAGCCATGCCGACGAAATCGCTGACGGATCGTTTCGTCGCGAGCGTTCGTTCAACGAGCCGCGAGAACTACTTCGACAGTAAGACGAGCGGCCTTGTTCTTCGCGTGACGCCTACGGGCGCCAAGACCTGGAACTTCGTGTATCGGTCTGCCGGTAAGCCCCAATGGCTGACGCTCGGCTCCTATCCGGCGGTTTCGCTCGCGGACGCGCGGGCGCTGGCCCTCGATAAACGGCACGCCCTAGAAGTTGAGGGCCGCGACCCTGCAGCAGAGCGGCGCGCTGAACGGGAGACCGCCAAGCTCCCGCCACCTGCCGCGCCGGCCGTCTACGCGTTTGCCGACCTCGCCAAGCTCTACGAAAGGTTCGCCCAAGGTAAGAAGAAGACCTGGAAGGACGACGTCGCGAAAATCCGGAAGTATCTGTTGCCGGCGTGGGGTGAGATGCCGCTGCGGTCCATCACTCGTGTTCACGTCCATGAGCTCCTCGACAAGCTCGCCGGCCAAGGCATGACCACCGGCGTCAATCGCGTTCAGGCGCTGATTTCAAGGTTGTTCACGCTCGCACTCGACCGTTCGCTGGTCGATGCCCATCCTGCCGCGCGAATGATGAAGCGCTTTCAGGAGCAAGCCTCAGACCGAGTGCTGTCGGACGACGAGATTCGGGTGCTTTGGAAGGGGCTCACCGCATGTCCCGGACGCGCGGCGGACGCCATCCGGCTGCGGCTGTTGCTCGGTCAGCGCGGTCAGGAAGTGATCGGCATGAAATGGAGCGAGGTCGACTTCAACGCGAGGATTTGGGACATCGCCGGCGGTCGCACAAAGAACCGTCGGCCGCACTCGGTACCGCTTCCGCCGACGGCGTTCGCCCTTCTCGAGAGGCGCCGCAAGGAAGTTCCCGACGCGGAGGTATGCGTGTTCCCTGGCCTGACCGCTTGGTCGGATGATTACCGGAAACTTTCGCAACTGACCGGCGGGGCCTATGAGTGGAAGGATCTTCGTCGAACCGTCGGGACTCGGCTCGCTGCTCTCGGCTTCAGCGAAGAGACCATCGGGCGTGCGCTGAACCATGCACGTTATACAGTGACCGCTCGTCACTACATCAAGCACGCCTACACCGCTGAATTGGAGCGGGCTCTTGGGGCGTGGGACCGCCTTGTCGATGAAATCGTCGCGGGACGCCCCGGAGGATCCGGCAAGGTTCGGGCGTTTCGCAGTCGCGGCGAGGGCCCAGCGACTGGCGCGAGGCAATTGCCTTAGCGCTCCTCTGTTGACGTCGAGCCTGACTGGGGGTCAGGGGGTCGCAGGTTCGAATCTTCGTCATCCCGACGCGAATGGTGGTGTGTCAAATAACGACCACTTATTGTCAAGTGGTAGTAAAATGACACGGGCTATGGAACCCCGCGAGCGCATCCGTCAGCTGGCCCGGAAAAGGCCCCTCTTCAGACTGTCTGAAGCCGTGAGCGCCGGCGTCCATCCGGAGCATGTGCGCCGGCTGACTCAGCAGGGCGAACTGACTCGCGTCGGCCGCGGGCTGTACGCGCTGCCCACGCTGCAGGCCACTGAGCACCACACGCTGGCGGAAGTCGCCAAGCGTGTCCCTCACGGGATCTTCTGCCTGCTCACCGCGCTTCGGTTCCACGGCCTCGGTACCCAGAACCCGCGCGAGGTGTGGCTGGCGGTCGACCGCCGGATGGGCACGCCGCGGGTGGACTTCACGCTGGTTCGCGTTGTTCGGATCTCAGGCAATGCGCTGACCGATGGCATCGAGGAACACGATGTCGACGGAGTGTCTGTCCGCGTGACGAGTCCAGCGAGGACGGTCGTGGACTGCTTCAAGTTTCGCAGCAAGGTCGGCGTCGATGTGGCCGTCGAAGCACTTAGGGACTACCGACGCCTTCGGAAGGGGACAGCCGATGAACTGTGGCGTCAGGCCGAGCGGCTACGACTGGCGAAGGTGATGCGGCCCTACTGGGATGGTCTGGTGTGACGCGCAAGACACCGATCGATGTCGGGGCATCTGTTCGTGCCCGACTTCTCACCCTGAGCAAGACACGCCGCGAAGACTTCACGCTGACGCTCGTCAACTACGCGGCCGAGCGCTTCCTGTACAGGCTCTCGAAGTCCGGACACCGCGAGCGCTTCACCCTCAAAGGGGCGATGCTGTTCGCGGCGCGCATCGGTGAACAGTATCGGCCCACGCGAGACCTCGACCTCCTGGGTACAGGCGAGGCCACTGAGCGGGCGGTCGACGCCGTCGTTCGCGACATCGTTGCCACCAGTGTCGCCGATGACGGCCTGATATTCGATCTGAGCACGCTGCGGGTCCAGGCGATTCGCGAAGACAACCGCCACGGAGGGATGCGCGCGACGCTCCAGGCGCACCTTGCCGGTGCACGCATTCCTATCCAGATCGACGTCGGGTTCGGCGATGTCGTCACCCCGGCAGCGACCTACCTCGAGTTCCCGACGCTCCTTGAGGGCATGCCGTCCCCGAGCGTTCTGGCGTACCCGATTGAGACGGTCGTCGCCGAAAAAGTGGAAGCGATGGTGGATCTCGGAATCTCGAACAGCCGGATGAAGGACTTCACCGACATCGCGGTCGCGGCCAGACGCGCGGCCTTCGATGGGGCTAGCCTTGTCGAGGCCATCCGTGCCACGTTCCATCGGCGCGGAACCGCGATCCCGGGCGATGAGTTCGTGGCACTCACGGACACCTTCATTCACGACGCGGCTGCGCAAGCGAACTGGAAAGCGTTTGCGCGCCGCAGCCAGGCGCCGTTCGAGAGCCTCGAACAACTCGTGTCAGAGCTGAGGACGTTCCTTCGCGTGCCGCTCAAGCGAGCGCGAGCCGAGGCCGGTGTTACGGGGCGGTGGAGTCCAGGAGGGCCTTGGGTGTGAGCGGGCCCGTCACCATCTCCCCTTGAAGTCGCCTCAAGCCGGCCGCCAGTTCGCCCGTCCAGGCGAACATCGGGCGTATGACCTCGCCTGTCAGACTCCACAGATATCCTGCCCGAGTCGAACAAAGCCGCGAACCCGAACCGGTCTGGAGGTTACCGTCAACGCTGGGAGATTTGTCGGTTGAATCCTGGCGGCATTCCGCGGCTGGCTGATGCGCAGTTCCTAGAGAAGACCCTGCGGGTTCTGGACACGTGGAACCGGCAGAACATTGATGTGGGCTGACGGAATGGAATCACACTCCTTCCGGCTCGCCGCTGCTTGGCTTTCGCTCGAGTGCCCAAATCAGATCGAGCTGCACTGGCTTTCCCGGTCACAGCGACCGAAACAGGGCCTGCCACTGCAGGTACATTTCCTTATCGATCGCCGCGAGGGTGAGCTTCGCGAGCAGTGCGCGCCAGCGGCCGGATGTCGCCTATCGCCAGGCCATCGGCGACGGTCCCCCGGCATCTGGGGCTCCGCGTCCACGTCCGGTCACGCCGTTCCCAGATTCGTCTGGCGACCCCACTCACGAACCCCGGTGCCGCCGAGTGCTCTTCCGCCGGAAACTCGATCCCGTCCTGGCCGCTACACATTCCGCTGCCGCGCCGAAGGCGCTCTCAAGCACACGGTTGATTCGCGGTTGATCAATTCGCCGCTCGTCTCCCGACACGGTCGCCGCAGTACGTCGTTCGCGGACTGCGAAGGTGCCGAACGGGTTGGGTCTGTGTGCGTGCGCGTCGCGAACGTCGCCCGTCGTCGACCACCAGCCCGCAGGGAGACACCGGCGTGGCCGGTCGTGCCAGGAGACCTGGACACGCTCCCTGCTCGGGCCGTGGCCGCGGGCGACGTCCGCGCCGCTGTTCTCCTCGTGGGACGCCGTGATGGTCCCTCAACGGGTGAAGGAACCAATCACGGTTCCCAACACGGAGAAGAACCATGACGACCAACCACAGCTCGGACACCATCACCGTCAAGATCACGCCGAACGATAAGGGCAACCCCGTCGGCAAACTCGCCGACGCCGAACTGCACTTCGTGGGCGAATCACCGCTCGCCGGCCTGAAGCTGATCGGCTTCAGCATCTGGGAGCGACGGACTGGAAACGGACGGAACGTGACGTTCCCGGCGCGCCAGTACTCGGTCAACGGCGAGCGCCGGAGCTTCGCGCTCCTGCGGCCGGTCGCTGACACGACGGCGCAGGACGCGGTGCGCGACCGGATCCTCGAGGCGTACGCGGAGTTCGAAGCGGCGGAGGCGACCGCGGTCGCCTAGACAGGCGTCCGGCGACGGAGCGCGCTGGCGCTCCGTCGTTCGGAACGTTCACGCACACGATCCCGTCCAGGTGGATGCAGCATCCGGGTCGCGCGGTCGAGTGCCGCTATGTCAAAAGTGCACGATCGCCGACCCGAAGCACCGGCATTGATTCCACGTCCGAAGCGGTCTACCCGATGCTCCCAGCGCTTGACGTGCCCTAACTTCCGCTCCTCCAGCGTCTTGCTGCGCGCGGCCAAACGTCGTGATGCGAAGTCGAGCTCGGCCGCCTACTTGGATCCGCTCTTGCACCTGACCGCTGTCCTACAGTGACCAGTCGCAGGGAATGGTGACCGCACGCATACTGCGCCACGGCGGAGCCTTGGCGTCTCGGCATCCTCGAGAAGGAGGGACGTCTTGGCCTACGAGAACCGGCTCCTCACTGCGCTTCCCCCTGGCGAACGGCTGCGCCTGGCCACACGATGCGAGCACGTCACGATCCCGAAGGGGACGGTCCTGTACGAAGCCGGTGATCCGGTGCAGTACGCCTACTTTCCGACGCACGGCCTCCTCTCGCGCCTCGCGATCACGCCGAACGGCGACGCCATTGAGGTCGCGATGGTGGGCAGCGAGGGATTCATCGGGTTGTCGATCGTCTTGCACAGCGAGGCCACGTCGTATCGGATCGTGGCGCAACTCGCGACCGCGGCCGTGCGGGTCCGCGCCGAAATTCTGCGCGCGGAACTCGGACGTTCGAGCGCGCTGCACCACGCACTCCTGCGCTACGCCCACGACGTGCTCAGCGAGACGGCGCGCTCGCTCGTCTGCCATCGTTTCCATTCGTCCTCGCAGCGCCTCAGCCGATGGCTGCTCGGTGCCGGCGATCGTGTCGGGTCCGACACCCTCGACCTGACGCACGAGTGCCTGGCGCATGTCTTGGGGATTCCGCGCACCGCGGTCACGGAGGCGGCCGTCGTGCTCCAGGACGCCGGCCACATCTGGTATCGCCATGGCCACATCATCATCAAGAACCGCCTGAAACTGCGCATGGCCGCGTGTGCGTGCTATCGCGCGACGGATCGCGGCGACGCGCGCGTGCGGGTCGCGAGTTGACCGTGCTGTTGCACCGCCGTTCAGCGGTGCCCAGCGCGTGCGCGAACTGTCGGACGCGCGACACTGTCTGAAACGAGGCAGACAGCGCTGCACACCGCCGCGTAGGTTGTCGGGAGTGAATCGCACTCGCCGATGACTGGTTCGGACCCGTCTCCCGCATCCACCGCCATCCACCGGCGTTCACCGACCACGACACGTCTGAACCGGCCGGCCCTCGCGCGCGACCGGCCCTCGCTCCCCAGTTCGGCAGCCGACACCCAGGTCGACCGGACCAGCACTTGTGGAGGACGCCATGACAGCTCCCGCTCCGCGCACACGCCCATCCGTCGCGCTCATCCGCCATCTCTGGATCGCTGTGGTCACGCTCGTGACGTGTCCGGCGATCGCGCTCGCGCAATCGCCGTGGGAACGGGCGGCGTCGAATCTGGAGACGGCCTTTACAGGACCGCTCGCACGCTCCCTCGCGCTCGTCTCGATTGTCATTGGCGGCCTGATGTTCATGTTCGGCGAGGGCGGCGCCAAGCGGCAGGTGAGCGGCATCGTCTTCGGCGGGGGACTGGCGCTCTTCTCGACGCAGTTCCTCGCGTGGTTGTTCTGACGCGATCCGGGGGTGATGGATGTCTCTTCCCAACGTGCCGGAGTACCGCGCCGTCTATCGGTCGCTGCATCGGCCGCTGACCATCTGCGGCGTCGACCGCCGGTTGTTCCTGCTGGCGTTGATGGCCGGCGCCGCGACGTTCAATCTCTTTTACAGCTTCCTGGCGGGCTGTCTCTTGTTCGGCGTCATCTACGCGTTCGCGTGGGTGAGCACGTCACGCGATCCCCAGATGCTGCAAATTCTGCTGCGCTCTGGGATGGGCCGCGCCCGCTATGACGCGGCGAAGCACGCCCGCTACGTGATCGAGGTGCGGTAATCGCCATGGTACGCATCCGCCGCATTCTCAAGGACTATCGCGAGACAGGCGCCCTGAACAGTCTCATCGCGCTGTGGGGCTTCGTGGATGACACGACGTTCCTGACCAAGGCCGGCGCCGTCGGCGTCCTCTATCGGCTGCAGGGCGTCGACTTCGAGTGCCTCGACCATCCCCAGCGTCAGATGATTGCCCATCGCTTCGAGCAGGCGCTCCGGCAACTCGACGAATCGTTCCGCGTCTACCAATACCTCCTCAAGCGGCCGGCCCCGGTGGTGACGGCCGCGCCGCATCCGCATCCGGTCGTGCAGGAGGCGCTCACGCGCCGGACCGCCCAGTTCGCCGCACAACGCGAGGCGTTGTTCGAGCTGGAGCTCTACCTCGTGGTGCTCTACGAGGGCGGCGTCGACCGACCGTCGTGGTCGCGTCGCCTCCGCGGCTTCGCCGCGTCGCCCGCGACGGCGATCCGGGAGTGCCTGTCCGTCCGGGCCACGACGACGGTCCTGGCCGACCAGCTCGGACGGGCGGTGGCGCATCTGCACCAGAAAGCTGACGCGTTCGCGATTCAACTGGCCGACACCGTGAAGCCGACACGGCTCGCGAAGGGCGAGGCGTTCCGCGTGCTGCGACGGCTGGTGAACTACACGCCGTACAAGGCTGACGCCGTCGCCCTGAAATACGACACGCATCTGGATTTCTATCTCAGCGACTCCGCGTTGGAATGCCATCGCGATCATCTGCGGGTCGACGACTTCACCGTCAAGGTGTTGACGATGAAGGAGCCGCCGGCCAAGACGTTTGCGCACGTTCTGCAGGAGCTGTACACGGTCCCCAGCGCGTTCGTGGCATGCCTCGAATGGCAGCGCGTGCCGAACGCCACGATGCGGCGTGACCTCCACACGCGCCGTCGCCACTTCTTCAATCAGAAGGTGTCGCTCGTCAATTACCTCAGTTCGGAGACCAAGCCCGAGGAGATGCTCGTCGACGACTCGGCCTCGGCCACCGTCAACGAGCTGGGGCAGAGCCTGACCGCGATGGAAGTGCAGGGGCACTTCTTCGGTCAGTGCTCCCTGACTGTGGTGCTCTACGACCGCGACGCGGAGCGGCTCGATCGGAGCGTGGCGGAGTGCGCGAAGGCGTTTGCCGCGCACGACGGTGCCCTGTACGACGAAACGTACAACCTCTTGAACGCCTGGCTGGCGGTCATCCCCGGCAACGGCGCGCACAATCTGCGGCGGCTGGCGCTCCTCAACACGAACGTCGCCGACCTCAGTTTCCTCTTCACGCTCGACACCGGCCAGCGGACCAGCGCGCACCTCAACGGCCGCGAGTATCTCGCGGTCTTCGAGACCCCTCATCAGACCCCCTATTTCTGGAACCTCCACGTCGACGACGTGGGGCACACGCTGGTGACGGGTGCGACGGGGTCGGGGAAGTCGTTCTTCGTGAATTTCCTCGTCATGCACGCGCAGAAGTACGACCCGATCACCACGATCTTCGATGTGGGCGGGAGCTATCACAAGCTCACGACCCTGCTCGGCGGCAGCACCTGGCGCATCGGCCTCTCGCACCGCGACTTCACGATCAATCCGTTCTGTCTGGCCCCCACCGGGGAGCATCTGCACTTCCTGTTTTCGTTCGTCCGGGTGCTCCTGCAGTCCAGCGGGCAGTACCAGCTCTCGATGACCGACGATCGCGACCTGTACGAGGCGATTGAGAACATCTACGCCCTCGATCCGCCGCAGCGGCGGCTGATCACTCTGGCCAACACGATGCCGCGCGGTCTGGCGCAGCACCTCCATCGCTGGGTGCAGGGCGGCCCCTACGCGAACCTGTTCGATAACCCGACCGACACGCTGACGTTTCAGCGGGTGCAGTGCTTCGACTTCGACGGACTCGACAAGTACCCACTGCTGCTGGCACCGCTGCTGTTCTACGTGCTGCATCGCGCCAGCGCCGCGATTGACGACGCGGCGTCGGTCGGCCAGTTGAAACTCTTCGTCCTCGACGAAGCCTGGCGCTTCGCCGAAGACCCGACGCTGAAGGCGTACATCACCGACGCACTGAAGACGTGGCGCAAGCGCAATGCCGCGATGATCCTGGCCACCCAAAGCAGTGAGGATCTCGAACGGAGCGATCTGCTCCGGACGGTCATCGAGAGCTGCCCGACGAAGTTCTTCCTCGCCAATCCCGGCATGGACCTGACCCGCGCGCGTGAGCTGTTCCACCTGAATGAGACGGAAGCCGCGCTCATCACCCATCTGCTGCCGCGCCAGCAAGTGCTCCTGAAGCGGCCCGACCTGGCGAAAGTCCTCAATCTCCACGTCGATCCCGAGTCGTACTGGCTCTACACGAACACCCCGAACGACAACGATCGCCTTGCGACGATCAGTCGTGACCGCGATCTGCGTCAGGCCGTCGAGTTGTTAGCCGCCGGCCACTAAAAAAGGAGCGTCGCCATGTCCCGATCCTGCCTTGCCGTGTGCGTGCTGTCGTTGCTGCTCGTCGCCCAGGCGACGGAGGCGCAGACGACGCGCGAAGTGACCTACAACCCCCGATCGGTCGTCCCCATCCACGCGAAGCTCCGCTTCACGACGATGATCATTCTCCCGGACCACGAACAGATTCTTGATTTCGTGTGTGGCGACAAGGAGTTCTGGGTCGTGTCCGGCGCCCAGAACCTCGCCTATGTGAAGCCCGCGAAGGCGGGGGCGTCGACCAATCTCAATCTCGTCACGGCGAGCGGGAACATCTATTCGTTTCTGTTGACCGAAGGCACGGCCACGGCCGACCTCAAGCTCTATGTCGTGCCAGACGGCTCGATGAAGGGCGTGACGGATGGCCAGAAGCGGTTCTATGCCGCGGCCGAAGTCGACGAGCTGCGCCAGATGGCCGACGCCGCGAAGAAGGACGCGCAGGCGGCGCGCGACGGCGCCGCCAAGGCGACCGAGGAGCAGGTCAATGCCTTCAAAGCGTCCTACCCCACACGCCTCGCATTCCCGTATCGCGTCAAGACCCACGAGAAGCCGTTCTTCGTGACGGCGATCTACACGGACGGCACGTTCACCTACATCAAATCCGACGCGTCGGAACTCCCGGCCCTCTACGAGGTGCGGGACGGGGCGCCCAATCTCGTGAACTTCCAGGTCGAGCACGGGGTCTATGTCGTCCCCAAGGTCTTGGAGAACGGCTACCTGGCGATCGGCAAGCAGACGCTGACGTTTCAGCGCCTCGGGCGATAGGGAGGGGCATCATGGCAGCCTCGCACGACACCAGCGGCGCCGGCGCGGCGCCGATTCACGACCAGCGGGCCACCCCGCGCGGCGTCCTCCCGCGATCGCTCCAGATGTGGCTGATGGTCGGCCTCGCCGTCATCATCCTGGGGATCATTCTCTTCACGGGCCGCGCCGCGCCGCTGCCGCGGGCCTCGGCGGCCATGCAGACGGCAGAGCCGTCCCTCATGCCGCCGGATCGGATCCAGGCCTATCAACGGCAGCTGGCCGAAGACGAAGCGCGGCTCCGGCGGACGTTGGCGCAGGCGCCAGCGTCGGCGCGCGGTGGACCACCCCCCGCGGTGAGCGAGGCGTCGGCCACCGATCCGATCGCGGAGGATCGGCGACGGCGTGACTATCAGAGCCTCTTCGCGGACAACGTGGCGCTCAGCCGGCGGCCGGCCGACGCCCCGTCGTACGCCGAGCGCGTGACGTCGACGCGGCCGGCCAATGCGCCGACGTCGTCGCCCGCGATGGTGTCGCCCGCGATGCCGTCCCCGCAAGAACTCGCGCTCTTCCAGGCGTTGCTGAGCCAGCGCGCCACGGGCGCGACGCCGAGCGTCCCGTCGCCGACGGACGGGTCCGCGTCGGATCGCGCGCGACCCGACGCACGCGTTCAGGCCAGTGAGACGTCGGCCACGCCGACGGAGACCGGTCCGATCCGGTCCACCGACACGTTGCAGCGTCTCACTGAGGGCACCGTGATCGAAACCGTCCTGATCAACCGCCTGGAGGGGTCGTTTGCCGGCCCCGTCGCCGCGCTGGTCACGACCCCCGTCTATTCGCACGACCGGCAGCGCGTCGTCATTCCGGCGGGCGCCCGCGTCCTCGGCACGGCGGC
>CAMDNQ010000044.1 GCA_945903265.1 Candidatus Sulfopaludibacter sp. SbA3
CGGCGCGTGAACGTGACCTCGCTGACGGGATTCACGTCGGCGCTCATCCAGGCCGAGCAGGTCGGCGCGAGCATGGTGGAAACGCTGCAGCACCAGGCGGAGGATCTCCGCCAGCGGCGGCGCGAGGACGCGCTGCTGCAGGCGCAGGCGCTGCCCGTGAAGCTGGTGTTCCCGCTGGTCATCTGCTTCCTGCCGGGCATCTTCGTGTCGACGCTGGCGCCGGTGATCTATCAGATGATTCAGGTGGCCGACAGCGTCGTCCGCACCCCATGATGCAATTCTTCTCACGACGCTTCTCGCGACGCTTTTCGCGACTCTGCCCCGCGGCCGCGGTGACCGTCCTGCTGGCCGCCTGTGCGGCGCGCGCCCCACTCATCCAGCAGCAGCAGTGCTACGACCCGGAAGCGCAGCTGGTGGCGGCGCTCCGCGAACTGGACGCGCGGCGCGCGGCGGGATGTGACGCCGCCGGCGGCGAGGCGTGCCTGCAGGCCAGAGCGGCCGTCGAGCGGCAGCTCGCCATCTGCCCGGTCCACGTGCCGACGCTGATGGCGAACGCGGTCCTCGCCTATGACGAGCGCCGGCCCATCGTCGCCCAGCAGCTGCTCGACCAGATCCTGAGTCCTCCGGGAACGCACCCGGATGCGGCGGTGCTCCGCGCGCAGATCGCGATTGAGGAGGGCAACCTCCCGTTCGCGCGCCGCCTGCTGGAGCAGCAGCTGAAGTTCGCGCCCGATCATGCGGGCTTGCACGAGACCTCCGGCGCGCTGTTCTATCTGACCGGGCAGATGACCGACGCCCGCCGCCAGCTGACGACGGCGCTGGCGCTCGGCGCGCCGGCGTGGCGCGTCGCCTACCATCTCGGCCTCGTCGCCGAAGCGCTCGCGTTTCTCGAGGAGGCGGAGAAACACTACGCCGAGGCGGTCAAGGGAAATCCCGGCTGGCAGCCTGCGCAGTCACGGCTCAGGGCGCTTCGCCTCACCCGCGCGCCATAGCGGACGTGCTGATCGAGAACATCGCCGACCCGCGGATTGCGGACTACCGGAACATTCCGGACGCGCAGCTGATTCGCGACCGCGGGCTGTTCGTGGCCGAAGGCCGGCTCGTCGTCCGACGCCTGCTCACCGAGAGCACGCTGGCCGCGAAGTCGGTGCTGGTCACCGACCAGGCGAGGCTCGCGCTCTCCGATGCGCTCGAGTCGCGCCCTGACGTGCCGGTGTTCGTCGCGTCGACGCCGGTCATGAACAGCATCACCGGATTCAACGTACACCGCGGCTGCCTCGCGGTCGGCGAGCGTCCCGAGCCGCGGGAGTGGCAGGAGCTGGCCCGCGGCGCGCGGCTCATCGTCCTGCTCGAGCGGGTCGCCAACGCCGACAACGTCGGCGCCGTGTTCCGGAACGCGGCGGCGTTCGGCGCCGATGCGGTGCTGCTGGACGAGGCCACTGCCGATCCGCTGTACCGGAAGGCGATTCGCACGTCGATGGGGGCGGCGCTGGTGATGCCGTTCGGCCGCGTCGCGTCGATGCCCGACGTGCTCGACGAGCTGCGCGAGGCCGGCTTCGCGACGGTGGCCCTGACGCCATCCGCGTCCGCGCAGCCGCTCCCCGATGTCGTCGAGGCCGCGGCGTCACGGCCGGTGGCGATGCTCCTCGGCCACGAAGGCGAGGGCGTCACCGAGTTGTCGCTCGAGGCGTGCGAGTACCACGCGCGCATCCCCATTTCGTCCGACGTCGACTCGCTGAACGTCGCGACGGCGTCGGCGGTCGCGCTGTACGAGTTCAACGCCGACAGCCTATAATCGGCCGCCTGAAGGAGAAGCTATGGCATTGACGTTTGGACCGGCACTGTTCCGTGTCGCGGCGACCGCACTCGTGCTCGCTCTCGTGATCGTTTCGCAGCCGCCTGCGGCGGCGCAGGTCGGTACGCAGTGGGTCACCACCTGGCACACCGCGGTCGTGCCGCGCGCGGCGATGCCGGCGCAGCAGGGCCAGGGACAGCCGCCCCTGAACTTCAACAACCAGACAATCCGGCAGATCGTCCACATCAGCCTCGGGGGCGACCGGATCCGCGCGGTGCTCAGCAACGCGTTCGGCACGGAGCCGCTGATGGTCGGTGCGGCAGGCGTGGCGCTGCGGCAGAAGGACGCTGTCATCGCGGCCGGATCGAGCCGTCCGCTCACGTTTGACGGACGCCGCTCCGTCAGCATCCCGCCAGGCGCGGTGATGCTGAGCGACGCGGTCGCCCTGCCGGTGCCGCATCTCGCAGATGTCGTGGTGGACCTGCACATTCCCGGCAACACCGGGGAGGGGATGTCGCCGCTCACGACGCATGGAAACGCCCGGCAGACCAATTACGTGTCGACCGCCGGCAACCATGTCGGCGCCGCTGATCTGCCCGTCGCCACCACGACGCCGGGATGGTTCTTCCTGACACGCGTCGAAGTGTCGGCCGCGGGTCCGGTCGGGGTGATTGCGGGTCTCGGCGACTCGATCACCGAGGGCAACGGCTCGACGCCCGATACCAACGGCCGATGGCCCGACTATCTCGCGAAGCGGCTGATGGCGCGAAAGGGGGCGATGTTCGGGTTCGCCAACGGCGGCATCGGCGGCAACCGCGTCCTCAGCGGCGGCACGCCGAACGCGCTGGCGCGCTTCGACCGCGACGTGCTGGCGCAGCCTGGCGTCACGCATGTCGTGTTCACGGAAGGGATCAACGACCTCCGCATCACGGCGCAGAACCCCAACTCGATCCCGCTGGCCGATCTGATTGCCGGCCACAAGCAGGTCATCGAGCGGGCGCGCGCGGCCGGCCTGAAAATCTACGGCGGCACGCTGGTGCCGTACGAGGGCACGATGGGCTGGTCGAAGGAGACGGAAGAGATCCGTGTCGCGCTGAACAACTGGATCAAGACGAGCAAGGCATACGACGCGGTCATCGACTTCGACGCCGCGATCCGCGATCCCGGCCAGCCGTCGCGCATTCTCGCGAAGTTCGATTCAGGCGATCACCTCCACCCGAACAACGCGGGGTACGAGGCGATGGCGAACGCGATCGACCTCGCGCTTTTCACGCTGAACACGAGAACCACTGGAACCCGCTGAACGTACTTTGACTCTTGATGTCGTCGGCGTCGGCGCGAACTCCGTCGACTACGTCTACTGCCTTCCGCAATTCCCGCAGCCCGATAGCGCAGCCGCCAAGCTGCGCATCGGGCGCCATCTCGTTTCCCCCGGCGGCCAGACGACGACCGCGCTGTGCACCTGCGCGGCGATGGGGCTGCGCACCGCCTACATCGGCACGATCAGCCGCGACGCGAACGGCGCGCGCATGCGCGACGAGCTCACGAAGCGGGGCGTCGACATCTCGCGCGCAGCGGCCCGTGACGGGACAAACCCGTACGCCGTCATCCTGATCGACGAGCGCGAGGGGGAGCGTGTCGTCCTGTGGGACCGCGATCCCGCGATGCGCCTCGATCCCCGGGACGTCGACGCGGCCACGATCCGCGGCGCGCGGCTGCTGCACGTGGACGACGTGGATGGAGATGCCGCGATCTATGCAGCGACGATTGCCCTCGAGGCGGGGATTCCGGTCACGAGCGATATCGAGAAGGTTGGCGCGCGGACGGAGGAGCTGATCGCGGCAGTGACGATTCCGATCTTCGCGGAGCACGTGCTGCAGGAGCTGACGGGAGAGAAGGATTTCGAGCGCGCCCTGCGAAAGGTCCGGCTGAAGCCGGACACTACGTACGCGTGCGTCACTCTCGGGGCCCGTGGGGCGATGCTCCTTGCGGGCGACACGCTCTATTCAGCGCCTGGCTACACGGTGGATGTCGTCGATACGACGGGGGCGGGCGACATCTTTCGCGGCGGGTTCATCACATCGCTGCTTCGCGGCGATCCCCCCGACCAGATTCTGCGGTTCGCGAACGCGGCGGCCGCGGTGAGCTGCACACGGCTGGGCGCGATTGCGAGCGTGCCGACGATCGCGCAGGCTGAAGCCTGCGCGCTACGCACACCGAACACGTAGAGCGCGCGCTTCAGCGTGCGCGTCAACGTTTTAGCAGCAGAAACCCCAGCGGCGGAACGGTCAGCGTGATCGAATGCTCGAAGCCGTGCGAGGGAATCGGCTCGGACGGCACTCCCCCCCCGTTCCCCACGTTGCTGCCGCCGTAGCCCGCGCCATCGCTGTTGAGCAGCTCGCGATAGAAGCCCGCTGCGGGCACGCCAATCCGGTAGCCGGGACGCGGGACGGGCGTGAAGTTCGTGATCATCACCGTGAAGTCGTCCGGATGCCGCGATCGGCGAATCATCGAGACGACGCTGTTCTGGTTGTCGTTGCAGTCGATCCAGCTGAAGCCGGCTGGCTCGAAGTCGATCTCGTGGAGCGATCGCTCCCGCTGATACGTGTGATTCAGATCCTGCACCCACCGCTTGAGGCCGGCGTGCAGCGGGTCCTCCAGCAGATGCCAGTCGAGGCTCTGGTCGTAGTTCCACTCGCGCCACTGGCCGAACTCGCTTCCCATGAACATCAGCTTCTTGCCCGGGTGGCCGTACATGAAGCCGTAGAGCGCGCGCAGGTTGGCGTGCTTCTGCCAGAGATCGCCCGGCATCTTGTCGAGCATTGAGCGCTTGCCGTGCACGACTTCGTCG
>CAMDNQ010000045.1 GCA_945903265.1 Candidatus Sulfopaludibacter sp. SbA3
TCGGCATTGACCAGGTACTCGCTGGTGACGCCGAACCGGCCCGAGGCCACCTGCTTGATGGCGCTGCGCTTCGAGTCGCCGTTGGGCAGCGGGACGTAGCGCTCCGGATACTCGCCGCCTTCGCCGGTGTTCGACTTGGCGCCCATGCGGTTCATCGCGATCGCCAGCGTCTCGTGCGCTTCCTGGCTGATCGACCCGTACGACATCGCCCCCGTGGCGAAGCGTTTCAGGATCTCCGTCACCGGCTCGACGTCCTCGAGCGGTACCGGGGGGCCGGCCGGCTTGAGGCGGAAGAGCCCGCGCAGCGTGGCCCGGTTGCGGTTCTGGTCGTCGACGAGGCGCGTGTAGTCCTTGAAGATCGAGTACTGGCCGCTCCGCGTGGCGTGCTGGAGCTTGAACACCGTGTCCGGATTGAACAGGTGATACTCGCCGTCGCGGCGCCACTGGTACTCGCCGCCCTCATCGAGCTCCTCGGCGCCGGCCGGCCGCCGGCCGAACGCGCGCTGGTGCCGCTGCGCCACTTCCTCGGCCACCACGTCGATGTCGACGCCGCCGATGCGTGACATCGTGTGCGTGAAGTAGCGATCGATGAACGACTGGCTCAGCCCGATCGCCTCGAAGATCTGCGCGCCGCAATAGCTCTGCAGCGTCGAGATCCCCATCTTCGACATCACCTTGAGGATGCCCTTGTTGAGCGCCTTGATGTAGTTGGCGATCGCCTTGTCGCGCTCGATGCCGGTGAGCATCCGCTGCTGGATCATGTCGTCGATCGTCTCGAAGGCGACATACGGGTTCACGACGCCGGCGCCGTACCCCATGAGCAGCGACACGTGGTGGACTTCGCGCGCGTCGCCGCACTCGACGACAAGGGCGCAGCGCGTGCGCGTGCCCTCACGCACCAGGTGGTGATGCACGCCGGCGGTGGCGAGCAGGCTGGGAATCGCCGCCTGCCGCGGATTCACGCCCCGGTCCGACAGGATCAGAATGTCGTAGCCGGCAGCGAGCGCCTCGCTCGCGCGCCTGCAGAGCGCCGCCATCGCCCGCTCGAGTCCGGGACCATCCTCCTCGGGATCGAACAGCAGCGAGAGCGTCGTCGATCGGAACGGCACGTCGGGCGGCAGGTTGCGCAGCTTCGCCACGTGCTCGTTGTGGATGATCGGGTACTTGATCTGAATCTGCTTGCACGACTCCGGCTCAGGGCGCAGGAGATTGCGCTCCGGGCCGATCGTCGAGCCCATGTCGGTGACGAGCTCTTCACGGATCGCGTCGAGCGGCGGATTCGTCACCTGCGCGAACAGCTGCTTGAAGTAGTCGAAGAGGAGCCGCGGGCGCGAGGACAGCACGGCAAGAGACGTATCCGTCCCCATCGAGCCAATCGGCTCCTCGCCGCTGCTCGCCATCGGCGCCAGCAGCACGCGCAGATCTTCCTGCGTATAGCCGAACGCCAGCTGCCGCTGCAGCACCGATTCGTGTTCCGGCTGCTCGGCCCTGGCCTTCGGCAGGTCGTCGATGTTGATCAGATGCTCGTCCAGCCAGCGGCGATACGGATGCTGCGACGCGAGCTCCCGCTTGATCTCCTCGTCCTCAACAATCCGGCCTTTTGACGTATCGACCAGGAAGATACGCCCGGGGTGGAGCCGGCCCTTGACGAGGATCTCCTCCGCTGGAATGTCGAGCACGCCCACTTCCGACGCCATGATGACGAGGTCGTGCTTCGTCACGTAGTAGCGCGACGGACGCAGGCCGTTCCGGTCGAGAACCGCGCCCACGATCGTCCCGTCGGTAAACGCAATAGACGCCGGGCCGTCCCACGGCTCCATCAGGGAGGCGTGGTACTGGTAGAACGCCTTCCGTTCGGCGTCCATCATCTCGTTGTTCGCCCACGGCTCAGGAATCATCATCAGGATGGCGTGCGGGAGCGAACGGCCTGCCATGACGAGGAACTCGAGGACGTTGTCGAACGTCGCGGTGTCGCTGCCGCCCTCGCGGATGATCGGCAGCAGTTTCTTGAGGTCGTCGCCGAAGAGGTCGCTCTGGAGCAGTCCCTCGCGCGCGCGCATCCAGTTGATGTTGCCGCGCAGCGTATTGATCTCACCGTTGTGCGCGACGAACCGGTACGGGTGCGCCAGCGGCCAGGAGGGGAACGTGTTGGTGCTGAATCGCTGATGGACGAGTGCCAGCGCCGACTCGAGGTCCGGGTCGGAGAGATCCGGATACATCGGTCCCAGCTGGTTCGCGGTCAGCATGCCCTTGTAAATCAGCGTGTTGGCCGAGAGGCTGACGATGTAGAAGAACCGGCGCGAGAGCGCGTTGATCGTGAGCGCGTCCGCGGTGTGCTCGATCCGCTTGCGGATGACATACAGCTTGCGTTCCGCCTTCGCGCGGGTCGGGTCGCTTGGCGACCCGACAGGCCAGTGCTGGCTGGGCGGTCCATCCGCAGGTTGGACCGCTTCGGCGGACACGTCCGTGTTGCTGAGCACGCTGGACAAGTCGACGAACAGCTGCTGGAAAACCGGCTGCGTGGCCTTGGCGCTGTCGCCGAGCAGACCGTTGTCGGACGGCACGTCACGCCACCCGAGCAGCGTCAGCCCTTCTTCCGTAATGATGCGGGCGACGAGCGCTTTGACGATGTCGCGATCGCGGGCATCGCGCGGGAGGAACACCAGCCCGGCGCCGTACGCGCCAGCCTCCGGCAGCGTGAACGGCACAACCTTGCGGAAGAACCTGTCCGGCATCTGCATGAGGATCCCGGCGCCGTCGCCCGTATTGGCTTCGCAGCCGCACGCGCCGCGGTGCTCGAGATTGATCAGCACGCGCATCGCCTGATCGACGATCTCGTGCGAGCGCACACCTTTCTGGTGCACGACGAAGCCGACGCCGCACGCGTCGTGTTCTGTTGCGGGGTTGTACAGGCCGGGCGCGGTCTTCATCGGAGATCGATCGTTATATCGTCCTCTGACCCATAAGTTAAATACAATGTTCGACGACAACCAATCTCATTTCATTATATAAAGGTATTTCACGCGCCATCCCGCTTGGCTCGCTCTCCTGCCAGCCCACCCCCGCCAGGCGCCAATCCGCTGAAAATCAGGCGTAGATCTGCACAAATGCCCCAAAATGGCCTGGAAAAGGAGATCTATCGAGATGCACGCGCCTATCAAGTACGTGGAAAAGGGAATGTCGATCGCGGCCAATGGAATCTGGCAGGTCTTCTCCGCCGCGAATCGAATCAGCCAGAACCCGTCCTTCATTCCACGCTGGTCGGACAAGCCGCTCCTGAAGTCGCACCAGAAGACCAAGCCGCCGCTCGGCTGGCCGCGGGAGACCGACTCCCTCTGCCCGACCTGCACGCGTGAGGCGCGTCAGGAGATCCTCGACGGCAAGAAGGACATCTCGGTGCTCCTCAACGAAAAGGTCGGCGAGATCAAGGCGACCATCATCGAGCGCGACGGCAAGATCCTCATGGTCAAGGACTGTCCCCTGCACGGCCATTTCGAGGACGTGATGGCGATGGATCCGGCATTCTTCAAGCACCTCGAAGAGGTCTTCCCCGGCCGCGACATCCGCGCGCACAACGACGAGAAGCTCCACAACCACGGCAGCTCCACGGTGAAGCATGGCCGCGGGTCGGTGCTGACCGTCGACCTGACGAACCGCTGCAACATGATGTGCGACCCCTGCTTCATGGACGCCAACCAGGTGGGCTTCGTCCACGAGCTGACGTGGGAAGACATCAAGCAGGTGCTCGACAACGCGGTCACCATCAAGCCGAAGCGCCAGATGTCGGTCCAGTTCTCCGGCGGCGAGCCGACGATGTCGCCGTTCTTCCTGGACGCGGTCCGCTACGCGCGCAAGGTGGGCTACAACAGCATCCAGGCGGCGACCAACGGCATCGAGTTCGCCAAGAGCCCGGAGTTCGCCAAGGCCGCCGCGGAAGCGGGTCTGCGGTACGCGTACCTGCA